>WGNJ01000030.1 GCA_016124635.1 Alphaproteobacteria bacterium | reverse complement strand
CGTTCGTCGGCGTTGCCGTGATTGAGCGTGAACGGTGTGGCGGTCCGGAAGAAGCTGGTGCCGGCGGCGAAGGCGATGCCGAGATCGAACTCTGAGGAGGGCGCCCATTCGGCGCCGAGCATCACGCCGTAGCGCCGGCCGTGGACGTCGCCTTGATCCCATTGGGCGTGATCGCCGTAGAAGTTGATGAAGGCGCGGTAGTTGCCGGGGCCGTTGACATAGGTCATGCCGTCGGCGGAAGCGATCATGACCTCGCCGGCGCTCGCCGTTTCCATCGGCGATCCGGAACGGCCGAAGCGGTCGAAGACGCGGTCCATGAACTCGCGCGACATCTGGCTTGCGACCGTCTGCGACGCGGCACCGATATTGTTGCCGTTGCCGTCGTCGATCTGGATCACAGAAACATTGTCGATCCGGAACGCGCCGGTCCCATCGGCGGTCTGAAAGGAAAAATTCAAGACAGGATCAGCCGATCCGGCTGCGTACACGAACGAGGTTGATTGAAAAGAAATCGGTTGCGCCAGGGTGCCGGTATCGGCGGCGCCGAATTGCATCGAAAGTGCGTTGCTTGCGGAGACACTGCTTATTCTGTAGTCGAATCCGATTTGATAGATACCAGGCGTGCCCGAAATGGTCTGCGACAGCGTTCCAACGGAGAGATTGTCAAAGCCCACGAAAGCGTAGCCGGGATTACCCTGGCCCGCGTACGCATCGCAAAAGCCGTTGATGTTGGCGGGCAAAGAGCATGACGCCGACCACCCCGTCAGATCGCCGGTCTCGAAATCGCCATTCGTCACCAATTCCGGTGCCGCAAACGCGGCGCTCGTCAACGCGGTTGCAGCCGTCGTGGCGAGCAGGAGTGCCCGCGCCGTCATCTGAGTCATGGACGATTTACTCCACCATTCCCCGCGCCTTTGAGACTCCGGGCGCTTTTCTAGGCGGATCAAAGGCTTGCGTGCTCCGACAGTCAAGGCGGCATGCTCTTCCGGAGCACCAAATCCCGCCGACACGGCCTTTTGTGACCGGTGCAGACTTCCCCAAGTTGTGACCTTCGCCAAAATACAACTGAGTCGCAGTGGTTCGGCGCGGGTGGCGTCTCGTCTACTTTGCCGGCTTGAGATTGGGTGGAGTGCGTCTGTTGGGCCTTCTGCATAAGAGCTTTATCGCGGTGTCGGTTGCGGCGTTCTTGATCAGCACCGCCGTCGCGAGCGTGCTTCCCCGGCGCGTGCCTGAGATCCGCTTGCCTGGCGTCTTGCCGCGCGAGTTGATCATCCCGGTCGACGGCGTGACCGAGAGTCAGCTCGTCGACACCTGGGGTGCCGCGCGCAGCCATGGCCGTAAGCACGAAGGCATCGATATCATGGCGCGCTTGGGCACGCCGGTACGCGCTACCGCCGAAGGAACCATCGCCAAGTTCTTCAAGTCGAAGCGTGGCGGCATCACGATCTACGAATTCGATGAAGCGGGGCGCGCCATCTTTTACTACGCGCACCTATCGGCTTATGCGGCCGGCCTCAAAGAAGGCGATCACGTGCTCCAGGGCCAGCTGATCGCGTATGTCGGCTCGACCGGCAACGCGACGACGCCGCACCTCCATTTCGAGATACTGCGTGCAAGCGCGGCGCATCAATGGTGGCGCGGCAAGGCCTTGAATCCGTACCTGCCACTCAAGAACGCCCATCTGCCGCCGGACTTGGCGGCAGTGACGGCTGCTCAATAATCTCTATCGTCTATTGGCCGGGAACCGGCGGCCATGCGGCCGGCGAGGGCGTGGTCTGCTGATCTTGCGGCTTCTGGCTGGCAGGCGGCCTCGTGTTCGACGCATAATTCGTCGTACATTCTCTCATATACTTTTCATGCGACATGCCGCGCGGGATCGTGTTGGCCTTTTTCTCCTCTTCCCACTGCTTCTCGCAGGCCTTCTTCACCTCGGTGCTTGCCGCCACCGCCGATGCCGGCAGTGCGAGCGATCCGAACCCGAAGGAAACCAACGCCAGGCACAACGCATACCGCTTCATCTTTTGTTCCTCACTTCCCTCCGCCCGAGGGGGCCATATTTGGAACGCCACGCCCCCAATAGCAAGGTGTTCTTGAACAATCTGTAAATCGGTTCCGCAATCGGACAATTTCGGTTGATGGTGCGAGTTGCGTCAATCTTCCGGCGTTAATCCAGTCGCGAAGCCGTCGATGCTCACCGTGTTCTTTTCGCGGCGATATTGCTTAAGACCTTCCTCGCCCTTGGATTTCGCCCAGTTGTCCAACGACGGCCGCTGACCTTGATAATGCAACAACGGTACGCCGTAGCCGCAAGATGTTTGCACCAAATCGATATCGACGCGCGTGATTTGCCGCGCGCCGACCGGCTCTTCGATGTCGAACGCACCGGCGAGCAGACTCTTATACGCGCTGGTTCCGCGCGCGATCGTGTGCCCTCGACCGTAGATGCGAAGAATGAGCGGCGGACCTTCGAACGCGCAGAACATTAGCGTCAGCCGCCCGTCGATACGGATGTGCGCCGCCGTTTCGTTGCCGCTGCCGGTTAGATCGAGATAGACAACGGTGTTCGCGTCGAGCACGCGCAACCCGTGCAGGCCCTTCGGCGACAAGTTGATGTGACCCGTCGGCGCGGCGGAAGCTGTGAAGAAGACCGATTGGCGCGAAATAAATTCGCGATGTTCGGGCTCGAGATGCTTGAACTGTTTGGCCATCGCTCAATCCTCCGCCAGCGCACGCGCCATGATCTCCTCCACGACCTTGCTCTTTGCGTCCGCGTAGTTCTGCGTGAACGCCCAATCGTGTTTCGCAAGATCGCGCTTCGTCGCCGCATAAAGATCGCGGTCCTGCGGATGCGTGCGTAGCCAATCGCGAAAGCGCAACATCCGATCGATCTCCGTGCAGCCTTGACCGAAGACGTGCAAGTTAACGTCCGTGTCGGGTCCTTTGAGCAAGCGGTGTTCGAACCAGTCGGGCTCGCGGATGCGCAAGACATAGCCCTTCGCTTCGAGCGGCGGCACGTAGCGTGTTTCGTCCGCCGCGTCGGCGACAACAAGCACGATGTCGATGATCGGTTTTGCCGCGAGCCCGGGCACGGACGTCGAGCCCGCGTGTTCGACTCGTAGCGCACGTTCGCCCAGCGCCGCACGAATCCGCACCTCCTCTCGCGCGAAGAGAGCCGGCCATTGCGGATCGTAGTCGCATAGCTCGATCTTGCCCGTCAGCCGCTTGGGCTCGCCGATCGTGACGGCTTTGAGATAGTCTTCGCTCGACGGTGTCTTCGGCATCGGTGCCTCTTCGGGAACGACGATCGATGGTCAAGGTAGTTGAGCGCAGCGCCGGACGCAGCACTTTTGGCGTCGAGGCGGCCAGATACGATTGGGCGCGGCCGCCTTATCCGGAGGCGCTGTTCGACCTCTTGCGGCGCGAGTGCGGCCTGAAGCCGGGCTGCCGCACGTTCGAGGTCGGTGCGGGCACCGGGATCGCGACGCGCCGCTTGCTCGAGTTCGGCGCAGGCCCGCTTGTCGCGATCGAGCCTGACGCACGCATGGCCACGCAGTTGCAGAACACGACGCCACATGCGGCTCTGGAAATCGTCAACGCAACGTTTGAAGACGTCAAGCTGGACGACGGCGCCTTCGACCTCGGCGTGTCGGCGACGGCCTTCCATTGGCTCGATCAGGCGCCGTCGCTCGCCAAGGCGCATCGATTGCTGCGGCCGGGCGGCTGGTGGACGATGTGCTGGAATACCTACGGCAATCCGGAAATTCGAACCGACTTCGATCGCGCCACGCGCCATCTGTTCGACGTGACGCCCGACAGCCCTTCGCGCGGTACGGGCGGCGCGCCGTTCTTTGCGCTGAATGTCCAAGAACGCACGGCTGACTTGGCGGCGGCCGGATTCACCGGCATAGGTCATGAGATCGTGCACACGGCCTTCACGTTCGAGACGGAACGCCTCGTCGCGCTCTATGGCTCGTTCTCCGTCGTGCACCATCTGCCGTCCGAAGACCGCGCAAAATTCTTGAGCGATCTTACGGCGCTCGTCGATCGCGATTTTGGCGGCAAGGTCGAGCGCCCGCTCACGACTTCGATCTACTTTGGCCGCAAGCCTTGAGGCGCGATCGGTCGCGGCGCGGCTGCTCGTGTGTCCCGTCGCACGTGCATCTCGTGCAAGTTCAAGCTAGCGTTCGGCCAACTGTGTTTGGTCGACGGCGCATCAATCGAGGAACGAAGCTATGATCTTGATTACCGGCAGCATTCTCGCGCGTCCTGACACTCTCGACGCATTGCGAGAGGCCGGCATAGAGCACAGCCGCCGCTCTCGGGCCGAACCCGGATGCCTCGCGCACAATATTCATGTCGACTGCGAGAATCCGTTGCGCCTGGTCTTTGTCGAAAGATGGAAAGATCGCGACGCGGTCGCTGCGCATTTCAAAGTCAAGGCGTCGGTCGACTTCGTGGTCTCGGCGCGCAAGCTTGCGGCGGCGTCGCCGGAGATCGAAATCCTCGACACGCAGCCTGCGAAGATCGGCTGAGCCGCTTGCTCAGCGGCTCCCCATCACGAACTGATTGCCGTCGGGATCTTTGAAGACCACATACTCGCCCCACGGCTCTTTCTTCGGTTCGCCGACGAATTCGACGCCCTTTGCTTTCAGTTGTCGGTACGTCGCTTGCACGTCGTCGCACGCGAACGAGCCGTTGAAGAACGTGCCGATGCGATCCTCTTGGCCTTCTTGCGTAAACAGCACGATACCTGTGTTCGAATTGCGCACTGAGAGCTCGATCCAGCGCTGCGGTCCCATCGGCTGATCCGTCTGCAGCTCGAAGCCGATCTTTTCCGTCCAGAATTTGAGCGCGCGGTCTTGGTCGCGTGTCGGAATCGCGGCGAATTTGAGGTGAGTGATCATGCGTCCCTCCGTATGCGCCGCTTATCTTGTGCCGCCGCGGCTTGTTCAAGCGGTCCAATAATTACTATAGTAAGGAATGGCCCGCGATCTTCGGCTCGACGCCTACATCACCGACATATTGATGCGCGATCTCATCGGCCACGACCGCGCGCCTTCGGCCTTCGTCGTCTATCTCTGGCTTTGGCGGCAAACGCATGGTCGGGGCCGCGCGAACGTCGGCGCCAGCTTGCAAGATATTGCCCGCGCCACCGGACTCTCGAAATCGTCCGTTCAAAACGCGATCCGGCGGCTCAAACGGCGGCGCATGCTCACCGCGGAGTTGTCGAGTCCGACCGCCGCCGCGATCTACCGTGTGAACGAAACGTGGAAACGCTGAGCCGAAGGAGCTGACGGACTGCTGAAACAAGAAACCCCGCAGGATTGCTCCCGCGGGGCCCAGTGCTGAAATCAGACGGGGTCAGCGGGCGCGTCGTAGGGACTCCACGCGGTCGTTGATGCCCAGCGAGTTGAAATTGCGGACATCCGAGTCGATCGTCACGCAGCGTCCGCGGTAGTGGCGCCGCGTACACAACTGCCAGCGTCCACCCTGCACGTCGGCGCTCGAGGCCATGTCGGCGAAATCGCCAAGCCAGGGCTGATCGTCGGTGTAGGTGCGGCTGCGGCCGCCGAAGCGCGCGTGTCGATACAGCGTGATCCGGCCCCGGCGCCCGCCGCGATCGCGGGCGAGCCGGCCGTTGTCGTTGGAGATGTCGCCCCGACAATCACGGACGTTCTCAAGATCGGTCTGGCGCCAATCTCCGGAGCGCATCCGGCAATAGGCGCTCAGATCGCCGTCGTCGACGCGGATTCGATGACAGGTCTCCTGATAACTGCCGCGCGGCCTCCATTCGCCGCCGTGGTGGTCGCTGTCGTCGCGCCCGCCGCGCTCGCAACGAAGGCGACCGTTATTGTTCCGGATGTGGCCGCCGCAGCGCCGGTAGTCTTCGAGCGTCGTGCGATGCCACTCGCCGTCCCATGTGCGGCACTCTGCAACGAGGTCCTCGTCGTCGACATGAACGTTGCGGCAGCTGTCCCGGTAGGACCCTTGCGGTGGACGCGCCATGTGGTCGTTGTCGCCGCCGTTATCGTCCGCGTTCCTGTCGTTGTCGTCTCGGCCGCCACAAGTCAAGTTTCCGTTTTGGTTCGAGATATCGCCGCTGCAGTCGCGGTAGTCGTCGAGCGTCGTGTTGATCCAATTGCCCGACCGTGTTCGACATTCTGCAGATAACCTTTCATGCCTCGCTGTAATATCTCGGCAAGTTTGCTGATAGCTTCCGTTCGGTGCCGGTGCGGCAAGCGCGACCGGGCTCAAGAACAATAGGCTCGTTCCGGTGAGGCACAGACCGACCGCCTGCGCAAGGCTTCTTTGGCTCATCGTGAAATTCCCATGTTTACGGCAACCGCTAATGCGTGCCACGCAGTCAACTCGTATCAAACGAGCTGCGTCGGCTCCGGTTGCGCTTCAGGTAGCGAAAATATGCGGCGTTGCCGCAGTGATGTATGTATCCGTCAGCCGAGGTTGCGGCGAAAGAGCGCGAAAAGTCGCTCCCAATGCCTTTCCGCGGACGGTTTGTCGTAGACCGGCCGTGCGGGGAAGGCGAAGCCATGTTGCACGCCGGGATAAACTTCGACCTCGGCCCGTGCGTCGGCGTCACGCAGCTCTCGCCGTAGAGGCTCGACTTGCTCCATCGGCATCCAGTGATCGACTTCGGCGCAGGCGAAATAGAGCTCGCCCTTCGCTTTCGCCGCAACCTTGTGCGGACTGTCGGCGGCCTCGGTGAGCAGGCGCACGCCGTAGATGGAAGCGGCGGCGCGCACGCGGTCGGGATAGCGCGCCGCGGCATTGATCGCGTACTGGCCGCTCATGCAATAGCCGACGCAACCGATCTTGGTGGTGTCGGCGCCGTTCTTCTCCGCATGGGCGATCAGGGCATCCGTGTCGCTCATGATTTTGGGAATGGAAAGGGACTCCATGAGCGCGTACATGCGTTTGCGCTCCGGCGCGTCGGGCTCAGGCGGGAGCTTGCCCAGTTCCATCGCTCCGGATCGATAGTAGAGGTTCGGTAGCATCACGTAGTAGCCGACGCTCGCGATCCGGCGCGCCATGTCGCGCAGCTCTTCGCGGATGCCTGGCGCATCCATATAGAAAAGGACGGCGGGGAAGGGACCGCCGCGCTCCGGGCGCGAGATGAATGTCGTGACGCGTCCGTCCGCGGTCGGAATCTCAATCTGTTCGTCGATCATCGCCAAGTCCTGTCGCTTGCTCGCGGACGATCTTATCGCGGCTCAAGATGGCGTCACGGGAATTTTGCTCTAGCTGTGCAGCGGTAGGCTGATTGTGGCGCGCAGTCCGCCCTCTGTCCGATTCTCGAGTTTCACGTCGCCGCCGTGACTTCGCGCGATGAGGCGGGCGATGGAGAGGCCAAGTCCGTAGCCGCCGGTCTCCTTGCTGCGGGAACCTTCGAGGCGGGCGAACGGCTCGAACACGCGTTCGAGATCGCCGTCGGGAATGCCCGGCCCATCGTCGTCGACGGTGACCTCCGCGTTGTCGCCGGCGACGCACACAGAGACACGCGCGCACTTGCCGTAGCGCACCGCGTTTTCGATCAGATTGCGCAGCGCGCGCCGGATTTCGCTCGTCCGGCACACGCACTGCACCGGCGTTTCGCCGACGAACGTCGCGTTGGCGCCGATCTCGCTCATGTCGGCGACGAGGCTCTCGGCGAGCGCGGAAAGATCGACAGTGCGCGCGGCCTCACCGGTTTGACCGGTGCGCGCGGCGTCGAGAACGGCCTCGGTCATTCCTTGCATCTCGCTGAGCGTTTCGAGCAGGCGCGCTTTCGCTTCTTGATCTTCCACGAATTCGGCACGCAGGCGTAGCGTCGCGATCGGCGTTCGCAGATCGTGTGCGATGGCGACCATCATCGCGCGCTGACTTTCGAGCGTCGCCATCAGCCGTCGCGACATCGCGTTGAACGAGCGTGTCGCGTCGCGCACGGCGGCAGGTCCGGTTTCGGGCACCACGGGCGCCGGCTCGCCTCGCCGCATCGCGCGCGCGGCTGCGGAAAGCCGTTGCAACGGCACGGCGACGCGCCGCGCCGTCCAGACCGCGGCGAGCATGAGCATCGCCACCGCGATGCCCGCCGAAAAGATCGGGACCCAGGGCAGCGACGGCAGCTCCGCCATCCCGACGCGCGCGTTGAGCCACTGGCCCGTGCCTGTCGGGATGGAAACGACCATCCGTTCGGGCGGCGGCGGTGGTCCGGGGCCGTGGCCGGGACCACGTTGCACGGAAAAGACCTTGCCGGATTCAGGCGCGGTCGCTGCGTCGGCGCCAGCTTGCCCGACAACCGATGCATCCGGAGGAGCAGGCGGCGGCGCGCCCGGTCCCGGTCCGTAAACGACGTTGCCGTCGGTGGTCATGCGGGGACCGCGACCGAATTTGTCGGGACGCCGGTGCTCAGGTCCGAAACGCCAAATGCCAAATCCGAAGCCGTCGTGATGTCGCACGAAGAACGTGCCCGGCAGGCTCAAGACCCTGACGCCGGTCTTGGCGGCATCCGGCAGGTGCGATGCGATCCGCTTTTCAGCCGCGCTATCACGCGTTGCTTTTTCGCCGACGATGGGAGCTGCATCGATCGTGTAGTGCTCGCGGCGCTTCGAGAACGCGCGCACCAGCTCGGCTTGTTTGGCCTGCGGAGCCGATAGGATCGCGTTGGCGGTGTCTCCGATGCGATCGGCAAGCCACTCGTCGCCGAACTTTTGCCAGCGTCCTTCGACTTCGATCTGAAAGAAAAGGATCGTCGCGAGGTTCGAGATCGCGAGCGCGACGAGGATCGCAATAGCGATTTCGGCCCAGAGCGGAATGCGAAAGCGCATGATCAGGCGGCTACCGGATCGCCTGTGAAGACGTAGCCGCCGGCCCATACCGTCTTGATCAGGCGCGGGTTCTTCGGATCTTCTTCGATCTTGCGGCGGAGCCGACTGACCGCGTTGTCGATCGAACGATCGAACGGATCGGCGGTCCGGCCTTGCGTAAGATCCAGCAACTGATCCCGCGTCAGCGAAATCTTTGGCCGCTCGAGAAACGCGATCAACAAGCGGAATTCGCCGGCGCTGAGCGGGACGGCGACGCCGTCGCTCGTCACGAGCTCGCGTTGCGCCGTGTCGAGCACCCACTTCTCGAAGCGAATGCGCTTCGTGTCGCTGGCGCGCGCCTTACGCGGCAGAGAATTGGCCCGTCGCAAGACCGCACCGATGCGGGCAAGCAACTCGCGCGGGTTGAAGGGCTTGCCGATATAGTCGTCGGCGCCCATCTCGAGCCCGACGATGCGGTCGATCTCTTCTCCGCGCGCTGTCAACATAATGACCGGCATATCGTGCTCGCTGCGCAGCGTACGGCAGAGACTGAGGCCGTCCTCGCCCGGCATCATCACGTCGAGCACGGCCAGATCGATCGAATTCGTCTTCAGGATGCGCCGTGCCGCGGCAGCGCCGTCCGCGGCGGTCGCGCGATAACCGTGAGTCTGAAGATAACGCACCAGAAGGTCGCGGATATCGCGGCTGTCGTCGACGACGAGAATATGAGGCTGTGCGGTCACGCAGGAGCTCGAATTTCGAACGTTGGAGCGAAAGTAGGGCGTAGGCCTTTTCGCGGCAAAGTGTGTTTTGTCGCAAAGTGTGTCAGTGGCTCCTCGCAACTCTTGGGCGCGACAGTTGCGGCGGCATCTCGGCAAAGTTTTGCGACAGCTCTGCACTCAACTTGCCGCCATCTTAAAGGTAACCGAGAGGCTCCGTGGATGCGGCAGCGAGTGTTTACCGTCCTGGCAGTTTTCGCGGCGCTCTCTGTGCTCCAGGCCTGCAGCCATCACCATGGCGGGCGGCACGGAATGCACATGCGCGGTGGTCCCGATGGTTTCGGCGGGCCCGGTGGTCCGAACATGGGCCCTCCCGAGGGCGCGCAGCTGAAGCAATTCGATCTCGACGGCGACGGCAACCTGACGCGCGAAGAACTCGAGCGCGCGCTGCATGTCGAGTTTGCGAAGTGGGACAAGGACAAGGACGGCTTTTTGAGCACGATCGAGGCGCGCGCTTTGAACGATGAGCGGCGCAAGCAACCGAACGCGCCGTCGCCCGTCTTCGACTGGAACGCGGACGGGCACATCGACTTCACGGAGTTCGCCAATCAGTGGCTTTCGATGTTCGATCGCCTCGATGCGGACGGCGACGGAGTCTTGACGGAGCAGGAAATGATGCGCCCGCCGATGGGACCGCACGGCGGGATGCGGGGAGGCGAGGGTGGCCGTGACGGTCCGCCCGGCGGCCGGCGTTGAGAAACAGAGCTATGACCAGGGGAAAGTGAGACAAATGCAACTGCGTACGTATCTATTGCTGGCGGGTCTCCTGACGGGGATCACCATGGATGCCGCGTGGGCCGACGACGAGCAGCGCGGCTGCCCGCCGCCACCCGAGGGCGGGCCACCCAAGTTCGAGCATGACGCTGCGGGCCCTCCACCGTTTGATCGCCGAGGACACGGACACCACTTCCGCGTTCACGTCGCGCTTGCCGAGTTCGATCTCGACAAGGACGGAAGAGTCTCGCGCGAAGAAGTCGACCGCGCGCTGAAGGCCCGCTTCGAAGAGGCAGACACCGACCACGATGGACGACTGGATGCCGAAGAGTTTGCCCATGCGCGCCTCATGGCGCCGCCGCCTTTCGGCGGTCCGCATGAATTTCATGGGCGTATGCGTTGGCACGGCGCGCACTGCCCGCCTCCTGAGGGTGACGGCCCGCGCGCTGAGATGAGAGGTGGTCCCCGGCCCGGAGATCGGCATCCGCCGTTCGACCCGAAAGTGGCGTTCAATCACTTCGACTGGAATCTCGACGGCGAGTTGTCGTTCGAAGAGTTCGCGGCGCCAATTCGCCAAATGGCGCTGCACCTCGATCGAAACGGCGATGGTGTGATCGACGCCGACGAGATGAAAGGACCGGCGATGATTTTCGGGCCCGGCTTTGGTCCACCGCCCGGACCGCCGCCCGAACCCCCGCGTGACAGGTAAGCCCGAGCGTTCCTCCCGAGCCCCCTTCATGCGGAGCGCCGCGGTGCCCATACACCGCGGCGCAACTCCATCAAACCAGACCCGGAACGTGACACCTGAAGTTCGACCGCTTTGAGCTGAATGAATCCTGTCGCGAATTGCGTCGTCACGACGGCTCGCTTGTGCCGCTGACGACGGCTGAGTTCGATCTGCTCTGCGTGTTCGTGAGGAATCCGTTGCGCTCGCTCACGCGAAGCGAAGTAATTGAACTTCTGCCGCGCAAGGGTGCACGCGAGTCTGGTCGCAGCGTTGACGTCACGCTCAGCAGGCTGCGACGTAAGATCGAGATGGATCCTCGACATCCGGTCCTCATCAAAACCATTCGTCATCGAGGTTACGTCTTCACGGTCGTAGCTCGCGACGATCTCGAATCGGCTTTGGAGCGCGCGACCAGCGGCGCGCTTTGATCTCGGCAAAGTGGCGCGTCTCGCACGATGCAACTTCTCCGACCCATTAGTCGCCGAGCTCGCATGTTTCAGTTCGTTTCAAGTTGTCGGGATTTGTGGCCGGCGCACGCTTAGGGTGCGCGCGGAGACAAACACGCGACGCATCCGACAAAGATTTGCGACGAGTCTCGGCTCAACTCATCGCCGCGCGAAACATCGGCGCAGGCTGGGCGACTGACATTTCCTCCAGACAAGACAAGGGACGCGGTGCCCAGCGCGTCCCGTCGAAGAGTGCGCCGCGGTGCGAACCCCGACCGCCGCGGCGCACATGACCCGTGTCGCGTATGAGGGTTCGGATGAAGAATCGTTGCGGTCGAACTCTATTGGCGGCGGGCCTTGCTCTTCTTGCAGTCAACGCCGCGCGCGCCGGAAACGTGACGATCTCGAACAGCCGCACCACGCCCGTCGAGTCCGCGACAGCGGATGGCACAAGCGCAGGCGATATAACGATTACGAGCAGTGGTTCGGTTACGGTGAGCAGCGGTCCGGCCGTCACGCTGAACTCGAACAATGCGGTCAACAATCAAGGAACGATCGCCGTTACCTCGGATACGGGCGCGATCGGCGTGCTCGTGGAAGCCGGCAACACCGGATCGTTCGCCAATTCCGGTGATATCGACGCCCTCATCACCGATAGCGACGACATCGCGACGGGCTCCGGCAACATCGCCTTCTGGGTGTCGGGCTCCGGCGCGTTCATCGGCAACATCAGCTTTGCGTCTTCTTCGACGCTTAACGTAGGCGGCACGAATTCGTTCGGCATGCTTCTCGACTCAGACGTCCAAGGAATGATCGACATCTCAGGCGCGATGGCCGCCGACGGTTCGGGTACCGTCGGCTTTCAGAGTAACCGCAAGATTACCGGCGACCTGACGATCGAAAGCGGAGGCTCCATCGTCGCGACCGGCGACGGTGCGCGAGCAATGGTGCTCGCCGGCGGCATCGACGGCGCGTTTCAAAATGCCGGCACGCTGACCGCGGACGGTGCGCAAACCAACGTGACGTACAGCGGCTCAGTTCCGTCCGCCGACTTCAGCGTCGGCGTCGGCGGCTCGATCACCGGCGGCTTCCAAAACACCGGGACGATTTCCGCCACAAGCACGGAAGAAGGTGTCTTCATCTCGCCGACGCTCGGAACAGTGCCAAGCAACATCACGCTGGGCGTCGTCGACGCCGCCGACATTCCTTATGGATTCGAAAACGAAGGCACGATTTCCGCCTCAACGGCCCTCACCGGCGGCAATCTGACCGGCCTTTTGATTGCTGGCAAAACGATCAGCGCGAACGACTACAGCGTCACGATCGATGGAGGCATCAAGAACACGGGCTCCATCGGCGCCAGCCGTACGGCCAGCGGCACGGCGATCGCGCTTGAGATGGGAAATCTGACGTCGACGCCCACGATCGTGAATGCGGGCTCCATTGCGGCGACAGCGAGCTCGACCGGCACGTCGGCAAGCTACGGGCTGCTCTTGGACGCGGGCGCAAGTGTAGCTTCGCTCGACAACGCCGGCACGATCAGTTCTGCGACAAGCTCTCTCAACGCATCCTCCACGGCCATTGCCGATCTCAGCGGCACCCTCCTCTCGATAACCAACAGCGGGTCCATCTCGGCAACCGCAACCACGACCGACAGCGACACGGGAACGACCTCCGCGGTCGCGATCGATCTGTCGCAGGCGCAAGCCGGGGTCACGGTGGTCGACAGCGGAGCAATCACCGGTGACGTCTATGCGGGAGATCACGACGACGCGTTTTCCCTTGTCGACGACGGCGACGGTGACGCAACGACCACGAGCACATGGACCGGGTCGATTGATTTCGGCGATGGCGACGACACCTTTTCGATTTCCGGCGGTGGTATCTTTACGGGCAGCATTACGAAGGGCGCAGGCACGCTTGCGATTGCTGTCGACGACGGCGTAATGGCGCTCGGCAGCACCGATACCGTGGCGGCAACGACGATCGATTTCGCGCCGCTCTCGACATTGGAGCTTAACATCGATCCGAGCGCAGCGTCTTCGCCCAGGCTCGAAGCGACCGACACGATCACGTTTGAGAGTGGCGCCACGATCAGCGCGACGCTCGTGGATTTCGCCGGCCAGGACTTCACCGCTGTCCTCGCTCGCGCAGCGACGATACAGGCATCAGTCGCATCGACGGACTTGGTGTTCGAGAATCTTCCGTACCTCTATGGTGCCGAAGCCCAGATCGTTACCGGTACCGAGCAGGAGCTGGATCTAGTCTTTCATCTGAAGACGGCTGCGGATCTCGGCCTCAATGCGAACGAGGCGGCGTTCTACCCCTCGCTGCTCGATATCCTCTCGGTGACCGACAACAATCTCGCGGAGCCGTTTCTGTCGATATCGGATGGAAAGGAGTTTGCCAAAGCCTACGGTATGCTCATGCCGACAACCTCGCAGCCGACCGTGCGCGCGAATTTGATCGTCGTCGACGATCTCGAACGCAGCCTGCAGGACAGAACGGCGCTCTTTGTCAAAGGCGACACGAGCTTCGACGATATCAACGCGTGGTGGGCGGGATCAGGGCGCGCCTATTCGTTGGACTCAGATGCGCTCAGCCAGGGAATTGACGGCTCGATCGTATCGGCGACATTCGGCGTTGATCGCATGTTCATTCCCTGGGTGATGGTCGGCGCTCAGATGACGGTCTCGGGCGCCGACATGAACGACGCCGGCTCGAAATCCGATGTCGTCCATGTCGACGGCGCGCAAGGTGGCGTCTACGCGTCGCTCGCAGCCGGGCCGGTCTACGTCACCGGCAGTATCGGCGGCGGCTCGACGTCGAACCATTCGTCGCGCACATACAAAGACGGCGATACCTCCTACGTCATGACGGATTCATGGGACGGGACGTTCACGAACGCCGCGGCCGAAGCGGGGATCAATGCCGAGCTGTATCACCTGACGATCAGGCCGTGGGTCGGGTTGAGCTGGCTGAACTTGAATGAGGAAGCTCATCAGGAAACCGGTCAGGGCACGGGCTTCGACCTGGCATACGACGCGATCCAAGCCGACATCGAACGCGCCAAGGCCGGCATCACGATTGCCTACACCTACGACCATCCTGAGGTGCAATTCACGCCTGAGTTCCGCGCGGCATGGAGCCAGCTCCAAAACGATGTGCCGAACGAGCTTCACGGCAGCTTCGTCGACGGCTCGGTACCGTTCGTCCTGACCGAGGCTCCCATCGCGCACGATCAGGTCAGCGCTGGCCTAGGCTTCACGCTGCACGGCAAGGGCCTTGCCGTATCATTGGGTTACGACGCGATCCTCGCCGACGGCGAAATCGGACACAGCGGTAAGCTGGAGATCAATACGCAGTTCTAGTGTGTCCGCCGCATCTTGGTGCGCCCTTTCCTCGCGCGTACGATTCCTCAAGTGATTCGAGACGAGGAGGGGACGATGTTGCGTGCGCAGTGGCTAGGTTACCTGATGCAGCCCGGCGTGATCATGGCCGGCCTGATTGGCACGTTCATGCAAGTGGCGCTTGGCGTCGCGAACAATTTCAATATTGCCGGGCTTGGCGATCTCATTACCCATTACGGCTTGAGCGCGCATCTCGCCTCGGGCGGTCTCGTCGCCGCGTTGACGGGTCTGTTCTATTCGCTGACGGAGCGCGTTTCGGGTCATACGGTTGCGACCGGCTCCGGCGCGGCCGCCGGCGGCGTCTCGGGAACGCTTGGCCTTGCGCTCAGCCAAACGCTCGGCATCACGCCTGTCGCCGCGGGCGCCACGCCGATCATCAATTTCGCGATGCTGCCCGCGCTGGTGGCGTCCCTCATGGGTTATGTCGAACCGACGGCGGCGAGCGCGGCCGCGCACACGGCGGCGGCCGCACCTGCGGCCTTCGACACGACGGCACTGGCCCAAGTCTTCACGATGACGGCCGCGGGCGGCGGTGCCGGTGCTTTTGTCGGCCGCTTGTTCACGGGCCATCAGACGCGGCGCGCGACGCGCAAGTCCCAGCGCCCGCACCACGCGCATTCTTGACCCTTGCGATTAAAGCAAGATTTGCCTTGACCTGCTGCGCCGATTGCAACAAAAATAGCCGTTGAATCCGATCAAATCGCGAGACGAGGCCCGGCCGAAAGGCCGGGCGCTTTGCTTTTGTGCGGGCTCCAAGACCGTAGCGGACAAACGAAAAGGGCGGAGGTGATCTCCGCCCTTTCTCAAGTCTATGCGCTTGCAGTGTTACTGCAGGTCGATCGTCGCGCGCCGGTTCTGCGGCTCCTTCACGCCGTCCGCGGTTTGCACAAGCAGCTCCGTCTCGCCCTTGCCGCTTGTCGCGATCATGTTTTCCGGGACGCCTTTGCCGACCAGATTGGACTTGGCCGCGTGCGCCCGGCACTCGGAGAGCTTTTGATTGTATCGGCTCGAGCCCATCGTGTCGGTATGGCCGACGATTTGGACCGTGGCGGAGCCCATCTGGTGAGCCGCATCCGCCGCCTGTCTCAGCACATTGTCCGCTTCCGGCGTGATGTTGCACTTGTTGAAGCCGAAGAAAATCATGAAAGACTGAGCTGGTGGCGCCGCCATGGGCGCTGGCGGCGGCTCCGCGACCGCCATCGGCTCCTCTTGCGGTTCGTCGGGCCATAGGTCGTAGCGCAGACCGATCGTGACCGTGTGCTTGACCAAGTCCTCCGCGTTGATCTTGACGAAGTCCGGCCCGGTGGCACGTCCTCGCCACTTCGGCGAGTCGACGCGCATGTATCGGTAATTCAACATGACTTGCATGCGATCGCCGATGTCGTAGTTGAGCCCGACCAAGCCTTGATAGGCGAAGCGCCAATCGTCGTCGTTCACGCGCACCGTCGAGGAGAGGGTCGTGCGCAACTTCAGGTGCGCGTCGTCGGCGCCGGCGCCGGCACCCAACGATAGGCTCAGGCGATCCGTCAGGATGAGGTCATAGGCGACGTTCGCCATGACCGACCACTCGTTGAGATCGCCGGACGGCGATGTGACCGACGGTGTCGGGAACCGCCAGTGAAGCTTGTCGAGGTTGTTGTGCCGGTAGCCGCCCTCGAGCTCGACCCGCCAATGATTGCCGAAGCCATAGCCGAGCGTCGCCAAGCCGGCCCAACCGCTGTCCAGCTCGAAGTTGAGACGGTTGGCCGACGTGGTTGTGCTTCCGACCGGTCCTCGTCGGTAACGCGCGCCGAAATCTTCGACCCAGTTGGCGCCGCCTTCGACGCCGAGATACCAGCCGTGAAAGTGTGCCGCGCTCGCGGAACCGGCGCTTGCGGCAAGCAATGCGAGTGACGCTGCGGCGCCAAGAAGGGTTGCTTTGTGAGACATCAGATAACTCCACCGTTTCTTATGCGGATCGCTGCGAGGCGAGCGGGGGAAGCTCAGGCATCACGCGAATCGCTTGTGCAAAAAAAGGGTAGCGCCGCGAGGCACATCGCATTGTCTCAGTCACGCCACAGACATCGCGAAAGCGCATATCTGACAATGAAATTCGCACTTATGCACAGCTTCGACGCGCGTGTGAGCACGTGCTCGCGCAAAGCGCAGTTGGGGCCGCGCGTCGTGCGTGCAGCGAGGAGTCGGTTCCACCGATGACGACGGAAGTGATTCGAACGTCAGAAAAAGAGACGGCGCCTTTTTCGAGGCGATTGCGCTTGGCAAACCGCCCGGCGCCGCGGCCGCAATCGCGGGCTACACGCTCGGCCTCGTGCGCGAATGGCGCAAGGCCGATCCTGAGTTCGACAAGCGATGGAAGGACGCCGACGACCTCGCGATCGAGCGCATGGAGTCCGAAGCCGATCGCCGCGCCGTCGATGGCACCGACAAGCCGGTTTTCTATCAAGGCGAGCGCTGCGGCGAGATCCGCGAGTATTCGGACTCGCTCCTCATCTTCCGCCTCAAAGCCAGACGCCCGGAGGTTTATCGTGAGCGCTTCGAGCATTCGGCCGACCCGGAAAGGCCGCTCACCGTCGTCATCAAAGATTTCTGAGATCGAGCTGCCCTATCGCTGGGAGCCGCGCGTCTATCAGCTGAAGGCGTGGCGCGCGCTGGCGCGCGGCACGAAGCGCGCAGCGCTCGTCTGGCATCGCCGCGCCGGCAAAGACCTGCTGCTGCTGAATTTCACGATCACGCAGGCCGTCCAGCGCGTCGGCGTCTATTGGCACGTCTTCCCGACGGCCAAGCAGGGCCGCAAGATCTTGTGGGACGGCGTGACCAAGGACGGTCGTCTCTTCCTCGATCACTGGCCGCGCGCGTTGATCGCCAGCCGCAACGAAAGCGAGATGAAGATCAAGACGCGCGACGGCGCCGTCTGGCAGATCGTGGGCTCCGACAACTACACCGATGCTCTGATCGGCGGAAATCCGATGGGCATCGTTTTCTCGGAATACGCGCTCCAGAATCCGTCGTGCTGGCATTACCTGCGGCCCATCCTCGCCGAGAACGATGGCTGGGCGGCGTTCGCGTTCACGCCGCGCGGCAACAATCACGGCCACGATCTCTTCGAGATGGCGCAGGACAATCCGCAATGGTTTTGCGAGCGCCTGACCGTCGCCGACACCGGCGCGATCACCGAAGCCGCGATCAAAGAGGAGCGCCGCGCCGGCATGCCTGACGAACTGATCGAGCAGGAGTTCTATTGCTCCTTCGAAGCGGCGCTCGTCGGCGCCTACTACGGCAAGCAGATGCGCGAGGCGCTCGACAGCGGACGCATCGGCATCGTCCCGCACGAGCCGCTGCTCGAAGTGGAGACGTGGTGGGACTTGGGCCTCGACGACGCCACGGCGATCTGGTTCGTGCAGCGCGCCGCCCGCGAGATCCGCGTCATCGATTATTACGAGAACAACGGCGAGGCGTTGCCGCATTACGCCAAGGTGCTGCGCGACAAGCCGTATCGCTATTCGCGGCACCTGCTGCCGCATGACGCGGAAGTGCGCGAGCTCGGCACGGGCAAATCGCGTCTCGAAGTTCTCGGCACCTTGCTCCGCGGCGGCGACACGCGCCTCGTCGTGGTCCCGTGCCTTAGCGTCGAGGACGGCATCAACGCCGTGCGCACGATCCTGCCTCGCACCTGGTTCGACGCCTCGCGCTGCAGGCGCGGCATCGAAGCGTTGCGCCAATATCAGCGCGAATGGGACGACGGGCGCAAAACCTTCCGCGAAGTGCCGCTGCACGATTGGACCAGTCACGCCGCCGATGCCTTTCGCTACGGCGCGTTGATGGTGAAAGACGCGCCGAGCTTCGTTTCGCCCGTTTCCGCCGACGCATCTTACGATCCGCTCGACGGCTTGCCGGATGAATCGCGCCGGCGTGGCCGCACCGAAGAGCACACCGACTACGATCCGCTGCGCTGAGCGCGCTCACCCAATTTCGAAAGGAAGCATCATGGCAAAATCCGCCGTGACCGACGACGCACGCGCCGACGGCGATGCGGCGCAGACTGCACCGCTGCTCGCACCAGGAGCGACGGGTGCCGCCGCGTCTGTTCTGCAGTCGAGCGGCACGCAGGCCGCTCCTGCGCCGGCGGGCGGGGAAGCCGCGCCGCAAAGCGGTGACAGCGATGCGCCTGCGGCCGGCATGACGAGCGTGCCGCAGACAGGCGCGCAAGTGATGGCGACGCCTGCACCGGCGCCGGAGAATCCTGCCAATCCGGCACCGCTCGGCAAGGACCAGCTCGAGCGCGCCAAAGCACTCGCCAAGCTCAAGATCCTCGATTGGGTGCGCCAACAGATGCGCGACGACCCGGCAGGGCTCGCCCTGCGCATGCCCTACATGCAGACCCGTCTCAAAGCTTGGGAAGATGCGAAGGCATCGGGCGATGCTGGGCGCATGACCAAGACCTACAACGATCTCCTGCGCGGCCTCGAGGCCGAACAAAACCGCCGCGGCATTCCGAAGGACGAACAACGCGTCCTCCCCAACGACATGGCCGAAGACGTCGCCCGCGGCATTCTCAACGCCGAGCCGGCCAAGATGCTCGACAAGCTGCGTGCCGCCAAAGCCGACCACGGCGATTACGCCGACGGCCTCATGCAACAGATTGGTCACTTCATGCCGGAGGCGCTGAAAGTCGCCGATGGCCAATCTTCGAAACTGATGGGCGAGTTGTTGTGGCGCCGGACGGCATCGACAACCGCGGGCAGCGAACTGTTGCCTGATTTCCTAAACCATCCTCAGGATCCGCGGTCCGGCGATTTGTCGACTCTGGACCTGTATCGGCGCACGATAGTCGGCTCAGACGCCAATCTTCCGGATTTGTTTCAGACGCCTTTTGAATCAGCAGTGCCATCACGTTCCGCAGCGCTCGGTTCAGTTGCGGCCGCTCCGCCACGCGGCAACGAAAAGACAGAGACCGCCGGCTTTGGCCTGTTCGACGGACCACCGCCGCCACAGCCCCGACCCCGGCGGACATCCGGTGTGCTCGACCGCGGCGATCCGCGGACATTGGACTGGTCCGCTCCCGCGGCGATGTCTCGATTGGCGAGAATGCGGGACGAACCATTAACGATCCTGACGCTCTTGCATCTCGCGTATGAAGCCTATCAACGAGGCGACGATCGGCGATCACCCCCTCAACTAATGTTCGAGGCAGCAGGTTGGGAAGTATTGCCGATTCCCGCGGAGGAACATCAAAGCGGCTACTACGCATTCGCGGTCTACAATCCGATCGCCAAAACGGTAATCATCATCAATCGCGGCACCGACAGTATACACGACGCGGCCGTCACTGGTCGCATGAAGGCGGGCTTCGTCAGCAACCAAATGGACGATGCCGCAAACTTTCTGTATTCAGTTCAAGCTAAGATACGCGAGATGCAGCGAAACGGTCGCGAGATTCGCAACTGTTTGACGATCGGTCACTCTCTTGGCGGGTCCCTCGCCGAATATCAAATGATGATTAGCAGGAACGATCCGAGCTTTCGCTCCGTGCCAAAGTTCTCCGCCGTGACGTTTGCTGCGGCGAGAGTGCGGCCGGCGTTGGAAGAGGGTCTTCGAATGCGCCTTGCAAATTTTCCGTTGATGCCAACCGACTCGTTGAGGGACTATGCCATTGACTTCACGATGAAGGGCGACGGTATCGCGCTGGGGCATTTCCTAGGTGATGATGGTTCGCTGGACGACCGCTATTCGGAAAGAGATCTGGTTGGGCGAGCCCAATTGCTTGATTGGGTCGATCAACCATCAATTCTTTGGTGGCGGAAGTATGCCAAGAACCATCCGGGAGACCCGGAGGCGAGCGTTGCGCTTGGTGAACTTGATTGGCTCAATCACAGCCTGAGCAATTACTACGGGCCTCCGGGTGTGCTGCAGAGCAAAGTGGGACAATGGGTTGTCGGATACGACGGCAGCAAGAGAATTCGCTAGATTCCTTAGGCTCCGCATTCTAGCCACAATTTGCATTGAAGATTTTTCGCGAAGACACGCGAGGGGCACGTGCGCAACTTTGGCAAAGCGGAGGCGCGGAAGGGGCCGTCCGCATCTATGGTAATCGTATTCCTGGTCGCGTTGCTCGCGGCTCCGGCGGCGGCGGCGCCGTTGCAGCTGTCACCCTCGATTGTGGCGGAACAGAAGTTCGCCGCTCCAGCACCTGAAAACATCAAGGACATAGTGATTGATCGCAGCGGCCGCTTTCTCGGGGTTCAAACTCTCGACACACTCTCGATTGTGGAAATCGCGTCTGGGAAAGTCACCGCAACAATCTCGAACCTCACCTTGATTGGCACTGACACCGTGGTGATGTTCGGCTCTCCGTGTCTTGCTGCAGCGGTGATCGGCGCTGGGCTGGACGCCACTCTGACAGTCGTAGCGTGTCAAGACGGTCGTGAAGTTGCGTCCTCCAGACTCTTGCCAAAGCAAGGTAACGCGACTGACGTGCCGCGTACGGTCGAGGCCTGCAGCGTCTTGATTGCACAAACGAGGTGGTCGATCGCCGCGTACGATCTCAAAACACTTCGTATGCGCAGGGACATCCTCCGAAAGTTGCCGCTCCATTTTGCGGATGCCTTCACAGCGCGCTCACCGGATTCATGCGCTGTCTACTTTGCAAGCAACGATCCCGGCGGCGACGTTTCCGTTCGACTCGCCTCGGTCGATGTGCGAAAGCGGCGCGCTGCTCGTGTCGCGGATATGGATGCACGGCCTGACGCAGAACGGCCGCTGCTTTTTTTCACCGTGAACGGAGCCGCATCGCCCTCCGGGCGGTTCCTTGCAATACCGACGCTGCGCGAAGACGTTGCACCCAAAGCGCGTCCGTGGAATGCGGATCGGATTGAGATGCTCGATCGCCGGTCAGGGAGATTCTTGCCAGATATTCGCAAACCGATCGATGGAGGCGCCATCAAGACCGTTGTCTTCCTAGACGACGAGAGTTTGCTTCTCGGAACGTCTGGTCGAGGAACGTTCGAGGTCTGGCCGGGACGTGCGCCTCAGCGCCTTTCGCTCGAGAACGACTTCGTTCTCTTCGATTACGCGCTCGACGCGCGGCGACTTGCTGCTGCGAGCGCGAAGGAGATCCGCGTCTATGACCTTGCGCGCCGCTAGCTCTTCGAAATCCCCTGCGGCAAGAAAGGCTTGGCGCTTGCACTCCTCGATATCCGTCTCTCAATTCGGGGGGCTAGGGTGAGCGCTTGGCGATGCATGATTGTATTACTTGCGGCATCTGGAGCCGTTGCTTGTAACCGCGTCGAAAGCTCGAGCATTGAGCTGAAACAGATCGCCGAAGCATCGTCGCCAGCCGACATCTCGTCTATTTCGTTGAGCGACGACGGGCTGATAGTCGCAATAGGCCAGGGCGCAAGCACCGAAATGTGGGACGTCTCGGCGCAAGAAGAACTAGCTACGATCCGCAACTTTAGAGGCGCCACGGCGTTTGGCGCTCCATGCGTTGTTGCCGGTTTGCGCGGTCAAGGTCGCCGCGTTGAGCTTTCTTTTTTCAAATGTTCAGGTGGGGCGCCACTTTCTTCCTGGCCGGTCTCATCGCGGCCACAGAATATTTTCGATCAGGTGCATGTCGTTCAGGTCTGCGGCGTTGTCGTCGCACGCACTCTAAATGGCTTCATTGCGGTTGATTGGCGCAAACGGGACGCGCGCCTAGACCTATCCGCTGCGCTCCCTGTTCACTTCGACCATCTCGCCGCACCGAAGACGAACGCGAGCTGTACAATGTATGCTTTGGAGAGCGGTGGGACGCTGGAGCAGCCGGCGAAAATCGCTGCCATCGAGGCGCCTTCGGGTAAGGAGCAGCACACATATCGGCTCGGCCGACGCAAGGATGCCGAAGCACCCTTGCTTTCGTTATTTGCGAACTCGGCGGTGTCGCCGTCCGGCAAGTACTTAGCGATCGCCTCGTATCGACGCGATCTCGGGGCGGATGCGCCGACGTGGGGATTTTATCGTGTTGAGATCCTCGATACCGAAACTGGAGAGTTCGAGCCGGAGTTGCGCTTTGGCAAGAGGGGCGAAACAGTAAGTTCTGTTGTGTTCGTCGACGACAGGCACCTGCTTGTTGCGACGCAGGGCAAGAAGACTTTGATTTACGACTTGCGGACTCGCACCTCGGAGCAGCTCGAATTTGGCGACCTTCACGTGTGGCTTATGGATTACTCACCGACTGCAAAGCGTCTTGCGGTCGCAAGCGCCGACAAAGTCAGAGTGTATCAGCTACTAGGCCGGAATTAGGGTGCCGCCGCGTCGGTTCTGCAGTCGAGCGGCACGCAGGCCGCTCCTGCGCCGGCGGGCGGGGAAGCCGCGCCGCAAAGCGGTGACAGCGATGCGCCTGCGGCCGGCATGACGAGCGTGCCGCAGACAGGCGCTCAAGTGACGCCGCCCGCACCGGCGCCGGAGAAACCTGCCAATCCGGCGCCCCTCGGCAAAGATCAGCTCGAGCGCGCCAAAGCACTCGCCAAGCTCAAGATCCTCGATTGGGTGCGCCAACAGATGCGCGACGACCCGGCAGGCCTCGCGCTGCGCATGCCCTACATGCAGACCCGGCTCAAAGCTTGGGAAGATGCGAAGGCATCGGGCGATGCCGGGCGCATGACCAAGACCTACAACGATCTCCTGCGCGGCCTCGAGGCCGAACAAAACCGCCGCGGCATTCCGAAGGACGAACAGCGCGTCCTCCCCAACGACATGGCCGAAGACGTCGCCCGCGGCATTCTCAACACCGAGCCGGCCAAGATGCTCGACAAACTCCGCACCGCCAAAGCCGACCACGGCGATTACGCCGACGGCATGGTCAAACAGATCAGTTCGTTTTTGCCAGAAGCATTGAAATTTGCCGACGGCCAGGCCTCGAAGCTTGCGGGTGAGCTTCTGTGGCGAGGGTCGACAGATTCTCCAACCAATCTCTTGCTGAGTCCGCTCGATCGTTCAAATGCAGCGCTAGACGATGTACAGAGCCCATTGCCAGGTCGTTCGATTGATTGGGCGCAGACGCCGCAAGATCTGTCGGGCAAGCAAACAACGCTGTATTCCTCCTCACCGAATCTGAAGAGCGGATATCCTCAGCCTGAGGCTCCCCGTCGCATTAGCTCGGGTATGCGTCTAGCCAGGACAGGTCGCGTTGGTCGCGTTTGCCAAAATGGTCAGTGTCGAAAGGGCGCCGATGCGGGGGAGATCGATGACTACGTTCCGGCGCCAATTCGTGCCTTCGAGCAACGCGTCGCGGCAAAGCTATGGCTAGCTGGAGGTTGGGGGCCGGAGCATTCGGATTTTCATCAGTACTATCAGGAGACGAGAATTTACGCGCCGCATCGCACATTGGCGGAGGTAATGAGAATGGTTCAAACGTGGCCAGCACCACAAGCCTCGTATGAGAGGCCCCAGCATTCCGGTCCCGTGAGGCCAGGAGATACGAGTTGGGTCTCGTCAACGCCCAGAGTCGATGTGATGTTTGGCGAGCGGACATATTTGCCGGGCGGTTATGTCTCGCATGATGTTGATGGATACACCGGTGCTATAGCGAACATAACGACCGGCAATCACATACTTGTACCTGGCTTCATTATTCGGTGGGTGGAGGATCGTGGCGATGGAAGCTTTGTGATCCATACGCTCGGCGCTGGGATGGGGTTGGGCCAGTACTTCAATGAAACTCTTGGCCCTCGTCTTTTTTCTGACATGGATAACGCATTGGCGCAAAAGCTCGACGCGACGATCATCCCAGGAGTAATCAAGGACGACTATTGGGACTGGTGACCCCGTACTGGCGAAACAGTAGTGGTTGTTTCGCCGAGTCCTGCCTATGGAAGAAACCGTGCTAAGTACCCCTCCCGTATAGTGCCCGACGGTAGCGCCGGAACGAGCCGAAGCAGCGGTCATCGTCAGCCGCATCGTCACACTTTAGCCGGAATCCAGCCTCTACTGTGTAAGCCGCGAGGGGCGATATGGAACGAGTCGTACACGAAATCGGAATTGCAACGATTGCGGCGACAATTTCATGCGCCGTAGTTCCCTTGCTCTTGTTCGGAAACGAATTGTTTAGCCATGGACCCGGCGCCCTTCCAGCCGCAATCGCCCTGATGCTCGGCAGCGCTTTTGCCTACCTATGGTACGTCTTGCCGATCGTTTATCTCATGCTTCCGCTGCTCGCGCTTACCCAGCATCGCTCGTTGGTTTATCGCGCGGCATCCATCGGCGCCGCACCGATTGTCGTCGTAGCGATCTATGCGAGTCCGGAATTTACGTGGGAAGCTTTGAGACCGTTGTCCGAGCACGTCGAGATGGCAGTGTCGCTCGTCACAGCGGCGTGCATCCTGTATTACCCCGTCGGCCGCTGGATGCCGGCCGCACGATAGGCGGCACGACGAAGGCGTGCCCGCGGTCAATGGCCTCGCGACCTCTCGGGTTGTGGCCCGCATACATGCGAAATCACAATCTGACCAGCTTCTACCACTCAACATTTTCAACCCCGCTGCACGTGCTGTACCGGGACATTTACCGCAGAAGGTACGGGATTTGAAGCAACCGCAATTCGACCACTGAGCTATGATGGCTCCGATCGGCGGCTCCTCCAAATTTGGCCACAATTGATACGAAAGACTATGTGGCACCGCCGTTAGGGTGGCGCGGCCGTTGAGCGGAAAGGCGCGTCATGTTCGACCGACGAATAGAAGTTGTCGCGCCGATTGCTGTGTTGGCGCTCCTGATCTGTGGTGTCGCGTTCGTCCTCTTGCGTGGACAATCGACGCCGGCCGGCAGCGCCGGAGAAGAAGATCAAGCCGACCCCGCGGCGCCGCTTGCGCAAATACCTGGCGACGGGATCGCAATTCGATCGCTCTCGATGAGCAGCGACGGCGAATATCTGGCAGCCGTTAGCGGTATGGAGCCTCAACAAGCCAAGATCTGGAGCATGGCGCGCAAGGCGTGGACACAGAGTATCCCTGCTGGGATGCCAGATAGGGATCCCGCTTATCTGAGCCCGCAACCGTGTCGAGGAATCGTCGCAATAAGCAACATCAAGATCGCGACCCTGTTCGACTGCACGGGAAACGTTCTGCGGACCCTGCATTTCGCATCGCCCATGCTCGAATCTCAGAATCGACGCTTCACCGGTTTTGTCGCTCGCGTCATCGGCGTTTGCAATTTTTCGGTCATTCAGCTGACCTCCAGCATCGCTGTTGTCGATTTGGCGAAGCAACAAATTCGCCAGGACGTCGCCGATTGGTTCACGAGCGGTTCGACGGAAGAGCCTCCGGATGTCGCCGCGCCATCGAGCAATCCCGAATGTCTCGCATACGCGGCGTGGGGCGGATTGAGGGGCTGGTCTAAGACGGAGTCTGAGAGTTTACGTGAGCCATCGATCTTGCGCGCCATCGACATGCGGACCGGATCGAGCAGGGAAATCGCGCGCCTCAACCCGTCAGCGGATGCGTTTGCACCTTATATCATTAGTTATTTATCCGTATCGCCGAACAGGCGGAGAGCCGTTGCCTTGACTTTGCGAGAGAGCAAAGTGAGTGACGATGGTCAAAATTGCTATATGGAGATCATTGATGTTGGGAACGGAGATGTACAAAGGCGGAGATGCCCCAGCTCTAACAACAGCATTCCCGGTTGGATAGATGATGATCATTTTTTCTTCGTCAGCGGCCACAGAGTGTCGATTGTTGACGCGACGCAAGACCGCGAGATGCGTCTTCGTTTTCCGTTCCCAGACCGGTTGTACACCAGCATCAACGTAGCGGTGGCTTATCAGCGCGGCGTTTTCGCAGTTTCCGATGGGTACGACATTTTGCTCTACCGGTTTGATCAACTGCCGAGTCTCTCGCGCCATCGGACATGATCTCGAGCGCGGCGCTGTGTGAACCTGATTTGCTCAACCACAGCCTGAGCAATTACGACGGGCCTCCGGGTGTGCTGCAGAGCAAGGTCAGACAACGGATTGTCGGTTGACCACGACGGCAGAGAGTTCGCCAGATTTTCTTGGACTCCGCATTCCCGCCACAATTGATTAGGAGCCTGGCTCCCTGGTGCGAGGGGCGGGCGGCCGCATGGAACGAGCTGTACACGAAGTGGGAGTTGCCACGATAGCCGCGGCGATTGCCTGTGTCGTCATCCCCCTTGCGCTCTTCGTCGGAGAGTTGTTGAGCCACGGACCGGGAGCATTGCCCGCAGCTCTTGCGATCCTGCTCGGCACCGGTTTCATCTATCTCTGGTTCACGCTCCCGCCCGTCTATTTGACGCTGCCGCTTCTCGCCTATGCGCGTGGACGGGGCCTCGCGGCGAAAGCTCTCGCGGTTTTGCTCGCGGCTGCGGTTGCCGTCGCGCTTAACGCCGGTCCTACCTTTGCCTGGTCCGCCTTTAGTCAAACGCTCGAAGCAGCGCCGATGTCGGCGTCTCTGGGGGCGGTTTCGGCCGGCCTCTATTTTGTCGTCGGCCGTCTGCTGCCGCGAACGTAAAAGCGACTACCTGAAACCAAGACGAAGACGCGTGCGCATCGTGCGCCGCGCCCAATTCGTTGGCCCGTCGTTCCGAGATCGCCGTGTTGTCAAAAAAGCCGGTGCCGCCGGTGCTCGAGCTCGGCGCGCGCGATGAGGCGCGCTACGTGCTCGCGCATTGCCGTGCGCGCGACCGCGCCGAGATCGAAGCGACCGCCGACTTCGACGCCGCGGCCGCATCCATTCTCGACATGCTGCCTCTGGCCGCTGCGAGCAACATCTTCCGCTGCAATGGCGTGCCTGCGGCGCTCACCATGTTTCATGAGATGACGCCGGCCGCGCTCACCGTCTCGATGATTGCGACGGACGAGTGGCCGAGCGTTGCGATCGACGCGATGCGTTGGGGCTTGCGCCGCGCCAAGCCGCATCTCATCGCGCGCGGCTATCGCCGCGCCGAGTGCCGCGCCATCGACGGTCCACAAGGACGCGATCGATTTCCTCCGCTTCCTGGGTTTCGAGGTCGAGGCGCGCATCCCCGAGTTCGGCCGCAACGGCGAGACCTTCATCCAGCTCGCCTGGCGGCTTTCCGATCACATTTGTCCAACCTCAGCCGCCTGAACGGCCGGTAGCGCAAGCGCAGGCAGCAGTCAAAGCCGCGCGCTTCGATCCTTATGCTTGTCCCAATCGGCTTCCTCTTCCTGCCGGCATGCCGCGCGCCGGTCGCTATCCAATCGGTCCTCGATATCGGAATAAAGGGGAAGTGCAGCTATACCCAAACGCCGGCCACGCAGGATCCAATAATACGCTTCTCGCTGTGATCCCCAAAGCAAATGAGCGTCGTCGACGAAACGACGTTCGTGCAACAGACGAATCACGAGCGCGATGGCGTCGATGTCATTTGCCTCGGCGAGCGACACCAGCGAGCTCCATTCGAAAGTTCGCATCAACCTGAGAAGCTGTGGATCGGTACGCGCCGCTCGAATCGGAATGAACTGCTCGTCGAGAACCAGCTGGGCGGCGACGAGTTTTGCGGCCGGCAGATCGGTGATGGGAGCGCTCTTGGCGAAGTCATAGGCGAGCTCTTTCGCTTCTGGTTCGAGCCGTGCCGCAAGCGATGTTACAAGATCGGAGACAATGCGGGCGCAAACAGCGCGTCGGCGTTGGTGTAAGCTCATGATCCAGCTCGATGCCTCCGGCATCGCTGCAGCCAACACCACGTTGTCAGCTTGAATATCTAGGTCGTAAGGTTGTCTGCAGGTGAAGTCGACCACGCGCGTATAGGTGCGCGTGGCGAAGTCGAGCGCTCCCGTTCGTTCGGTGAGGGTGTGGCGATCCAATATAGCGGGGTCGTGGCGCCGTGAGCGCAGAAGTGCAACAAACCCTAGCGGAGGCGTGTGCAAATTGGCACTGCCATAGCAAGCGCCGAGGTCCTTCGGGCTTGAAGCAAGATCGTATGCGTCAAGCGCTCCCGCGTCCATTGCGGCGTTCAGAATCGCCGCGACGCTCGCACAGTCACTTCGCGACCGCGCGCTGTCGAGCGGCGCGCGCCAATCGATTTCGGGCGCAGGCCACGGCCAAATGCACAAAACGCCAAGACCCAGAACGGCAACAACGGCGACCGAAAACTTTGCCGCGATACGTGCAATAGCGAGCAAAACAGGCACCTCAATATCGGCGTTGAGCTGAAAGCGTATCTTCAGTTGCGGAATGTGTCCAAATGACGGCGGCGAAGGCGCCTCCCCGAGTTCGGCCGTAACGGCGAGACCTCTTTCCAACTCGCCTGGCGGCTTTCCGATCACATGCCCCGTTCTCCAATCTCGCCATAGTTTGCGTAGTACAAATTGGCTGGAGAGAGGCGATACCCAATGCCGAATCGTCAGTTTGCGCTCGTCGAGTGTCTTTTTCTAATAATGATTTTTGTTGTCGCGGTCTTTGCTGTTGTCGAGCGACAATCCGGTGGGGCCGCCCCAAACGGGTCGACGAAGCCGGTCGACGCTGGCAGACATCCGATCGCAACGATCAACGGCGACACTCTCGCGATTCAATCACTCGCCATAAGCCCGGACGCGTCGTATCTGGCCGTGGGTGACTTCATGCCCCAGCGAGTCAAGATTTGGAGTATGGCTGATCGCAGATGGACGCTTACCTTGCCGGCGGCTCCAAGCGACTTCACAAGGGCGTATCTGTGGGGTCATCCCTGTCGAGGCATTGTCATAAACGGTGATCAAAGAAAGGCGACGTTTTTCGATTGCAATGGCAAGGTCCGGGCCGTGTTGGATTTTTCGCCGTTCGTGTCGCCCAACCCTGAAGCCAACAAGCAAATTGGTCGGGCAACCGTGGCGGGCGTCTGTCATTTTGCCGTCGTGGGGTCCGGTGGGGGTGTTACGGTTTTCGATTTAGAAAGCCTCGAGCGCCGAAACGATCTCGCCGGTCTATTTGTCGGGGCGGAACGTATCGCCGCGCCAACCTCAGGTTCGGACTGCTTGGCGTACACCATCGCAACCGGCGCACCGGATTTTTCCACCGCCAGAGCAAGTTCGCCGCGGGCGCCGGCGATCGTCTACGCGGTAGATATGTCGACAGCGTCGCGCACGGAGGTCGTTCAGCTGCGACGAGTCGGAAGATTTGCGGCGCCGTATGTCGTCAGTGACTTCGCGGTTTCTGCGGACGGTGATTGGGCGGTCGCTCTAACCAGTCGCGATAACGGTTCACCGTTCGGGGGTCAAAACCTCTTCATGGAGGTTATTGATGTTCGCAAACGGACCGTGCACACGCGAGCGAGGCTGCGCGGGTTCGACACCCCGGGTTGGAACGACAACGAAAGATTTTTCTACATGGACGAAGCAGGTCCGATCACGCTTATCGATGCGAAGACCGGCGTCGAGACGCCGGCAAATCTTCCTTTTCCCGCTGACTACGCACAGCCCTTGAGAGCCGCTGTGGCCCATGGAGGAAAAATTCTCGCTGTGGCCGACCTTAAGACCATTCGTCTATTTCGTTTAGATGCACCACACTAACTCCCTGGAGCTGCCTCACCCGCGGTATATACATCTGTCGACGCGATCCCCACGCCGCGTGATGAATCGTGAAGTTGCGATTTCTGCGGTCGCGCCGGAGAGGCGCGCATCTAGGGCTTGAGGCCGACATACCAAGAATCTCCGCCGCGTCGCTCGTTGGGAGTTTTGCGATGAACGGAAACTCCTTTCCTCCATGCCACAGTTTGGCCGGAAGATCCTGGCATCAAGCTGCGGGAAGAGTCATTTGGAAAGGCGGCGCGATATAATTGGACCGATGGGAGTCAGCTCACCGACGTCGTTCGCGGAGGATTTGTTGCCGATACGCCGGGGGCGGCTGACGATATCGTAGAGTTCCTATCGCAACACTACGACATCCTGGACAAGGGTTGGGTCACGTCGATCGAAAAGTCTTGATACGATTTGCCGATGGTCAAGTCGGAGAAATTCAGATTTGGTCGCCCAGAGGATACAGCGCAAAGGTAAGGGCGACGCCGCTTTATCGAGAGATGAAGACCATTGAGCGCAGATCTGCACGCTATCGCGAACTTGAGGCACAATCGCGGCAGATCACAATCGAAGAGATGCAGCGCGACAGCGCGGAGTGGCAGACGTTCTTCAAGACGATTGGTGAGCGGCCACGCGCGCCAAGATTTGTTCGCCGTACGCGCTAACCGCATGAGCAGACAGACTGAGGACGAAGAATGAGCATCAGCTATTACATCTGGGACATCGACCCTGCGGTATTGTTTGACGACGATGAGGGATACTATTTGCGAGACCTAGATAAGGGCTGGGAGAAATTGGGTCCGCTCAATGTGACCTCGGTGTATATGGACGGAATCCCTCTCTCCAAGGAAGATTTTTATGATTGGTTCGGGGATCTGCCCCCGATTCCCACGCCGCCGGACAAATCGTGAAGTTGCGATTTCTGCGGCGGTGCCGGACAGGGCGCGCATCTAAGGCCTGAGACTGACATACCAAAATTTCCGCCGGGTCGCTCGCTGGGAATTTTGCGATGAACGGCAACTCCTTTCCTCCATGCCACAGTTTGGCCGGAATAGGTTTGATACCGTCTTCAGATGGCGATCGATCAAGCTATCGACTGGTTCATGGGATTGGTTGGTTGGAGGTGGCATGACTACGGGCTGCACCTTCTGGCCTGCCTGGTGTTCTGGCTGTTGCTCTATTTCCTTACGCCGGTCAATCGCGTCGCAGCTTTTGTCTTCTCGTTTTCGGCTTGGTTCGCTCTGCACTGGACGCTGGCGCTCGTCTACATCCTCTATCGCTACCCGCTTGATTTGCCTGGTGCCCTTTTTCTCTGCGTAATTCCGCTGACATTCTTCGGGTATTGCGCGTTGTCATCGCCTTTTTATTTTGGCTCAGCATACGAGGTCGACGTCGACGCAGCCCGTCTCATTCGCTGGGGTTGGTTCCTGCTGCCTGCTCATCTGTACCATTTTCTGTGGCTGATAGCCGTCGAAGCTAGCCTGCCTCCAGCCACTGGGGGCTGATTGCATCATTGCGATATACGCAAATAATTCTTGACTCACTGCAACGGGTGCAACAGAATGCAGACCCTAATACGCGATGATCGCGAGACGCGCGCGCTTTAGCGCTTAAGCCCACAACATCAGCGACCGGTTGGAACGTGCCGACAAGGTGCGCTCGAGTGTTTTTGCGTGCCGAGCACGGCTTTCACGAAGGCTCGCCGTCGGCATCGATTCATTCTCATAGAGGGTCACACACATGTGCTTCATGCCAAAAGTCAGCGTGCCCAAACCGCCGCCTGTGCCGCAGCCGGAGGACGCCGAGAAAGCGCGCCAACGCGAATATTTGCGCCGCGCCAACGCGCACGGCTTCGCCTGGTCGGTTTACGCCCCGGCCGGCGACATCAGCCAGGCGCCTGTGCAGAGACCGACGATCCTGGGCAGCTAGATGTCGAACACGCTGACCGATGCCCAGCGCATCGTCCATCATTGGGAGCGCCTGAAGGCCGAGCGCGGGACCTTCGAGGCGCTCTGGCAAGAACTCGCCGACTATCTGCGCCCGTTGCGCGCCGAGTTCACCGCGCGCCGCAGTACGGGCGAGAAGCGCTACGGCAAGATCTTCGACTCGACGCCGTTGCTCGCCGCCGACAATTTCGCCGGTGGCATCTACGGCATGATGACGAATCCGGCCAACCGCTGGTTCTCGCTGCGCGTCGCCGATGACGAGCTCAACGACTTCGATCCCGTGCGCGACTGGCTCTACGACGTCGAGTCGCGCCTGCTTCATTCCTTCGGCCCTCAGATATCGCGCTTCTACAACGTGCTGCCCGGGCTCTACGCCGACCTTGCGGTCTTCGGCACGGCGATCTTTTATTCGGAAGAAGCCGAGGGGCTGCGCCGGATTTCCGACAGCGCGCGACCGCTCGCCGAGTGCGTCATCAGCGAGAACGCCTACGGCGAAGTCGACATGGTCTATCGCCGCTTCACGCTGGAGAACCGAGCCGCGCTGCAGCTGTTTCGGGAAACACTTTCCGAGAGCGCGCGCCGGCACGCCGAGAAGGATCCGTTCGCGAAGATCTGTTTCATTCACTGCGTCGAGCCCAACGAAAGCTACGACGACGAAAAGCTCGGTGCGCACACGCTTCCCTATCGATCGATCTACATCGAGGAAGAGACGCGCACCGAAGTCAGCCGCAAAGGCTACTACGAATTTCCATACCAAGTGCCGCGCTGGAGCCAGGCGGCGGGTGAAGTTTATGGCCGTGGCCTCGGCGAGGCGGCGCTAGCCGACATCAAGACTCTCAATCAGCAGTCGCGAACGGCGCTTGTCTCGGCACAAAAGGCGGCCGACCCGCCGCTGGCGGCGCCCGACGAGGGCGTCATCCGCGTGGCGCGCACGTTTCCGGGCGGCATCACTTACGGCGCGATCGACGGCAACGGGCGTCTGCTGCTGCAACCGCTTCCGAGCGGCGGCAATCCAGGTTTGACGCTCGAGATGATGGATCAGCGCCGGCAAGCGATCCGCGAAGCGTTTTATTTCTCGCTGATGCAGATGGTCGGAGCACCCGACATGACGGCGACCGAATGGCTCGGCCGCCAGGAGGAAAAGCTGCGTCTGATGGGCCCGAACTTGGGCCGCATCCAAAGCGAATTCTTGTCGCCGTTGATCAAGCGCCGCTTCGGCATCCTGTCGCGGGCGGGGCAATTGCCGCCGGCGCCGCCGGAGATCCAGGGCGCGATGCTCAACGTCGAATACGTTTCGCCGCTCGCGCGCGCGCAGATGGCGAGCGAGGCGCAATCGATCGTACGCCTCTATCAAAGCGTCATGCCGATCGCGCAAGCCGACCCGAGCGTCCTCGACAACATCGACCACGACGAAGCCGTGCAGACGCTTGGCCGCGGCTGGGCTGTGCCGGCGAAACTCTTGCGCGGCCGCGACAAGGTCGAAGGCATGCGCCAGCAGCGTCAACAGATGCAGGCGATGCAGGCCGGCCTCGAGATCGGCCAGCAAGGCGCCGAGATCGCGCGCAAGGCAGCGGCCGCCGGCAAGGACGCCGCCAACGCGCAACAGACCGTCGATCAAACAAGCGAGGCGCCGGCCGGCCGCGGCGGCGGTCTCGACATTGGCACGGCCATCAACTCGCTTCGCCAAGCGCTGCGCGGGCAGCCTGGCCTCAACAGGAGCACGTAAATGTCACTCTATTCTCTCTCGCGCGGCGGCGTGACCATGAACACGTCGAACGACCTCGTGACCGTGATCGCCGCTTCGAACCGCAAATTCAAAGTGGTCGACATGGTCTTCGCCGGCAACGCCGCGACGTCGTCGTCGGCCGCGTATTGCGAAATCGGTCTTTACCTTTCGACAGGCGGCACGACAGGCGGCGGCGCGCTGACGCCCAAGAAGTGGGAGAGCGACGAGCCGGCCCAAGGCTTCACCAACTTCACGACCTGGTCGGCTCAGCCGTCGCTTTCCGGCGATCCGTATTTCCGCATCGGCTTCCAAGCCTATGGCGGCGTCTTCTCGAAGCCGATCATGCCGCAACGCGATCTCGTCTTCCGCAATAGCGAGCAGTTGTCGCTGCGTCCGATCGCCGGCACCTCGGTCGTCAGCTTCACGCTCGTCGTCGACGAAGTCTGATAGGCGCGGCGCATGCCCCATTTCTTCGATCGTGTCAAAGAAACGACGACGACGACCGGCACGGGCACGATAACGCTCGCCGGTGCGGCAGCTCAATTCGTTTCGTTCCAAAGCGTCTTCGCCGCCGGTGCGCGCGTCTATTACGCCATCGTCGGTCAGAGCGGGAACGAATGGGAAGTCGGCTACGGCACGCTTGCGACGACGACCACCTTGTCGCGCGACGTCGTGCTCGCGAGCTCGAACAGCGGCGCGCTTGTCAATTTCGGCGCCAGCACGAAAGACGTCTTCAATACGCTCGCCGCGCAGCCGGCGAACGCGGCGGCGTTGGGCCGCAACCTTGCTCTGTCTCGCGGCTGCGCTCTTCCATGAGGTAACGAACGATGCCTGCCAATATCGATCCCATCTACACGCGCGTCGGCGACATCCAATGGTCGGGCACGATCACCGCGGCGAATACGTCCAAGGATCTGTCTTCCGGTACGGTGAACTTGCTCTTCACCGCGGACGCGACCAACGGCGGCTATGTCCGTTCGATCTTCGCAAAGCCCCTTGGGACGAACGTCGCGAGTGTCGCGCGCTTCTTTCTGAACAACGGTTCGGCGACCACGACGGCTGCCAACAACACGATGTTCAAAGAATTCTCGCTGCCGGCGATCACGCTGACCGAGACCGCAGCGCAACTCGATATCGAGGTGCCGCTCAACATTGCGCTCCCAGCCGGGTATTGCCTTTACGTTCTGCTCGGCACGGCTGTGTCCGCCGGTTGGACCTTCGGGGTCATCGGCGGCAAGTATTAAGAACGCGCGACGGAAATCGCAGTGTCATCTTCATTCTTCCTGCCACCCGACGCGATCGGTGATGTCCAAGTCTTCACGGGCGCAAGCAACGCTGTTTGGAATAAGCCGATCGGCGCTGGCCTAGTTTGGTTGTTCGCCTGCGGCGGTGGCGGCAGCGGTGGTACGGGTGGATCAAGCGGCTCGCTAGGCGGTGGAGCGGGGGGCGGAGGCTCTGGCGCCTTCTGCTCAGCGTTGTTTCTGGCGAGCAATGTGCCTGACACGCTTTGTCTTCAAACAGGTGTCGGCGGCACGTCGGGTAGCAATGGTGGAGCAACGACAGTCGCGGCGCTCGGGCTCAATCAAGCCTTGATAACACTCGGCGGCGGTGCTGCAGGTTCGGATGGCAGCGACACGCAAGCCGGCTTTGGCGGGACCTTCGGAAGCGCGACGCTGTCGCCTTGGACTGACGCTGCGATCTGCTTCGTTTCCAACCACGGATACGGTGGTGGGGCCGGGGGATGGGGCGACGTCGGCGGCGATGGGGTGGCGAACATCATTGGGAGCGGAGCCGGCGGTGGATACGGCAACGGCATTGCCGCGACCGCAGGGGGCGGCGTCAGCGGCGCGCTCGGATATTGGAGCATTCCCGGCGGATCGAAACTTGGGCCTGACGCGCAATCGGGCTACGGCGTGGTGAGACCGGTATTCTTGAATACGGGTGGTGCCGGCGGTGGCGGCGGAAGGACGAGTCATGCCGGTTATGCCGGCGGCAACGCCGGCGGCTTCGGCTCCGGCGGCGGCGGTGGCGGCGGCGGTTCAGCCGGCACCGGTACCGGCGGCTCTGGCGGGACTGGGTCGCCAGGTGTCGTCATCGTAACATCGTGGTAGGTGCAACTGGCCCAGACTTGCGTCGAAGCATGAGGCGAAGCCCGCATGGATGCTGATATTCAAAACGCCTACTCGTTAATGCGGCGCGGCAATTTATTGGCGGCCGAACGCATTTGCCGTTCACTACTTGCAAACAGCGGAAATAACGCAAATGCGCACGTCATTCTCGGAATGGTGGAGGCTTCGCGGGGATTGCTTGAAAGCGCGGCTTCGCACTTTGAGATCGCAGCAAAGGTCCAAAAAGACAGGTCTGATATTCATTTCAATCTTGGACTTGTGAGACTCCGTCAACAACAAATTGGGCCGGCCATAGCTTCATTTGATCGCGCGTTGGCGATCGATCCAGCGAACAACGATGCGGCGTTTGCTCGTGCCGATGCGCTGGTTCAAGACAATCGGTTCGATGAAGCCGTAGCCGCATTCGACGAACTCATTCAGTGCAATCATAGCAATCCCAAGATTTGGCAACGGCGCGGTTTCGCCTTGTATTCGGACGGGCGACCCCAGCAAGCCGTCGAGAGCTATGCTCGAGCGGTTCAGCTTTCTCCTCGCGACCCGGACGCCTTAAATGGCATGGCCACTGCTTTGATGGCAGATTCGAAGGTCGCTGATGCGGTGACCGCGCTGTCTACGGCGATTGGCATTGATCGAAATTTTGCGGCCGCGTTCAGCAATCGTGCGGTTGCGTACACAAAATTGCAGCAGTTTGAGCATGCAGAAGCGGATCATGCGCACGCCATTCGCCTCGACGCTTCTGATCCACGCATCTTGGCAAATTTTGCAGAATTTTTGCTTAGGCTGGGCCGAACCGACGAAGCTGCGTCGGTTATCCGTGACTTGGAGCGCGTTGACCCGGTGGCGGGTGCTGTTCTCCTCGGCAATGCAATGGCTGAACAGCTGAGAAATGATGAGGCGCGTGTTTGCTTCGACCGCGCCCTTTCGATGAGCCCCGGTGAGCCATTCGCTCACTGGTGCCGGTCTCTACTAAACCTGCGCGTGGGAAATCTCAGAGAAGGATTTCAAGAATTCGAATGGAGATCTAAGGGCGCCGTATCAAAAGCAAGGCGTGACATCGCGGGTGCTCAATGGCGACCGTCAAAGCCGGCGCGCGGGGAGAGCGTGCTTCTATATGCCGAGCAGGGTCTCGGCGATTCGATTCAATTTGCACGATTTGTACCCAAAGTAATTGAGTCGGGATGCGAAGTCGTTCTGGAAGTTCCAGGTCCGTTGGTGGTCCTATTTAGGTCGCTGCATCCGTCGGTTACGGTCGTTGAGACTGTTCAGCCGAACAGGTCCTTCGATGCTCACTGCGCTCTTCCGTCATTGCCGGCGAAATTTGGAACGACACTCGATACGATTCCTTCGAAGGTTCCGTATCTACGGCCTGTGAGACCAATATCCACAGCAATTCGCGAGAGACTTGGTCACCTGAAGCATCGGCGCGTCGGCCTGTGTTGGTCAGGAAATGCTCTTCATGAGCGTGACGCGAAAAGATCGATCCCTTTATCCATTTTGAGGCCGATTGTGACTGCGCATGATGTGTCGTTCGTAAGCTTGCAGAAGGACGTGCGCCAAGCAGATCAAGCGAAGCTTGAGCAACTTCCACAAATTACGGACTTCAGTGACATTCTGTTTGACTTCGATGATTCCGCTTCGCTTGTCGCAAACCTTGATCTTGTAATCTCCGTCGACACGTCTGTTGCTCATCTAGCCGGCGCCATGGGCAAGCCCCTCTTTTTGTTACTCCCATTCGTTCCAGACTGGCGCTGGATGCTGGGGCGTAACGACAGTCCATGGTACCCCTCTGCCAAACTGTTTCGCCAGGATAAACCCGGCGGCTGGGAAGATGTAATTGAGCGCGTCCGCGTGGCGCTCACGCAGGCGATACAGCCCTAGCAGCGAGCCGCTTCGGCTTGTCATTTGATGACGGCGGCGACGATCTAAGTTGCGCTCCGCTGACGAGGGGGCGCTGAGCTAACCGAATCGACAGACATGTTCATCACCTCATCCGAAATCGTTCCTGGGGATCCTTGGATATTCCGGAGCGGATGCAATGCAATTGCGCATGCGGCTTGGAGAAAACCCCCAGGCTGCAGTTCCGTTCATTTCCTCGTCGTTTCAGCTGGAGGAGGGGGCGCTAGTGGGCGATCATCCGCTGCCGGAACCGCTGCCTTTGGCGGTGGCGGCGGTGGCGGCGGTGTCGCTGCAAGGCTGTTGATCCCGTCGATCTTCTGCCCGGACATCTTGGGAGTTCAGGTGGGAGTAGGTGGTGCCGGCGGCGCGGGTGTTACGTCTGGAAACAATGGAAACAATGGGACACCGGGTACGGCGAGTGCCATTGTTTCATTGAATTCAAACGAGACATTGCTTTCCGTTGGCGCTGGTGGTGGTGGGCTCCGCGGAACGACAACGAGCGGTAACGCCGGCGTTGCGGGGAACCTTCCAACCGGCACCGCCTGGACGAGTTGCGGCGTAATGCAATCGGCTCAGGCGACCACAGCGACCAGCGGTACAAGTAATTCGTCGCCGAATAGCACATTTGCGGCTGTTTTGACCGGCGGGTGTGGTGCGGCCGGCGTGAACGCTGGTACGTCGACTGGCAATGGCGGCGGAGTGCCAGCACCACTGCAAGGACTTCCATATCCCGGTGGCGGGTCGTCGCCGGGTGCTGCGGGCGAGTCCGGCTACACGCTCTTTGCTCCATTCCTCATCACGGTCGGTGGCGGCTCGGGTGCGGGCAACACGTCGAGCGGCGCGGGAGGTGCCGGCGGCAAAGGTGGAATCGGTTGCGGCGGTGGCGGTGGTGGCGGCTCGAACGGCGCAGCGGCAACGAGCGGGCGCGGCGGTGACGGCGGCGATGGCCTTGTCATGATTTGGGCGTGGTGAGGCATGACAATCTTTCCAGGACCAGCGCCCGCCAGAGCGCAGGAGTGGACCTTTCGCGCTGGGGCAAGTGTCCGGAGTGCGAACTGGGTGAAGCCTGCAGGCGCAGGCTTCGTCACCATCCTCGCGATTTCAGCTGGCGCAGGTGGCGGCGGTGGCCGCAGCTCATCGGCAGGCACGGCCGCCTATGGTGGTGGTGGCGGCGGCGCGGGCGCGCTCGCGCGCCTCTTCATTCCAGGCTCGCAATGCCCGGATGTTTTGGGAATCCAAGTCGGCGCAGGAGGTAAAGGCGGCGCCGGCGGGGCGAGCGGCTTCAACGGTGGCGCGAGCACCGCCGGCGGATCGACGCTGATCATCGCGCTCGGATTCAATCAGTCGCTGCTGTCAGTCAGCGGCGGCGGCGCCAGCGGCTCGGCGACCACCACGTCCGGCACGAGAGGCACGGCCGGAACGGTGACGAGCACCGCGTGGACCGACATCGGTTTGCTGACGTCGAAAGCTGGAGCGACCGCAGGTGCGGGCGGAGCCGATACCGGCGGTGCGGACGCATCGGCCGGCATCATCACCGGCGGCGCCGGTGGTGGCGGCGCGAGCGCTGGAGGCTCGGCCGGTGGCGGCGGATCAGCTGTCGGCAGTCTCGGCCATCCGTCGGCGACGACCGTGAACGCAGCGCAAGCCGCAGAGTCCGGTTACGCGCTCTTTCGACCGTTGTTCCTTTCTCTCGGTGGTGCGGGCGGGTATGGCGACGCGGGCACGCTAGGTGGCGGCCAACCCGGAGGCGCCGGCGGCATTGGCTGCGGCGGCGGAGGTGGCGGTGGTGTGAGCGGCAACTCGCTCACCGGCGGCGACGGCGGCGACGGTGGCCCAGGTCTCGTCATCATTACGGCGTGGTGAAGGTTAGATGCTCGCCCATTTGCCCCTCGGCGCAGAGCCGCTGTCGACGCTCGCCGGTACGGCGGCGCCAACCGACGATACGATCGTTCTTGCCGCGTTGGATCATGACACGGCGCCGTTTCAGCTTTTCGCACTTGAAGGTGCGGACACTGACGTAACGTGTTCCTCGCCGTTGGCGGATCTTCCGATCGTCGCTGCCGACGACACGTTCGTTCAGTGGCAACTCGAGCTCGAGCTGCCGGACGCCGTCGACGAAGCGATTGCGGCGCTGGAAGTGTGGGCGGCATCGCCCCTTGAAGATACAGCCGAAGCGCCGCCACCGCCACCGCCTCAACCGGGACCGCTGTCCGCGCTCGGCGGCGCGGGCTGGTTCGCCGACGTGCCGCCGTCACGGCGCAAGAAGCCGAAGCCCACATGGCCGAATTTGCCGCCGCCATCGCTGCATGCGCCGGTGTCCTGGCGCCTCACGACGGTCACGCGCGACACCGCGCGCTTGCGTGCGCATCGCGCGGTCAAGGCGCTGCGCGCAAAGCTGAAGCGCGACACCAATCTCGAAGATCACGTCATCGCCGGCATTCTCGCCGCGCTGATCGCCGAGCACGACAAGGACGATTGATGCGAACACTACCGCAGTTGCTGAGCGGCCTTTGGGGCCGCACGGCCGCGCGCGTCGCCGCGGAATATGTCGAGGCCTTCGACGGGCGCGAGCTTCTGAAGGCCGACCTCGCGATGTTCTGCAATGCCGCGGCGCCGATCGCCGGCGCCAGTGAGTTCGATCGCGGCGTCGAAGAAGGCAAGCGCCGCGTCTGGCTTCACATCGCCCGCATCTGCGGCCTCGAGCCCGAAGATTTCGTCGACACAGCAGATGGAGCACGCACCTATGTCAGCCACTAACGAGTCCGCGTCCGCGGGCACCTCGTCGATTGGAGAAGTTCAGCCGCAGCAATTGCCGTCGTCCGTCATGGCGCGCGCGATGGCGCCCGAGTGGACGCAAAATCTTCCGCCCGACCTGCGTTCGATGGTGGAGACCAAGGGCTACAAGACGCCGGCCGATCTCGCGCAGGCCTATGCGCACGCGGAGCGGGCGATCGGCGCGGACAAGGTCGTCGTACCCAAGGACGGCGTTTGGGATCAGCAAGCGCGCGCCAAGCTCGGCATACCAGAGCGCGCGGACGGCTATCACATCAGCCGGCCGTCGATGCCCGCGGGCGTCGCCTACGACGAGAACTTCGAGCGCTCGATGCTCCCCGTCGCGCACAAGCTCGGGCTGACGCCGTCGCAGGTGCAAGGTCTCGTCGATGCGGTAACGTCCCATCGCCTCGGCGAGTACCAATCGCAGTCGATGGCGTTTCATGGCCGCGAAGCAGAAACGGTCGCCATGCTGAAGGCCGAGTACGGTCAGGGCTACGACGCGAAGATCCAACAGGCCTCGCGCGCCGTCCGTCACTTCGGCGGCGATGAGGTGATCCAAATCTTGAACGAAAGCGGCTACGGCAATCATCCCGCGCTCATTCGCATGATGGCGAAGATCGGCGGCATGATGACGGAGGACTCGCTGAAGGTCGGTCGTGGCGCCGGCGCCGGCCTCACCGCCGACGAGGCGCAAGTCGAATACAAGAAACTGATGGCGAGCGAAGCCTATCGCCGCGGCGACCACCCAGAGCACGCCGACGTCGTGCGCAAGGTGCAGCAGCTCTTCGAGCAATCGTTCCGGGATTAGCTCGACCTCTTTCAGATAAGGATGAATGCCGATGCTGTTCAAGCAGCCGTCGACGCGCGTGCGCGACGATGAAGAGGATGACGCGCCTATTTGGTCGCCGGCGATCAAAGCGGCGCTCGAGGATTGGTATACCGCCAAGCATGAGCATGACGAGGAGGGGATGAAGAGCGCCGCGCGCACCATCGTCGATGCGACTGCGGCGTATCACAAGGCCGGCGGCGTACCGCTCTTCGCGCATCGCCCGCTGCCGCCACAGTTTGTCGAGGCGGAGATCGGGAGCGTTCAAAACCTTCCGCAAGCGAACGCGGCCCATGTCGTCGACTCCTTCATCAACAAATTCGATGACAGCGCGAAGCCAGTAGTGACACAGCAGGTTGCAAAGGTGCTCAGTTCAAAGCAATCGGCTCTGACAAGAGAGGCCGCGGAAAAAGACCTGCCTGTCCATAAGCCTACTGCGGTTAGCGATCGGCCAGCGTCACCACTGAGCGCCGCATCAAACGAGTTATCACCGAACCAACCCGGTGAAGACAACCCGACTCGTCGAGAGAATCGCGGTTGGCAAGAAGCGAGCATTGCCTACGACACCAGCGACGAGTGGGAGCGAGAATGGCTGGCCACTGCTTCGCCGCAAGAACGGTACGAGTACTTTGAGGGCCAGAAGCGGGTTCTCCGGCAAGCGGTGCCTTTCCTAGGGAGAGCCTTGTACGAACTCAGTCCCTTGCCGGAAGCTCAAGAGTTCGTTGATGACGTTAGGGCAGGTCGCTACGCGAGCGCGGCGCTAGCCGTCATCTTGATAGCAATCCCTGAACTCAAAGCAGTTCGGGTCACGCATCACATTATTGCCAAACTGGCGCGACAACATCGTGTGTTCGACAGGATCCTGAGTGAATACAAGATATCCATCAACGACCCGGCAAACCTGGCGCGGATGATTGAGGACGCTCACAGGGTTCTTCACACAAGAAATTATTACAATTTCGTTGCGAGCCGATTGAGTGAAGCAACCGACGAGCCGCAGTTTCGCCAGGCATTGCGAGAAATAAAGAATCTGCTAGAAAAACTGAAAGATCGAGCGGACTCGCGCGCTCAATTCCCACCGGTAAGACCGCCTCGAAGATAAATGTCGGCGCCAATATATGAATTGCTTGTCGATACGGATTACGTTGGTTTGTCCATCGTAGACCAGCAGCACCTTCCTTCGCTCGAAAGTGATTGGGTTGGGGAATTGGTGAGGTTGGGCACGCCCATAGAAGTTCAACTTGACGACGCAGAGGCGGATCCGGAAATAGAACCTGTACCGGACTATGTTTCTCTTTGGCCCGGTTGCGCTTGCTTCAGCATCGAAGCATGGGGTTGTCTGCGGCAACACCTTGACGTTCCGGGTCGCACCGTTTCGCTTGCACTCGCAACCAAGGTACGATCGAGGCAATTCGTCCTGTTTGATCCAAGCTCGGTAGTTGAGCGCCTTGATTTCGAGAAATCCGACGTTCAATTTTTTTCGAGTTCACCGCGCAAAGTGAGGTGGGTTGAAAACATAACTTTTCACGCGTCAACTGATCCAGTTTCGGATATCTTCCGCGAGCGAAATCTTCGCTCGGCATTGTTCTGCAGCGAAAGGTGCCGACGCGTTCTCATCGACAACGCTTTTACCGGTTATCTGTTCAAGCAATTGCCGATTTCGCCCTAACAGACACAGCCATCCCGACTGACCTGCATTCCGAAAGGTCATTGCCGCGTGCACACATCGAGCACAATGGGATATTTATTACTACAAAGATTACCTGTCCGATCGCAGAGCCGTCATTGTGCACTAGGCGGGCTCGCATAAGGCATCCAAGGTCGAGAAGGCGTTGCCTTAGTTTCGCCCAAGTATCGACAATGCTTTCTTTCGCGTGATGTTGGGTTTTGGAGAGGGGACGATGAAAGCGCTCAGTTGGGTGGTTCTACCGCTGTCGTTGGCATTTTTCGGTATCACTGGGGCGGCAAGTGCCGACGTCGAAAGAGTTACGGTTCATTCGGGCGAGCCGTCGCCCTCGCGCGTGTCGCGAATAACGACCGACGTCGAGCTGCTACCGCCGTTCGGACGCGCAAAGTTGATCGCTGACCTGAATCCCGTCAACAAGGACCTCCTCAGACTCGCGTTGGAATATGGTGGGCGAATCCACGTGGTCGAGCATCCCAAACTGCATTCGACGCCGCGGATCTACGCACAAGGCATCGTCATCCTCAACGCGCGCGAGGACGTTCGCGGGCAACAGGTGAATTCGGTCTATCTATATATCCCTTACGTCGCCCAGCCTGGGGGAGATGTTTGCTCATACGAGTACCTCAAGCTGATCCTCCGGCCGGACGACACAATCAGGGAGCAATAGACTCGAGCACTGCAAGTCTCACGGACGCAGCGCCCCAGTTGCACCGCAAAGGCATTGATTTTGGCAGGCGGTCGGCGGCAGAACGAATGGCAAATATTGGATATGAGGGCTGCGCAGATTCGCAGATCCCGAAATTGCATTTTGCCAGACCGCTTCCGGACTACCTCTTTCTCCTGCGGACACGGCGCGCGATCCGCGCCCCCGCTGCATAGCCTGAAAGACAAGGCCGACCCGGCGCGCGCGTAAGTCGCGCAAGGCACGGTCCACGCGACGAGCGTGGGCACCCGTCCGCTCTTTGCAACTCAAAGCAACCAGCGGAGATCACTCCAAATGTCTACCCAAGTGACGACTGCCTTCGTGCAGCAATACAGCGCGAACGTGCAGATGCTCGCGCAGCAGAACGGCTCCAAGCTCAAGAGCTGCGTGCGCAACGAACCTGTAGTCGGCAAGCAGGCCTTTTTCGATCAGATCGGCGCAACGGCCGCGCGCCGCCGCACCTCCCGCCACTCCGATACGCCGCGCATGGATACGCCGCATGCCCGCCGTCGCGTCGCCGTCGAGGATTTCGATTGGGCAGATCTCATCGATGCGGAAGACAAAGTCCGCACGCTGATCGATCCGACGTCGACCTACGCGATGTCCGCCGCGAAAGCGATGGGCCGGGCGATGGACGAAGTCTTGGTCGATGCGGCGCTCGGCACCGCCTATACCGGCGAGACCGGATCGAACTCGGTCACGCTCACCGGCTACAACAGCGGCAGCCAGATCATCGCCAACGGCGGTACCGGCATGTCGGTGACGAAGCTGATCCAGGCCAAGCAGATCCTCGACCAGACCGACGTCGACAACGAACACCGCTACATCGCTGTGACGTCGTCTCAGCTCAAGGATCTGCTGAACGTTCAGCAGGTGACGTCGAGCGACTACAACACCGTAAAGGCGTTGGTGCAGGGCGAGATCGACACGTTCCTCGGTTTCACCTTCGTCAAGATCGACGGCGCGCGCATCGACGGCACCAAGATCCTGCCGACGACGACCGTCGGTGGTTCGATCCGCAAGTGCATCGCCTGGCAGCGCGACTGTCTTCTGCTCGGTCTAGGCAACTCGCCGTCGGCCCGCATCACGGAGCGTCCCGACAAGAACTACGCGACCCAGGTGTTCTACTCGATGTCGATCGGCGCCACGCGCATGCAGGAAGTCGGCATCGTCGAGATCGATTGTCAGGAAAGCTAAGGCTGACGGGCTTCCCGACGCCTCAACGATCAGGAGTTCAAAAGAATGACTGTCTACTACGCCAACGAATTGGCGCCGCGCAACACCGTGCCGGTCGGCCAAGTCGACGGCTCGGTGGTGAACGGCAATGTCCGCGTGCACCGCGCGACGATCACGCTCGCCTCGCAGACGACGTCGGATACGATCGTCGTCGCCTTGCCGAGCATCGGCGACTCGTTCTTGTACGGCGTGCTGACGACGGACACGTCGCTCGGCACGTCGACCGTCGCCATCGGCATCTCGGGCACGACGGCGAAATATAAGGCGGCCGCGACTTTCACCGCGACCGACACGCCGACCGTCTTCGGCAAGGCTTCGGCGCAGACGAAGTTGACGTCTGCCGAGACGATCTTCATCACGATCGGCGCCGCCACGTTCCCGTCTTCGGGCACGTTGCTCGTCGATCTCTACTTCTCGGCAACCTAGAAAAGGGAAGGGGCGGAGCATCACTCCGCCCCGCTTGCGACATGCCGACACTGGGCGAATACAGCGAAGTGGCGATCTGCAATCTGGCGCTGCAAGAGATCGGGCGCGGGATGATGATCACAGCGCTCGACGAAAACAGCCAAGCCGCGCGCGCCTGCCGGCTGCGTTATCCCTACGCACGCGATGCGACGCTCCGCGGCTACGACTGGAATTTTGCGTCGGCGCGGGCCGAGCTCGCCGCACTGTCCGACCCGCCGGCGTTCGGTTTCGCGAACCAATATGAGTTGCCCGCGGACTGTTTGCGCGTGCGCGCGATCGAAAACGGCGAAGCCGACGATTGGCGGGTGGAAGGCCGGCGCATCTTGACCGATATGGGCGCGCCGATTTTCGTGAAGTACACAGCGCGCGTGACCGACCCGGCCCAATTCGATCCCTTGTTCGTCGCGGCGCTCGCCGCGCGGGTCGCTGCCGACATTGCGGTTTCGTTGTCCGAAAGCACCTCGAAGGCGCAGGGTCTCTGGCAAATCTATCTCGGCAAGCTACATGAAGCGTGGAAGAACGACGCGATCGAAGGTCAGCCCGACGCGCTTCCGCAAGGATCGTGGGTCGGCGCGCGGTTCGGGCAGAACATCCGCCCGTACTCGGACTGGGATCCGAACTTCTGACGACTAGATACTGACCCCCGCGTTACCTCCCGCCTCGGGCGGTGAGGTGGCCTTGCGCGCGTCCTCCCCGCGCGCGGCCAGGTGGGGGGATTCGGGGCGTCCCCTCCTCTTGAGTCCCCCCACCGATCTTTTTCGAAACAGCTTGAACATATTGGAGACCGCATGGCGCGCGTCGGCCTCATCCAAGCCTCGTTCGCAGGCGGCGAACTCAGTCCACGGTTATATGGCCGGTCGGACATCGCCAAGTACCAAACCGGCGCTGAGGTCGTCGAGAATTGGATACCGCGGCCCGAAGGCGGCCTGATGCGCCGGCACGGCACGCGCTACGCCGGATCGGTGAAAACCTCGTCCAAGCAAACGCGTGTGGTGCCCTTCATCTTTTCGACGATCCAGGCCTACATCGTCGAGTTTGGCGACCAATACATCCGCGTCTGGAAGGACTACGGGATCATCACGTCGTCGACGAAGTCGATCAGCAATGTCACGCAAGCCAATCCCGCGACCGTGACGTCAACCGCACACGGATTTTTGGACGGCGATCGTGTCATCATCGCCGGCGTCTCCGGCATGACGCAGCTCAACAACCGCGAATTCGCGGTCGCCAACGCCGCGGCGAACACCTTCGACCTCTCGGGCCTCGATGCGACGGGCTACGGTGCCTATACCTCGGGCGGCACCGCTTCGAAGATCTACGAGATCGCCTCTCCGTACCTCGAAGCCGATCTCGACGCGCTTCGCTTCGCTCAGAGCGCCGACATCCTCTATGTCGTTCATCCGTCTTATCCGCCGGCGCGCCTAACGCGCACGTCGCACACGTCGTGGACGCTCACGACCATTCCCTTCGATCGCGGCCCGTTCGCGCCGGAGAACACCGACAAGAATGCGCAAGTCTACGTGAATTGCTCGACCTATCAACCCGGCGACACGGTCTCGATCGTTGCTTCGACCGACATATTCGACGCCAATATGGTTGGCTCATACTTCTATATGTCGGAGGTTTTGCTCGACCAGCTTGACGTGTCGCCGTGGACCGCGAACCAAAATTCCGTGGGCGTTGGCGGGCAAGTCTCGAGCAACGGCAATGTCTATGAGCGCATCGCCGGCGGCGCCGGATCGAACACCGGCGACGTTGCGCCGTCACACATCGAAGGCGACGCCTTCGATGGTCAGTCCAATACGCGATCGAAGAAGTGGCGCTATCGTCACTCGCGCTGGGGCATCATCAAGATCACGGGCTTCACCGACGCGCAGAACGTTTCCGGCTTGATCGAGACCTACTTGCCGAACGGTTTCAACCAACCGAACAAGACGATTACCAACGTCACCAACGCGAGCGGCCTTTTCCACGTAACCGCGGCCAACGACTACAACGAAGGCGACTTCGTCGACATCAACAGTGTCTCGGGCTCCGGCGGTATGACGGACATCAACAAGGCGTGGAAGGCGATCAACGTCACCAGCACGGCATTCGACTTGGAAGGCTCGACCTTCACCGGAAGCTACACGAGCGGCGGCAAGGCGACGCGTTTCGCCACATACCGCTGGCGCCACTCCGCGTTCTCGGCCTCGCGCGGTTATCCGGCCGCCGTTACGCTGCACGAGCAGCGTCTATGTTGGGCCAACACCGCGCAGCAGCCTTACGGCTTCTGGGCCTCGCGCGCCGGCGACTACGACTTCTATCTGCCCGGGACGTTCGACGACGACCCGATTGCCTACAACATCGCGTCGAACCAGGTGAACGCGATCCGCTGGTTGCTGTCGTCCGACAACTTGCTGCTCGGATCGTTGGCGCAGGAATTTGCGGCCTACGGTGGCGGCCTCGGCGATCCGATTACGCCGGCCAACACGCGCATCGTCCCGCAGTCGAGCGAGGGATCGAGCGCCGCGCAAGTTGAGCGCGTCGCCGGAGGACCCGTCTTCATCAACCGGGCGGGGCGCAAGATCTTCGCGCTGGCCTACGGCTCGGACACCAACGGCTACCAAGCGCTCGATCTGACGGAGCTCGCCGATCATCTGGCGAGCACGCAAATCTTCAGCGAGCTCGCTTGGGCCAAGAACCCCGCGTCCATCTTGTGGGTGCGGCGGTCGGACGGCTCATTGTGCTCGCTTACCTTTCGCCGCGACCAGCAAATCGTTGCCTGGGCGCGCCATCCGATCGACGGTTTCATCGAGAGCATCGCCGTCATTCCATCGCCCGACGGCACGGTCGACGATCTGTGGATGGTCGTCCGGCGCACGATCAACGGCGCGACGCTGCGTTCGGTCGAATATCTTGCCCAGCCGTTTCAACCCTCCTCGCCGACCGATAAGGCCGCGATGGCGTTCATGGACGCAGCGCTCTCCTACAGCGGTGCGGCGACGTCGACCCTGTCCGGGCTCGCCCACCTCGAAGGCAAGACGGTCAAAGTCATCGCCGACAGCGCGCTTCACGCTGATCGCGTTGTGACCGGCGGCGCAATCACGCTCGAGAGTCCGGCGACGCAGGCATGGGTTGGGTTGCCCTATGCCTCGCGCGTGCGCGCGTTGCGGTTGGAGGGCGGCGCCATTGTCACCGCGCAGGGCAAGACCAAGCGCGTGTCGCGGCTCACGGTGCGCGTCCTCAACGGCTTAGGCGGCCACGTCGGCCCGCCAGATGAGAGCGTGCTCGAGGAGCTGGTGCAGCGCGATCTCGCCGATCCGATGGACGCGTCGCCGCCGTTGCGCTCCGGTGATTTCGACGTGCAGATCGCGAGCGATTACGACACGGGCGGCCAATTCGCCATCGTCCAATCCGATCCGCTGCCGCTCGATATTCTTTGCGTCATGCCGCAAGTCTCCGTCAGCGAGGGTTAGCTCTCATGTGCATTCCTGCAGCCGTCGCGATGATGGCGGTTCAAGCCACCAGCTCGATCGCGCAAGGCATTGCCGCTTCGCAAGCGGCGAGCGCGAACGCCAAGATCGCGAAGTACCAAGGCGACGCGGCGCTCGCCGCCGCCAATGTCGAAGCGGGTCAGATCCGCTATCGCGGCGACATGGTTCTGGGGCAGACGCGCGCGCAACAAGCCGCGAACAACGTCGATCTCTCCGGAGGATCGCCGGCGGACGTCGGCGCCGAGAGCGCGCGAAACATCGAATTCGACGCGTTGAACGCCTATTACGGCGGCCAGTCGAAGAAATGGGCCGCCGATATCGAGGCCTCGCAATTCAAGGCGCAAAGCCGCGCCGCGCTGACGAACGCTCTCTTTAGCGCCGGCGGCACGATCCTCAGCACGGCGATCGATCAGAATTGGTTCGCGCCGCGCAATGACCGCGCGACCTCGAATCCCTCTCCCGTGAGGTAGCAATGTCGCGCATCTCGATTTACGTCCCACAGGTCGCGGTACCCGGCTTGCGCGGTCCAGAAATAAAGCCGATCAACGGCGCAGCGGGCTTTCTGGATGCGGCGCAGTCCGTGCTCCAAGCCCTGGACGCGCGCAACCGACGGCAAGCCGCCGGCGCAATGGACGCGCAGCCCGACGGCGGCGATCCGGCAGATGAGCAGGCCTCAGACGCCCCGCCGCCCGCGTCGCACAAAGATGGCGTAGGCAGCGTCGACGATCCGAGGGCAGGCGCGGTCAATGCGATCGAGGCAAAACAGAAACAGGACGCGAGTGCCTACGCCGCGCTCGGCTTAGCGAGACTTGCGGAAACGGGTCTCAACGCCGCGAGGGCAGGCACCGAGGCAGCCGTCGGTCATACGCTCGGCGTGAACGAAGAGTTCACGAAGACCGTCGCCGAGCTCCTCGCGAACGCGCCCAACGACTTCGCCACGCGGATGCTCGTGCATCAGGTGCCGCGCGTCCATTCCGAAGTGCAGAGCGCTGCGATTGCCGCAGAGGCAAACGCGAATGTCGCCAGGCGCTACGCCGATGCCATGGAGACGCTGTCGATATTCGGTCGCCTCGTCGCCATCGATCCTTCGCAAGTCTTGCCGCGCTTCAAAGAGGCCAAGTTCCTGACGGCGAGCCTCGTCATGTCGCCGCGACAGCGGGCCACCTTTGAAGAAAAGCTGCGAGAGCTTCCGCTGATCGCCCTCTCGGCGACGATCGACCGCGATCCGAAGCGAGCTGTGACGGAGATCAAGCAGGGCAGGTGGTCGGGAAGTGTCGACGCAGACACGTTGAACAGCATGAAGGCGACTGCCGAGCGGCAGATCTCGCTCGACGAAAGCAATGCCGCCGCCGAATCCGAATTCAACGCCGAGCATCTTCGGCTCGATCTCGACAAGTTCGGCAAGGCGCTGCTTGACGGTCAAACGACGTCCAACACGAATCCGTTGAACGCGCCGGAGCGCTTCGCCGAAGTCCTCGGCAAGGATGCGGCAAAGTCAGCCGCCGCCACCGTCGCCGCCCAACGCGACATCGGTAAGTTTTTCGCAAATGCTCAGATCCTGGGTCGACATGAAATCGAAAGAATAGCTGGAGAGGCCGGTCAGCCCGGACAAGCGGACGATCAGCGGGAAATTGGCTCGCAATTGTTACCGCGGGCCGTCATTGAGGCGAGCCACACGCGGCCAGGACCTCAACAAGCACAAGCACATGGCCCGAGTGCCGCCGGCGGTAACGTTGCTAGCGATCAAACCTGGCCGTGGGGTAAAAGTCCGGTGCCCACGGGCGATCTTTATGACCAAGATGATGATGTTGACTGGACGCCTGATCCGTTTGACGAAGATGTGCGGCCGTCGCTCGACATCAAATCTCGCGTACCTGCTTGACCAGGTCCGGCCGCGACCATCCCAGGCGTGCCTTCCAGATATCAGCCAGGGTGGTGGGAGTACGATGCACGGCCTGAAACGGAGGGGCACAGCATACTAATTTCGCCTTCGCGACTTTCGCAGGAGCAACAAAGAAACTTGAGAGGTCGTCGTTGGCTAAGCCCAACAGGCCGCTTTGCGCAGACGCGACCGCTTTCGCAGGGTTACGGCTATTTTGGCGCGCCTCGCAACGGCCGCTTTCACGGTGGTGGTGATTTCCCTGGCGATGAAGTGCGAATGCCGACCGACGCCCAACTCATCGATTTGCACGAAGCCTTCAAAACGGACGCCCATGGCCAGCCGAAGCTTGATAAAAACGGGAATAAGATCAGCATCGGTTATATCGCGACCTTCAATCTCGGGAACGGGCTCCATCTCTCACTCTTGCATCTTCGGCCCAGTCAGAAGCTTCGCGATTTCTGGCGAGATATTCGGACACACCCCGGGATGGACAGGACAGTCCGCATGGGCAACGTATTGGGCAATGTCGATACTCAAGCGTACGAAGGTCGAAATGACCACGTGCACCTTCAAATCACGACCGATGGAGGTTGGTACAACGGCCAGCGCGTGAAAGGCTTCGCCGTTGATCCCACTCCATTTCTTGCCCCAGAGGGGCAATCGAACGAGGATTGGGGCACGCAGCTGCTAAAGACGTTTGGCCTGATCTAGCCCGTTCAGCGCCGGTTACGGCCAGCCGGTCGGTGATCATTCTTGCTCACATAGAAGGTTTGCAGCCAAATAGTGCGTGCGCTGCAGTCGCGAGACGCTGACGTAACAACCGCCGCCGCCAAACACCAACTCGTCGCTGCGTGGTTTGAGTTCGCGCAGGTCGAAGTCGCGCAGGAGTGGCACCATCGCCACCAACTGCTCCAAGGTCAGTCCGTCCGGTCTCTCGTAATCCGGTCGAACCTTGCACCGCTGTCGATCCGCACGCAAAAGGCCAGGCACTTTTTGAATTCGGGAGATGCAGCTGCGTCCATCAAATTGTGCGAGTTCTGGACGCCCGTGCCAGAGAAATACCTGCTCATTCGCATAGGATTGCGCCACGATCTCACGTCGCTCCTCGTCGATCACGATCAGGCCTGGCTCCGCGGAGAATGACACATCGAACGTGCCGTCGGTGACCTCGAGCGCTCCACCGCGCGTCAGGAACACGGGGTTGTTCGCAGTAGATCGGCCAAGGTAGGGAGCTCTGATTGTCGGCACATCTGCCGCCAGCTTGACGCGCAATGTGAATACGCGTTCCGCGCCGCCGTTGAGCCGGCCGTGGACTGAGACCATTGCCTCAGACGCACGATCATTGAGCGCGAGGTCGAGGTTTTCGTCTTCGACCCCAACAATCGAACATCCCGCATATGCGCCGGAGTTCGGACAAGCTGCCGAGATGGTCAAAACTTGTTCCGCGCGCGCGGCATCGTTTGCGAGCGTCAGCCCGAGTATAAGCAAATAGACTTTTACGCCCATCGAACGCCGCCCCAGCCACAAACGACATTGCTCACCGCAATATCCGATCCGAATTGAGGCGCAATTGCGGCAACAAGCCAGCTGTAGTCGCTGACTGTTGGGGGCCGGCGACGGCTGGGCTCGCCTCCTCGTAACGTAGCGAGGTGCGGCGAATGCCGCGACGCCTTCCGGCAACAGTCGGTCAGCCAGAGGCTGCCGGCTTCCGCGGTAACAATGTCCACCTCCAGATTGTGGGAACTGGTGGAATGTTCAACGGTCATCGCATTTTGTTTTGGGATGGCAAGAAAAAGAAGATGCAAGGCGGCTTCGCAGTCGATCCCACCTCGTTCTTCCGTCGCTGACGTGAGTTATTCGCAGTCGACGCACGCCATGTGCACGACCACGATAGAGGTCTTTCGCAACCGGTAAGGCACAACCAACCAGCCCTGGCCGCCAAACTCGCTTCCGTCGCCTTTGTTGTCCACGAGATCATCCAGGTCGCGAAGCCTCGGAATTAGCTCGCGCAAGCTGGAGAGCTTTGTTCCGACTGCAGGCTCGAAGTCGGAAGAAATGTTGAAGCCGCCGCTTTTGGAGAAGGCGCAACCGTGTCGCCGGCCGCTGAGCAAACCGGGACGAAAGGCTGGGAAAGAGATGCAACGACCACGGTGTTCTGTCCACGCCGAAACAGCGTTTCCGGTGGCCTCGATCCAGATTGAGCCGCCGACATTGGGGTAGGAAGCAAGAACGGTGCGTCGTTCTTCGTCAAGAACGACGATCAGTGGTGTTGGCTCGATATCCACACCGGCACTTTGGATTTCGAATGGGCCGCCGTTTGTCAGAATGATCGGATTGTTGGCTGCCGATCGACCGACATACGCCCAGCCTCTTGGCGGCAAATACGCCGCTAACCGGTCGCGTTCGTCGACAAGCCGCAAAGTGAATGTGGCTCGTGCACCACCCGCGAGCCTTCCCTCCACTGACGCGGTCATGACAGCCGTTCCGTCTTCGCCGACCTCTTCGGTGAACTGAACGTCGTCAGATCGGCTCGAAATTGGGACCTCGATGCACGCCTTGTAGAGGCCGTCCGTGGGACAAGCATCGAGTGGCGTGATCGTCCGGGGTGCCGCCGTCGATGTCCCGGACATAACCGAAACGATCGTCGCTGCTACAAGGAAACGGCTCCGGCAACTCATGAGTGGCGCTCTCACACCGACGCTTCGCATATCCCAGCCCTCATCCTTCTCAAGCTACTCGCAGTCGCCGCAGATCGTTTGAACAACGAGCGCGTGCGCGCCAGAAACCGAATACACCTCGACCATTACGCCCTCGCCGAGGATCGGCCAGCCCGGCGTCTGCACTTGGAATCCTTTCAGTTCCCGGCATGAAAACTGCCAAACGATCCAATGACACATCTGCCGGGACCAATTGTGCCGTCGCTTTTGGACAACCTGACGCGCGCAGGATCAATCGACCAGGGCGCTTTGTGGGTAGCGAGACACAGCGTTCGCCGGTGCGCGCCCACACACGCAACTCGTCTCCGTTGGTCTCACATATTGGATCGGGGATTACGCCAACATAACGCGTCGCAAGGTTCCGGATGGCATGTGCAACGACGATTTCACGAGACGTAGCGTTCCCCCACGTTACGTCAAAGCCGCGACTAAGAACTTCGAGAGGGCCGGCATCAGTTAGGATGAGCGGGCGATTCTCGTGCGACCTTCCGATGTAGGCGAGAGGGGGCGTCTCCAGGCGCCGCTCGTGCTCACCTTTGCGCCGCACCTCGTAGACGCGCGCCGACTGACCTGTAAGGCGGCCCGAGAGGAAGATGGTTGTGCCGTCGTCTGTGTCCCCGGTTTGGAAAGCAGGTGCGCCGGCCTCTGCATCGCTACTCGCAAAAGGAATTTCGAGACAGGCTCTATAGGGTCCTGCGCGCGGGCAATCGACTGCGCTGAGCTGCACCGGATATCCAGCATCGGAAGCCGCAGACACGCCGCCGGCAAATGCAACCGAAATCGCTAAAGCGACTAAAGCCTCTCTTGCCTTCAACTGGCGTTGCCCCGGCGCTGCTTGGAGTCGAATGCTCCAACAATAGGTACAACTATCTGCGTCTCTAATTCGGGCGCAAATAGGGCGGCCGGCGGCGGGTCTCAACCTGGCCACAATCCGATGAAATGAGTCCGGGCATCCAGAGGGCGGGCCACAGATGACAGCGGGCCGATGTGCGATCAGCACAATTGTCGTCGCAACGGCGGTGTGGCTCGCGGCGTTCGGCTGGCGCTTCCACGCGCAAGAGAGCATGTCGGCAAACGGATTGATCCCCGTCCTTCTCGGCACCAATGTGGTTCGACCGTACGATCCTGCCCCATTGGTCGAATTGAAAGCCGGTCTATCAGGCGCCGAATTTGACCGCGCGTTGCATAACGAACTCGCCAAGCGGCTCGGCGAGGAGCGCGCGCAACAAGTCGCGTGGAATCTAGGTCCTTCCGGTTGCGCGGCAACGAACTGCCGCATTCCATTCATGGAGACCCTTTCCAGGGCCGAGCACCGCGAGGATGCTTATCGAATCTACGCAGCCGTGATGGAGGAAACGAAATCCAACGCCTACGCCCGCATTCCGAAGTGGTTGATCAGGTTCGTGGTCCCGCTGGCGATCATCCTCAGCTCAGGGATTAGCTTGTTGATCATTGCCGCAGGGGTTTGGAAGGTGCCGCTGTCTCAATTGTCGGCCGTACGTCGCCTTAGTGTGGCGGCGCTTTTGAGTGCCGGTTGGGTCGCCGTGTGCGCTTACGCCGTGCCGGTTCAAACGCCTGTGCGAATTGACAAGATCGAGATGCTCGGCCGCTATCCGTCATACTTTGAGATTCCGATCTATCAGACGATCGGGTTGCCGTTCGGAGTGGGTTTTCTGGAACTGGATCCCGGTCTGGATTGGACCGAATTTCGCCGGACTGTATCGACCGAGATCGATAAACAAATCCGGTCGGAAAGAAGCGCGCCCGGGTCCGTCGTCGGTGGCGCCTTACGCGCGGCCGCCGGGAACGAGGCGCGATTGCGGTCTCGCTATGCGAGCTATGTTGAATTGAACCGGGAGTTTTTAGATCGGCGACGCAAGGAGTGGGTCAACTGGTTGGGGAAACTGCTCGCGGTCCCTGCGGCATTGCTGTTGGCCCTTTGTGCGCTGGTTGCAGCCTCGCGTGCGATCGGGGGACGAGCTTGATGAGAAACGTTTGCATCCTTGCGTTCCTGATCGGGGGGCTTTGGACGGCATCTGCGCTCGCCGCCGATCTCACGCCGATTCAAGACTCGCCCGCCAACGGATGCAAGGACACAGGTTGCAGCTACTGGGAGTGGCGCGTGAACGATGCGCCGAACATACGCATCGTCAGCAGCGGGTATGAGGATGGAATAACCGACACGTTTGAACGAGTCGATCAGGCGGGAAAATACGCGACGTTGCTCGCCTTTCGCATTTCAGTCGAGCCGCGGATCGGTGGGGACACAAACGAGCGAGATCGGATCGCGTCGTTCCCGCATAGAATGGGGCCGAAAGGTTTGGAGGTTTGGGCCACTTTCGACCACCATTTCGTCTTTGACGGCGAGCATTGCTTCCCCAAATGGCAGCACCGCATTCCAGCGGTTCTCTTTCTTCCTGACGGCGGTCGCATTTCAACCAAGCTATCGCACAAATATCGGCGAATTCCTCTCGTTGATCTGATCAAACGGTCGCGGATCGCGGTGCCAGGCTCGAACGCGACAGTCGCGCGGATGGCCTGCCGATAGCAGGACGATGTGGGCAGACCTATTCGGCAGGCAATCGCCTCGCTGACGCTGGGGCACCGTGCGTGCTCCACATCTGAAGGATTGATCAATGACACTTTCGACCACGACCTCTCGCGTGAGTTACGCGGGCGACGGCAGCACAACGTCGTTTGCCTTCGGCTTTAAGATATGGGCGGCCGGCGACCTGAAGGTTTATCTGCGGGACACGAGCACCCTTATCGACACGGTCCAGACACTCACGACGGACTATTCGATCTCGGGATCTTTGCCGGGCACCGGCTCGGTCGTATTCACGACGCCCCCGACGAGCTCGCAACGCGTCGTGATATTGCGCGATCCGGGCGTGACGCAGGATCTCGACCTTCAAGCCAACGGCGCGTTCGCCGCCGACAACATCGAGAGCGCGTTGGATAAGATCGTGGGGCTTGTTCAGTCGCTCGACGAACAGGTCGGCCGCGCGCCGACGTTGCCCGTCGGATCGTCGCTCGCCAATCTGTCGCTGCCCGAGCCGACGGTCGCGGGAGCAGGGCAGGTGATGGCGGTCAACGGTACCGGCGACGGCTACGGCTTGATCGCGCAAACAGACATCGCCACGGTTTCGGTCTCGTCCTACGTCGCCACGCTGATCGATGACGCGGACGCACCCGCGGCCCGTACGACGCTTGGCCTCAACACGATCAGGCGGACCGGCATCACTTATGACCCCGCGTCATTGACGAGCGGATCGGAAACGGAAAGCGGCGACCTCACTGTGACCGGCGCCGCGCTCGGCGACCACGTGATGGTGTTTCCGCCGTACGATCTTCAAGGCGTCCTCTGCCAGGGTCGGGTGACAGCGGCGGACACCGTGCGGATTCGTTTGCGCAACGGAACGGCGGGAACGATTGATCTCGCGAGCTCGGCGGCGTGGGAGATTTGGGTTGTGAAGGGCGGCCAGACCTAGCGGTCCCAAAAAACAGCCGGGGCGCCGCGATCTTGGGCGCCCCGACAGACAACGGTCAACTAGCGGCGACTAACGGCGGCCATAGACTCGAACCGTCGCGGTGCGGCGCCGGCCGAAGCTCGCCTCTTCGTAGCGCAGCGAAATCCGACGAATGTCACGGCGCCAGCCGTTGAGGTCGATGTTGCGCGTGCAATGGCCGGGGTTGATCCGCGAGCGAACCGAAATATCTTGATGCCCGCCGTTCTCGTAGTACACGTCGACGTCATAGAAATGCACCGGGTGACGATAAACGCAGATCTTCATCTGACGATATCTCCGGTGCCCGGGCACGCCGATCACGTCGTGGTCCATGCGGTCGCTGACGACGCGCGTGCCGAGCAGCTCCCAAGACGCCGCCGACGCTGGCGCTGCGCTTGCCACCGTGCTCAAAAGCAAGGCACCGGCGAGTAACAGCTTCGTCTTCATAATCATCCTCCAGAAGTTGAAGTGGTGCGCGCGCCGCTGCGGACCCGCGCTGTTGAAGCGCGCAGACCATTGCGTTTCGCAGATGAACGGTCGCTGAAGCAAAAGACCGATCGATCCTTACACGAACGAAATGTGATGCCCGCTACGCGTTGATCGGCCGCGTCGCGGGCGAGTTCCTTATCGATGGAGCCAAAATGCTCGACGAATCCAGTTCACAAAAACTTCATGGCGTGCACCCGGATCTCGTGCGCGTCGTTAACCGTGCCTCCGAAGCGAAAGACATCGACTTCATCGTGACGGAGGGCGTGCGCTCGATCAAACGCCAGCGCGAGCTGATTGCCGCCGGCGCGTCGACGACGCTCCGCTCACGTCATCTCACCGGGCACGCCGTCGATCTCGCCGTCAAAGTTGGCGACGAGATCAGGTGGGACTGGCCGCTCTACGCCGAGCTCGCCGAAGTGATGAAGCGCGCCGCGCGGCAAGAGGGCGTCACGATCGAGTGGGGCGGCGATTGGCGCTCGTTCAAAGACGGGCCGCACTTCCAGCTGCCGTGGTCGGCATATCCGCTCTGAAGCCGATCGATGTGGCTCGACATATTCGGTCTCTCGCGCGCGGAAAGCGAAGAGAGCTTCAAGATGGCGCTCGATCTCGCCAAGCCGGCGCCGGGCGAAGAAGAAAACCTGGCGCTTCATTCTGAGATCTGTGCGCGCCGCTTTCGTGCACTCGTCGATCTCTTGAAGGCCCAATACGACGAGAGCCGGACAAACAAGGCGCTGAGCCTCGTCGTCATCGCGCTCCTCCTCATCACCAAGGTCGTGACGATCGACGCGCTCCTCGCGGCCGCCAAAAGTCTTCTCTGATCGAAGGACGAACACATGAACAAGGATTTCATGCTCTCGCTTGTCAGGCACGCCTCGACGTTCGTCGGCGGCTTGCTGATCGCCCGCGGCTTCGCCGACGCCAGTCAAGTCGAAACGCTGGTCAGCGGCCTTGTCACCGCGACCGGCATCTTTTGGGCGCTCTGGCACCACACGCCGGACGCGCCGCCCAACCCGAACGCTTGAGTAGCGCTTTCCAATCACGCAAGGACAAATTCAGATGCAAAGAATTCTCCAGGTACTTTTCGCGGCGATCTTGACGAGCGGTATCGCCGCTTGCGCGCTGCTTCAGCAAACCGGCACCGACGATGAGGCGATGCGCGCGGCCAAGGTTGCCTTGACCGCCTACGCCGACTTCGTGCAGCCCGCGATTATCACCTACGGCCAGCTGCCGACGTGCGGCGCCGAAGCCCAAAAGCCGCTCTGCAAGGACGCGGGCGCTTGGGCGCAATTGAAAGCCGCCGATGCCGCCGCGACGTCGTCCATCGTCGCCGCTCAAGGTGTGCTCGACGGCGAATCTGCGGATAGCGGCCAGATCGCCCAAGCCATCGCCGACATCAACGCCGCGCAGGCGGCCTTCAAGCAAGCGAAAGGACCCTGATCATGGGCGCGCAAGTCGCAACGCAAGCCGTATTGCTCCTCCTCGCCAACCTGCCGACGGCGATCTCGACCGCGACGCAGGTATTCGCCTTCGTCACGCACGGCATCGAATCGCTGAAGGAAGCCGTCGGCGATAAGCAAGTGACCAAGGAGGAGTTGCTGGCCTTAGTCCAGCGCATCGTGACGCAGCACGCGACGATCGCCGCGCTCGATTGAGGCGCGCGTCGAGATGCCGGAAGCTGATCAAGAGGACGGAGATTTCCCGATCGGTCCCATGCCGGGCTTCGTCTTCATCGAGCCCGCGTGCCGCGAGATGGCGGCGCGGGCGTGGGTCGCAGAGATCGTCATGGGCTCGGGCGAGGTCCCTTTGACCGCGGACACGCTGAGCTTCTGCGAGCTGATGACGCAGTGGCTCCTCAACGGCACGTCAAGAATGTCGAGCAAGCTGAGCGTCGTCAGAGCCGGCGCGTGACATATCGGCGAGGCCGGGCGCAAATGCTTGGCCTCGTAAAGCTGTGGCGAAAATATCGAAATTTTGGTCGGAGAGAGAGGATTTGAACCTCCGGCCCCTGCCTCCCGAAAGCAGTGCTCTACCAGGCTGAGCTACTCTCCGAAGCCGTGCGTCATATTCGGGAGGGCGCCTTATACAGGCTGGTCAGAGGAGGGGCAAGGCGGGCAAGATGGCTTGCCGCATTCCGCGCTTCGGGGAGCTCGACCATGCTGCGTCTCGTCCTAATTCTTCTTGCCCTATTCGTCGCCGCCGCTGCGGGCTTTCTACTTTTCTGGCCAATTCCGATCGATCCTGTCGCGGTCGAGGTCGAGCGCAGTCCCGGTTTCATCGGGCCATATGCGCGCAACGAGAGTCTGCGTTCGGTCGCGTGGCTCGGCACGACCGTGGGGAAGGGGCCCGAAGACGTGGCCATTCGCAACGGCTACGCCTACACCGGCCTCGAGAACGGAAACATCGTCCGTGTACGGCTTGACGGCAGTGGCGGCTACGAGGAGTTCGTCAACACGCAGGGCCGGCCGCTCGGCATGCAGTTCGATCAGTACGGCAATCTGATCGTCTGCGACGCCAAGAAGGGGCTGTTGGCTATATTGCCGAACGGTCAAATACAGGTTCTTGCCGATCGCCTGAATGGCCAACCGTTCAAGTTCCTCGACGACCTCGATATCGCCAAAGACGGCACGATCTATTTTTCCGACGCCTCGCAGCGTTTCGGCCTTGACGACTATTTTCTCGACATCATGGAGGGAAGCGCGACCGGCCGCCTATTGTCGCTCGATCCGCGCACGATGCAGGTGACGGTGAGGGCGGAAGGTTTGAACTTCGCCAATGGCGTCGCCCTCGGTCCGGACGAAGAATACGTTCTGGTCGACGAAACCGGCGCCGCGCGCATCGCGCGCATATGGCTGAAGGGAACGAAGGCGGGCCAGCGCGATATTTTCGCGGCGAACTTGCCTGGCTATCCGGACAACTTGTCCTACGACGGGAAAGGCGTCTTTTGGGTCGCGCTGCCCAGTCCTCGCGATGAGCAGCTAGATCGGCTGTTGCCGAGCCCGAGCATGCGGCGAATTCTCTATCGCCTCATGTCGATCGGCTTGATGGCGCAACCTCAGCCACCCAAATACGGCTTCGTCATCGCGCTCGATCGTGACGGACACGTGGTCGCGAATCTTCAAGATCCGACAGGAAACACGATCAGCAACATCACGAGCGTGAATGCGTCGAACGGCAATCTCTATTTCGGAAGCCTAGAGACCGATCGCATCGCGACCTTGCCGAATCCGATTCCGCCGCCGCCGAACTGAGGCGCGAGATTAGTCGTCCTCGCCGTCTTCTTCCTCGCCGAGGACCGGCAGTCCGGGCAGGACGTTGTGGTGCTTGTGTCCACGCTCATAGGCTGCGTCGCGTCGCGCCACGCCGATTGAGATCGCGACGAACACCACGATCAACAAGATCAGCCCACCGATGATGCCATAGGCGACCCACCGGTCACCTGTGATCACAGGATCTTGCGCCGCCGCAAAGGCGGTCGCGACGCCAAAATAGGCAAACGTCGCAACGCCTCCTGCGACCTGCCACAGCTTCAAACCCATCGACTCTCCCTCCAAATTCGCCATCCTCGTGCGCCAACGGAACACCGACTCCGTGGCGACTTTGTGACCTAGAGAATGGCCGCCCGCCCCGTCGGTTCCTCCACTATACATCGCCTTCCGCAGCTTTCCGCATCGCCCGCCAAAGGCGCTCCACGTCTTCTTGTTCCGTTTCCGGCGCGCCGATCGACACGCGCGCCATCCATCTCCCATCAAGCATCGCCGGCGTCAAATAGACTTCGCCCGACCGGTTCGCCCGTTCGACCCAGCCGAGCGTATGGCGATCCAACGCCTCGCCGCCTAGTCCCGGCGGTTCGTGCCGCACGCACAGCGTTTGCAGCACGACCGGCGCCAAGATGTGCCATCCCTTCGCCTCCCGAACCTGCTCCTCCAGAAACTTGGCGTTCGCAAGGTCGCGCCGCAGCCTTCTCTGCAATGCGCCAACTCCTTGCTCCCGCAGAACGAACCACAGTTTCAGCGCGCGAAAGCGCCGCCCCAACGGGATCCCCCAATCTCGCAGCGATTTCACCTCGGCGTCGACATCGGTTTGCAGATAGCTCGGGTTCGTCGACATCACCCGCATCAGATGTTCGGCATCGCCCACATAGTAGAGCGAGCAATCGAACGGAACGCCGAGCCACTTGTGTGCATTGATCACGGTGGAGTCCGCGCGCTCGATGCCTGCCCACATCCATCGGCACTCCGGCAAGATCATCGCGCTACCCGCCATCGCGCCGTCGACGTGGAGCCACATGTCGTGTTTGCGCGCGAGTTCACCGATGGCATCGACTGGATCGATCGCCGTCGTCGCCGTTGTCCCAACCGTTGCCACCACCGCGCAAGGCACGCATCCCGAAGCGATATCGTCCGCGATCATCTTCGTCAGGGCGTCGACGCGCATCGCGTAGCCCGCGTCGCACGGCACGGCACGAACGTTGTCCCTGCCGAAGTCGGCGAGCAGAGCAGCCTTCTCGACCGAGCTGTGTGCGTGCGCCGACGCATAGACGGTCAGACGCTTTCCTTCGCCCTGCAAGCCGCCCCGCGCCAACGCGTATTTTGACGTTCGCTCTCTTGCGCAGATCAGCGCGACGAGCGTCGCGGTCGACGCCGTGTCTTGGATGACGCCGCTGAATGTCGGCGGCAAACCCAGCGCCTGGCTCATCCAATCCAGCATCACTTCTTCGAGTTCGGTCACGGCAGGACTCGCCGCCCAGGTCAAGCCGACGACACCAAGTCCTGTTGAGGCCAGATCTGCGACCACACCCGCAAGTAGAGAATTTCCCGGAAAGTACGCTGCAAAGCGCGGATGTTGCCAATGTGTAATGCCGCGCTTGGCGATCGTGTCGAAGTCACGAAGGATCGCCTCGATCGGCTCGCTCTCTTGCGGCGGCGAGGCCGGCAGCATCGCCTTGATTTCACCTGGCCGAGCTGCCGCCAGCACTGGCAGATCGCGCAGCGATTCGCGATAGGACGCGATCCAATCGATCATCGCGTAGCCCGCGCGCCGGAATTCTTCTGGTGTCATCGTTGTTGCTGGTCCAAAGCACAAAGGTATGCCAGCCTAGGACCATCCCGCCTGTGCTCAAAGAGGCCCCGCCCGTGAAGCTCTTCTACGCGCCGAACAGCTGCGCGCTCGCGTCGCACGTCGCCTTGGAAGATGCCGAGGCCGAGTACGAGGCGGTTCGTGTCGACTTCAGGGCGAATGAACAGCGATCGGCCGAGTACCTCGCGATCAACCCGAAGGGCAGGGTCCCGGCATTGGTTACGAGCAAGGGCATTCTGACTGAGACGCCGGCAATTCTCTTCTTCGTCGCCCAGAGCTATCCGAATGCGCGTCTTGCGCCGCTCGACGATCCGTTCGCGCTTGCGCAGCTTCAAGCTTTCAATTCGTACCTCTGCGCAACGGTCCACGTTGCGCACGCGCACCGCATGCGCGGTTATCGCTGGGCGGACGATCCGTCTGCCATTGAAGCGATGAAGAAGAAGGTGCCTGAGAGCGTGGGTGCCTGCTTTGGGTTGATCGAACATGAGTATCTGCGCGGGCCCTGGGTGATGGGCGAGCGCTATACGATCGCTGATCCATATCTGTTTACGTTGGCGCAATGGCTCGAGCTCGACGGCGTCGATGTCGCCAAGCTGCCGAGGGTCGCCGATCATCGCGCCCGCATGGCGGAACGCCCGAGCGTTCGCAAGGCGATCGCTCAAGAGACGGCGGCCTGATTGAAAGCCGCATCGGTTGGGACAAGAAGGTAGAAGGGGTTTCAGTGTTCGGTTCGATGTTGCAGCGTGTTCTTTTCGTCGTTGGCTTGGTATTCATCATGTTCGGCGTTGCCGTCGCCGACGAACCTGCACCGCCTTCATCCCCCGCGGATGGCGCTTTGCCGCCGATCGAAACCGCCGCGGCATATGCCGAGATCATGGATTTCGACACCGGCAAGGTTCTCTTTTCGAAGAACAGCGACGAGCTGATGAAGCCGGCGTCCATGGCGAAGCTGATGACGGTCGCCGTCCTGTTCCGGAAATTGAAGGCGGGCGAGCTTCATCTCGACGACAAGTTCACGGTCAGCACCAAGGTCTGGAGTCATTTTGCCCACGACACCGATGCTTCGAAGATGTTTGTCGGGGCCGGCGAGAGTATCCGGATCGAAGACTTGATCCGGGGCATCATCATTGTGTCCGGCAACGATGCGTGCGTCGTGGTCGCCGAGAACATCGCCGGCAGCGAGGCGCAGTTCGCTAAGCTGATGAACGCCGAGGCGCATCGCATCGGCCTGACGCGCTCCAACTTCGAAAACTCGAACGGAATGCCTGATCCGGCGCAGAACGTGACGGCGCACGAATTGGCCCTGATCGCTCGTTACCTGATCAAGGAATATCCTGAGTACTACCACTACTTCGGCGAAAGAGAGTTCACCTGGAACAAGGTGAGCCAGCCCAATCGCGATCTGCTGCTTGCTGACTACCCCGGGGCGGACGGGTTGAAGACCGGACACACCGAAGAGTCCGGTTTCGGGATGACGGCGTCCGCGAAGCAGGACGGTCGGCGGATAATCGTGGTGGTCAACGGTCTTCCCTCGATCCAAGCGCGCGCGGAAGAAGCAAAACGTCTGCTTGATGTCGGCTTCAAGGAGTTCAAGACCTACGCACTGTTGAAATCGGGCGACACCGTCGGCACGGCAAAGGTTTGGGCAGGCGAACACAGGGCGGTGCCGCTGATCGTGCATCAGTCGATCAAGGTTCTAATGCGCACCGCCGCGCGCGATCACCTTCGCGTGACGCTTTCTTTTGCGGATCCTGTCGTGCCGCCGATCTCGCGCGGTGACGAGTTGGGCACGCTTAGCGTCGAAGCGCCTGGGGTCGAGACGATCCACCTGCCGGTCTACGCCGGCGCGCCTGTGCGCCAGGGCAGCCTTTATGCGCGGTTGAAGGCCGGGCTCAAACTGCTGATGGCCGAAACGGATGACCAGCCGGCACTCACGCTGCGCCTGCGGCCTCAACCGGCTTCGCAGTGAATTTGCCAGTTGGCGTGACTAGCGCTTGCGGTTCCCCGCCGCCAAATGCTCCTGCAAGCGCGGCATGATCTCCACGAAATTGCAGGGCTTGTGCCGCGCGTCGAACTGCAGCTTCAAGATTCCGTCCCAGCCGTCTTTCACGGCACCCGGTGACCCCGGCAGACAAAAGATGAAGGTGCCCCCGGCGACGCCGGCGCAAGCGCGGCTTTGAACGGTCGACGTGCCGATCTTCGCGAATGACAGTTGGTGAAATAGGATCGAGAAACCGTCGATCTCCTTTTCGAAAAGCGGCCGTATCGCTTCGACCGTGACGTCGCGGCCCGTAAGTCCCGTTCCTCCGGTCGTAATGATCGCGTCGATGCTTCTTTCGGCGAGCCATCGGCGAACTTGCTCGGCGATCATGATCTGATCGTCCTGCACGATCGATCGATCCGCCAATTCGTGTCCGGCTTCCTTGATGCGTTCTACCAAGACGTCGCCGGACGTGTCGCTGTCCAGCGTTCGCGTGTCGGAAATGGTCAGCACGGCAATGCGCACAGGAACGAAGGTGCGCGTCGCATCTGTGCGATCGTTCATGCGGGAGATTCCTTTACAAGCCGGCCGCTTCTAGCACGGCCGGATTGCCGATGACACAGTGTGAAATAGGTCGTCGCCGTCTCTACCAGAGCGCCGCGACATGGTGTTGGCTCAGGCTCGGCATCACCGGCCACTCGCCGCGCGCCACCTGATCGAGCGTCACCTGCGGTGCGCCCATTCGGTCCTGATAGATCCAATAGTTTGCGACCACGCGCTCGATATAGCCGCGCGTCTCGCGGGAAGGGATGCTTTCAATGAAAAGGAGCGGGTCGCCGTTGAAATCAATCTCCTTCAACCACTTTTGCAAATTGCCAGGCCCGGCATTGTACGCGACGACCAGGTGAAAAAGATTTCCGCTTGGTTCGGCAAAATCGAACATCTTCGCGAGGTATTTTTGCCCAACGCTCAAATTGAACGCCGGATCGAAGAGCCTCGCCTTCGCACCCGGATCGTCGAGCGTCGAGTCCTTCATTACGCCGGCCGCCGTCGAGGGCAGCAGCTGCATCAAGCCGCGCGCTTCCGATGTGCTCGTCACCCGCATTTCGAACTTGCTCTCTTGGCGCACGATCGCATGCACGAGCGCCGGGTCGACGGTCCATCCGCCGGTCGGCTTGAAGTTCATCACCGGATAGGCAGCAGCCTTCAACTCGGGTGAGCGTGAAGCGCCGGCTGCCAACAGCTGGATGTGTGCAAAGCCGAGCTCATGTGCTAGCGCCACGAAGGGCCGATCCAACTCGGACGACAGATGGCCGTGTGCGCGCGCGATCGAACCCTCCGCACTTTCCATTTCCCCGACTTGATAGAGCGCCACGCCTCGCGCGATGCCCGACACCCTCATGAGCCGCTGGAATCCGGCGTGATCGAGTGCCGGCTCTGTCCACGAGAACGGCGGCGACTTGCCCAGCAGGCGCAGCGCAACGAGGCCATAGAAGGTTCGCGGCTTCCCTGCTGCGATCTGCAGCATGTGCGTTACCTTCTCCGGCTCCTTGCTGCCCATGAAGCAGCGCGCCGCCCAGAACGCCGCCGCTGACCTGAGCCACGACGTCGTTATCGGATTTTCTGCCATTGCCGCGAAGTGCGCGGCGCCGGTTTCGTATTGCTTGAGCTTGAAGGCCGCGAGACCCGCGACCCAATCCGCGTCGGGCGCATCCGCGCGATAATCCTGGGCGACGCGCTCGGCTAGAGACAACGCGTCTTGAGCATCGCCAAGATAGAAGTGCGCGGCAGCGACCTGCGCGGCCAGTTTCGCGTAGTCCGCCTTCGACACCCGCCCTTTGACGTCGCCGCTTTCCAGATACGCCAACGCACCGTTGATCTGGCCCGCTGAGATCATTGCGCGCAACTTGCGCGCGGCTCCCTCGGCTTTTGCGTCGGTGAATTCAGGCGGCATTTCGTTCGCGTCTTCACCAAGACCACGAACCACGCGCCGCTTGGCCTGCCTAAGCTCTTTGATGCGGTGCGGAGCTTTTCGCGAAGCGAGTGCAAAGATTCGCTCTGCCTCTGGATAATCCGGGTATTTGGCGAGCCAAGCCTTCAGATCGTCGAACGCGGCCACGGTTTGAGGCGACAGATAGCCTTTCGCCGAGACATGCCCCATCAGCGAGCGGTTCTTGACTTGCGAGGCGAGCGCCGCGACCTGCGCCTTGTCGCCACGCGCTGCCGCAGCAAAGAGTTCTTTGTAAGTCGCAACGTCGTGGTCGGACAGAACACGGACGAAGCTCGGCGGCGAGGAAGCGGAAGCGGTAGAAGCATCTCCCGTGAGCGACGAGAATACGACCAACGCCGCGCACGCGATTTGGAACAGACGTCCCACCATTACTGTCCAACCCAACCAAACCGGATAGCGGCGCGAGTTTACGCAGCGGCCCCCGCTCCCACAACCCAACGTATGGTTGAGAGTTCGCGCTTAGAGCTCCCGGATTCGCGGGGCCGCGCCATGTTGAGCGAGTTTGTCGCGACTCGAAATCGCTCGGGTTCGAGCGGTGGGACGACGCATCGTGCCGAAAATACAAATGAGGTTTAGTCGAAAGAGCGGCGACGATGAGGTCCCCGAGAAAGTCAACCAAACAATGGAATACGATGGGTGCGGCATCGTTGAGGCGAAAGTGTATTTCCGTTCATGTCCGTGCCAGCGGGCTGACAGATTGGCCCTCTAAATCCTCTGCCTGCGGACGAGTTTGATCCGTGTCTCATGAGGAAACAAACCCAATGACTCGCGCTTTCATCGGCGCCGCCCTGGCGGTCGCTCTTCTTGGCTCGGTTTCGGCCTATGCGGGCGACGCCACCACGCCGGCTGCGACCGACACGCCACCGACGCCGCCTGCGTCTCTTCACTGCAAAGCGCCCAAGGTCGCGACGCAGGTGACGGACAAGCACGGCAAGACCTCCTGGAAGTGCGTGAAACCGGCCCCGACGACGGCCCCGGCCACGCCGCAATAGCTCCGACAGGAGAAGCGCGGTCGCGGTTGAGCGGCCGCGCGATCTGCCTCGCGCGCGATGACTCTCTCCTCATCGCGCGCGAGCCCTTTCAGCAGGAGCCAGACTATGATCGCTCCGACTTGCGAGGGACCCAAAGTGGGCCGATGCGCCGTGCTCTTTTCATCTCTGGCGATCGTGCTCTTTGCGTCATCGTTGAGCAACGCCGCCGCGGATATTTCACCGCAACTCCCGGACGACTCGATATCCGAATGCGCATCGCTTGATACTGAATGGAAGGCGATCGAGCCGGTGTGCTCGACCAACGCCAATCTCGGACGCGCGCGCGCGCTCGCGCGCGAGGGCGAGGCCAAGTGCAAAGCGCCTCAGGAGTCGCAGCGTAAAGTCGGTATCAGCAAATACCGGTCGGCTTTGCACCTGTGCCATCAGGTGATCGACACGCGGTAACAGGCACGTGACGCGTCGACGGTTCACGCGGCGCCGATTTCCCTCAACTTCAATTTCAGACTCAACAAGTCTTGCCACGCCTGCCGCTTCGCCGACGGCGTCCGCAGCAGATATGCCGGATGGAATGTCGGCAGGGCAGGGATTTCGACACCTGCCGATGCATAAAGCCCCCATCGGCCGCGTGCGCGCGTAATCCCCTCCGCGGCGTTCAATACGTGTTTGAGTGGCGTGGCGCCCAGCAGAACGATCACCTTCGGCGCCTTTAATTCGATGTGGCGCAGCAAGAAGGGTGCGCACATTGCAACCTCTTCGGCAGTTGGCGGCCTGTTGCCCGGTGGCCGCCAAAAGATCACGTTTGTGATGTAGGCGTTCGTCTGCCGGCTCAGACCGACGGCTTCGAGCATGCGATCAAGCAGTCGGCCGCTGCGCCCCACGAACGGCAACCCTTCCAAATCCTCATCCCGTCCGGGACCCTCCCCAATCAGCATCACCGGTGCATCCGCCGGTCCCGCCGAAAAGACGGTCGACTTCGCTGTCGTCTTTAATGCGCAACCTTCGAACGCTTCGACGGCAGCTCTCAATTCCTCAAGCGAATGACATGCCGCAGCCAGTTCGCGCGCAGTTGCCGTAGCGGCCGTGATGGGTTGCGCCGGAGCTTGCCGCAACGGCAGCGGCGGCGGCGCCGGCGAAACCCTTTGCGGCGATAGTTCATTCGTGCGCGTTGACGGCGCAGCGACGGGCACCTCCATCATCGGTCTGTTTGCAACTGCGTAGCGGTCGACCGGTTCGTCGACGAGCGCTTCGTCAGCGCCGGCGTCCGCCAGCCACTGCAACATCCGCCGGGCTTCGTTGGCGTCGAGACTCAATCCGTTGCAATCCTTGCGTTGACCGGGGCGGGCTTGGCCCCCTAACGTCCTATACTACAACCCTTCCTCGCCCTCACAGGCATCTCAACGAGAACAACGAGACCCCCAGGACATGGCCGAAGCCTCCGCCCGCGAAAGAATGGAATATGACGTCGTTATCGTCGGAGCAGGGCCGGCAGGACTCTCCGCCGCGATCCGCCTCCGCCAGCTCTCTGCCGAAGCCGGTAAAGAAGTCAGCGTTTGCGTTGTGGAAAAGGGCTCCGAAGTCGGCGCTCATATTCTCTCAGGCGCCGTAATCGACCCGATTGCGATCAACGAGCTCATCCCGGATTGGACGAGTAAGGATGCGCCGTTAAAGACGCCTGTCACCGATGACCGTTTCTACATGCTGGGTCAGGCGGGCGCGATCCGTGTCCCCAATTTTGTAATGCCGCCGCTGATGTACAACCACGGCAACTACATCGCGAGCCTCGGCGATGTATGCCGCTGGCTTGCCAAGCAAGCGGAAGAGGCGGGTGTCGAAATCTATCCGGGCTTCGCCGCTGCCGAAGTCCTTTATGACGGCAAGGGCGCTGTGAAAGGCATCGCCACAGGCGACATGGGTGTTGCCCGCGACGGACACCACAAGCCGAGTTTCACGCGCGGCATGGAGCTGCATGGCAAATACACCCTGATCGCCGAGGGCGCTCGCGGCTCGCTTGCCAAGCAGTTGATCAAGAAGTTCAAGCTCGACGAAGGCCGCGATCCGCAAAAGTTCGGCATAGGCTTGAAGGAGCTTTGGGAGCTCAAGCCGGAAAACCACAAGCGCGGGCTCGTGATGCACACGATGGGCTGGCCGCTCGATGAAGGCACTGGCGGCGGTTCGTTCATGTACCACTTCGGCGAAAATCTATGCTCGGTCGGTTTCGTGGTGCATCTCAACTACACGAATCCGTTCATCTCGCCCTTCGACGAATTTCAGCGCATGAAGACGCACCCGATCCTCGCGCAATATCTCGAAGGTGGGAAACGTCTGGCCTACGGCTCCCGCGCGATTACCGAGGGCGGATTTCAATCGGTGCCGAAGCTCACGTTCCCAGGCGGCGCGTTGATTGGTTGCTCGGCCGGCTTCGTCAACCTGCCGCGCATCAAAGGCAGCCACAACGCGATGAAAACGGGAATGATGGCGGCTGAAGCGGTCTTCGAAGCGATGGCCGCGGGGCGCAGCGGCGACGAAATTACAACGTACACGGAGCTGTACGAGGGCAGTCACGTCTACAAAGACCTGAAGCGCGTGCGCAACGTGAAGCCGCTTTGGAGCAGACTGGGCACGACGCTCAGCGTATTGCTCGGTGGTATCGACATGTGGATCAATCAGATCTTCGGCACGTCGCCTCTCACGTTGAAGCACGGCAAGCCCGACTACGCGACGCTGAAGCCGGCGGCCAAGTGCAAGCCGATCGTCTATCCGAAGCCGGACGGCAAGCTCAGCTTCGATAAACTCTCGTCGGTCTTCCTCTCGAATACGAACCATGAGGAGGATCAGCCGGTGCATTTGCGGCTTACTGATCCGTCAATTCCCATTTCCAGGAATTTGCCGCTTTATGATGAACCGGCGCAGCGCTATTGCCCGGCGGGCGTTTATGAGGTGGTCAGGGACACGAATGGCCAAAATCCGCGGTTCCAGATCAACGCGCAGAACTGCGTGCATTGCAAAACATGTGATATCAAGGACCCGGCTCAGAACATAACGTGGGTGCCGCCGGAAGGTGGCGGTGGGCCAAACTACCCGAATATGTAGGAGGCGCTTCGGTTGCGCACGATTCCGGTTTTTTTCGGCGTAGGTGCCGTCGTCGCACTGGGTGCGGGACTGCTCTTCGGACTGACACAATGCTCGACCCTGCAATCGCAGGTCGGGGAGCCGACACCCAGCAAATACGGAAGTTACCTCGCCGGGCGTTTTGCCTCGAATGAGCGCGATGCCTCGGCGGCGGCGCTCTACTACGACCGCGCGCTCAAGTTTGACCCGGACAATCCCGACATTCTCGAGCGAGTTCTGATCAGCGAGGTGGCCGACGGCGACATCGACAGCGCCGCCGCTCACGCCGAGCAGCTGACGGCGAAGGCGCCGAGCGCGCGCATGCCGCATCTTGTGATCGGCATAAAGGCGTTTCGCGACGGCGGTTATGCCAAGGCCCTAGACGAGTTCTCCAAGACGACAGGCAACGCAGCGGCAGAGATCGCCTCGCAATTGGGCAAGGCGTACGCGTTGCTGGCGGAAGGCAAGCCCGACGAAGCGCTCGCGACGGCGACGAAGCTCGCCGCGTTCGAGGGTGTTTCCGCTTTCGCCAAGTATCACGCAGCAATCATCGCAGATCTCGCTGGCAAGCCGTCCGAGGCGGAGACGAACTTCAAGGCTGCGTACACGGAGTCCCGCGGCGAGTCGCTACGTATCGTCAACGCCTATGCCGTTTTTCTCGAACGCATTGGTAAGCGCGATGAGGCCAAGCAAGTGCTGGCGCGTTTCGCCGACAAGTCGCCGACGCATCCAGTGGTCCTGGCGGCCTTGGAGCAAGCGAAATCTGGCGCTGTGCCGGACCGCCTGATCCCCAGCGCATCGTCAGGTTTGGCCGAAGCCCTTTACGGCATTGCTTCGAGCCTCAGCGACGAGAAGAGCGTTGAGATACCGGTGTTTTATCTGCAGCTCGCGCTGACGCTCGATCCTCGGCATGAGCTTGCCATCTCGTTGCTGGCGGATCGTCTTGAAACCGCGAAACGCTGGGAAGACGCGATAGCGGTCTATCGGCGCATCCCGAAGGGCTCTCCCCTTTACGTCAACGCTCGCGTGCAGATCGCGCAGAACCTTCAACGGCTCGATCGCGCGGACGAAGGCCTCGACGTCTTGCGCGGTACGCTGAGCGGCGGCGCGACCGACTATGAAGTCCTCGCCTCGATGGGCGACTTGATGCGCGGCAAGGAAAACTACGCAGAAGCCGCCAAGCTCTACACACGCGCGATTGCCCCTATTTCGAAGCCGGAAGAGCGCCATTGGACGATCTACTACACGCGCGGTATCGCGCTCGAGCGTACCCAACGTTGGAGCGAGGCCGAGAAGGATCTGAAATACGCGCTGAAGCTGAAACCCGAGCAGCCGTTGGTGTTGAATTATCTCGCGTATACCTGGGTCGAGCAGGGCACGCATATGGACGAGGCTCTGGCGATGCTCCAGCGCGCCGTCGAACTGCGACCGGAAGACGGTTTCATCATCGACAGTCTCGGTTGGGCCTACTACAGGCGCGGCGATTTCGCCAATGCGATCAAATTCTTGGAACGGGCGGTCCTGCTTCAACCGGGCGAGCCCACGATAAACGATCACCTTGGTGACGTTTATTGGCGCGTCGGCCGCAAGCTCGAGGCCAAGTTCGAGTGGCAGCACGCTCTTTCGCTTAAGCCGAGCAAAGAGGACGAGCCGAAGATCCGGCGCAAGATCGATGTGGGGCTCGAAGAGCCGCCGCCGGGCCCGGCGCCCGCGACCCAAGCGCGAGGAGGCGACGGCCGCCAGTGACGGCAGGTCGATCGCTCTCTGTTTTTGCGCCGGCCAAGATCAATCTCTTCCTGCACGTCGGCGACAGGCGCGCCGACGGCTACCACGACATCTCCAGCTTGGCGGCGTTCGCGGACGTCGGCGACACTGTTTCCGCGACGCTGACCGAGGAACTGTCGCTGACCAACGTCGGCCCCTTCGCGCGAGCGTTGGATGACGATTGCGGCGACAATCTGGTGATGCGGGCCGCCATCGTTCTCCAAGATTGGGCGAGGGCTGCGGGCCGCCGGGTCGATGGCGCGCGCCTGACGTTGCAAAAGAACCTGCCCGTTGCGTCCGGAATCGGCGGCGGATCGAGCGATGCTGCGGCGACGCTCAAGCTCCTGAATGATCTCTGGCACTTGCACGCGGACGATCTCACGTCCATCGGCAAGTCTCTGGGCGCCGATGTGCCCGTTTGCTTGGCGGCGGCCGCATCGTTCATGCAAGGCGTAGGGGAACGATTGGCACCATGTCCGATACCGAGCCTTCCGGCAGTGCTCGTGAACCCCCGGGTCTCGCTGATGACCGCCGAGGTGTTTCAGGAATTGAAGGCGCGCAGCGGCGCCGGCTCTTCCTCTCCACCGAACTTCGACTCGCTCGAGAACGTCGTGGCATGGCTCGCCCAGCTCAAGAACGACCTTGAGGAACCGGCCGGTCGCATTGCCCCGGTCGTCCTCGACACGTTGTCGGAATTGGCCGCAACGCCGAATTGCCTTCTGTCGCGGATGTCCGGCTCGGGCGCGACATGCTTCGGTCTCTATGCGACGAAGGCGGAAGCCGCCGGTGCGGCGCGCACCCTTCAGGAGCGGCGGGCGCACTGGTGGATCGCCGCCACTGAGCTTCGCTAATCGCGCTTGGCGCGAGAGCGAACTATAGCGACGACAGCGTCGTCTGCTTAGATTGCCCGTTAGGCACTTGGGGGCGCGCGCGATCGCGGTGGACTACGACAAGACCGATATGCCCGAACGATATGACCGGGGGCGCACCATGCAGCCCGGCATGCTCGCGATGTGGCTCGATCGCATCGCTTTCCATCTGTCCACAAATCGCATCGAAAACATTCTCGATCTGGGTTGCGGCACGGGCCGTTTCACCGATCCGCTTGCGAGCCGCTTCGGCGCGACGGCGACCGGTGTCGATCCGTCGGAACGCATGCTCACCGCGGCGCGCGCCAAGGAGCACGGGCCGCGCGTCTCCTTCCGCAAGGGATCCGCCGAGGCGACCCCGGTGCCCGACGCATCGATCGATCTCGTCTTCATCTCGATGGCGTTTCACCACTTCCCCGATCCGGCAAAGGCGGTGCGCGAGACGCACCGCGTGCTTCGGCGCGACGGCCACGTCTTCCTCCGCAACAGCACGGCCGAGCAACGCTCTCCTTACGCGCCGTTCTTTCCCGGCTATCAGGAAATGGCCGATCAAATTCTCCCTACGGCGGATCGAATTCGGTCGGCCTTTGAGAAGGGCGGTTTCCGAACGACCGCGCACGAACTCGTCCCGCACAAGATGGCGCCGGATTGGGTCGACCTTGCCGAAAAAGCGGCCGTTCGCGCGGACTCCATCTTGTTACGCTTGCCGGACGCGAGCTTCGCCGAAGGCATCGCGGCGATGCGTGCGCAAGCTCCATCCGCGCCTGACGAATTCGTTGGCCTGAACGTCGATCTCTTTGTTTTCGCGAAGACCTAACCTAATACGCCCGGCTGACGCAGAACTCGGCGAGGTCGACAAGTGCGCGCTTCATTGGCGTGTCGGGAAACGCTTCGAGCGCCTTGCACGCTTCATCGGCGAATTCCTTTGCGCGCGCCGCTGTCGCCGCAATTGCCTGATGCTTATCGATGAGATGGATCGCGTGCGTCAGGTCGAGCTCCGATTGATGCCGCTCGGCCATCGTGCGCTGCCAGAAGGCGACCTCGTCCGCATTCCCTTGCGCCTTGGCGTAGGCGATGATCACCGGCAGCGTCAGCTTGCCTTCGCGGAAATCGTCGCCGACAGCCTTTCCCATCATGGCTTCACGCCCCGAATAGTCGAGCGCGTCGTCGACAAGCTGGAACGCGATCCCGAGATTGTGTCCGTACGCATGCAGCGCTTGCTCGCGCGAAGCCTCGCCGCGCACCACGACGGCGCCGACTTCCGCGGCCGCCGCGAAGAGCGCCGCGGTCTTTGCCGACACGATCTTGAGGTACGTCTCGTCGGAGATGCTCAGATCGCGCACCGACGAGAGCTGCATGACCTCGCCCTCGGAGATGACCGCGGACGCATGAGCCAATATCTTCAAGACGCGCAAAGAGTCCGCTTCGACCATCAGCTCGAAGGCGCGCGCAAACAGAAAGTCGCCGACGAGCACGCTGGGCGCGTTGCCCCAAATCATGTGCGCGGCGGCTTGACCGCGGCGCAGAGCACTCTCGTCGATCACATCGTCGTGCAACAGCGTCGCCGTGTGAATGAACTCGACAGCCGTCGCCAAGTGAATGTGGGCTTGACCGCCATAGCCGCAGAGCTGCGCGGCGGCCAAGGTAAGCATCGGCCTAAGCCGTTTGCCGCCGGACTTGATCAGGTGCCCGGCCAGCTCGGGAATGAGCGGAACGGTGCTCTGCATGCGCTCGATAATGAGGGCGTTGACGGCGTTGAGGTCGCCCTCGACGAGACGCAGCAGCCGTTCAACCGCGCCCTTCGGCTCGCTCGCACCCGCTATGATCTTCTGGACGGCCCGCAAAACCGCGCCCCTGATCGGCTAGAGTTGTTGAATGCACGTGCAAGTTTGAATGAAAATAGGAAGCGGCTCCGCGACGGGTCAAGGGCCAGAACGCCACGGCGGCGTGATGTACCCTGGGTAGCGGTCGGAAGTCCAGCCAGAGGGAAGATGGTCGAATTACTGCGGACGAACGACTTTGCTCTCCTGAGCTATGTGAGAGCATTGCTCAAGGGCGAGGGTATCATCTACGACGATTTCGATGGCTTTATGAACATTCTCGATGGGAACATCGGAGCGATCCCGCGCCGCATAATGGTTGACGATCGGGATGACGTGCGCGCACGCCAATTGCTCACGGAAGCAGGGCTCGCCGACCGCCTTTCGCCGCGAAAGTGAGGCGAAATTGCAGCGTCCAAACGCCGCACAAAGTGCGCATGAATTGACCGACGATGAGTTTCTGGGCGGCCGGGTCAAGTTGTGGCAACCGAAGGCCGGATTCCGTGCTGGGCTCGATTCGGTGATGCTTGCGGCCGCCGTGCCGGCCAAGCGAGGCGCACGCGTTTGCGACCTGGGCATAGGCGTCGGGACGGCAGCCCTGTGCCTCGCGGCACGCGTTGCGGATGTGCATATCACCGGCCTCGAGATCGACCACGACCTCGCCGAACTCGCTCGAGCGAACGGCGCACGCAACGCGTGCGAAAGCTTTGAGGTGGTGGACGGTGACGTCTTCGCGCGGCCGAGGCAGCTCCCACGGCAAGCCTTCGATCATGTCATCACCAATCCTCCGTTCTTCGACATCGCGCGAGGAACCCGCGCGCCGCTCGCATCCAAAGCGCGCGCGACGTCGGCGCACCGAAAGGATCTCGAGGCTTGGTTTCGGTTTGCCCGCGCTCTCGTCAAAGGCGAAGGGTGGGTAACCGCTATTCTGCCGCCGGACCAACTGACGATCGCCCTTGGCGCTCTTGCCCCGCACGGGCAAGGCGTCGAGGTCGTTCCACTCTGGCCGAAGACCGGCGAGCCGGCCAAGCGCATCATAATTCGTGTACGGATGAATGCGCGCGCACCTCTGCGCCTTCTCCCCGGAATCGTCCTGCACCGGCCCGACGGAGGCCCCACGCGCGAGGCCGAGGCCATCTTGCGGCGCGGCGAAGCGCTGTTTAAGTAATCGCCATGGCCAATTTCATAGTGCGCGCGCTGCGGCGCATGGGAATGTCCGAGCAGCCGCCGGTGGTCGCCGTGCTGCGTCTCAACGGCACGATCGGCGCCGCCGCCGGTGGTCTTCGGCCCGGCCTGTCGATCGCAGCCTTCGCGGGCTCGATTGCGCGCCTCTTCGCGGACAAGACCGTCGCCGCCGCTGCGCTTGTCATCAATTCGCCCGGCGGTTCGCCGGTGCAAGCAGCGCTGATCCATGACCGCATACGCATTTTGGCGCGCGAAAAAGGGATCAAGGTCTTCACCTTCGCTGAGGATGTTTCGGCCTCCGGCGGTTACATGCTGAGCCTGGCCGGCGACGAAATCTACGCACATCCGAATTCAATCGTCGGCTCGATCGGCGTTGTCTCGGCGGGATTCGGCTTCACCAAGCTGATCGAAAAGGTCGGCGTCGAGCGCCGCGTCCATATCTCCGGCGAGCGCAAGGCGATGCTCGATCCCTTTCAGCCCGAGCAGCCGCGCGACGTCGCCCATCTCGAAGCGTTGCAGAAGGAAGTTCACGAGAGCTTCAAGGCGATGGTTCGTGAGCGCCGCGCCGGCAAGCTCAAAGGCGACGAGAGCGAGCTGTTCTCCGGCTCCTTCTGGACCGGCGCCAAAGCGCTCGAGTTTGGACTGATCGACGGGCTAGGGGATCTCTACTCCGTTTGCCGCAAGAAGTTCGGCAACAAGGTCGAATTCCGGGTGGTTACGCCGCGGCGCAGCTGGTTTGGCTGGGGCGGCTACGCGAATCGCAGCGACGGCGCTCCGATGGCCGCGGGCTGGGCACAAGATTTGATTGCCGCGGTTGAAGAGCGTTCGCTCTGGTCTCGCTTCGGGTTATAGTGACGAACCATGGGTGCTGGCTTCCTCGCATTCGTCGCCATACTTGCCGTCATCTACTTCGCGGTGCGCGGCCGCGCGGAACGCTTGCGTGAACAGATGCAGGATCTGCTGCGCCGCGCCAACGAGCGCTCGGCCTCCAACCGGCTGCCCACCGAAAGCATGATCAAGTGTCCCACTTGCGGCACCTACTCGGCGCCTGGTCAGCAGCGCGCCTGCGATCGTGCCGACTGCCCATACCGATGATTGGTGCTGGCTGACCTGATGAAGCGCCTCATCGCTGCCATTCCGCAGCAAGCAGAAATCGCGATCGTTCTCATTTGCGCTTTCGGCTTACCGCTTACGTACAGCGTGCTGATTGCCTCCGGCGTCGTCGACGCGGGAACCACGACCGACGCGCGCTTGGTGCGTCTCTTGATCTTCGAGCTGGCGACGCTCGGACTGCTCGGTTCGCTTTTGTGGGCTCGCGGCTGGACGTTGGAGCGCCTCGGCTTCGGCACGCCGGTTCTTCAAGACGCGATCGACGGCGCCGGGCTGGTCGCCGTTGCTTATCTCTTGCCCGCCTGCATTCTGCTGGTTCTGCCCACGGAGCTGAAGCAGAGCGCAGCGAGCACGTTGCTGTTCGGACCGCTCAGCCTGCCGGCCATTGTAGCGACCAGTATCGTCAATCCGGTATTCGAAGAAGTCTTCGTCGTAGGTTATGTGTTTGCCGCGCTGCGCGGCGCCAACGGTATGTTGGCAATCAACGTCAGCATCGCGCTACGCCTCGCGTATCATCTCTATCAAGGCGCGGCGTCGGTGATATTCATCCTGCCGCTCGCCGTGATGTTCGCCTGGTGGTATTCGAAACGCGCGAGCCTATGGCCGCTTTTGTTCGCGCACGCCGCGCTCGACTTCATGGCGCTGTCTCGTCACCTGGGTTGAGCAAGCCGAGAGACGAAACCGATGTGGTCGAGCGTCCGCTAATTCTTGTCCTTGGGATCGGGTTGGCCGATCTCGAGCCACATAGCGTTCAAAACGGCGAACGTGCAGGCGAAGCCGAGACCGAGAACCCAAGCGAAATACCACATGGCGTATCAAACCCTCAGTAGCTGGCGTCGTTGCTGCGAACGTCCGCGTCGGTGACCTTGCCCCACAGAACGCGATAGACCCACGCGGTGTAGGCAAGGATGATCGGCACGAACACCAACGCCGCGATCAGCATGATCCACAGCGTCCCTTGCGATGAAGACGCGTCCCAAACCGTGAGCGAGTGGTTGGGTGTCGTCGACGACGGCAGGATGAACGGAAACATCGACACGCCGGCAGTCGAGACGATGCCGAACGTCGCGATCGATGATCCCGCGAAAGCGAGCCCAGACCGATTGAGCCGCAACAAGATCGCCGCCAGCGCACTGCCGCCGAAACCCAAGACCGGCGCAAGGATGGTCCACGGTCGCAGAGAATAATTGGCGAGCCATACGCCCGCTTGCAGCGCAACCTCTTTCGTCGTCGGGTTCGATGCGCCGTCGGTCACGATCACCGAGCTGAAACGATAACCGTCGATGAAGGCCGTCGCGAGTCCGCCGGCGGCGAACAGCGCGATCGTCGCAAGTGCCGCAAAGGTCGCGTATGTACGCGCACGCTCGGCCACTGGCCCGTCGGCTTTCGCCGCGAGCCACGTGCCGCCTTGCGTCACGATCATCGCGAGGCTCACAAGTCCGCAGAGCAGGGCATAGGGGTTGAGCAGCTCGATCAGCGAGCCGGTGTAGGTCGCGCGCATGTCCGCGTCGAAGCTGAACGGCACGCCTTCGAGCGCGTTGCCGACGGCGACGCCGAAAATGAGCGAGGGCACCGCGCCGGAAATGAAGATGGCCCAGTCCCACCAGACGCGCCATCCGGCGCTTTCGATCTTCGAGCGGAACTTGATGCCGACCGGGCGCAAGATGAGCGCCAGGAGCACGCACAGCATGGCGAGATAGAAACCGGAGAAGCTCACCGCGTAGAGCGGTGGCCATGCGGCAAAGATCGCGCCGCCGCCGGTGATCAGCCAGACCTGGTTACCCTCCCACACGGGGCCGATGGTGTTGAGCACAATGCGCCGCTCGGAATCGGTGCGCGCCACGAAGGGCAAAAGCGCGCCGGCCCCCAAATCGAAGCCGTCCATGATCGCAAAGCCGATCAGCAGAACGCCGAGCAGAAGCCACCACAGCACGCGCAGCGTCTCATAGTCGAGCAGGATCGGGATCATTTGCCCGCTCCCTTCGCGAAGTAACGGTCAGGCCCGAGCCTGGCGTACTTGACCATCAGATAAACGTCGGCGACGGCAAGCGACGAATAGAATACGACGAAGCCGATGAGCGACGCCGCGACGTTCGATGCCGGCACGTTCGAAACAGCAAGGAACGTCGGCAACACCCCGTCGATCGCCCAAGGCTGTCGCCCGTATTCCGCCACGATCCAGCCGAGCTCGGCCGCGATCCACGGTGTCGGCAACAGCAGAAAACCGACCCACAACAACCATTGCTTCTGATGCAGCGTGCGTCGCGCCGAGTAGTAGAACGAGACGGCGAAGAAAAGGATGAAGAGGAAGCCGAGCCCGACCATGATGCGAAATGCCCAGAACAGCGGCAAGACGTCGGGCACCGTGTCCGAGGCCGCTTTGGAAATCTCCTCGGGCGTCGCGTTTTCGATATCGGCGCGATACCGCTTGAGCAGCAAAGCGTAGCCGAGATCGTGCCATCCGCTCATGAGCGCCGCCCTGGCATTCTGGTCGCCGGGGTTTGCGCGCACGCGCTGCAAGGCGCCGTAGGCCGTGAGCCCCGCCTTGATGCGCGCCTCGTTCTCGCTCACCAGCTTGTCGATCCCCGGCACTTCTTTCGTAAAGCTGCGCGTCGCGATGAGCCCCAGGACCGCAGGTATCTCGACGGCATAATGCGTCGTTCGCGCGTCGCGGTCCGGAAAGCCGAACAGCGTGAAGCTCGCTGGCGGCGGCTGCGTCTCCCACATCGCCTCGATCGCGGCGACCTTCATCTGCTGGTTTTCGCCCGCCATGTAGCCCGACTCATCGCCAAGCACGACGACGCATAGCGCCGACAGCAATCCGAAGGACGAGGCCACCGTCAGCGAGCGGCGTGCGAATTCGACGTTGCGGCTGCACAAGATGTAATAGGCGCTGACCGCCATCACGAACACCGAGCCCGTGACGTATCCCGCCGACACCGTGTGCACGAACTTCGCTTGCGCGACCGGATTGAAGAACAGATCCCAGAACGACGTCAGCTCCATGCGCATCGTATCGGGATTGAACGTGGCGCCGGCCGGGTATTGCATCCAACCGTTCGCGATCAAGATCCACAGCGCCGACAAATTGGTGCCGAGCGCGAGCAGGCACGTCGAAGCAAGGTGCTGGACCTTGCTGAGCCTGTCCCATCCGAAGAAGAAAAGCCCGACGAACGTCGCCTCGAGAAAGAAGGCCATCAGACCTTCGATCGCGAGGGGCGCGCCGAACACGTCTCCGACATAATGGCTGTAGTAGGCCCAGTTCGTGCCGAACTGGAATTCCATCGTGATGCCGGTCGCAACGCCCATCGCGAAGTTGATGCCGAAGAGCACGCCCCAGAACTTGACCATGCGCTTCCAGATCTCGCGCCCCGTCATCACGTAGACGCTCTCCATGATCGCAAGCAGCACGGAGAGCCCGAGCGTCAGAGGCACGAACAAGAAGTGATAGAGCGCGGTCAGCGCAAACTGCAGGCGCGAGAGATCGACAACCGAAAAGTCCACGGTCATTGCTGCATGTGCTCCGACAGAATGCGATCCCCGACGCGTCCGACATCGATATCGGGACGCTGCGCGGCGCTGAAGAACGAAAAATAGATGACGGTAATGGCGGCCAGCTTGAGGACGATCAAGATGGCGACTTCGCGGCCGAGCTGTCTTGCGATCATCGAAGCGTCCTTCGATGGTGACGTTGCGGAGCGACCCTGCCGTTCCGCAGGAAGACATGCAACGATTCGTCCTGCCGCTGTGCGGCTTTGTCGCCCGCTTGTTCGCTCGCTCAGGTCGTCGGATTGCGAACGCCAGCGCGCGCGAACCGTGATCCTTGACCCCTGCCTAGCCCGTCTTTAGCTTCCGCCGCTCTTCGCCGACCGAACGCCAGATCGCGCACCTTATATATGTCCACCGCTCCCGACCGCTCTTATCAAGGCCTGATCCTAACCCTGCAACGCTATTGGGCCGACCAGGGTTGCGTGATCCTTCAGCCTTACGACATGGAGATGGGCGCGGGCACGTTTCACCCGGCGACGACGCTGCGCGCGTTGGGACCTCGTTCGTGGAAAGCGGCGTATGTTCAGCCGTCGCGCCGTCCGAAAGATGGACGCTACGGTGAGAATCCGAACCGCTTCCAGCGCTACTACCAGTTCCAGGTGATCTTGAAGCCGTCGCCGGAGAACGTGCTCGACCTTTATCTGGGTTCGCTCGCCGCACTCGGTTTGAGCGCCGACATGCACGACATCCGCTTCGTCGAGGACGATTGGGAATCGCCGACGCTCGGCGCTTGGGGTCTGGGCTGGGAGGTGTGGTGCGACGGCATGGAGGTGACGCAGTTCACCTACTTCCAGCAGGTCGGCGGCATCGACTGCAAGCCGGTGTCGGCGGAGATCACCTATGGTCTCGAGCGCTTGGCGATGTATGTGCAAGGCGTCGATAACGGCTTCGATCTCGCTTACAACACGATGAACCGGCAGTCGCCCGACTTCATGTGCTGGGGCGACGTCTACCATCAAAACGAGGTCGAGCAGTCCGGCTACAATTTCGAGCTCGCGACCACAGACGCGCTCTTCCAGCATTTCAAGGACGCCGAGGCCGAAGCGCAGAAGTTGCTCGCCGCAAAGGTGAACCGCTCATTCGGCCATCCCGAATGGCGCCACGTGCTGCCCGCTTACGAGCAGTGCATCAAGGCGAGCCATACCTTCAATCTGCTCGACGCGCGCGGCGTGATCTCGGTGACCGAGCGCCAAGCCTATATCGGCCGCGTCCGCGCGCTCGCCAAGGCCTGCGCCGAAGCCTGGATCCAAAGTCCGCAAGGCATGACGCCGGGCGCGGGCATGGGCGGAGTGGGCAAGTAACATGCCGCAGCTCCTCCTTGAACTCTTCTCCGAAGAAATCCCTGCGCGCATGCAGGCGCAAGCGGCGCGCGATCTGGAGCGCCTGACGATCGGCGCGCTCACCGATCGTGGCTACACGACCGAGGGCGCACGCGCCTTCGCGACGCCGCGGCGGCTCGCGCTCATCGTCGAAGGTTTGCCCGCCGCGCAGTCCGATACCCGCGAGGAGCGCAAAGGCCCACGTGTCGACGCGCCCGCCAAGGCGATCGACGGGTTTCTCCGTTCGACCGGCCTCACGCGCGAGCAACTCACCGTGCAGAAGGACCCGAAGGGCGACTTCTATCTCGCGGTTATCGAGCGCAAAGGCAGACCGACGCCTGACGTCATCGCCGAAATCGTGCCGGAGATTGTGAAAACCTTTCCGTGGCCCAAGTCGCAGCGCTGGGGCTCGGGCGATCTGACCTGGGTCCGCCCGTTACATTCCATCCTCTGCACCTTCGACGGCGAGCTCGTGAAGTTCGAAGTCGGCGGCATTCGGTCGGGAACGACGACGCGCGGCCACCGCTTCTTGAGTCACGGCGAAATCGAAGTGCGCCGCTACGACGACTACGTCGCAAAGCTGCAGCACGCGCATGTCGTCTTGAACCCGGCGGACCGCAAGGCCGCGATCTTGCACGAGGCGAAACAGCTGGCGCATGCGCAGAACCTGGAGCTCATCGCCGACGACGCGCTCGCCGACGAAGTCGTGGGGCTGGTCGAGTGGCCGGTCGTCCTCATCGGCCAGTTCGAGAAGGCATTCTTGGAAGTGCCGCAGGAGATCCTGATCTCGACCATGCGCGCGAACCAAAAATACTTCGCGCTCAAGGATCCGGCGACCGGCAAGCTCGCGAACAAATTCATCGTCGTCGCCAACACGGTCACCAAGGACGACGGCAAAGCGGTGGTCGCGGGCAACGAGCGCGTCCTGCGCGCGCGCCTCTCCGATGCCAAATTCTTCTGGGATCAGGATCTGAAGGTGAAGCTGGCCGACCGCGTGCCGCAGCTCGCAGGCATCGTCTTCCACGCCAAGCTCGGCACCCAGCTCGAACGTGTCGAGCGCATCGAGGCGCTCGCCGGCGAAATCGCCAAGCTGATCGGCGCCGACGAGAAGAAGGCGCGTCGCGCCGCTCATCTCTGCAAGGCGGACTTGGTCTCCGGCACCGTCGGCGAGTTTCCGGAAGTGCAGGGCGTCATGGGCCGATATTTCGCGCTCCACGACAAGGAGGCACCGGAAGTCGCCGACGCCATCCGCGACCACTACAAGCCGCTCGGCCCCACCGATCAGGTCCCGACCGCACCGGTTTCGATCGCCATCGCGCTCGCAGACAAAGCAGACACGCTGGCTGGCTTCTTCTATATCGACGAGAAGCCAACGGGTTCTCGAGATCCATTTGCTCTTCGGCGAGCAGCGCTTGGGCTCATCCGAACGATCTTAGATGCGGGCGTTAGAATTCCACTGTCGCGCCTTTTTGGCCGGGCGATTGATTGGACAATGCAGGGTTTTCAAGGCAGGTTTTTCAGTGACGCGCTGGACTGGGCTGAACGGGTAAAAAAGTTGGGGTTGCCGCCCAATCTTGCGAAGAAAATTGAGGAGATGCTGACCGGCAATCTCGTGGCAGACAATCCGGATCGTCCCGGAGCGCCAAAATTCTTGGGACATCAAAGGTATGACGCTCATGTTGGGAGGGAGATAGCGGAGCTACTTTCTTTTCTTGGTGATCGATTGAAGGTCGCGCTTCGCGACAAGGGTGTGCGCCACGATCTCATCGATGCGGTCTTCGCTCTCGAAGGTCAGGACGATCTCGTTCTGATCGTCCGCCGCGTCGAAGCGCTACAAACGTTCTTGAAGACGGACGACGGCACGAATTTGCTTGCCGGTTACAAGCGCGCGGTGAACATCGTCAAGATCGAAGAGAAGAAGGACAAGCGCACGCATCGCGGCGTCATCGACACGATGCTTTTGAAGCAGTCGGAAGAGCAGGCGCTCCACGAAGTGATCGTTCGCGTGAAGGCCGATGCGGCTGCGGCGCTGAAGCGCGAGGATTTCGAGGGTGCGATGGCCGCGCTTGCAAGGCTCCGCGCACCCGTCGACGCTTTCTTCGAGAAGGTGACCGTCAACGCCGACGACGCCAACCTCCGCGAGAACCGTCTGAAGCTTCTCAACGAGATCCGCGAGGCGATGCACACCGTCGCCGACTTCTCGAAGATCGAAGGCTGAGCGATCACGGCCACCAGTCGACATTGAGTGAACGACAGTGGGCACAAATTGAGCTGCCAGAAACGATATCGTTGCCGCAGCGATGACACGTTCGCGCCACTCGCGACAAGTGATAGGCGAGTGCCTTCGCCGCGCGGACGTCGAGGCCAAGCAACGCCCGCGCAGCCTGAACACACCGCACCGGGCTTTCCTGAGCCGCGCGCGCGAGAGCGTGCTGGTCCGTGGGTGATATTCCATCGGGCCAAGTCACGTCCGCGTTGCATCGCGCGCACCTCATAGCAAACTCTCCCTAGGATTACAGGTTCCTTACATTCAAGGGGTTGGCCTGCGCTAACCTTGTGTTTGCCGGCGCAACGCCGGCTCTCCGCGCTCACCCGGGAACTATGCTACAACCCCGCGCATTCCTTACGGTATTCATCTCCTGCGCTGCTGAAGCCAGGAACCCCATGGGAGGCCTCAAATGTTGAAGTCAATGGCAATCGGCCTTGTTGCGGCCGGCGCTCTGTTCACGGCCACCACGCCGGCGTTTGCGGATTGCGACGATGCGAAGGCGGCTGGCACGTTTGGTGGCGCCGTGCTCGGCGGTATCATCGGCAATCAGTTCGGCCACGGCGGCGGCCGCGTGGCGGCGACCGTCGGTGGCGCGGTGCTCGGCGGCCTCGCGGGCCGCGAGATCGCTAGGGACTCCTGCCGCGACGATCGCTACGACGCTTACTACTACAACGCCGCTTACGACGATGCGTTCGACGATGGCGGCGACCGCCGCTATGAGTGGCGCAATCCGCGCACGCATCATCATGGTTGGGTGCGACCGACCGAATACTACGAGGACGGTTGGAACGACTACGACGGTCCCTGCCGGCGGTTCGAAACGCGCTACTATGACCGCGACGACGAGGCCTACGCCGGCGGCGTCGCCTGCCGCACGCGCAACGGTACTTGGAAGATCGTCAGCATGGAAAACGACGACGATTGATCGCCCACGGCATCTCGAAAAGCCCGGCCTCGAGCCGGGCTTTTTCTCTTCAGTATCTCAATCCGAGGTCCAGCAAATGCATGGACCACGCAAACCAGGCAAAGCCGACGCAGGCGAGCGCGATCACCGTTTCCTTGACGCGACCGAAGAAGCTGCGGTTTTCGCTCCGCCAGGCGACAAGCGCGTTGACGACGGCGATGAGCGCGCCGATCGAGCCCGCGATGCCGACATATTGCCAAGGGTGGATCTTGGCATCGAGCGTGCGGTCGAGGTCGAAGATGGTTTGAAGCGCCGGCAGGACGACGAACAAGAAGCCGATCAGGAACGCAATGTCCGCAGCGCACACGGCATACGTTCCGAACCGCAACAAGCGCTCGAAGCCGCTGAGGGGCAATCCCGCGCCATAATGCCAGCGCGCCGCTACGGCGGCCGGCCAGAGCAACAACGTCAGCGCCATGATCAGCAGCGACCCGCCTGCCACGGTCGCGATCGTCCATTGACTATCGAGCGGCCCCACACGCTGGAAAAGCGCGATCGGCACGCCGATGAAAAGGTTCATCGTGCCCGACGCGTCGGGCTTGAACACGATGCGCTCTTGTCCGACGACGTTGCGATAGACGAAGGGCTCGACCTCGCGCCATTTGCGAGGCTGCCCGTTGATGTCCTTGAAGGCGTCGACGGTCAGAATGCCGTCTGAATCCGCGCTGACCGTCGCCTCGCCGAGCACGCCAAGCAGCCGCGTCCATGACGTCTCGCCGCGCCGGCTCGAACGGTATGTGCCGATCACCTTCTGTGCGTCGTCCTTCGCGGTCGCCAGCGTCGGCTGATCCGGCTGCGTATAGGGAAAATATCGGTCGAGAAACGCGCGCCACAACGCTCCGCGCGGCGCGCTGTCGCCGCGTCCGGCGCTGTTGTACGAAACGAAGAACCCGACGTGCTGATCGGGGATCAGGTGCAGGTCGCTGTGAAAGACGACCGTATCGCCGCCGTGACCGATGATGCGGTGCCCGTTGCGCGTCTCCTCATAAAAGCCGAGGGCCATCGCCGGAAGATGGCTATCCACCTCAAGCCGGGTGTTGTGCATCTCTTGCGCCGTCTCGGTCTTGAGAATGCGCGCGCCGTCGAGCTCGCCGTCGTTCAGCTGCGCGATCATGAAGCGCGCCATGTCGCTCGCCGTCGCCGACATGCTGCCGGCCGGATAGGCGTTGACGTTCTCGAAGGCGCTCGCCTTGTCGGCTGAGCCGAGCGTGTAGCCGTTCGACATGTCGCTCTTGAGCGCGTCGGGCAGCGGTTGGCGCAAGGTCGAATGCGTCATGCCGAGCGGCTTGAGAATGTGATCCTCGACGTATTGATCGAATGCCTCGCCGGAAACGCGCTGCACGATATAGCCGGCGAGAGCCGCACCGTAGTTCGAATAGGCTGGCACGGCGCCGGGCGCAAAGATCTGCGCCGGAACGTGTTCCTTCAAATAAGCTTCCAGATTGATCGTTTTCGCGTCTTTCGCGCCAAGCTCTTTGTAGACGTCCTCCCAGCCCGGCCGATGGGTCATCAGGTTGCGCAGCGTGATCGGCTTGCCGAACGGTTTGGGCAAGTCGAAGTCGATGTAAGTCGCCACGTCGGCGTCGAGGTCGACTTTGCCTTGTTCGACGAGTTGCATCACCGCCGTCCACGTGAAGAGCTTGGTGATCGACCCGACGCGAAACAGAGTCTTGTCGGCGACCACCGGCTTGCGCGTCTTCATGTCGGCGAAGCCGTAGCCTTTGGTGAACAGCAGCTTGCCGTCCTTCACGATCGAAACTGTCGCGCCGGCGATGTCGTCCATACCGATCTGGAGCGGGATCAACCCGTCGAGGAATGCCTCCACGTCGTTCGCCGTGAGTTCGTGCGGCGGCTGCTGTGGTGCCGGGACCGCCGCCGGCGCTGTCGATGTCGGCACGGGCGCATCGGCGGCGACCGCTGTGAGGGCACAAAAGAGCGACAAGGCGCCGGCCGAAAGGCCGCGCCAAAATTTCACGAAGATCATCCTGACAGGTCCCCACCTTGCGCCGAGCGTCGGCCATCCCCTGCCGCGCGCGACTTATCGCATTAAAGCGCAAAACAGTTGCAAGGGGGAGCCATCGAAAATGGCCAATTTCCAGCCGATTGCGGCGGCGCGGCTAGAACCGCACCTCGCACCTGAGGCCCGGATGATTGTCCTTCAAATCGAGGCGTATGCCGTGCAGCTCGGCGATCGCCGCGCAGAGCGACAATCCTAGTCCGCTCCCCGGCGTCGTCCGGCTGCTTTCGAGTCGAACGAAGCGTTGGAAGACGCGCGCGCGATCCGCTTCCGGAATTCCGGGCCCGTTGTCCGACACAACGCCGAGCGGATGCGCCCCTCCCGACAGCTCGACCGTTACGGTCGTGCCCGACGGACTGTGCCGCAGCGCGTTGGCGACGAAATTCGCGATCATTTGCGTCAGCAAATTTGCGTCGCCGGTTACGCTGACGCCTTGTTCGATGCGCGCCACGATGCGTTGCCCGTTTTCCTCTGCCGGCGGCGCGTAGGCGTCTGCTACCGTTTCGAATAGGCGCGACAGGTCGACCGGCGTGAACGCCGCGCGCCGTGTCCCCGCCTCGAGCTCGGCAATTCGCAGCAACGCTGTAAATGTGTCGAGGATAGTGTCGGCTTCGCCGATCGCCTTGTCGACCGCCGCCGCGTAGTCGTCGGTCGTCTTCGCTTTGAATTTGGTCGACTCGAGGCCCTGCCGCAGCCGCGCGAGCGGCGTCCTCAAGTCGTGTGCCACGTCGACCGAGATCTGACGCAAAGTGTCCATCAGTCCGACGATGCGGTCGAGCATGGAGTTGACGCTGCGCGACAGCAGATCGATCTCATCACCTGTGGCGCGCACCGGAATCCGCGAGCCCAACCGTCCCTCCATGATCTCGCCGCATACGGCCGCAACGCGATCGAGCCGCTGGCGGAACGTCCAGCTCAAGGCCCAGCCGCCGGCGAGTGCGATCGCGAATGCCGCCGCCAGTCCAATTAAAAGCGCGGCGCGCAGGAACGTGTGCAGATCGTCGAATTGTTCGGTGTCCTCGCCGACGCCGAGGAGATAGCCCTCGGGAAGTAGGCTCGTCCGGAAGTGCGTCGTGTGCGGAACACCGTCGTCGGTGCGGCTGGCAACGTCGATCCAAGCATCTGCGCGCGGAAGTTTGGCTTCCGAGCCCGCGAGCAAGTGTCCGAACTTGTCGTAGAGCGCATAGATGTATTGCGATTTGTCCGGCGCGGTATCTCGCACCGTGATCTGGCGTTCGACCTCGCCGATACCGCCGCCGGCCGCGCCGAGTTCGCTCTTCAGCTCCTCGAGTTCGACGGTGATCGCGCGGTCGCGCTGTCGCGTTAGCGATGCCGTGGTCGTGAAGTAAACGAGCCCGATCAGTGCCGTTGCCGATATCGCGAACACCATCCCGTAGAGCAACGCGAGTCGGAACGCGAGACTGCGCGGCAGATGCGGCACGAACGCCGCTTTGGGCTTCGCCGTTTCCGTTTGCACGCGTGCGTCCATGCGGATGGTGTATCGCGCCCCATCCTACAGCCCATCTAACAAAACTGTAATAATCCCGTTGGAATCGAGATGCTTGCCGCTGCTAGATGACTGTGGTCGCTACAGGACAGTCGGCCATGCGCATTTTGCTGATCGAGGACGATACGGAAACGGCGGACTTCATCGCCGACGGCTTGCGCAATGCCGGCCATCAAGTCGATCTGGCGACAAACGGCGCGGACGGGCTCGCGCTGGCGATTGCGGGCAAGCACGACATCGCGATTGTCGACCGCATGCTGCCGAAGCTGGACGGCCTGAGTTTGGTAAAGATGCTGCGCTCGGCCGACATTCAAACGCGCGTGATCTTCGTGACGACGCTCACCGGCATCGATGATCGGGTCGACGGCCTGAACGCCGGCGGCGACGACTACATGGTCAAGCCCTTTGCCATGGCAGAGCTCATCGCGCGCGTTGAAGCGCTGGCGCGTCGTCCGCTGCCCGGCGACGTAAAGCCGGTGCTTCGCGTTGCCGACCTGGAGCTGAACTTGCTTCGCCGCAAGGCGACGCGCGCGGGCAAAGCCCTCGATTTACAGCCGATGGAGTTCAAGCTGCTCGAAGCGCTCATGCGCCAGGCTGGGCGCGTCGTCACGCGCACCATGTTGCTGGAGCAGGTCTGGGAATTTCAATTCGATCCGAAGACGACGTTGGTCGAAACGCATATCTCGCGCTTGCGCGGCAAAGTCGACCGCGACTTTCCCGTGCCGCTGATCGAGACGATCCACGGCTCTGGTTATTGCATTCGCGATCCACGCTGACATTTCGCGCGCACCCATCTCTCCCGCGCGCAAATCCCTCCCCCGCCGCAGCTGCCCTCGGCGAACGAGCGGGGGAGGGCCTTTTTCACCCGCCATCGAGCCGTCAAAGGCCGCCACGAATTCTGCAATCGGAGGCGGATTGGACCCAGACAGATCATCGGCTACGCTTCGACCATGTCGATGAACCTCTACCTTGCCTTTGTCGCCGCCTCGCTCGCGCTCGCGCTGATGCCCGGGCCGAACGTCGCGCTCATCGTTTCGAATAGCGTCGCCTATGGACCGCGCTCCGGTTTGCTCACCGTCGCCGGCACATCCAGCGCCATGATCCCGCAGTTGACCATCGTGACGCTGGGCCTCGCCGGCGTCCTCGAATTCATGAGCCATTGGTTCGAAGTGTTGCGTTGGATCGGTGTCGCCTATCTGATCTACCTCGGCATCGAAGCGTTGCGCGCGCCCGTCGCCGATCTTGGCGCGGCCAAGCCGGAGCCCAAATCGCCGTGCGCGATCTACGCCAAGGGCTTGTTCGTTTCGTTGACCAATCCCAAGACGCTTCTCTTCTTCGGCGCCTTCCTACCGCAGTTCGTCGATCCGAAAGGTAACGCCGTTGCGCAGCTCGCGCTTCTTTCGGCCACCTTCCTCACGGTCTGCACGATGGTCGACGCGGCGTGGGCGATGGCGGCCGGCCGAGCGCGCCCGCTGCTTGCTCGCGCGGGCCGCTGGACCAACCGCGTCACCGGCGGCGTGTTGATCACCGCCGCCGCCGCACTCGCTCTTTCACGCAAACCTTAGATCGGGCACTTGGGGTAGGGGAGCGCCTGCTTGCCGATGCCGACGATGCATCCCGGCAGTTGCTCGCCGCCGACCGTTACCTTGTAGATCGAGAACAAGTAGTAGTCCTTGCGGTCGAGCGTCATCGCTCCGCCCGGCATCGCGGCTGGAGCGGCGCCCGTCTGATCTGCAGGGGCTGCCGGCATGTCCGGCGCCGCCGGCATATCGGTAGGCGCGGCCGGCGCAGCGGGAACTTCTGGCGCGGCAGGCATGGCTGGTGCGCCCGCCATCACCGCGGTCAATTCCGCAGGCACTTGTCCATTCAACTTCGCCTGCACTTCCTCCGTCGTGGGATTGGTGAAGTAGAGCGCGATGGCGGCTATCACGATCACGAACAACAAGAACCTGCCCATGCAAAAACCTCCGGTAACGGCGTTGAGGCGGTTGAACCCGCCGGTTTCACCACGACCCAGTATTGCATGCCCGAAAGGCGTAGGCTCTGCGGCCTCTCTACCTGTTGCAAGTGCGAACAACGCGTGACAGAAACCGCGCACGCACCGTGTGAATAAAGTGTGTGCCCCTCGCTCGCTTGGAAAAAACGCCAATGACCAAATGGGTTTACAGCTTCGGTGGCGGCAAGGCTGAAGGCTCGGCCAAACTGCGCGATCTACTGGGGGGCAAGGGGGCCGGCCTCGCCGAAATGGCGAATCTCGGATTGCCTGTTCCCCCGGGCTTCACGATCACGACTGAGGTTTGCACGCACTTCACGACGCGCAATGAAAAATACCCCGATGAGCTGAAGCAGCAGGTTGAAGCTGCGTTGCGCCAAGTCGGCGCCGCCGTCGATCGCTCCTTTGGCGATCCGAAGAATCCGTTGCTCGTCTCGGTGCGCTCGGGCGCGCGCGCTTCGATGCCCGGCATGATGGATACCGTGCTCAATCTCGGCCTCAACGACGAGACCGCCGCGGCGCTCGCGCGTCAAACCGGCAACGAGCGCTTCGCCTACGACAGCTATCGGCGCTTCATAGCGATGTACGGCGATGTCGTCCTCGGCGTCGATCACGATCACTTCGAGGAGATCCTGTCCCAATACAAAGAGGACAACGAACTCAACCTCGATACGGAAATCGATTCCGAAGGCTGGAAGCTGATCGTCAACCGCTTCAAGGAGAAGGTGGCGGAGGAAACCGGCGATCCCTTCCCGCAGAATCCTCACGTGCAGCTTTGGGGCGCAATCGGCGCGGTCTTCTTCTCATGGCAGAACGCGCGCGCCATCACCTATCGCCGCTTGCACAACATTCCGGACGATTGGGGCACCGCCGTCAACGTGCAGGCGATGGTCTTCGGCAACATGGGCGACGACTCCGCGACCGGCGTCGCCTTCACGCGCAATCCGTCGACCGGCGAGCCGCAGCTCTACGGCGAATTCCTCGTCAATGCGCAAGGCGAGGACGTCGTCGCCGGCATCCGCACGCCGCAAGCCTTGACCGCGCGTGAGCGCAAAGCCGCTGGTCAAAAAGAAGCCTCGCTCGAAGAGCGCATGCCGCAAGTCTTTGCCGAGTTTCTGCGCTACGTGAAGACGCTCGAAGGCCACTATCGCGACATGCAGGACATCGAGTTCACGATCGAGAACGGCCGGCTATGGATGCTCCAATGCCGCAATGGCAAGCGCACCACGAAGGCGGCGGTCAAGATCGCCGTCGATCTCGCCGACACGGGCGTGATCACGCGTCAGGAAGCCGTAAGGCGCATCGAGCCGGCATCGCTCGACCAGCTCTTGCATCCGACGCTCGATCCCAAAGCTCATCGTCAGATCTTGGCGACGGGCTTGCCGGCCTCGCCCGGCGCCGCGTCGGGCGAAGTCGTGTTCGATGCCGGCGAGGCTGAGCGCCTTGCCGCGGATAAGCACGAGATCATCCTCGTACGCGTCGAGACGAGCCCCGAAGACATTCACGGGATGCATGCGGCGCGCGGCATCCTCACCGCGCGCGGCGGTATGACGAGCCACGCTGCCGTTGTCGCGCGCGGCATGGGCCGGCCGTGCGTTTCCGGCGCCGGCGCGCTGCGCGTCGACTATGCAAAGCAGCAATTCACCGCCGGCGGCGTTACGGTGAAGAAGGGCGACATGATTACAATCGACGGTTCGTCGGGGCAGGTGATGAAGGGCCGCGTCGCCACGATCCAGCCCGAGCTGTCGGGTGAGTTCGCCAAGCTCATGTCGTGGGCCGACGGCTTCCGCCGCATGGGCGTGCGCGCCAACGCCGAGACGCCGGCCGATGCGAAGGTCGCGCGCGAGTTCGGGGCCGAAGGTATCGGCTTGTGCCGGACGGAGCACATGTTCTTCGACGAGGAACGCATCACTGCCGTGCGCCAAATGATTCTTGCGGACAACAAGCATGGCCGCGAGCAAGCGCTGATCAAGCTGTTGCCGATGCAGCGCGCCGATTTCGTCGAGCTCTTTCGCATCATGGCGGGCCTGCCGGTGACGATCCGCCTCCTCGATCCGCCGCTGCACGAATTCCTGCCGAAGTTCAAAAAGGAAGAGGAGTGGGAGATCGAGGCGAAATCACTCGGCATTCCGGTCGCCAAGCTCAAGGATCGCGTCGAAGATCTTGCCGAATTCAACCCCATGCTCGGCCACCGCGGTTGCCGTCTGGGCATTTCATATCCTGAAATCTACGAGATGCAGGCGCGCGCGATCTTCGAAGCGGCCGTGCAAGTCGCGAAGGAAAGCGGCAAGCCGGTGGTGCCTGAGGTCATGATCCCGCTCGTCGCCATGAAGGGCGAGTTCGAGTTTCTCAAAGACCGCATCGAGGCCGTCGCGAAGGCGGTCGAGAAAGAGAAGAGCGCCAAGTTCAGCTATTTGATCGGCACGATGATCGAGCTGCCGCGCGCCGCCTTGAAGGCCGATGAGATCGCACAGGGCGCGGAGTTCTTCTCCTTCGGCACCAACGACTTGACGCAAACGACGTTCGGCATCAGCCGCGACGACAGCGTCAAATTTTGGCAGGACTATCTAAGCCGCGGCCTCATTGCGCACGATCCGTTCGTGTCTTTGGACACGGACGCCGTCGGCGAGCTCATCAAGATCGCGACCGAGCGCGGCCGCAAGACCCGCCCCGAGATCAAGCTCGGCATCTGCGGTGAGCACGGCGGCGACCCGGCCTCGATTCAATTCTGCGAGCAGACTGGCCTCGACTATGTCTCTTGCTCGCCGTTCCGCGTCCCGATCGCCCGCCTTGCCGCCGCCCAAGCGAGCTTGAAGTAGCTTGACCGCTACGCGGTCCTGCCGACCGACGGTTACTTTCCGAAGCAGGCTTTCACGAACGCCGCCGTCGCGGCGGCGCGGCCCTTGTCGGGCCATGTCGTCTTGATCGGTCCCGAAACCTTGATCGGCCCCTTGTCGCCGAGCAGCGCGAAGATCGCGTGACCGCCGTCGACCATCGTCTGCAGTTCGACGCCGCCGGTCATCTGGAAGTTGGGGCTTTCGCCCGACGTACCGTCGATCGTCAGCGACCTGCTGCCGGAAGCCAGCATGACGGAGACTGCTTCGCCTTCGCCCTTGCCGATGTTCTCTTGAGCACCGATCCCGATCTCGGCTTTGCCGCCGTCCTTGCACGTCGCGCGGAAGTCGGTGTCGCCTTCCTCCTCACCTGTCGAGCCGATGAGTGCCTTGTTCTCGCTGTAGTAGTGCCAGTCGAAAGCAAACGCCGGTGATGTCGCGAACGAGATCATGAGGGCGGCGAGGGCAGGGGTGAGGTACTTCACGGGGCTGGGATCTCCGAAGCAGGTTGCCGGCGCCCCGTCACGTTGCACTGACGCCCGCGGCAAGCTCAAGCACCTCGGGATAGAGCGCACCCGCACTTAGTGACGTTTGACCGACGGCTCGCGCTTGCGCTTGGATTGGAGCCCAGCGGCCAGGTTCTCGTAGTACTCAGCCATTTCGATCAGCGACGCCCGGCAATCCTTGTCGCCGATGTCCTTGGCGATCTTTCGGATCTCGCTCGCGCGCTGGCGAAACATTCTGATTCGGGCCGTTTCGTTGCTCACGGTTTCTTTCCTTTAGAGCTGACGTGAGGTTCGAAAGCTTGCGCGTCAATGAGCGGCGATGTGACGAGCGCAACAACGCGCGCCGTTAGTAATGAACGTGTTGGCGCGCGACAGAATTGGTCGCGATGGCACCGGCATTGCACCGTTGGCCTTAACGGCCCGGAGAGTGTGCCATGTCGTATCACCACACGCTTTATATGATCGGCAACAAGGTTTGTCTGTGGACTGGCGCGCTGGCCCAGCACGTTTGGCCTCAGACAGCATGCAACGCCGACGAAGCCTGGAGCTTGGGGGCGATCATCGTCGGCCTTTTGGTGATTTTGGCCGTCTTCTCGCTCGCCCGCCGCATCCACGGTTGGCACAATTACTACCGCTGATCCCTCGAACTGCGGCCCGCGTTCACTATTTGGTGCGGCGCGCGCCGTCGACCGCGATCTTGCGTGCAATCGCTTTTGCCGTGCCGAATGAGGTTTCGGTCTCGATCCGCACGGGCACGAGGAAGCGCTTAAGCGGCCCTTGCGCGCTCGTCTCGAATGGCGCGCCCCAAACGTATATCGGATAGGTCTTCTTGCCCTGATTGACGCTCGGTTTGAAGCCGGCAATCTGCTTGTAGATCACCTCGCACTTCACCGCCGGGCCGCCGTAACCCTGCTCGTCGGATTGCAGCGTCACCTCGTTGATGAAGCGAAATTCGACATCGTACCGCCGCGCTCCATCGAACACGTGTAGCGTGTCGCCGCACGGACGCTGCTGCGAGACCGAAATACCCGAGATCGCGAACGTCATCGCGCTCACGGGATCGAGCGTGTTGAGCTTCAGCTCGTCCGGCACCGGGAAGCGCTTCGTGTTGTAGGTGGGGTTCGCGTAGAGTTGCACGGCGCTTGCCGTGTATCTCAGCTGCGTGATCTGACGCCGCTTGCTCGTCGCATCGGCGTTGTACTGCGTCGGCCGCAGCGCCGGGCCCGCAACAAAGCCCGCCGAGTTCGCCTCGATATGTGCGTCGTAGAAGGCGCCGACGATGCCGCCGGTCTTCAGATTGGACACGGCCGCGTAGCCGCCCGGCACGAATTGAGACTTGAGTCCGACGACGCCGATCTTGATGCCGCTGACATAGACGAGCCAAACCAGCTGAATCTTGTTCGACGCTGCGCCCGGCGCTGTCGCCATGACGGGACCCGGCGGCGCGACCGCCGTCCCGTCGGCAGCGCACGCTGGGACAGGCGCCATCAGCATTGCGCTCGCGAAGCACGCAGAAGTGAAAAGAGAAAAGAGCTTCACCATTTTGCCGTCCGTTCGTGAGCCCCCGAGTAGGAAAATTAGCGGAAGCCGAGGCGGTCGCAAAGACGGTGCCACGCTCCAAAGCGATCCCAATCACAGCCTTTTCGTTTGACTTAAGGCGCCCGCCTTGCGACAGGCGGCGAAAATCGGGGATTTTGAGTCCATGAAACGCACGTTCGCAGTCGCCGCCGCGGCGCTCGCCTTAACCACCTCGCTCGTTTTTGCTGCCGGCATCGATACGGCCGCCATCGACAGGTCGACCGCGCCGGGTACGGACTTTTGGCAATACGCCAACGGCACCTGGATGAAGAATCATCCGATCCCGGCAGACCGCTCGAGCTACGGCGTCGGCGCGGTGATGGTGGAACAGGCGAACAAGCGCACCGTAGACCTGATTCAGCAGGCCTCTCGTGGCGCGAAGCCCGGTTCTGACGCGCAGAAAGTCGGCGACTACTACGCGAGCTTCATGGACGAGAAGGGGATCGAGGCCAAGGGCATCGCGCCATTGAAACCCTTGCTCGCCAAAGTTGACGGCATCACCGACCGCACGACGCTGGCGAGCTACCTCGGCGGCGCACTGCGCGCCGACGTCGACATCATGAACGCGACCGATCTCTACACCGACAACATCTTCGGTCTGTGGACGTCGCCGCCGATGGACAACCCCGCGACATACGCGCCGTATCTCCTGCAGGGCGGCCTCGGCATGCCCGACCGCGAATACTACCTCTCCGACAGCGACGCGATGAAGAAGGCGCGCACGCAATACGTCGCGCACATCGCCGCCGTTCTGAAACTCGCCGGCATTGCGGATGCCGACGCCAAGGCCGCGCGCATCATGGCGCTGGAGATGAAGATCGCGCAGACGCATGCCACACGCGCCGACACGAACGATGTGCAAAAGGGCAACAACCCTTGGGCGCGCGCCGATTTTCCCAAGAAGGCGCCCGGGCTCGACTGGACGGCGTATCTGACGGCCGCGGGTTTGAACGATCAGCCGCGCTTCATCGTCTGGCAACCGACGGCGGTCGTCGGCATATCGAAACTCGTGGCCTCGCAATCGATCGCCGATTGGAAGGACTACCTGACGTTCCATGTCATCGATCACTACAGCGGCTATCTTCCCAAGGCCTTTGTCGACGAGCGCTTCGCCTTCTACGGCACTGCGCTGGAGGGTACACCGCAGATCCGCGCGCGCTGGAAGCGGGCCGTCGACGCCACCAATGAAGCCCTCGGGGAAGTCGTCGGCAAGCTTTACGTCGCCAAGTACTTTCCGGCGAGTGCGAAGGCAGAGCTCGAGCGGATGGTGGCCAACATCGTCGCCGAATACGGCAAACGCATCGACGCACTGTCGTGGATGGCGCCGTCGACCAAGGCAGAGGCGAAGCGCAAATTGCAGGGCTTGCGCGTCGGTATCGCCTATCCCGATCGGTGGCGTGATTATTCCCGCCTTGAGGACGTGCGGGGTGACGCTATCGGCAACGTTATTCGCTCTGAAGAGTTCGAGTACCGCTATCGCGTTGCGCGACTCGGCAAGCCTGTCGATCGCGGCGAATGGGTGATGACGCCGCAAACCGTGAACGCGGTGAATTTGCCGATCCTGAACTCGCTGAATTTTCCGGCGGCGATCTTACAGCCGCCTTTCTTCGATCCGAAGGCGTCGGCGGCGGTGAATTACGGCGGCATCGGCGCCGTCATCGGTCACGAGATCAGCCACAGCTTCGATGATCAGGGCGCGCAGTTCGACGCCGCAGGTCACTTGCGCAATTGGTGGACCGACGCGGATCTGAAGCAGTTTCAAGCAGCGGGCGCGGCGCTCGCCGCGCAATTCGATACCTATAAACCGTTCCCGGATCTCAGTGTGAACGGCAAGCAAACGCTCAGCGAAAACATCGCCGATCTTGCGGGCCTCGGCGCCTCGTATGACGCCTATCGCACGTCGCTAGACGGCAAGCCGGCGCCGACGATCGGCGGCTTTACCGGCGATCAACAGTTCTTCCTCGCTTACGCGCAAAGCTGGTGCACGTATCTTCGTGACGCCGCACTGCGCCAGCGCTTGATAAGCGACGGTCATGCGCCGGCCCATTATCGCGCGCTCACGGTCCGCAACCTCGATCCATGGTATGCGGCCTTTGCTGTGAAGCAGGGCGACGCTCTCTACCTCGCACCCGACAAGCGCGTGCGCGTTTGGTGACGGTTCCAACACAGGCGACGGCCGTCGCCTGAAGGTCTGTTTCGGTGCGCGCTTTCCACAATTTTGCGCGCGCGATTTTCCCACTGGCGTCAGCGGTTCCGATTGGAACCGCTTCTGTATCGCTCGTCACAACGCGCAATGGTCCTGGTCTTGTGAACATGACATTCAGCTAAGGTTCAGCCAGGCACGGCCAAGTTCGGCTTTCCGAATTAGGAGGAGTGCCTGCAATGACCATGTGGATCAAAGGCGCGTTCGTAGCACTGGCAATGGCCGGTGGCGCGTTCGCCGCAACTGAGCCCGCTCAGGCTCGCGTCAGCGTCGGTATCGGTATTGGAATTCCTGGGCCGTATTATGGCCCTTATCGCTACGGCTACGACCCGGCCTGCGATCCTTACAGCCGTTGGTACAATCCCTACCGGTGCGAGGCTGGATACTATGACGACGGCTACTACGACGGCCCGATTTTCATCGACGGCGTTTGGTGGGATGGCCGTTGGCGGAGCCGCTGGCGCCATCATCGCCGCGAATTCTTCTTCCGTGATCACTGGCGTGAGGGGCGTTGGGGCGGACATCATCGTCACCACCGTCACTACGGCCGTCGCCACCACCATCATGGCGGACGCCACCATCATCGCCACAATCATTGGTGACGCGCGGCTCGCGCCCCAAGCATAGCTTGAGCCGCTGCGAAGCGCCCGGCACCACGTTGTGCCGGGCGTTTTCGCGTGTGATCGACGTCTATCGTCAAAGCCGCGCCGCCGTGCGATACGCAGTGTCGAGGAGGTGGTGCCATGAGTACGATTTCCATGACGCCGATCGGTCGCGTGATGAGTGCCCGCGACGAACCGATCGACGACGCCTGGGACAGCGTTCCGACGACCATCGTCCTCGACTCGACGCAGCTCAAACCGGATGCGGCCGCGGGCCTCGACGGCTTCAGCCACATCGTCGTCACTTACGTCTTCGATCGGGTGGGCGAGGATGAGATCGAGCGCGGCGCGCGTCATCCGCGCGGCCGTACCGACTGGCCGAAGATTGGCATCCTGGCGCAGCGGGCCAAGAACCGGCCGAACCGCATCGGCATCACCACCTGCCGCCTGCTTTCGGTAAACGGCCTGACGTTAAAGGTCCAAGGCCTCGACGCGATCGACGGAACGCCGGTGCTGGACATCAAGCCCCACATGTCGGGCTTCGACCCGCGCGGTGCTGTTCGTGAGCCCGCTTGGTCGCGAGAGCTGATGGAGAAGTATTGGGACTGACGCGCGCCCGCCGCCCAAGCCGCAAATCAATCTAAGGTTGTTGCGAATGATCCAGGCGCAGACGTTAGATCTGAGCACCGGCGGTCCGGCCAAGGTCCGCCCGACGCCGTGCCGGCGACTCGGCCACGGCCGACCCGGTCGACTCATCAGCAGGATGTGATCTCCAGAAAGTAGCGGAAATCAGCCATTTTCGCGGAAAATCATGCGACCAAATCTGCCGCCAACGGCGTCAGCTGCGGCGATCTGCGTTGAGGCACCTATCTCGGTTCCGTGCAAAACTTTCCGCCGTCCCGTCATTAAATCTTATTCATGACAAGACAGTTAGTGGGAAAAGACCCTCGCGCGTTTTTGCGAAGGATTCTGGATCACTAAAGTATTCGCCGAATAAAAATTGCAAAGACGGAGGCGAATACTGAAGTTCAATTGAATTCGAGATGCGTTCACCATGAGGCAAATCATGCCGACCACCTGGAGGGATTGTCAGGGTCTCAAACCGATGTCCTAGCCTGGAACGTGAATTCTAGTTCTGGTGCAACCAAGAGTATGTTGCACCGCAGCGAGACACTAAGTACCCGTGCGCCCCTCGTTGATAAGGGCCTTTCACGGAGAAGTTGTAGTCCTTCCCAAGTGCGGTGCCGCGTTCTGGGGCACCGAGTTTCCGGAAATTAACGATTACCCCGGCGGCCATCCTTGGGGCCGGGCAGCCGAAAGGGTCCCGCCGAACGACCTGGCCCGGGGCCTGCAAGAACGAAAAGACGATCAGGTGCTCACGGGAGTGGGGCGCTCTTAACCATGGAGGTTACATGGCGAAGACGTTTGGTTTGCTCGAACTGGCCCAGCGCAACGACCGCATCTTCAAGGCGGCTATAGCTGGCGCAATCATTTACGCCTGTGCGGTGCTCGCGGTGGCTCCCTCCACCCCGGCGCAGGCAGACGCACTCGTTCTAAGCCTGCGCGACACGACCGGCATCAGCGACCAGCTGCTCACCGGCTACGGAGAAACCCATTTGCGCGGCGCGGTCAGCCGCTTGCGCCCCGTCGTGAACAGGCCCGCTTACGACAAATATCTGAAGGAAAAGAATTGCCTGGCGACTGCCATCTATTTCGAGGCGCGCGGCGAAAGCCAGCTGGGCCAGAAAGCCGTGGCCGAGGTTGTCCTCGCACGCACCCGTCAAGCCGATCGCCCGAAGACGATCTGCGGCGTCGTCTATGAAGGCGCCCACAGGGGGAGCCGCTACTGTCAGTTCTCCTTCGCTTGTGATGGGATCGCCGACAGGGTCCGCGACCGCGGAGCTTGGTCGCGCGCGCTTCGCATCGCGTCGGCGACCATGCGTACCGGCGGCAAGGTCAACGCCGTCGTCGGCAACGCGACCTACTATCACGCGAACTATGTGAACCCGAGCTGGGCCGCTCACATGGTCAAAGTCGCCACCATCGGCACGCACGTTTTCTACCGCGAGCGCCGCCGCATGTGACGCGTCGCTCACTTCGCAATCGTCGAAGGGTTGGAGTCCAAAGCTCCAGCCCTTTTCTTTTGTCGGTAGCATCGCCGCTATCGCGTGAACGTGCTTCAGCTCACGCCGGTTGAGGCGGGCGACTGGGTGGTAACAGGCGCAAAGACCGCCTAACGTGCGCTCCAAACATAAGGAAGCGCACATGACCTTCGACCCCGTCGCTACGCCGACCGTTCGCATCGCGGAGCATCTCGAGCCCGCCTTCCAGCACAAGCACCAGATCGAAGCGGCCAAGGCCAGGCTCGCCGATCACCTCAAGCGGCGGAAGAAGAAGCCGAATATCCTAGTCTTTCTGATGGACGATGTCGGCTGGGGCGATTTCGGTTGCTACGGCGGCGGCATCGCTGTCGGCGCACCAACGCCGAATTTCGACAAGATCGCACGCAACGGATTGCAGCTCACGTCCTGCTACTCGGAGCCTTCGTGCTCGCCATCGCGCGCGACCTTGCTGACGGGCCGCGTGCCCAACCGCCATGGCTTGCATCGCCCGCCGATGTACGGCGAGGCCGGTGGTCTCCAAGGTGAGGTCACGTTGCCGGAGCTTCTCTCCGCTGCCGGCTACGCGACGCAAGCGGTCGGCAAGTGGCACGTCGGTGAGAACGAGGCCTCGCAGCCTCAAAACATCGGCTTCGATGATTTCTACGGCTTCCTCTCGGTCTCCGACATGTACACCGAGTGGCGCGACCCGCACTTCTTCCCCGAGATCGTCTATTCGGAAGCGCGCACCGAATGGGTGAAGAACATGCCCTTCAACAAGTGCTTCGTGCACGCCAAGAAGGGCGGCAAGGCGACCAACGTCGAGGAGGTGACGATCCCCGTTCTCTCCGAGCTCGATGAGAAATGGTGCGTCTATAGCCAGGAATTCATACGCCAGAAAGCAAAAGGCGATCAGCCGTGGTTGCTCTATCACTGCACGCGCGGCGCGCATTTCGACAACTACCCGCACGAAAAATATCTCGGCAAATCGCCGGCCAAGCATCCCTATAAGGACACGATGCTCGAGCTCGACGCCATCATGGGCCGTCTGCTCGAGACACTGCGCGAAACCAACCAGCTCGAAGACACGCTGATCTTCGTTTCGTCCGACAACGGTCCGCACATGGAAACGTGGCCCGACAGCGCCTTCACCCCGTTCCGCTGCGCCAAGGGCTCGACCTGGGAAGGCGGCGTACGCGTCCCGGGCCTGTTCATGTGGCCCGGAATGATCGAGCCTGACCGTCAAAGCGACGGTCTCTTCAATTTCAACGACATCCTGCCGACCGCGTTGGCGCTTGCGGGCGAGACGGAACGGCTGCCGAGCGACCGCTTCATCGACGGTGTCGATCAAACCTCGTTCCTGATCGGCGGTGACAACCTGACGAACCGCAAATTCCATTATTATTGGCTCGTCACCGATTTCTCGGGCGTGCGCTGCGGCGAGTTCAAGATGATCCTGACCGCCACCAGCGACGATGCGAATGACGCCGCGGGTCCAGGCGGCTTTACCGGTGCGCTCATGCGCTTCCCCTACGCGCGCCTTTACAATCTCTATCTCGACCCGAAGGAGCAGCACAATTATCTGACGCGCAAGCTCGCCTACGTCGACGTCTTCCAGCACGGCATCCGCGGTCACTTGATGTCGTTCATGAAGTACCCGGCGAAGAAAGTGCTCGGTGTCTGAGATGCGAGGTCTGATTGCGTTTGTGTTGGTGGCGGGTGCGTTCGTCGCGCCGGCGGCCGCTGCTATTCCGGTTGCCGTCGACAAGGCTTCCGCGAGCGACGCGCTTTCCAAGAAATTGCTGAAAGCGATCGAATTCGGTCTTCGCTCGTCGCCGCGCTTCGCGCTGACGGATGGGCGCGACGGTGGCACGCTGTTGATCACGCTGGAAATGGCGACCACTGAGCTGGTGCGCGAGCGCAAGCAGGTGACCTACCGGGTGCGCTTCGTGATGCTGCCGGGCCGCGGCCTCGGCACCAACTTGGGCGTCTGTTGGGAAAACGAGCTGGCCGATTGCGCGGATCAGGTGACGAATTCCGCGCAAGTGCAGCTCAGCGTCAACCAGCCGTGATCGGGCAGGGGCCCCATAGGTCGAAGACCTCGCGGTCCGACTGTGCTAGGCTTCGGTCCGCCGGTGAGGGCCCTACGATGAAAAATGCATCGCCTCTGCGCACGCTCGCTTTGCGGGTTGCTGGCATTGCGGCCGCCCTCGCATTGACGTTCGCCTCGCCGGCGCAAGCACACAATCATGCGCATCCTGTTTCGATCGAGGGAAATTGGGTCGTCGCCCTTGTGATCGTGCTGGTCGCGCTTTGGGGCTTGGTGCTGCTGGTTCGCGGCGTGCTCTTTATCGATGAGCGTGATGCATGGCTTCGCCGCGGCGCGGGCAACGGCAACGACTACTGGATTCGCGATTAGGCGACTGGCCGCAGGTGAATGCTAAGGCGCGGCGCGGTCGCTGGCCGGAATGGATCCCGCGCCAGGCTGAATCTGGGCGGAGGGGATCGTCGGCTGTGCATCCGAATTCATCGGCTGCAGTACGATCCAAACTGATCCCGCGAGTGCCGCGATCTGTAGGGCGGTGAAGACGACGCTGATCGCAACCGATTTGTGCCACGACGCCGCGCCAAGGCCGGCGATGCCCGACGTTCCCGCGAACACGGCGAACACCGGCGCAACCAACCCGACGATTGGCGCCACGATCAGCGCTGCTAGGGCGATGAGGACCTGAATCCCTCTCACCGCAAGACTCCCCTTTCCAAAAGCGGGACGCGACCTTACCGCACTTTCACGCCGTCGGCCAATTTCTCTGCTCCACCCCTTGACTCCGCCCATTATTTCCATATTTATGGAACTATGGAATCAAAACAGATCATCTCCGCCCTTGAGGCATTGGCGCAGGAGAGCCGCTTGGCCGTGTTCCGCGCGCTTGTTCAGGCGGGTCCGGCCGGCATGACGCCCTCGGCGCTGAGCGAAGCACTCGATCTGCCGGCGCCGACACTCTCGTTTCATCTGGCCCAGCTGCGCCACGCGGGCCTCGTCGCCGCGACGCGCAACGGGCGCTCGCTCACCTATGTCGCGCGCTACGAAACGATGAACGGCCTGGTCGCTTATCTGACTGAGAACTGCTGCGCCGGCGCCTGTGCGCCGTCGAGAACCCAAGATCGCAAGGAGAAAACCGATGAAGCGCCTACACGTACACGTCGCCGTGCCTGACCTCGAGCAGTCGATCCGCTTTTATTCGACCCTCTTCGGTGCCGAACCGGTCAAGGTGAAGCACGATTACGCGAAGTGGATGCTCGAAGATCCGCGCGTCAACTTCGCCATCTCGCAGCGCGGTGCGCGCTCGCCGGGCGTCGATCACGTCGGCGTCCAGGTCGACACCCGCGCCGAGCTCGACGAACTTGCGGGGCGCTTGAAGGCGGCCGGCAGCCAGACGCTCGACGAAGAAGCGACCACGTGCTGCTACGCGAAGAGCGACAAGACCTGGGTCAACGATCCCGCGGGCGTGCGCTGGGAAACGTTCTACACCTTCGGCGACGCGACAGCCTACGGTGAGGATGCGGCGCCTGAGCCGAAAGCCAGTGCTGGCGCGTGCTGCGGCGCCGCCGCGGCCGCGGCAAAGGAGAAGCCTGCCGAAGCTGTCGGCGGTTGCTGCTCCTGAGCATCCGATGACCGGCGCCGACTACAAAAGGATTGAGGGTCTCGCCGCTTGGAAGGGCGGCGAGATCGCAAACGATCCGGGTTGGATCCATCGCTTCACCGCGGCGGAAATCGGCGAGCTCGATCGCGCCATCCGCTCTGGCAAAGAGAGCGGAAAGCAGCTCCTCGATCTGACGCGAGACGATTTCGACCTGCCGTTGTTGCGGCCCGTCATCCGAAATTGGATGGATGCGCTCAATCGTGGGCGCGGCTTCGTCCTCGTGAAGGGCTTTCCGGTCTTCGACTATTCGACCGAAGATTTGTCGATCGCGTACTGGGCGCTTGGCCGGTACATGGGCGATCCCGTGCCACAAAATCGAGCCGGCGATCTCCTCGGCCATGTGCGCGATACAGGCGAAATCGCAACCAACCCGAAGGTCCGGCTCTACAAAACGACCAAGCGTCAGGACTTTCACGCCGATGGCTCCGACATTGTCGGGCTGTTCTGTCTGCGGCGGGCGAAGTCAGGTGGTCTGTCGCAAATCGTCAGCTCGATCTCGATCTACAACGAATTCCTTCGCCGCCGACCCGACCTCGTGCCGCTCTTGTTCGAGCCATTGTATTGGGACCGCGCCGGCGAATACCTGCCCGGCGAGAGGCCGTACATGAAGCTTCCGATTTGTTACGTCGCGAACGGCCACGTGCGGATGTTCTACATCGGCTGGTACATTCGCGACGGCCAACAGCATGCGGACGTGCCGCGCTTCACCCAGGCTCAACTCGAAATGCTGGATCTGATCGAGGAGATCGCCAACGATCCCGCGTTTCATCTCACGATGGACTTCGAGCCCGGCGACATTCAGTTCCTGAAGAACTCTTCGATCCTGCATTGCCGGACCGCGTATGAGGACTTCGACGAGCCGGACAAGAAGCGGCACTTGCTCCGCCTTTGGCTGACGGCGCGCGAGTTCGAGGACGGCGACGAGCGGTTGCGCCAAGGCTTCGCCAAAGGCGAGGCGGCGTAGCGAGGCCTTCCTTCGAGGCAACCGTAGTTTTGAGCAGTCTTGCCAAACGCCCGATATGTCGATAAGTCTCGACATATGGACATAACGACGGCGATCGAAGCCTTGGCGGCCTTGTCTCAACCGACGCGGTTGCGGGCGTTCCGTCTGCTCGTGAAATCGGGTCCGTCAGGCTTGCCGGCCGGCGAGATCGCGGCGAAGGAACGCGTTCCGCACAACACGATGTCGACGCATCTCAACGTTCTGACGCGGGCGCGGCTCGTGCATTGGAAGCGCGAGGGCCGCTCGATCATCTACACCGCGGACCTCGACCGGATTCGCGGGCTGCTCTCTTATTTGGTCTCGGATTGTTGCGACGGCCGTCCGGAAGTTTGTGCGCCGCTGATCGAGATTGCTCAGCAAGCCTGTTGTCCGCCGCGAAAGCGGGCCTTGCCCAAGGTGGCGGCACGCAGCGCCGAGCGCAGACCAGCGACGGTCGCGTCCCGATGACCGCGCTCCTCAACGTGCTCTTCTTGTGCACGGGGAATACCGCGCGCTCGATCATGGCGGAGTGCTACCTCAATCACGTCGGCGGGACGAAGTTCCGCGCCTACAGCGCCGGCAGTCACCCCAAAGGCGCCGTGCATCCGCTCTCGCTCGAAACATTGCGAAGCGCCGACATTGACGTCGCGACGGCGCGCTCGAAAAGTTGGGATGAGTTTGCCGGCCCTGACGCACCGAAGATGGATCTTGTGATCACGGTTTGCGACAACGCCGCGGGCGAAGTCTGCCCGATATGGCCTGGCGCGCCGGCCAAGGCGCATTGGAGCTTCGAGGATCCGGCCGCGATCGACGGGACGTTGGCGGAACAGCGCGCGGGATTCGCGCGCGTGTTTGCACAAATCAAGGATGCGATCGATCGGCTTGTTTCGCTGCCCATTGATGGTCTCGATCCGCAGTCGCAAGCGCGGCGCGTCTCCGAACTCGGCCCGGTGCGGCCGGCCGCATGATCGACGTCACGATCTACCACAACCCGAAATGCGGCACGTCGCGCAACACGCTGGCGCTCATTCGCAACGCCGGCATCGAGCCCGAGATCATCGAGTATTTGAAGACGCCGCCCTCGCGCGCCCAGCTGCTCCAGCTGATCGAACGGATGGGCATCACGCCGCGCGAACTCTTGCGCGAGAAGGGCACGCCGTATGCGGAGCTCGGTCTTAAGAATCAGAGCCTGACGGACGACGCCATCGTCGATGCGATGATGGCGCATCCGATCCTGATCAATCGCCCGATTGTCGTGACGGAACGCGGCGTCAAACTCTGTCGCCCCTCGGAAATCGTGCTTGAGATTCTGCCCGCACCTCAGCGCGGCGAATTTCGCAAAGAAGACGGAGAGCTCGTTGTCGATAAGAGCGGAAAGCGCATCGCCTGAGGCGCCCGCGCGGACGGGCGTCTTGCCGATCGTCCTCGCTGAAGGTCTCGGGACCGGTCTCCTCGTCGCGACCGTCGTCGGCTCGGGGATCATGGCCGCGCGCCTCGCGGGCGGCAACGATGCGATCGCGCTGCTCGGCAATACCGTGGCGACCGGCGCCATTCTCTACGTGCTCATCACGATCTTCGGTCCCGTGTCGGGCGCGCAGTTCAACCCGGCAGTCACGGTAAGCCTGCTGGCGCGCGGTGACGTCCCGCTGGTGAAAGCCGCGATGTTGATCGTCGTACAGATCGTCGGCGGCATTCTTGGCACGTGGCTCGCGCACGCGATGTTCGCCGAGCCGATCCTGCAGATCTCGAGCAAGCTCCGCGACGGCGGCCCGCAGGTTCTCTCCGAGTTCGTGGCGACGTTCGGTCTGGTGCTGACGATCTTCGGCACGCTGCGTTATAAGCCGGGCCAGGTGGCGCCGGCGGTCGCGCTCTACATCACCGCCGCCTATTGGTTCACCGCCTCGACGTCGTTCGCCAACCCGGCCGTCACCATTGCCCGCGCTTTGAGCGACACGTTCTCCGGCATCGCGCCCGGTTCGGTACTGCCGTTCATCGCCGCTCAGATCGCCGGCGCATGGGTTGCCCAAGCATGCGCTCGCGTTCTATTTCAGAGGGGTTCGAACTGAGGTTCGCGAGTCCGCGTCTGGCGTAGAAGCTTGCATGTTGAAGGAATTCGGCGAAGCGATTTGGATCGCTGACGGCGGCATCGTCGGCGTCGCGGGATTTCGATATCCGACACGAATGGCCGTCATTCGCTTGGCGGGCGGCGCGCTCTTCGTGTGGTCGCCCACCGAACTCACCGACGGCCTCCGCGTCGACATTGACGCATTGGGTCAAGTCCGGCACATCGTTGCCCCCAACGCGCTTCATCACCTGTTCTTGGCCGAGTGGATGCGCGCATATCCGCAAGCGGCTGTTCATGCGCCGCCGGGCCTGAGACAGAAGCGCAAGGATATCGCGTTCACGCATGACCTTCTTGATGAGCCCAACGAAGCTTGGGCCGGCGAAATCGATCAGGTACTGATGCGGGGCAATCTGATCACGACCGAGGTCGTGTTCTTTCACAGGAAAAGCGGTACGGCGCTGTTCACCGATCTCCTTCAACAACTCCCGGCCGGCCTGTATTCAGGTTGGCGCGCGACGGTCGCTAAACTGGATCTTATGATCGGGCCGGAGCCGGCGGTGCCGCGGAAATTTCGCTTCGCCTTCACTGATAGGAACGCCGCGCGTGGCGCTCTTCGTCGCGTCCTTGCGTGGCCGACGCAAAAGGTGCTGATGGCGCACGGGACGCCCGTCGAAAGAGAGGGGCAAGCGTTTCTCCGCCGCGCGTTCTCATGGCTCGTCCGATGAAGCGCGCTGCCGCAAACCAGCTCGACGAATGCCGCCGGGTCGCGCAGCGAAGCTTCGGCATCAAGCGCCTGCGCCGTGAGCAAGAAGAGGCGATGCTCGCTCTTTTGGGCGGCCGCGATACGGTGGTGGCACTGCCGACCGGCTTCGGCAAGTCGCTGATCTATCAAGTTCCAGCGATGATGCTGAAACGGCCGACGATCGTCGTCTCGCCGCTCATCGCCCTCATGACCGATCAGATGCGCGCGCTCAACGAGCGCGGCGCACCCGTGATCGCGCTGCACAGCCAGTTGAAAGCGGCCGAGCGCCGCGCAGCGATCGCGCGGCTTGCGCGCGGCGGTCGCCTCGTCATCCTCACCACGCCGGAGACGATTGAGTCGAAGGCGACCGCGCCGCTGATCGAGAAGGCGAAGCCCGCTTTGCTCTGTGTCGACGAAGCGCACTGCATATCGGAGTGGGGACAAGACTTCCGCCCGTCCTATTTGCGTCTCGCGGCTGCCCGCAAACGCATCGGCAACCCGCCGACCCTCGCCCTGACGGCGACGGCCACGCCGCATGTGCGTGACGACATCGCCGAGCGTCTCGCTCTTCGCGATCCGCTCGTGTTGACGGCGCCTGCACATCGCAAGAATCTGCGTCTGGCCGTTGAAGTGGTGCCGGGGTCTCAGAAGAATACGGCGGCCGGAAAACTCATCCGCGGTTTGCGCCGTCCGGGCATCATCTATTGCGCGACGACGGTTGCGGTCGATCAGCTCGCGAATGTCCTGAAGCGCGTGGGCATTCCCGTTGTGCGCTATCACGGCAAGATGTCGCCTGCGGAGCGTACGGCGGCACAACACGCCTTCATGGACCCGCATCGGCGCATGATCATGGTCGCGACGACTGCCTTCGGCATGGGTATCGACAAGCCGAACATCCGTTACATCGTGCACTACCAAGCGCCGGGATCGCTCGAGCAGTACGTGCAAGAATCCGGGCGGGCAGGGCGTGACGGCAATCCCGCCGACTGTGTGCTGCTGTTCGATGCCGCCGATCTCGAGATTCAGGAGCACCTTCAGGGGATGAGCCGTCCGAGCGTTCGTCACTTGCTTGCGCTCGAGAAGACGCTCACCGCTTGGGCGGCGGAGAAGCGCACGCCGACCGCCTCCGCGTTGGCGGCGTCGGCCGCCGTGCCGGTCCGCATCGCCGAAGCGTTGCTGATCGACCTTGAGGAAGCGGGTTTGATCGAGCACGGGAAGAGCGGCGCCATCAAGCTCGCCGTACCGCTCGCGGCGTTTCGCTCGGGCGCACGCGAGCTCATTGCCAAGGTGAAGACCTTCCGCTTCGAGGGCGAGCGCAAGCTCAAGACGGTCGCCGGATACGCCACGACGCCCGATTGCCGCAGCATCTTCATCCGCCGCTATTTCGGCGAGGCGAACCCGCCGCGTTGCGGCACCTGCGATCGCTGCCGCGCCACGAGCATCGTCGCCGCCCAACCGGCCGTCACGCCGACGCGGCCGCCCTCGTCTCGACGGCCTCGCCGCAGAAGAAGACAGCGCGGACGCTCCCAGCAAAGATCGGCCGGCTAGTATTGCGTATTACGCAAATATGAATTGACGCCGTTTGCGTTTTGAGGGAAGCTCCAGCGCCTATTCGCTCGCGCACTTGAATGCGCGCGATGCCGCTCATTGACGTCGTGTATCGGAATGTTGGCGCACCCGCCTGAGGCACAGCCTCTCGCTTACGGGATTGCAAAGCCGTGCGCCCCGGCAAGAGTCCCGCGACGTGCGAGCTTCATCCGTCACGCGTGTGAACTTCCGTGACGCTTTTTTCCGCGCAAATCCGCCATTGTGCGAATGTGCGAAGTTCACAAACATCATCGTGAACGCGGCTCCCTTCCTCCAACGCATCGAGACTGAAAGGGACCGCGACCGTCCTTTTCCTCCACCGCTTTAGCGGGGGAGGGGGACCGCGGAACGCGGTGGAGGGGGTGAAGCCGCAGCTACGCGCTCCAGTTCGCGCCCCCCTCCGCCTCGCCGTCGTCGCCCAGCGCAATCTTCGGAGCGCCGCCTAGGCTCGGCACCTCCCCCGCTAAAGCGGTGGAGGATGAGCAACACGGATCGCCTTCGCCGCGACGGATTTCGAGATGGCCGAACTTGGGCTCAGTCGCGCGCTACTGCCTTACTTCCCCGCCGCCGTCGGATCGAGACCCGGCAGCATCTTCATGATCCGATTGCGGATGAAGTTCGGCGCGAAGCCCTTGATACGGTCGATCCAAGCCACATCGGACGGAACGTAATAGTGCAGCTTGTTGCCGTGATACGCCTCCCACACGCACTTCGCGACGCTGTCGGCCGGCATCAAACGGAACATGCCCTTCTTCGGCGCGCGCGCGTAGAACTCGTCTTCGCTGGGTTTCGGCGCATCGCCGGAGCGGTTGGGCGTCGAGCGCAGGATCGCCGTGTCGATCAAGCCCGGCAATACGTCGGCGACGCGCACACCGTGGCGCTGGAATTCGACCGATAGCGCCTCGGTCAATCCTTTCACGGCATGTTTGGTCGCCGCGTAGACCGCGATGCGCGGCATGCCGTAGGTCGCTGACGACGACGAAGTCGTGAACAAAAGAGATCCCGGTGTCGCCTTGAGGTAGGGCAGAGCGGCGTAGACGCCGTTCAACACGCCGACGAAGTTGATGCTGACGACGCGCATCGTTGCTTCATAGGGCACGTCCTCGAACCAGCCTGACTCGCCGATGCCGGCGTTGTTGTACATGAGATCGAGCTTGCCGTTCGTGCGCTTGGCGAACTCGGCGAGCGCCGTGTCGAAGTCCGCCTTGTCCGTAACGTCGAGCTTGCGCACGAAGCAGTTGTCGTGGCCGAGCTCTTGCTCGAGCGTTTTGAGGCCGGCCTCGTTGACGTCGCTCGCACCCACGAACCAGCCTTTGGCGGCAAAGAGCTTCGCCGTCTCCCGCCCCATGCCCGAGGCCGCGCCGGTGATGAAAATGGACTTTCGCTGTGTTGGCTGCACCGCTTGGCTGGTCATAGACTATTCCTCGCGAATGACGTGATCCCGCCTTGATAGCGGCGCTGAATGGCGTAAGCAAACGCGGGCGCGACATGGCGGTGAGGGGAACCAGATGCGTCTATCGACGATCGCTTGCGCTCTTTGCCTGCTCGGTTTCACGCCGCCGGCGCTGGCCGATGCGCCCCTTCCGCTCAAGCTTGTCGTCGCCAATGCGAAGATCGGCAATCGACCTGCGCTCGCGATGAGCCTGACCTTCCGAGCCGGTCCCGACGGCCGCACCATCCTTCATCTGCCGAACGAATGGGCGAGCGAGAAGGAGCTGTGGCGCGGCATCAAGCAGCTCGGTGCAACGAACGCGACCTTCGCGCCGCCGGGCCCGGAGCCGCAAACGCGCGCGCTGAACCACACGCCGAACGCGGAGGTGACCGTGACTTGGGTGATCGGCCAGGACTACACCGGCGAGCCCAACTTCGGCGACACCAAGAGCCTCTTCCGCGCGACGGTCAACGACCACATGGTCGTCGCCGCGCTGCAGACGATCTTGCCCTCGATCGAACGCGCGCCCGGCAGCATCCTCGGCATCGATCCTGGTCTCCGGACGCAAGCGCCGCCGACGTGCAATCTCTCGATCACGTTCGAAGAGTTTCCGAAAGCCTGGGCCTTGGCGACGGCCTTCGGCAACGGCGCACAGCAATCGGCCACGGCGATTCCCTGTGACGCGTTGTGGGACTCCAATCTCGCGCTCGGCGACTTCCGAATTCGCGAGGCGCGCGACGCGCATGGTGTCGTACGTCTCGCTGTGCGGGGCGCTTGGGCGCTTTCGGACGAAGCATTGCTGGCGAAGTTCGTGGCCGGGCGCGCCGCGGCGGCGGATGCGTTTCAGGACAACGGCCCGGCTCAGCTTCTGATCAGCCTTGCCGCGACGCCGCCGCTGCCGAAGGGAAACGCCGTCTTCGGCACGGCGTTTTCATACGGTTTCTTTGGTTTCGCGACGCCCAACGCGCCGCTCTCCGCGTTGAAGGTGTGGTGGAATCATGAGCAGGTGCACTACTGGATCCCGAACCGCCTTGGTCAAATCGCGCCGGGCACCGAAGCAAGCCTCGCTTGGTTCAACGAAGGCTTCACCGATTACTTCTCGCTGATGAACGCGTATCGCACGCACGAGCTGACGGCGAGGGCCCTGGGCGAGGAGATGAAGGAGAGAGTGATCGACGGTTACCTCAAGTCGCCGGTGCGCGATGCACCCAACCGGAAGATCGTCGACGGCTTCTGGAGCAATCGCGACCTGCAGGAGTTGCCGTACCAGCGCGGCGCGCTCTTGGCGCTGAATTGGAACGCGGAGATCAAGAAGGCGTCGAAAGGCGAACACTCGCTCGCTGACGTCATTGCAACTCTCGCAGACCAAGCGAACCAGAACCCGCTCGTCATGCTGACACCCTCGCGCCTCGCCGAAGCCGCGCGAACGTTTGGCGTGACCAACGCGGCTGGGGATATCGCTGCGCATGTCGACGCCGGCCGGCTTTTGGTGTCCCGCCGGGATGTCTTCGGGCCTTGCGCCAATTATGACAGCGCCACAGGCACGCTCGCCGCAGATCGTGGCGCCTGGGAATCGGCCGCCTGTGCCGCCTGGCTCAAGTGATATCCGTGTGCCTTGAGCTTGGCGTGGGCAGACCCTAGCTTTGGCGATGGGGGTAGCATTCGTGCGGGCCGATTGCGGCCGGGCGTCACGATATGCGCGAGGTGGCTTGAGTGGCGGCGGACGAACCCGGCAGCCGGAAGTCGATGATCCGCCACGCCGCGCCTTGGGGCGCGGCCGTCGTGCTGCACGTTCTGTTCTTTATCGCTTTCGGCTATTTGATCGCGCCTCCGCCTGATCTGCTCAAGCCGGACGAAACCGTCGTGCCCCTGGCGTGGGTCCATTTGGCTCCGCCACCGCCGCGCCTCGAAGGCGAATTGGCGCCGACGTCGATCAGCATCATGCCGCGTTTTCGCCCGCGCTATTATTTGCCGAAGGGCGTGCCGCTGATCTCGACGCGCGAATATGGCAACGCCGCCGAGGCCCTCTTCCGTTACTGGTGCACGAACCGGCCCGACACGATCGAATCGACGGGACGGTTGTGTCCCTCGGACGTGCCCTTCAACGGCCTCGCCGCATTGCCGGAGCACAACGGCCTCATCGGTAACTCAGATGCCGGTGCGCTGCTCGGAGCCGGCGACCGTGGCTACACGATCGACGAAGCGGCCGCGCGCCGCGGCTGGGTCAAGCCGAAGCCGCCGACCGGACAAGACGGCTTGCAGACAAAAACCGACAAAGCCACTGGCGCGCACTCCGACGATGTCTACGGCGGTTATCCCTGGGATGCGACGCCCTACGGTCACTGACCGGAGCTTGCGTTTTCGCAAAGTCTACAGTGTACGGACGATCCGATTGCGGGAAGCGCGCCACGCACGCTGACGAATGAGCAAGCTTTAATCGTCATTTCCTTGACTCGGTTCCAGACCTGCGGCACGTAGTCGCGAGGCGCGCGAGTCCAGCGAGAACCGCGACCGGTCGCGCCAGCTACGAGACACGACGTCGGGGTGGATCTTCCTGGAAGCGAGGGAGACACGTGCGGACCGCTTTGGTCGCGCGACGACCGACGACGCATGCATTGCCGCTTTCTGATTGCACACTGAGTTGAAGGAGTCTCCATGAAGTTGCCGCGTACGCTTATCGCCATCGCATTTGTTGTTTCCGTGTTGCCGGCATCAGCCGCGACGTCGCCTACTGCGGCACCGGACTCCCGCCTCTCCGCCGCTTGTGATTCAGGGCAGGGGCTGACGCCCGATCAATGGATTGCTGCGTGCTCCGCCGTGCTTGGAGGTTCGCGGGCGAAGATGGACCGGGCCATTGCCTTTTACAACCGTGCCCGAGCCCACCGCGCCAAAGGCGACAATGCCGGAGCGCTCGCGGACTACACGCGCGCGATCGAGATATTGCCCGACTTCGCCATCGCCTATCAGAATCGCGGCGTCGTCTACAACGCGATGGGCGATCGCCAACGTGCCATCGCCGATTACTCCCGTGCCATCGCCCTGCAGCCGAAACTCGCAGTCGCCTACAACAATCGCGGCGTCGCGTTGAGCGCCAGCGGCAATGCGCAAGCGGCAATCCAAGATTTCACCAAGGCGATCGCGCTCGAGCCTGGAAATCCTTGGTCCTACAACAATCGCGGCGATGCTTATTTCCGCCTGCGCAATTGGAACGCGGCGATCGCGGACTACAGCCGCGCCTTGTCGCTGAAACCTGATCTTACCTACGCGCTCTACGCGCGCGGCGCCGCAAAGACCTATCGCGGCGACAGCATCTCGGGGCGCGCCGACATGGAAGCAGCGAGCCGGATGAACGAGCGCGTTGCCGAAGAGCAGGCACGCGACGGCATCATGCCGATCACGATGGCGTCCAACTGACGCCTTACGTTTCGCCGATGCCACCGGGCGGCAAGCGGATCTGGAACACGATCCCTGCCGCCCGTACGGCGAACGTCACGATGAGCGCGCCGGCAAGCGCAACGCCGACCTCGGCGCCGGCGAGCTTCGCGACGTAATAGACGAGTGCTCCGAGCAGCGATGCGGTCACGTAGATTTCGCCCGAGAAGACGAGCGGTGGCCGATTGGCGAGCACGTCGCGCACGATGCCGCCGCCCGCCGCGCCAATCGTCGTCAAGAAGACCGTTACCGCCGGGTCGAAATTGATCATCGTCAGCCGCTGCGCACCGGTCGCGGTGAACAGCGCAAGCCCGATCGCGTCCGCCCAAGCCAGTGTCTGGTGCGGCGGCCTGCCAAAGCGCGCGACTTCGAATACGAGGATGCCCGAGGCGAGCGCTGCCCAAAGCGGTTCGGGCGCCGTAAGCCAACGGACCTGCGCCCCGATCAAGAGGTCGACGAGCGTGCCGCCTCCAAGTCCGGCCGCAACGCTGAGAAACGTGGCGCCGATCAAATCGAAGCGCTGCTCCGCGGCGACGAGGGCGCCGGACGCGGCGAACACCGCGGTGCCGAGCAAGGACAAGACGGCGAGTGTGATCTCCATGGCCAAGGACGATACGCCGAGTCGTCAGCGCGCGCGCAAGTCCTCGACCCATGTGCCGTATGCGCGTGCGCCGTCCTCGTGATCCGGCTCGCGCCAGGTTTCATTGAGCGCCGCCTCGTACCACGCCCGCATCGACGGCAGATCACGGAGCCGTTGAGCATAGGCCGCGGCCTTGTCGTCGAGAGTGAAACCATAGGTCAAATGCCGGAACGCGACCGGCGCGAAGAACGCGTCGACGGCGGTAAACGCCGAGCCGGCGAGAAACGGCCCGCCGAACCGCGACAACCCCTCGAGCCAAAGCTCGTTCAGGCGCGCGATGTTGGCGACAAGCGCGGGCGGCGTGGCGTGCAGCTTCACGCGGATGCCGCAATTCATGCTGCAATACTCACGCAACGCGGCAAAACCGGAGTGCATCTCGGCGCTTGCGCAGCGCGCCCAAGCTCTGGCTTGCTCGTCGCGCGGCCACACGCTTTCGTGGCGCTCGGCCAGATATTCGGTGATGCCGAGTGAATCCCACACGGTCAGCGCACCGTCGACGAGGCACGGCACGCATCCCGTCGGCGAGAATGCGCGAAACTTGTCGAAGCTCGATCCTGTATTGAACGGCATCAGTCGCTCCTCGAAAGCGATGCCGAGCTCGCGCATAAGCACCCAGGGTCTCAGCGACCACGACGAATAGTTCTTGTTGCCTATGTAAAGCGTGTACATCAGTGCAGCCCCACGGCGATGCCGGAATCGAGTGCGCGTAACATGCGTCGTCTGCTTGCAATGCGATAGGCCATCCGGAACGCTTCGAAGGCCGCGAGCCAAATGGCGGCGCAAAGTGCTCCAGCAAGACTATGGGGAAGGGCGGCGAACGCCGACGTCTGAAAGATCAACGCGACGAATGCCGCGATAGCGGCTCCGACGGCGATCAGCATCAGACCAAATGCCAGCCGCCGCAGCCATCGTCGTACTGCGCCGGGATGAAACCGGCGTGAGGCCGTGACGGAACGCGCGGCAACGATGCCGAGAAGAGCGCACGCCGCCGCAAGCGCGCCGCCGACGAGGAGCGCGTTGAGCAAAACCGCTTGCATGATCGATCCTTAAGTTAGCGCGCCGTCTTCGAGGTCGAGTGCGACATCGAGGCACTTTGGCGAATGCGTGATCGCCCCGGACGAGATGTAGTCGACGCCGGTTGCTGCGATCGCCGCAATGGTCTTTTCGCTCACGTTGCCGGACGCTTCGAGCGTCGCGCGCCCCGCCGTCAGCTTGACGGCTTCGCGCAACCGCTCGGGCGGCATGTTGTCGAGCAAGATCGTGTCGGCCTTTAGCGATAGCGCCTCTTCCAATTGTGCCAGGCTATCGACTTCGATCTCGATCTTCGTCATGTGCCCGTGATGGGCCCGGGCTCGTGTGATCGCGTTGGCTACCGACCCCGCGGCGGCGATGTGGTTGTCCTTGATCAAGATCGCATCGTCGAGACCGAAGCGATGATTGAAGCCGCCGCCGCAACGCACCGCGTGTTTCTCCATCGCGCGCAAGCCCGGCGTCGTCTTGCGCGTGCACGTGACGCGCGCCTTCGTGCCCTCGCAAAGCTTCACCAGTCTTGCCGTTGCGGTCGCAACGCCCGAGAGCTGCCCAAGAAAATTCAGCGCCACGCGCTCGCCGGTCAGCAACGCGCGTGCCGGTCCCTCGACGACAGCGATCGTTTCACCGGCTGCGACTTCGGCGCCGTTCGGGGCTTCGATCTCGAAGCGGATACTTTGATCGAGCAATGTGAACGCAAGCCCCGCTGCGCCGATGCCGGCGATGCGTCCCGCCCTGAGCGCCACGATGCGCCCGCGCGCGCGCTGGGAAGCTGGAATGATTGCGTTCGTGGTGATGTCGCCTGCGCGCCCCAAGTCCTCGGCGAGCGCTGCCCGCACGATCGGTTCGATCAAGACGTTGGGAAGCGGTTCGACGGGAGTGGCTGGTTTCTTCATTGCGCGGCTTGGATTGCTCCTGCGGTTTGGTTGGCGCCGATTGCTTGCGCTTCGTCCAACGTCAGGAACGTGCGGTGCCGCCACGCCTCGGACGCAGCCGGGAAGTCCGAACGGAAGTGCCCGCCGCGGCTCTCTTCCCGTTGCAGCGCGGCAGCCGCGATCAGCGTCGCCGTCGCCGTCATGTTGCGCAGATCCGCATCGTTGCCGCCGGCGCGCTCGAGCCTCGCGATCGTATCGAGTGCCTGACGCAAGCCCGATGCGTTGCGCTCGAGCCCGACATTCATCGTCATCGTATGCCGAAGCGTTGCCACTGCGTCGCGCGATAGCGGCGCCGGGCGGCCATGCGGTGCGATCGCAGTCAAAGTGCGTGCATGCATTGCTAGAGGGCTGACGTCTGCCGCGGCTCGGGCGCCAAAGACCACCGCTTCCAATAATGAATTGGAGGCCAAACGATTTGCTCCGTGTGCGCCGGTCGAGGCGCATTCGCCGATGGCCCACAGACCCGGCAGGCTCGTGCGCGCGTGCTCATCGACCGAAATGCCCCCCATGTGATAGTGGGCCGCCGGCGCGACAGGGATGAGCTGCGTCCGCGGATCGATCCCGGCACTCATGCACGACGCGAAAACCGTGGGGAATGCTTTTGGGAATTCGTCGCCTACTGCGGCGCGCGCATCGAGGAACGTCTTTCGTCCCGCTTGGATCTCGCGAAAGATCCCGCGCGCGACGATATCGCGTGGCGCGAGTTCGGCATCTTCGTGAACTTGCAGCATGAAGCGCTGGCCTAACTCGTTGACCAGCACGGCGCCTTCGCCGCGCAAAGCTTCGGTCGCTAGCGGCGCTGGATCACGCTCGATATTGATCGCGGTCGGGTGGAATTGGACGAACTCGGGATCGGCAATCATCGCGCCGGCGCGTGCCGCCATGCCAACGCCTTGGCCTCGCGCTTGCGCCGGGTTGGTCGTCACTTCATAGAGGCCGCCGACGCCGCCAAGCGCGAAGATCGTCGCCTCGGCGCGGACGAAGACGGTCTGTGCGCGGTCGGTGACGGGATGCGCATAGACGCCGACAACACGTCCGTCTTCGAGCGCGAGCTGAAACGCGACCAGTCCTTCGGCGATGCGGATGCGAGGCGTTTGTCGCACGGCCGCCACGAGCGCCTTCATGATTTCGGCGCCGGCGCGGTCGCCAGACACCCGCACGATCCGGTGACGCGAGTGTGCCGCTTCGCGGCCGAGCACGTAGGCACCGTTCGTGTCACGGTCGAAGGGAACGCCGAGCGCGCTCAAGTCTTCGATCCGCGCTTCAGCCTCGCGCGCGATGATCTCGGCGATATTCGGGTCGACGATGCCGGCTCCGGCCGCCAACGTGTCTGCGACGTGGAGGTCGGGACTGTCGTCGGCGCCGAGCGCCGCCGCGATGCCGCCTTGCGCCCACACACTGGAGGCGCCCGCGCCGAGCGGGGCGGCCGACAGCACCGTCACCGGGCGATTGAGCTTTAGAGCTCCGAACAGGCCGGCCAAGCCGGCTCCGACGATAAGAACGCCGCCGGAATCAATGACTGTGTCGTTGATCCGGTTTGTCATTTTTCAGTGTACCGCTGGTTTCGGTTTGCCGACTTCGAGCATGCGATCGACTGCTTTCTTGGCGCGCGCCGCGATCGCGGGATCGACCTTCACTTCGTACTGCATCGTCTGCAGCGAATGCAGAATGCCTTGCAGCGTGATGCGCTTCATATGCGGGCAGAGATTGCAGGGCCGCAGAAATTCGACGTCGCGCACTTCCGCCGCAACGTTATCGGCCATCGAGCATTCCGTGAGCATCACGACGCGCGCCGGCCGCTTTTCTTTCACATAGTTGACCATCGCCGACGTCGAGCCCGCGAAGTCGCACTCGGCAACGACGTCCTCCGGACACTCCGGGTGCGCAAGCACGATCGCTCCCGGATGGTCCGCCTTGAAACGACGGACTTCGTCGGCGTTGAAGCGGTCGTGCACTTCGCACTGACCGTGCCACGCGATGATTTTGATCTTCGTTTGTTTGGCAACGTTCTGCGCCAGAAAGCGGTCCGGGATGAAGATGACCGTGTCGACCTTCCGTTCGGCCGCGATGGACTCGACGACCGCAACCGCGTTCGACGAAGTGCAGCACACATCGCTCTCGGCTTTGACGTCGGCCGATGTGTTGACATAGGTGACCACGGGCAGGTTCGGATACTTCTCCTTCAGCAAGCGCACATCGGCGCCCGTGATCGACGCCGCGAGCGAGCAGCCCGCGCGCATGTCTGGGATCAGCACGATCTTGTCCGGTGACAGGATCTTCGACGTCTCGGCCATGAAATGGACGCCGGCCTGGACGATCACCTTGGCGTCGACCTTCGCCGCCTCGCGCGCCAACTGCAGCGAGTCGCCCACGAAATCGGCGACGCAATGGAAGATTTCCGGCGTCTGATAGTTGTGCGCCAGGATGACGGCGTTGCGCTCTTTCTTGAGCCGGTTGATCTCGGCGATCAGCGGCGCGAACGCGGGCCACTCGATCTCCGGAACGACGTTCGCGACCTTTGCATAAAGCCCCGCCGTCGCCTTCGCGACCTCCGACGTGTACGCCAAAGCCTGACCAGAATTCGTCGCGGCCATTGCGTGATCTCCTTATACTCAAGTTGAGTATATATATAGTGTCAAAAACGGCGGCTCCAAGAGGGCCGCCAAGATCGTGATCAAGCTAATGCTAAGTTTGAGCATAACGCCTTGTCAAGCACCGTGCCGCCACTGCCTGGCGCGCGACGGTGGTCACAGAACGGGGCGCACCAAAATCGTAGCGTCAGGAACCTCTGCACCCCCGGTCCGCAATGCTTGGTTTCATTTCACGCACGCTGACGTTCTTTGGCTATCTCGTCGCCGCAGGTATCGCATTGGTTCCGTTCGGATTCTTGACGGCGCGCTTGCTCCCGGTGGTGGATCTCTTCGCGCAGTTTCTATTTGCGGCCGCGATCGCCGCTCTGCTTCTAGCGGCCGTGGCGCTGATCTGCCGCCGCTATCGACTGGCAACTGTGTCTGGAGCACTGCTGCTCGTCTGCCTCGCGCAGGCCTTGCCATACGAGCAAACGCCTCAAGCGAAAGTGGCGGGCCCTCATGTCAGATTGCTGTCGTTCAACATCTTCTTCGATAACCAGAGGCTCGCAGACGTCGTTCAGGCCGTGCGCGCCCTCAACGCCGATGTTGTTGTTCTTCTAGAGGTGGCTCCGCACAATCGCGATTTGTTGCGGCCGCTCGATCAGGACTATCCGCATCGCATCGACTGCTGGCAAAAGCGTCGATGCGACATCCTCGTTCTCTCGCGCATTCCCTTGACGGATCTGGAACCCTCCCTGTCCATCATCAATACGCCGCCCGCATGGGCCGCTGCGGCACTTGATATTGCTGGCTGTCGTTTTGCGTTGATTGCTGCGCACCTGTCCTTGCCGTTTCCATTCCATTATCCGGGCGAGCAGGCGGCGCGGGCGACATCGCTGACGCAGATTGTGCAGCAAATAGAAGGGCCGAAGATTCTGGCCGGCGATTTCAATGCTGCATCGTGGGGCGCCGTCGTTACCGACATTGCCGATGCAACGCAGCTCCAGCTGCTCACGGGCTATGGCGCGACATGGCCGACCGGATTGCCCACCTATTTAGGAATTCCGATCGACAATGTATTGGCATCGCGCAGCTTATTGTTCCTCTCACGTGAACTGGAGGAAATACCTGGCTCCGACCATCGCGGTGTGTTGACCGAAATCGCCTTGCCGTCAGAGAGCCGATGCGCAACGCCTCACTGAGTAGCCGCGCGTGAAGAACATCGTCTTCATCTTCCTCCTGCTGCCGATCATTTTCGTCATCGCCGTTTGCGCGGCGACGCAACTTGTCGACGTGCATTGGCTCTTCGACATGATGGCGCTGCCGTTGCTGCCTTCGTTCGGCATCGCGATCACGGTCGGCCTCATCGCCCTCGCGCTGCGTCGTTGGCGGCTCGCGGCGGCAGCAGGGGTCGCCGCTGCGGCGGCTTATGCGCTCGCTGCGCCGTGGATGCAGAGGCCGCCGCCGCCAGATGCGGGCGCGGCGCGTTTCACGCTGCTCCAGTTCAACACCTATTACCGCAACCATGAACTCGCAGGCGTGGTGCAGCGCATCGAGGCGATCGACGCGGACATTGTCGTGCTCCTAGAAATAACGCCGCGAGGGCGCAAAGGGCTGCGCGCGCTCGACGCGCATTACCCGCACCGCTTTGAATGCTGGCAAAGCCCGGGCTGCGACATTCTCGTCCTCTCACGCTTTCCGATCACGGAACCGCACATCGATTTCGTCGGCTCGATCCAGCGTTCGCCGGTCGCCTGGTTCGAGTCGAGCCCGGCGGGGTGCCGCCTCACCATCTTTGTCACCCACCTGACGCGCCCGTTCCCGTTTGCGCCGATCGCCTCGCAGCACCTGGAGGCGGACGACCTTGCGGAAGCGCTGCGCGGTTGGCCTGGACCCAAGCTCCTGGTCGGCGACTTCAACGCACCGCCGTGGGGACACGTCGTCAAAACCATTGAAAACAAAGCGGATTTGCATGTTTCGCTCGGGCCCGGCGGTACTTGGCACGCCGCCCTGCCGCCGCCGATGCGGATACCGATCGATCATCTGATGGCCTCGCAAGGCTTCGCCTTCGCCGAGCGTAAGGTGCTGAGGTTGCCGGGCTCGGATCACGCGGCAGTGTTGACCCAAATCGCGGTCGAGGACCGCTCGCGCTGCTGGTGAAGCGGATTCCTAAACTTCTCGACATGCGATTCGGCCTTACGCGACCGCTGCTTTCGAAACACGAGTCTCTTTTTTTGTAGATAAATCGGTCAAAAACGCTAGCTGGGTTCAACGGAAAGCAGTACCACTGGCGGCTGTCAGCGAATCGCGCCGACAAAAAACGCCGTCAGCTAAGGCTTTTTTGAAGGTCGGCGGCGAGTCGGTTGAGATCGCTTTATCGTTCATAGATAGCCAGGGGTATCCAGAAATGGCCGCAGCCGCAGCGAAGAAACCCACCGTCACGCAGAAGCACATTGCCGCCGCTCTGTCGGAGAAGCACGGTCTCACGAAGAAACAGGCCAACGAATATACCGACGCTTTCGTCGCGACCATCTGCAAGCACATGAAGAAGGGCGAGAAGGTTCGTCTGCCCGCGCTCGGTGTCTTCATGGTGCGTCACCGTAAGGCGCGCATGGGCCGCAACCCGGCGACGGGCGAGGCCATCAAGATCAAGGCGTCGAAGAAGGTCGCCTTCCGCGCCGCGAAGGAGTTGAAGCAGTCGATCTAATCGTCGCTGCTTGAATTGGCGAGCCTCGATCGAAAGATCGGGGCTCGTTTTCTTTCGGCCTACTGCGCTTGGAATTCGTTGACGCTCGCGACGGGATGCTTCGGCCAGCAGCCGTAGAACGCCACGCAAAGCTCGACCGCGCCGCCTTTGTGCACCTCGGACTTGAATGCCTCGACGATGGTGCTCTGGATCGCGAGCCAATAGTCGACGCCGCCGTCGCTGACGCGAATCTCCTGTTTGAACAAGTCACCCCACGTCGGTTGGTGCAACGACTTTCCATACGCGGAGATGATGTTCTGTGTCCTCGGATCGATCGGACGAATCTCGCCGCTCCAGACCGCCGGCACGCGAAACACTTGCCTGAGGACGTCGACGACCACTTCCTTTTCGCCGAGCGCGTCACACGCGTTCTTGTCGATCGCGAACACGTCCTTAAGAGACGATGGCTTATAATCGTCGAACGCCGCGAACGCGGATGAACCTGACGCGGCAAGCGCGACGGCGCACAACATCACGCGCAATTTCATGGATTGGCCCCCCAGCCGCCGGCGGGAAGTTTAGCACGTCTATCCGCGCGCGCGCACCTTCAGTCCGGGCGACGGGCGCTCGCGCAAGACTTCGCGCCGAAAGCGAAATTGCTCGGCTGGCCGCCCGCCGGCTTTGTTCGACTGACGGCCCGTCCGCTCGACCAAGCCCGTGGACTCCACGAGCCGGCGGAAATTTTGCTTGTGCAGGCGCACGCCGCTGATCGCTTCGACGGTGCGCTGCAGCTCGAGCAACGTGAATGTCGGCTCCATCAATTCGAACACGACCGGCCGATATTTGAGCTTGCCGCGCAATCGGCCCATGCCCGTCGCCAAGATGCGGCGATGGTCGAACTGCATCGGTTCGCCGAACCGCGCCTGCTCCGCGGCCGGCGGTGCGGAGGAGGGCAGGGCGCGCTTGTCGCGCCGCGCCTCGAGCACGAGCCCCGCTTCGTACATGAGCTCGTAGCGCTCGAGCACCTGCTCTTCGTCCCACGCCAGCCCGTCGAAGCCGAAGCACAGCGCCGCGCGCTCGCGGCGCGTTTCGCGTTCCGCCGCGCTCGCCCGAGCCCAAGCGTCTAGTCGCGGTTTGATCATCGCGTCGATCATCGCCGGCTTCTCTTTTCGCCAATCCTCCCAAGGGAAGAAGTCGTACCAGCTGCGCCAGTGGCCCGCCGCCGACGCACCCTCGGCCGTCTCGCGCGTGAGCGCCAAATATCCGACGGAGACCACGCGATGACCTTCGCCGGGCTCGAGCACGTGCCGCCCGCGGTCGCCGAACGTGTAGAGCTGTTCGACGTAGCCCAACCTCAGCTGCGTTTGTTCGCGCACCAGATCTCGCAAGCCGATCTGGAGCGTGCGATGCTCTTGCGGCGCGAACGATCCGAAGGGCAGGCCCTCGATGCCCTCGCGCCGCACGGTCAGCACATGTGGCGTCTCGCCGATCACCGTCACCACGCAGGCATTTAGCCCGATGATCACGGTATGCTCGCGCGAGCCCGCAGTGCGCACGCTCATCCGCTCGGCCTTCAATGGTCGAGCCCCAATGCAAAGAGCTGACTTTCGAATGTTGCCTGGGCAGGGCCCATCCGATCAAGCGCATCGACCATGCGCCCGTCGCGTCCAAGCAGATGATCGGCCAGCGCGACGATCCGTGCGTTCGGATAGGCGTAGGGTGACGCCGCACGCAGCGCTCGCGCAATCCGCTCCTCGCGTCCATGGGGGGTGAGCATGCAGGCGATCGTGAACGCGGTCGCAGTCGACCGGCTGATCCCGGCCCAGCAATGCACCAGCATCGGTCGCGTACGATCCCATGTTCCGGCAAAGGCGATGATCTCACGCACATGCTGTTCGTCCGGCGGCGTGTGGTCCGGTAGGACCTGCACGACGTCGTTCATGCCGAGCCGCAGATGCCGATGTGCCGCGATGCTTTCCGGCGTAGGCATATCATCCCTCGGATCGAGCAGCGTGATCAGATGCGATGGACGCAGCCGCTCCGCCGCATCGGGCACCTGGCTCTTCGGGCACACATAGATCAGTGGCATCGCTCAGCGCGCCAAACCGGCGCCCGCCATCAATGACTTGAACCGTTCGACGAACTTGCGCTGTGCGTCTTTCGTGGCCAGCGGCAACAGCTTGACCGGCGGCAAACCGCGCGGCACGCCGAAATAGGTCAAGGCTTCCTCCGTCGAGAAGCCTGCCAGCTGCACGGCCTCGAAATGCGCCGCCGCCCGGTCAGCCCGCTTGATCAGCATCGTGATCTCTTCGGGCAGCTTCGCCGGCAGTCCGAAGCGCATGTGGATCGCCGAGAGTAGCTTGTTCTCGAGAGTCTTGTAGTCGATGCCGACCGCGGCCTTGAACGGCGAGATCAGATCGCCCACGACGTATTCCGGCGCGTCGTGCAGCAACGCCGCCAGCCGCCAGCGTTGCGCGAGACCTGCCCGCATCAATCCGGCGAACTCTTCGACCAGCATGCAATGTTGCGCCACTGAGAATGCGTGATCGCCGTGCGTTTGACCGTTCCAACGCGCGACGCGCGCGAGCCCATGCGCGATGTCTTCGATCTCTATGTCGAACGGCGAGGGATCCAGCAGATCGAGCCGCCGTCCCGACAGCATGCGCTGCCAAGCGCGAGGTTGAGTCAGCTTTTGCGCGCGGGTCATGCGACGGCCGTTAACGAATGAAGGTGCGAGCGGAGGGGTCATATGCGCTGATTGCGAAAGGGATTGCAACCGCACCTTTTCAGGCGCGTTTCCTTCGGGTGGTTCGGCGGTCCGCTCTTCCTTGATTCACCTCAAGGAACGACTAGTCTGCGCGGCGCTAGGGTCCCCGCAAGGCAAGGAGAGCCGTGATGGCCTATCGCAAAATTCTGGTCCCCCTCGTCGGGACGGCGCGTGACGCCACGGTGCTACGGCACGGCTTCGAGCTCGCCAAGACATTCGCGAGTCACGTGTCGGCGCTCTTCATCCGGCCTGACCCGACGGAAGTGATTCCGTATCTGGGCGACGGCATCTCGGCCAACGTCGTTCAGGACGTCATTGACGCGTCGCGTAATGCGGCGAGCGCCGCCGCCGCGGCAGCTAAGAGCGCATTCGAAAAGGCCGCAAAGGAGGCCGGTCTCGCAGTCGAGGCGCCGGCGCGCGCGGCAGGTATGGGCGGGACCTTCGCAATCCGCGAAGGCGTGATCGACAATGTCGTGGCCGACGAGGCGCGCCTGTCTGATCTCGTGCTCTTCGACTGCCCGGCCGAGGCGCAAGAGGTCGGCCTGCGCGCCGCGCTCGAGTCCGCGCTGATCAACGGGCGCAAGCCGGTCCTGCTGGTGCCGCGTAGTGTGGCAAAAATTGCCGGCACAAAGGTTGCGATCGGTTGGGATGGCGGCGCGGCTGCGGCCCACGCGATCTCCGCCGCCATCCCGCTTTTGAAACGCGCGGATTCGATCGAGATCCTCAACGTCTCGACGGGTCCGATCGACACGGTGCAACTGGATCGCCTGCGCGACTATTTGAGCCTGCACGGGCTGCAAGTCGTCGAGCACGGCATCAATCCCGGTTCGCAAGGTACCGCGTCCGCGCTGATCGACGCTGCGGAAAACTCGGGCGCCGGCGTTCTCGTGATGGGCGGTTACGAGCACAGTCGCTTGCGCGAGATCGCGCTCGGCGGCGTGACGCGCCATATTCTGGCCAACGCGACGATGCCGGTCTTCCTCGCACACTGATCTTCAGGAGAAAAACAAATGAGACTGTCCCGCATTCACCTCGAACTCGCACGCTCGAAAGAGCATCCGGACGGCGATCCGCATTTCGGTTACGAGTTCGTGGCGCCGCTCGATGCGAACGGTCTCCTTGACGCCAAGGCCTGGCAGGAGGTCAAAGGCGCCTGCATGGTGCGCCACTTCGCCCCCGGTCAAGACGACGAGAACGGTCGGCTGATCCATCGCGGCAAGGGCTGGATCTTCGACTACGACAACCATGACACCGACGACGACGAGCCGGTCTTCAAGCTCGACAAGCACACGATCAAGCAGGGTGAATATCTCTCGATCACCGAGCACGACGGCATCACGCGCACGTTCAAGATCGCGACGGTCCGCCCGCTGGCGTAGCCCGTGCCGTTAGGCGAGCACGCCGAGCATGCGCATGATCCCGATCGCGATGAGCACGACGCCGGCGATCTCGATGCCGATCCGGATTCCGGCGACGAAATAGGAGGCGTGTGGCTCGCTTCGCACGCTCGTTTGCATGCGGTCGCGCAAGCTTCCGGGCTTGGCAATCCGTGCGGCTTCCCAGTGCGAGATCAGCATCGGCACCACGACGCAGGCGGCACCGATGAGAATGACAAGCCAGGGATTGTGCATCGTACGTCTCGGGTCCCGGCTCGTGAATGCCGCAAGGCGGCGCTGAGCCTGAGCATAGCCAACTCGGTCCGCATGCCAACCTGTTTCAAAAGCGTGGCTGTCGACGAAGGCACGAATTTCGGAGATCATCTGCCCACCAAAGGGAAGGGATCTGCCGATGCGCGCCAAGACGTTGATTAGAACCTCGATCATCGCGCTGTGTGCAGTTGCAGCAATACACGCAGCGGACGCCAGATCTCGCACCCATTCCTTCGCGGCGCTCGTCCAATCCTATTATGACGAGCAGTTCCGCACCCATCCGATCAGCGCAACCCGTGCCGGCATCCATACATATGACAGAAAGGTCGACGATCTCTCAGCCGCCGGCTACGAGGCGGATATCCGGAGGCTAAAGGCAGCGTTGCGCTCCTTCGAAGACGCCAACCCTAAGAGCGATCGTGAGCGCGACGAGCGCGATGTCTTGGTCGCGAACATCAAAGGCGAGCTGCTCGATCTCGAGACCATCCAATATTGGCGCAAGAACCCCAACATCTATGCCGGTACGGCCACCGCATCGGTGTTCGGCCTCGTCCATCGCGATTTCGCGCCGCCTGCCGTTCGGATGCGCGCCGCGATTGCGCGCGAGAAGCTGATCCCGGCAATGCTCGCCGCCGGCAAGGCGAACATAACGCACCCGCCGAAAGCCTTTGTCGAGATTGCGATGCGCAACATCAAAGGCTCGATCAATTTCTTCCGGACGGGCACTGTCGAGGCGTTCCGCGGCGTCAAGAACCGCAAGCTCCAGCGCGAGTTCGAGGCTGCGAACAATGCCGTGATCGCAGCTCTTGAGGACTACCAGACGTATCTCGAAAAGGACCTGCTGCCACAAGCCGACGGGACCTTCGCGCTTAGCGCCGACATCTTCGCGCAGCGCCTCGCCGACAAGGAGATGGTCGATACGCCGCCAGCCGCGCTCCTCGATATCGCCTACGCACAACTGCACAAGGATCAAGCCGCGCTTAAACAAGCGGCGCACGATTACGATGCAAACAAGAGCGTCGAGGAGGTCGTCACAGAGATCCGCGCGCAGCATCCGACGCCGGAAACTTTGATTTCGACCGCGCGCGATCAGCTCGCGGCCCTGCGCCAGTTCGTCGAGCAGCATCGCATTATCACGATCCCCAGCCGGCTGATGCCGACGGTCGAAGAGACGCCGGGCTTCCGGCGTGCCACGACGGCGGCTGCAATGGATTCGCCGGGGCCATTCGAGCGCCGTTCGACTGAGGCCTTCTACTACGTCTCGCCGCCCGATGCTGGTCTCTCGCCCGACAAGCTCGAGCAATATCTTCAGGCTTATTATTTCGCCGGCCTCGAAATCATCTCCGCGCATGAAGTTTGGCCCGGACACTTCGTGCAATATCTGACGCGCCGTGCGCATCGAGAGTGGTCGCTGGCGCGGAAGATGACGCATGCGCAATCGACGACCGAAGGTTGGGCGCACTACACCGAGCAGATGATGGTGGAGCAGGGGTTGAACGGGGCGGATCCGAAGACGCGTATCGCCCAAATCGAAGACGCGCTTTTGCGGGATTGCCGTTTTGTCTCGTCGCTCGAGATGCACACCCGCGGGAAAAGTGTCGAAGATGCCCAGAATATATTCATGAAGGAATGCGGCTCGCCCGAGCCCGAAGCACATCGAGAGGCACTGCGCGGCACCGTCGATCCGGGTTATTTGAACTACACGATCGGCAAGCTCGAAATCTTGAAGCTGCGGGACGACTACAAGAAGAAGCTCGGCGACAGGTTCTCACTGACCGAGTTCCACGATCGTTTTCTCGCCGCCGGCCTGGTTCCAGTGAAGATCATCCGCCGCGAAATGCTCGGCGAAGATAGCCCGGTGCTTTGACCGCGAGAGCTGAAACGGCTCGGCGGGCTATGAAGAAATGAGGTAGGCGCCGTGCGGCGTGGAGCAGCCATATTCGGCACGATCATTTTCTTCTTCTTGGCGCCGTTCGTCGTGGCCGGCGTCATGCCGTGGTGGCTGCTCGGATGGCGTGTTCAAGGGCTCGGGTTTGCCTCGCCGGTCGCCAAGATCGTTGGCGGCCTACTCGCGGCGGCTGGCACACTGATTTTGATTGATTCTTTCGCGCGGTTTGCGATCAAAGGCCTGGGCACGCCGGCGCCCATCTTTCCGACCAAGCATCTCGTCGTGGGCGGGCTCTATCGCTACGTCCGCAATCCCATGTACGTCGGCGTTCTGTCGGCAATCTTCGGCCAAGCGTTGATCTTTGCGAGTCTCGATCTCGTCCTTTACGGACTGATCGTATGGCTGGCGTTCCATCTCTTCGTCACGCTCTACGAGGAGCCGACGCTTCGTGGCACCTTCGGCGATGAATACGAAGAATTCTGCAAGCACGTGCCGCGCTGGATTCCCCGGATCACGCCTTGGCGCGGCGCCCCTGCATCACCAGAGTAGCGCGGCAGTTCTCGATCTTCGTCGCAACGCTCAGAGCAGCGAACGCACCCAGTCGACCAGCGCCGCCAGTATCTTTTCGAGATCGGTAAGTGCCTGCACCACGATCGACTCGACGCGTTGCGGCGCTCCGGCCTCTTTATTCATGTAGAGCACTGCCGCTGCCACGGCGACGAGTGCCAGAAATGCGAGCGTCAGCGCGGACGTCCGCGTTCCGGCCGACCAAGTGCGGATGATCAACGCCAAGATTTGGACGACAACCGCGATGGCCAGCGCCTCGTAGAAGTAGATCCGCGGTATGTCGATCCCGATCGCTTGCGCGATGAGCAGCGAGCCGATCAGCGTCAAGAAGTTGAGCGCGACCAACCGCACGATGATGAAACGGTCGATGAAGTTCGATATCGGGTTCACGAGGAAGAGCATGATGAACGCGGCGGAGACGATCGCCGCCGCCATCACCTCGACGCGCTGAGCGATGCCGATTGCGGCGATCACGCTGTCGAGCGAGAACACGATGTCGAAGAGTGCGATCTGCACGACGGTCCAGAAGAAGGTATGGCTCCACGGCCGCGCGCCCGCGTTCTTCCTCTCGACATGGCCGCCGTCGCGAAACAAGGCCGAGATTTCGCTGAGCGATTTCCAAATGAGAAACAAGCCGCCGACCGCCAGCACGAGTTCGCGCGGCGTGATCGTGACTGAGACCCCGCCTGGCAAGTTGAGCGTTGTCGGCGCCTGTAGATGAGCCAAGTAGAACAGGGTGAAAAGGAGACCGAGGCGCGTGATGACCGCGGCCGCGATGCCGAAGCGCCGCGCTGACGGCCTCTCTGCAACGGGCAATTTGCCCGACAGAATGGCGATCAGAACGAGATTGTCGCCGGCCAGAACGATTTCGAGGAAGGTGAGGGTGAGGAAGCTCGCGATGACTTCAGGCGTCAGCAACTCTTGCGGCAACATCTCTTCCCCCGATTGCTGCGGCCACGGTTGCAGTCGGCGCCAAAACTGTCAATTGACCAAGATGGGAACGCGGAACCGGGCATCGGAGACTCAGCGCTCGGCACAAATCGTCACCCCCGCGCGGGCGGAGGTGACGTTGGCAGGAGTCGTTTCTGGTTAAAGCAAATCGCCCGGGTTACGGGTCGAGGCTGTCGACTGCCGCCTAGTCGACGCAACCCAGAAGGACATCGATCGACTCCACATCAGCTTCGCTAATGCTCTGTTTCCCGATATGTTGAACATCACGGACTCTGAAGGACAGGTCGTCCCAACCGCCTGGGCAGCCCTTCGAGTCCGAGGGTGGCTCTGCGAAAATTTGATCGACGCGCTCATAAGAATCTTTGTCCTTGATCTCCTTCTCCATCCAAACCTGATAGATTCTCTTTAGATCAAAATCTCTTAGGATCGCGGCGGCATCGCATGGCTTGTCCGGAATCCGGCGTTCGTCTTTACATGCGATCGCGAACGAAACTCTTCCGCTTCGGGCCTGCTGCGATGCGACATCCATCACGTAGACGGCACGCTCGGCCGTTAGGGCGGTGCTTTCATAAATGAGGTGGTCGAAGTCGTGGTACTTCGCACAAGCTGTCTCGCGAGCGAGTGTGGGGTCGTCGGGAGCCGTGGGCCGCTTCCAAACCCCATACATTTGCTTCACTTGCAGATCGTCATCCCAAAACTCTTGTGCACTCTCTTCGTAGCCCCGCACGATTTTGGAAGCGATGAAGTACCGATTTGCCCTGCACAGCCACGCGCTGTATGGCTTCGGCGCGTCGTAGAAGACAGCCCCATCATCAGGCCCACGTCCCTGGATGAAACGGGCCCCGACCCGGCCCATCAGCACGCGACCGAGATCCTTCGTCGAAAGCGATGCGAGTTGCGCCTGTGTCGCCTGATCCCAGGGCATGAAAACATCGACGCGGCTCAGAACCACAAGTGCAACGGCGCAGCCGAGCGCGAGCCCGGCTGCGAAAAAGCCGGCATCTCTGATCACAGCAAATCGCCGCCGCAGGCGCCTGCGGTCGTGCCGGTTGCCTTGAACGCCTTGATGACGTTGCGCCCGGTGGTCCAGCGGTGAACTTCGTCCGGCCCGTCGACCAAACGCTGCGAGCGAATATGCGTGTACCAAGCCGCAAGCGGCGTATCGCGCGAATAGCCGAGCGCGCCGTGCAGCTGGATCGCCGTGTCGACGACCTTGTGCACCATGTTGGCGAGATAGACCTTGGCAATGCCGTTCTCTTGCCTGAGGTTCATCTTGCGCTCCGCCTTGTAGGCAATGTGCAGCAGCATCAGCCTGGCGATGTAGAGTTCGCTGGCGCAGTCCGCCAGCATGAATTGCACGGCTTGCCGTTCGGCCAATGGCCGACCAAACGTCGAGCGCTCGGTCACCCGCGCCGCCGCCATGTCGAGCGCGCGCTGTGCCATCGCAACGTTGTGCATGCCGTGGCGCAGGCGGCCATACGCCAAGCGGTGCTGGCCCATCGAAAAGCCTTTGCCCTCACCGCCGAGCAAATTCTCCGCCGGCACTTCGAGATCTTTGATTTCGATCTCCGCGTGCCCGCCGCCCAAGATGTGTGACAGCGGCCCTTCGAGCGCCATCGTCGGGATGTTGCGCTTGATGCGATAGCCGGGATTCGGGAGCTCCACCAAGAACGTCGAGAATTGTTGATGGCGCGGCGCATTGGGATCTGTCTTCGCCATCACGAGCGCGACGTCGGCAACGCTCGCCGCGCTCGAAAACCACTTTTCGCCGTTGAGAACGTAGCCGTCGTTGCCCTTCTTGTCGGCACGCGTCTGCATACCGGTTGCGTCCGCGCCCGACGCTTTCTCGGTCATTGAATAGCAGATGCGCTTTTCGCCGTTCAGCAGCGGCTTCAGGAATTTTTCTTTCTGATATTCCGTGCCGTGCTCAAGTAGCGTCAGCATCGTCGCGTCGTCGGGACCTTGCGTGTTCATCGACAACGCGCCGAGGTAACTCTGGCCGAGCTCCATCTGGACGAGCGCGTTGGCCAACGGCCCAAGCCCCATGCCGCCATGTTCTTTCGGAATGAAGGGGCACCAAAGGCCTTGCGCGCGGGCTTTCTTGCGCAAGCCCGCAAGAACAGTCTTATAGTCGTCGCCGGCGATCAGTTTCTTCTCGGCCGGGATGCATTCGTCATGCACCCACTTTCGCACCTTCTCGCGGATTGCTTGCGCTTCGGCCGGAATCTCGAAATCGATCGCCATGACGTTCCCTCGGTTTTCAATTGTTTGGGTAACGTCGACTCTTAGACGCCCGGTGGCGCCTTGGCCAGCAAAGCCTTAGCGGCTGAAGCCCCACGTCCTGTATTGATCGCCGATTGTCGGATCGAGGCGCTGAGCGCTGGCGAGGTCCGCGTGGCCGTCGTCCCGCCCGGCTGAGAGTTTTGCGATGCCCCGTCCGTAGAGAGCATAGGCACGGGCACGAAGATCCGTGGCGGCCAGAGTAAGCTCGCCGTCGAACTCTGTGATCGCCGCTTGATAGTTGTGCTGCAGCAAGTGGATGAACGCCTGCACGCCGCGTCCCGCATAGGCGGTGGGATCGAGAGCGAGACCGTGCTCGCAATCGGAAGCTGCAGCGGGCATGTCGCGGCCCAGGCGCGCTTGCATCCAGCAACGGCGTATCCAGAAGCTTGCGTTCGTCGGTTCGATCTTGATCGCCCGGCTATATTCGGCGATCGCGCCGGCCATGTTGCCGCCGAAAGCCCGCGCTTCCGCGAGTGCCGCATAGCCCGGTGCATACGTCGGATCGCGGCGCACGACCTCCATGTAGTCGGCGAGCGCACGACGCCAGTTGCCGACGCTCATGTAGAGTTTCGCGCGCTCCATGCGTGCATCGATGTGTGTCTTCAGTGGAGTCTGTGCGGCGATCGTCTCGTTGCACGCGATCATGTGCTCTGAGTACGGCCGATCGGCGCTCGCAAGACACGGATTGATCTCGCCGTCTTGAAGAGGATTGGCGGCAGCGATGCCGCCGCACACAAAAAAAGCGGCAATGGTCGCCGTCAGAACCCGCATCACGAATTTCCCAATGCCGCGTGGGCGGCGGATCGTGCCGCCGGGACATCAAACACTGGTTAGTCGCGCCGCGAATATACGGAGCAAATTTGAATCAATTTGTGCCTGGGGGAACAGGGCGGCGACGTGCGAGAGGTTAAGGTTTGTAGCCCCAGGCTGCGTACTCTTTCGCGACCGCGGGATCGATCGCACGGGCCGCGGACAAGTCGGCGCCTGCCGCAGCGCCCTGGCCGAGGCGTTGCTTCGCAAGGCCACGTCCAAACAGGGCGTACGGGTCGGCGGGAACGCCCGGCGGCGTCAAGCGGAGCACAGCGTCATAGTCGGAGATCGCAGCGGAGTATTCTTTTCGTGCGAGATGGGCAAAGCCGCGCGCGCCAAGCAGATAATCCGCGCCAGGTTCAATGGCCAGTGCATGTTCGCAATCCGCAAGCGCCGCACCGAGATCACGGCCGAGGCGCGCTCGCATCCAGCAACGCCGCGCGAGGAAAGTCGCATTGTTGGGCTCAAGCGCCACTGCATCGCTGTAGGCGGCGATCCCTCCCGCCAAATCGCCTCCGCCGGCCGACGACTCGGCCAGTCCGGCATGCGCGCGCGCGTTCTTGGGAACGAGATTGATAGCCTCGGCGTAGTCTGAGCGCGCCTTTCGCCAATCGTTGGCGCTGGAATAAAGCATTGCGCGCTGCATGAGCGCGTCGGCGCGAACGGTTCCAGATACGGCCGCCTCAACGAAAGTAGTGCAGGATTTCAGACGTGCCTCAAAGCCAAGTCTCCCGCTAAGTCCACATGGGTCGCCGCCGCTTGTCGGCTGCGTCTGGGAAACCAACCGACGGACAGGCGATCGAGACCTGTCGCGCCGAATGCCGCGCGCTTCGATGAGCTGGTCGATCTTTGCGTAAACGGCGCGTGCTGCATCGATGTCGGCTTGACCTTCGGCCTTGTGTCCGAGCGCCTTCAAGGTGAGACCGCGCAGATAGCGAGCCTCTGGGACTATCATGCCGCGGCCGCCATCGAGCGCCGTCTCGTAGCGAGCGGCGATCTCGAAGCTCTTGAGGGCGGAAGGATAGTCGCGCGCCTGATAGTCGATCACACCAAGATACAGGTAGGGTCTGCCCGAATTCGGCGCTGCCCGCATTGCGGCCTGGATATCCGCGCGAGCCTTCGGCATGAAGCTTCGCCCCTTGGCGCGGAACACCTCCGACCGCGCAAGGTAGAGGTCCGGGGCTGGCGCCATTTCCAGTGCTTGGGAGTAGTCGGCAATCGCCAGGTCATATGCTTTCTGCTTAAAGCGGGCCATCGCGCGCATCGCAAACGCCGCCGGGTAGGGCGCAATAGTGATGGCGCGATCCAGATCGGCAATCGCTTTCGCGAATTGCTTCTTGCCGATGTAGATCACGGCCCGATTGCCATAGGCGAACGCATTCGATGGCTCGAGAGCGATGATGCGTGCGTAGTCTGCGAGCGCCAAATCGTCTTGGCCAAGGTGGTGCAAGAGGATGGCACGATAGCCATACGCCGCCACATTTTGCGGCTCGAGTTCAATCGCGTGTTGCAGGTCTTGCAAGGCGATCGGCGCTCCGGCGCCGGGTGAAACCGCATGCGGCCGGGACAGATCGACAAGATCCTCTAGCGCGTTCGCAGCCTCGACCGATGAGACGTCGTCTGCCTCGGCGTTGGCTTGGGCGCGGCCGAGATAAGCCGCAGCGAGGTTGGGCTGCAGCCGAAGGGCTGACGTGTAGTCCCGCGCCGCTGCCGCCGTATTGTGCATACCGAGGTGTACGTCACCGCGTATTGTGTAGGTCGTTGCATTCGGACGTATCGCAACCGCCCGATCCAGATCGGCGAGCGCTAACTCATAGCGCCGTGCAGTTTTGTACACGTAGGCGCGGTTCGTCAGCGCCTCCACATAGTCGGGTTTGAGTTTGATGGCCTGGCCGAAGTCGAAGACGGCGGCTGCATAATTGTGCATCGTCAGCAGCACGCTAGCGCGGTCGAAGTGGTCCCTGGCGCTGCCGCGCATTCTGACGACGGTATCTGTGTCAGCGAACGCACCAAAAAGATTTCCTTTGGCCTCGTAGGCAATGGCGCGGTTTCCCAGCGCGTCGAAGAAGTCCGGCTTCAGCTCGATTGCCTTGCTGTTGTCGGCGATGGCCCGATCGAAATCGTGTTGATCGAGATAAGCGCGTCCTCGGCGCTTATAGGCGAGCGCGAGATTATCCTTCGAAAGCTTTCCGCTGGTAATCAATGCGGAGCACGCGGCAACTTGCGCGCTGAAGGCGACGGTGCTTTCGTTCCGGCACGAGCCGAAGGACGTCGGAGTTGCGAGGGCGTCGCCGCCGATAAGGACGGCCGCCACCATTGCGAAGAAGAAGCGCATCGCGAAGATCCCTGCCAGAGCCGGCATTCTTCCTTGCGTGCGATGAAGTGCCGGTTAAGCGCCAGGCCGCCTTTCGGCACCCCGCGCGTCATCGATCCGTCATATGTTCAAATTTGAATCGGATTTGCCGCCGTCAATTAATGCCCTTTTGGTCCTTCCGGCGGCGGAGAAGCGTTGACAAAGGCGCCGGCCGGCCCCGGGAATTCGACGGGGCTCTCGTAACCATCGGTTGATATAGACGACACGCCGAAGAACCAGTCATCGATGTTGACGCCCTCGAGTGTTGCGGTGTTCGGATCGCGCGCCATCTGACTGTTGGTCCACTCCGGCGCCGTCGTATCGCGCCACCAGACGCGATAGCTTGCGGCTCCCGGCACTGGCGTCCATTTCAGCGTTGTGTTGTATGTCACCGCGCCCTCGATCTTGACGTTGAGCGGAGGAGCGGGCGCCTTCGCGAGCGCCGCCATCGCGACCACGTTCAATCGCGTCACCTGCGCGAGGTAATTGAAGTCGATCGCTTCGAGCACATCCCCGTATTGGACGCCGTTCTCCTTGCGCACGTCTTGATGCTCGCGGGTGTAGTTCTCGATTGCTTCGGTGAAGCGAACGGCCGGATAGCCGGCACCCAACATCGGCACCTGATCGCCGCCGCGGCTGAAGCGGTCGGTGCGGTAGATCATGCGTGCCTTGAAGCCGTCCGTATAGCGCTCGGCCAGCGTGGCGACGAAGCGCGCCAGATTCCGCGAGGGGCTGTCGACTTCGCCGCCGTTGTAACGGCGCCTTGTGGCTTGCTCCGGCGTTTCCAGCGAGCGCGTACCTTCGGAGAACACGCGCACGTAGCCGTCTTTATGCTCGCCGTTCTCGCCGTGCGAATTGCCGATGATGTCGTTGTTGAACTGCGCCTCGACCTGCCACTCGTGATCCTTGGCGTAGGCGGCGAGGATCTTGCCGCCATAGAGACCCTGTTCCTCGCCCGACAAAACCGCGAAAACGAGCGTCGCTGGAAACTTGCGTCCGGAGAGGACGCGCGCGGCCTCGATCACCGCGGCCGTGCCTGAACCGTCGTCGTCCGCGCCAGGCGCATCGCTCGTCGCGTTCATGACGTCCGTCACGCGCGAGTCGAGATGACCGGAAATGACGATCACACGATCCGGATCGCTGGTTCCGGGGAGGATCGCAAGCACGTCCATCACTTCCGTGGGTTTCGGTATGCGCTCACCCGTCACCGTCTGCGACGGCGTTTCGATCTTGAGGCAACCGCCGCACTTGTCGCTCATGGCCTCGAATTGAGCTTTCACCCACCGTCGCGCCGCGCCGATCCCGCGCGTCGGCGACGCCGTATCCGACATCGTGTGTCGTGTCCCGAACGAGACGAGCTTCGCGATCGTATCGTGCAACGCGTTCGCGCTGACGTCCGCAGCGACCTCGCGCAGGAACGGGTGATCTGCCGGCCGGTCGCCTGCCCACGCGATTCCGCAGATCACGGAAGCGGCGGCGGCATAGATGAGCGGCGTGCGCATGGCGAAATCCCCCGGTCGGTCCGCGAACATGGCGCGGGGCGGGTGTGCGAGGCAACCCGTGCCTCGGTCGCAGGCGCAATCCGCCAAATGCAAATGAAAGGGGGGCCGCGCGCGCTTTTCTCGCGGGGCGCGTCCCTCGATCAGGCCGCGCGCTTGAGCGGGATGAACCGCCGGAGCTTGCCGCTGTACGCGTTCCGCTCGAGGGCGGAGGTCCTTCGCGCGTTGACCTCGGGTTGCGCAAGCCCGGCATTTCGCAGCGCGTCGACCAATTGCTGCCGGAGTCTCGGCAGGTCGACATCGACTTCCGCCAGCACCGCAACGTCGATACCGCAGGCGGTTTGCGTCACCTGATAGTCGAGCACGCCCGGCGTCTTGACCATCACCCCGCGCACCGCGAGCGGATGAACGTCAACGCCACCGTAGTGCAGCAACTCGTCGGCACGCCCTTCGACAATGGCGCGCAGATGCCCGTGCTCGGCCGCGAAGGGTTGCTGCACGAAGCAATCGTTCATCTCGTAGCGGATCAGAGGTTGGATCAAATTCGAAAGATTTGTCATCAGAACCTTCGCCGACGGTGTTCCCATTGGAACAGGCCGATTGTCGTCATCGACGAGTTCGATGATGCAAAGATCGCTGTTGAAGACGAGGACGGAATCGTTCGGCGCCGAGACTCCGATGAGGCCTTCGGTGGAACCGAACGTATCGGTCACGGGCGCATTGAAGGTCGACGAAATCGACTGCCGTTGTTCCGCACCCAAGGTCTCCGCCGTGCAGGTGATTATCTTCGGCGCAATGGTCAGCCGCTTGGCCTCGGCCTCGGCGGCAAGCCGATACAGCATGCTCGGATAACCGAAGAGACCGCCCGGTTGGAGAGCGTTGAGCTTTGCCACAATCTCGCTGATCGGCAGCGTTGCCGGCACGGGCGTGAACTCCAGCGGCAAGCGGCCGCCTTGGGTCAACGATACGCCGAATGCAGTCGAGTGAACGGCGCTGCCGGCTGCAACGAACGCGGCGCGGATCGAGCCGGTCTGCGCCGATGCACGCGCGCTCCAGCGCACCAACGCGGAGTAAATCTGAACCACGGCTTCGCGGTCGAACACGAAGACGCCACGCTCTCCCGAGCTTCCACCCGTCGCCATAGCAAAACGGCCACCCGGTAACGGCTTCGGTTCATCGCTGGTCGCGGCAAGGGCCGCTTCCGCCAAGGCGCGCGAAATCCGGCGGTCGGTCACCAGCTCGTCGAAGTTCTGCATTATCTCGTGTTTGGTAATGGTCGGAATGTCCCGCAAATCGTCGAGCATGATTGTCGCTGGATCGATGTGCGCTAGGCGCCTGCGATAGAATGGCGAGTGCGTCTTCGCGTTGGCCACGAGCCGGCGAAGAGCGGCTTGCTGGCGGGTCTTGATGGCGTTCGTTTGCCAGCTGAGTCGCGCAATATGCTCCGGCATGCCCGCCATGATTTGACGCTGCAGGTCTGAACGAAGCTCCGAGAAAGTCGTCATCGCGCGTTCCACTCAGTCCGAGAGACCGAATGCGGCGATCAGCATCGCCTTCACATGATCCTCGGGGAGCGCGTTCGGCCTCACCGCGCGCTCCAGCGGAATGCCCGTGGCAAACGCGAGGATCAGTTCCGCCATAACGCGAAGTGGTCGCCGCGGCTTGCGCCCAGCGCGCGCATGCAACGCCGCTAGTGTTTTTTCGAGGCGCTCTAGCGTCCGATTATGGAGCGCGGCATAGCGCGCGTTGAGTTCCGGGTCGCGTGCCGCTTGTGCCCGAAACTCGACGAGCAATTGAGCCCAGCCGGGCTCGGCCTCGCTGTCGCGAGAGCCCGCGCGGATCAAAGCGGCGACGCCCGCGGCGCCCGATAGTCCCGCTGCAACCTTTTCATTCTGCGCCGCGCGCTGCGCGATCCGTTCCTCGAGCAACGCGAGGAACAGATCTCCTTTGCTTGCGAATTGCGAATAGACGACGCCCTTCGAAAAACCGGACTCGGCCGTGATCGCGTCGAGGCTCGCGCCGGCATATCCCTTGGCCAGAAAGACGTGGCGCGCGGCCGCGAGAAGCGCGGCTCGATTGCGCTCGACCTGTTGCTCGCGGTTCAGTCTCAACGCTGCCATTGTATGAGTAGATACCAACGGTATCTGAATGTCAATGGTATCTAAGTAGGTCTATGCAGCCTTGACCGTCGCCTTGCGCGAGAGCTTGCCCCAACCGACGAATGGTCCCGTCATTGCTGTGCCGAGCGATTTCAGAACGACGTAGTACATGATCTGGCGGTAGCCGAAGCGCTGCAGCGTCAGCCACCACAGCAGCTTGCGGTCCTCACCGCGCTCGAGCGCGAAGGCGATCAACGCCGCGCCGATGTCGACAAGCATGAAGATCGCGTAGTAGGCGCCGGTCTCGATCAGATTGTTCGGGCTGAACAGCGCGCCGTGCTGCAGGTAATCGATATACGTGCCGATCAATTGCCAAACGAGCATGAGATCGACGAGCGGCGAGATGACCGCAAACAGAATCTGAAAGAGCCAAACCTGCGGCAACCCGACGAGCCCAAGCGTGCCATATCGCGGACGTAGCACGGCGCCGCTGTGCTTCCACAGACACTGCAGCGTTCCGTAGGCCCAGCGGAAGCGTTGCCGCGCAAGTCCCTTCAGCGTATCTGGGGCCTCGGTCCAGGCGATCGCTTCCGCGTCGAACATCACCTGCCAGCCCGCGCGCTGAACCGAGATCGTCAAGTCTTGGTCCTCGGCCAATGTGTCGGCCGGGAAGCCGCCGAGATCGTCGAGCACGCGCCGTCGCCATGCACCGACGGCCCCGGGAACCACGGTGACGCAATTGATCGCTGCGAGGGCGCGTCGCTCCAAGTTCTGCGCCGTGATGTACTCGAGCGCTTGCCAGCGGGTCATCATATTGACGCGGTTACCGACCTTGGCGTTGCCGGCAACGGCGCCGACTTTCGGATCGGCGAACCAGCGTGTCAGGCGCGAGATCGTCTCGGGTTCGAACTGCGTATCGGCGTCGAGCGCGACGACGATCTCTCCGCGCGCTCGTGCAAGTCCTGTGTTCACCGCAGTCGCTTTGCCGCTGTTCGCGATCGTGATCAAAGTCACGCGAGAATTGTCGCCGCAACGCTGGCGGACGATTTCCGAGGTCGTGTCCGTTGAGCCGTCGTCGATGACGATGACTTCGAGGTTCGGGTAGCTGCTGGCGAGAATCCGGTCGATCGAGAAGCCGATCACGTTGGCTTCGTTAAAGGCGGGAATGAGGACGGAGACGAGAGGCTGAATCTCGAACGCGGGGACACGGCGGCGAGACTCGATGTAAGCGTTTCTGAGTGCGAGACCGCACAAGAATATGAGACGGGCGAAGCCAAGCCCGATCGTTGCAAGTACGAGCCAATGGAGCGTGTGGCCGAGCCAGCCCAGAAAGAGGAAGATCGGCCGTGCTGCGACGACCTCGAAGGCCCCCGGCGGCAACGGCGGCATCGCTTGATCGCGTGACAAGCCCGCGAGCTCGGATACCGGGACGATCGAGAAGCCTTTCGCGCGCAGCGTGTCGATAAGAGCGGGTAGGGCGGCGACGGTCTGCGAACGATCTCCGCCTGCGTCGTGCAGCAGCACGATCTGCCCGCGCTCTTCGGGGTTGGGATTGGTCACTTGCGCCAGCGTGCGCGAGATGATGTCGCTGGCCGACGGCTGCTGCCAGTCGTCGGGGTCGACCCGCAGCCCGACCGTGACGTAGCCCATCTGCTGCGCGATCTCGACGGGAACGACTTCGTCTTGCGTCGTCGGCTCCGCGTCTCCGAAATAGGGTGGACGGAACAAGCGCATCGACCGGCCGGTCAGAGCTTCGAAGAGCCGTTGCGTGGCATTGATCTCGAGCTGCACGATCCCGCTCGGCGCCTCGCCGAGGTTCGGATGCGTGAAGGTGTGGTTGCCGACTTCGTGCCCCTCGTCGATCTCACGTTGGACGAGGTCCGGATTTGCTTGCGCGTTCGAACCGATGATGAAGAACGTGGCGGGCACCTTCTTCGCCTTCAAGATATCAAGAATCTGCGGCGTCCAAACGGGGTCGGGGCCGTCGTCGAACGTCAGCGCCACTTTGCCCTTGGCCGCTCCAAGCCGCTGAATGACGAACGATGTGGGCAGATTGGTGTAGGCCTCATCGACGATATCGCCCGTGTCCTTCTCGAGTTCGAACGTGCGCGCTCCAGCACCGGGCTCGGCGAGGATATGTAAGATCTCGCCGGTCCCCTCGAAGTCGATGTCCTCGCCCATTGCGAGCGTGCGAAGTGCCGCTGGCGCGCCCGCATCATAGGGTTTGCCGAGGACGCTCCACACGCTGGGGTCCTCGGACCCCAGGCGCCACAAAGCGTAGCCGGCGGGCTTGTATGGATCCGCGGCATGAATCTCATTGAACGTGGTGATGCCGTCCAACATCCAAACGTCGTGCGCCTTGCCGTCGTCCTCGACGAAGGAGAAGTGCGGATTGAGCGTTTCGTCGTCGAAGCTGATCTCGGCTTCGGAGTCGCGCGCGGCGAGCACGGACTCCTGAAATGTCAGGTCGGTCGCCTCTTGTCCTTTGACCCAGTCGTATCCGTAGTTGCCGAGCGCCAAGATCGTCCGGTCGGGGTCGAGCTGCGCCATGCGCTTGTCGAGTTTCTCTTCGAACCAGCTTTGCCCGGCGATACTGCCCGCTCGCCCGGTAGCCCAATGCTGGTCATAGGCCATCAGCACCAGATAGTCGGCGTGCTCAGCATAGGCTTCATAATTCCAATTGTCGTCGTCGAACGGGACTGCGAGCGCTACCACCCATTTGTGCGGATCGAAGGCCGCGTTGAGCTCGGCGATAAACGCCTGCAAGTTCGGCTGCGCCTCGGGCGGCACCTCTTCGAAATCGACCGTGACGCCTTGCAGTTTGTATTGCTCGACGAATTGGACGATCTGTTGGATGCGCTTGGCGCGCGCGTCCTTGTCGGCCAGGAACTTCGCAAGCCCCGCGCCTTCCCAGACGTCGTTCTGTGAGTTTTGCAGAAGCGGCAGGATCGGCATATCTGGCTTGAGCCGGTGCACGAGGTCGAGTGCTTTTCGATCGACATCGGTCGACAGCGCCATGTCATCGCCGCCGAGTGTCAGCCAAGCCGGAACAATCCAATCGAGCGACTGCAGCGAGCGCCGGAGCGACGCATAACTGCTGTCATCCCAGTTCACGTAGAAACCGATGGTCAGCGGTTTGGTGCGGTTGGCCGGCAGGAGCGCGGGCGGCGGTCGTCTTGCCGGCGTGATGGCCATCGTCTTTGCGCGTTGCGCTCGTGGAATGCCGCGCTCCTTCGCGCGCGCTTCCGCCGCCAATTGGTTGGCCCGACGAAGCAGCGCAGGAACGACGGACTTGTGCGCATCGGTCCGCACGGCGACAGGATGAATACGCCGGAAGTCGACACCCGGCAGAACCGGCACGATGAGAACGCTCGCGACGAACGCGATCAGAAGAACTGTGCTGACGACGGCGAGCGTCCATGTCACGAATGAAACGCGACGCGCTCGTCTACCTGTCGGATCGAAGAAGACCGGCTTGGCCGCCATAGATCACTCGAAAGGGCGCCGGGTCGTTTCTCAACTCGCAGGCCAATCCGGCGGCGGCGAGGCCTAAGGCAACGCAGCTTCCTTTGCAATGCGGGCAAATGTGACCATCAGGCCCGGGAAGTCGGTAACCTTTGGCGCCGCTAGGGCAAACTTCTGGCGGTCAAGTTAGGCTCGACGGAAAGATTGCAGCCGCGAAACACAGATGACGCGAACGTGAGCGAAAGCGATGCCGCCCACGCTCCGACCGCGCAGGTTACGGCAGTACCGCAAGATCGGTCAGTGGCTCGATGCCGCCCGAATGGCCTCGCCGCAGTTCGCCGCTTCTTCCGGCGGCAGTTGCGTGGCCCAATTCGGGCCGTACTTCGTGCGCGCCAGTGAGATGACGTTGAGACAATAGGTTTCCGGACTGCGGATGCGGGAATCGATGGTGGTCGGCGCCTCGTCGACCGTGGGCGACGGTTCGTTGATCCTCATCGTGCCGGATGGCATCGGCGTCATCGGGTGGCGCGCCGTCCAATCGTACTGCCACTCTTCGCGCACTTGCTTGGCGCATGTCGTGTCGCGCGGATCGAGCCGATACTTCCAGTCGCTGCCATACGCTGCCTTGGCAATGGCGATGAACTGCGCGCAGTGTTCCGGCGAGATCGCGGCTTGCGTCTTCGTTGCCTCATGTGCGGCAGGCGCATGGATCGTATCGCTCAAACGGAGCGCGAAGAACGCGCCGGCGCCAACGGCGGCAGCGAGAGCGATCCAACGCAGATAGCTTGCGCGCGTTGCGCTGCTGGGATGATCGAGTTCGACGGTGGTCATTGCGATATCTCCGGGGGCGAGAGATCGGCCTAATATTCCAATGAAACAGAGCGTCGCACAATAAAAAAGCTACAGAAATGAATTGTTCCGGCATCACGGCAAATCGAAACTGGAATGCGGTTCATCTCGCCTTTCGAACGATTGAAGCGGGATGAAACTCGCCTCGTGAGTTTGCTGCGTCGCGATTTTCACTATTCTTTGTTGAGCGCGACAGTCACTTTCGCTTCTAGCGCGACACTTCAATTTTCCCACAGCGACAACTGAGGAGCGATGGGCTGCGACTTAATCGTCCGGGTGATGGCGCCGCCACGTCGCGACGAAGTGCTCGATGTCGGTCTTGTCGTAGCCGAGCAACGTGCCGTCGAGCCGATGCAGGTCGTAGATCGTGAAGTCGTGAACGCCGAGTTCGAGCACGCGGTCGACGAGCTCGAGGACCTTGACGCGCCACTCCTCGCTCGGCCGGCAATAGTAGATGCGGTCGAACTCGTCCCCCTTGAACTGGAAGCGCAGCAAGATGCCCCGTTCGACGTACGGCCGGAAGGCCGCCTCGGTTGCCGCGATGCTTTTGGGCCTCTTGTGCTCGAGCGCAAAGCGGGCAAGGGGCTTCTTGCCCTTAAGCATGAGCGCAAGCTCATCGCCCTCATGTGGTTTGATCTTGCCCTTGCTCGTATTCTTCCGCTTCGGTTCAGGCTTCTTCACCACGACAGCGTGTCCTTCGCGTTTGCGCTCTTGCGTCCACTTCGCGCCTTGTGCCGTTTCGTGTAAGCGTTGCGAACCGTCGCGTTGACGGCCGCGACGAGAGGCGATGATGACCGTACACCTGCCGCCGGAGGAACGCCCACCGCATCCGGCAGCCTTCCTGATCCTCTACCTGCCGTTCGGAATCGCAAGCGGCTACATATCCATCACGCTCGGCTATTTGCTGCACGAAACCGGTGGCGCCAGCGTCTTGCAAGTCTCAGCTCTGGTCACGCTCTATATCGTGCCGCAAACTTGGAAAGTATTGTGGGCGCCGATCGTCGATACGACATTGACGAGCAAGCGCTGGTACGTCATCGCCGCCGTAGCGACGGGCGTTTCTCTGATCGCGACCGCCGTCGTGCCGGCGCAAGCGAGCGCGCTCGGCATGCTACAGATACTGGCGGTGATCCTGAGCACCGCCTCGAGCCTGATCGCCATGTCGGTCGAGCGCCTGATGGCTCATGCGACGCCCGATCATCAGATAGGGCGCGCGGGCGGCTGGGCTCAGGCAGGCAATCTCGGTGGATTCGGTCTTGGCGGCGGCGCGGGTTTGTATATGGCCCAGCACGTCGCGCCGTGGAGCGCCGGCGCCTCGCTCGGCATCTTCTCTTTGTTGTGCGGTCTGGCTCTCTTGGTTTTGAGGGAGCCGCCCGAGCGGACGGAATCTCTCCACTATGGCCAAAGCCTCATCAACGTCGGCAAAGACGTTTGGTCGATCGCCTATTCGCGCGTTGGCTTCTTGACGTTGCTGCTCTTCTTTTTGCCCGTTGGCACCGGCGCGGCCTCGAACCTGTGGTCGGCGATTGCCGGCGATTGGCATGCGGACGCCGACACGGTGGCGCTTGTGAACGGACTGCTGGGCGGCATCGTCGCCATCCCCGGCTCGTTGATCGGCGGTTATCTAAGCGACCTCATGGATCGCAAGACGGGCTATGCGCTCTTCGGCGTTCTTCTTGCGGCGCTGACGGCGGCGATGGCCGTGGCGCCTCGAACGTCGGAGATGTTCGTCGTTTTCACCTTGGGCTACAGCTTCCTGACGGGTTTCACCTACGCATCCTTCTGCGCGGTGACGCTCGAGACGATCGGCAAGGGCGCCGCGGCGACGAAGTACAATCTGCTCGCTTGCGTCTCGAACGTGCCGATCGCCTACATGACCGTGATCGACGGCGCGGCCGAGGATCGTTGGGGCTCGAGCGGCTTGTTATTGACGGAGGCCGGCCTCGGCGTTGCTGCGGTGCTGTTCTTCGCGGCGGTCGCATTGGCGACACGCTCGCGCGCCGCGGCCTCTGTCTCTGGCACCTGAGCCGTTCAAGCCGCCTTCTTCAGGATCACGCTGCCGGCGCTGTAGCCCGCCCCGAACGAGCAGAGCACACCGAGGTCGCCGGCCTTGAGATCGTCCGAATATTTGTGGAAGGCGATCACTGATCCGGCCGAACTCGTATTCGCGTAGGTGTCCAGGATTACCGGCGACTCGGCGGGCGACGGGTCGCGCCCGAGCACGCGTCGCGCGATGAACTCG
>WGNJ01000018.1 GCA_016124635.1 Alphaproteobacteria bacterium | reverse complement strand
GTTCAAAGTGGAAAGCGACGGCCTCACGCGCATGCGGTGAGTGGAGGTCGATTTGATTTTGCGCGCGAGCCCAATGGGAGACGCATGACCGCCCGCGTCGAATTCTGGTTCGAGTTTGCCTCGACTTATTCCTATGCCGCGGCGTTTGCGGTTGAGGAGCGCGCGAGAGAAAGAGGCGTGCGCGTCGTCTGGCGTTCGTTTCTGTTGGCGCCGATCTTCGGCGCGCAAGGCTGGCGTGACTCGCCCTTCAATATCTATCCGGCAAAAGGCGCCTACATGTGGCGGGATCTCGCCCGGGTCTGCGCGCGCCAGGGCCTGCCGCTGAAGAAGCCCACCGTCTTTCCGAGGAGCGGCCTCCTCGCGGCGCGCATCGCCTGCCGGCACGGCGAGGCAAGTTGGTGCCCGGAATTTGTGCGCCGTATCTACGCAGCCAATTTCCAAGACGACGAGGACATTTCGTCGTCCGAGGTCGTCGGCAGGATCGTGGAGTCGCTGAGCCTCAAATCTGCCGAGATCCTCGCCGATGCGCAGACGCAGCCGGGCAAGGATGCGCTACGCGCGCAAACGGAGCAGGCGGTCAAGCTCGGCATCTTCGGTGCGCCGACCTTCGCGGTCGACGGCGAAATCTTCTGGGGCGGCGATCGCCTCGGCGAAGCTCTCGACTGGGCCATTGGGGAACGGAAGGTCGCGCAACTGTAGGGCTCTAATTTTGCCTCAGTTTTCGGCCACGGTCTGCGTTGCAGACACGAAGGTAAAAGCCGCGATGAAAGTAATGTTGAGCGCCTTGGCCGCCGTATCGATCATCTTGGTGGGTTCGCAAGCGGCAACCGCGGAACCGGAAGCGCCGGAGAACAGGCCACCGGTCAAAGTCGAATTCCCGTCGACAAGAGATTGGCATTCGCTGCACATCACCATGTCGCGTACGGCATGTTTCGGCATGTGTCCGATCTACCATGTCGATATCGCGGGCGACGGCACCGTGCGCTTTGAGGGCGTTCGGTTCACGGCGGTGACCGGGCCGCAGCAGGCGACCATCGCGCGTGACGCCGTTGAGGCGCTGTTCAACAAATTTCGCGCAGCAAACTTCTTCTGGCTCTACCGAGAGTACACAGCGCAGGTGACCGATCTGCCGTCTTGCATCCTGAAGATCAGCTTCGACGGGAAGGAGATGACCGTACAGGACTATGGCGGCGACATGGTCGGCATGCCTGCCGTCGTGCGCGAGCTCGAGCGGGCTGTCGATTTGACGGCACAAACGGACCGCTGGGTTCGTGGTCCCAAGTAACGGCGCCGACACGCAAGTCGAACGCAACGCGGCGTTCTGAAGTCGTCGGGACCCAACGGCGGGAGCGCGGAGCCTTACAGTCGCCAGTTGGTTGCCTGCGCTCCACAAGGCGACAGTGACCGTGTAAAGTACGGCGCGTGGGGGATGTCATGGGTGGATTTCTTCGCGCGCTTGTTGCGTTGGCGGTCGGTGCAGCCGCGGGAGCGCTCGCAGTTGCGCTGCAGCCGCATTGGGCGGATGATATCAATCGGATCGCCGCGCCCATCCTTGCGAAATTTCAGTTCAACATACCGATCCACAAGCCGACGCCGGCTGTGCCGTATCCGAGCGCCGTTCCGATCAAGAACTCGATGGATGGCGGCTTCGATCATTTCCTCGGACCTTACGGCAGTATCCGCACGGCGAATGGGAGTCCTGAGGACTACTTTCTCGGCTCTGTCCGCGTCACTATCGTCATCGGTAAGAACGGACACGTGCTCCATGCCGATACCGCCGACAAGCGCGCCGAATATGCGACGGCCGCAGCGGCGATCGCGCGGCGCTGGACGTTCATTCCGTTCGAACGCAACGGCCAGCCAGTGGTCGCGAAGATCGAAACGTCCGTTCAGATTCATCCGCTTGAGCGCCGCCAGGATTACGGCCAACCGTTCCCCGAGATCGAGGACAGAAGCTCGCTTCGCATAGGGCTGGCTCGAACCGGCTGCTTCGGCACATGCCCGAGTTACCGTGTGGAAATCGACGGTGACGGCAAGGTGACCTATCAAGGCGGTGCGTTTGTAGCGATCCCAGGCGAGCATCACGCTTCGATCGATCGCCGCGCCGTCGACGGGCTTGTCGAGCGCTTTCGTCGAGCCAGGTTCTTCACGCTACTGGACGACTACACGGCTTCGATCACGGACAATCCCACATACGTGATATCGATCGCATTCGACGGTCGAACCAAGTCCGTGAAGGATTACGTCGGCCTGGTTGCCGGCATGCCCGATGCAGTTCATGACCTTGAGGACGCCATCGATCGCGCCGCGGGCACAAACAAATGGCTCTATGGCAACGCCGAAACAGTGCCGAGCTTGCGCGCCGAGAGTTGGGATTTCAAAAGCACGAAGCCGGAAAACCTTGCGATCGCTCCAGGCATCGCGCAATTCGGCACACTTGAGGCGTTGAAGGACCTTATCGCGACGGGAGCGCCGCTCACGGCGTCGGCCCGGATGGACCTTTGGCCCAGCCGTTATACGGCGTTGGAGCTTGCGGCTAGGCGCAGCGATGCGCAGATGGTCGGCGCTCTTCTGTCGGCAAACACCAAATGGCCGACGTCGGTCCTGTCGAGTGCGGCACTGCTGGGCGCACGTTCAGGTAGCTCCGAGATCGTCTCTCGGCTGATCAGCGGCGGTGCCGATAGCAAGTTTAAGGATGCGGATGGGCACACGCTGTTGATGAGTGGAGCAGAGGCCGGCACCCCCGACGTGATCTCCGCAATTTTGGATTTTAAAACGAACCCTTTCCTAGCGGGCAAGACGCCGGCGGCGCATCCTGGCTCCAATTCGCAAACCGACGAGAATTCCGATGTCAACGCGCACGATGCCGAAGGCAAGACGGCGCTGATGCTGAATTCCTCGAGCTTCGGCGACACCGATCGCTTGCCGGGTTATGACCGTGGCAAGTGCGTCGACATCCTGGTTGCCGCTGGCGCTCGCGTCGATATGAGGGATAAGAACGGCGATACCGCGCTCACCTCGAACGCAGTCCATGCCGACGTTGCCGCGGCTCTGATCAAAGCTGGCGCCGACGTAAACGCTCAGAACGCAGCTGGCGAAACAGCGTTGATGAAAGCGCTGACGCGCGACGTGGTCGAAGTCTTGTTGGAGGCTGGAGCCGACCCTTACATCCAAAACGCCCAGGGAAGAACCGCGCTCGAACTCCTCGAGCAAAACGGTTTGAGCAAGGATGGCGCCGCGTTTCTGAAGACGTGGATGGAATCGCATCCAAAGTCGAAGTGAAGGGGCGCCCCCGTTTCAACTATCGGCGCTTCAGCCGTGCCACTTCCTTGTGGCGATAGCAATCGACGACGTGATCGTTGACCATGCCGACCGCCTGCGCGAAGGCGTAGACGATCGTCGGGCCGCAGAAGGTGAAGCCCCGCTTCTTGAGATCCTTCGACAGCGCCTCACTCATCGGCGTTGAGGCCGGCACCTGCTTCATCGCCGTCCATTTGTTTTGTACCGGCTTGCCGTCGACGAACTTCCAGATATAGCCGGCAAAGCCGCCCGGCTCGCTCTCCATGATCTCGAGGTAGCCGCGCGCATTCTTGATCGCGCCCTCGATCTTGCCGCGGTGACGGATGATGCCGTCGTCCTTGAGCAGCTTCGCGACCTTTGCCGGCGTGTAGCGCGCGATCTTTTCAGGAACGAAGCCGTCGAAGGCGCGGCGAAAATTCTCTCGCTTGCGCAGGATCGTGATCCACGACAAGCCCGCTTGAAAACCGTCGAGCACGAGCTTTTCGTAGAGCGCGCGGTCGTCGAACTCCGGCACACCCCATTCGTCGTCGTGATACGCCTGGTAGAACGGATCCTCGCCCGGCCAGGCGCAGCGTGTCTTTTGCTTCATTTGCGCCGCGTCGCGCGCGCACCGCCGCGCTTCGCCGCCGCGGCCTTCTTTGGTTTGGCCTTCGCCTTGGCTGGCGCCGGGCGCGCAATCAGCACGGCCTCGAGCTTGTTGCCGTCGAGATCGCGGACGAAGCCGCCGTAATAGCTTGGACCGTAGTTGGGCCTTGGCCCCGGCGCGCCTTCGTTCTTGCCGCCGGCTTTGATGGCCGCTGCGTGAAACGCGTTGACCGCCTGCCGTGACGGTGCGGCGAACGAGATGTGGACGCCGTTGCCGACGGTCGGCCGTTTTCCGTCCGCCGGCATCTGCACCCAAAACTCAGGATTGGTGACACCGTAGGCAACGGCGTGCGGCATGAATTCCATAACACGCTTGTAGCCCAGCGGCTTGAGCGCTTGATCGTAGAATTTGACGGCGCGCGCCACATCGCGTGCGCCGACGGATACGTGATGCAACATCATGAGCCGTCTCCTGACGAAAGAATGAGCGGGTAGGCGGGCGAGCCGATACGAATGACCACGCCGTCGGCATCAGCTTCCTTTGCTTGCCCCAGGCGATCAAGCCGGATCATCGCCAAACCGTGACGGTCGTGTGATGCTCTCAACTCACCGATCGGGGTGCCACCCAAGGACACATTCGTTCCCGCGGGTGGCAGCGCGACGTCCGCGCTCACGGGCAAGATGCGTTTACGAGCCGTCCCGCGATGCTTCATCCGCGCGGTCAGCTCCTGACCGACATAGCACCCCTTCTTGAAGTCGACGCCGTGCAGCTCCTCGAAATTGCAATCGAGTGGGAAGTGGCTCTCGGGATCGATATCTGCGCCCTCCGGCACGCCGAGTTCGATCCGCCGCGCGTCGTAGTCGGCAGCGGGCGCCAGCATATATCCGGCCGCCGTCAGCACGCCGGCAAGCCGATCGCGTGCGCCGATCGCTCGCGCGCCAAGCGCGGCCAATCTAGGATCCGCAAACATCGCGACCTCACGCAAACCTGCCGCCTCTCCGATTGCAGCGACGCCAAGCTCGCTCGATCGATCCAGTATCTCGACCTTGGCGCGCAGTTTGTACTTCTTGAGCCGGCTCGCGAGATCGGCTGCGCGCTCGGCCGGACAGTCGAGTAGATAGCCGCCTGGCTCTGCCGCGACGATAAAATCGACGATGACCTTGCCTTGCGGTGTCAGCAGTGCCGCATAGACCGCGTGCCCATCCACAGCCTGCTCGACATCATTGGTCACGAGTCCCTGCAAGAAGCTCGAGGCGTCGGGTCCCTTGACCTCGACGACGCCGCGGTCGGGAAGAATAAAGGCGAGCCGTTCCATGGTTACTGAGGTAAGTCGTGGCCCCTACGCTTGGCAAGGTTGAAGCCGAGCCCCTATAAGCGCCCGGGCATGCGCGTTCTATTCATCACCTCGACCCGGATTGGCGATGCGGTGCTCTCGACAGGGCTCCTGCATCACCTCATCGAGGCTGATAGCAGTCCGGACATCTGGGTCGCTTGCGGTGTCCCGGCGGCACCCTTGTTCGGCGAAACACCAGGCGTGACGCGCATAATCCCGCTCGTGAAGAAGGGGCTGCTCGGCCACTGGTGGTACCTATGGTCGCGAGCCGTTCTTCGGCGCTGGGATCTGGTGGTCGACCTCCGCGGCTCCGCCCTTGCTTGGCTGTTGTGGGCAAAAGAGCGCCGTGTACTGCGCGCTTCGCCCGACCGGCGCCATCGGGTCGAGCAACTTGCGGCCCTTCTTGGTGTGAACCCGCCGCCGCCTCCGAAAATATCGATCTCCGAGGCGACGCGCGCCCGGGCGACGGTGACGATTCCTCCGGGTGCGCCGGTGTTGGCGCTCGGGCCCACGGCGAATTGGATGCCGAAACAGTGGCCCGCCGACCGCTTCATCGAATTGACGCGCCGCCTGACCGCAGGCGGCGGCCCGCTCGAAGGGGCCCGTGTCGCCGTCTTCGGCGCCGAGACGGAGCGCCAAATGGCGCAGCCATTGATCGATGCCATCACCAAGACGCGCCTGATCGACTTGGTCGGCCGCGTCGATGTCTTGAATGCATATGGCTGCCTGACCAGATGCGCGCTCTACATCGGCAACGACTCGGGATTGATGCACTTGGCTGCCGCCGCAGGCATCCCGACCCTCGGTCTGTTCGGTCCGAGCCCTGAATACCACTACGCACCATGGGGCGAGCACACGGGTTGGGTTCGCGGTGCGCACACTTACGAGGATCTCTGGCGCGAGGTGGAAGCGATCGGCGGAAAGAAGGTCGGCAACTTGATGGGTGACCTCGACGTCGACCACGTCGAGCGAGCCGCGCGCGCGTTATTGGAGAAGAGCCGCTGATGCGCGTGATGCAAGTCATGGCCGGCGGCGCACAAGGCGGTGCCGAGGCGTTCTTCGAGCGCTTGACGCTCGCTTTGCATCGCGCCGGACTTGCGCAGCGCGCCGTCATCCGCCGCAACCGAGCGCGCGCGCATCGGCTATCGCGCGAAGGCGTGCCGGTGACCCAGCTCCCGTTCGGCGGGCCGCCCGACATCTACACGCGCTGGGCCATTGGCCGCGAGATAAGAGCGTGGCGTCCCGACGTCGTGCTGACTTGGATGAGCCGTGCCGCAATTAAGACGCCTCGCTCGAGCGCGGTGCTTTGTGGTCGCCTCGGCGGCTATTACGACCTCAAATACTATCGGCATTGCGATCATCTCATCGGCAACACCGAGGACATCGTCGACTACATTCGCAAACAAGGCTGGCCGGCGGAGCGTGCGCACTACTTACCGAACTTCGTCTCCAGCAGGCGCATGGATCCGCTGCCGCGCGCGGAGTTCGAGACACCCGCGCACGCGCCGTTGTTGGTTGCGCTCGGCCGCCTACACACGAACAAGGCATTCGACATCCTCGTCGACGCAATGGCCGATGTGCCCGATGCTTACCTCTGGATCGCAGGCGCTGGCGGTGAAGAAGCCGCATTGAAGAAGCGCGTGGCGGCGCTCGCGCTTGAGTCGCGCATCAAGTTCCTGGGCTGGCGTGACGATATGGAAGCAGTCCTCGCCGCCGGCGACATCTTCGTTTGTCCCTCGCGCCACGAGCCGCTCGGCAACGTCGTGATTGAGGCTTTCGCGCAAGGTCTTCCTGTCGTGGCCGCCGCCTCCCAGGGCCCCAAGGCTCTGATCGTTGACGGAACGAACGGCCTGCTTGCGCCTGTCGACAATGCCAAGGCGCTGGCCGACGCCATCAACCGCGTCATTGGCGACGAAAGCTTGCGCAACGCGCTTGCGCGTGAGGGTTTTGCAACGTACCAACGCCAATTCACGGAGGCTGCGGTGGTTGCCAACTATCGCGCGTTCTTTGAAAAGGTTGCCTCAGGCCCGTCATCGCGGGCGTCGAGAAGGTGAAGCGCCGATGTGTGGGATTGCGGGATTCATGACGGCAGACGGCGCGCCTGCGCCGTCACCGATCCTGAATTCGCTGCTGAAGGCGCTCGCGCACCGCGGTCCTGACGGCGAGGGACGCTACACCACAGCCGGCATTGGTCTGGTTCACGCGCGCTTGGCGATCATCGACCTCGTGACGGGCGACCAGCCGCTCTACGGTCCCAAAAACACCGCGATCGTCTGCAACGGCGAGATTTACAACTACGTCGAGCTGAAGCGCGACTTCCCCGGCGCTAACTTCCAAACCAATTCGGACTGCGAGCTACCGCTGTGGCTTTACAACCGCGATGGCGTCCAGTTCGCAAAGTCGCTGCGCGGCATGTACGCGCTCGCGCTATATGATCCGGCGGAAGCGACACTGTTCCTGGCGCGCGATCCGTTCGGCATCAAGCCGCTCTATTACGCCGAGTCGGACCAAGGTCTCGTCTTCGCTTCCGAACCGCATGCGATATTGGCGACCGGCTTGGTGAAGCCGCGCCCGCGGACGGAGGCGATTACCGAACTGCTGCAGCTTCAATTCACGACAGGTCGCGAAACGATCTTCGCCGGCATCAAACGCGTGCTGCCGGGCGAGACGCTCGTCGTTCGCCGCGGCAAGGTTGTCGAGCGGCATCGCATAACGGCGGTGCCGGAAGGCGAGCCTGAACGTGTCGGTGAAGCGGAAGCAATGGCGCGTCTTGAGCGCGCGATGATGGACAGTGTCGAAGTGCATCAGCGCTCGGACGTGCCCTACGGCATGTTCCTGTCGGGCGGCATCGACTCCTCGGCGCTCCTGGCGTGCATGGCCAAGCTCAACGATAAGCCGGTGCGCGCTTACACCGCGGGCTTTCCGGGCGCCGATGTTTCCGATGAGCGCGAGCACGCGCGCGAAGTCGCAAAGGCGCTTGGCGCCGACCACGTCGAAGTCGCGGTCACCGCCGACGATTTCTGGTCGCGGTTGCCGGCGATCGTCAAAGCGATCGACGATCCCGCAGCCGACTACGCTGTCGTGCCGACGTACCTTCTGGCGGAACGCGCCGCACGAGATTTGAAAGTTGTTCTTTGCGGCGAAGGCGGCGACGAGTTGTTCGCCGGTTACGGCCGCTATCGCAGCGTTCTGCGATCCTTTTGGCTCGGCGGCCGTACGATGCGCGCCAAGGGACTGATGGAGGGCCTTGGCGTCCTGCGCGATCCCGGTCCGGCTTGGCGCGACGGCATTGTCGCCGTCGAGCGGCGTTTGGCCGACACCGACGGTTCCCGACTGCAGAAGGCTCAGGCGCTTGACTGCGCCGATTGGCTACCGAACGATCTTTTGATCAAGCTCGACCGCTGCTTGATGGCGCACGCGCTCGAAGGCCGCACGCCGCTGCTCGATCCCGCCGTCACCGAAGCGTCCTTCCGTCTGCCGGACGAACTCAAGATCCAGAACGGACTCGGCAAGCATCTATTGCGAAAGTGGCTCGATCAAAAGCTGCCGGTTGCACGCGCGTTCGATCGCAAACGAGGCTTCACGGTTCCCGTGGGCGAATGGATGGCGCCGCGCGCAGCCGCCATCGGCGCGCTCGTCGCCAAGATCGACGGCGTAGCTGCGGCATGCAACCCCGATCGAGTCGAACAATTGTTCCGTACGGCGTCTCGCTCTCGGGATAAGCGCGCGATGACCGGCTGTTGGCTCTTGCTCTTCTACGCGCTTTGGCATCGCATCCACATCGAAGGCAAGCCGCACGACGGCGACGTTATGGACACGCTCAAGGCAGCATGAGTCAAAGCTTCGACCTGATTTTGAAGAACGGCACGGTGGTGACACCGTGGGGCAGGGTGGATTGCGATGTCGGCGTGAAGGACGGCCGCATCGCAGCCCTCGGCTCGCTCACCAATGCCAAAGCCGCGGCGACGAAAGACGTGAAGAACCTTCATGTCCTTCCCGGCGCGATCGACAGCCAGGTCCACTTCCGCGAGCCCGGCAACCCGCACAAGGAGGACCTGGAGACCGGTAGCCGCGCCGCCGTGCTTGGTGGGGTGACGGCGGTCTTCGAGATGCCGAACACCAATCCGCCGACGACGACGGCTGAGGCGCTGAACGACAAGCTCGCGCGCGCGAAGGGCCGAATGTGGTGTGACCACGCGTTCTACGTCGGCGCAACGCCTAACAACGCGGCCGACTTGCCGAAGCTCGAAAGCATGCCCGGCGTCGCCGGTGTCAAGATGTTCATGGGCTCTTCGACCGGCAATCTGCTCGTGCCCGATGACGCGCACGTGCGCGAGGTCCTCGCTCATGGCCGCCGCCGCGTTGCAATCCATGCCGAAGATGAAGAGCGCCTGAAGGCGCGCAAAGGCGAGACGAAGCGCGGCGACCCACGCACGCATCCCGTTTGGCGCGATGCTCAAGCAGCGCTTCTGGCGACCGAGCGCGCGGTGAAGCTTGCGCGCGAGACCGCGCGCCGTATCCACATTCTGCACGTCTCGACCGGCGACGAGATGGCATTCCTGCACAACAACAAGGATATCGCCACAGTCGAGACGACGCCCAATCATCTGACCTTGATCGCGCCGGAGTGCTACGAGCGCCTCGGCACCTACGCGCAAATGAATCCGCCCGTGCGCGACCGGGCGCACCACGAAGCGATCTGGCAAGCCGTGCGCGAAGGCGTTGTCGACGTCTTGGGCTCCGACCACGCGCCCCACACGCGCGAAGAGAAGGATAAGGAATATCCTGATACGCCATCAGGCATGCCCGGCGTGCAAACGCTCGTGCCGTTGTTGCTTGATCACGTTAGCGCTGGGCGTCTCACTCTAGAGCGCTTCGTCGATCTCGTCGCGCACGGACCTCAGCGCATCTTCGGCCTCGCCACGAAGGGCCGCATTGCCGTGGGGTTCGACGCCGACTTCACCATCGTCGACTTGAAAGCCCAGCGCACGATCGACAACAAGTGGATCGCCAGCCGCTGCGGTTGGACGCCGTATCACGACAAGAGTGTCACCGGCTGGCCCATCGCCACCATCATCCGCGGCCAAACGGTGATGGAAAACGATCATCTCATCGGCACCGCAATCGGTGAACCGCTGCGGTTTCTCGAAACTTTGCAGCGCCCGTAATGAGCAAGATGGTGGAAGGTGGTTGTCGTTGCGGGCGCGTCCGGTATCGCATCGCGGCAGGCAAGCTTCCGAACGTCTACGCCTGCCACTGTCGTGACTGTCAGACGTGGTCGGGAAGCGCGTTCAGCCTTCAGTTCATCGTGCCGGAAGGCGCGCTTATGGTCGAAGGCGATCCATCGCTCTTTGAACTCACATCCGCCGATGGCGAGCGCGTCTCGCGCCAGCGGGCGTGTCCGATCTGTTTCACGCGCGTCTACAACACCAACACCGCGCGGCCGGGCCTTGCGGTGGTGCGAGCCGGCACGCTCGACCGCAGCGACGAGCTGGCGATCGTCGCGCACATCTGGACCAAGCGTAAGTTGGCTGGCATCGACATTCCGGCGAACGTCCCAAGCTGGCCCGAAGGCGCACCGCCCGCCGACTTCATAGTGGCGCTGACGCGTGAATAGATCCGAGCAGCAATCGCTGTACGTCAAATGGCCGCGACGCGGCGGGCAGAAGTAGTGCAGGCCGATCCGCGCAGCCCCGGATCCGAAGGCGCTAGTGGAGGACGAATTCGGAGCCGACGTGTCTAATGTCGAGCGGGCACAAGATCCCGCACTTGGCGACCCGAACCGAGTGCAGGCGGCCTTCGATCTTGTCTTCCCAGAACTTCAGGAACTTGGTCAGTACCGGGAACTTCGGTTCGATGTCGAGCTCTTGCCAGATGAACGTCTGCAAGAGACCCGGATGATCCGGCATGTGGTAGAGGATTTCCGCCGTTGTAAGACGGTACCCTTTGAGGAGAAGATTCATTTCCCCCATGTGCTTCACTCCCGCGTAAACAACGCACGCGTCAGGCGACGCAACCTTGAGCCTGGACGAAACGCGAAACACAAGTCTGCGGTCTCATCCGTGAAGAAATGCTTTCACGAGATCGCCGGACTGTCGAGCAGCAAGCCCCCGTCATTTGATCCGGCTGCACTGCGAAACGCGCGTTGCGTTGCAGCGCCGAAACAGGTTTGCTAGCGCTTGAATCCTCCGAGTGCCAACGCTGACAAAAAGGTGCGCCGATGTCCGACCAATTCAGAGCCATTGTGATTAACAAAGATGCATCAGGCACGAAGGCTTCGCTAACCACGCTTGATGATTCTCAGCTCATGGAGGGCGACGTCACCGTCGCCGTCTCGCACTCGACGCTGAACTTCAAGGACGGTTTGGCCATCACCGGAAGCGCGCCGATCGCGCGCAAGCTGCCCATGGTCGGCGGCATCGACCTCGCCGGCAGCGTCATCGAGTCCAGCGACGCCCGCTACAACAAGGGCGACCTTGTCATCGTCAACGGCTTCGGCCTCAGCGAAACGCACTTCGGAGGCTATGCCGAGCATGCGCGGGTCAAGGCCGACTGGCTGGTCCGCTTGCCGAAGGAATTCACGCCGGCGCAGGCGATGGCGATCGGCACTGCCGGTTACACGGCGATGCTGTCGGTGCTTGCCCTGGAAGACGCGGGCCTAAAGCCATCCGGTGGTCCTGTGCTCGTGACCGGCGCCGCCGGCGGTGTCGGTTCGGTCGCGATCTCGCTGTTGTCGACGCTCGGCTACAAGGTCATCGCCTCGACCGGCCGTCCGCAAGAGGCGGACTATCTGAAGCAATTAGGGGCCAGCGAAATCATCGATCGCGCGGGGTTATCGGGCGACGCGAAGCCGCTTGGCAAAGAGCGCTGGGCGGGCGCGGTCGACAGTGTCGGATCGAAGACGCTGGCCAACGTTTTGGCGTCGACGCAATACGGCGGCGTGGTTGCCGCTTGTGGCCTTGCCCAGGGAATGGATCTGCCGTCCTCCGTGGCACCGTTCATCCTGCGTGGCGTCGCGCTCGCGGGCATCGAGTCCGTTTACTGTCCGATGCCGCGGCGCGTCAGAGCGTGGGAGCACCTCGCAATGAATCTGGATCGCGACAAGCTCGAACGCACCATCGTTCGAGCCAAGTTGGCAGACGTCCTCACGCTCGCGCCGCAAATCGTAAAAGGCCAAGTTCGCGGCCGTGTTGTCGTTGACGTAAGTAAATAATTCCACGCGCGCGCAACTTTGTTCCCTGTGCAATGCACGTCGAAGCACTTGACAGCTAGAGCCAAAAGCACAAACTGAATCAGTGACGATCACGTGAAAGAGCAACCCTGATCGTCATGGATCAACTACTGCGGAGGGAGCATGACGCCACCGGGCAATCAAAACTTCCCTCGCCGTGTTGGCGAGGGAGCGGCTTAGCAGGCGCGCGACTTAAAACCGACCGCGGTCAGCCCTGAGTCGTACCAACCCTACATATCCATTGGAGAATTGGAACGAGGCCTGGCCTCGTAATTCAGTCCGGCGTTGCTGGACAATCGCATTCACGAAAGAAGCATCTGAGCCCCGTTCGCGACAAGCGCTGCGGGGCTCTGAAATTTTCAGCCGAGGCCTTGGGCCAACGGCTCGGGCTTATTCGCCGGCAATAGAGCTTCCGATCCAGCGGCCGGATTGCGCCTTTGTGTTTGCGTCCACGTCGTAGATGTCGACCGGCAGACTGAGACTGCCGGCATTGAGTTCGCCGATTGTGGCGAGAAGCGAATAGATCGCAACGGCTTCGTCGCGGTCGCTCTGCGCCAAGGCGATTTGCGATGTCAGCATGGCGTGCTCCTGCAGCAACAAGTCCGACGTCGATCGATTGAGCTTTGGATCGGCGATCTCTGCCTTCAGGCCCTCGAACGCCGCCTGCTGCGTGCGCACCTGCATCTTGTTGATCAGCTTTACGGCCTGAATCGACGTCAGGTCGAACCATGCCGACGTGGCGTTGCGCGACACGAGCCGGCGGTTGCTTTCCGTCAACAGTCGCGCTTCGCCGTTCTGTTCGCGCGCCGTGCGGATCGCCGACCACTCGACGCCGCCGTTGAAGATCGGGACGTGGATTTCGGCGGCGATGGATGCATCTTCGGTGTGCGAGTGCGGCCCGTTCGAGTAGCCGCGATCGGTGCTCACGCGCGCCGTCAGTCGGGCGCTGGGCAGCAAATCGGCGTACGCCGCGCGCACCGCATTTTCAGCCTCGTCCTGCTTTGCCTGCGCGTATTCCATCTCGGGCGCATTGCGCAGGGCCGTCTGCTCGACATCTTCCACTGAGGTCGGGAGCGCCGGAAACGTTTCGGGCAGAACCAACGTGGATCGCGGCCGTTCGCTGGTCGTATCGAGGCACAAATTGACGCCGTTCTGATGATCCGGCGTGACCAAGGTGGGCGGCGTCCCCACAAACTGCTGATAGGCCCGCCAACTCTGCTCGAGCTTGGCTTGCTTCGCCAAGCAGTCTGCGCGCGCAGAGTCGAGCGCGCCTTGCGTCTGATCGAGATCGGTCTGCGTCGCGTGTTTACGCTGAACGCGATCCGATGTCTGTTTGAGCACATCCCGAAGCACGGTCACGTCCTCGCGGATGAGGTCGAAGCTTCGTTCCGCCAGCGCGACGTCGGCGAACGCCTTGATTGTATCGAGCAGCACATTTTGCTCCGTCTGCCGGAGTTGCGCGCGTTCTGCCCGGATTTGAGCTTGCGCGACGCGGCGTGTCGCGCCGAACCTGCCGCTCGAAAAGAGCGGTTGCACGGCTTCGACCTCGGCAGTCGCGATCGGATAGTCGTCGGTGTAGTTGCCGCCGGGGTAGGCGCCGGTTTCGCGCAGATGCTCCGCCCCTGTTGTCGCCACGACCTTTGGGCGCCAATTCGCGTTCGCTACAGACAGTTGCTCGTCCACCTGGCGCAATCGCGACCGCGCGGCTGCAAGATCCGGATTTGTGCTGTAGGCCTGCGCAAGTGCTTCGTTCAGCGTTTCGCCGCGGGCAGGGCCCGGCAGACCAAGGACTGCAACAACAATGCTTACGCAAACAATCCAGCGCGCATGCCGCGCGCTGTCGAATTGCCCCATGAATGCCCCCTACCCAACGCAATAGTAGGCAGGGACGGCCCGCCGAAGCTGTCACCGCGCGACACCACCCAGCGCGAATCGTACACGGCCGCTTGGTTAAGCCAATCCCTTCAACAAAGCAGGGTGCTCAGACTTCGTTGTGGGCGAGCGCGCCGGGAGCGACGGCGAGTTTGACCGCGCAGGCGAAAACGCTCCGGGCGACTCGCCTCCGCGGACGAAAATCAATTGTCCGATGGTGCATACCGCCGCGTGGTTCATTTCGGGTCACTTTCCGTTGGGCGCCCGGTTATGTTGCGCCGCCGAGATCGGATCGCCCGTGGCGTCGAGCCGGTAAGGAAGCCATCGGAAATTCCCTTCAGCCGACGCCCGGACTCGGATAGTCTTTAGAGCTTCGTAAGCCGTGAGCCCCCCTGTGCAGATCATGAGTGACAGAGCCGTTGCTGTGTTGCTTGCCCTCGCGCTGTCTTCCACCTCAGCGCTAGCGGCTGCTGATACGTCGGCTGGAGCCGTGACGCCACCGGCGTCAGCGGCACCGGACCAGAGCGAGGCAGCGCCGACGCCCGAAGCGCCTCTACCGCCTGAGCCCCGCCACAAGCCCGACCCCAAAGACGAGGCCTATTCGCCGAACCCTCCGATCGTCGTGGACAACTCTGCGGCAACGGCAATGACCACAGCGTCGTCAAAGGTACTTCCCAAGCCCAAGCCGGCAATGGCGACCGTGGGCGGACCATTCCCGCGCTCAAAGCCGCTTGCGCTGGGCGTGGCCCCAGTAGCGCCGGCGCCCCCCTCGACGCCGACCGCCCCGGCGATCACAACCTCGCCGGCTGCGACCGAGCCTGCGGCGGCGCCGTCAGCGCCGGCTCCAATCGATCCGCACGCCTGCGGCGATGCTTGCAACGAAGTGATATTCAGAACCATTGGCCATTGCCTTTGGGTCCAAAACGCCAATCCGCATGCGGTGACGTTTACCGCCCATGCAGGCAGCCGAACGATTATGCTGGCGCTCGCAGGTGCGGATGCTGCGAAGGCGGACGCACACAAGCCGTTCGAGCCGAAGGAAGGAACGCCGTCTCCGATCGGCGAGGGTGCCTATCACACGCGCATCAGCGATCCCTTTGCACCGAACTCGCCGGGCATTGCCGTCTATCGCGCGAGGCTGGGATCGGCGAGCGCGTGCGTGAAAACGCGCGACGAGGTGACGAGCTTCACCGCGTCTTTCACCAAGACCTCGGCTTCGAAGTAACTCACTTCAGTGTCGCGAGATAAGCGATCGTGTTGGCGAGGTCCTCGTCACGCGGAATCCCGGCATAGGTCATCTTTGTGCCAGGCACTGCCACGCGCGGATTGTGCAAGAACACCTTGAGCTTGTCGGCCGTCCAGACGATGCCCGAGTTCTTCATCGCGCCCGAGTACGAGTAGCCGGGAGCCGACGCGGAATGCCTGCCGTAGACGCCATAGAGATTGGGCCCGATCCGGTTGCCGCCACCCTTTTCGATCGAGTGGCAAACAGTGCATCGCCCCTTCACATAGTTCGCACCCTTCGCCGCGTCGCCGTCGGCCATCGCGTTACCGGCCGATGTGGCGATCAAGGCGGCGATCGCCGCAGCTGTTTGGATTCGAAATATCACGGTGTCTCCTCCGCGGGTTTCACGCCCCACGCAACGCGAGCCCAAGCGCGCTCATGCAGATAGTACAAGATCAATTTCGTCAGAACCTCGAGCGTCGCAATCGATCCGGCGAAAGTCATGCTGCCGGTGATGATCAAGCCCAAAATGAATGTGTCGACCGACGCCAGGGCGCGCCACGAGAACGTTTTGGCCAGCGATCGTGCCTGCGTCGTGTGGCTTGTCGGCGCAATGATTTGCTCTGTCACTGATTTGCTTGCCCCAGCTGTTGAGGGGCGGAACCTGGCATTGCGACACGTTAATGTCACGCACGTTGATTCCACCGCCGAGACTGAGAAATTGCTTGTTATTCTTGTATTTTCTCGATCGGCACGACGGCGAAATGTGGCCAATAAAGCTTGCGCTCGCCATCGGGCGTCAACAGGGACGCTGGGTCGAACGCGTTGGCAACATAGGTGACGAGAAGTCCCGGCGCACCCGTTTGCTCTGGGTGCGCCTTGCCGGCGTAAACGAATGGCTTCGGCGCGTCGGATTCCGGTGGCCGGTAAACCGTGCGCACGGCACTCCATGGTCCGGTGAGCTTGGGCGCGGTGCGCACGCCGATTGTGGAAGCGCCGAACCCGTAGCTGGCGACATGGACGTAAGACCGCAGCGTCCCGCTCCAATGTAGCGACGATTCAGCCCCAGCATCGCCGATCACGATGGTCGGCCCGACGGCGGCGACGCGTGCGATCGAAACCCAACTTCGAGTTTTTCCCTCCCACCACCGGCCAGGGATTAGCCGCCTTTTCTCAAGAGAGCTGATGCGATAGCGCACGAGCGATGCAGCATGAGCGTCACGTTCGCGCGTCGCCAACGTTACGACAAACCCGCCGTCGAGAACGGGCCCTGAGCCCGGAAGCGCGTCGAACGGCAATCTCGGCTGATCGAAGACGCGCATGCGCCACTGTGCGGGTTCTTCGCTTGGATTGGCGACACGCGCGATCGCATAGCCGACGGTGGCGAAGCCCAAGTCGTTGGCTGCGGGCTTGATCTTGCTGAGGAAGAGGATGAGCGGTCCCGCCTTCAGCCGCACGCCGCCGCGCGGCCAATACCAAGAATCGGTGGCGCCGGGAACGAACGCGGTGGGCTTTCCGCGTTTGTCATGGCGCCAATAGAAATGCATTCCAGCTCTACGAGGATCGGTTCCCGTTTCAATGGCGACTGTGTTGCGCACGAAAGCCGCATCTGTGCGCGCATAGGGCGCCGTCTCGTCGACGAATGAATCGCCGAAGAGCCACAGCGTTCGCCCAGATGACAGTGCAACTGAGAAAGCCGCGTCACCGCCGAGCCAGCGCGGGTCCGTGTGAAACAATCTGTCCCCCTCAGGATAGGCGCGTGACGCCGGGGCCTCAGCAGCTCGCGCCGCGGCCGTTAGGAGCACAACGACCGTCAGCACCGTGAGCGCACGCAGCAAGCCTCGCAACGTTTCGGTCATTTCATGGACGCGCTCGTCCCGCACCGGGAACCCGCTCAAGCAACGTGATAGAGTTGACCGTCGCAAAGGTCTTGAAATGCGCAAGTATGTGAAGAGCGACTTTCCGATCGAAAAGGTCCGCCGCTTCCTTGAGCCTGGCCCGGTCGTCCTTGTCAGTTCCGCCTGGCAGGGCGCGTCGAACATCATGACCTTGGGCTGGCACACTGTCATGGAGTTCAGTCCCTCGCTCGTCGGCTGCGTCATTTCGAGCGCCAACCACAGCTTCGATTTGATCCGCCGCAGCAAGCAATGCGTTATCAACGTTCCCGAAGTTCATCTTATCGATCAGGTGGTGGGAATCGGCAATTCGAGCGGCGCGGAGATGGACAAATTCGCGGAATTCAAGCTGACGCGAGCGGCCGGCGCGATGGTAAAGGCGCCATTGATCGCCGAATGTTTCGCGAATCTCGAGTGCAAGCTGGTCGACGCGCGGCTCATTCAAAAGTACAATTACTTCATCTTCGAGGTTGTGAAGGCCCACGCCGCCCGCGCGCCGAAGTATCCGCGCACGGTCCATTACCGCGGCGAGGGCATGTTCATGATTTCCGGACCGCCGCTCAACATGCGTCGCAAATTCAAGCCGGAGATGTTGGTGTGACGGCCGAAAGGAGCCGTGTATGAACAAAGCGTTTGTCAACGACGACGATGAAGGCCAGATCGATGTTCTGCCGGATCGCGAGATCCCGCCGCATCCCAATCTCGTGACCGCGGAGGGCCTCGCTCAGATCGAGCGCATGCAATCGGACCTCAGCAAGCAGCTGACGGAGGCCGAGGAACGCGAAGATCTGAATGCGCAAGCTCACATCGCGCGTGACCTTCGCTATTGGACGGCGCGCCGCTCGAATGCCGAGCTCGTGCCCATGCCAGCGGACAAATCGAAAGTCGCCTTTGGCTTGCGCGTCACCATCGAGCGTAATGACGGCCGTGAGCAAACGTTTCGCATTGTCGGTCTTGACGAAGCCGACCCGGAGAAGGGCACGGTCTCGTATGTGGCGCCGATGGCAAAGGCTTTGATGGGCAAGGGCGTCGGCGACGTCGTTCATGTCGGGCAGGGCGACGCCGAGATTGTTGCGATAAGCTGAGACCAAGCTTCGCGTTCTGCGAATCTCGGCCGGCAACGACACCGTTTAGGCGGCGACGGATACTGTATTGGCGGCGGACGTCGTCTGTTGCGTAAATGCGTTGAGCAGGGCCATCATCGAGGAGGCCGAGCCCGACGCAACGCTCTTTTGCAGGCTTTCGATCGCGCTGGCGAAATCAGAAGACGAGATTGCGCCGGTGCCATTCGAGTCGATTGTCCCGAAAACCGAGTCTGCCAGGCTGGTCGTGCCCCCGTTGCTCGTGAAGAAGTTCTCCATCTCGCTTTGGTCGACAGATCCGTCACCGTTGCTGTCGATCGCGTTGACGAGAGCATCCGCGGTGTCGGTTGCCGAGACGTGGTGGTGATGATGCCCGTGCCGATGGCCTTGGGCGCCTTGGGGGCCGCCCGGAGACGGCGGGACTTGCGAGGCCAATTGCTGTTCGCTCAACGCCTCGGCTCCGTTTTGCGTCACCAGGCTATAAAGCGTGTCGGCTTCGCTTTGCGTGCCGCCCTTGGCTTCGATGTACGTCTCCATTTCGCCTTGTGACACGGTTCCGTCGCCATCCTGATCCATGGCTGAGAACAGCGACTGCACCGGATCTTGCGGTTGCGAAGATGCATCGATCGGCCCACCGGCCGTGGCCTCGCTGTCGTTTTGCGCCCACATCAAGGCGCCGAGGACCATCGAGCTGAGACTTGGCTTGTTGTTGCCGTTGATAGCGGGAGCGCTCGCCGACTGGGACTGAGGCGTAGACGTCGCGCCGTCGTTCTGCGTTGTCGAACTGGATTGCTGGTCCAGTCGCGACAAGAGAGCCGAGAGCATCTGGGAAGGATTCCAAGATGCCGGCCCTCCTACACTGGATATTTGCATGCGTTTCTCCTTTGGCCGCCAGCCGCAAAATGCGAGGTGGCGAAGAGCCCAACGCACGCGATGTGCCATGTAACAGCCGCCGAACTCGGCCATTCGCCGTGGCGATTGTCGCAACGCAGATGGTGGCTGCGACAAAGTCTACAAATTCTTCCGCATTGCCGAACGGCGATAGGCAGCGAACGTTTTCCTCGCGGTGGAGGAATCATTACGAACCGCAACGAATACATAAACAAAGTGTTGCGCCGAGCTTCGATGCGTGTCATCGCCACCGCAACGCTTTCGCCTGAGACACGAACTGCACCTTCTTACGATGCAAGGCACCGATCGCAATCGCTGGCCATCCAAGAGCCAAATCGTTAAAGGAAGAGGTCGGGGACCTCGCACAGCAGGAATCGTCTTTACGCAGACGGTCCAAGTAACGATATTATCGAACCTTGAAAGATTCCGGTCGGGTCCAGGGGATACCAGCCTGTGAATTATGGAATGGACTGGGCGACCCTGATTGGCGGTGGGCTCGTTATTGGCATTCTTGTGGCCGCGCCCATCGGGCCCGTGAACCTGATCTGTATTCGCCGCACGCTGACCTATGGGCAGCTCAACGGCTTCATGGCCGGCATGGGCGCCGCTTGTGGCGACGGCATCTTTGCCGTCGTCTCGGGCTTCGGCATCACGGCCGTGTTCCAGCTGATCGAAGACATGGGCATCTTCTTGAAGCTCATCGGCGCTTTGATCTTGATGGTCTACGGCTACAGAGCCTTCATTGCCGCGGCCCCTCAGGTCATGGCCCATCCGGACGAGAGCATGCACCGCGGCGAGGCGGGCGCCCTTGCCGTCGCCGTTGCGGCGACGTTCGCGCTAACGATCACGAACCCCGCAACCCTTGTCGGCTTCGCAGCCTCGTTCGCGGGCCTGCAATCGATCGTCGATTTCCATGCGAGTTTGCTCGCCACGTTCGTCGTCGTTGTCTCGGTCTTCGGCGGTTCCGTGCTCTGGTGGTTCGTCGTCACCGAGATCACCGCGATCTTTCACAAGACGATCGGGCCCGAGACCTTGCGCCGCATGAACCAGGGCTCCGGCATCCTTATCTTCCTTACCGGTCTCGTCTTCTTGGGCTACGCGGTCTGGCAAAGGATTTGAGGCATGAGCGTCGCACCGTTCGCGCTCATCGGATTGGATCATGTCGTCTTGCGCGTTCCCGATATGGAGCGGGCGCTCGACTTTTACGTCGGCGTCCTTGGCGCGGTGGAAGAACGGCGCATCGATCGCATCGGCCTGGTTCAGCTTCGCGTCGGCCGCTCGCTGATAGATCTCATCGATCTCGCCAAATGGGCGAAGGACACGAAGCTCGCGCCAGAGTCGTTCAACGTCGATCACATCTGCTTGCGCATCGACCCGTTTGAGGAGGCGCAGATCACGCGCCACCTGACGATGCACGGCATTGAAATCCACGAGCAGGGCGATCGCTACGGGGCGGAGGGCGACGGGCCCTCCGTCTATATCCGCGATCCGTTCCAGAACGTCATCGAGCTGAAGGGCCCGGCAAAACCGAAGGCGGTGGCCGAACCCATTCTGCGGACCGAGCGGCTTATTCTGCGTCCGATCCGCATGAGCGACGCGCACGCTCTCTTCCCGCTGTTCAGCGATCCGGACACCATGCAGCACTGGTCGCATGCGCCGCTGACGCGCATCGATGAGATGCAGACGCGCATCGCCCACAATCTGCCGCCGCAATCGAAGCCCGCCTTCTCGTTCGCCATCACCAAGGATGGCGAGCGCGCTCTGGGCTGGATCAATTTCTACAACGAGAACCACGGCATCGCGGGTCTTGGCTACATCCTAGCCGCCGCCCAGCGTGGCAACGGTTACGTCGCAGAAGCCGTCGAGGCGATGCTGACGCACGGCTTCAAGACGCTGAAGCTGCATCGCGTTTATCTCGATATCGACCCGCAAAACGCCCGTTCTGTCGCCGTCGCGGAGCGCGCGGGCTTCCGCCGTGAAGGCCTCTTCCGTCAAGCCTTCTTCCGCGACGGCGAATACTTGGACAGCGTCTTCTACGCGATGCTCTACGAGGAATGGCTGGCGCGCCAGCGGTGAGGATTAAGCCCGCAGCGCGTTCATCTTGCCGATGATCTGCTCGGCTTGCGCCATCACACCCCGGATGATTTCCGCGCAGGGCAGCACCTCGTGGATCGCGCCTGCGCCTTGACCCATCGCGAAGGCGGAGCGTGCGCGATCGAGCCCCTCGGTCTGACCGCCGATACCGCCCATCACGCCTGCTTGCACGGAAATCGCGGCCTGTAGCGGAAACGGCTTGATCTCGTTCGGCCGCCGCTCCCAATCGGCCACGTAGTCGTTCTTGAACACGCGCATCGGCTTGCCCGAATAGGCGCGCGTGATGATGGTGTCCTCGTCGCGCGCATCGACGATGACCTGGCGGTACATCTCGCCGGCATGCGCTTCGGTCGACGCGATGAAACGCGTGCCCATCCAAACGCCTTGCGCGCCGAGCGCCAGCGCCGCCACAAGCCCGCGTCCGTCGACGATCGCGCCCGCCGCAAGCACCGGAATCTTCACCGCATCGACGATCTGCGGCACCAGCGCCATGCCGGCGATCCTGCCGGTGTGACCGCCGGCTTCGGTGCCTTGCGCCACGACGGCGTCGAGCCCGCCGTCTTCGCCGGCCTTCGCGTGGCGAACCGTGCCGCACACATTCATCACCTTGAGCCCCGCCGCGTGGAAGCGATCGACCAAATGACGAGGCGGCACGCCGAGCCCCGAGATGAACGCTGAGGCGCCTTCCTCGATGATCATGTCGGCGCATTCCTCGAGGCTCTCGGGCACGGCGGCGAGAAGGTCGACGCCGAACGGCTTCTTGGTCAGCTGCTTCACGCGCTTCATCTGTTCGCGGATTTCCTTCGGCCGCCGTCCAGCCATGCCGAGCGTGCCGAAGCCGCCGGCCTCGGAGACCGCTGCGCAAACTTCCGCATAGGAGACACCGCCCATGCCAGCGAGGAGGATGGGATACTGAATGCCGAGCAGGTCGCAGATCGGCGTACGAATGGTCATGGCGAATATCTCCGGCGAATAGCGTTCGTTCCATTCTGTGCCGCAGCTCGCGTGCGGCTCAAGTCCAAAGCGGCTTGCGTTGACGCTACGGCAGAATGGCGAGTTCAAAAAACGAAACGGCCGCAATCTCCACATCCGATGGGCGGGGGTCCGAAAGCCCGCAGGGCCCATCACATGCTGCGCTCTCGCGCGGGAAACGACGGCCGTTCCTCAGTTGCACCTAAAGCGATTGGGATTCGAACCCAGGCCTAACAGCAATCCGGCTTCGCGATGCTCGGCTGGAGCCAACAGGCTCCGAATCCTACTCAGTCTTGTCGTCCTCGCCAAGCGCGTCGCTGTCGGTTTTCGCGATGCCGGCGCCTTTGCCGGAAAGATCCAGCACGATCGTGTTCTTGCCGTCGCTCGCTTGCATCGTTTGCAGCGCACGCAGCTGGAGGAGGGACGGGTGGTCCTGCGCCATCCGCGCCGCGTTCGCGAGCGCGCGCATGGAAGCGACCTCGGACCGCGCACGCTCGAGCGATGCGGCGCCTTGCTTCTGCGCAATGGTTGCCGCCGCAAACGCATCGCGCAGCGACGCCGGGATCATGATGTCGCGTACCGCGACCCGCACGAGCTTGACGCCGGTATCGGCGAGCCGTGCCGACGCCGCGATCATCACGCGCTCAGGCAGCATGTCCCGGTTCTGCAAGAGTTCGTCGAGCGTATGCTCCGCCGCCGCTTCACGGATCGGCAGCTGAATGATCGGATAGATGGCCGTCGCAACGTCGGCTTGCGTCCACGCCGGCAACGTCCTGATCAGCCTGACCGCATCTTCGATCTGATATTCGGCGTGCAGTGTCAGCTTGATGCCGAGCGCATCCTTGGTCAGCACCTCTTGCCCCGGAACGGCAAGCGCCTGCACCCGCCGATCGAGCAGCATCCACGTCGACGGTGGTTGGAAAAAACGATACAGCCCGGGCTTCAGCACGCGCACGAACCGCCCGCGTCGGAAATGCAACCCCCAATGCCATTCGTAAACGACGACTTGTTGCCGTCGCGACAGGATTAGCCACGCAAACAACACAAGCGCAGCCGCTCCCAAGATGATCGGTACAACCGCGTCGGCGCTCGGAAAGGTGTCCATATTCGGTAAGCCCCAAGCCCAGGTGCTTCATCATGCGGAAACCGGCACAAAGGACAACCCCGAGGCTCCGCGAAAATGACCGTTGGACCGACCTCGGCCTTCGGCTAACATTCTGACTAAGAACGAATTTTTGGAGGAAACAATGGCTTTTCGCGTGCTGTCCGCCTCGGCGTTTGCAATCGCGATTTTCGTCGGCGTTGCGATCGCAGCGGTTGTCGACAAGGGGCCGCCGTATACCAGTGATCAGTTCATGGAAATCTCCTATGAGCGCGTCCCGGAACAATTTAAGGCCAACTTGCCCAAGTGGTGGGCCAAGGCGCCGAAATATCTCAAGGACCGCATCCTGAATTCGCCGAGCGAGATGTGGTGGGCGATCATCCTGTGCAATTACCAGGGCTTCCGTCCGGAATCGCACGGCCAAGACAGCGCGGACAAATGCGAAAAGGAATGGTACGCGGCCTCGCAGCGCGGCAAGGCGCAGTGGTCGCCCGACGGTCACTACATCGAACCATCCGAAGCCTGTCTCAAGCGCAACAAGCGAACCCAATGGGGCGAACTGGTCTGCGATTAACGCCGGTTCGTCGGCTTGCACTCGCGATTGTTGCGCCGGCAATCGGCGCAACCATCGCCCCGGCAGCTCTTGCAAATATGGATTTCATTGCATTTTTTGCAAAGGGCAGCTGCACCATCACTGCTGAGGCCGACACCGTCGTCGCCGAGTTCGCTGATGAGGCAACGAAAGGTCATGGTAGACACTTCGTCGTGGAAGGCAACGCGGGCAAAGACGAGGGCGTGGACACCAAGGTGATTGCACTTTCGCGATGTCGAGCCGAAGCCGTAAGGGCGGATCTCGTTCACCACGGGCTCGATGCCACCAAAATAGATGTCATTGCGAAGGGTAGTAGCGAGCCAATCTCGGAGCTGAGAGGGGGGACACCCGAAATGGACCGTAGAGCGTTAATGTACCAAACTGAGTGATGGAGATGAAATCCGCCACAGTCATCGGCTCGCCGATCTCGCCCTATGCGCGCAAGGTCTTCGCCGCCTGCGCGCTGAAGGGCATCGAGATCGAAATTGATCCGCTCGTCGCATTCTACGGCGACGAGCACTTCACCAAGCTTTCGCCCGTCCGCCGCATTCCGGTCTACCGCGACGCGCACGCCACGCTCTGCGACTCGAGCGTCATCTGCCAATATCTCGAAGATGCCTATCCGACGCCGCATCTCTATCCGAAGGACATCGTCAAGCGTGCCGAGGCGCGCTGGCTTGAGGAGTTTGCGGACACGCGCATCGCCGATGTCTTCGCCTGGAAGATCTTTCAAGCGGCCGTCATCGATCCAGGCGTTTGGAATAGGCCGCGCGACAAGGCGGCGGTCGAGCGCGCGGTGATGGAAGAGTTGCCGCCGGTCATGGACTACCTGGAAGAGTGGGCGCCGGCTCACGGCTATATCTTCGGCGACATTTCTATCGCCGATATTTCGATCGTGCCCTATTTCGCCAATCTGAGTTGGGCGCGCGTCGAACCCGATGCCAACCGTTGGCCGAAGACGATGGCGTGGGTACGTCGCCTGCGCGACGAAGACGCCTTCGCGCGTTTCGAAAAGATGGGCGCTCCGCTCGTGCGTACGCAGATCGCCGACCATCGCCGCGTGCTGGGCGAGATGGGCGTGAAGCTCACTGCCGACACGCACATGACGCGCACCGATCCCCGCCGCGGCCCGCTAACGGTGAAGTGACGCTGACGATCCCAGGCTGAATAAGCTCCTGCGGGTTGTGCGCTTCAGGGCTCACTCGCGTGCCGGTGTCGGCGTGCACAGGCGATCATCACAATGCGGCACAAATGTTGATGCGGCTGCGTTGCCGGGTCGCACAAATGTGGCCTAGCGTCTCTTCAACAAATTGGAGAGATGTCATGCACAGACCAAGCATTGTCCTCGCGGCACTCGCCCTCACAATCTTCGCCGCCGGCTCGGCTTTCGCCAAAAACAAGGTGGTCAGCGATCCCTCAAAGGTGTTGGACAGCGCCGACGTCGCAACGGTCGCTGCAATCATTGCCGAGGTCGGCGGTCAGCGCGTCGAGACTCATGACGACAACAATCAGAAGACCGTAACCTTCTTCCATGGCGAGCAGTCCTACACCGTCAGCGTCACAGCGTGCGACGCCGGCAAATGCATCGTGGTGGCTCCGATGGCACTGGTCGATACGAGTCCGACGACGCTCACGTCTGATCAGCTGATCAAGATCAATAGCGATAACATCTACCTCTCGAGCTTCAAGGTTGGAGGAAACACGATCGCCTTCGCGCACGTGCTAATCATCGACGGCGGCGTCACGCGCCAGAACTTGGCGGTGAATATCCAGGACTTCGTCGACACCTTTGAGAGCACGTTGAGGAAGCTCGCCAATCCGCTCACTTCGAGCTTGCAGGGCCAAGGTGGTCACCCTGCGGCAATGTCATATGTCCGCTTCCGCTCCGTTGTGCCGAGCCCGCGTGACATCCAGGCGATATCCGGTCAGCTGGCGCCACAATATCGGGACTTATTGACCCGGGGCAGTCGCCGCTAGGCGCGTCTGCCGATCGCGGATCGCTCACCCATACCGCTTCTGCGCTTCGAGTGTCAGGCCCATGGCGACCGAGAGAAAATCGTCGCCGCGGCGCACGCTGGCGTTGGTGAGTTCCTGCGCGACCACGGCTTCGACAGCCGGCACGAGGCTCGAGCCGCCGGTCATGAACACGGTGTCGATGTCCGTGTCCTGAAGATCGGCGAGGGCGAGGCAGTCCCATACCGAGATCCTGAGCCGCATGAGCTCGCGCTCGATCGCTTCCTCGAATTCGTCGCGCGTCGCCGGCGCCTCGAGACCGGCTTCGACGAAAGCGAGCGCGATCGCTGTCCGCTCAGCGTCGGTCAGCGCGATCTTTCCGCCCTCGACTGCGAAGGCGATGCGATGGCCGAGATGCTTGTTCAACACCGTCAACAGGCGCGCGGTCTTCTGCGGCTCGACCGCGAGGCGATGCACTTCGTTCGCCTCGCGCAACGCCTTCGATGTGTAGGTCAGATTGATCGTCGGCCACCATGCGAGATCGGCATAGGTCGAGCGCGGCATCGGCAGGCTCTTGTCGACGAGCTCGGAGCCCAGGCCCAGCAACGGCATCACAGCGTTCATGCTCAGGTTGCGGTCGAAATCGGTCCCGCCGACGCGCACGCCGGTGTTCGCGAGGATGTCGCCGCGCCGGTCTTCGGCGCCGCGCCGCTCAGGTCCGATCCGCACGATCGAAAAATCCGATGTGCCGCCGCCGATGTCGGCGACGAGCACGATCTCCTCGCGCGTCGCACTTTGCTCATATTGCGTCGCCGCCGCGATCGGTTCGTAGACGAACGAGATATCGCTGTAACCGGCCTTCTGCGCCACTGCGCGCAAGGTGTCCTCGGCGAGCCGGTCTGCCGCGTCGTCGCCTTCGACGAAGCGCACGGGCCGCCCGTGCACGACGGCCTCGATCGGCGCGCCCAGCGCTTCCTCTGCACAGCTGCGCATATGCCGCGTGAACATCGCGATCACGTCCGTCAGCAAGATCGAGCGCTTTGACAGCGCGGTGCGCTCGTTGATCAAGGATGTCGACAGGATCGTCTTCAGACTGCGCATCAGCCGCCCGTCATTACCGGCCGTGTAGCTGTCGATGGCGCTGCGTCCGTAGAACGGCTTGTCGTGGTCGTTGAAATCGAAGAACACCGCCGACGGCAACATCGTCGCGTCGCCTTCGACAGGCGCAAGCCTGGCGCCGTTGCCGCCGACGATGCCGATGGCGGAGTTGGAAGTCCCGAAGTCGAATCCGGCCGCGTTCATGACCCCTCCTTTTGCGAATGAGGGGTCTCCAACTAAAGAGCAGAAAGCCTCTTTTCCAGACTATTTCTTTCGGCTATCCTAGAGGAGCCAATGCGGATTAATGGCGCTTGGCCTCGGGCCGCCCAGACAAATGGGCGGCCTTTTTTGTTCACTAGAAGATCGCGTAGCCGCCGTCGATCACGAACGTATCGCCGGAGTGATAAGCCGATGCGTCGCTCGTGAGATAGACCGCGATGCCTCCGAAGTCGGCGGGCTCGCCCCAGCGCCGCGCCGGCACGCGCGGGATCACCTTTTCGGCGAACGCCGGCGACGATTGCGCGCCCGATGTCATGTCGGTCGCGATCCACCCCGGAAGAATGGAGTTCGCCCTAACGCCGTCGCGCGCGAACTCGACCGCGATACCTTTGATCATCGAGATCACCGCGCCCTTGGTCGCCGCGTAGTGCTGATTGCGCGCGGCACCTTCGATCGCCGCGAGACTGGCGACGCCGACCAGCGAGCCGCCGCGATCGCCCGCTTGCGCGCGCTCGCGCATGTGCCGCGCACCCTCGCGTAGCGTGAAGAACACGCCGTCCTCGTTCACCGCGAGCACCTTACGGTACTGCTCGGCCGTGATGTCGAGAAACGATTTCGCACCGAGCCCGATGCCCGCATTCGCGAACACGCTGTCGACGCGTCCCATCTTCGCGACCGCCTCGCGCATGCCGTGGACGACCTCGGATTCTTTGGAGACGTCGATGCGCTGCACGAATACCTTGCCGCCGTGCGCCTTGAGCTGCGCTTCAGCCTTGCGGTTCTTGTCTTCGTTCGTGCCCCAGATCACGACACCGGCGCCAGCTTGCGCCATCGCGTCCGCCATGCCGAGCCCAATGCCGCCATTGCCGCCGGTCACGAGTGCGACCTTGCCGGTCAAATTGAACGGTGCGTAAGCCATGTCGGTGCCCTTTCAGCGTGCTAGCGATCTGCACATATCAGCGCGGGGCGAACGGCGAAGCAACCCACCCCGGCGCTAGTGCGGTTTGGCCGTCGCCCTCACCAAAGCCTCGATCTCCGGCAAGACGCGCTTGGTCGCCTCTGCGCCAATGCGGATCGCGTCTGCCGCGCGATCGAATTCGAGCAGCGCAATGCTGCCGATCTCGGACGTCACCGTGACATCGGGCGGGTCGCTTGCCAGGCGCACGCGTGTCATCCGGTCGAGCAATATGTTCAACGCGCCAACCGAAACGGACGCGGTCGTCAGCGTGTCGGGCGTATCACCGAACAGCTGCGCGGCGACGAAACGTTCAGGCTCGCGAAACGCGGCAAGCGCCTTGCGCCACGCGGATCGCTCGGCCGCGACCGCCGGCGGCGAGAAGCGCGCGCCCGTCGCGGGTCCTGCTGGCAGCGGCACGGCGACGACGACGTGCGCGCCCATCGCGCGACATGCCGAGACGGGAACGGGATTCGTGATGCCGCCGTCGATGAGCACGCGCTCGTCTCGCCGTACGGGCACGAAGATCGCGGGCAAGGAGTAGGAGGCGCGCATTGCAGCGACGAGATCGCCGTCGCTGAGCCAGACCTCATGTCCGGTTCCAAGCTCCGTCGCGACGGCCGCGAACTTCTTTTCAAGCGCACGGATGTCGAACTTGCCGACGACCTCTCTGAGCGTCGTGGATACGCGCTCACCCAAAACGAGGCCGCCGCCGGCGCCCAAGTTCAAATCGGCGAGACGCCAGACGGCCTTCCGGTCAAGCCCGCGCGCAAACGACTCTAGTGCATCCAGCCGACCCGCCGCATAGGCGCCGCCCACGATTGCACCCATCGATGTGCCGGCAACGACCTCCGGCGCAAAGCCCGCTTCGATCAGCGTGCGCAGAACACCAATATGCGCCCAACCCCGAGCGCCGCCGCCACCAAGTGCAATACCGATGCGCAATGCCCGCGGCCTTATTCGGCGTTGAATTCGATGACGCCGGCGCGCCCTTTGAGGAGCAGTATCCCGTCGGATCGGATCTCGCCGTGCGTGACTCTCCGGAGCGTGCTGAGAAAACGCTGTTCCTGTTCCATCACGCCTTCGCGCATGCAGGCCATCCTGGTGGAAAACAGCGCGCCGAACTTGACCCGGTCGCCGCTGATCTCGACAGGGCCGCCATAGCTGTTGCAGCCCGCTTTGCCGCTCACCTTGTCGCCGTCGACGGTCATCGTCACGCGGGTGCCGTCGAGAACGTCTTCGCTATCGATCGCTTCAGCAATCCAAGTGTGGCCTCGGATCTGGTCGGCGAAACCGGAGTTGGATGCCGTGCTCTCGCAAGCGGTGAGTCCGACAGCCAACGAACATGCCAAAGCAAGCAGCGTCGTGCGCATATGTCTCTCTTTCACTCGGGTGCTTCGAGGCGCGCCTTCAGAAACGTGAGCATCTTTTGTTGAGCGGCGCGCGCGGCGCCTGCATTGTAAGCCAAGGTCACGCTGCCGCCAATCAGCGGCGTTGCGCGCACGGTCTCGGGTTCGGCAAAGCGTTCGACGTCGAAGGCGCGCCGGGCATCGTCTTGAAAGATCACTTCCGGCTCGACGCTGCCGGGCTCGCGCGCGCGGAAGTAGTGCCGCAGTTCTGATGCGGTTTCGTCTTCGGCGCCGATCTGCACGAGCATCGGCAGACGGCTGTCGAACACCTGGTCGTCGTCAATGTCCGGATAGAAAGCTGCCGAAGCGACAAGTCTCGGCAGCGGATATCGGCTTCCCGTGGCAGCCAAGACCGAAAGGCCTTGCGCACCCTCCGCCCAGGCGATCACGGCGCCCGGATCGTCCTCTTTGCCGGGATGCGTGCGGCGCATCCAGTTCACCGCGCGCATCGTCACCGCGGCGATTTTCTCGCCAACACTATCCACATCGCCGTCGACATCTCCGTCGTACGCTTCCTCGTAGGGCACGATCAGCGTGTCGAAGCCGTTGGCGTTGAGCAGCAGCGCGATCTTTTCGTAATGCGCCGCGATCTCATTGAACCCGAGCTCGTCCTGGCCCGGCAGCAAGATCACCCAGCCTCTGGATGGCGCAGGCGCAAGCGCGCTCGGCGCAAAGATGAATGGCGAGGCGTCGCTCTCGCTTTCTGCGGCAAGAACGGGAGCAACCGCAATCGCCCAGCAGACACAAATGACGGCAACGAATAGGCGCTGCAAAATCACACGCCGCTCTCGAGGCCGAGCATCAGCGCCAGGTTCTGCACCGCCGCCCCCGATGCGCCTTTGCCCAAATTGTCGAGACGCGCCACCAGCACCGCCTGACGGTGCTTCTCGCTGGCGAAGACGCGCAGCTCCATCGCGTTCGTACCGTTCAGTGCCTCGGGCTCGAGCCGCTCGGCCCGAGCTGCATTGTCGCCGCCCTCGACCACCTTGACGTATTTCATGCCGCGATAGCGTGCCTCGAGCGCGTCGTGAAGATCGCGCCCCTTGGGCTTTCTAGGAAGGTCGTCGAGATAGAGCGGTACCGACACCAGCATCCCTTGCCTGTAATTCCCGACCGACGGCACGAAGATCGGCCTGCGCTTCAAGCCGGCATAGAGATGCGTCTCCGGCAGATGCTTGTGCTCGAAGCCGAGGCCGTAGAGCTCGAAGTTCGGCGCCGCGCCTGATTCGAAGCTCTCGATCATCGACTTGCCGCCGCCGCTATAGCCGGAGACGGCGTTGATCGTGATCGGATGATCGGCGGCGATCAGCCCCGCGTCCACCAGCGGACGGATCAGTGCAATCGCACCGGTCGGATAGCAGCCTGGATTTGAGACGCGCCGCGCCTTCGCGATCGCATCCGCTTGGCCCGGCTGCAATTCGGCAAAGCCATAGGTCCAGCCTTGCGCCACGCGATGCGCCGTACTTGCATCGATGATGCGCGGGCCGGACCCGCCCATCGCGTCGATCATGGCCACGGCTTCTTTGGCCGCGTCGTCGGGCAGGCACAGCACCACGACGTCGCTCTCGGCCATCAGCGCGCGCCGCGCCGCCGGGTCCTTGCGCTGCTCCGGCGCGATGCTCTTCACCGTCACACCTTGCAGTGCGCGGATACGGTCGCGGATCTGAAGGCCGGTGGTCCCGGCTTCACCGTCGATGAAGATCGTCCGCGTCTTGGTCGCGATGCTCATGTCTATCTCTTCAGCAACGACCCTAGCATACCGCGAACCAGCGCGCGGCCAATGCTGCTGCCGATGGCCGAAGTTACGGAACGGGCGGCACTTTTGGCGATGGCTTCGCTCATCGTTTGACGTTGATATCCGGAACTCCGCGGGCGCGGCGCCGGCTGAGGAGCGGGGTAGGGCATCGGCTCCGGCTGGCGCGGCCTGGGACCGCCCTGCGGCGCGGATGTCGGCATCGGTTGCGGCGCCTCCTGAACTCGCACCACGAGTTTCTCGTAGGCCGACTCGCGGTCGATCGCCTGGTCATAGACGCCCTTGACCGGGCTCAGCTGCATCGTTTGCGCCCGCTCCGCCGGCGTGATCGGACCCATCCGGCACTGCGGCGGTGCGATTAGCGTGCGGTCGACGACGCCCGGGATGCCTTTGGCATCGAGCAGCGACACGAGCGCCTCGCCGACCTCGAGCTCTTGCACGGCGTCGGCGGCATCGAACTTCGGATTCTCCCGGAAATTATCGGCGACGGCTTTGACGGATTTCCGATCTTTCGGCGTGAAGGCACGCAGCGCGTGCTGCACCTTGTTACCGAGCTGACCGAGCACGTCGTCCGGTATGTCGAGCGGCGATTGCGTGATGAAATAGACGCCGACCCCTTTCGACCGGATCAGCCGCACGACCTGTTGCACCTTGTCGAGCAACGCCTTCGGCGCGTCGTCGAACAGCAAATGCGCTTCGTCGAAGAAGAACACGAAGCGCGGCTTGTCGAGATCGCCGACCTCCGGCATCTGCTCATAGAGTTCGGAGAGCAGCCACAACAAGAACGTGGCGTAGAGCTTTGGGCTGCCGAAGAGCTTCTCGGCCGCCAGCACGCTGATGTAGCCGCGCCCTTGCGCGTCGACCTTCATCAGATCGTCGAGCTTCAGTGCCGGCTCGCCGAAGAAGTGATCCGCGCCTTGGTTTTCGATCGTCAGCAGCGCGCGCTGTATGGCGCCGATCGTCGAAGGCGCGATATTGCCGAACTGCATGGTGTACTTCTCGGCGTTCTCGCCGACATGCGCCACCATGGCGCGCAGGTCTTTGAGATCGAGGAGCAGCAGGCCTTGCTCGTCCGCGACGCGGAACACGATGTTGAGAACGCCTTCCTGCGTGTCGTTGAGGTCGAACATGCGCGCGAGCAGCACGGGCCCCATCTCCGACACGGTTGCGCGTAGCGGATGACCCAACTCACCGAACAAGTCCCAGAACACCGTCGGCGAGCCGGCAGGTGACCAATGCAGCCCTAACTTCTGTGCACGCTGGGTGATGAACGGTTTTTCCTCGCCAGGCTGGCAGATGCCTGCGAGGTCGCTCTTGATGTCGGCGACGAAGACGGGCACGCCTGCGCGGCTCAATCCTTCGGCCATCACGCGCAGCGTCGATGTTTTGCCGGTGCCCGTCGCACCAGCGATCAGGCCGTGACGATTGGTTACGGACAGGATCAAATCCTGTTCAACGGAACCCTTACCGAGAACGAACGAGCCTGGATCGGACATCTATCGACCTTTACTTTCCAAAATGAAGCGACGCGTTGGTTATAGCTGAAATCGGCGATGAATGCGGCGGCAGACGTGCCGGGTTTGAGTGTCCCAATAGGCCAGGAACCGCGCCGAAAGCAAGAACAGCGCATGAAAGTCGATATCCGCGAATACCGAGCCGTGGGTCGGCAGGATTTCCACACCGCACGATGATTTGCTCGTCGAGTCGGATTTACGAAAACATTCTCGCGGTCGGCCGGAACTTGAAGGGCGCGCTCGTCGGTGGTGATCCTGTCGCATAGGCTCACGATAAAGCGACGTGCAAATATCGTCTTGCTCACGATCAGATGCGGCATCTGGCGCATCCGGCGCGCTCTCGCGCCTCACAACGGCAATGCTTCATGCCACTCTAACTTGCTGACGGCTTGATTGGAGTTGCTTCGGAGGTTTCAGAAGTTTCGGAAAGAGGTCGATTATGGTTCAGGGCGCTGAGCGCATCAAAACGCAGCACGCGGGTGCACAGGCAGCTCCCCCGCCTGCTTCGTCCGAGCGCCGGCCCGCGACCGACCTGAGCCAAGGGCTCGCGAGCACTGAGGCCGCACGGCGCCTTGAGCAATACGGCGCGAACGTCATTCGAGAAAAGCACGTCAGCGCGCTCGCCAAGCTGCTCTCCTACTTTTGGGGACCCATCCCCTGGATGATCGAAATTGCCGCGGTCTTGTCGGGCGTCGTCCAGCACTGGGCGGATTTCGGCATCATCCTTGTGATGCTGCTCCTGAACGCCGCCGTCGGCTTTTGGCAGGAGTTCAAAGCGGACAGCGCAATCGCCGCGCTGAAGCAGCGCCTCGCTCTCATGGCGCGCGCCCTGCGCGACGGCAAATGGCAAGACATACCGGCGCGCGATCTGGTCCCGGGCGACGTCGTGTCGGTTCGCCTCGGCAGCATCGTTCCCGCGGACCTCGAACTCGCGCACGGCGACTATCTGAGCGTCGATCAATCCGCACTAACTGGCGAGTCGCTGCCGGTCGACAAGAAGGTTGGCGACGTCGCCTATTCCGGCTCGGCGGTGAAGCTCGGCGAGATGACGGGTGTCGTCACGGCGACCGGCATGAGCACGTATTTCGGTAAGACCGCGCGCCTGGTCGACAGTGCCGGCGCCGTCTCGCATTTTCAGCGTGCGGTTCTGCGCATCGGCAATTTTCTCATTCTCGCGACCATTGGACTCGTTGCTGTGATCCTGGTCGTCGCGTTGTTTCGTGGCGACCCTTTGGTCGAGACGATTCTCTTCGCGCTCATTCTCACCGTTGCAGCAATCCCTGTCGCCCTGCCGACGGTCCTATCCGTCACGATGGCGGTCGGCGCGCAGAAGCTCGCGAAGCTCAAGGTCATCGTCTCTCGTCTTGTTTCGATCGAAGAGCTGGCCGGCATGGACACGCTGTGCTCCGACAAGACTGGCACGCTGACCCAAAACAAGCTCACGTTGGGTGACGTCCAATGCTTCGAGGCGCCCGACGCCGACGCCTTGCTCCTCGCGGCGGCATTGGCTTCCAGAGCGGAGGGCGGCGATGTCATCGATCAGGCGGTCGTCGCCGGTCTCAAGTCGCCGAACGCGCTCGACGGATATTCGATAAAAGCGTTCAAGCCGTTCGATCCGGTCATCAAGCGGAGCGAAGCCAGCGTCGCCCACGGCGCCGAAACGTTCAGTGTCTCGAAGGGCGCGCCACAAGTCATTCTCGATCTCGCCAAGCCCGACCCTGCGTTGAGCGCGCAGATACACAAGGCGGTCGATGCCTTCGCGGCCAAGGGGTTTCGTTCGCTGGGCGTTGCGCGTTCCGACGACGGCAAGCGCTGGCGCTTCCTCGGCCTGCTGCCGCTGTTCGATCCGCCGCGCGAGGACGCCGCCGCCACGATCGAGCGCACGCGGGAAATGGGCGTCGACGTCAAGATGGTGACGGGCGACAATCAGGCGATTGCGCGTCAGATCGCGGCAACGCTCAAGCTGGGCCAAAATATTCTGCCCGCTGACCGCGCCTTCAAGGCGGATGACGGCGCGATCAATCCGTCTGCGATCGATGCCGCTGACGGCTACTCACAGGTCTTCCCCGACCACAAATTTGCAATCGTGAAGGCGCTGCAGTCGCGCAACCATATCGTTGGCATGACGGGCGACGGCGTCAACGACGCGCCAGCGCTCAAGCAGGCCGATGTCGGCATTGCGGTGAGCGGCGCGACCGACGCAGCGCGCGCCGCCGCCGATATCGTACTGACCGAATCCGGCCTTTCGGTCATCACGACGGGCATCGAGGAGGCCAGGCGCATCTTCGAGCGCATGACGAGCTATTCGATCTATCGCATCAGCGAAACGGTCCGCGTGCTCTTGTTCATGACGCTTTCGATCATCGTCTTCAACTTCTATCCCGTGACGGCGGTGATGATCGTGCTTCTGGCGCTTCTCAATGACGTGCCGATCATGATGATCGCTTATGACAATGCCCCCATCGCGCAAAGCCCCGTGCGCTGGGACATGCACGTCACGCTTTTGTTGTCGCTGCTTCTCGGCTTCCTCGGCGTCGTCGCTTCATTCGGGCTGTTCTGGCTCGCCCGCGACTACTGGCATATGCCGTCCGGCGAGATCCAATCGCTGATCTTCCTCAAGCTCTTGGTTGCCGGTCACCTCACCATCTACCTCACGCGCAACAAGGGCCCGATTTGGCAGAAACCGTGGCCGAGCTGGCGCCTCTTCGTCACCACGGAGGCGACGCAGATCGTCGGCACGCTGGCCGCGGTCTATGGTTGGTTCATCACGCCAATCGGATGGGCGAACGCCGGATTTGTCTGGGCCTACGCGCTTGCGTGGTTTTTGGTCAACAGCGTTTTCAAGATCATGGCCTATCACGTGTTTACGCATCACATACGCGGTCAGGCGAGGCATCTCGAGCGCGTCGAGCGCTCGCTCACGACACATGTTCCTCAGTCATAAGAGATCGAAGCTGAATATACCCGGCGCGAGGGCGAAACGATGAAACGGATATTGGTGGCAACCGACGGATCGGAAGGCGCGGGTCGGGCGGTCGACTATGCCGCGAGCTTGGCGAAAGACACCAAGGCCGAACTGATCATTGCCAACGTGATAGGCGGCTATGGCCTGCCAGGCGGAGTTGTGAGGCAATTCACGCATGCTCAAAACGTCTGGTTCGATGAGCTTCTCGCCTCCGCCTCGGCGGAGATATTGGCCAACGCGCGCGATCGCGCAGTGGCCCTTGGCGCGGGGTCGGTTCAACTCGAGTCGCGGACAGGCGAGGTGACGAAGGCGCTCTTCGAAATTGTCAAAGAGCGCAAAGTCGACCTCATCGTTGCGGGACGCAGGGGGGCCGGAACGCTTGAGCGCCTGTTGCAGGGAAGCGTGTCGCAGAAATTGAGCGGGCTCTCGCCGGTCCCGGTCATCGTCATCCCGTGACGTCTGAAGGCCTGCGTCGTCGAGGCGCGCCGCATCGGCCATTGCCGAAGTCAGCTGTCAAACTTGCTCGCCGCGTCCGGGCCGATTCATCCAAAGGATGAGGTATCGCACGGGCACGACCCAGGCCATGCCGGCCACCGCGTAGAAGAGAAACTCGGCCACCGGTCCGGCCGTCGGCAAGATCGCGACAGCCGCGCGCATGACGAGCAGCACATACACAGTGATGATCGCCAGCAGCGCGAAGACGCCTATGAATTTCTTCCAGCGCATGGACATGGGGCGCTGTTTAGCAAGGAGCGCCGGCTGCCGCTAGACCGCCGTTCGCCGCCGCGGCTCGAGCGGACGCGAGACGAGCAGCTTATCGACGCGGCGCCCGTCGATGTCGACGACCTCGAAGCGCCAGCCCTGTATGACGACGCATTCGCCGATCGTGGGCAGCCGCTTGAACGCCGCGATGACGAAACCGGCCACGGTATGGGCGCGTCCGTCGAACTTTGCCTTGAACCCCAGCGTGTCGTTGAGTTCGTCGACGGGCATGTCGCCCGAGATCAGCCAGGATCCGTCTGCGCGCTCGACCGCCCTGGGCTCCGGCGGCCCTTCGTCCGTATGAAAGGCGCCGGTGATCGACTCGAGGATGTCGGCATTGGTCACGATGCCCTCGAATTGGCCGTACTCGTCGTGCACGAGCCCGAGATGGATCGAGGACCCGCGCAATAGTTTCACGACATTGAGCAGGTCCGTCGTGTCGGGGACGACGGGCGCCTCGCGCACGAGCGTCATGAGATCGATCGGCTTTCCGGCGAGCATGGCTTTGAGCACGTCTTTGGTCTGCAGCACGCGGGTGATCTCATCCGGATTTCCGACGTGCGCCGGAAAGCGACCGTGAACGGACGCAAGCAGCTTCGGCCGCACGGTCTCGAACGGCTGCGTGGCGTCGATGATCTCGACGGCGTTGCGATGGGTCATGATGGTGCGTGCCGACCGCTCGCCGAGGCGCAGAATGCCGGCGATCATCTGACGCTCCTCGGGTTCGATCGCCCCGCTGCTCTCGGCTTCCCCGATAAGCGCCTTGATCTCTTCCGCTGTGATGTTGGTTTCATGAGCATCGGGCGCGCGGAACAGGCGCAAGACGATGCGACCGGAGAGATCCAGGCCCCAGACGAACGGTGCCGCGAGGCGGGAGAGCACCTGCATCGCCGGAGCGATGGCCATCGCCACGCGTTCGGGATTGCGCAGCGCCAGTTGCTTGGGCACGAGCTCGCCGATGACCAGCGACAGATAGGTGATGATCGCGATGACGAAGCCGTATCCGGCCGCGTGAGCCACGGCGTAGGAGATGCCCAGCGAGGCCAGCCACTGCGCGAGGCGCTCGCCGAACTGCGCGCCCGACACCGCGCCGACCAAAATCCCGACCAGCGTGATCCCGATCTGAATCGTCGACAGAAACCGGCCCGGCTCGGAGGCGAGGGCGAGCGCATTGCTGGCGCCGCTCCGGCCGCTCTCCGCGAGCGATTTGAGCTTGCTTCGCCGCGACGACACGACGGCAAGTTCGGACATGGCGAACACGCCGTTCAGAATGAGGAGCGAGAGGAATATTCCAATTTCGACGAGCGGCATGTTGTTGCCTTCACCGGTCAGCGTGCGCGCATGCTAGTTGGGTCGCCGCCGCCTGTCATTGGCTCGTGTCATTGGCTTGCGCTGGCAAACCATGTCATGGTGATTGCGTAACGGATGCGCGCAAATGAAGACGATCGGCCTCATCGGAGGCATGAGTTGGGTTTCGACGGCGATCTATTATCGCCTGATCAACGAGGCGGTAAACGAACGGCTGGGCGGCTATCATTCGGCTCAAATCGCGCTTTGGTCGGTCGACTTCGCTGAAATCGAGCGCATGCAGGTTGCCGGCGATTGGGGCGGGGCAGGGGAACGCCTTGCCGACGCGGCGCGTCGCCTTGAGCGCGCAGGCGCCGATGTCATTCTGATCACCGCAAATACCATGCATAAGGTCGCGGACGCAGTCGGCGCGGCGGTCCGTATCCCCTTCATTCACATCGCCGACGCCACCGCCTCTGAGATCAAGCGCAAGAGCTGCAGGCGCCCATTGCTTCTCGCCACGGCCTATACGATGGAGCAGGAGTTCTACGTCGGCCGCCTCCGTCAGCGCCACGACATCGACGTACGCGTGCCGAACGCGCGTGATCGCGCCGTCGTGCACCGGGTGATCTTCGAAGAGCTCGTTCACGACGACGTTCGGCCGAAGTCTAGGGCGGCCTTCATGGACATCGTCACTCGCGAACTCCAGGCCGGCGCCGACGGCGTCATCTTCGGTTGCACGGAAATCTGTCTGCTGTTGTCGCAGGACGATTTTGATGTGCCGTGTTTCGATACCACGGCGATCCACGCGCAAGCCGCCGTAGACTTTTCGCTAGCGAGTTGAGCCGCCCACGAGGGCGGCGATCCGCTCCTCGCCCCGCTTTGTCAACGTCACGGTGCGGCCGTCCGCGCGCCGCACCCAACCGTGTTCGAACAAGCTTTCCAGAAGCGCCGACCCGAGCGGTCCGGCCAAGTGCGGCCGCCGCTCGCTCCAGTCGAGACATGGCCGCGCCAACGGCTTTCTCGAGCCGAGTTCGTCGACCGTGATGCCGAAGGCATCGGCAAAGCCTTTCGCTCCCGCCTGACTGAGGTGCCAGCCGCCTTCGCGCGACCCTTTGAGCCAGCCGCGCGCCAAGAAATGATCGGTGAGGCGCACGGCGACCTCGCCGGCAAGATGATTGTAGCAACTGCGTGCGTGCCGCAGCGCCGGATCGCGCGGCCCTGGCTTCCTCTTCGGTTTCGGCTGGTCGGCCGCGAGCCGCAGCAGCGCCTCGAGCGCGTCGCTCACCGACGCGGAGGCGAGCGACACGTAACGATGCCGGCCTTGCGCCTCGATCCGGACGAGCCCGGCCGCTTCGAGCTTCGCCAAGTGCGCGCTCGCGGTCTGTGCTGTGATCGACGCTTCGCGCGCCAATTCGCCGGCTGTCCACGCGCGCGCGTCGGCCAATGCCATCAGCATCTGCGCCCGCGCCGGGTCGCCGATCAGGCTCGCAATTTCCGCGATGTCCGGTCCGTCTCTCATAGTTCGATCATGAGCGAAGCATCCCCGACGGGCAAGCGGATATCATCCTGAATACTTCGTTCCCGGTCGAACTATGGAGGCTAAGATGACCGTCGTTTGCTTCATTCGCTACGAGCTCGACCCGTCGCGAACCGACGCATTCGAAGCCTATGCGGAACGCTGGGCCGAGATCATCCCGGCCTGCGGCGGAAATTTGATCGGCTATTTTATGCCGCACGAAGGCACGAACTACGAGGCCTTTGGCCTTATCGCATTCGACTCACTCGGTGCTTACGAGGCCTATCGCGCACGGCTGAAATCGGATCCGGCTGGTCTCGCCAATTTCAACACCGCCAAGGAAGGGCGGTTCATTCTCCGCGAGGAGCGAACGTTCCTACGCGCGGTGCCGTCCACCTTGCGCTTTCGTCGCTAGGGCGCGGCCGCATGGCCGCTTGTGCGATGGCGGGCAGCGGTCTATTCCCCGCCCATCATGACCGCCGCCACTATTTTCGCTGCCTCAGCCACGCCGCGTCAGATCGCATCGCGCCGCGCGATCGCCATCTGGCTGTTCGCGGTGGCCGCGCTGATCGTGGCAATGGTGGTGCTCGGCGGCTTGACGCGTCTGACCGGCTCGGGCCTGTCGATCACGGAATGGAAGCCGATCCACGGTGCGCTGCCGCCGCTGAGTGCCGTCGAATGGCAGCAAGAGTTCGACGCTTACAAGGCCATCCCTCAATACCAGCAGCTGAACAAAGGGATGACGCTTGAGGAATTCAAAGGAATCTTCTGGTGGGAGTGGGCGCATCGAAATCTAGGGCGCTTTATCGGGTTCGCCTTCTTGATTCCGTTTCTCGCCTTCGCCTTTCAGCGGCGAATTGAGCCATCGGTCTATCCGCGTTTGATCGGGCTTTTCGTTCTTGGCGGCCTGCAGGGAGCGCTCGGCTGGTTCATGGTGATGAGCGGTCTGCAGGATCGCGTCGAAGTTAGCCAATACAGACTCGTGGCGCATCTTGGGTTGGCGGTTGCGATCTACGCAGCAATGCTGTGGACCGCATTGCCGCTATGGCGTGGCGAGTGGCCGGCGAAATCCGCAAGCCATCCGTTGCTCGGCTGGGCGATCGCTCTAACAGCGCTGGTCTATTTCCAAATGCTGCTGGGCGGTTTTGTCGCCGGCCTGCACGCCGGTTTGGTTTACAACACTTGGCCGCTCATGGACGGACACCTGATACCGAACGGCCTTTATCCTTCGCTGATCGCGCCGTTTGAAGACGTGACCACGGCTCAGTTCGACCACCGCATGATTGCCTATCTTGTGGCCGCGGGCGTGGTCGCGCTGTGGCTCACCGAACGGCGCCGGCCGCAAACCCAAGAAGCAGCCTTTACGGCGCACCTGCTTTTGACGGCGGTCGGTTTCCAAATCGCGCTTGGCATTTGGACGTTGCTCGAAGCGGCGCCGGTGTGGCTTTCCGCCGTGCATCAGCTTGGCGCGGTCGCGTTGTTTACGGCCGCGCTCCTGCACGTCTTCGCGTTGCGCCAAGCTAGAGCCTGAGCTCGAAGTAGGGCAGTAGCCGCCCGGGGATTGCGTCCGACGCTTTGTCCGCAATGTAGACGGCACCCATCCGCTCATAGAATTTCGCGGCATTCGGATCGGCCAAGATCGCCATCCGCGTGTAGCCGCGCGCCTTCGCCTGCGCGACCGCGATCTCCATGAGTGCGCGGCCGGTTCCACTTCCGATGCGGGACGGCTCAACGAAGAGCTTGTCGAGATCGACGAGCCCCGGCTCGTCCAGCTTCGCGAGCGCAACCATGCCCGCGACCTTACCGTCGATTTCGGCGATCCAAACATCGCCGCCTTCGATTTGATGCGTGCTGACGGTCAGCGACGGGCGCGCCTGCGCCATGAAGGCGTCGTCATAGCCCCAATGCGCCTTCGACCGAACGCACAACTCCGACAGGGCATGAGCCTCGCGAACGTGGGCAGCTCTGACCGTTATCTGAGATTCGTGAGCCATTTTTGCCAAGACCGCATCTTCTCACGACAGCGAGTGCACATGCTACGCTGTTCTCTAACTTGAGGGGATGAAATGCCGAAGCCCTACACGCTCTATGCAGCCAAAGGCGGCGGCTCGATGATCGTCGAGCTTGCGTTCGCCGAAACCAAGCTCCCGCTGAAGATTGTCGACATTCCGTGGGAAGACACCGGCTGGAGCAGCAGACGTTTGAAGCGGCTCAATCCGCTCGGTCAGGTACCGACGCTGATTTTGCCGAACGGTGACGCGATGAGCGAAAGCGCGGGGATAATGCTGTACCTCGCGGAGCGTGCGCCCACCGCAAAGTTGGCGCCGGCACCGACGGATCGCGACCGCGCCCGGTTCTTGCGCTGGCTCGTATTTCTGGTCGCCGCTGTCTATCCGACGTTCACTTATGGGGACGACCCGAAACGCTGGTTGTCCGGGGATGAACAGGCTGCAAAGAAACTAAGGGCGGTAACGGACGATCACAGAAAAATGCTTTGGAAATTCGTTGAGAAGCAGATCAAAGGGCCCTGGTTCTTGGGGCGAAAGCGATCGGCTCTCGATTTCTACGTCTGGACCATGTCGCATTGGCGTCCGGGCAAAGACTGGATGTCGAAGGAGTGTCCAACGCTTCACGCGATTGCCGGGCGTGTTAGGGAGTTGGAGAGCACCAAGAAGGTCGCGAAACGCAACGGCTTGCCGTGAACGGCACGACCTTAACCTTGCCTCAAAAGGGGCAGATGTATTCCTATTTGCGACAGTGACAGGGCCTCATCCGGCTTGTCACAATGATGAGCCAAACTGGCGTCTTCAGCGTTTGAGTTCCCGAAGGGGCGAGCCTCGTCGATCTAATTCTGGTTCCACGATGAGTATATCGAAACCGTCTCCGACACGTCCGGCTCGGACAGCGCATCGATGAGCGCGCAACGAAAAATTTTCATTGCGTTGAGCATCCTGGTTGTCGGTGCGCTGGCGTATTGGATGTGGCCGGCGCAGAAGGCTGACACTACCGGTGGGAAAGCCGGACGCGGCGGTCAAGCGACCAGCGTGACGACGGCGGTCGCGCGCATCGCCGATCTTCCGATCCGCTTACGCTCCATCGGTTGGGTCGAGCCGGTCCAAAGAGTCTCGGTCTCCACGCGGCTCAACAGTCAGATCGCCGAGCAGCATGTCGTGGAAGGACAGATCGTCAAAAAAGACGAGCTTCTGTTCAAGCTCGACGACCGCGAAGTGCGCGCCGCGATCGCGCGCGACACCGCCAACCTTGCGCGCGACCGAGCGACCTTGGCGCGCGCCCAGGCGGATCTTCGCCGCGGACAGGATCTTGTCGCCAAGGGCTTTCTGAGCAAGCAGGTTCTCGATCAACGAACGGCGGACGCAAAGACCGCGCAAGCGACTGTCGACGCAGACCAAGCCGCGCTCAACGCCGACCGGGTCCAGCTGACATACACCGAAATCCATGCGCCGATTGCGGGCCGCGCGGGCGCCGTGTCGATAACGCCGGGCAATCTCGTGCGCACGAGCGATACGGCGCCGCTGGTCACGATCACGCAGATGGCGCCCGTATGGGTGTCGTTCACTCTGCCCGAGCGCGATCTTGCGACGTTGCGTGCCGCGATGAGCAAGCCCGGCGGCAAAGGACCTGAAACGCGCGCCATGCTAGCCGACGACAAGCAGCCCCGCGCAACGGGACGCGTTACGTTTCTCGACAGCGCTGTCGATCAATCGACGGGAACGATCGCCGTCAAGGCGACGATGCCGAACGCAAATCAGGAACTCTGGCCTGGCCAATACGTCAACGTGGAGGTCGACGTTGGCGTTCGCCCGCACGCCGTGATCATTCCGACGGTTGCTCTCCAGTCGGGTCAGAACGGGCAGTATGTCTATCTGATCGGCCCCGACTCGAAGGCGATCGCACGCCAAGTCCAAGTCGCCGGCAGTGATGGCGAACTGAGCGCGATCAGCACCGGGCTTGCGGCCGGAGACCAAGTGGTGATCGAGGGTCAGCAGCGCCTGACCGACGGCGCTCGCGTCAAGGCTGTTCCCGCCGGCGCCAAGACCCAACAGCAAGCACCGGAAGGCAGCGGGCACGGGGGCCGATCGGCTGCGCGCGCCGCTCGGGGCTAGGCGATGAACCTCTCCGAAATCTGTATTCGACGTCCGGTTGCCACGATCCTGCTTTCCGTCGCGCTCGTTGTCGGCGGCTTCTTCGCCTATTTCCAATTGCCGGTCGCTGCGTTGCCGCGGACGGATTTCCCGACCATCAACGTGAGCGCATCGTTGCCCGGCGCCTCGCCGGACACGATGGCCAACGCCGTTGCGACGCCGCTGATCAAACAGTTCGAGACGATCGCCGGTGTCGACACGATCTCCTCGACGAGCACGCAGGGCTCGACGTCGATCGCGATCGAATTCGATCTCGATCGCGACATCGATGCGGCCGCGGCCGACGTGCAGGCCGCCATCGCGCGCGTGCAGCGTCAACTGCCGGTCGAAATGACGACCGCGCCGTCGTACCGGAAGGTGAACCCCGCCGATCAACCGATCCTGCTGCTCGCGATCACTAGCAACACGCTGCCGATGACGCAGCTCGACGACTTTGCCGAGCAGGTCATTTCGCCGGCCCTGTCGACCTTGCCGGGCGTCGCTCAGGTCACGATCTACGGCAGCCAGAAATACGCGGTGCGCATCGAACTCAACGCCGCCGCGCTGACGGCGCGCGGCATCGGCATCGACCAAGTCTCGAGCGCCGTCTCCGCCGCCCAGGCTCACACACCCGTTGGTCAGATCGACAGCCGCCATCAGAGCTTGGCGATCGAAACGAACACGGAGATGAGCAGCGCCGCTCAGTTCCGCGATCTCATCATTGCCACCAAGGACAATCATACCGTCCGTTTGGGCGATGTCGCGCGTGTGATCGACTCGGTCGAGGACGACAAGCGCGCCAGCTGGTACGACGGCGACCGCTCCATCGTTCTCGCCGTGCAGCGCCAGCCGGACGCCAACACGGTTGCCGTCGTCGACCGCGTCAAGGCGATGATCCCGACCTTCGAAGAGCGGTTGCCGCCCGCGGCCTCGATCGGGGTGCTGATCGACCGCTCGCTCTCGATCCGCGCCGCTGTGGACGACGTACAGTTCACGCTCCTGCTGACGGTGTTCCTCGTCGTCCTGGTGATTTTCCTCTTCCTGCGCCGGGCATCAGCGACCCTTATTCCGAGCCTCGCCGTGCCGATCTCGCTGATCGCCACGCTCGGCGGCATGTATCTGCTCGGCTTCAGCATCGACAACATTTCGCTGCTCGGCATGACGCTCGCGGTCGGTCTCGTCGTCGACGACGCCATCGTGATGCTCGAGAATATCGTCCGCCATATGGACGAAGACGGCTTGCCGGCCTTTGAAGCCGCGTTGAAGGGCAGTCGCGAAATCGGCTTCACCATCATGTCGATCACGCTGTCGCTCATCGCCGTGTTCATCCCGGTGTTGCTGATGGGCGGCGTGATCGGGCGCATCTTCAACGAGTTCGCGCTGGTCGTGACCATGGCGATCGCGGCGTCGGCTTTCGTGTCGTTGACCCTGACGCCCATGATGTGCGCCAGGGTCCTGACGGCGGCCGATGCCGGCCAAGCCGCGCAAACCGGCTTCTCGGGCTTTCTCGAGCGCGCGTTCGACGGCATGCGCAACCTTTACGATCGCATGTTGCGTGCCACGCTCGCCGCCAAGCCGCTCATCTTCCTGCTGTTCCTAGGCACCATCGCGGGCACCGTCCTGCTCTTCATGTACGTGCCGAAGGGCTTCTTCCCGCAGGAAGACATCGGTCAGATCCGAGTTTCGACTCAAGCAAGACCGGACATCTCGTTTGACTCGATGATCCAGCTGCAGAAGCAGGTCGAAGCCGTGTTCCGCCGCTCGCCTTATGTCGAGCACGTCGCTTCGATCATCGGCGCCGGCGGCGGCTCGAGCAGCATCAATGCCGGACGTATGTTCGTCGAGCTGAAGCCCAAGGATCAGCGGCCGGACTTGGACGAATTGATGAGTTCGCTACGCCGTCAGCTCGCGGCGATCCCCGGCATCAACTCGTTCATGCAGCCGATCCAAAATCTGAACATCGGCGCACGACGCAGCCGCAGTCAGTATCAATTCGTCATCCAAGGCATCGATCGCGGCGCGCTCTACAAGTGGTCGCAGAAACTGAACGACGCCATGGAAGCCGACCCGATCTTCACCGACGTGTCGTCGGATCTCGAGAATTCGGCGATCGAAGCGACCGTCGTTGTCGATAGGGACAAGGCCAGCGCGCTCGGTATCTCCGCGAGCCAGCTGCGATCGACATTGTATGCCGGCTTCGGCTCTTCGCAGGTCGCCTCGATCTACGCGACCGGCGACAGCTACCAAGTGATCATACGCTTCGATCAGTCGACCGATTGGACCGTTGCCGCGCTCGATAACGTGCGTGTGCGCGCCGCAGGCGGCAAGCTTGTACCGCTGAGCGCCATCGCGCATGTCGAGCGCACGGCGGGCCCCTTGTCGGTCAATCAGATCGGCCAGCTGCCGGCGGTGACGATCTCCTTCAACCTGCCGGCCGGTGTCGCGCTCGGCGACGCCGTCAAGCGCATCGAGGCGTTGAAAGCGCGCGTCGGTCTGCCGACGACGATCACGACCGGCTTCTCGGGGACCGCGAAGACGTTCCAGCAGTCGCTCAGCAATCAGGGGCTCCTGCTTACGGCCGCGGTGGTCGTCATCTATTTGGTGCTCGGGATCCTGTACGAAAGCTTCATCCACCCCTTCACGATCTTGACCGGCTTGCCGGCGGCAGCCTTGGGCGCGCTCGGTGCCTTGGCGCTCTTCGGCATGGAGCTCAGCGTCATCGCTATGATCGGCATCTTGATGCTGATCGGCATCGTCAAGAAGAACGCCATCATGATGATCGACGTCGCGCTGACCGAACAGCGCGCCGGCGCGCCGCCGGAGCAGGCGATCTACCGCGCCTGCTTGTTGCGTTTCCGTCCGATCATGATGACGACCTTCGCAGCCCTCATGGGCGTGCTGCCGATCGCACTCGGCGCCGGGTCGAGCGCCGAGCTGCGCCAGCCGCTCGGCGTTGTCGTGGTGGCGGGCCTGCTCGTGTCGCAGCTCCTGACGCTCTTCATCACGCCGGTGCTCTATCTCTATATGGAGCGCGTCTCGCAGGGCCTAGAGCGCCTGGTTTACGGCGCCAAGCCGCAATCCACGCGCGTTCGCGTCAAGGAGCGTGAGCCGGCCGAGTAACGCGGCGCGCGCTTTAGCTGAAGCCGCCCCAGTGACCGCCGGCCCGCAAGCGGTCGACAAAGGTCTGCTCGTAGGCTTGCTCCGGCGCCTCACGCACCAGGCTGTCCATGAACTCGGCGTCCTTGCCGATCAGGATGCGCCACTTCTCAGCTTTGACACCGTTGAGAATGATTGTCGCGGCTTCCGCGGCACTGGTCGGTGCGGCGGTTTCGAATTGCTTGGCGCGCTCGGCGATCAGCTGCTTGATCTGATCGTCGCTGAGGCTCTTGGTCGGAAAGCCCATCGCCTCGATCGAGCGCCGCGCGTCGGCGACCTCGTTCGCCGTCATCTCGGTGATGCCGTGGCCGGTCAGCACCTTGCGCGAGTTCTCGACGATCGACGTGCCGATATGGCCTGGCATCACGACCGAGCACTTCACGTGCGGCGCGTTGAGCCGGAGGTCCGTGATCAAGCCTTCGGTAAAACCTTTCACCGCGAATTTGGCGGCGGGGTAGGCGGTGTGCGCGCGTGACGGCCCGAGCGACGCCCAGAACCCGTTGACGCTCGACGTGTTGACGATGTGCGCTTCGTGCGCCTTCAAGAGCATCGGCATGAACGCGCGCGTCGAGTAGTAGACGCCGTACCAGCAGACATTGAACGTGCGCTCCCACTCCTCGCGCGAGGAGTTGATGAAGCTCGGTCCGCCGCCGATGCCGGCGTTGTTGAACAACAGGTGGATGTGATCGGTGTCCAGCTCGCGCTTGACCTGATCGCGGAAGCGCAGGATTTGCGCCTCGTCGGAAACGTCCGCGACGAAGGTCATGACGCGCGTGCCTTGCGGCGCGCTGGCCATGGCGAGACGTTTCGTCTCCGCCATGTTCTCCGCCGACACGTCGCACATCGCGACCGTGCAGCCTTCGGCCACCAGCTGCTTCGCCAGCTCGCGGCCCATGCCCGTGCCGCCGCCCGTGATGACGGCGATCTTGCCCGCAAAATCTTTCATGATGAATGTCTCCCTTGAGGCCGACGCTAGCAGGTGGCCTGGCGCCGCCTCAAGCGGGACATGCGAGACAAACGAGACAGGGGTCACCCGTCTCGCACGTGTCCTGTTTCAAACGTCATGCGCTGCGCAAATCCGCGCCCCGCGCGCCGGGACACGAGACACGGCAAAGCGCGAGCCGTCTCGTTTGTCCTGTCCTTCTTCACGCCTCAGGCGTAGTTGGATTGCGAGAAGGAATCCGTTGCGCCCGAATCTTGCAAATGGCTGCGAATTCGTGCCGGATTCAACGGGAACTCGCGACGAGGCCGATGGACCAACGCTCAGCCGAATTCGACGAGGTCGCGCTCGATCCCATCGCCAAAGGCATGGCGGCGGCTTCGTTTCTGGCGGCTTTCGCTTCGGCCTTTCTATTGTTGTCGGTCATCCTTCTGCTGGTAACCGCCGCGATAGGTCCGGCGACGATGGGGCCGATTTGGCCGACGATGATGGCCATCGCGCTTGGCTTCCTCATGACCGCCCTGCCTTGGACCTTGAGCATGGTCCTCTTCCGTCGCGTTCCGCTCGCTGTCGGCACGGTGCTGTTCGGTTTTGTATTCGCCTTTGGCGCGATCGATCTCACCAATCTCCTCGCCTCCGGCGACGCTGTCGAGATCGGCATGAACGTAGCGGGCGCAGTTCTTGCCCTAGGATTCGCGCTGCGCGTAACGCTCGACGGCTTTCGTCTCGTGACGGCGCGACGCAATGTCCGCAACGCAGTCGCCGCGATCGCGCCGGGTCGTGCGAATGTCGCGGGCGTGGCGGCGAGCCTCCTCAATATTCATCCGATTTGCGCGTGGCTGCCGAGCAGCGGAAGGCGGGTTGCGGCCGCCACTCTCTTTGCCGCGACGACGCTTGCGCTGTCGTTGGGCGCCGGGATCGCTATCGTCTTTGTTTTGGGCGGATTGCGCGATCAAGCGGCCGACGTCGCCGCCTGTTTCAAGCCCGGCCAAGTTGAGGCCCTTCACTGCGCCGAACGCCTTGGAACCGTCGTGTTCATTCCCCTTATCGTTGCGGCGTTGTTGGCGATCTCGGCGGCGCTGCGGTGGCTCGCGCGCACGACCGCGCGCAACTCCCTTGAGTCCATCGCCTCCGTCGACCATCGGCCCGCGATCCTCTTCCTGCGGTCATTCGGCGACGATCAGGTCAAGCTGAAGCGCCCGAGACGCGGACCCTTCCGCTGGCTCATGTCGCTGGGCGAGCCCCGCCCGCGTTTCGATCACCTCCTGTTCGAAGAAGGTACGCCGATCGGTCCCGTCGTCGCTATCGGTCTGCCGGGCCGGCCCGCGCCGTTCGGCGCCGCGCGCACCTTCGTCGATGAGAGTCATTGGAAAGATGCCGTCGCCAAGCTTGCGAATGGAGCGCGTGCGGTCGTCGTCGTCATGGACAACACGGACGGCGTCCTTTGGGAGCTCGGCCATATTCGCGCCGCCGGTCATGAGCAGAAGACGTTGTTTATTCTGCCTCCGCATCTTGCGCACGGTGAGGCGGCACAGCGGCTTCTTCAGCGCGAGATGTCGTTGCCGAGCGACGCTCTTCCGCACACGAAAGGTGGCGGCAAGCGCGCTTGCATAGGCTGGTATCGCACGGCGACGGGCCGCTTGAAGATATTGACGGCCGCGACATCGACCAGCGCGAGCTACACCGCGGCGCTGCGCCAAGCACTCCGTTCACAATCCGATCTTGCGATGAGCGAGGTCTCCTTGGACGCACCGCCGGTGCGGCGCCGGCCGATCCTTGCGGCGCTTGTAGACGCATTGGCCGTCGTTGCGATTGTCACGCCGCTCATCGCGTTGACCGTGATCGATCTCATGCGCGGTGCCGCTGCGGCGCACGAGAGAACGACGCGCGCGCGTATCGCGACGATCGGAAGCGCGCTTGAGGCGTATCGCCTGCTCGAAGGCAAGTATCCCGACACGCTGGCTTCCTTGCTGCGCGCCACACCGGGATCGACGGCGACCAGCCCGCTTCTAGCTAACGACGAAATGCTGCGTGACGGTTGGGGCCGCGTGTTCGTCTATCGCCTTTCGTCCGAGGGGACCATCACGCTCGAGAGCTTCGGCCGCGACGGCGAACCTGGCGGAGCCGGAGAAGACGCGGACATCGTCTGGCCGCCGCATTGAGATCGCCGCTGTTGTCCGGCTTGGCATGCCCTTCGCGTCTAGGCACGAGACAGGGTAGCGCGAGCCCGTCCCATTTATCACCGCGGTTCAGTGTCTTCTTCCCGCAAGCAGCCGGCGAGGCGTTGTCAACGAAACGGGCGCCGCAATGGCGCCCGTTGAGTTTGAGTCCAAATCTAAAGGTCAGTTCGCCGGGCGCAGGCGCCACATGGCGCTCCACCAACCGTCCTCGACTTGGCCGGCCTCGATCTCACCGTGTTCGATATGAATGCACGTGCCCTCCTTCCAACGGTTGCAGATCCGGACATAGCCCGCTTCCGCCGGTTCGAGAATCCACATTGCGCTCCACCAGCCCGGCTCGATTTCCCCAGCCTCCAACTCGCCATGCTCGACGTGGAGATACTGGTCGGGCTTCCATTTGTTCCTGAAGCGGACGAAGCCGTCCACACGCTCGATCTTCCACTGCGCGCTCCACCAGCCTGGTTCGATCGGTCCGGCTTCGACCTCGCCGTTCTCGATGTGAATGTACTCGTTCGGTTTCCAGCGGTTTTGAATACGCTGGAAACCCTTTGCGTTAGCGGCTTCGACGGCAGCCGACAAAGCGAACACGGCTGCAAGCAGCGTCATCGCTGAGATTCTTAGCAGGCGAATGCTCATAAGGCGCTTACTCCTTTTGAAGAGTTTGTGTGCAGCTCGTTTACGCTACGGCGCGGTAGAACCTTGCAAGCACGCCATAGAACTCAATCGAAAGCAATCCCGCTCCGAACAGCTACGTCTCGCTCGTCAGCCGTCGTCGCAAGCCCTCTTCCAGTTCGTCCGGCGACAACCGCTTCTCGGCGATCAGTTGCTTGAGCGCGGCCTCGGCGTCGAAATCGCGAACGATCACGGTGAGCTTGCCGGTCGCGGCCGTCATACCTTCGCGATAGTTCTCGGGCTTCAGCGCCTTGAGCCGCGCGAGCAGCAAGCCGTCCGAGTATTTCCGCCGCGTTCCGCTTTCTTCGCCGCGATAGAAGACGGCCTCGTCGTAGCCGTCGCGGCCGCGCCGGTCGGCTTCTTCCTCGAGCAGATCGCTGGCGACGGCACACGCTGCGTCCCAGTGCGCCGCGAATTCGGCGTCCTCATGCCGCCAGGCATAGACGCGGCTGCGCGCGTAGCCGGCGGCCTTGCAGGCGGCCGCCACGGCGTGCCCGTTTTCGAGCGCAATGAAAAAGCGCGCATCGCCTTCGGGCGTGCGCGACGGTTTGTTCGGCATGGCGTGAATCTGCAGTGAGTTGGGAGGGCGAGCGGTCGCGATCCGCGAGGGGCAGGGCGCAAGCCCGGCAGCTTGATCGATCGCGTCGCCGATATTGTTGCAAAAGTCGCAATCTGTCAAGCTTTTATCGCAATTACGGGCAATGCCTCCTTTCCCGCTAGGGCGTTGACGAATAGTCGAGCGCTCGAAGGCCGAACAGTCCCCGGGACACCAACTTGAAATCCGTCGAACGTACTCGCGTGACAGGACAAACACCGGCGTGTAGTCCATTGCGACGGAAATCCGGACTCCCGCCAAAAGCGGCGAACTGTGGGGTAACGAGGGGAGGCGGTTTGGTTGCACCAAAAATCAGGTGCGTGGTTTGCGGCATGGCGGTCTGTTGGGGCCTCGTCGACCCTGTGGCCGCGGCAGATCAACCGCCCATCGAGCACGTTGTCGTCGTCGGCACAACGCCGCTTCCTGGGACCGGCGTCGACAGAGATAAGCTGCCGCAAAATATCCAAACGCTTTCGGCCGACGATATCGACCGCGAAGGGCCGGCGAGCGCAACACGGGCTCTTCAAAACACGCTCGGAAGCGTCAGCATCAACGACAACCTGGACAACCCCTTTCAACCCGACATCTTGTTTCGCGGATTCGAGGCGTCGCCTGTGCTCGGCACGCCTCAGGGTCTTGCGGTCTTTGAGAACGGCGTGCGCATCAACGAAGCGTTCGGCGATTCCGTCAACTGGGACTTCGTACCGTCGATCGCGATCAAGCGCATCGACCTCATAAGCGAAAACCCCGTCTACGGACTGAATGCTCTTGGCGGCGCCGTGATTGTCTCGATGAAAAACGGCTTCAACGCGCCGGGAGCACACGGCGAGGTATCGGGCGGTTCCTTTGGCCGTTGGACCGCTTCGGGAGAACTCGGCACGAGCGAGGGCAATTTCGCTGCCTATATCGCCGGCACGTGGCTGGACGAAGACGGCTGGCGCGAGTTTTCACCGAGTTCGCTGCGCCAACTCTATGGCGACTTGACGTATCGCACGGAGACTGCGTCCATCGATCTTAGCTTCACTGGCGCCGATAATCACCTGTCCGGCGAGTCGCCGGCTCCTGTGCAGGAGCTTGCGGTCGACCGTGCGCTCGTGTTCACCAGCCCGCAGAGCAATATCGACCGATTGAGTTTCGTCACCCTGAACGGCGCCCTCGCCGTAACAGAAACGCTATCGCTGCAGGCGAACGCGTATTATCGCGCATTTCGACAGAACGTCGTCAACGGTAACACGACGGAATATAGCGCGTGCTCCTCAGCGCCGGACGCGCTGTGCCAAGACGATGAAGTCACGCCGCTCATCGACGGCAATGGCGCTACGATCCCCGATCTGTCGCAAGGCGGCACGATCCCGATCGGACAAAACGACTTTGAAGCCATCCGTTCGCGCGGCACCGGCGGCACGGTTCAAGCGATGTCGATCGCGCCAATCTTCGGAGGCGAAAACCATTTTGCTATCGGAGCCTCGATCGATCACGCACGGACCGATTTCAATACGGCGACCGAGGTCGGCGTTATCGATACGAAGCTGCGCGTACTCCCGTCAGGATTCTTCGTCGTGACGCCCGAAGGGACGGATTTCAATGCAACGCCCGTCAGCCTCGGCGCGGGGACCACGTATTACGGCGTCTATGCAACGGACACGCTCGATGTGACACCGCACTTAGCGATAACGGCGAGCGTGCGCTGGAACGACGCACGCATCGCACTGAACGATCGGCTGGGCATCAGCTTGAACGGCGATAGCAACTACCAGCGGGTCAATCCAGCGGTCGGCGCCACGTACAAGCTCACGCCAAGCATGACCGCTTATGCCGGATACGCTGAGGCCAACCGCACGCCAACGCCTAGTGAGATCGAATGTTCGGATCCGGATCACCCGTGCCTGTTGCCGTCGTCGCTTTCGAGCGACCCGCCCACGCTTCGGCAGGTGGTTGCGCACACGTTCGAAGCCGGCGTTCGCGGTGCATTCGACATCGACGCTGTGAAAGCGCGCGTCAGTTGGAATGTCAGCGCCTTCAGAACCGATCTTGATGACGACATCTACGGCGTGGCGACGTCGCTCAATGCGGGCTTCTTTCAGAACATCGAGGGAACGCGTCGCCAAGGGATAGAGGCCGGCGTCAACTATCGCGACGACCGGTTCAGCGGTTATCTGAACTACAGCCTCGTAGACGCAACATTCCTATCGCCGCTCACGTTGCACTCGCCCTCAAATCCCTTTCAGGACACGGACGGCAACATCGAGGTCGAGGCTGGCGATCGCCTGCCGGGTATTCCACGTCACCGAGTCAAAGCTGGGCTTGACTACAAGATTGAGCAGCGCATCACGATCGGCGGCAGCGTTGTCTTTGTCAGCGAGCAATTCTACCGCGGTGACGAGTCCAACCAGATGTCGCCGGTGCCCGGTTATGCGCTCGTCAATCTCCACGCGAATTACAGCCCGACGGAGAGTCTGAACTTGTTCGCCGGAATAGAGAACGTCTTCGATGCGAAGTATGCGAGCTTCGGCGTGCTCGGTGACCCCGCGGGCATCGGCGCTCCAGGCGTCCCGGCAAACAGCGCCGATGCCGACAACCGCTTCCAAAGCCCTGGTGCCCCCATTGCCGCATTTATCGGCCTGCGCGCCTTTTTGCGATGATGCTCGACGCCAGACCAAGCCTTTCCGCGCTGGCCAGCGCCTCGGGCTATGGTATGCCGTCACAATGACGATGATGGTGCATTATTTGGCGGTGCTGCCTCCTGGCAAGTCCGTATCCACGCTGACGGACAAATGGCGCGACGAAGTCACGACGTTCCGAGAGTCGCGTTTTGAACCCTGGCACGGCGCGCCGGCGTGGATGCATGACCGTCCCCACAAGCAACTCGACTGGGGCACAATCGCCTACGAGCTCGACGGCAAGGATGTCGATGCGCTGACGGCAGCTGCGCAAGCGCCGCTGCGCGACGGCGAACGCTACGCGGCGATCTGGGTCGAGTGTTATTGACGTCGCTATTTGACGGCCATCTATCAGATCTTGCACTCTGCACTTTTTCCGCCATGGGCGCGCAGAACGGTGTCGACATAGTAGGGCGCCATGCCTTCGGCCTTCTGGCGCATGGCGTCATCCGGCAGCAGCGTCGCGACGTCGTGCATCCAGTCCGCGGTACACTCCTTTGAATCACGCTTAGAATTTGCACAGTCGATAAAGGCTTCGAAGGCCGCGCGATAGGTCGCGAAGTCCCGCCGCGTCATTGGCGCCCCGTGCCCCGGAATAAGGATCTTGAATGGCGTGGCGTCCACCTGCGCGAGCGCCCGCCGCCAGCCTTCAGGACATGCGGTGTCGAGGAACGGAACGGGCAGGGTAACGAGATCACCGCTGGCCACGACGCCCGTCGAAGCATCGAAGATCCATACATCTCCGTCGGTCGCCGCGTTCGACGCGAGATTGACGTCCAGAGTCTTTCCCGCGATCACGCGGCTCCCAGATTCCTTTATCTCGATATCCGGCAGCAGCAATTGGCCCGCCTTGAAGGTTGCAATGTCGTTGCGGATGTCTTTGGCGGTTTCGGGCGGCACAGTGTGCGAATTCAAATATTCTTCCGCGCCGGCCGCGCTTCTCGCGAGAAACCCCGTCAGAGCATCGCGTATGGCGCCGCTCGCATAGACTTTGGCGGAAGGATAGGCGGCCTTCAGCGCCGGATTGCCGCTGACATGATCGAGATGCCAATGACTGTTGATGATGGCGGCAATCGGTTGGCGCTGTCGGCGCGCGAAGTCGAGGATCGCCTCGCGCTGCCACACATGCCGGCCTGTATCCATCACGATCAGGCCCTTTGGCGCGGTAAAGATAATGGTGTTGCCGTCCGGCTGCCGCTTCGGTCGGAAGCTGCCGGGAATGAGCCAGACCCCGCTTGCAACGGACTGCTCGTGAGGTAGCGCAGCCTCATCGGCAAACGAATGCTCAGGGGGCGACATCAAGACCGCGACCGTCAGAGCAAGTATGAAGTGCGGGCGCACGCTTCTGTCCACACTTACCAAATATGCACGCGCTCACCTGGCGCCAGGTACATCTTGTCGCCGGGCTTGATGTTGAACGCGTCGTACCAGCCGTCGACATTGCGCACGATGCCGTTGCAGCGCCAGGGCCCCGGCGAATGCACATTGCTCGTCACCTGCGCACGTAGCGCCTCGTCGCGATACTTGGACCGCCACACCTGCGCCCAGCCCAGGAACACGCGCTGTTCGCCGGTGAACCCGTCGAGCACGGGCGCCTTCTGACCGTGCAGCGAAAGCTCGTACGCCGCGTAGCCGATGGTCAGCCCGCCGAGATCGCCCATGTTTTCGCCCGACGTGAAATCGCCGTTGATGTGCAGGCCGGGCAGGGGCTGGTACTGCGAGTATTGCGCCGCCAACGCGTGCGCCTTCTTGTTGAAGCGGTCGATGTCTTGCTTGCTCCACCACGTGTGCAGCACGCCATGCTCGTCGGACTTGGCGCCCTGATCGTCGAAGCCGTGGCCCATTTCATGGCCGATCGTGCCGCCGATGCCGCCGTAATTGATCGCGGGATCCGCGTTCGGGTCGAAGAACGGCGCCTGCAAGATCGCGGCCGGAAACACGATCTCGTTCCACTGCGCGTTGTAGTACGCATTGACGGTTTGCGGCGCCATGCCCCATTCGGCCTTGTCCGCGGGCTGCGTCATTCGCCGTGCTTGGCGCATCCAATCCCAAAGCGCGGCGCGTTGCCGATTGCCGTAGGCATCGCCGGGCTTGATCTCGAGTGTCGAATAATCGCGCCAGGTATCCGGGAAGCCGATCTTGATGCGTGCCGAATTCACCTTGCGGATCGCCGCTTGGCGCGTTTCGGGCGACATCCAATCCAGGTTCTGCATGTGCGCGCGATAGGCGGCCAGAATGTTGCCGACGAGCTCGCGCACCTTGGCTTTCGCATCGGGCGAGAAGTTGTCGCGTACATAGAGTTGGCCGACGGCCTCGGCAAGCGGCTGGCCCCCGTAGGGGCCGGTGATCGCCAGCACCGCGCGTTTCCAGCGGTCGCGCTGCTGTTGTTGTCCGAGCAGTACCTTGCCGTTGAACTCGAACGATGCGTCGTCGAACGCCGCGGGCATGATGTCGGCGGTGCCGTTGAGATAGTGGAACGTGAGGTAGGCGCGCCACGTCTCGACCGGCGTCGAGCGGAAGAGCTGTGCCAGCTTCTGCACCGGTTCGGGGTTGCGAAGCACGAGGAAAGATTGCTCCGGCAAATCTTCGCTCGAGAAGTAGTCGTCCCACGGGAAGCCGCCGGCGAAGCTCTTGAGCTCCGCGCGCGTCTTCGGATTGTAATTCAGATCGCGGTTGCGGCGCTTCTCGAGCGGCCATTGGCGCTCGGCGATCTGGGTCTCGAGCTTCATGATCTGGTCGGCGCGCGCCGCCGCGTCGGCGTAGTGCACGAGCGAGAGCATCTTCTCGACGTAGGCGCGATAGGCGGCGCGCGTTTTCGCGAATTGCTCGTCCGGCTTCGAATAGTAGTCGCGATCAGGCAGACCGAGACCGGCCTGAACGAGTTCGAGCGAATAACGGTCCGGGTTCTTTTGATCGATGAAGAAGAAGCTGCCGACCGGTCCGTTCACCGCCACGTCCGGCCGCCCCATCCAGCGCGCCACGTCCTCGTGCGATTGGAGCCCGGCGATCGTTGCAAGGTCGCTCTCGAACGGCTTCATGCCGAGCGCGTTGATCCGATCGGTATCGATATAAGAGTTGTAGTAGTCGGCGACCTTTTGTTCGACCGAGCCGGGCCGGTTGGAATGGGACGCTGCGGCGACGATGACTTTACGCGTGTCTTCCTCCGCCTTCGCCATCAGCATCGGAAACGAGCCCCAAACCACGCGATCGGGCGGGATCTCGGTGCTCTTCAGCCAGTTGCCGTTGACGTAGCGGAAGAAATCGTCGCCCGGCTTCACCGACGTGTCGATGCTCGAAAGGTCGAAGCCCCAATTTCCGATCACCGGCTTTCCGGATGCCGCGGCAATCGTGTTGAACGAAACGGCAAGCGTGGTGGTCGCGGCGGCAGCGGCGGCGCTGGCCATCAGCAGGCGGCGCGTCAGCTTTGGCATGGTCTCTCCCCAGAGAATTGATTGAAGCAGAGCTTCAATGCGCACTGGCATCGCGAACAACACACAGACGCGTCAGACCGCATCACGATCCTGCGAGCCGTTTCGCCGCTGCACAGATGTCGCTCGTCGATTGCGAGCGGTGGGGAGTCGCCTAGTGACGATGATCAGACGTCGCGCATTGGCTGTGGCTGTGATCGGCCAACACACGGATGATGCGGCACTCCGAAACGCGGCCGTGCCGACATTGGCGCAGCATGCGCCGCAGCTCCGAGCGAAGCGACTCGAGCCGCGCAATCTTCGCCTCGACGTCGGCGAGCACGTCTCCGGCGACGCGGTCGACGCGCGCACAAGGTTGCTCTGGCCTGTCGGCCAGCTTCAAAAGCTCACGTATCGCGTCGAGCGGAAAGCCGAGCTCTCGCGCGTGCCGGATGAAGGCGAGCCTGTCCGCGTGCGCGCGCGAGTAGCGGCGCTGCCCGCCTTCGCTTCGCGCCGGTCTCGGCATCAAGCCTTCCTGCTCGTAGAACCGAATCGTTTGCACATTCGTCGCAGCCCGCTTCGCCAACGCGCCGATGCTGAGGATTTCGGCCATTTCTCACCCTCTTGAACCTACAGTGACTGTAGCATGTAGGGTCGGAGCCCGAACCGTCGAGTCGAAGGCGCCCCGTATCCTGCGATGACTGCATCCAACAATCACGGCCACCATCACGGTCACGTCCACAGTCACGGCACCGCGAACTACGGCCGCGCCTTCGCCATCGGCATTGTGCTGAACATGGGCTTCGTGGTGATCGAGGCAGCCTATGGCATCGTCGCGAACTCGCTCGCGCTGCTGTCCGACGCGGGCCACAATCTGGGCGATGTCTTGAGCCTGGTGCTTGCCTGGGGCGCAGCCGTCCTCTCGCGCCGCGAGCCGACGGCGCGACACACCTACGGCCTGCGCCGCAGCTCAATCCTCGCGTCGCTGGCAAATTCGGTTGTGCTGCTGCTTGCCATCGGCGCCATCGCCTGGGAGGCATTGCACCGCTTTGCCAATCCGCAACCCATCGAAGGCGCGACCGTGATCGTGGTCGCCGCAATCGGGATTGCGATCAACACGGCGACCGCGCTGCTCTTCATGTCGGGCCGCAACACCGATCTCAACATCCGCGGCGCCTTCCTGCACATGGCGGCCGATGCGCTGGTTTCGGTCGGCGTGGTGATCGCAGGCGTCGCGATCATCTTCACGGGATGGCTCTGGCTCGACCCGGCCGTAAGCCTCGCGATTGTGCTGGTGATCGCCGTCAGCACCTGGTCGATGCTGCGCGACTCGTTGAACCTCGCGCTCGATGCCGTGCCGAACCACATCGACCACGGCGAAGTCGATCGCTACTTGCGCGACCTACCCGGCGTTGCGGATGTCCACGACCTCCACATCTGGGCCATGAGCACGACCGAGACCGCCATGACAGTACATCTCGTGCGCCCCGGTCATTCGCTCGACGACGGTCTGCTGGCGCGCGCAACCACCGATCTCCACCAGCGCTTCGGCGTCGCGCACGTCACGTTCCAAGTCGAGGCCGGCGATCCCGAGTTTGCCTGCGTGCTCGCTTCGGACGCCGTCGTGTAGGCGAGGGCGTAGCGTTCAGTGAAGCCGCTGCGTACCGAGAACGGCCGCTCGCTCTCCTGACCTCGGCGGCTCGCGCGCCGCCAGGATTTCGCCAAGCGCCTCGCCGACGCGGTCGACCTCCGCCCGCAACGTCTCAAGGTCGCCCATCGCCGGCGCTGCGTTCGAACTCGAGCGCTGCATCATTTCGAAGGCCAGGCAGAGCGCGAAAGCCGATCGCACGGCGAGCCGTTCGGTGCGCTCCAAGACCTCCTGGGCTTCATCGAGTAGCAGCATCGTCGTCTCCCATCGCCAGAGCATATGTTCATGTTTTGTTCTTAATGTCTAGCGGCGGGGCGATGAGAGGGCCTGCTCATCCACAGCGATTTCAGTGACGAGGTGAATTGGCGCGCCGCCGAGGAGCAGCGCGCCAAGCCGCTCAGAGCGCGACGTTGATGATCTGCAGTTGGGTGAACTCGGCCAAGCCTTCCTCACCGAGTTCGGATCCCAAGCCGGACTGGCCTGAACCGCCGAACGGAATGTTCGGCGCGAGGTCCGCATGCTTGTTCACCCAGACGGTGCCCGAGTTCATCCGGTTCGCGACCTCGTAAGCGCGGTCCTTGTCCTTCGACCAGACCGAGCCGCCGAGACCGTACGGTGAGGCATTCGCCCGTGCGACGGCCTCGTCGGTATCCTTGTACTTGATCACCGGAAGAACGGGGCCGAACTGCTCTTCGTCGACGACGCGCGCGCCTTCTTTAACGTCGCGCACGATCGTCGGCTTGATGAAGTAGCCGCGGCCGTCCGGAACCTCGCCGCCCGCGATGACCTTACCGTGCTTGCGCGCGTCGGCCAGGATCTCCTTCACCTTCTCGTACTGCATCTTGTTTTGCAGCGGCCCGAGTTGCGTGCCCTGTTGCAGGCCGTCGCCCACGATCGCTTGCTCCGCCAGCGCCGCAAGCTCGTTGCACATTTCGTCGTAGATCGACTCGTGCACATAGAGCCGCTTCAGCGCGATGCACACCTGGCCGTTGTTCTGGAACGCGCCCTGGAACAGCTTCGGCGCCGTCTCCTTCGGGTTGACGTCGTCGAGCACGATCCCGGCATCGTTGCCGCCGAGCTCCAGCGTGACGCGCTTGAGCGTTGCCGCGGCGCTCGCCATCACCTTCTTGCCCGTCTCCGTCGAGCCGGTGAACGAAATCTTGCGCACGTCCGGATGCGCGGTCAGCGCGCCGCCGAGATCGTTCGCATCTGCGATCACATTCACGACGCCGGGCGGCAGGAGGTCCTTGATCAGCTCGCCGAAGCGCAGTGTGGTCAAAGGCGTCGTCGGTGCCGGCTTAACGACGACCGTATTCCCGGCGAGCAACGCCGGCGGCAGTTTGAAGGCAAGCAGAATGAGCGGGAAGTTCCACGGCGTGATGGTGCCGATAACGCCCAGCGGCTTGCGATGCGCTTCGACGCGCTGGCCGTTGCCGTCGACGAGCACCTTCACCGGCAGGTCGAGCATGGTGAAATATTTGAAGAACGCCGCCGCCCCGTAGATCTCCATGGTCGCGTCGGCGATCGGCTTGCCCTGTTCCTGCGTGAGCAGGCGCGCGAGGTCGCCCGCGTTCTTCTCGATCACCTCGGCGATCGCGAGCAGCGCTTTCTTGCGCTCGGCGATCGGCGTCTTGGACCAAGCCGGGAACGCCGCTTTTGCCGCCGCGACGGCCTTGTCGAGCTGCGCCTTCGAGGCGCGCGGACAGACGGCAAGCACGTCTTCGGTCGCCGGGTTGAGCACGTTCATCGTGGCGTCGCCGTCTTCCAGGCGGCCATTGATCAGCAATTTGTAGGCGCTCATGCGGTAGTCCTCCCATGTTTTGCGGCTGTCGTAGCACGGGAGACCGAGGTCGGGAAACGTCTAGGAGCGCGCAATCGGTTTCAGCCAGCCGACACGCTGACCGATGAAGCAGAGTGCAATGGCAAGGCCGATGGAGCCGAACCGCAGCGCATTGGCGAAGGTGTCGCCGAGCGCCGTGTCGCTGACGGCAAACACGGTCCAGAGAATGTTGAGCCCGGCGTGCGCCGCAAACGGCACCCAGATGTTCCCGCCCCACTGCATGAAGAGATAGGAGAAGACGACGGCGCCAAGGCCTGTGATGGCAAAGATTTGCGCGAGCTCCGCCGGATCCTGCGATTGATACATGTGCCCTGCGGCGAAAACGACGGCAGGCACCAGCGCCGCCGGCCAAAAGCCCCATCCGGCGCGCTGGTAGAGCTGTCCAAAGAGCACGCCGCGAAAGAACGTCTCCTCGACGAAGGGAAAGAATAGCCCACCCCAAACGATGTCGTCGGCCTTGAGCCCGGGGTCGATCTTGGCCTTGAGCGCGAAGCCGATGATAGCGGGCGAGAGCGCAACCGCCGTGAACAGGAATGCGGGCCAAGGGTTGGCGGTCAAACCGATTTCCCGCACGATGCGCGATGGCCCTCGATCGATGAGCGACATCACCGCGATCGGCGCCACGATCCCGTAGGTGAAGAAGAAGATGGGCCAGCCGTGCGGGACGCCCTTGAGCGGGCTGGCGTCATAAAGCGGATCTTGGAACGCTGAGACGAGCACGAATGCGAGCGGGATGATCGCGCCCCAAATGCGTCTGCTGTTTGCCGGTAAATGCAAGGTTATCGCCCGCCGCAATTCCGCCACGCCGATGCTACTCTCTAGCTCATGGATAGCGCACGGACGTCGCTCAGTGATTGAAGGTTTCGGACAAAGCGCACGCTTCGAGGGGCTGGCCGCGACAATGGCATCGCCGCCGGACGAGCTCACCTTCATCGCCGCCGAGAAACGCGTGGCGCCATGGGTGATGGGCTTCGTCTATCGTCACGACAGCAGGTGCGGCGACGTCGTCTACGAGCTGCCGGAGCTTCGCCCCACGATCCAGATCATGCTCGCCGACGACTATTGGCTTCGCGAGCGCGGTGATGGAGAAGAATGGTGCGCCGTGCCGCGTATCGCGCTGTGGGGACCGCGCGTGAATTGGGGTTACGGATACGCACGCAAGGTCGTGCGCGCGTTCGGCTTCGCGCTCACGCCGCAAGGGTTTGAGGCTCTCGTGGCAAGGCCCGCCGCGCAGGTCACCGATCGTGTCGTCGCCCTCGCCGATGTCCAACCACAAATGGCGGGCGAGATCGAACGGATCGTGTCGCGCGGCAGCGCGCCCGACTGGGCCCTTGCGACGACCGAACTCGTGCTCCGCCTGGTGGGCACCAAGCCAATCGACACGCATCCGCTCGATCGTTCCCTGTCGCATTTGCTTGAAGACAGAGTCGATGCCGTTCGTCGGGCCGCAGAAGCAGCAGGCCTGAGCGAGCGTCAACATCGCCGCCAGTTTCAATTGCGCTACGGTTTCTCGCCGCGGCTCTATCGCCGCGTTCTGCGCGTCGACAGGCTGATGCGTCGCTTGCATCCGTCGCCATGGGAACGAGATCCACACAAGCTCGAACTGAACTTCGCCGATCAACCGCACATGATCCGCGAATTTAAGGCGCTGACAGGCGTCACGCCGGGCGAATATGCGCGCAGCAAGCGCTCCAACGGCGATGCCACGATCCGCTCGCTCGTCGCCGCCGGAATATCGCCACCCGCCTAGGTGTCAGCTCGAAAAACGAAAGCGCCGGAGGTTTTGCCTCCGGCGCCCGAGCGGTTGTCTGACGAACTGCGTGCTTACCAGATGTGCACGCGGTCCTGCGGCGCAAGATAAAGCTTGTCGCCGGAGGTCACGTCATACGCTGAATACCAGGCATCGACGTTGCGCACGACGCCGTTGCAACGGTATTCGGCGGGCGAGTGCGGGTTGCTCGTCACCTGCACGCGGAGTGATGCGTCGCGCTGGAGCGAGCGCCAAACTTGCGCCCATCCCAGGAAGAACCGCTGCTCGCCGGTGAAGCCGTCGAGCACCGGCGGCGTCTTGCCCTTGAGCGAGAGCAGGTAGGCTGCATGCGCAACGGTCACGCCGCCGAGGTCGCCGATGTTCTCGCCGCTCGTGAAGTCGCCGTTGACGTGCAAGCCGGGCAGTGGCTCGAACTTCGAGTACTGCGCGGCGAGGGCTTTCACCTTCACCTGGAAGCGCTCGATGTCCTTCTTGTTCCACCACACGTGCAGGATGCCGTTCTCGTCCGACTTGGCGCCTTGATCGTCGTAACCGTGGCCCATTTCGTGGCCGATCACGCCGCCGATGCCGCCGTAGTTGATGGCGGGGTCGGCGTTCGGATCGAAGAACGGCGGCTGCAGGATCGCGGCCGGGAAGACGATCTCGTTCCACGTCGGATTGTAATAGGCGTTGACCGTCTGCGGGCTCATGCCCCATTCGCTCTTGTCCGTCTTCTGCGCCAGGCGGACGGCTTGACGCTTCCAATCCCACACGGCCGCGCGGACGCGGTTGCCGTACGCATCGCCCGGCTTGATCTCGAGCGCCGAGTAGTCGCGCCACTCGTCGGGATAGCCGATCTTGATACGGACCGTCTGGGCCTTGCGCATCGCGACCTTGCGCGTCTCCGGGCTCATCCACGCGAGCTTGGAGATGCGGTCGCGATAGGACGCGAGCAGATTGTCGACGATCTCACGCACTTGCGCCTTGGCTTCCGGCGTGAAGTGGGTCTTGACGTAGATCTCACCCACGCCCTGGCCCAGCGGCCGCTCACCGTAGCGGCCGGACAGCGCCTGCACCGCGCGGCGCCACCGTTCGAGCTTCTGCTCTTGACCGTTGAGCACGCGCCCGTTGAACTCGAACGCCGCGTCGTCGAAGGCCACAGGCATGATGTCCGCCTGCGCGTTCAGATAATGGAAGGTGAAATAGGCGCGCCACGTCTCGATCGGCGTCGCTTTCATCAGCGCTGCAAGCTTCGCTATCGGCTCCGGCATACGCAACAGGAAGAAGTTTTGGCTGCTGATGCCGGACGAATTCAGCGCTGCGTCCCATGGGAAATCAGGCACCGACGTCTTCAACTCCGCGAGCGTACGCGGGTTGTAAGCGAGCTCGACGTCGCGCCGCTTCTCGTTGGGCCAATGCGCTTCGGCGATCTTGTGTTCGACGGCGACGATCGCGTCCGCGGCCTTCGCCGCATCCGGATAGTTCGCGAGCTTCAGCATCTGCTCGACGTAAGCGCGGTACTTTGTGCGCGCTTCGACGAACTTCGGATCGTCCTTGAGATAATAGTCGCGATCCGGCAAGCCGAGGCCGGATTGCACGATGTCGATCGAATAGCGGTCCGGATTCTTATCGTCGAGTCCGACGCCCCACAGGAACGGCGCATCGCCCGCGAAGGCCGGATCGCCGATCAAGGCGGCAACGTCGTCCATCGTCTTGAGTCCGGCGATGCGCGAAAGGTCGCCTTGGAACGGCTTGAGTCCGGCCGCTTCGATCCCCTTGGTGTCCATGTAGGACGAGTAGAAGTCGGCGACCTTCTGTTCGATCGAGCCCGGCGCCTGCGCGTGACTGGAAACCTGTTGGACGAGGTCCTTGACGTCCTGCTCGGATTGGGCGGCGAGCATATCGAAAGAGCCCCAGCGCGTGCGCTCGGCCGGGATTTGCGTGTTCTTCATCCAGGTGCCGCCGGCATAGCGGAAGAAATCGTCACCCGGCTTCACCGAACGATCCATGCCCGCAAGGTCGAAGCCCCACGAACCGATTTCCGGTTTGCCGCCGGGGGCGGCAACGCTGCTCTGCAAGGCGAATGCGATCGACGCAGCGGCAACGCCAACGGCGGCGCCCGCGATCAAAACGCGACGGCTCAGATTTTTCATTGTGCTCAAACCTCGAACGAAGTGCGGTCGGGAGAGATGCGATACTCTAAAAAGGATCGCAACCCCCGGCGCTCTCCGCGACCGGTGCAAGAACTGCGGCCACTCGCCTCATAGGAGAATGCTCTCTGCTCCAGCGCCGGAAGGGCAGGCTTTTGGCCGGGTTAACTTTGGTGAGCCGGGGCCGGCCAAAGCATGCCCTCAGTCACAAGAGCGAGATCAGCGAGCGCACGAAGGTCGATCGTCTCTGACGGCTGCCAATAGAGCTTCAGAGGTCGGACCAGTGAGCACCGCGAGTCGGAAAGTCGAGCGAGCATGTACGAATTGCATGACTGTCATGCGCTACATTGCAGCGACTCGGTCCCAGCCCCAGCTGAAACGGCACGCTGAGGTGGAGGAGGGTGCGGTGGCGAAGTCGCTCGGAAGAACGGAATGGGCAGCTGCTTTCTTTGCGGCTGTCGCGCTCGCCGTCGGCTCCCCTGCATTTGCGCAGCCTCGTCCCGATCTCGACCGCATCGACGCTTACGCGCAGGCGCTTTTTCAGCGTTCGGGGTTGCCGGGCATGGCCCTCGGCATCGTCGAAGGCGATGCGCCGATCTATATGCGAGGCTTCGGCCGGGTCGATGATAGCGGTCGCGCTGCAACGCCGGACAGTCTCTTCATCATCGGTTCGACGACGAAGTCGATGACGGCGCTCGCGATTCTTCAACTCGTCGATGCCGGCAAGGTGCATCTCGACGACCCAGCAGGCCGCTACGTTGGCGGTTCCTTCCTGCACGGCGACCCGCGCGGCCAAGCGATCACCGTGCGCATGCTGCTCAACCAGACGAGCGGCATTTCGCACCAAGCCGGTGACCAGCCCGTGCTCGACGCTGGGGACCTCAGCGATCAGGCAATCCAAAACTTGGCGCGCCGGCTTGGCCCCGACGCGCTCGATCGTGCGCCGGGCGCATCCTACGAATACAGCAATGCGAACTACGTTGTTCTCGGCGCGATCGTCGAGACGGCGAGTGGCGAGCGCTATCGCGACTATATGCGCGCGCATGTCTTCGCGCCGCTTGGCATGAGCCACACCTATGCGAGCCTTGCCGAGGCGCCGCGCGAACTAATGGCGCACGGCCACCGGATGTTCTTGGGCACCAGCATCGAAGGCGACGTTCCCTATCCGCCGGCCTTTGTCCCCGTCGGCTTCGTGATCTCCTCGGCGAGCGACATCGCAAAATACCTGGCTGCGCAGTTGCCTGGCTCGGCGACAGCCGCTCAGCTCGGGATCTCGCCGCAGTCGCTCGAAGCCTGGCACACGGGCGTTGCCGCAATGGATCCCGCCGGCAAGGGTCACTACGCGATGGGTTGGGCGGTCGACACGTTCAACGGTCTTCCCGTCGTCTATCACACCGGCGACACCGGTGTGTTCTCGTCCGAATTCACACTCGATCTCCAAAACCGCCGCGCGGTGGTTCTGTTGACCAACGGCAGCAATTGGCTGACCTCGCCTTATACGCAGGAGATCTCGAGCGGTGTGATCAACATGCTTGCCGGCCGTGCGCCGCGCAACGATGCGACGATCCACACGATGGCGTGGTTGATCCTCGCTGCCGTGTTCGCGGTGCCGGTATTGCTGCTGTTGGTTCTTGTCTTGCTTTGGCGCACCGGGCGGCCGCGCAGCATTACGGGTCGCGTGATCACGGTCTTGATCTACGGCGCGGCCGCGGTCGGCTTGATGTACGTCTTGCCGCGCGAGGTTATAGGTGTCCCGCTGACCGAGCTTGTCGTCTCGCTTCCTGATATGGGCGTGGCCGCGCTCCTCACCGGAGTCGTCGCGCTTGCCGCGCTATTTCTCGCACTCCGGCCTCGGATGTCCGCGCGCCTCAATGCACGCTGATCGAAGCGCTTACGGCGCGATGGTCGGATCGAGCTCCTTGGCCTTGGCGATATCGGCGGCGCCGTCTTCGTTGGCGCCCATCACCTGCTTGACGGTGCCGCGGACGAAATAGGCGTTGGCGAAGTCGGGCTTGATCTTGATCGCCTGATCGAAGTCGGCGATTGCTTCCTCGTAATGTTGCGTTTTGGCGTAATGCAAACCGCGGTTGAAATAGTCGATCGCGAGCGCCTCGCCTTGATAGCGATCCGACGAGATGACCGCCGTGCAAGCCGCAATCGTCGCCGCATCGTCCGGACCCGAGCCGCAGATGTGCGACTGTTCGGCCAGCCGGTCGTTGTTGTCGGTGTTGCCCGTGGAGCTAGATGGCGGCGCCGCGGCAATCATCAACAGCGAAATCCCAACGACAGCGGGACGAATATGTCGTGCCTTCATCTTTGCCTCTCCCCTGCGAGAGGCTTGGACCCTGAAGGATCGGCCCGTACCTTTCAATATGCGCGTCGTCGGCAAGGGGGCGGCGTCATTAACTAAGGCGTCCCCAGCGAGGCGTGACCGCGCTTTGGGCCGAGCAAATGCCGTGGAAGGGAGCAGGCCTGGCCGGAAGCGGCTCAGATCAGGCCGCCACCGCCCGACCGAGCCTCAACCGAGAGGCACTTCAAACTCCAGCTCGAGTTTGAACTCGCCTTGCGGAGCATCGTCCGAGACGCCGACGAAGTATCCGACATTGTATTTGAGCTTCGTCGCGCCGCCAGGAATCGGAACCGTGCCGAGTATCGCTGGCCCGATCTGATGACTTTGCCGATCGAACGCGGGGAACGAGCCGATTTCGCCCATCTCGCCGAACGCCTCGACGGCCGGCTCGAACATTTGGTCGAGCCGGTAGCTTACGCGAGCCCCGTATTCGAATGAAACGCCTGGGGCGGAGTTGTCGCCGAGTTCTTTGACGAAGGTGAGATTGAGCGTGTTGCTGAACTTGCTGATGTCCTTGTTGAACAACAGGCGAACTTCGACCTCGTCGGGATCGTGCGGGTCGTTGTGCTCCCATTCGACGAGTGCGCCGAAGTCGGCCCAATACTCGCCGGGCTCGGTGATCTGGAATTTATTCTCCCACTCGAATGCATCGAACGCCGTCTCGCCGCCCGGGTCGCGCTTCCACTGCGCGTAGACTTCGGAAGCCCAATACTCCGTGAAGCCGTAACCGATCGCCAACTTGTGCGACTGGCCGTTGTCGAGCGCGCTGTCGCCGTCAAAGGTGCGCGTGCCGCGATACTCGATCTCGAGTTCCCGGTACTCGACATAAGGCGTGTAGATTTTGTCGGCCGCTCGAGCGCTATCCTTCGCGAACAAGAAGGGCAGGGCAACGGCAACAAGCACTGCGCTCGAAGCGCGCATGGCCGTCTTTGGGTGATTGAAGATGATCATCGTTCCACCGATCGCAAGCAAAGTCGCCGCGTAGAAGACGAGCTGAATGCCCGAGGGCTGCGCTACGTATCCGACAAGCACGTGCAGTGTTTGGCCGAGCAGGCTTTGCTCTGACAGGATTGCGGAGGTGTCCCAGATCGCGTTTCCGAGAGCCGGCAGCAGCCCGGCCTGCACAAGGAAGTTCGCGCCTTGCGAGGCAAGGCCGGCAGCCACCAAGAGGATCAGCCAACTCGTCGTTGCGAAGAGGTAGCGCGTCGCCAACCGGAGCAAGCCGGCGTAGATCGCCAAGCCGATGGCGGCGCCGGCCGCTAGGCCGAGAAGTCCGCCGACAAGCAGCGAAGCGGCGCCGGTCCCGCCGCTCGCGATACCGTAGAGAAAGAGCACGACTTCGGAGCCCTCGCGCAGCACAGCCAAGCCGACCGCAATGGCGATCGCATACATCGGCCTCGCGCCTGAGCTGACCGCGCGCCCGACGGCGCTCATTTCCGAGGCCAGCTCGCGTCCGTGGCTCTGCATCCAAACGTTGTGCCAGCCGAGCATCAGAACGGCGAGGAACAGGACGCTCGCGTTCAGCAACTCTTGGCCAACGCCTTGTGCCAGTTGCGCGATTTGCCCTGCGAAGAGCGCGACGGCGATCGCGCCGATGACGCCGCCGAGAATGCCGAGCGCGAGCCATCGATTGCGCCCGGGCATTGACGCCGTCGCGGCGGCGACGATGCTGATGATCAGGGCCGCTTCGAAAACTTCACGGAAGACGATGATGGCGGTGGCGAGCATGGTGGCCGTGTTGTGCTGCGATGTCGGTTTCTATTTCGCGATGAGCTTTCCGCGAGCTGTATTCTGATTGAAGTCGCCGAAGAAGGGGTAGGTGCCGGGGTCAAGGGGCCCGATGAAGACGACGATCTCCGAGTTGCCGAGCACGACCTTTTCGCGGTGCAGCTCATAAGACTCGAACTCTTCGGGCGTCGGGTCTTGGTTCTTGACCAGCAGCTTGAACTTCGTGTTGGCCGGAACGGTGAGCGTCTCGGGGACGAAGTGATGGTCCTTGATCGCGAGCTCAAAGGTCGGCAGATCATCGGCCAGCGCACCGGCACCGGTGCTCAGCCAGCAGACGATTGCCCACGCTGCAAATTTGCGAACCGCTTGACTCATTGAGGAATCCTTTTGCGCTTGATAATGAGTCGCAAGAGGAACCGTCAAGAGCGAATGCGTCGCATGAGCGGCGATGGATCTAAGCCACTGAAATCATGAGAGGAAGGTGGTCGGAGCACTTAATCGAGGTCGGTCCGCGCACGCGCGGACCGACTGCAAGCAGGTTAGGCGCGGTCCTGCGCCGCGGCGAGCCAATTGCCGTGGAAGCCGAACGGCACACGCACCGGCAGCTTGGCTGTTGCGACCGGACCGGCGGCGATGTTCTTCGCGTCGAGCACGACGAGATCGCTGAGATTGGTCTCGCTGCGGTAGACGAGCGTCAGCACGTAGCCGTTCGCTTCACCTGGGCCGCGCGGCGCCACGACCGGCTCCATGACGAAATTGCCGGCGCCCGGTTTCCAGATCTCCCGCGCGCCCGTCTTCAGGTCGTAGTGCGCGATCGTGTCGAACGGCGAGCCGGGCAGCTTCGCGCCCGTGATCGCGCCGGCATAGCCGTGGCGATGTTTGAGTCCGGTCCAACGATCGTCGATGCGTGGAAACTCCGTCGCAAGATCGTCGAGCACCTCGCGCTTATAGCTGTCGCTGTTGTTCGAAAGGTCGAACGTCCACCGTTCGAGCCGCGCCGGTTGATCGGCGATGTCCGCCGGCGCCCGCGAGCCGTCCGCGTTCGGGAACAGCGGGACGCGCGGATAGACCATGTGGTCGAGTACGACTTTGCCGCCTTCGCTGTACGCGTTCAGCGGGTGGTAGGCGTAAGCCGCCGGGCCTTTGAACCAGCGGATGTCGGCCATCGTCCCGTTGCGCGGCATGATGCCGATATGCGTGCCGGCGTCGGGATCCCAAGCGATCACCGGGCCGCCCTTCATGATGCGCTGCACGTCGATCGTCGCCGGATAGATCGGGAAGATGATGTGCTGATCGGTGATCGCGAAGTCGTGCACCATGCTGGCATAGGGTGCCTTGAACATCTCGCTGCGCGTCACCTTGCCGTGCTTGTCGACGACGACGAAGGAGATATCGGGCGATCCAGGTCCCGCAGCCATATAGCCGAAGAAGAACATCTCGCCCGTCTCGGCGTCGATCTTCGGATGCGCCGTCATTGGACCTTGATATTTACCCTCGAACGTCCAGGAGCCCTGCGTATCGAGTGAGCGCGGATCCATTGCCACCGGCGAACTACCTTCGTCGATCGCAAAGAGTTTGCCCGCATGCGGTACGATGTTCGTGTTGGCGACGTTGCGCGGCTTGCCGGCGGCCGAGGGATCGGGCGCTTCGCCGCCGAAGGCCGATGAATAAAGGCGCCGCCCGGCCGCGCGCTCTTCGTTGAATTGATGCGTGCGGACCCAGCGATTGCGATAGCTGACGCGGCCATTGTCGATGAACAGCGCGTGCACCATGCCGTCGCCCAAGAACCAATGATGCGAGTTGCCGAGCGGCGGAAACTGCGGATTGGGCCCCGTGCGAAAGAGTGCGCCGCTGAGATCGCGCGGCATCTCGCCCTCGATCACCAGGTCGTTGGCGTCGCACTCGACGAGCAGCGGCGCGAAGTTGCCGGAGAGATAGGGCAGGGCTGGAAAGGGCTTCATGAGTGCCTCCTGCGGCTTAACCGCATGTTGACAGGGCTTGGGAGATGCTCAATGTTGACAGTGACAACATTAGCAGGAATGTAGACGGTGTCAACATCACTTCGGGCGGCCGAAAAACCAGGCTACCACCACGGCGACCTGCGCCGCGCCCTGGTCGCCGCGGCTGCGAAGATCGTGCAACGGGAAGGCGCCGGCGCCGTGACCTTGCGCGAGGTCGCGCGGCTGGCTGGCGTTTCGCACAACGCGCCGTACCGTCACTTCGACAGTCTCTCGGCGCTGCTGGCCGCGGTTGCAACGGAAGGGTTCGAAGAGTTCGGTGCCAAATTGCGCGCGGCGGCCGAGGCGGAGCCCGATGCGAAGCGGCGCCGCAACGCCATCGGCCGCGCTTATCTCCGCTTCGCGCTCGACAATCCGAGATTGTACCGTCTGATGTTCGGCGCGGAGCTCGACCGGAGGGAGCACGCGGAGTTGCGCGCCGCGGCCGACAACGCGTTCGCCGTGTTGACGGGCACGCTGTCGCGCACGGGGAGAACCGGCCAGGCCGACGCCATCAACGCGTGGGCCTTCGTGCACGGCCTCGCGCATCTGGTCCTCGACAAACAGATCAAGCCGAACGATCCGGCGGTCGTCGACTTGCTCGGCAAGTAAGGCTCGATTTTCTGCGGGGCGTTGGCGTCCGCGCGTCACAAAGCGGTGAGCGAGCCGCAATCTCACGCGCGATGCGGAGCGGAGCACGCTAGGCTCCGCGCGGAAAGCTCTGGGGAGAGATCATCATGCGCATTCTGACATTCGCGCTCGCAGCGTTCTTCGCTGCGTCCGCAACGCCGGCGCTTGCCGCCGACATTCCGGCGAATATCGCGGCCGCCGTCGCCGACAAGGATCGGCCGAAGCAAGACGTCGATCGCGACGCCGCGCGCCATCCGGCTGAGATCATGGCGCTCACCGGCATCAAGGAAGGCGACCACGTCGTCGACGTCGGTCCGGGCAAGGGCTACTACAGCCGCATTATGAGCCGCATCGTCGGCGCGAACGGCAAAGTCTATGGCTTCAACCCGACATGGGTCGACGCCAAATTCCCGACCGAGACGCCGGCCGTCAAAGCGCTGGCCGCCGCTGGCTATCCCAACGTTGAAGCCGTCGTACAACCGATGGACGAGATCAAGTTTGACGCGCCGGTCGATCTCGTCTTCATCAGCCAGATCTATCACGATCAAGTCTGGCAGAAGGTCGACGTCGCAAAGATGAATAAGGCGATCTTCGATGCGCTCAAGCCCGGCGGCGTCTATTTCGTCATCGACCACACCGGCCCCGGCATCACGACGCCCGAGCAGATCGACAAGACCCATCGCATCGACCCTGACGTAGTCAAGCAGCAGATCTTGGCGGCCGGCTTCAAGCTCGAGGCCGAGAGCGATATCCTGCGCAATCCCGACGATCCGAAGAACAATCTGGTCTTCGACCCGTCGATCCGCGGCCACACCGACCAATTCATCTTCAAGTTCGTCAAGCCGAAATAGGCCCGCAGGCACCAGAGCCCGGTTGAACTCGCTTCCGGCCCTGCCAATATGGCGAGGCAGGACGCGGGCACGCGCGGGGGCGGGGGCTCACTTGGCGATCTTTTGGCTTCTCGCATTTGCTTTGGCTTGGGCCTTGAGCGTGCCGGCCGCGCTCGCGCAGCACGGCCTGCCGCATCCTTACGACCTGCCGCAAGGCGCCATGCGCCTCATGGGCTTTGCGCCCGCGATCGCAGCGCTCGTCGCCGCAACGCTTTCCGGTCGCTTGCGCGAGTGGTGGTCGCGCATCGCGACCTTGCGCGCGCCGCTGCCGCTCTACGGCATCGCGCTCGTGCTACCCGCGGCGCTGCTGGTCGCCTCCCTTGCCTGGGCCGCCTATAGCGGGCACAAGCCGCCGAAGCTCTGGCTCGATCCGCAAGTGGCGCTCCTCGCCGGCGTCTGGCTTCCGCTTGCCGCCGGTGAAGAGCTCGGCTGGCGCGCCTTCGCGCTGCCGCGTCTCGCGGAGCGTTACGGCTTTTGGCGCGGCGCGACGGTGCTCGGCGTCGTGTGGGCGCTTTGGCATTACCCGATGCTGCTCGCGAGTCCCTTTGTGCTGAGCGTGGATCAAGCCGCCTATTGGATGGGCATGTTCACGCTGCAGATCGTGCTCGCCAACTACATCATCTCCTGGCTCATGATGCGCTCCGGCGCCGTGATCGTGCCGACGCTCTTTCACGCCGCCTTCAATACCGTGGCGACGATGTACTACGCCGCCGCCGTCGACGTCGCGATCACCGCCGGCATGGCGGCGATCGTCCTGTTCCTCGCGCTCACCGATCGCGAGCCGCGGCAAGAGCTGGTTCGACGCACCGCTTGATCTCAGAGCTTCGCATGCAGCCCCATCGTCTCGATCATGGTGAGCAGAGCCTCCGCGTTGCCCCGCGCGTCGTCGAGCGGATCGTGCGTGTGCACCGTGCGGCGCAGATGCTTGAAGCTTCCGCGCATGCTCTTCGACAGGCCCGCATAGATCGAGCCGAGGCCCATCGAGCTCCAGCCGAACGGATTGCGCCCGAGGAAATGGTGGAAGTACCAATTGACGAACTGCCAGTCGAAGCCGGCGTTGTCGGCGATGAAGCGCGGATTGTCGCCCGCAGCCTCCTTGAGCCAATCGGCGAAGGCCTCCATCACGGCTTTGGGCTCGGAGAAGGCGAGCGTCTCTTCCCGTGTGAAACCCGTTACGCCAAGCGCGTCGGGGATCCACTTTTCGCTGATCGGTTTTAGCGTCGCGCGGAACGTCCGCTCGAGCTTGGGCTCGACCACGATCGCACCGATCGCGATCATCGAGTAGTCGCCGGGGATCGGCCCGTCGGATTCGATGTCGACCATGATGTAGGTCATGTGTCGCCCGGCTCCCCGCCGCCGACCGGCAGCGCGAAGATCATGAGTGTCGACGTCGCTGTCGCGAACAGCCGCTCGCGCGCGTCGACGAGCTTCGCCTCAGCCGTCACGATATCGCGCCCGCGCGTCACGACCTCGGCGATCGCCTTGAGCTTGCCGCTCTTGGCGCTGACCGCGCGATGATATTTGAGCTCGAGCGTCAGCGTCGTGAAGCCGTAGCCCGCCTTCAGCGTCGTCTGCACCGCGCTGCCGAGCACGATGTCGAGCGCCGTTGCGATGACGCCGCCGTGTACGGTGCCGAGCGAATTGTAGTGGAACGGCTGCGGCTCGAAGCCGACCCCGACCTTGCCCTTCTCGACCTCGAGACCGGCGACACCGATCAGCCGCCCGACCGGCGGCCCCGGGATCTCGCGCCGCGCGATCCGCTGCATCACCTCGAGCCCCGAAAGCCCTAGGCCCTTCGCCATCAACTCGTCGGTGTCGTGCCACGTGTATGTCCGCGTATACTCCATCACGTCCCCCGCAAGCGCCGCTCAAAGCGCGCGAACAGGCGGCAATCGGCGCGCAGCGTCATCCGCCGCTTGTAGCATGCATTCGCCGTCCTGGTGGACTGCGCCGCGGTCTGCGGCGTCTGTCGTGCGGCGCCCGTTATGCGGCGAGCCCCTGATCCAGATCGGAGATGATGTCGGCGACGTCTTCGATGCCGATGGAGACGCGCACGACGTCGGGCCCCGCGCCCGCGTGCGTCTTTTGATCGTCCGTCAGCTGACGGTGCGTCGTCGAGGCGGGGTGAATGATCAAGGAGCGCGTGTCGCCGACATTGGCGAGGTGCGAGAACAGCTTCACCGAGTTGACGAGCTTGACGCCCGCCTCATAGCCGCCGCGCACGCCGAACGTGAAGACGGCGCCGGCACCCTTCGGGCAATAGGTCTGCGCCAGGCCGTAGCACGGATCGTTCGGCAGGTTGGCGTAGGAGACCCACGACACCTTCGGATGACGCGACAGATGCTGCGCCACCGCGCGCGCATTCTCGCAATGCTTCTGCATGCGCAGCGGCAGCGTCTCGATCCCGGTGAGCAAGAGATACGCGTTGAACGGCGAGATCGCGGGCCCGAGATCGCGCAAGCCGAGCACGCGGCAAGTGATGGCGAACGCCATGTCGCCGAACGTCTCGTGCATCTTGATGCCGTGATAGGAGGGGCAGGGCTCCGACAGCATCGGATACTTCTTCGTGCGCGACCAATCGAAGGTGCCGGCGTCGACGATCATGCCGCCGATCGAATTGCCGTGGCCGCCCAAGAACTTCGTCATCGAATGCAGCACGATGTCCGCGCCCCATTCGATCGGCCGCACCAGATAGGGTGTCGCCAGCGTGTTGTCGACGATGAGCGGAATGCCCGCCTCGCGCGCGACGGCCGAGATCGCCTCGATGTCGATGACGACGCCGCCCGGATTGGCGATCGACTCGATGAAGATCGCCTTGGTCTTCGCGTGCACCAGGCGGCGGAAGCTTTCGGGATCGCGCCCGTCCGCCCACTTCACGTTCCAGCCGAAATTCTTGAACGCTTGACCGAACTGATTGACGGAGCCGCCGTAGAGCTGGCGCGAGGCGATGAACTCGTCGCCCGGCTGCATCAGCGAATGGAAGCAGAGGAGCTGCGCGCCGTGTCCCGACGCCGCGGCCAGCGCCGCCGTGCCGCCTTCGAGCGCCGCGACGCGCTCCTCGAGCACCGCCTGCGTCGGGTTGCCGATGCGCGTATAGATATTGCCGAACTGCTGCAGGCCGAAGAGCGAAGCCGCGTGATCGACGTCGTCGAACACGTAGGACGTCGTCTGATAGATCGGCGTCGCGCGCGCGCCGGTCGTGGGGTCGGGCGCCGCCCCCGCGTGCACCGACAATGTGTTGAAGCCATAGTCGGCGAGCTTCGTGCCCTGCATGTTCATAGAGTGCCTTTCCCCTTTCCGATGGCGTCGCGCGCTAACGCAGCACGCCCGGCGCCCAGAATCTTGCGCCGATTGTCGATGATTCGGCTGTTTCTTCCTACCCAGCCGAATTCTCCGGAAAAGCGCGAATATTCCATTTTGGGGCAGCGGTCCATGATGACGGTCAAGCCGGCCGACTCGGCGCGGGCGGCCGCCGCCGCGTTGACGACGCCGAGCTGCATCCAAACGACCTTGGCGCCGATCGCGACCGCATCGTCGCTCACCTGACCCGCGGCCTCCGAGTTGCGGAAGATGTCGACCATGTCGACGGGGAAGGGGATCGACTTCAGATCCGGATAGACGGTCTCGCCCAGCAAGGTCTTGCCCGCGAGCCCCGGGTTCACCGGGATGCAGCGATAGCGCTTGCCCTGCATGTATTTCATGACGAAGTGCGAAGGCTTGGCCTCGCTCGCCGACACGCCGACGATGGCGATGGTCTTCACCGACCCCAGCACCTTCTTGATCACGTCGTCCGAATACTCAGGCATGTCTCATTTGTCCTGGGCTCGTCCGCCGAAGCCTTGGCGAAGGCGGAAGGTGCGGGCAACCCCGCCCACCCCTGCCGCATTGATATAGCGCGCGGCGCTCGCAAGGCCGCCCCACGCCATCGCGCACACGTTCTTCATCCTCCACCGCTTCAGCGGGGGAGAGGGACCATCGCGGAACGCGATGGTGGAGGGGCGGAAACCCGGCGCCCTGCAATGATGTTCACCCAAACCTCGCACATTCGCACAATGGCAGATTTCTGCGGAAAAATGCGTCACGAAACCTCCAACACGTGACGGGTGAACCTCCAACGCTAGAGCACCAGAACACTTCAAATGGAATTTTGAAGATGCGCGCATCTGGTTGCGTATATCGCAACATTGCCTCATCATGTCAATCTGCAAAAAAGGAGCGACTGGATGCTCAGTCAGAGTGGCAATCGCTCGGGTTCTTGCGGCAAGCAAACTAACGTTTGATGTGGTTCCGCGCCCCTGGCGCGCCACACTGGAGGTCCAGCGCGAACGTTTTGCGTTCCTCTTCCAGGTGACGAAATTCGCCGACGGCCACACCGTAGCCGACAAGACCATCCCGACGCTCAAGCTGCGCGACTGAAGCAGGCTCACAACTTGCTCGAGCGGCCCGATCGACCGAAGCCCGCAACCGCTCCATCGGTCCGCTTGTGTTTCCACCGGCGCGACAATCGCCGCGCGCATCCTCACCGCCGTGGTGGACCCGGGATTCTGACTGGCGGCCTTGGCGGAGGTGGCATGATCGGTCCCCCCGGGACGAGCGTCTGTTTGCTGAGCCGTGCGCGATCGAAGGCCACGATCTCTCCGGGTCCCGAGCAGGTCACGCGCGACCCGCCGGCGCGATAGGCGTTGCACTGGGCGCGGGCGAGGGCGGAGAGACACTGCACCTTGAGATCGTTTATGCTGCGCGTGCCCGGGACGACGATGCGGAGCGTGCCGCGCGAGCCCTGCGGGATGCATCCTGCACGGCGCATGAGTTGCGCCAGCGCCGGCGTTGCGGAGTATGCACCGGCGGCGCCTTGCAGGCGGCAGGCATCCCACTTGCGCTCATCGACGTAGCTGCGGCAGACGTCGAACCCTTGCTGCTCCTTGCAAAACGACTGCCGCGCAATCCCGAGATACGGTTTGCAGTCGAAGGCAAGGAGGCGCTTGTCGACCGGCGCCGCCGGATTGTCGCGTGTCCGCTTCTTCGAGGCGGCGATTGTGAGCAGTGCGTACGCGCCGTATTTCGCGTCCATCTTTGCTTTCAGGACTTTGAAATCTTTGGTTTCATGAATGAGATCGGGATCTTGGATTTCGTCAGTGTATTGATCGGCGAGTTTTGCAAGCTGGGCCTTGCACGCTTGGTCGTAGCACTTGGGGCCCCAACGCAGCGCAAAACCGAACGCGCTCGCACCGCCAAGGTGTTTAGCCTTCTCTGCTGCCTCGGCTTCGGCCTTCGCCTCCTGCGCCGCCAAGACCGCATCGGCGTATTTCTGCTCGCACTTCTGACTTTCGCTGTTCAAGTACTCAGCAGGAAAGATTGCCGGGAAGATCGAAAGAATCTGCTCGCGGCTGCGTCCGCTGCTGCGCAGTTGGATGTAACCGGTGCAGAAGAACGGCGGGCCGCTGGAGCAGCCGCCGAGGCCGAGTGTGCATCCGACAGAATTGATGAAATCCTTGGCCGCGCCGACGATATCTTTGCCGATATTGTAAAGTCCGTTGATCAGCTTGCTGGCTAGATTCTTGCAGCCGTCGATGCCTTGCACGACGTTTTTGATCTCTGATTTCAGTTCATTGATATCTATGCCGGCCGAGGACACTGCGCACGCGCACGACACGTGGTCCATGACGAGACCGATGCCGGGCACCTGATAGAGTTGAGCGCTCGTCTCGCCTTGCGCGATCTTGATGATCTGCGTCTTGCCCTCAGAGGGCAGCATGCTCGACAGGGGCGCGCTGTTGACCAGCGGCTGGAGCACTTGCGCGATCGGGCGGCTTGCCTGGCCAAGCGTTGCGTCGACGCAGGCTTGTGTGCCCTTTGGCAGCGTGCCTTGGTTCTGCAGCACGATGAATCCGCCTGTGATGCCGTAGAGCAAAACGTCGCCGCCCACCACCATGGGCACGCACTCGCCGTGACTGACAACGAACTCCGCCGCCTTGCGCGCGTTCCCAGCGGCGAACGACACCGTCGAGATGGGTGCCTTAGCGCATGAAGCAAGATCCGAGACGAAGTCATCCGCGAGGGCAGGCGTAAAGAAGACGCTCGCCACTACTATCCCGGCGAGCGTTTTGAGCAATTGCCTGAGCATGGCGATCACCTGATAGAATGAACAAGTTTACACCTCGCGCCCGTCCTGGTCAGCGGCAGGCACCGCCGTCATTCAAAATGTGAACGGATCACCGCCAATCGCAGTGCGTGCGCATTCACGCGTCTGCACGCTGCCGCCAACGATTTGCGAAATAGTGGCCCCAAGGTATCAATAGCGAACGGGCACACTCACGTTGTGCGCGCATCTGGCGCATGCGGCTCGATCCGACCGGGCCGTTCGTATGTTGTCGGGCGCAATTTACCTCGATGGCAACGCCGTCGCCGGCGACTTGGCGCGAATTTCAGAAAAATGCGCCGATCCGCATTCCCCTTTCTTAATGAAAGATAAGTGAGAATGGCGCCTCGGGGAAAACGGGGCAGGCGGGTGTGCCGTGTTGCAATTCGAATTGACGGCTGACGATTACGTGGCGGCCAACGACTTGAATACGCGTTGGACGCGGGCGCGCTGGTTGCGTGTCGTGTTGATGTCGGTCGCGCTGATCGGCCTCGCGATCTGGAAGGTGCCGCACGATCCGCAGCGCGCGCTCGTCATGGTCGGGCTTTATCTTTCGGCATTGACGGTGCTGCTTCTCGCTTACCGCTATGCCTATCTGCCGTGGCGCGCGCGGCATGTCTTCGCGCAGACCAAAGCGTTGCAGCGTCCCTACACCTGGGACTGGAACGACGACCAGCTGAACTACAAGACCGATCTCGCCACAGGCATCGTGCCTTGGACCAATCTGGGCACGTGGCGCGAGAACGAGAGCCTGTTCGCGCTTTACGCCTCGCCGATCGCGTTCTTCCTCCTGCCCAAGCGCGCCTTTGCCGACGACGCCGCGATCGAAGCGTTCCGCGCGACCCTGCGCAAGAAGGTCGCCGCCGTGCCGCCGCCGGAAGCTTCGTTCTAGCGCTGACTAGAGCTCGAACACCGGCTTCTTCGCGTGCCACACGCCGTAGGTCGCGTAGATCACCAACCCGACGATGAACCACACGGCGAGGCGGATCCACGTATCGCCGGGCAGGCCGTACATCATCGCGCCGCAGAAGGCGATGCCGAGGAGCGGTGTGATGGGCGAGAACGGCGTTACGAACGGGCGCGACGCGTTGGGCTTGGTCGCGCGCAACACCAGAACGCCGACGCACACCAGCACGAAGGCGAGGAGCGTTCCGATCGAGACGAGCTCGCCCAAAATATCGATTGGGAAGATGCCGCCCAGGAACGCGCCGAACGCGAAGGTGACGAGCGTGCCGTAGACCGGCGTCTTCGAGCGCGGCGCCAGGCGCGAGAACATGCGCGGCAGCATGCCGTCGCGCGACATCGAATAGAGAATGCGCGTTTGCCCGTAGAGCGAGACCAGGATGACCGTCGACGTGCCGATCAACGCGCCGAGATTGACCCACGGCTCGAGCCAGGCGAGGGGCCAACCGCCCGCGCGAATGGCGACGGTCACCGGATTGGGGACGTTCAGCGTCGAGTAGTGGGCGAGCCCCACCATCGTCAGCGCCATGAAGATGTAGAGAACGGTGCAAATGACGAGCGACCCCAAGATGCCGATGGGCAGATCGCGCTGCGGGTTGTGCGTTTCTTGCGCCGCGACCGACACCGTGTCGAACCCGATATAGGAGAAGAAGATCACGCCGGAGGCGCGCAGGATTCCGCTCCATCCGAACGCGCCGAACTTGCCCTGGTTCTCCGGGATGAAGGGCGTCAGATTGTGGGCGCTGATCAACGGCAGGCCGAAGGCGACCACCATCACGATGATCAAGACCTTGAATGCGACGAGCAGCGTGTTCGCGCCCGCCGACTCGCGTACGCCTAAGATGAGCAACAGCGAGACGAACGCGACGATCGCGACCGCCGGAAGGTTGATCAGCGCGCCGGTGAGCATGAGCCCGCCGTGCGGGTCGACGCCGATCGGCGCGTTCATCAGCGCATGTGGGATCGGCAGCGGCATGCCGATATTCGTCATGAATGCCTGAAAGTAGCCGCCCCAGCCGACCGCGACCGCGCCGGCCGCAACGCCGTATTCGAGTGCCAGATCCCAGCCGATCACCCACGCGGCGAACCGCCCGAACGATGCGTAGGCATAGGTGTAGGCGCTGCCCGACTGCGGGATCATCGCCGCGAGCTCGGCGTAGCAAAGCCCCGCGAACAAACAGCCGAACGCCGCGAAGACGAAGGAGAAGAGCACCGCCGGTCCGGCATATTGCGCGGCGGCCGTGCCGGTGATCACGAAGATGCCGGCGCCGATCGTGGCACCGACGCCGAGCGCGACCAGAGACATGGGCCCCAGTACGCGCTTCAGCTCGTGCTCGTGCCCCGCGGTGTCGATCGCCACATCGCTATCTGCCGTCATTTGCCTCAGGTCCCCGAGCCGGAATGGTCGCCGCCATTGTGCAGCGATGGCCGCAAATGACAATGCAAGGCCGGACCTTTTCTCGGCAAGAACGAGGAATGCCTTTCCTCAGCGCGGCAAGACTGAGCGCTCCCCTCTCCCTGCCCACGTGGGAAGGGAGAGGGGCAGGGGGTGAGAGAAGGGGTAAAGAATTTGTTCGGCAGGCGCCCACGCAATAACCTCCGCCCTCGAATGATCGAAGCCGCGCTGACACAGCTGAACGACCTTGCGAAGCCCGCGCGCGAAGCCGACCGCTTCGCGCTCCGCGACGGCGCGCTGTCGGGCATGGCCGATGCGCGCTGGCGCGAGGCGCCGCAGTTGCTTTCTCTCTTGCGTGAAGCGATCGCGGAGCGGCTCGCGGGCGAAACAAGCCGCATCACCTTCGGCATCGAGATCGGCACCGGCAGCGCCAAGTTCTACGCGATGCACTGGCCGCGCGGGCAGTCGGGAGAGCCGATCGTCGATGTGAAGTTGGAGCTGCCGCGTCTCGTGCAGCTGCGCAATCCCGCCGACGACTACCCGGCGCAGATCGAGGCGCTCGCGCAACTCTTGCCTGCGGACTTCGGCTGGCGCATCCCGCCGCAAAACATCGACGTCAACGATCCGACCCGTCTTCTTGCAGGCTGCCCAAGCGGCGTCGCGAACCTCATCTGCATCTATGGCACGCAAGGACCGCGCGTGGCGCAGCGCCGCGATCCGCGCCTCGTCCCGCCATACGTACGCGTGCTTTCGGCGGCAGAGGAGGCGAAGCTGCTGTTCGACGCGATCGTCCCGCCTGAATACGCGGCCACGCCGGGAACGATGGCGATCGAGATCGGCTCGGGTTCGACCGAGCTGATCCTCATCGACCACGCAAGGCGAAAGCAAACGATCGCCTTCGCCGTCGGCCGCGAGAGCACGGCAGGTCTCACTGACATCGTCCGCGGCATCAAAGAGCGCGATGTTGCAAGGTATGCGGGCGCGTACGTCGAAGGCGACGCCGCGAACGCGTCCGAATTCGTTGCCGAAGCGGCGGCACAGCCGCTGGGCCGGTTGTTCATGAATCCGAACCGCGGCAGCGAGAGCTTCAGACGCAGCATCCGCCGTTCGGGCGATGCGATCGACGTCGCAGCGATCGTCGACTACGCCGACAGCACGGACAAGTTTGCGCCAAAGGCCGCAATCCTCGGCGCTCTGGCGCGAGCCTTCGGCTTCGGCGTGATCCACGAAGGCCGCAAAGGCGGCCTGAAGCGGGGCATGGCCGCTTTCATCGCAAGCGCCGCCGGCATGTGACGCGAAACGAAATGTCATGTTTTTGAAGCGCGGCGTCATCGGCGGTGCGTCGCGCCGGCTTTAGGCTCGTGCGCATGGCTGTTCTTCATCTGGCGCCGGACGCGCCGGCCGTCTTGCGCACCGCCGCCGATTTCGCGCTGATCTTTCATATCGGCGGCGGCAGTCTCGGCATGATCTCAGGCGCCGCCGCGCTCGTCTTCAAGAAGGGGTCGGCAGCCCACCGCGCGGCCGGCAACATCTTCTTCGTCTCGATGCTGACGATGTCGGGAATCGGCGCCGTCGTCGCGCCAATGCTCAACGACCGTGTGTCGAGCACGGCGGGCGTCTTGACCTTCTATCTCGTCGCCACCGCATGGGCGGCCGCCTTGCGCAAGGACGGCAATATCGGTGTCTTTGAGCGGATCGCGATCGTCGTGCCGCTTTCCGTCCTCGTCGTCGGCGCGATCTTCATCTACATGGCGGCGCACGATCCGAGCGGCACCGTCGATCGTCAGCCGGTGCAGGCGCTCTACATTTTCCTCCTCATCGGCGCGATCGCGGCTCTGGGCGATGTTCATAATATTCTGCGGCGCGGATTGAGCGGCGCACAGCGCATCGCGCGTCACCTCTGGCGCATGTGCTTCTCGCTCTTCATCGCCACGGGTTCGTTCTTCTTGGGCCAGCAGCAGGTGCTGCCGAAGGAATGGCACGGCTCGCCGTTGTTATTCCTGCCGGTACTCGCGCCGCTTGCCTTGATGGTGTTCTGGCTCGCCCGCACCTATTTGACCGCCGCTTTTCGCGCGCCGCAGGGATCCGTCGCGTACGCCTCGTCCGAAGACCGTCGCTAGAGCCGCGTCTCCGGCTTCATATCGACGAGCAGCGCGTCGCGCATGTGTCGCCGCGGTCCGCTCGCGTGCTTAGGCAAGCGATGATACGTCAGGTCGTATTCGACGAACCACGTCTTCCCGCCGTCGTAGGAGCCTTGGCTGAACTGGCGCACGGTATCCCGGTCCAGATTGAAGAACTGCAAGTGCCGCCGCAGCTTGCGCCCGTCGGGTTTCGGCACGTCGTCGGTCCAATAGTCCATGACGTTATTCTTCAGACCGCCGTGGAAGAAGATCATGCCGCCCGAATTGTCGACCCAATACTGCTCCCAGCGCTTGAGCGCGGTGTTGAAGACGTTGAAGCTTTGACCGGCGTAGGGATTGTTCATGCTCGTCCAGTTCTCGAGAACGACGCAGCTGTTTTGCACGAGCTCGATATGGCTCGTGCCGACTTGCGGCGCATCCGTGCCGGTCCGCACGACGCTCCAGTTGCCGATCCAGAAATCGAACTGCCGGCTTTCCGGCGCGTAAAGGCAGGGCTTCTCGTTCCGCCGTACGGTCTCGATCACTTTGGCGAAGCGAGCATCGCTCCTCAGAGGCGCCAGCGCTTCTTCCGTTTGGAGCTTCTTTGTGTCGTTGAAGCCGTTGCTCGCGGCGGCCTGGAGATGGGCGAACGCCTTGTCGCGGTCGCTGCGCCCATACGCAAGCCCAAGGCCGAACTCGACCGAAGGCTTCGGCAAACCGTGCTTCTCGCCGTCCTGAAACGCGGCGAGTGCCTCGCTGTCCCGCCGGAGCTTCACGAGCGCATAGCCGAGACGGAACCAGTTGATGCCGGCCGAGTCCTTTTCTTTGACCAGCTGCCCGTAGAGCGTCGCAGCCGTTTGCCAGTTCTGTGCCTGGAAAGCAGCGTCCGCTTGCATGGCAGGTGACGGCGTGGCGCCGCGCGCGCTGAGCACGATCGCGCCGACCAAAAGCGCCAACGCCGCCGCCGAATGCATGATGCGAACCATGCCGCCCTCCAACCGCAATAAGTTTGCCGGACCCCGAGCGAATATGAAGAGCCAATTCGCGGCCACAAAACCAGACCACTGCGACGAACGGCACGGAAATAACGACGAACAGAGTTCAAGAAGCGTTGAAGATATGTGAGCGCTTTTCGCGCCGACTATCGCTTCTCGACCACGAGATTCTGCACCGCGCGTCCGAAGTAACCGCGTTTGTCGGCGAGCCGCGCCGCCGCCATCCCGCCGCCGTCGTTGCCGAGCCAGGTCTGCGCATTCAGCAAGATCCACTCGCCGACCGGCTCGCGCGCCAAGAAGACGGAGACGTCGGCGTTGATGAATGTCCACTTCGCGAAGTCGAGCTCCGATGAGATGCCGTTCGAAAAGTCGCTCACTGCCGCAGCAAGCATCGCCGGGCTGTCGTCGTGACCGTCGATGAATCTGCGATTGTGTCGGAACCAGATCGCAGCCGGTCCGGGCTTGCCGAATTCGCCCCGCACCGAGCGCAACGTGAAGCCCGCGCCAAACGACATTGCGCTTCGCTCGGGCGCGCGCCCGTCGGCGACATTGTCCGGCGGCGCGACGTCGAGTGCGTCGGTGCGCTCGACCTCGGCGAATTCGCTGCCGCCGCGGCGCACCCTCAAGATGTTGGCGCGCACCACCTCGGTCCCCTCGTGCTCGAGATGCACGGCGATAAGTTGGATCTTCTTGCCCTCGCGCAGCACCTCGCTGCGCAGCTTCAGCGGCGCAACCGGCACCGGCCGCAGTAAGTCGACTGTCAGGCGCGCGATGCGCATCGGCGCAAGCGCCGGCAGCGCTTCTGCCGCCCACATGGCAAGCGACGATGGCGCGCCGCCATGCTGCATGCTGGTATTCCAAGGTCCGGACGCATGCGCACTAACGTCGACGGCGTCGCCGTCGACGCGAAAGACAGAATCCATCTAGCAGCTCACGAATAGCGTTTGTGCGTTGCTAGGGCCTCTTCGCGCTTCTGGAAACCGGCCTTTTGGTCGCGGGGCTCTCCGCTACGGCTCGCGAAGCCGAGCGGCCGAAATTCGCCGAAAAGACCTTTGGTCCTTGCTGGGCTTGGCGCGCTATTAGGCCCCGAACTACGATCCCATCTCGAAACGAGGCCTAAGGCATGAAGCGAGCCGCAATCATCCTGATCTTCGGAACGTTATTTTGTGTCCTCGCGCTGCCCGCCTATTCGGTCTCGACGACCGTGACCCGCTGCACGGCCATCGCACATCAGCTGTTCGACGATGCAGATCCACTCGACCGCAACCCGCCGCCTAACGTAGCAACAGCGATTAGGAAGTGGGTCGGGATTGAGAATTTGAGCTCGATCATAGCCGTCGCCTTGCTCGATCGCTTTGCCTGCGACGGCAGCGCTGTCGATAACGCCGATTGGACAATCAGCCGACCGGTGCTGAGTTGGCAGTTGGAGCGAGACTTCGGTGGCCAGCGGCTAGTAGGGCTTTATGCAGCGACCGCGCGAATGAAGACGGGAGCCAACGGCTTCAACAGCGAGGCCAAACGGCTCTATGGCAAAACTCTTCGGCAACTAGACGAGGGTGAGGCGACGTGCTTGGTCGAGCAGGCGACGGGAAAATGGGTGCTTAGCCGGGGGGCGCATCTCTCGCCGGATGTGCTCGCGCCGTGCCCTTCGGGAATTGACCCTCCGCCGCCCCCGCGTGACTTCTACTAAAGCGCATCACCCCTGCGCAGTGGGCTTCGTCAATGTCCGCTGTGGGCCACCTCGCGCCAAAGATACCCGGCCATTGAGGAATCGCGCGAATTCGCCGAGAGTGGACATTCACAAGGGTTATGTTGCTACCCATATATTGCGTCGTCGGGACAACCGAGGCAGCGCGATGTCGGTTGGGATTTTTCATCTTTTCGCCCTCTTGGCGCTGTTGCTTGTAGCCTCGCTAACGATCTGGGCGGCAGTAGCCGGCAGCCGATTTTACCCTGTCATGCTCGGCGCATGCGCAATCGCATGTGTCGCCTTAACAGCCTCCGCGCTGGCGCTCATACCCGGGTGGGCCGCGCGACTCGAGCATTTCGATGTCTCTTGGTTTGAGCCGACAATGCAAGGGCGTGGCGATGGGGGGCAGCTCTTCGCTATCTACGCCTATCCATATGAGGTGGCGATTGCCGGCGCAGTGGCCGCATTCCTCTTTGCACGCCAACTCTGGTTGCAGCGTTTAGAAAATGCTCCAAAGCGGCCACCCAGCTGACGCGCGGATGTGGCGCGATCTCGCCGAAAGCTGACATTGTTGATCTAGTCTCGCGGGTCCGCCACCATTGACCGAAGCATGAGTAGGAGCACGGCTTTCCTCGCCCTTCTGGCGGAGCCAACAGAGCGTCCGGAACACTCAATGGAAGAAAAGACAAAATCGAAGAAATCAGTACGCCTACGCGCCGACGAGATCAGACAATTTCGCTGCAAGAATCTGATCGCAGTCATCGAGAATCCGACTGATATGAAAAACATCGGAACGGTGATCCGCAACGTGAACGCGCTGGGTGTCGAGAAAGTCTATGTTGTCGATCCGCGAAGATCCTTGCCGGACGACTGGCAGGACCTCCGCGAGCATAGATCGGTCGCGAAGACGTCAGTCTCTGCGGTGAAATGGACGTTCGTAAGACGCTTCGACAGCACCGACGAGTGCCTCGGGCATCTCGAAAAGAACGGATTCAAGTCGATCGTCACTTCGCCGCACGTGAAAGGCAAATCGTGCATCTTCCTACACGAAGGCGATTTCACCGTTCATCACAAGCTGGCAGTCTGGTTCGGCAGCGAAGCGGTAGGTATCACGGATCTTGCCGTCGAAAGAAGCGAGATGTGCGTCAGCATCCCGATGTTCGGCATGATCGAAAGCCTCAACCTTGGGACAAGCTCGGGCATCGTCTTGTACGAGGTCACAAAGCAGAGGCGCGAGTATCAGAGCAGGTACAGGCTACGCGATAAGAGAGGTGAGCGTCCGACACGCTTACCAACTGTAATCCCCCCAAAAGCCTAGATCACCCGTGTCCGCTTTGGGCCACCTTGCGCCGAAGTTCAGATTTCGGCGAACGGCTTCGGCGTTCCAATCCTGCCATTCAGCCAGCACCTACTGTTACGGCGTGAATTCGCCGAGAACAGACTCTGATCCCGCCTTGACGACGCGTGGGTAGACAACTCAGGTTGCGCAAGCACCAAATTTGAGGTCGCGCATGGATTGGGGTTCACTCTCGGCGTTAGCGTCCGTCGCGGCCGGCGTCGGAGCATTGGCGTCGCTTATCTTTCTCGCGCTTCAGATTCGACAAAACGCGCTGGCAACCACCGCGGCGGCCATGAGTTCTTGGCTAGCCGACTACAACGGTGTGGTGCTGGAAATTTCCCGAGATGCGGGTCTAACGTTGATCTTACGTAGGGGTCTTACGGATTTCGCAGAACTCGACAAGAATGACCAGATGCGCTTCCACGCATGGATGGTGCCGCACATGCTCAACGCGCAGACCATGTTTCTGCAGCGAAACACTGGCACGATGGATCGGCAGGTAACCGAGCAGATTCTTATGTTCAGCGCGGCGATGCTCAAGATGAAGGGCGGTCAGGAATGGTGGAGCACAGCTCGAGCGATATGGAGGCTCGAGTTCGTCGCTGAAATGGACAAGCGGATCGAACAGGTGCCACCGATCACAAACTCGTGGCCCTGGTTTTCTACGTTCGAAAAGTAACAAGCCCGGTGCATTTGTCGAATCCGGCGTCGTCTCCGAAACTGCCAGTTTAGTGGCGCGAGCCCAAGCCGGTGAGCGCTTCAGTCCTTTGGGTGAACACTCCCCTGTGCCGCCTTAGTCGGGTCGAACAATGGCACAACTTCAAGAAACGAACGCAAACCGGGATTGTCTGACAGGTAGGCATTGAGGTGGTTCCGAAAAGGAGCGGCAACGACGTTTTGGTAGTATTTCCACATCTCGGCACCGCCCGGCGTCTTCACTAGCGACGCCGCATGACCCACCCAGGACTCGTAATAAGCATCGGGAATGAGCTTGAGCTCCTTGAGCATCATGGCTTGCTGCGCTCCATACAGCTGCTCGCCGACAATGAAGAAAAAGCGGCGCCTCTGCTCTTCGCTAAGGCTGCTTGGCGACGCCATTCCCTGCGCAAATATCGATCCAAATTCGCTGTAGATGAAGCCATAGCCCAAGGTACGTTCGCGAAGCCCGTCGAACAGCGACTGCAGACTCGCCGAGCGCTGCATCCGGTTGCTCTGAAGCAACTGAAGGCCGACAAAGATAAGCGACCCGACAACCGCGATCCCGCTAACGAAGCTGCCAATGGCCGCAAGATCCGCAAGTGACATGGATTCCTCCGAGTTATTTCACCCTCAGATCATAGTCGATTCTTTTAGAACCGTGTTTGCTGCGCTGATCGTCCGCTATGGGCCAGAAGCGGCTATTCGATCTAGCGGTGTTCCGTCGCCGTGACGATCGAGAAGATCGCCGATCGTCAATGCGGGATGTCGCTGCCTGCTCCAGCGGGCGTCGGCAGTGTCGCGGCCAACTGATCGACAAAGGCGGCAAACGCGGTACCGGGGATCCTGATCTTCGTGTCCCATTCCGCGCGGATCGCGGGCGTCGCCAGCGCTTTGGTTACGGCTGCCCGCATCTGCAGGAATATGTCTTCGTCGAGCAAGCCCCTTCGGTGCTGTGCAAACGAATCCTGCCAACCGTAGAAGCTGGCAGCACACCACTGGCCAAATTGGTAGCGCTTAACGTCCTCGGGTGTGTGGTTGGGGTTTGTTTCGCCGACGATCACCGAAGCGATCTCCGGTGTGGCCGATGCGATGACAAGTTCGCGGATCCCAGCAACACGGCCCTGATGGATAAGTGCTCTCGTGTGTTTCGTGTTCTGATGCACCTGCAGCGCCAGATAGACGAGCGAGATCGTCACGGCGAAACCGCTGATGGCGGTGCTGAGGCTTGCAACATCTGTGAGGGTCATCGCGCGTCTCCGGGACTGCCGTTCTTATGTGGTTGATCTGTACGGCCCGGCCTCAGTCCTCGATGGCGGCGTAGACGATGCTCTTGAGCTGACCGCGGAAGTTGAACGTCGCCGATGGCATCAGCTGGGTCATTAAGACGACCGCCAGGTCCTCTTTCGCGTCGACCCAGAAGATGGTCGAGAATGCGCCGCCCCAATACCAGTCGCTGCCGACGATCGAGCCGGATTGGACGCTGTCGAGTGTGCAGGCAAAGCCGAGGCCGAAGCCGACGCCTTCGTTCGCCGTCTCCGAGAAGCCGCCGATCGCCATCTCCGTCAGGTCTTTGTTGTCTTTGAGATGATTGCGATGCATCAGCTCGATCGTGCGCGGTCCCAGGATGCGCGCGCCGTCCAGTTCGCCGCCGCGCCTCAGCATCTCGCAGAAACGCAGATAGTCGGCCGTTGTGCTGACCAACCCGCCGCCGCCCGAGGCAAAGCTCGGCGCCTTCAGATAGACGCTCTTTTCGGGATCCTCGAGCAGCTTCAGCGATTTGTCCGAGCCTCGGCGATAGTTGGCCGCGAAGCGATCGAGCTTCTCGCGCGGTACGGTGAAGCTCGTGTCGGGCATTTTCAGCGGCCCGAAGATCTCGTCGGCGAAGAATTGCCCGAGAGGTTTGCCGGAGATGATCTCGACCAGCGCGCCGCAGACGTCCGTCGACAGCGAATACATCCAGCGCTCGCCCGGTTGATAGCGCAGCGGCACGCGCGCGAGCTTGTTGACGAACGTATCGCGGGTCTCGCCGTCGATGCGGCGGACCTGCTGCCTGGCATATTCTTGGGTAACCGGGTGCCCGTCCGCCGGCGCGCCGAGCGCCTCGAGAACGGTGCCGTAGGTCAGCCCGCCCGTGTGACACAGCATGTCGCGCATCGACACCGGCCGGTTCGGCCGCTCGGTCTTCATCGCTTCGCCGTCGCCCGACACCCAAACGCGATGGTCGCGCCACGACGGAATGAAGCGATGCACCGGATCGTTCAATTGGAAATAGCCGCGCTCATAGAGCGTCATCAGCGCGACCGAGGTGATGGGCTTCGTCATCGAAGCGATGCGGAAGATCGTATCCTCGCGCATCGGCTTCGCGCGCTCGCGATCCATTTGGCCGAGCGATTTGAAGTAGGCGAGGTGGCCGCGGCGTGTCACAGCCACCTGACAGCCGGCGATCTTGCCGTTGTCGACATAGGCGCGGCTCAAATGGTCGCCGATGCGCTCGAGCCGCTTCGCCGAAAAACCCGTGCCTTTGATTGAGATTTCCATGAGCGTCACCTCGATTTTCGAGGCGACCCTACCGGACTTGGTCGGGAGCGTGAAGCGAGCGTCACCGGGTAGTTCTCAAAGCCCTGCGACGCATTTATGAGAAAACGCGCTGCACCCCAATCGTGAGCCGATCGAATGACGCGAACAAACTTTCCGATCGTCTATCTCGCCGGGCCGGACGTCTTCTATCCCGAACCGATAGAGGTCGGCCGCAGGAAGAAAGCCGCCTGCGAACGCTACGGTCTGCAGGGCCTCTATCCGCTCGACGGCGCGGTCACTGGCGCTAATCCAAAACAGATCGCGATGGAGATATTTCGTCAAAACTGCCGTCTGATGGATCAAGCCGATGCCATCATTGCGAATATGACGCCGTTCCGCGGCGCCGGCATGGATGCGGGCACGGCGTTCGAAATCGGTTACGCCCGAGCACAGCGAAAGCCCATCTTTGCCTATAGCGACGAAGAGAACCCTTGCGACTATGCCGAACGCATGCGGCGTCTTGATTTGGCCGACGGGGACCGTTTGATCGATCGCGACGGTTTGACGATCGAGGACTTCGGTTTGCCCGATAATCTGATGATGGCGTGTGCCGTGTTGGACTCGGGCAACAAGCTGATCACGCGGCACGACGTCATGGCGTCCGGCGTGGGCTCAGAGCTTGCAATATTCGAAGCGTGCGTCCAGCGCGCGGCCGCCGTCCTCACGTCGCGGCGCTAAGCGACCCCGAATTGGCTTCGTGCCAATTCGGGGATGAGGTGTGGGCTCTGTTAGAGCGGGATGCGAGCGCTCAGCGCGATGCTCTTCGCGTCGTAGTCGGACGATCCGATGCCGTCATAGCTGCCGGAGAGATCGATGCTGACGCCGTCGTTGAAGCGCACGCCGACGCCCGCCTCGACCTTGCCGCGCAGCTCTTCCGCTCCGGCGAACGTGCCGACGATCGAATCCGCGGACGTGGAATCCGAGAAGTTCCAGATCGCGGACGCCTTGAGGCGCGGCTCGAGCAATGTGCCGTCGGCGAACAGGTGCCGGTACGAGACCTCGGGCTCAGCCTTGAATTGGCCGAGCGACGACGTGACGCTCGGAATCAAGACGCTGAAGTGGTCCACATAGGCGTCGGTCGTATCCTCGACATAGGCGAGCGAGGCCGACGGCGTGAACTGCCACGGTCCCTTCGACCAGACGCCGGTCAGGCTCGAGCTCAACAGCCAGCGTGTCGAATCGAAGGTGTCGCTGTAGGTCAAGAACGGACTGACCTTGTTGGCCGCCAGACCCCATGCACCGCGCGCTTGCAGGAAGAGGTGCGGCGATAGGCGGGCGGTGAGGTACGGTCCCGCCATCCATCCGGCGCCCTCGGTGCGGAAGGCGCTCGAGATCGACGTTTGCCGCATGTCGTCGTACTGGCCGAGCAATCCGACCAGCAGCCATGGCTTCCAGACGTAGTCGACACCCAGATAGGCGACACCGAAATGGCCGCTCGAGTCGATGCCGTCGCGGTCGTCGTCGAAGCTCGTCAGGTGCCCTTCGAACCAAACGTCGACGCGCTGAGGTCCGTGACGCGCAAGGCGCGAGCCTCCGGCTTCATTCGCGCCGAGCTGGGTGTCGTCGACGTAACGCATGATGTCGCTCAAGCTCGTCGAGAACGAGGCGTTGACGGCACCGTCGTCGCCCATGACGGCACGCAACGAGCCCATCGTCGGGACCAAGCTGCTGCGTGCGTCTTGCGTGCCCGCTCCGTCGAGACCGGTATGCGTGAACAAGCGGTCCAGATTGCTTGGCGCGCGATCGCTCGTGCCCGTGCTCAGCATATTGGCGTCGAAGCCGGCATCACCGCCGAGTTGGAAGCTACGCGACACCGTCGGCTGCATGTTGCTCGCCGCAAAGCCCGATCCGCTCTCCTCATCTTGCAAGGCGAGCAACCGGTCGATCTGGCGCCCGCCGTCGGGTCCGTTCGACAGCAGCATGTCATCGCGCAAGCTCAAGAAGTTTCCGATCGCCTGGATCGTCTTGAAGCGTTGATCGATGACCGAGATCGTCAGCGGTGATGACGACGACGCCGCATAGTTGGCGCCGCCGCTGTATTCGGCAGTCACAACATGTGAGCCCGCAGTGGCAAACGAAGCCGAGCAGGTGGCCTGGCCGTTGACGACCGTGACGCCCGGGCAAAGAGTTGCCGCCCCCTCTTTGAAGTCGACGGTGCCGGATCCCGGCGTGGGCGTCGGCGTCACCGTCGCTGTCAGCGTAATCGGCTCGTTCAACACGGCCGACGGGCTTGAGGACGAGAGCGTCGTTGTGGTCGTGATGATGACGGTCAGCAGAGCTGCCGTCGTCGGCGCACTGCCTACGGCGTTCGTGAAGACGGCCCGGTATTTCTTGCCGTTGTCCGCCGCGACCGCGGTGAAGCTCAGCGTCGTCGAGGTCGCTCCCGGGATGTCGCTGAACGTTCCGCCGCCGTTCGTGCTGACCTGCCATTGCACCGTCGGCGACGGCACGCCGCCGGCCGGCGACGCGGTAAACGTTGCCGTCGACCCCGCATTGACAGTTTGGTCCGTCGGGTTGGTCGCGATGGTCGGGGCCACCTGAACGGTGAGCGTGCCCGCAGACGAGGTCGCGCTGCCTTGCGCGTTTGTAAAGACGGCCCGGTACTTGTTTCCGCTTTGCCCGGCCGTCGCTGCGGGAACGTTGAATGTCGTATGGGTCGCGCCCGCTATGTCGTTGAAGGTGGTCCCGCCGTCTGTGCTCAGCTGCCACTTGACGGTTGGCGGCGGCGCGCCGGCCCCGGCTGTCGTGAAGGTTGCCGTCTGTCCGGCGTTCACGGTGACATTCACCGGGTTGAGCGTGACGAGCGGTATTGCCGTCACGGTCAGGCTCGCGCTGTTTGTGGTCGCGGTACCTCCGCTGTTGGTGAAGACGGCGCGATATTTCTTGCCGTTGTCTCCAGCCGCCGTCGTAAAGCTGAGCGTCGCCGATGTTGCGCCGGAAATGTCGCCGAAGGTCAGACCGCCGTCGGTGCTCACCTGCCATTGCACCGTTGGCGTCGGATTGCCGTTCGCTGCAGCAGTGAATGTCGCCGTGTCGCCGACGCCGACGGTCTGAGCCGACGGGTGTGTCGTGACGAAGGGTGCCGAATTCACGGTCAACGTGGCGGGGTTTGAGGTGGCCGTGCCGGTCGCATTTGTGAACACCGCGCGGTATTTGTTGCCGTTCTGCGAGGCTTGAGCGTTGGAGATGGTCAGCGTCGCAAATGTCGCCGCCGGCACGTCGTTGTAGGTCGTGCCGCCGTCCGTGCTCACCTGCCACTGAACCGTTGGCGGCAATTGACCGCTGGCCGCCGCTGCAAATGCTGCGGTCTGTCCGGCGGACACGGTCGTGTCGCTTGGATTTGCCGTGACCACGGGTGCTTGCAGCACGGTCAGCGACGCCGGTTGCGACGTGTCGTTGCCCGCGACGTTGGTGAATTTCGCGCGGTAGAGATTTCCGCTTTGCCCAACGGTGACTGAAGTGACCGTCAGCGTCGTCGACGTTGCCCCGGAGACGTCGCTGTAGCTGGCGCCGCTGTTCGTGCTCACCTCCCACTGCACCGTCGGCGTCGGGCTTCCGCTCGCCGATGCCGAGAAGACTGCGTTCGCACCGATACTGACCACTTGGTTCACCGGATTCGTCGACACCGACGGGATCGTGTTGATGGTCAGTGTCGCTATGCTCGTGGTCGCTGAGCCCTCCGAGTTGGTGAAGATCGCCTTCACCTGCGCGCCGTTGTAACCGATGCCGACGTTCGTGAGCGTGAGCGTTGTCGACGTAGCGCCTGAAATATTGCCGAACGAGCCGCCGCTGAGCTTAAGCTGCCATTGAACGGATGGAGCCGGATCGCCGCTGGCCGCAGCCATAAACACAGCGTCCCCGCCGGATGTCACGCTGGTGCTCGTCGGGTTGGTCGTGACCGAAGGCGCTACGGGATCCGCCCGCGCTTCGACTGGCCATGCGAGACCTGCGCTGATCGCGGCGATCAAGACAAGCAGCGTTTTTCGGATTGCCGGCGTTGCGATGAATCGAAATGTCGCGATGATTCCGTGCGCGCCGAGCGTCATCTTCCATTCCCCCCAACCCGACCGAATTGATCGGGCGTCACGGGGATGCGTCACGCTCTCGCCGTCGCCACGGCGGGACATGTGGAAAGGCTCTTACGAAGCTGCGCAACACGAGCGCGCGTTCAATCGCGCTGGACATTGCACGCGACGAAGCCCCTCGCTTCGGCGCACGCCCCCAAAGCCGTTCCCCAACGGCACATTCCCCAGTCAAAATTTGAAACACAATCGCCGCGCATCGACTATCCGGTATCGGCGCCGTCGAATTATCCAAAAAAGCGAAACGGAATAGCGCGGCCGAGCGCCGTTCTCTCGCCAAGTGAAATGTGCGCGGCGAATTTGCTCAGGCGATGAATCGCGTACGCTCATCGGTGTTTGAGCAGCATTTCACTCGCCGGATTGGTGTCGCGCTCGCGATCGGTGAGGAACGCCGAGTCAGGCGACGCGTGTCTCGTCTTGTTTGGGCCGCGGGCCCGCCTTCAGCGACCATGTTAGGAGCAGCGCAATCGTGAGCCAGAAGCCGACAGCACCTGAGAGCCACAACTGCAGCACCAACGAATCCTCGACATCCTCGGCGCTTTCGGCAGCGACGAAGCCTGGTGCCGCGCCCTCGACATCGCGATACCAAGAACCTCCGCCGCCCACGGCCATGAGCGGATGCAGCTCGCGCATCGCGCCGTTGAATGTCGCTTCCTGAAAGGCCGCCGTGCCCCCGACGAGGAACAGCGCGACGGTCACCGCCCACACCGGCGTCAGGTCGACGAACGAGACGCGGCTGACGACCCACAGTCCGCCCGCAATGGCGGCGAGCCCTCCGAACACCAACGCGCCGCGCCACGGCGATGCTGTCCCATGCGTCGATGCCTCCCACAGCGCGAGACCGGCAGCCAGAAACAGCGCGGCGATCCCCCACGCCCAGGGAAATTTTGCGCCCCGCCGCAGATAAGGCACAAGAAGCGCGAGGCCCAGCGTCGGGACGACCCATGCCATTTCGATCGTCGCGATGACGTTGGCGACACCGTCGAGATCGGGCAGGTTGGAAAGGACGAGCGCGGCCAGTACCGCGCCGCCGGCCGCGCGAAGCCACCAGCGCCTCGCGCCGACGACCAATGCGAGCGCGCCACCGACGAGCAACGCCATCACGGCGTAAGGCGGCACGGACAACGATCCGTTCAGCCACACCAAGCCGCGTGGAAGAACGTTGTAAGGACCGGCGGCGACGGCCGCAGGGTTCGTGGCGAGGGTCGACAGCGCGACGACGATCCGCACCGTGATCAGCACGGCCCCGGCGCTCAGACCGGCCAACATCAGCGCAACACCTCCATCGGCCAGGCGCGAGCCTAGTGCCTCGAACGTCTTCTTGTCGGTGTCGACCGCCAGCCATGAGAGATTGATGCCGACCACCGCTCCAGTCAGGCACCACACCACAAACATGAGCAGCAGATCGAACCAGTTCATCGCCGCGGGTTCGATCACGCCGGGAAAGGCCGCCGACAACAGCTCACGATTCCACGTGCGCATGGTGCTCGGGCTTGCCAGCGTTTGCAGATAAGGCGCCGCTCGTTCGAGATTCTCTTGCCGATTCTCGAAGGCACCGGAAAGCGCGTCCTGCAGGCGTCCGAAACAGGTTCTATCGGCGCGGCCCGAAACGTTCTTGAGGATGGCGTCGCAGGCGCTGCGCTGTTGAGCCAAGCGCGCGTGCAATTTGCGGCCGAGCGCGAGAGGCGCGCCCGTCGCTGTGAGCTTGAAACTCGCGTCGTCGAACAGTCCGTGGTCGGCGAGCAGGCCGTCCATCCAGCCGCGCAGCTCAGCTGCCTTCGATGATTGCGAATAGCCCTCGAGCTGCTTGCGGCAAGCTTCGATCTCCGCCGCCGTCGCCGGCGCGACCGTCGCGCCAGGATGCATGATGGCATCGAAAGCCGAGGCGCGGCGGCATGCGTCTTGGGTCGACGCGGCGGCTCCGAAAAAGAAGGCTTTCAGCTTGTCGTCGCTCGGCCTGAGCTCGGCCGTGAAGAGGTCGAGCTGTGCCTGCGCCGGCAGGATTGTGATCAGTCTTGCCGCGGCGGTCTTTACGCAAGTCGGACAATCGTGCGGCAATGCGCGTGCGGCACTCTGGAGCAGCGGTAGCAGGCGTTCGCTCTCTTGCACGCTGAAGGCGTCGTCCTTCTCACTGTTGGGTCCGGCAATGTCGGCGGCGATACGCTTTATGCTGTCGAAATCGCCCAGCGTCGCGCGCGCGAGATCTTCGAACGCCGAAGCAGACAGCTCGAAGACGATCAGCAGCGAAATCGTCGCGACGACCGTCTTGGTCGCTGGGCGCGCCAGGTTGAGCTCGCCGTCGTCGATCGCTTCCCAAAGCTGGTGACCGAACGCGGCGACGGCCATCGACAAGCAAAGGCCGACTGCAATGCCGATCAGCTTGGCGGCGGCATCGCCCTCCTCGACTGCGTGAGTGAAGACGAGATAGAGCGCAAAGCCGCAGAACACCGCAAAGGCGCCGCAGACCGCAGCGACGACGGCCGCCTTGTTGGCAGGCGACGCCTTATCCAGGACGCTTGGTAAGGATCTGAGAAAGACAACTGGCGTAATTCGCATGGCAAGCGCCTCCGCTCGTCGCCAGTTTGCCCGATTCACATCTCCAAATCACATGCCGTCCTCGATCGGCGTACGCTCGTCGATCAGACGGCTTGTGAGCGCCACGTCGCGCGCGTGATCGCCCAGATGTCGACGGGATAGTCCTTGCCGCCGATACGCAGCGAGGAGCGCTCCGCTTTTGTTTCCCCGAGACGCAGCGCGACCGACTGGCTCGCTTTGTTCTCCGGATCGATGTTCGAGATGAGGCGATCGACAGGCTGTGTCAGGAACGCATAGCGCATTGCCGCAGCCGCGGCCTCCGTTGCGTAGCCTCTACCCCAATAGGGCTTGTCGAGAGTCCAGCCGATCTCGAGACCTGGCCAGCCTTCCGGATTGATCATGCCGACGCGGCCGAGAAAGGCGCCGTCTGTCTTGCGGATCACGCTCCACGCGCCGTAGCCGCGCAGAACCCAATGTCCGATCGCCGACGACAGCGCGCGCCACGCGTCGGGCCGTTCCATCGGCGCCGGCGCGATGTACCGGGCGACGTCTGGATCGGCCATCATTTTCGCGAACGGCTCGAAGTCGCCCGCGCACGGCCCCCGCATGATCAGCCGCTCGGTCTGAAGTTCCGGAATCATCATGAGCAGCCTTCGACGTAGCGAACTTCGGGCAAGCGTCCCGCGCGAAACGCCGTCACGCTCCTGCCGTCCGTCTCGAACACGTATCTGAGATTGGCGAAGCCCGGCATTGTTACTTCGAGATAATGCCCATCGACATAAGCGTGCGGCGAGACCTCGATCTTGGCGTTCGCATAGAGCCGCTTTACGTCGTCTTCGCTGCTGCCGATGCCGGCGCCCTCGGCCGTCTTCATCTGGCCTTCATAGACGTCGAAGCGCGCGATCGTGCCTTTGATCAACATGAAGGTGAAGTGCTCGGGGAAGTCGGGGAACTCCGCATTCACGCACTCGCTTTGCGGATCTTCATCATTGTGCACTGCAATCTTCGCGTTTGCCGCCTTCTCCGCTTGCGCAATCGTCATTCCGATCTTGAGCGTCCCGACGCCGTCGATATCGACCACCGCCGGCGCGTTGCCCGCCGCAATCAACATGAGGCTCGCTGCGAGAAGCGCGATGTGTTTCAGCGGCATGGCTTATGTCTCCCACTTCGGATTGCGCTTATCGATGAAGGCGCAAATGCCCTCGTTCGCGTCGGCCATCATCATGTTTCTGGTCATCACTTCGCTCGCGTAGTCGTAGGCAGCCGAGAGCGGCATCTCGAGCTGCCGATAGAACGCCTCTTTGCCCAGCGCGACCGTGCCGCACGACTTCGACGCGATCTTGCGCGCCAGGTGCATTGTCGCGACGCGCAGCTCATCGTGCGTCGTAACGTGATTGATGAGGCCGATCGATCTTGCCGTCTTCGCGTCGACCAAATCGCCGGTCAGCAGCATTTCCATCGCCACCTTGCGCGGCACGTTGCGCGACAGCGCCACCATCGGTGTTGAGCAGAAAAGGCCGATGTTGACGCCGGGCGTCGCAAAGCGCGCCGCGTCGCTGGCAACCGCGAGATCGCAGCTCGCGACCAACTGACAGCCGGCCGCCGTCGCGACGCCGTGCACTTGCGCGATCACGGGCTTCGGCAGGCGCACGATCGTCTGCATCAGCTTCGAGCACTGGCCGAACAGCTTGGCGAAATAGGCCTGACCCTTGTCGGCGTCGCTCGTGTGCGGGATGAGCTGCTTCAAGTCGTGGCCGGCGCAAAACGCTGGGCCGTTTGCCGTGATGACGACGGCCTTGACGGCTTTGTCGGCGGCGATCGCATCGAGCGCCGATTGAAGCGCGCTCATCAGCTCCTCCGATAGCGCGTTGCGCGCCTCGGGCCGGTTGAGCGTGAGGATGGCAACCGCTCCGTCTGTCTCGCGAAGCAAGATCGGCGCTTCGGCGCCTGGCTTGTCGGGCATGGTTCGAAATCCCAAGAAGAACGCAGACGCCGATCTTATAGAGGTGGCTTGCCGCCTGTCAGACCCTGTCGTTCAGACCCCTTGAAAGAAATGCGAAGCCCGGGCATGTCTCTCGCCTCTTTCTGATCCGGGAGCACTTAGATGAAGTGGGGCCGCGCGGTTCTGTTGGCGTTCGTTGCAACCTTTGGCCTCACGGCTTGCGTCTTCGATTTGAGCGGCGGTGACAAAGAACCCGCGAAGCCAGCGCACGACGATTATCTGCCGCCGCGCGACGAGGCCAACTGGGCCAAAATGCAGGCTTTTCTCGCCGACTATAAGAAGAGAGACGGCGTAAAGGTCATGGACAACGGCATTGCGTATCGCTGGCTGAATCGTGGGGCGGGCAAGGGACGCAAGGCGACTTGGGCCTCGACTGTTATCGTGCGCTACAAAGGGTCGCTCATCGACGGCACGGTCTTCGACGAGACCAAGCCCAACAGCCCGCCGGCGGAGTTCGAGCTGGGCGGCCTCGTTAAGGGCTGGCAGGAAGTCGTGCCTCTGATGCGCGACGGCGATAAGATCGAAGCGGTTTTTCCGCCCGAATATGGCTACGGCCGCGAAGGAAAGGGCAACATTAAGCCCGACCAGGTCCTGATCTTCGAAATCGAACTCATCGGCCTCAAATAGTTTGAACCCGCGACGGCAGGTCGCGCGTTCTAAACCCTGTTCGGGCGAGCTGTGGCGATTTGGATGCCACGATTTAGCCACGATCTCTGATATGCTGCGACGCAGCAAGAGGCGGCACCTTACCGGGGCGGGTAGGGACGCATCGATTGGGGCTTGGCGCCCAGGTGGGTTGGTAACGGCTAATGCGTTCCGTCAGTCTGGCGCTTGCGCTTGTCTCGCTTGCGACCTTGGGCCTTTGGTTTTCGATGAATGGCCAGGTGGACGCCCCCGACTGGCGCGGCAAGGCCTACGGCTTTTCTTACAATCCGAGCGCGCTCTACACGCTCTCGATGGCCGAGCACATCTCGCGCGACCGCATCAAGGCTGACCTGACGCAACTCGCGAAGATCGGCAATCATGTCCGCACCTATTCCGTGTCGCGCGGCCTCGATCAGGTGCCGTGTGTCGCGGCCGAAGTCGGGTTGAAAGGCGTCGGTCTCGGCATCCAACTCGGTCCCGATCTCGTCGCCAACGATCAGGAAATCTCCGAAGCGCTGAAAGCGATTCGCGATTGTCCCGGCATCGTCGACCGGGTCTTCGTCGGAAACGAATCGCTGCTTCGCGGCGAGCTCAGCGTCGACGAGCTGACGGCGTATATGCGCCGCGTGAAACGCGCTTTGCCCTACCGCATTCCGGTCTCGACCGCCGAGCCGTGGAACGAATGGGTTGCCAATCCCGATCTTGCCGAAGCGGCCGACTTCATCGGCGCGCACTTCATTCCGTTCTGGCAGGGCATCTCGTTTGAAGATGCACTTCCGGATCTGAAGAAGCACGTCGCCATGATGGAGAAGGAGTTCAAAGGCAAACCGATATTCATCGCCGAAGTCGGCTGGCCCTCCGCAGGCAGGCCCTTCAAAGGCGCCGTCGCGGCGACCGCGAACGAGGCCGCCTTTCTGCGCAGCTTCATCGCGATGGCGAAGAGCAATAGCTGGGACTATTACATCATCGAGGCCTACGATCAGCCTTGGAAGGGCGCGCAAGAAGGCGCCGTCGGCGCCTATTGGGGCATCTTCGATGCGGAAGGGCGTCCGAAGTTCGACTTCAGCGGCGTCGTCTCGTCGTTGCCCGAATGGCCTTGGATCGCGCTCGTCGCCATCGTCCTTTCGGTCGTCGCTGGCGGCGCCCTGCTCAGGCGCACACCGCACTTGCGCTTTGGCGGCATTCTTTTCCTCGCCGCCGGCATCGCAATTCTGGTCTCCGGCAGCATCGGAATCTTCTGGGGCGCGGCCCTTCAATATGCGGATTTGATGACGATCCTCGTTTACGCGATCGTCATTCCCGTAGGCTCGTTCGCCGCAGCCGTGATTTTGACGGAAGGCATCGAGATGGCGCACGCGATGTGGCGCACGCGCCGGCGTCCGATTCCGACCGTGCTCGACGCCGCAAAGCCGTTCGTCTCGATCCATGTCCCTTGTTACAACGAGCCGCCGGAGATGGTGATCGAGACGCTGAACGCGCTCGCCCGTCTCGACTATCCGGACTACGAAGTCATTCTGCTCGACAACAACACGCGGGCGCCTGAGGTCTGGAGGCCGGTCGAGGCCCATTGCAGGCTGCTTGGGTCCCGTTTCCGCTTCTTCCATTTCGACGACGTGCAAGGCTTCAAGGCCGGCGCGCTCAACCGGGCGCTGGCGCTGACGGATCCCCGCGCCGAGATCGTCGCCGTGATCGACAGCGACTATCAGGTGGAGCCGAATTGGCTGACCGTCGCGACGGCTCATTTCGCGAACGGCAAGGTCGGTCTCGTGCAAGCGCCGCAGGACTATCGCGATGCGAACGAGAGCACCTTCAAGCGCATGGCGTACGAGGAATACTCAGGCTTCTTCCGCATCGGCATGGTCGAACGCCACGAGGACAACGCCATCATCCAGCACGGCACAATGACGATGATGCGCAAGCAGGCGCTGATCGACGTCGGCGGCTGGGCGGAATGGTGCATCACCGAAGACACCGAGTTGGGCCTGCGCTTGTTCGAGGCTGGCTGGGAGGCGGTCTACATCGATCGCAGTCTCGGCCGCGGCGTCATGCCGGATACGCTCGCCGCCTACAAGGCGCAGCGTCACCGCTGGGTCTACGGCGCGATGCAAATCTTCAAGCACCATGTCCGCGCCCTGTTGACCAGGCGCACCAAGCTATCCGGCGCTCAGAAATATCACTTCATCTCGGGGTGGATGCCGTGGGTGGCCGACGCGCTGGCGTTCTTCTTCACCATCGGCGGCATTGCCTGGACCGCCGTGATGTTCAACGACCCGCGCGGCGTCGACGTGCCGATGGCCTCGCTCGCATGCGTCGCTCTCGCGCTCTTCGCCGTGAAGACGTTGAAGACGCTGTGGCTCTATCCCTTCCGCGTGAAGACCGGCATTCTCGGCGCGGTCGCTGCGTCCATCGCCGGCCTGTCGTTGTCGCATACCGTCGCACGCGCCGTGCTTTCGGGCATATTCACCTCTGGCCAGCCCTTCCTGCGCACGCCCAAGCTCGAGAACGCCGCGTTATTGAGCCAAGTGGTGGCCGTTGCCTGGGAAGAGATCGCGCTACTCGCGCTTCTGCTGTGGTCGATCTTCGCCACGATGGAAGTGCGCGGTACCGACGATCCGAGCGCGCTCGTGTGGATGGCGATGCTCGCGGTCCAAGCGCTGCCTTACGCGGCGACCCTTGTGATGGCGATCATCAGCGTCTGGCCGGACGCGGCGCCGAAGCCGGAGCCCACGCTGATCCCGACGCCAGATCCTGCGCCGGAATTCGAATCCCCGTTCAAACAAGCGGCCTAGGTTCGCCAGGCGCATCCCGTCAACGAAAGCGTCAGGCGCGAACCACTTTGCCGGGGTTCATGATGTTTGAAGGATCGAGTGCGCGCTTGATCGCACGCATCGTGTCGATCGCCTCCGCGCTCTTGTAGCGCACGATCTCGTCCACCTTCATCTGCCCGACGCCGTGTTCGGCGCTGATCGAGCCCGCGAACTCATGTACGACGATGTCGTGCACGACGCGCGAGACCTCGTCCCATCGCGCGAGGAATTGCGCCGTGTCGGCGCCAGCTGGTTGGCTGATGTTGAAGTGGATGTTGCCGTCGCCGATATGGCCGAACGGAACCGGGCGCGCGCCGGGCGCAATCGCCGCAACCGCGGCAGTCGCGCGCGCGATGAAGGCGGGGATCGATGACACCGGTACGGACACATCGTGCTTGATGCTGCCGCCTTCGGGCTTCTGCGCCCCCGAGACTTCCTCGCGCAGCTTCCACAAGGCCTGCGCTTGCGCCTTCGATTGCGCGACGGTGCCGTCGGCGATCAATCCTTGCGTTGCCGCGTCGGCAAGCAAGTCGCCGGCAACGCCCGCTGCCTCTCCGGCGTGTAGCGAAATTTCGATCAGCACGTACCAGGGATGCGGCGCGTTCAAAGGGTCGCGCGCGCCCGGCACATGCTTCAGCACGAACTCCAGTCCGATGCGCGGGATCAACTCGAAGCCGGTCACGGAGCCCGCGCGCTCTTGTGCAAAGCGCAGCAGCGCCACGGCCGCTTCGACGTTCGGTACCGCGACGAAGGCGGTCTCCGTCGCCGCGGGCTTCGCGAACAGCTTCACCGTCGCGGCCGTGACGACGCCAAGCGTACCCTCCGCGCCGATGAAGATCTGCTTGAGATCGTAGCCGGTATTGTCTTTGCGCAAGCCGGAGAGCCCGCGCCACACGCGCCCGTCGGGCAGTACAGCTTCGAGGCCAAGCACCAGCTCGCGCATGTTCCCATAGGCGAGCACGCCCGTACCGCCGGCATTGGTCGAAATCAGTCCGCCGATTGTCGCCGAGCCTTCGGACGCGAGCGACATTGGAAACAGCCGCCCGGCATCGTCGGCCGCCTTCTGCGCCTCGGCCAAAATGACGCCGGCTTCGAGCGTCATCGTGTTGCCGAGCGCGTCGACATTGCGCACCTGATTGAGCCGTCGCAGCGACAGCAGCACCTGACCTTGGGGCACTTGTCCACCGACCAGCCCTGTATTCCCGCCCTGCGGCACGATCGGCGTTCGCGTCTCGGCGCAGACCTTGACGATCGCGGCGACGGCTTCGACCGAATTCGGCTTCAAGAGCAGCGGCGTCGCGCCGTGGTACTTGTCGCGCCACTCGACGAGCAGCGGCGCAATCTCGCCCGCATCCTCGCTCCAGCCGCCCGCGCCGGCGGCGGCTTTCAGACGCGCGATCGTATCGGCTGCGATCATCTCAATCCTCATCGCGCGGCGCGGCGGCGCGCTTCAAACGATCGTTGATCGCTTCGCCGAGACCGCTCTCCGGCACCGGCATCACCGCGATCGCCGCGATATCAGGCCTATCCAATTCCCGAAGCATCGCAAACAGATTTGCCGCCGCTTCCCGCAGGTCTCCCGAAGCTGACAGGTTCAAAGTTCGTTTTGCGCCGGATAGCGGTTTGCCGAATGCGAGCAAGGTCTCGTCGGCGCCGACATCGGTTGCGTTCAGGCGAAGCGGCGCCGCCGTCGCGTAGTGACTGCGCAGCCGGCCCGGCGAATGCGGAGCGTCCTCGCGATCGGCGCCGTGCGACAACGGCCCGATCAGCCGCTCGATGTCCTCGCGCGCGATCGCGCCGGGCCGCAACAGCGCGGCGTCGCGCTCGGCCAATCCGACGATCGTCGACTCAAGCCCATGTGTCGTCGGACCGCCGTCCAGAATGAGATCGACGGATGCGCCGAGGCTCTCCCAAACGTGGCGCGCCGTCGTCGCCGTCACCGTTCCCGAGCGATTGGCGCTCGGTGCCGCTATCGGCCCGGCGAACGCCGCCAGCAACGATTGCGCGACCGGATGCTTCGGGCAGCGGATGGCGATGGTCTCGAGACCCGCCGACGCAAGCCACGAAAGGCCTGACGTCGCCAGCCGTGGCACAACAACCGTGAGAGGCCCGGGCCAAAACGCCTCAGCCAATTTGAGCGCGCGCGCGTCGAACGCGCCGAGTTCGCGTGCCGCCGCGAGCGAGGCGACGTGAACGATCAGCGGATTGAATCGGGGCCGCCCTTTTGCCGCGAAGATCGCGGCAACCGCCTGCTCGCTGCGCGCGTCCGCGCCGAGCCCATAGACGGTCTCCGTCGGAAACGCGACCAGGCGTCCGTCAAGCAACAGCTGGGCGGCGCGTGCGATGTTCGCTGCGGTCGGCGCTACGATGGACGAGGGCTGGCTCATGTGCCGCACTCATAGCGGCGCGCGCGGCCGGCCCACAAGTCACTTGCGCGTCGCGGTGATGTCGACGGTAACCTTCACGTCGAGCGCGACCGTCGGCGGCGCGAAGTCCTTGCCTTCCCCGATCTTGTAATCGAGCCGCTGGATTGTCGCTTCGCCGACGGCATGTGCCATATTCCCGTTGATCGTCAGCGTGAACGGCAGGCTCACGGGCTTCGAAATGCCCCTGAGCGACAGCACCCCCGCCGCTTCGTAGGCGTCGCCGCCTTTCGACGTGATCGAGTTCGTCGTGAACTGTGCCTTGGGAAATTGCTTGGCGTTGAACCAGGCGGGCAGGGGCAACATTGCGTCGCGCGTCGCGTTCCCTGACTTCGCGGATGTCATGTCGACCGTCGCCTTGATGCTGGAGTGCGCGAGATCAGCCGGATCGAAAGCGATCACCGCACCGAACGGCAGGGTGCCGTCGACCTTTTCGCCGTTGACCACGACATGAAAGCCGAGCTTGCTTCTGCCCGTGTCCACCGCCCACTGAGCAGGCGCTGCGAAGGCGCTGCTTGAAAGAACGGCGACGGCTGCCGCGGACAACAATATCGAACGCATTGTTCTCTCCACTATTTAACTCTCGTGAACGGCAGCATGCGAATCAGAACGTCGTCACGATCCCAGAAATGGTGTTTGAGCGCGGCACCGATGTGAATGATCAGCAAGCCGATCATCAAATTGCCGAGCAACTCATGCGTCTCCCGCAGCTGACCTTCCACGGCGTGTTGGTCGGCAAAACCTTGCAGACCCGGCAGATGCGGAATCTCGAACTGGCCGAACCAGATCGTCGGAATGCCGAGGGGCGAGGCCGACACCATCGCCCAGCCGCTGAGCGGAATCGCTAGGATCAGCACGTAGAGCAGGAAGTGCGACGCGTTCGCGGCGTATCGTTGCCATGCGGGCATTTGCGGTGGCAGCGGCGGCACTTTGTTCACCAGGCGCCAGAGGACGCGCAACACGCTGAGCGCCAGGATCGTGATCCCGAACGATTTGTGCAGCTGGATCAATTCGAATCGGCTTGGATCGGCGCGAGGCAAATCGGCCATGTATTTGCCCAGAATGAGCATGCCGATGATGCCGATCGCGATCAGCCAATGCAGCGTGACGGCGACGGCGCCGTAGCGCTTTTCGGAGTTTGTCAGCATGTAGCGTTATTTCACCTGCAGGAACTCGATGTCGATCTGAAGACTCACGACATCGCCAGCAAACTGCGCGCCCACCATATCGGTCAAGTTGAAGTCCGAGCGCTTGAACGAGCCGTTCGCTGAAAAGCCCAAGACGTACTTGTCGCCGAACGGGAACGGCTCGCCGCCGGTGAATTTGACCTTGAGCGTGACGGGCTTTGTGACGCCGTTGATGGAGAGTTTGCCGGTGACCGTGCCCTGATTGTTGCCGTCGAGCTTGACGTCGGTGGAGGTGAACGTTGCTGTCGACCCATTGCGGAACAATTCTTTCTTCAGCTTGTCGTTCAACACGCTAGACGGTGTGTCGACACTCATGAGATCGATCGTCGCGGTCACTGTGCTGCGCTCCGGCAGCGAGCCGTTGAACGTGAGCTTGGCCGTCGTCTTGTTGAAACGGCCGCAGTAGGTCGATAGTTCCAAATGTGAAAGGCAAAAGCCGACGACGGTGTGGTCGGAGTTCTGCTCGTACGCACCTTTGGGCGCGCTCTGCGGATTCATTGAGATGTCGGCGAAGGCGAGAGAAGTCCACGCGCCGAAAACAGCGGTGGCGAGAACGATGCGACGCAACATAGTGGGTGCCTGACTTGGTTTCGGGGTGGCGCTAATCTAAGAGCACCAGTCTGGACGGCGAGATCACGCTTGTGTGTCCGTTTGTTCAGGCGTCCGTAATGTTTTGCAGTTCGTAGAAGCGTCAAGTTTCCCCAAGCAAGGACAATCGATGACGTACGCCGCTCCAGTTGCACAACTTCGCTTTGCGTTGGCCGCGATCGCGGATTTACCGAGTCTCTATGGGAAATCTGCCTTCGCGGATTTCACGCCCGATCTCACCGACGCCATTCTGGAAGAGGGCGGAAAATTTGCGGCGGAGGTTCTCGCGCCGCTCAATCGAAGTGGTGACGTTGAAGGGGCGCACCTGGAAAACGGCGTGGTGCGGCTACCGAAGGGTTTCGATGACGCCTATCGCAAGTTCGTCGAGGCCGGTTGGAACGGTGTGACGGGCAGCACAGAATTTGGTGGTCAGGGTCTGCCGCATACGATCGGCGTTGCGCTGCAGGAGCTTTGGCAGTCCGCGAACATGGCCTTCGGACTTTGCCCGATTTTGAGCCAAGGCGCGATCGAAGCGCTGAGCGCGCATGGGACGCCGGAGCAAAAGAAGACGTATCTGCCCAAGCTCATCTCGGGCGTGTGGACGGGCACGATGAATCTGACGGAGCCGCAGGCGGGCTCGGACGTCGGCGCGTTGAAGACGAAAGCGTTGAAGCAGCAAGACGGCACCTACAAGATCGCCGGTACCAAGATCTTCATCACCTGGGGCGAACACGAAGCGGCCGAGAACATCATTCATCTTGTCTTAGCGCGCTTGCCGACGGCGCCGCCGGGCACGCGCGGCATTTCGCTCTTTCTCGTTCCGAAGGTCTTGGTGAAGCCGGACGGAACGCTCGGCGCGCGCAACGATCTGCGCTGCGTCGGCCTCGAGCACAAGCTCGGCATCCATGCCTCGCCGACGGCCGTGATGTCCTATGGCGACAACGGCGGTGCCACCGGCTACCTCATCGGCGCCGAGAACAAGGGCATGGCCGCGATGTTCACGATGATGAATGCCGCGCGCCTCAATGTCGGCGTCCAAGGCGTCGCGATCGCCGAGCGGGCCTTCCAGCAGGCCTGCGCGTTCGCGCACGAGCGTCGCCAAGGCAAGCCGTACGGCCTGCAGCATGAGTCGACGGAGATGATGCCGATCATCTTTCATCCGGACGTCCGCCGCATGCTCTGGACGATGAAGGCGCTGACCGAAGCGGGCAGGGCGATTTGTCTGGCGACGGCGATGGCAATCGATCGTGCGCGCCACGGCGAGACGCCGGCCGAGCGCGCAGCGGCAAAAGCGCGCGAAGAGCTTTTCACGCCGCTCGCCAAAGCGTGGTCGACCGATGCGGGCGTCGAAGCGGCCTCGATCGGCGTGCAGGTCCACGGCGGCATGGGCTTCATCGAAGAAACCGGCGCCGCGCAGCATTATCGCGACGCGCGCATCCTGCCGATCTACGAAGGCACGAACGGCATTCAGGCGATCGACCTCGTCGGCCGCAAGCTCGCGCTCGAGAACGGCGATGCGGTCCGCCGTCATCTGAACGACGTGCGCGAGACAGCGGCGGCGTGCGAGCGCGATCCCGCTCTCGCCTCGATCGGCAAAGAGCTTGCGCGTGCGGCAAGCGCCGCCGACAGCGCGACCACGTGGCTGCAGGAGCACATGCGCGCCAATCGTCCCAATGACGGCCTTGCCGGTGCCACACCGTATCTGAAGATGATGGGCCTTCTCACCGGCGCGCACCTTCTGGCGCGCGGTGCGCTCGTCGCTCGCTTGCGTTTGGCAAAAGGTGCCGCCGACAAGGCGTTTCTGGACACCCGCGTTGCCGTTGCGCAGTTCTTCGCGGAGCAATTGCTGCCGCAAGGCGAAGCGCTCCTTGGCCCCATCACGCGCGGCGCGGCAGGACCCTTTGCCCTCGAAGGCGACGCGCTCTCGCGCTGAGTTGTTTCGCGCCAAACAAAAAGGCTCCAGGTCTTTCGACCCGGAGCCAGTCACTCGGGAGGAACTCTCAGAAGCGATAGTTCACGCCGAAGCGGAAGAGGTTGTCGAGTGATTGCTTTGTCGTCAGCAACTTGTCGACGCCGGCGCCGTCCGGACCGAGATTGTAGTTTTGGTCGTCGAAATTGCCGACGAAGTCCTCGGCTTTGACCGACCAGTTGCCGTCGATGCTGTACTCGACGCCGCCGCCCCAAATGAATCCGGACTGGGTCTCACTGGACTTCAAGGTGAAGCCACCGGCGACGCCATGGCCGCCCGACGCGACGGGACGGCAGAAGCCGAACGGAACCCCCGCGGAGTCAGGGCATGAGAAGCTCTGCTCGACGTCGTCCCACATATATCCGGCGGTCACGAACGGAAGCCACTTGCCGAAGGAGAGGCCGACGCGAGCACGCAGCGTGCCGAACGACGTAATCTCACCGCCTTCGAGCAGGTAGTTTCCGTCGCGCACGGTGTCTTCCATATGCGTGGCCGAAAGGTCCGCCTCGACACCGAGGACCAGCATCGATCCCGCCTGCCAATTGAAGCCGACCGTCGCGCCCAGCAGGCCGCCTTCCATGTTTTGAGTTGGCGCTCCGGCCGGATAAGGCGGGCCCGCAATATCCATCGTATCGTTGGCATATCCGCCGACGGCGCCGATATAGAAACCCGTCCACTGTTCGGGCTCGGCAAATGCGACCGAAGGCGCACCCAAAAGTGCGCAAACGACCCCCACCCGAGCAGCGAAGGCTGCTCGACCTATACTACCCATCATTGAATCAAATCTCCCAAACGCGGCATCGCAACCGCAAGGTCGAGACACCTACGCTGCGGCGCACCGCCTTTGAACGGAGGCCAAGCTCAAGTTGTGTTGAGAGAAGAGCTTTCGTAGAGGTTGATGCGAGCCGGCAACAAACTTAGCGCCGCCGCTGCTCGAGACAGCTCGTCGGATATTGGACAAGGTGCTGATTTATCTGAGAAATACGAAAGCGCAATTTTGTGAGTGATTGCAGGCGAGGAAAAAATTTTCGTGCGCTGAACAGCCGAATCTCGGCGAACAACTCGCAAAACGGCACCACTGACAGGCGAAAGTCGCGGTCCGTCTTCATAAAGTATAGAAAAATATAGACCGCAAACCAGGGTCAGCCCGGAGTCCGCGCCGGGCGCTTCGCGGCGCGGGCCTCACGTGAAAGGATGGGACGCATAAGGAGAACCGCACATGTCGCTCAAGGGACGAATTGCATTGGTAACCGGCGGAAGCCGCGGCATCGGCCGCGCGATCGCGTTGGGTCTGGCGGCGGACGGCGCGGACATCGCCGTCAACTATCGCCGCGAAGACAGCGAAGCCGAAAAGGTCGTCGCTGAAATCAAGAAGCGCGGCCGCCGCGCTGCCGCCTTCAAAGCCTCCGTCGACAATTTCGAAGAGGACGCGGCGATGGTCGAGCGCGTGAAGAGCGAACTCGGGCCTATCTCGATTCTCGTCAACAATGCAGGCATCGCGAGCCGCGGCAACACCGTCGCCGACGGCGATCCGCTGGAGATGGAGCGCGTTGTTCGCGTCCATGCCTTCGCGCCATTCTATCTGTCGAAATTGGTGATACCGCAAATGCGCGAGCAGAAGCGTGGCGACATCATCTACGTGTCGAGCGTCGCGACGCTTTCGCATGCCGGCCGCGGTTCGCCCTACAACATGGGCAAGGCGGCAGGTGAAGCGCTTGCCTACACGCTGGCGAAGGAAGAGCGGCCGAACAACATCCGCGTCAACGTCGTCGCGCCGCCGCTGACGGATACCGATATGGGCCAGCGCTTGGCGAAGGCGCGCGGCGTTGCTCAGATCCACGATCTCGACAAGGCGATGCCCTTCGGCCACGTCTGCGCGCCGGAAGACATCGCCAATGTCGTGCGCTATCTGGTGTCCGATCAAAACACCTATGTGAGCGGCGAGAAAATCACGGTCCACGGCGCGGCCGATCGCGCCGGCTTTTCGTGAGGACACACGCATGGACTTGAGCGGCTTTTGGACGATCATTGATAAGGCGCGTTCGACGGCTGGCGCCGATGTCGAAGCGCGCCCGGCGGCTTTGGCGAAGGTACTGGCGACGTTGTCGAAGGCCGAATTGGCGTCGTTCCAAAAGCATTATGACTCCCTTATTTGCGCGTCCTATCGCTGGGATCTTTGGGGTGCGGCTTACATCATCAATGGCGGCTGCTCGGACGACAGCTTTCGGTACTTCCGCGATTGGCTGATTTCGGAAGGCCGAGAGGTGTTCGATAAGGCTGTGGCATCGGGTGACAGTCTGGCGGACCATCCGCACATCGATTGCGCGGATCTGGAGCTCTTCGGCTACGTGGCGACCGACGTCGCCGAGCGAAAGGGCTTCGGAAAACTCGATCGCGACTTTTCCACGGAGGGTGCCGAGCCCGCAGGCCAGCAATGGAAAGAGGATGAGCTGCAAGACCTCTTTCCGCGCCTAGCGGCCAAATACTAGCGGGGCGCGACCACCGACGATGAAATGGCGGCTATGCGTTCTGACGAAATCGTGACCAACACAACGAAGGCTGCTAAGGCAACCTGCGAGTAGGGAACCTAAGGGATATGCTTATGACGTTATTGAAATCGCGCCGCGGCGCCGTGCTTGCGGCGGTTTCGTTTATGTCCGCTTCGGCACTGGTCTTCACCGCCATTGCTTCGGGCGAGACCAGGCAAAGCTTCGGCACCTGGGGCGTCGATCTCACCTCGCGCGATCTGAAGATCAAACCGGGCAACGATTTCTTCGACTACGCCAACGGCAGCTACTTGGCGCGCACCGAGATTCCGGCCGACCAAGCAAGCACGAGCGCGGGCTATGACGTCTACAACCTGACCCAAGAAGAGTTGCGCACGTTGATCGAGGGCAGCTCTGCCGGTTCGTCCGACGCGACGGCGGCGCAGATCGGCGGCCTCTTCAAGAGCTTCATGGACGAAGGGCGCGTCGAGTCGCTGGACGCGAAGCCGCTGGCGGCGGACCTCGCCGCAATTCAGGCGGTCACGACGAAAGCCGAATTCACGGCGCTCATGGGAAGGACGCAAACCGGCTTCGGCACCTCGCTCTTTGAGCCGCAGGTGGACGCCGATGCCAAAAAGCCGATCTCGACGCTCTACATCGGACAAGGCGGCCTCTTGCTGCCGGATCGCGATTACTATCTGACCGATCAGTTCAAGGCGAAGAAGGAAGCCTATCTCGCCTTCATCGCGCGCACGTTGAAGCTGATCGATTTTCCGAACGCGGACGCCGCGGCGAAAGCCGTGCTCGACTTCGAGACCAAGATCGCCGAGGCGAGCTGGCCAGCTGCCGATCGCCGCGACATCGACAAGATCTACAACCCCATGACCGTGGCGCAGCTTCAGGGCTACGCACCGGCGGTCGACTGGCGCAGCTATCTCGACGCCATGGGTGCAAAGGGAGTGCAGAATGTCGTCGCGCTCGAGAACACGGCGATTCAGAAGATCGCTCAGCTCTATGGCGACACACCGCTCGACACGCTCAAAGCGTGGCAGACTTTCCGCCTCGTGCAGAACGCCTCGCCGTTCCTCTCCAAGCGCTTCGTCGACAGCAACTTCGACTTCGTCGGCAAAACGCTGTCCGGCACGCAGTCCATCAAGCCGCGTTGGAAGCGGGGTGTCGCGCTCGTCGACGGCAGCCTAGGTGAAGCCGTCGGCCGCGAATACGTCCGGCGCTATTTCCCGCCGTCGTCCAAGGCGAAGATGGACGCGCTCGTCGCCAATCTGAAGACGGCGATGTCCGGACGTATCAAGAATCTGAGCTGGATGAGCCCCGCGACCAAGGCGCAAGCACAGAAGAAGCTCGCCAAGATGCAGGTCATGGTCGGTTACCCGGTGAAATGGCGCGATTATTCGACGCTCAAGATCGATCCGTCCGACCTGTACGGCAACGCGCAGCGCGCGACGGCTTTCGAGTTCGCCTATCAGCTCGGCAAGGTCGGCAAGCCGGTCGATCATCAGGAGTGGGGCATGACGCCTCAGACCGTCAACGCCTATAACGGCGGTCTTGAGAACAAGATCGTCTTCCCCGCCGGCATCTTGCAGCCGCCGTTCTTCAATCCGAACGCCGATCCGGCCGTGAACTACGGTGCCATCGGCGCGGTGATCGGTCACGAGATCACGCACGGCTTCGACGATCAGGGCCGCAAGATCGACGCCGAGGGTCGCTTGCACGATTGGTGGACGGCGGAGGATGCTAAGCGCTTCGTCGCGGAGGCTGACAAGCTCGCTGCGCAATACGACAGCTACGAAGGCGCTCCCGGCATGCACATCAATGGCAAGCTGACCTTGGGCGAGAACATCGCTGACCTCGGCGGGCTGCTCGTCGCGATCGATGCGTATCACGCTTCGCTCGGCGGCAAGCCTGCGCCCGTGATCGACGGTTTGACGGGTGACCAGCGCTTGCTGCTCGCGTTTGCCCAGGTCTGGCGCGGCAAGGCGCGTGACGATGCGTTGAAGGCACAGATGGCGTCGGACCCGCACTCTCCGCGCAAGTACCGTGTCATCGGTCCGACACGTAACATTGATACGTGGTACACGGCCTTCGACGTTCAGCCCACGGACAAGTACTACTTGAAACCGGAAGACCGCGTTCACGTCTGGTAGACACGCTGGCGAACGATGAAATGTGGGCGGCGGGATGAACTCCCGCCGCCTTTGTTTTCAGCTGCGCGGATAAAGCAGCATCTGCGTGCAACGGAAGAGGGCGATCGTCTTGCCCTTTGTCTCGTTGCGGATGACGGCGTCCCACACGTGTGTGGTCTTGCCTCGATGCGTCGGCGTCGCGCGGCCGGTGACGACTTCGCCTTCCGCCGCCGTGCCCAAGAAATTCGTCTTCAGCTCGACGGTCGTGAATCCGACGCCGGGCTCCAGATTGGGCGACATGCCGGCCGCACACAGCCAATCGGCCAAGGTGATGACGACCGGCGCCCAAAGCATGCCGTTGCCCGCGACCACTTCCGGCTTCACCGTCATACGGCCGGTGACGAGGTCGGCTTCGCAAGTCTCGAGCTCGACGCCGACAAGTCCCGGATGCTTCTTGCGCGCGAATTCGTTCAGGCGCCGGACGCGATCGTCTGTCATATGGTCTTCGCTTTTCACATCCCCGGCTCGAGCGGGTTTTCGACTGCGCCGCCAGCGGCTACCCAGTCCTTGAACGCGCCGAGATTGTAGACCTGGGAATAGCCTAAATCCTTCAGCACCTTGCCGCCGAGCGCCGAGCGTCCACCCGATGCGCAATAGAGGATGACCGGCTTCGACTTGTCGAACCGCTTGTCGTGCGACGGCACGCCGGGATCGGCGCGAAACTCGAGCATTCCGCGCGACACGTGCACTGCACCCGCGATCTTACCGCTGAACTCGACCTCCGGTCCGTCGCGCACGTCGACGACGAGGGCATCGCCCTTCGCGATCATCTCCTTCGCCTGCGCCGGCGTGATCCGCGGCACGGCGGCATTGGCGGCATCCATCATCTCTTTGAGGCTCGTGGCCATCGATCGTCTCCTTCGATTGTGTTGGCGAACATATAGGTCCGTGCCCGCCGCAACGCCATGATCTCGTCGCTGAAACTGGAGCGCCGAATGTCGCTCTTTGAAGACCTGCCTGTTCTCGATTGCACACGTTTCATGGCTCTGCCGCCATCGGTGGCGATCGCATGCGACGAAGCGGCGTGGGCGCCGCCAAAATGGCGTAAATGAGCAGGCCGGGCCTGACCACATCCGTTCGCAGTCAAAGACGCGCCGGATGAAGAGCGTTATGCTGTCATGGTTCGGCTCGTTCGGAACTGAGTGAAAGCGAGGTGTTTCATGGCTATTGCGATCAAAGGTCTTCATCACAACGCGTACCGCTGTCGCGATTCGGAGGAGACGCGCAAATTCTATGAGGACTTTCTGGGACTGCCCCTCGCCGAAACGCTGGAGCTCAAGCGCACGAAAACGGGGCGCGACGTCGAAGCCGTGCATATCTTCTTCGAGCTCGGCGACGGCTCCTTCCTTGCCTTCTTCGAAGTGCCGGGCATGCCCTTCGAGTTCAAAACCCAACACGACTTCGACCTTCACATCGCGCTCGAGGTCGATCCGGAGACGCTCGAAGCGATGTACGCCAAGGGCAAAGCGTCGGCGATCGAGACGCGCGGCATCTCCGATCACGAGTTTTGCCGCTCGATCTATTTCCGCGATCCGAACGGCTACGTCATCGAACTGACGGCGCGCGTTCCCGAAAAGGAAGGCATGCTCGATCCGAAGAGCAACGGCGCCAGAGCGAAGCTCGACGCCTGGCAGGCATCGAAGGCGCGGGCGAAAACGAGCGCGTAGGTCCGAGCGGACTCACGTCAGCACCGAAGATCGCGACAACGACGTTGCCACGATTGGCATGCTTGATCGCGCAACGCGACGTTGGAACCGGCGCTGCTTCATCTCAAGTTGTTGCCGCATCGCGATGCAAGCAAGCGCCTCGGCAATTGTGATCGCGCCATTCATGTCGGCGCCACACTCCTGAGTCTAAAGTGGCGCTCGTCGGCGGGGGGACCTTAGGGAGGCCATCGCCATGAAAAGCATTGCTCGACTAAGCGGCGTATTCGCGTGTGTGTTGCTAAGTTCAGCGTTGTCTCAAACCGGTGCGATGAGTGCACCGGCGTCCCAACCGATGAGGGCGACCGCTGCGGATCAAGCGGACGGCAAGGAAGTTCCGCCCGACGCAAAACTTCCGCCCAACCGAGTAAAACCGAGCTCCCGCCTGCAAATGGGTGTGCGGGGACCCGGACGAATCTTGAGAGGCCGAGAAGCAGGCCTACCTCTGAGTGCGGTGCCAGGTGCGCGGTTCATCTCCAGCGATGAGTGGGTGAAGATGCGCAAGATCCCGAAGACCGGGTTGTTCATCGTCGACGCGGATTATGTGCCGGGAAACCTGAGAGAGGCGCTGAAGGAAGAGGGGTATTCGCTGCAAGCGAACGGCACCGTGCTCGATCGCGAGCGCAAGCCGAAAGCGATCTTCATCCTGCCCCAAACGTACGAGCTTCCGGATAAGGGCAACGGTCGGCAAGGCTGGCTCGGCGGCATCATTGGCGAGGCCCACGCCGGCAACCCCTATCGCTTTGCCTGTTACAGCGCGCAAGCTTGGCTCGTCTATTCGAACGGCTTCTGCCGCTACCAAGATCTGAAGACGAAAGCTTGGGCTTACGGTCCTCACGCTGGCGGCGGTTGCGGTTGGCCGGTACCGTCGACGAACATCTCGAGCATCCAAGTATGGGCCTGGATACATGGGCACGCGTTCAACCAGGCAACGTGCTCGAATTGCAGCTCGAAAGGCGTGACCGCGAGTTGGGATATCGGCTGCTTCTGGCCAGCTTATGGGGCGGGCTCGTGGTTCGAGAACTACGCGAACCTGCACGACAACGATCCTGCGCACGGCAATCCGCGCGCCGATGCCTATTGGTCGTGGAGCCACTGACGCAAATCTTGGAGAGTGAAGCGCGGTCCGAACGGATCGCGCTTCGCGCCGTCAGGACTGCAACATCGCCGGCGAGCAGGCGTGCCAGGCGAGCCAGACCGCCTCGCCGATGGCGAAGTCCTCCTGGTCCCAACGGGTCAAGTTCGAGCGCGTGACCTTGACCCGCCGTCCACTCTCGATCTCGACCTCGTAGGTGGACTCACTGCCGAGATAGACTTCTTGGCGAATGATGCCGGGTACGACGTTGTTGCCCTCGGGAGTGTCGTCCATCTTCGGAGCGGTATCGCCTTCGGTTCGTTTCTTCAGCTCGATCTTTTCCGGACGGATGGCCGCCCAGACCGTGGCGCCCTTCGCCCCGGTGACGCCATGATCGAAATAGATGCCGGCCCCCAACTCGGGCGAGCGGATGACCGCGTGGTCGGGCTCGTCGACGATCAGCTGTCCTTCGAACAGGTTCACCGTGCCGATGAAGTCGGCAACGAACCGGCTGTTGGGGAATTCGTAGAGGTCGTTCGGCGTCGCGACCTGTTGCAGGAGGCCACGATTCATCACTGCGCAGCGGGTGGCGAGCGCCAGGGCCTCGTCCTGGTCGTGGGTCACCATGATGAAGGTGATGCCGACCTTTTCCTGCAGCGTGGAAAGCTCGGTCCGCATCTGATCGCGCAGCTTGGCGTCCAGCGCCGAGAGCGGCTCGTCGAGCAGCAGCACTCTCGGCCGCATAATCAGCGCCCGGGCCAGAGCGACGCGCTGACGCTGACCGCCGGAGAGTTGATCGGGTTTGCGCGGTCCGAGGCCGTCGAGTTGAACGAGGCTAAGCGCCTCCTCGACGCGGGCGTCCTGTTCTTTGCGCGGCACCCCGGCGATGTTCAGGCCATAGCGGACATTGTCGGCGACCGTCATGTGCGGGAAGACCGCGTACGACTGGAAGACCATGTTCACGGGCCGCTTGTTGGGCGGGATGCGGTTGACGTCCTGCCCGTCGATCAGGATGCGTCCCTCGGTTGGATTGTCGAACCCGGCCAACATACGCAGCAGCGTGGTCTTGCCGCATCCGGAGGGGCCAAGCAGCGCGAAGAACTCGCCCTCCTCGACGGTCAGTGAGACGTTGTCGACCGCCGCCAGCGTACCGAAGCGTCGCGTGACATTCTCGATGGTGATGATGGGCTCAGCCACGTTCCGCGAGGTCCTTGGCCGGATTCTGAAACCGCAGCGCGAGGAAGGTCGCCAGCACGGTCAGCACCATCAGCATGGTCGAGGCGGCGTTGACCTCGGGCGTTACCGAGAAGCGGACCATCGAATAGACCTTCACCGGGAAGGTCACGGTGTCCGGACCCGCCGTGAAGAAGGTGATGACGAAGTCGTCCAGGCTGAGGGTGAAGGCGAGCAGCGCGCCGGCCACCAGCGAAGGGGCGATGTGCGGAATAAGAATGTCGCGGAAGGTCCGCCATTCTCCGGCACCCAAGTCCTTGGCAGCCTCTTCGAGCTCGCGGTTGAACGAGGCCAGCCGAGCCCGCACCACCACGGTGACGAACGGGAAGCAGAAGGAGACGTGCGAGATGATGATGGCTCCGAGATTGAAGGGCCACGGCATGCCGACCGGCCAAGGCAGCACTTTGGCGAAGAAGACCAGCATCGCCACGCCCATGCAGATCTCCGGCACCACGATCGGCAGCGACAGAGCGCCTTCGAGCGCCGTCTTGCCGGGAAAACGGAAGCGCCAAAGCAGCACCGCCGAGAGCGCGCCGAGCACCACGCTCACCAGCGTGACGATCAGAGCGATGGTCAGCGAATTGCTGAGCGCCGTCAGCAGAGACTCGTCGGTCAGCGCCTTGCCGTAATATTTGAACGTGAAGCCCTGCCAAACGACGTTGCGCTTGCTGTCGTTGAAGCTGAACACGATCAGCGAGATCAGCGGCGCGTAGAGGAAGACGGCGACGCCGGTCACCCAAGCCCGAAGCGGCCAGCGGCGAAGATATTCGAGAGGTCCGGGCGCTTGGCTCATTGGCGCGCCTCCGCACGCCGGCGGGCGAGGATCGCCTGCAGGGCCACGGCCGCGAACGTCATGTACATCAGCATGAAGGAGAGCGCCGCGCCGAATGGCCAGTCGTTCGCCCGCTTGAATTGCCGCTCGATGACGCTGGCGATCATCTGGCTGTCCGGACCGCCCAGCAGATCGGGTGTCAAATAGGAGCCGAGAGCAGGGATGAAGGTAATCAGCACGCCCGACGCGATGCCCGGCAGCGCCAGCGGCACGATGATCCGGAACAGCGTCGTCAAATGCCCGGCGCCAAGGTCGAGGCTGGCTTCCAGATAAGAGCGGTCGAGCCGGTCAAGCGCTGCGTAGAGCGGCAGCACCATGAAGGGCAGGTTCACATAGACGAGGCCGAACACGACGGCGAAATTTTTGTGCAGCAGATCCAGCGGCGTGAACGCGCCGAGCGGTGCCTGACCGATCATCTGCAGTAGGCCGCTCGTCTCGTCCCAGAGCCAGTGATAGGCCCAGTTGACGTAGCCCTCGGTCCTGAGCACCGCCATCAGCGCATAGGTGCGGATCAAGAGGTTGGTCCAGAAGGGCAGCATGATCAGCACGAGCAGCCAGGCCTTGGTCTTCTCCGACGCGAAGGTGATGGCCATGGCGACCGGGAAGCCGATGACCAGGCAGAGTGCCGTGGTCAGGAAGGCGAACCACAGCGACTTGAGGAAGATCAGCAGATAAAGCGGCTGCAGCACGCGCGCGTAGTTCGCGAGGGTGCCGGTCACGGCGATGTCGACCAGGCCCTCGTTCTGTCCGAAGCTGTAGGCCCAGATGATGCCCATCGGCAGCAGGAAGAAGGCGAACAGCCAGAGCACGGTCGGACTGAAGACCGCGAGGAACGCGCCTTTGGCGCGGGTCCAGCTCTGCTCCAATTCGCCCCCTCCCGCCGCCGCTTAGGCCGCGCGCACGCGGGTGATGACGTCTTCGTACAGCTTGGCGCGCTCGGCTCCCTCGAAAGCGCCGTATTCGCAGTTGGCCAACTGATCCGCAGGCGGGAAGATCACCGGATTGTTCTTATAGTCGTCCGGCATCAGCGCTTTGGCCGCCGCGTTGGGAGTGGGATAGAGAATCGTCTTGGAGATCTCGGCGCCGGCCTGAGCGTCGAGGATGTAGTTGATGAATTTGTGCGCGTTGTCGGGCCGTGGCGCGCCGGTCGGGATGCACAGGCCGTCGGAGTTCAGCAAGCTGCCCTCCTTGGGCACAACGAAGCCGATGTCGTTGTCTTCCTTCATCACCTGAGCGATGTCGCCGCTGTACTCGATGACGATGTCCACATCGCCGTTCTGCAACAGGGTCTGGCCGTCGTCCTCGTGGAACGCTTTCACGTTGGGCTTCTGCTTGATCAGCATCGCCTCGATCTGTTTGACCATTTCGAGCGGAATGCCGGTCACCGAATGACCCAGATACTTGGCCGACAGGCGCATCAGGTCGGCGGACTCCGACAGCAGGGCGATGCGGCCCTTGTACTGCGCCGAGTCGAAGACCCACTTCCAACTGTCCGGCACGCCTTGCATCTTCGACTTCCGGTAGCCGATCCCCGTCACCAGCCAGGTGTAGGGCATCGAGAACTTGCGGCCCTTGTCGTAGTCCGGATCCAGAAAGGCCGGATCGATGTTCTTCATGTTCGGGATCTTGGAATGATCCAGTTGCATGAGCAGGCCGGCCTCGCTCATGCGGGTGACGAACTCGTTCGACGGCACGATGACGTCATAGCCGGGGTTGCCGGCCTTGAGCTTGGCGAACAGCTCGTCGTTGGTCGAAAACAGGCTCATATTCACGTCGACGCCTGTCGCCTTCTTGAAGTCGGCCAGTGTGGTTTCGCCGATATAGGTGTCCCAGTTGTAGAAATTGAGCTTGGGCTCTTCGCCGCCGCCCTCCGGCTTGGACGGCGAACAGGCCTCCAGCCCGCCGAAGCTGATGCCGACGGCCGCCGCGCCCATGGCCTTAAGAAGCGAGCGGCGCGATGTCCTCGGGATTCTCATGCTCATCTCGTCCCTCCGAAAAACCGGTGAAAACAGACTAACTCATGCATACCAGTCAATATCGAACGCTCTTGACGTCGTCGCCGATCGCCGCCGCAAGCGTCGAGTTTGGTCCACGCAACTGGCTGAGAACGCGAGCAAGTCCAGGGGGCGACGATTCGCTTGGTTGCGATATTGCAAAGCCTGACGCTCTCGCACGCTATTTCTTGATCGGACCGCTGTTCGCGTTCACGGGGCCGACGATATGCCACTGTCCGTTCTGCGCCCACGAGGTTTTCTCACACAGACCGACTGGTTGTCCGCTATAGAGGGCGGGCAGCCGACCGTCGTCGACGTAGACAAGTTCGGGTTCGTCGTCCGCGCAGTTCTGCCGATACCAGCTCCAAGGCGCGAAGGCTCGGACGATGGTGGCCCTTACGTGCTTGGCATCGGCCTTTGCGACTTCCACGATCATAGCCGCGATGGCGGCGGCGTCTTTCGGCACGGGGTTGGGCGTCTCCGGAAAGGGGCCCGCCAATCCCATCCTGCGCGGCGGGACGAGGCTGGCACGGTAGGCAACTACAGGATGAGGAATCGTCGCCCGCGGCAGGCGCGTGTCAGGTTGTTTTGTAGCGCTGATTTGCGTTGTGTAGAGCACCTTGTTGTCAGCGACCGCGCGAAAAGAGGCGTCGAACGCCGGAACGCCCCTCCGAAGTCCCGCGTAGCGCAATTCGATGACGCCTCCTTCGCCCGGAGCGGGCCGAATTTGCTTGATTGCGTAAGGTGTCGGCGTGATCGCTCGCGGCATCCCCACACGAATCACGCGGCTGCCCTCAATGTCCTCTCCTGTGGCTTCCATCCAATGGCCGGTAATCTCGAAGACGAAACCACTATTGCGCTCACCGATGACGGCGGCGTCGAAGCGGCCGTCCTTGTCTCGATCTTGAAAGCAAACCGTCTCTATAGGCGGATTGCGCACGCGCCTGAATCTGTTGGAGCAGTAGTAGACGGACACAACGCCTTTCTCGACGAAGCTGAGCGGAAAGAGCGGCTCCCGGGTTCCGAGACTGATTGGCCATTGGCCGGCGGGCATGGGCGCTGTTAGATAGGCGGCTTCTCGGCCGAGCGATCTTTCGCGATAGATGACGTCACCATTAGCGCCCCCAATTGTCCGGCCCTGCTCAGCAGAGCGCTCCACGCGAAACGGATAGGTGGGTTTTTGCCGCTCGCCATCAGCCATCGCCGGTGTCGTCACCGCAAGAAGAAATGCTAGAGCAAATGAAACATTTCGCATGCGCTGCCCTAATCGATACGACGCGATGGTTCTTGCTGCGTGTCCTTGAGGGTTGCTACTTCGCGACCTTCTTCTCGATGCGCCGGTCGGGGAGGAACCAGATCACCGCGACGAGCACATAGAGCGCAAGCGACACATAGCTTGCCAAAAACGACAGCGGGATCGCGGCGGCGTAGATCGCGAGTGAGATGTTGCCTTTGAAGTCGCTACCGATTGCCTTCGCCAGTGTCGAGTTGGGACCGTGCAGCGCCAGCAGGAAGCGGACGAGAATCGTATACGCGATCGCCGCCATGAAGAGATCGATCCCGTAGACCGCGACGGGCAGCGGCGCAAAATGGTTTTCGCCCATCCAGCCCGTCGTGAACGGCATCAGCGACAGCCAGAACAACAGATGCAGATTCGCCCACAGGACGCCGCCGTTGACGTGCTGCACCGCGTGCATGAGGTGGTGATGGTTGTTCCAGTAGATTCCGACATTGGTAAAGCTCAGCACATAGCTGAGGAATACCGGTGCAAGCGGTTTGATCGCGGCCAGGCTTTCGCCGTGCGGTACCTTCATCTCCAGCACCATGATGGTGATGATGATGGCGACGACGCCGTCGCTGAAGGCTTCCATTCTCCCTTTGGTCATCGGGTTTAAGGTCCGTCGATCTGGAAATGCTCTTTGAGCAAGCCCTGCGCGATCAGCTGCCGCAAGTACGCTTCGTCATGCGCCGGAATGATGACCAGCGCAGGGTCGGCGGCCGACAGATCGTGCAAGGCACGCACTTCATCGCCGACCGCCGCACGGTCTTCTCCAGACATGAAGAATTGCTCCACGAACCGCGGCCGCATCGCGGGCGTGCGGATGTTTGAAATCGCCCAAGCGACGTCGCCGATGAAGAGCAACTCGTGTCCGTCGGCCATGCGCACGTAGAACAACGCGCTTCCTGGCGTATGACCTGGAGCTGGAATCATCACCACGCCGGGCGCAATGCGCGTCGGCGCGGTCAAATCGAGATGCGGCATCGCAGCATACGCTGGAGGAATCTGCTGCTTGCTGGCGCTAGCAAAGCCTTCGAACTGCTGTTTTGTGAACACCAACCGCTCGGCCAAGCGCTCCGGCAGCGGAAAGCTCATCACGCCGCCGATGTGATCCATGTGTTCGTGCGTCACCGCGACGACGCTCGCGACGCCCATCACCGAGATCATGCGCGCATAGGCCGCTTCATCGAACGCGAAGGGCACGCGTTGTGCCTTGGCCGCGATCTCCTTGTTGAAGGCTGTATCTATAACGACGCTGCCTGCGGCTCCGTCGAGTTGGAACGAGGCGCGTGTGCGGGCGAAGTCTTTGTTCTCGCCGCCGCCTTGCACTGCGATGAACGGCATCGTGTCGCGCCCGATGAATTCGATACGGACTTCCGTCGGAAGTTGTCCGCTGTCGCCGGCGACCAATTGGCGCCAACCGGCAATGTCGGTCTTGTATGTCGAGGTCGACGGGACCCCGCCGTCGAGCACCTCGAACCAATAGGCGGCCACCAGCAGCAGCGCGACGACACCAAGCCGAACAAGCCATTTCATGATCCCGACTCCCCTGCGGCCAACGATCAGATCATGTGGCCCGCGACCCCGATAGCCATGTTTACCGCAGCGTCAACCCACTGACGCGAAACTCGATTTGCGCTCTTTCGCAGTGCAGCATAGCCTGTCAGAGTCAAGCTAATCTAGAATGAGATTCCGATGACAGTGACACTGGACGGACAGGTCGAAGCCGCCGCGCCGCTTGAGCGCGATGGGCTCAAATATCCATTCCCCGCACGCCCCGAGCAGGGTGCCGCCATCAAGGTCGCGCCCGGCATCCTTTGGGTGCGCATGCCGCTGCCGTTTCAGCTCAATCACATCAACGTCTGGATGATCGAGGACGGCGAGGGCTGGGCCATCGTCGACACCGGCGTCTCCGGCGACACGACGCGCAAGCTCTGGGAGCAGGTGATCGCAAACAACGGCGGCGGCAAGCCGGTCACGCGCGTGATCGTCACGCATCTTCATCCCGACCACGTCGGTCTCGCGGGTTGGCTCGTCGAGAAGTACGGCGTGCAGCTCTACATGTCGCGCACGGATTATCTTCTCTGCCGCACGCTCGTCATGGACACGGGGCTGGAGGCGCCGGAAGAGGGCGTCGACTTCTACAAGGCCGCCGGCTTCACCGACGAGATGCTCGAAGTCTACAGAAAGCGCTTCGGCGGGTTCGGCTCCGGCGTCTATCGCCTGCCGCAATCCTTCCGCCGCCTGCAGGATGGCGAGGAGCTGATGATCGGCGGCCGCTGGTGGCGCATTGTCGTCGGCCGCGGCCACGCGCCCGAGCACGCCTGCCTTTGGTGCCCCGAGCTCAAAGTCTTCATTGCCGGCGATCAGATACTTCCCCGCATTACGTCCAACGTCTCCGTCTTTCCGACGGAGCCCGATGCCGACCCGCTCGACGACTGGATCTCGTCGTGCCATCACTTGCGCGAGCTCATCCCCGAAGAGACGCTCATTCTGCCGGCGCACAATGAGCCGTTCTATGGTGTACACACCCGCCTGACGCAGCTCATCGATGGTCATGAGGAGAGCTTGCAGAAGCTGCTCGATCTCTGCGCCACGCCGAAGCGCGCCGTCGATTGTTTCCCGGCGCTCTTTCGCGCGCGGATCACCGCCGGCAACTACGGCATGGCGACGGGCGAAAGCATCGCCCACCTCAATTGCCTCATCGCCCGCGGCAAGATCAAACGCACGCGCGACGCAAACGGCATCGACTGGTATCGGAAAATTTGAACGACACGCCGCCGCCGAGCCGCCGACCCGTCCTGACCGGCGCCGCTGCAAGCGGAGCAAGGTTCGCCTTACATGCGCATCATATGGTGCTCGTGTTCTACGGCCTTCTCGGTTGGCTGGTCCCGAGCCGGCCATGGCTCGTCGCGCATCTTGCGTTCATCCCTGGCCTGATCGCCGTTTGGTACGTCAATCGCGGCGTGTGCCCGTTGAACAATCTTGAGGCGCGCCTTCTCACGGGAACGTGGCACGACCCGTCGAATGTCGAGGAGGGCGGCTTTCTCCGCGCGATCGTGATCCGCTACCTTAAGGTCGAGCCCAGCCAAGCGCAGATGGACACGATCACATACGCGATCATGGGCTTCGTTTGGTTGTTGTCTTGGGCGCACCTCGCGCTGCTGAATTAGCCAACTTGAGAAACTTGCGTTGGATCAAAGTCGCCTGCCCAGGCGGGTGCTGTCATGGCTGGTGGAGGAGAAGGCCATGCCATACGCAACCAACAGCGCACTTCCCGACGCCATTCGTCATGCCTTGCCGGCCCATGCCCAGGACATCTATCGCGCGGCCTTCAACGGCGCCTTTGAAACCTATCGCGGCGATCCGCGCCGCGAAGAGATCGCACACCGCGTCGCTTGGGCGGCCGTCAAGAAGCGTTACGTCAAGCGAGCGGGACGCTGGCTTGCGCGTTCGTCCGCGAGCGCTCTTGCGACATCCACCTAGTCCAGGAAGGAAGGTCCGCCATGCGCCATATCCTTATTGCGACAGACGGCTCGCCGAGCGCCGACCGCGCCGTCGATCTTGCCGCCGCGATGGCGAAGTCGACCGGCGCCAGCTTGAAGATTCTGACGATCGTCGATCGGCCGTCGCGTGAAGCCAGCCAAAAATTGAAAGAGATCGAGCATGTCGCCGAGAGCGAAATGCCGGACATTGTTGGCCGCGCCACGCTCGCGCACGCGCGTGAGCGCGCGCATCGCGCTGGGGCCGGCAAAGTGCAAATGCAGGCGCTTGCCGGAGACCCCGCCGAGGAAATTTTGGGCACCGCGATGCGTGACAATGCGGACGCGATCGTCGTCGGAAAGCGTGGCCGTGGGAAATTGACGGGCTTGTTGCTCGGCAGCGTCTCGCAGAAATTGGCGAGCCTCGCGCATTGTACGATCATCGTCGTTCCATAAGAACGACGCGCGCCGCGTCCGGTGCAGCCCGTTAGTGGAACAGGAAGACGGGCACATTGACGCCCGAGAGTACCCGTCGCGTGAATCCGCCGACGATGAACTCCCGCAGACGGCTGTGGCCATAGCCGCCCATGATGAGAGCGTCGGCCTTGAGATCGCCCAGCATGGCGACCATGGCGTCGGGGCCGCTCTTCGCTCCGCTGTCGACATAACGGCTCTCGGTATTGAAGCCATGCCAGCGCAAGTAGTCGGAGACGCCTTGGAGCGACTCCCGCATGGCCGCCTCCTCGCTGCCGTCTTCGTTGATGCTGAGCACGTAGATTTGATCGGCCTTTTCCAAGAGCGGCATTGCCGCCGTCATCGCCCGCGCCGCCTCAGGGCGGTCTTTCCACGCCACAACGATCGTGCGCGGGAACGCTTTTGGCGCACTCGGCGCCGATATGATGATCGGCCGGCCACTCTCGATCAGCAAACTTCCGCCGTCGCCCGCCACGAAGCCATCGCCCGACGCATGCTCGACGACGACCACGTCGTGGAAGCGCGCGCGTTTGATCAATGTTGGAATCTCGTCGCCTGTCTCCTCGCGCCACGCCGCCGAAATCGAGGTGGTAGAGGCCGGCTGGTCGGCGATCGCGATGTTCGCGCGCTTGCAGACCTCATCGAACGCTGCGCGCATTTCACTGCTGCGCTTCTGATCGTCTTCGCGCAGGGCCTGCCACATGTCGGCGACAACCATGCCCGTGCCCATGTCCGCGGCCGCGGAGCGCGCCAGCAATTGCGCCGGGTCGGGATGAATCCGCAAACAGTCGATGTGCGCGCCGAACGGTCGCGCGAAGGCGACCGCAGTTTCGATCGTGGTCTTCGTTTGGGACGTCCCCGCGGCGGCGACGAGAATGGACTTGAGCATGGTGAGCCCTTCCGGATTTGCGCATGCAACCTAGACACTGGCATGGCAAACAGTTTGACGAGGATCAAGTATTGGAGTCGGCCAGGGGCGCGTTTAGCGGCGTGGAGAGGTCCGCGACAGAAACTCTTCGGCCAGTCGCCGCGCGGCCTTCACCGCAAGACCGCTTGCCGCGTAGGCGTGGTAGCGCACGGCGAACTCGGAAGGACCGCTCAGCTGGTGGGAGACGGCGATATCGACCTGACGTTTGAACTTCTCGAGCACGCTGTCGGTGGAGAGCTTGCCGCTGCCGGCCTGAGCATTCAGCCAGGCGTGGGCGTCGGCGATTTTGCGCCGTCCGTGATCGGACGCCAAAGCCGCTTGGATCAAGGCTTCAATGCGCGCGGGGGTCTCGCGCTGCCCGCGATCGAGCATTTTCAAATTATAGCACGCTCAGGCGCGTTTCGGACCGGCAAGTCGAAAATTTTCGCACTGCAGAAATTAACGATCCTTCACCACAAGCGATCGACGGACTGTTAGACTGAAAATATGAATGAGCGATCTTGGAACCCCGAGCGCATCACTGAGATCGTCTCCGCCCACGCGCATCTCGAAGGCCCGCTGTTGCCGATCCTTCATGCCGTGCAGGCGGAGTTCGGTTTCATTCCGCGCGATGCGATCCCGGTGATCGCAAAGGGTTTGAACGTCACGCGCGCCGAAGTCTACGGCGTCGTCAGCTTTTACCATGACTTTCGCGAGCAGCCGGCCGGCCGGCGCGTCGTCAAGATTTGTCGCGCCGAAGCCTGCCAGTCGATGGGCGGGCGCACTCTGGCGGAGCGCGTGCTGAAGCACTTCGGAACGGATTGGGGCGGGACGAGTTCTGACGGTGCCGTCACGATTGGGCCGGTCTACTGCCTCGGCCTTTGCTCAGTAGCGCCGGCAGCGTTGATCGATGGAGAGCCCCACGCACGCCTCGACATGCCGACGCTCGTCAAGGCTGTGGAGGCCAAGCCATGACGCGCGTCTTTGTTCCGCGCGACGCGGCCGCGCTGGCGCTTGGTGCTGAAGGCGTCGCAAATGCGCTTCGTTCGGAAGCCGCCAAGCGGGATCTGCCGCTCGAAATCGTGCGCACGGGCTCGCGCGGCCTGCACTGGCTCGAGCCGCTGATCGAGGTCGACACGCCGAAGGGCCGCATCGGTTATGGCCCGGTCGCCGTCCCGGAAATCGCGGCGGTACTCGATGCCGGCATGCTCAAAGGCCAACACCACGCCAAATGCGTCGGCGTTGTCGACGAGCACTTGTGGTTGAAGCGCCAGACCCGGATCACCTTCGCGCGCTGCGGCATCGTCGATCCGTTGTCGTTGAAGGATTACGAGGCGCATGGCGGGCTCAAAGGCTTGAGCCGCGCGCACACACTGGGCGCGGCTGCAACGATCGACGCGATCACCAAATCGGGCCTGCGCGGGCGCGGCGGCGCCGGCTTTCCGACCGGCGTCAAATGGAAAGGCGCATCTGACGCGGCGGCCGATCGCAAATATGTCGTCTGCAACGCCGATGAAGGCGACAGCGGAACCTTCGCCGACCGCATGATCATGGAGGGCGACCCCTTCCTTCTCATCGAAGGCATGGCGATTGCGGCGTTCGCGATTGGCGCAACCAAGGGCTACGTCTATTCGCGCTCGGAATATCCGCATGCCAACGCAACGTTCACTGCAGCATTGACGATTGCGCGGAATGCGGGACTCTTAGGCAAGACCTTCGACATCGAGCTTCGCGTCGGCGCCGGCTCCTATGTGTGCGGCGAAGAAACGGCGTTGCTCGAAAGTCTCGAAGGCAAGCGCGGCCAAGTTCGCGCCAAGCCACCGCTCCCGGTGCACGAAGGCCTTTTCGGCAAACCGACGATCATCAACAACGTTCTCTCCCTCGCCACGGCGCCGTGGATTATGACGAACGGCGCGGAAGCCTACGCCGCCATCGGCCACGGCAAGTCGCGCGGCACGATGCCGATTCAACTCGCCGGCAATGTGAAGCACAGCGGCCTCTTCGAAGCGCCGTTCGGCATGACGCTCGGTGAGATCGTCGACAAGATCGGCGGCGGCACGGCAAGCGGAAGACCGGTGCGCGCCGTTCAATGCGGCGGTCCGCTCGGCGCATATTTTCCGCGCGCGCTGTTCGATACGCCTTACGACTACGAAGCGTTTGCCGCCGCCGACGGGCTGATCGGGCACGGCGGCATCGTGGTTTTCGACGACACGGTCGACATGGCCGCGCAAGCGCGCTTCGCGCTCGAGTTCTGCGGCATCGAATCCTGCGGTAAGTGCACACCCTGCCGGATCGGTTCGGTTCGCGGCGTGGAGGTTATCGACCGCATAGTAAAAGGCGAGGCTCGTGAGCGGAACTTGGCGCTGATCGAGGACCTTTGCCGCACGCTGAAACTTGGTTCCCTCTGTGCGCTTGGCGGTTTCACGCCATATCCCGTTATGAGCGCGTTAAGGCACTTTCCCGAAGATTTCATGGGCGCCAAACGCGCCGCCGCGGAGTAAAATAAGACATGGCACTGGTCGAGGAACATGACCTAGGCACGCCGGCGTCGAAGGGCGAGGCGCAAGTTCGCCTGACGATCGACGGCCGTGCGGTGACCGTGCCCGAAGGCACATCAATTATGCGCGCCGCGCGCGATGCCGGCATCGACGTGCCGAAGCTCTGCGCGACCGACAGCGTCAAAGCCTTTGGGTCGTGCCGCATGTGCTTGGTCGAAATCGAAGGCCGCGCCGGCACGCCCGCATCATGCACGACGCCGGTCACGGCCGGCATGGCCGTGCGCACGCAGACGCCGCTCCTGAAGGAGCTGCGGCGCGGCGTGATGGAGCTCTACATCTCCGACCATCCGCTCGACTGCCTCACATGCGCCGCCAACGGCGACTGCGAGCTGCAGGATATGGCGGGCGCCGTGGGCTTGCGTGAGGTGCGCTACGGCTACGCCGGCGAAAATCATCTGCAGGATAAGAAGGACGAGACCAACCCGTATTTCACCTACGATCCGTCGAAGTGCATCGTCTGCTCGCGCTGCGTCCGCGCCTGCGAGGAGACGCAGGGCACCTTCGCGCTCACCATCGACGGACGCGGCTTTGCTTCGCGCGTGTCGCCCGGCATGTCGGAGAACTTTTTCGACTCAGAGTGCGTCTCCTGCGGCGCCTGCGTGCAGGCTTGCCCCACCGCGACATTGATCGAGAAATCGGTCGTCGACATCGGCCAGCCCGAGCACTCTGTCGTCACGACATGCGCGTATTGCGGCGTCGGTTGCGCCTTCAAGGCTGAGATGCGCGGCGACGAAGTCGTGCGCATGGTGCCGTACAAGGACGGCAAGGCGAACCACGGCCATTCGTGTGTCAAAGGGCGATTTGCCTGGGGCTACACGACGCACAAGGACCGCATTCTCGAACCGATGATCCGCCGCCGCGTCGATGAGCCGTGGCGCACGGTGAGCTGGGATGAGGCGATTGCCTACACCGCGTCGGAGTTCAAGCGCATCCAAGCGAAATACGGGCGCCTGTCGATCGGCGGCATCACATCGTCGCGCTGCACCAACGAGGAGACGTTCCTCGTGCAGAAGCTCGTGCGCGCGGGCTTCGGCAACAATAACGTCGACACCTGCGCGCGCGTTTGCCATGCGCCCACCGGCTACGGATTGAAGACGACGTTCGGCACCTCGGCCGGCACACAGGATTTCGACAGCGTCGAACATTCCGACGTCATCATGATCGTCGGCGCCAATCCGACCGACGCGCATCCGGTGTTCGCCTCGCGCATCAAGAAGCGCGCGCGTGAAGGTGCGCAGATCATCGTCATCGACCCGCGGCGGATCGATCTCGTGCACAGCCCGCGCGTGCAGGCGGCGCACCATCTTGCTTTGAGACCGGGCACGAACGTTGCGGTGTTGACGTCGCTCGCCCATGTGATCGTCACCGAAGGGCTCGTCGACGACGCGTTCGTGCGCGAGCGCTGCGAAGCCGATGCGTTTGCCGCCTGGGCTGCGTTCGTTGGGCAGCCGCAGAACAGCCCTGAAGCGGTCGAGAAGGTTTCGGGCGTGCCGGCGGAAACAATCCGTGGCGCCGCGCGGCTTTATGCGACCGGCGGAAACGGCGCGATCTACTACGGGCTGGGCGTCACGGAACACAGCCAAGGCTCGACCGCCGTGATGGCGATCGCCAATCTCGCGATGGCGACCGGCAATATCGGCAAGCCCGGCGTCGGCGTGAATCCGTTGCGCGGACAGAACAACGTGCAGGGCTCTTGCGACATGGGTTCGTTCCCGCACGAACTCGTCGGCTATCGGCACCTTTCCGACGACACGGCGCGCGGCATGTTCGAAGCGCTGTGGGGCATGCGCCTCGACCCGGAGCCCGGTTTGCGTATCCCGAACATGTTCGACGCCGCCGTCGATGGACGGTTTAAGGGCATCTACATCCAAGGTGAGGACGTTCTTCAATCCGATCCGAACACCAAGCACGTCACGGCCGCCCTTGCGGCGATGGAATGCGTCGTCGTCCACGACCTGTTCCTCACCGAAACAGCGAACTTCGCGCATGTGTTTCTGCCGGGCTCTACTTTCCTTGAGAAGAACGGCACCTTCACCAATGCCGAACGGCGCATTCAGCCCGTGCGCAAGGTCATCAGTCCGCGCAACGGCCACGAAGACTGGGAGGTCACGCAGCTCATCGCCCGCGCGATGGGGCAGGATTGGAAATACACGCATCCCTTGCAAGTAATGGATGAGATCGCGCGCCTCACGCCGACATTCGCGGGCGTGTCGTTCGCCAAGCTCGACGCTCTGGGCTCGATCCAGTGGCCGTGCAACGACAAGGCGCCCGAAGGCACGCCGGTGATGCATGCCGGTGGTTTCGTGCGCGGCAAAGGCAAATTCGTGATTACCGAATACGTTGCGACCGACGAAAAGGTGGGGCCGCGCTTCCCGCTGTTGCTCACGACCGGCCGCGTGCTCATGCAATACAATGTGGGCATCCAGACGCGCCGCACGAAGAACGTCGCATGGCGCGAGGAAGACCTGCTCGAGATCCATCCGCACGATGCCGAAGAGCGTGGCATCAAAGACGGGGATTTGGTGAAGCTTGCGAGCCGCAAGGCCGAGACGAGCCTTCGCGCGCACGTGACCGACCGTGTCGCGCCGGGCGTCGTCTACACGACATTCCACAATCCGCTGACGCAGACGAACGTCGTCACCACCGAGTATTCGGATTGGGCGACCGAGTGTCCCGAATACAAGGTCACGGCCGTGCAAGTCTCGCGCACGAACGGGCCGACCGAATGGCAGCAGGATTACGCCGAGATCGGCCGTCGCAATCGCCATCTGCCCGAGCCGGTAGCCGGTGAATGAGCCAGAAGCCTTCGCTTGAATGGAAGAGCATGACGTGGCGGGGTGCGCCGAAGCCCGGGTCGCGCAAGGTCGCGGCGGAAGTGCCGGTCGCCTTCGTCTATGACGGCGGGACTGAGGCCGTGATGATGGCGACGCCCGCCGACCTGGAAGATTTTGCCTTTGGGTTTTCGCTCAACGACGGAATCGTCTCGTCGGCGGACGACATCGGCGCGCTTGAGGTCGTGGCGGTCGAGCGCGGCATCGAACTGCGCATGAGGCTGAAGCGGCATGAACGAGATGCGCTCGTCGGCAGGCGCCGCAGACGCGCTGGACCCGCGGGCTGCGGATTGTGCGGCGTTGAGAGCATTGCCGAAGCCCTGGCGAAACCACCGCCCGTAAACGCGAATCTCTCGGTTCGAGCGGACGAAATCGTTTCTGCTGTCGATACGCTGTTTCCGTTGCAAAAGCTGAACGCCGAAACGCGCGCGGCACATGCGGCGGCATTCTATGTGCCGGGCGAAGGCATCGTGGCGGTGCGCGAGGACGTTGGGCGGCACAATGCGCTCGACAAGCTCGCGGGCGCTTTGGTCCGTGCAGGCCGCAAGGCGTCGGAAGGTGCCATCTTGATGACGAGCCGCGTGTCGGTTGAGTTGGTGCAGAAGGCTGCGCACATGGGATCGTGCGTGCTCGCCGCGGTGTCGGCGCCGACGGCCCTTGCGCTGGAAGAGGCGAAGGCGGCTGGGATCACAATCGCCGGAATCGTGCGACAGGATGGATTCGAAATCTTCACGCATCCCGAACGGATCCGTTTGGAGGCGGCGGCCGATGCTTGAGAAGCTGATCGCGAACGCGAACCAGATTGGCAAATTCTTCCGCGCGCAAGGCGAAGCAGAAGCGCCTGCCGCCATTGCCGATCATTTGCGGAAGTTTTGGGATCCGGTGATGCGGGCGGACATCGTCGCGCATCTTGAGCGCGGCGGCGCCGGCCTCGATCCGTTGGCGCGCAAGGGCGTGGAGCTGCTGCGTCAATCCAAGGCATGATCGGCGTCGTCCTCGCGGGCGGCGCCAGCACGCGCTTCGGCGGTGCGCCCAAGGGCCTCGCGCTCCTGAAGGGCCGCGCCATGGCCCTCTACGTCGCCGACATTCTCGGTACACTCTGCGATCGTGTCCTGATCGAAGCGCCGCGTGCGGCCGGGTACGAAGCGCTCGGCTTGCCGCTCGTCCACGCTGCTCCCGAGCACGCGGGCAAGGGACCCCTCGCTGCGATTGCGGCGGGTCTCGCCGCCTCGGGCGAAGATGATCGCGTCGCTTTTGCGCCGTGCGATATGCCTCTGCTGACGGCGGAAATCTATCGGCGCCTGATCGAAGCGCGCGGTGTGGGCGCATATGCGCGCACGCCGCAAGGTGTCGAGCCTCTGGTCGCCGTTCTCTCCGCAGGCCTTCGGCCCCAGTTGTTGACTGCGTTGAAGGACGCGTCGCTGCCGAGAACCCACGCCGTGCTCGACGCCGCCGGGGCGCGCGCCGTCGATTTCGCAAATGTTGCTGCGTTCGCGAACGTGAATGAACCGGCCGATCTGTCGCGCATCGAGGCCATGCTCGGCACCTAATGGCTTGGCCGGGCCGCGACAAAATCGCGGCGGCAAACAGCGGCTTCCCCGCGAAAGCACCGCGTCGACCGACGAAAGACTTGATGCCCGACTTCTTCGTCCCCGATACTCCGCCTGCACCCGTCAGTCTTAAGGCGGCGAGGTAGGGGAGGGCATCATGAACGTGTTGGTGAGCGCGGTCGCATTGGTTCTGGCGGCGGCGGCAAGCGGCACAGTGAAGGTCCCGGCGACCAGCACCTCCGAGATCGTGACGGACGGGCGCATCTTCGGCACTGAGTGGTCCGACGCGACGCGCGTGTCGCTAGGCGGCGGCGTCGCGCTCTATATCAAGGCGAACGACGATCAGATTGCGATCGCGGTGAAGAATGCAGCGCGCGGACCGCAATACACCGACCTTTATCTCGCGGCGGCCGACGGTCAAATCTGGAACCTGCATGCGGAGAAGGAGACGTCGGAGCGTAAGCTGATCGGCGCAAGCTGGACCGATGCCGATCCCGCGTTCGTGCCTTACAACAATGCCAACTGGCTTGCGAACGTGATCGAATTCAGACACAACGCCGATCCGACGCAACCTTTGGCCAAACAGGTGAAGCCCTATGACGGTCAGGAGTTCTTGATCTCGCGGTCGCAGTTTTCAGGGAAAGAGTGGCGCTTGCGCGTCGAGGTGCATGACTTGGCGCAAGAAAAACCGGATCTGGTATATCCGGCCGATTCAGACGGCCACGACGCGGCGACGTGGGCCACGATCGCGCTTCCATAGGTCGCGCCTCTGCGAGTTCCCTGAATTTCCCTTTATGAATCTGCGAGGGGTGTGCGAGGTTGACACTCTATCTCGCTGATCGAAGCACATGGGAACGGCCGGATGCGCAACACAACCATCGTCATCGCTGCGAGCGCGCTTGCGCTTGCCATCGGAGCGCTAGCTGGGCAGGCGGCAGACGCCGCCGCGCGATGCAAATCTCTGAGCGCGCAATGGGACGCAGCAGAGGCGGCGAATGGATCGAGCCCCGATCTGGGCCGTGCGAAAGCCTGGGCGAAGGCCGGCGCGCGAGATTGTTCCAGGGATAGTGCGTCGCGCCGCAGCGACGGCGTCGACGAATACACGAAAGCGCTCGAGATCCTCGGCGTCGCCGTGCATTAGGCTTCGCGTTTCAAGCGATCTCGTCCACGTAAGCAGGCAGCACGGCGTTGCCACCCGTGTGGAGAAAGACCACCGTTTCGTCGGCGTTGAATTTCTCTTCGCGGATCATCGCGATCAGCCCGGCGAACGCTTTACCCGAATAAACCGGATCCAGGATCAGCCCTTCGTACCTTGCAGCCAAGCTGAGCGCCTCGCGCGTCCCCTCGGTCGGAACGCCGTAGCCCGGGCCCAAATAGCCGTCGACCACCTCGACCCGCCTGTCGAGCCCGGGCGGCACGCCGTCGAGCCGCTCAAGCACGTCGCGCGCGATCTCGCGGACGTTCTCGGCACTGCCCGTGCCGTCGGGCCGTGAGACGTTGATCCCCAAGATGCGCGTGCGGTGATCGTAGAACGCGGCGCCGGCAACGAGCCCCGCCTGCGTTCCGCCACTCGACACCGCGTGGACGATCGTGCTGACGGTGATCGCTTGATCGGCACATTGTTGGCCGAGCTCGCGATAGGCGGCGACATAGCCGAGCGATCCTGTCGCGTTCGAGCCGCCGAGCGGCACCACGTAGGGCCGGCGCCCCGCCATCTCGTAACGATTGAGCAACTCCTGCAGCTTGACCTGCGCGGACGACGGCGAGGTCTGGTGCAGACGCGCGCCCAGCAGCTTGTCGAGGAGCACGTTTCCCGACGTCGGGTAGGACGGCCCGCGCCCGTGCACCATGTCGAGCAGGATGAGATCGCACTCGAGGCCGAGCTTCGCCGCCGCCGCCGCGGTCTGCCGGCAGTGGTTCGACTGCACGGCGCCGAACGTGATGACGATGTCTGCGCGCTCGGCGAGCGCCTCGCCCATCAGGAATTCGAGCTTGCGCGTTTTGTTGCCGCCGGTCGCAAGCCCGGTGCAATCGTCACGCTTAACGTAGAGCTTCGGACAGCCGCTTCCCAAATGCGTCCTCAGCCGATCCATCGGCTCGAGTGGGGTCGGCCAATGGCCGAGTGCAACTCGCGGGAACTGATTCAAATCCATCGCCGTCTCACAACCAACGCGTCAGCCGGAATACGATTAGTTCAACCACGACGATGATGCCGAGCAAAATGAGCAGGAGCCAAAATGCGTTCGGGTCGCTGGTCAACGGAATTCCAGGAATGCTCACGCTGAACAACGACGTGATGAAACTCAACGGCAGCATGATAGCTGCGACAACGGTCAGCACGTAGGAGTTGCGGTTCTGCCGCTCGGCGAGCCGGTTCAGCATCTCATCCTGAACGACCGTCGCGCGCTCGCGCACGCTGTCGAGCTCTTCGACATAGCGGGCCGATTGATCGGCAAGCTCGCGAAAATGCGCCGCGTCGATCGCGTCGAGCATCTCGTGTTTTTCAGCTTGCAGGCGCGCCAAGGCCTCGCGCTGCGGCGCCAGATGGCGGCGGATCGCGATCGCGCGCTTGCGCGAATTCGAGAGCTCGTCGCGGATCTTGCGCGTGTCTCCTGAGACGACCTGATCCTCAAGCTCGTCGACCTTGTCCGACAGCTCTTCGACCACGTGCCCCACGCGGATGAGCATCACTTTCGCCAGCTCGAAGAGGCAGTCGATCTCGTCCTTCGGCCCCGTGCCGCGGATGATCCGTTCTCGAAAATCTTCGACCGCCATCAGCCGCCGCGCGCGCGACGTGATGATCCGCTTCTTTTGGATCCAAGCGCGCAGCGAGATCATGTCTTCCGGATCGGCGCCCGGGTTGAAATTGATGCCGCGCAGATTGACGATGAGCCCTGGCCCTTGCGCCGCCGTGCGCGGCCGCGTGTCCGGAGCGAGCAGGGCCTCAACCGCGATGTCGTCGAGACCGGATTCGTGCCGCAAGTAGCGCTCGGCGTCTTCCTTGGTACGGTTGAGATGGATCCAGATGACGCCCGCGTCCGGCGTCCAATCGCGCACCTCGTTCCAACCGATTTCGCGGCCGCCGCCTTTGCCGTCCAGCAAGTAGGCATAGACCAGGCCTTGTTCGACGTCCTCGCCCATTCGCGACTTTCGTAGATTGCGGCTTGCGGCCTTAGCGCCGGTGCGGGCACACTACCGCGATGACGACAGCACTCTTCACCCACTCGGCCTGCTTGTATCACGAAACGCCGCCGGGTCATCCGGAGTCGTCCGACCGCTTGCGCGCCGTTCTGCACGCACTTGAGGCGGAGGATTTTCAATATCTGGCGCGCCAACAAGCCCGCGCGGCGACCGAGGAAGAGATCGCACGCGTCCATCCGGGCTTTTACATTTCGGCGGTGATGCGCGCGGTACCTGAGCGCGGCTACGCATCTCTCGATCCCGACACGCACGTCTCGCCGGGATCGGGTGAAGCGGCGCTACGTGCCGCCGGCGCGCTGGTCGAGGCCGTCGATCTCGTGATGTCGGGCGGCGCGAAGAATGCGTTCTGCGCGGTGAGGCCGCCGGGTCATCACGCCGAGCCCACGAAGGCGATGGGTTTTTGCCTGTTCAATAACGTCGCGATCGGCGCGCTGCATGCCCGCCAGCACCACCGTTTGAAGCGGCTTGCGGTCGTTGACTTTGACGTACACCACGGCAACGGCACGCAAGTAATGTTCGCCGAGGACGAGAATCTGTTCTTCGCATCGAGCCACCAGATGCCGCTTTATCCCGGCACCGGCCGTCCACAGGAGCAGGGCAGGGCGCACAACATCATGAACGTGCCGCTCGATCCGGGCAGTGGCGGCACCGAATTCCGCCTAGCCTGGGAAGGCAAGGTTCTTCCCGCGCTCGATGCTTTCCGCCCCGAGTTCATTTTTATCTCGGCGGGTTTCGACGCCCATCGCCGCGATCCCCTGGCCAATCTGAATCTGACCGAAGCGGATTACACCTGGGCGACCGAAAAGGTATGCGGCGTCGCCAAAGTGCGCTGCAATTCGCGTGTCGTCTCGACGCTCGAGGGCGGTTACGACCTGAACGCGTTGGCCTCATCCGCCGCCGCACACGTGAAAGCGTTGATGGCCGCTTGAACCGGCCGCGCGCCGACTAAGCCCGCACGCGCAATTCTTCGAGCCCGTGGAAGAACGGCGTGTTCTTCCAGCGGATGTCGTCCTGCACCAGCTTCAAATTCGGATACCGCTGCAGCAGCTTCGTCAGCGTCACTTGCGCCTCGAGCCGCGCCAAGGGAGCGCCGATGCAGATGTGCTGGCCGCCGCCGAATGAAACGTGCGGTTGCGTCTCGCGCGTGATGTCGAAGCAATCGGGGTCGCTGTAGGCCGCGGGGTCGCGGTTCGCGGCCGGGATCGACGTGATCATCATCTGACCCTTGTGCACGGGGCAGCCGCCGGCGCTCATCTCGCGATCGGCGATGCGCGCGGTCTGTCCGACGGGCGGCTCGTAGCGCAAGATTTCTTCGACCGCCTTGCCGATCAACTCGGGCTTCGCGCGCAGCTTTGCCAGCTCCGACGGATGCTGCAGCAACGCCAGGATGCCGTTGCCGATGAGGTCGCTCGTCGTCATGTTGCCGGCCACGAGAAATCCGACGCAATGCCCGCGGATTTCCTCGTCCGTGAGTTCGGTGCCGCGCTCCTGCGCCGCCAGGATGTCGCTGATCAGATCGTCGCGCGGCGCGCGCCGGCGCTCCGCGATCTCGGCCGCAAAGTAGTCGTTCACGGCACTTGTTGCCTGACCCCATGCTTCGGTCTGCTCGGGCGTGCGCATCGGATGCAGGCTGAGGATCAAGCCTTCCGACCAGGCGCGAAACTCCTCCTCGCGCGCCTCGTCGACGCCGAGCAAGCGTGCGATCACGAGCACCGGCACCGGCACCGCGATCTCCGAGATCGCGTCGAACTCGCTTTTGCGGTCGAGCCGGTCGAGGACACGATCTACGACGGCCTCGACCTCGCCGCGCGCTTTCGCAACGCGCGCATAGAGCGCCTTCGCCAGCGGGGTTCGCACACGCGTGTGGTCGGGATCGTCCATGAACAGGATGAACCGCGAATTGTCGTCTTGCGGGCTCCCCGGCGGTCGCGTCTGCAACAATTTTGCAAAGTGCGCGCCTTCTTCGGCCTTGTCGGAATCGCGAAGCAGCCCGCGGTCCGTCACGACGGCGCGAATGTCGTTGTAGCGCGTCATGAAATAGGCGCCGAAGACGGGGTCCCAATGCATCGGCGCTTCGGCGCGCAAGCGCTTGAGCAAAGGATGCGGGTCTGCTCGAAACCCCGGATCGAGCTCGGTGAGTTGCAAGCCAGTGGGCAAATCGGATGAGGCTGCCATAGGAAGGTCCTCGCGATGCTGCGCCAGTGTACGCCGGCGCCACGTTCTTCGTCAGTTGCCGATAATGCGGTCGATCCAGGCTTTGAGCTTGGCGACGACTTCCGAGCGGTTCGTTTCGTTCAGCATCTCGTGCCTTCCGTCTTTGTAGAAATCGTAGGTCACGTCCGCGATCCCTGCCTCGCGGTAGCGGTCGACCAGCGGCTTCAGCCACGCAAGCCCGCCGTTCAGAGGATCCTTGTCGCCGGAGAAGATGTAGATCGGCAAATCGGGCCGGATCTGTTTGAGCGCGCCGGGTGCGGTGAGCTGCGCGGCGGCCGTGAAGATCGATTGCATCGACGCCGGCGTCACGGTGAAGCCGCAAAGCGGATCGGCGATGTATTTGTCGACCTCGCTCGGATCGCGGCTGAGCCAATCGAACGGGGTTCGAGCCGGTTCGAACGGCGCGTTGTAGGCCTCGAGCGAGGCCCCCTTCGGGTCGCTCGATACAGGCAACAGATCGAGCGCTGCCGATTTCGAAAGCACCAGCCCGTCGATGAGCTTGCTGTGCTTGAGCACAAAGATCTGCGCCGCAAACGAGCCCATCGAGTGTCCGAGCAGGATCAGCTTCTTGTCCGGATTCTCGTGCCGTGCGGTTTTGGCAAGGACGGCCATATCGTCGACCACAGCGCCAAAGCCACCGAGCCCGAAATCGCCGAGTGCCGCCTCGTTGGGAGCAGTTTGCCCATGCCCGCGATGATCGTTGGCGTAAATGGTGATGCCGGCATCGCGCAGGGGCTTGAGTGGCTCGAGATAGCGCAGCGCATGCTCGCCCATGCCGTGTGCGACTTGCAGAACCCCGCGCACCGGGTCGGCCGACGTCCACCGATAGGCGGTGATGGGCGTTCCGTCCCGTCCTTCGAACTGGAATGTGCTTTCGCTGCTCATGGTTTGGCCCCGACCTGGCGCATGCCGTGCGGCCAACGACCGGCCGCCACGCTCGACCTTAGCACGCGAGAGCGCTATAGAGCGCGCTGACGACTTGGGTTCTGGAGACCTATGACCAAGGAAAGCGACGCCCTCGTGGCGGAAATCAAGGCATTGAGCTTCGAGGATGCGCTGAAGCAGCTCGAAGAGATCGTGCAAAAGCTGGAGAAGGGCCAAGTCGACCTCGAGGATTCGATCAAGATTTACGAGCGCGGAACTGCGCTCAAAGCCCACTGCGAAGCGAAGCTTCGCGACGCCGAGAAACGCATCGAAAAGATCGTCGTCGCGCCGTCGGGCAAAGTCACCACCGCGCCGCTCGACCCGAAATAGACGAGGTTGCTCCGATGACCCGCGCGATGGCGCCGATCGAGCCTGCCCTGAAGGAAGCCGGTGCCTTCATGGAAGAGGTGCTGGACGAGTTGCTTCCGCCGCCGGTCGGCGCCGAAGCACGTCTCATTGAGGCAATGCGCTATGCGACGCTCGGCGGCGGCAAACGCTTCCGCGCGTTTCTGGTGCTTCAAAGCGGCCGTTTGTTCAGTGTCGACCGCAGGGCGCTTTCGCGTGTGGCGGCCGCGATCGAGCTTGTTCACGCTTATTCGCTTGTCCATGACGATCTGCCGTCTATGGACAACGACGACATGCGCCGCGGCAAGCCGTCCGCGCACAAGCAATTCGACGAAGCGACGGCGATCTTGGCAGGTGATGCGCTGCTCACGCTGGCCTTTTCGGTTCTTGCGGACCCAGCCACCCACCCCGATCCGCACGTGCGTTGCGATCTGATGTCCCGCTTCACCCATGCCGCTGGCTGGCACGGCATGGTCGGCGGCCAGATGATCGATATCGAAAGCCAGGGCAAGCCGGTCGACGCCGGTCAGATCACGCGGCTTCAGCGCTCGAAGACCGGTGCGTTGATTTCATTCTCCTGCGAGGCCGGCGCCATCATGGGGCGCGCTTCGCACCCCGTGCGCCAAAGTTTGCTTAATTTTGCGCAGGACGTGGGTCTTGCTTACCAAATCGCCGACGATCTGCTCGACGTCGAAGGCGAGCCCGGCCAAATGGGTAAAGCCGCGCGTAAGGATCGAATCGCGGGCAAGGCGACGTTCGTCACAATCATGGGGCCGGAGCGTGCGCGGGCACAGGCCCAACTGCTGGCGAACCAGGCCATCGCCCACCTTGAACTGTTCGACGAAAAAGCCGACCTTTTGCGCGGAGTCTCGGCGTGGGTTGTCGGCCGACGCGCTTAAATGACGCAGAAAACCGCGGCAGGCGCGCTTTAGCATCCCTATATCAGTAGAGCGTTCAGTCGATCCGTCATGGCCCCGAACACGCCGCTTCTCGACAAAGTCAAAGTGCCCGCAGACATGCGCAACTTCTCGCGAGAGGAGTTGAAGCAGCTTGCCGACGAGTTGCGGGCTGAGACGATCGACGCGGTTTCGCACACCGGCGGTCATCTGGGTGCCGGCCTCGGCGTTGTCGAGCTAACGGTCGCATTGCACCACGTTTTCAAGACACCCCACGATCGCCTGATCTGGGACGTCGGCCACCAAGCCTATCCGCACAAGATACTGACCGGCCGCCGCGATCGCATCCGCACGCTGCGCCAGGGCGGTGGGCTGTCGGGCTTCACCAGGCGCTCAGAAAGCGAATACGACCCGTTCGGAGCGGCGCACTCCTCGACCTCCATTTCGGCCGGCCTCGGCATGGCCGCGGCGCGCGACCTCGCGCACGACAAGCGCAACATCGTCTGCGTGATCGGCGATGGCGCGATGTCGGCCGGCATGGCGTACGAGGCGATGAACAACGCCGGCACGATGCGCTCGCGCTTCATCATCATCCTGAACGACAACGACATGTCGATCGCCCCGCCGGTCGGCGGCATGAGCGCTTATCTCTCGCGCGTCGTATCGTCGTCCGCCTACCAGACCTTGCGCAACTTCGCCAAGCAATTGGCAAAGAAACTGCCGCGCTTTGTCGAAGACAAAGCCCGCCGTGCCGAGGAATACACCAAGGGCATGTGGATGGGGGGCACGATGTTCGAGGAACTCGGCCTCTACTACGTCGGTCCGATCGACGGTCACAACCTCGATCATCTTCTGCCGGTGCTCGAGAACGTGCGCGACGCCGACATCGACAGCCCGATCCTGGTCCATGTGGTGACGAAGAAGGGCAAGGGTTACGCGCCTGCCGAGAACTCGGCCGACAAATATCACGGCGTCGTCAAATTCGACGTCATCACCGGCGCGCAGAAGAAGAGTGCTTCGAACGCGCCGAGCTACACCAAGGTCTTCGCTGAAAGCTTGATCGCCGAGGCTGAAGTCGACCCAAAGATCGTCGCCATTACGGCCGCCATGCCCTCAGGGACGGGCCTCGACCTCTTCGCCAAGAAATTCCCCGATCGCTGCTTCGATGTCGGCATCGCCGAGCAGCACGGCGTGACCTTCGCGGCTGGCCTCGCGACGGAGGGTTTCAAGCCGTTCGCGGTCATCTATTCGACGTTCCTGCAGCGCGCCTACGACCAAGTCGTGCATGACGTTGCGATCCAGAAATTACCGGTCCGCTTCGCCATGGACCGCGCCGGCCTTGTCGGCGCCGACGGCGCAACACACGCCGGCTCTTTCGATATCGCCTATCTTGGCACGCTGCCGCATTTCGTGATCATGGCGGCGGCCGATGAGCTTGAGCTGCGCAACATGGTGGCAACGCAGGTCGCTGTCGACGACAGACCGAGCGCCGTGCGCTATCCCCGCGGCGACGGCGTTGGTATCGAGTTGCCGCCGAAGGGCACGCCGCTCGAGATTGGCAAGGGCCGCATCATCCGCGAAGGTACCAAGATCGCGCTGTTGAGCTTTGGCACGCGGCTGCAGGAGTGTCTGAAGGCGGCCGAAGAGTTGACCGCGCGCGGCCTCTCGACGACGGTCGCCGACGCGCGTTTCTGCAAGCCGCTTGACGAAGACTTGGTCCGCCGTCTGGCGCGAGACCATGAGGTGCTGATCACGGTGGAGGAGGGCGCGATCGGCGGTTTCGCCGCGCACGTGATGCAGTTTATGGCGAAGGCCGGCCTCTTCGACCGCGGCTGCAAATTCCGCCCGATGACGCTGCCCGACGTCTTCATCGACCAGGACGCGCCGCAGAAGCAATACGACGTCGCCGGTCTCAACGCGGCGCAGATCGTCGCCGAAGCCCTCTTGGCGCTCGGCCACGAACAGGCCTCCGGAAACCTTCGCGCCTAAGCGCGCGCCCGGTCGGCGAGCCCGCGCCGGACTCGCGAGACTCACCAAACACCTATACTATCCGTCTTTCTTCAGTTGCCGGTCCGCAACCTGATCGAGCTTGATGCTTTATAGGTTCCGATGACATCGCAACCTCGCGAAGTCGAAATCTTTGCTCTAGGTCATCAAGGCGACGGCGAGACCGCCGACGGACACTACATTCCCTATACCGTGCCGGGCGATCGCGTGCGCGCGACGTTCGACGGCATTCGCGGCCATCTACTCGAGGTCGTTTCGCCGGGACCCGCGCGCGTCGCGGCGCCATGTAAGCACTTCGGCACCTGCGGCGGCTGCGCCGTTCAACATCTGAGCGAAGATTTCTATCGCCACTGGAAGGTCGGCCAGATCCGCGACGCGCTCACGCAACGCAACGTTACCGGTTACGAGATGAAGCCGATCGTCAGCGTGGCGCCGCACTCGCGTCGCCGCGCAACGCTCTCCGCCAAGCTGACGCGGGACGGCATGGTCGTCGGCTTCCAGGAGCGCGGCAGTAACTTCATCGTCGATATTCATGAGTGCCAGGTCATCGATCGCCGCCTCGAAGCGCTCATCCCGAAACTGCGCGAGGCCTTAGCCGGGGAGCTGCCGCGTTCGGCGCAATGCGAGATCGGTCTCACGGCGACCGACACCGGTATCGATATGACGTTGACTTTGCCGGGCGTCGAGATGGACGCGCCGCATCGCAGCCGCCTCGCCAAGCTGGTGGCGCAACTCCATGTCGCGCGCCTTGTCGTCAATGGCGAGCTTGTTGCGCAGACGAGCCCGCCATCTCTCAGATGGGGCGGCGTGCATGTCGCAATTCCCGCCGGAGCATTTCTGCAAGCCGTACCCGCCGCCGAACAAGCGATGCAGATGCTCGCCGTGCAAGGCGCAGCCAACGCCCGCAAGGTCGCCGACCTGTTTGCCGGCTGCGGCACGTTCACGTTCCCGCTCGCCAAGGCGTCCGCGGTCACCGCCTTCGAGGGAGATGCCGACGCCGCCGACGCGCTGAAAGAAGCGGCGCGCCACGCGCTGGCCATGAAGCCGATTGTTGTCGAGCGCCGCGATCTGTTTCGCCGGCCCTTGCTGAGTACCGAGCTCGAGGCGTTCGACTCGATTGTTCTCAATCCGCCGCGCGCCGGCGCAAAGGCGCAATGCGAACAACTGGCGCACGCCAAAGTGAAGCGCGCGGTCATGGTCTCGTGCAGCCCGGCCACGTTCGCACGCGACGCTCGCACGCTCATCGACGGCGGCTTCAAGCTGTGCGAGGTCACGCCGATCGACCAATTCCTCTGGGCGACGCACGTTGAGCTCGTCGCGAGGTTCGAGCGTTGAACCCCGCTGCGACATGATGAGGATTGCCGGGTCTCGGTGTGCCGCTTACCTTTGATCCATGGCATCGACAACCACTCTTGGACGCCTTGCCTATTCGGCGCAGGCCTACGCGCGCGTCGCCTGGTACGCGGGACATCATATCCTTGCGCGCCGGCTCGGCGGTCCGACTGCGTTCGAGCATCGCGACGTCAAGCTCGAGAACAAGTGGCCGAAGCGCGAGCAGATCTTGCGCGCGATGCAAGAGCTTTTCGAAACGGACTGGGCCAATGTCGAAGCGGGGATCTACGCGCCGCCCGACGCGCTTGAGCGCGGCCCATTCGATGTTCTGGCGCGCTCGGCCGCTTTCTTGCGCGACGTACCGAGTGTGGCGCGCCGCCGCCGTGATCGCGGCCATGACGAGGTCTTGAGCGAGGAGGCGCGCAGCAAATTCCCGCGCTACTACCTGCAGAATTTTCACTACCAGTCGGGCGGTTGGCTCTCGGAAGAGTCTGCGCGCATCTACGATTTCCAGGTCGAGACGCTGTTTTCGGGCACCGCGGACGCGATGCGCCGCCAAGCGCTGGTGCCCATCGCCGCGCACCTGAAAGGCAAGGACCAGCGACGGTTGAACCTGCTGGATGTCGCCTGCGGCACCGGCCGCTTCTTGTCTGTCGTCAAGACCAATTGGCCGAAGCTGAAGGCAACCGCGCTGGACCTTTCACCGAACTACATCGACGCCGCGCGCGAAACGCTGCGGCCTTGGCGCGACGTCGCGTTTCTCGAAGCGAACGCAGAAGCGATTCCGCTGCCCGAGGCGAGCCAGGATATCGTCACCGCAGTCTTCCTCTTTCACGAGCTGCCGCCGAAAGTGCGTGCCGATGTCGTGCGCGAGATCGCCCGCGTGCTGAAACCGGGCGGCATATTCGTGTTGCTCGATTCGATTCAGGAAGGCGATCTTCCGGGCTTCGAAGCGCTGACGGAACTGTTCCCGCAAGCGTTCCACGAGCCGTACTACGAAAGCTATTTGAGCTGGGATGTCGACGCCGAATGCGCTTCGGCTGGCCTCTCATGCGTCTCGTCCGCGCCGGCATATCTGTCGAAAGTGCTCACCTTCGCAAAAGCTTAGGCACTCGTGCGCATATACCCCAACTGGTGTATGGCCGCGCCTCGCGCACGCATGTTACCGCCGCAGCATTGAGCGGAATCGCCGCGGAAATCGGTGTTGTGGCGATCTGGTGAACGAGAGGATCGACATGCGCCGTTTGAGTTTTGCGATGCTTGCAGCTGCGTCAGGGCTGCTGTTGTCGGGTTGTGAGAGCATGATCACGGGCGGTCCGCTGATCCGCCCAGGAGAGCCAACCGGCACCATCGTCGTTCAGAACGGCACTTCCGGGACGGTCGACGCGGTGCTGATTTCGGACTGCGATGCCTCGACCTATGGGCTAAATCGCTTGCCCGACGGCTACAAGATTCCGGCCGGCGCGAGCTACAGGTTCACGGTCTCCGCCGGATGTTGGGATGTCGACGCCGGCGCGATCGGGCGTGGCGAAGCCCGCCATCGCATGCAAGTCGCCGCCGGCGGTGGCGTGCGCTACACGGTCACCGATTGATCCGCTTCGCTTTGCGAGGACGCGTCGCACGCGGCGCGTCTTCGATCGATCTCGGTAGCAGCAATCCGTAGATGTCGCAGTCGCGGCGCGTACCTTCGCGCCAAACATAGGCGCGCAGCGTTCCTTCGTGCTTGAAGCCGAGCTTCTTGAGCAGCGCCGTCGAGCGCGCGTTGCCAGTGTGCGTCCGCGCCGACAAACGCTCGAGCTTCAGCGCGTTCGTCGCATAGCCGATGACGACGCGTAGCGCCTCGATCGCATATCCGTGGCCCCAGAACTCCCGTGCCAGCAAGTAGCCGATCTCCGCGCGCCGATGGTGTGTGTCGATGTCGGAAAGATCGCAGGCACCTATGGGCGCTCGGCGTCCGTCGAGGCACATCGACCAATAGAATGCATCGCCGTGCTTCGCCTCGTCGCATTGCCGCGCAATGACGTCGCGCGTGACCTCGACCGACTTCAGCGGCGGCCAATCCCAATAGCGCATCGCCTCTGCGTCGCCCCACACCGCGTGCAGCGCCGCGGCATCCGAGACGCGCATCGGCCGCAACGTCATTCTCGGTGTCTTGAGCGTTACCCGCACTGCGCGCGGTGGCGGAGGAGGTGATCGGCAAGGACGCAAGCCATCATCGCTTCGCCGACCGGCACCGCGCGAATGCCGACGCACGGATCGTGCCGCCCGGTCGTTTGAATCTCGGTCTCTTGCCCCGCGCGCGTAATCGTCTTGCGCGGCTTCAAGATCGAAGACGTCGGCTTGACGGCAAAACGCACGACGACGTCTTGGCCGGTCGAGATGCCGCCAAGGATGCCGCCGGCATGATTCGACAGGAAACGCGGTCGGCCATTGCCCATCCGCATCTCATCGGCATTCTCTTCGCCCGTGAGTGCAGCCGCGCCGAAGCCGGCGCCGACTTCGACGCCCTTGACTGCGTTGATCGACATCATAGCGCCGGCGAGATCCGCGTCGAGTTTTGCATAGATGGGCGCGCCCAATCCCGCGGGCACGTTCTCAGCCACGACTTCGACCACCGCGCCGCACGACGAGCCCGCCTTGCGCAGATCGTCGAGATAGGTTTCCCAGTTGGCTACGACGCTAGCATCCGGCGACCAAAACGGGTTCTGCTCCGTCTGCGTCCAATCCCATTTCGCACGATCGATTGCGTGCTTGCCGATCTGGACCAGCGCGCCGCGGATACGAACGCCGCCCACTACGATGTGATCGAGTATCTTGCGCGCTACTGCGCCGGCGGCAACGCGCGCCGCGGTCTCGCGCGCCGACTGCCGCCCGCCGCCGCGATAGTCGCGCACGCCGTACTTGATGAAATAGGTGTAGTCGGCGTGGCCGGGACGGAATTTGTCCTTGATGCCTTCGTAGTCGCGTGACCGGGCGTCCACATTATCGATGTGGAGCGCGATGGGCGTCCCGGTGGTCACTTGGCCGCCGGTGTCTTCGTCCCCGAACACGCCGGAGAGTATCTTCACCGTATCCGGCTCGCGCCGTTGCGTGACAAAGCGGGACGTGCCGGGCTTGCGCTTGTCGAGCCAATGCTGGATGTCGGCTTCGGTCAGAGCGATGCCGGGCGGCGTGCCGTCGACAATGCATCCCATCGCCGGCCCATGGCTTTCGCCCCAGGTCGTGACACGGAAAAGATGGCCAAAGCTATTGTGCGACACGTTAGTCTCTATTGCCCATGCATGCGTTCGCGCCCGCGCGAGATCTCGATGATTCCGGCATTCGGCGGCGCGAACGCCAAGATGTCATCATTGCTGAGCTTCAGCAACGCACCGCGGATCATGCGCACCGTGCCGCCGTGCGATACGACGACGGTATCTCGCGTTAGGGTTTCCAGAAAGCCGCGAACACGTTCGAAGAATTCGGCTCGGCTTTCGCCGCCGGGCCACGCAGTGTGCCAAGCGTCGTTGCCTTGCCGTGCGCGCAGCGCTTTCCAATAGGTCTTCGAATCGCGCCACGGCTTTCCGTGCCACGCGCCGAAATTGCATTCCATCAAGCGGTCGTCGGTTCGATAGCCGGTTGGATGTATATCGGCGGCGCGCCGCACGATCTCCATCGTTTGTATTGCCCGGCCGAGCGGACTGGCGACGAAATCGCAAGCGGTAAGATCGATGAGTTGAGCAAGTGTACGCCCGTTCGCCTGCGCCTGCTCAAGACCCAAGGCGGTCAGGGACGAATCTCCCTGTCCCGTCAGGCGCTCCGCCAGATTGTCTTCTGTTTGGCCGTGGCGAATGAGGAAGAGCCTGTGCTCAATCATTCGCTGTCGTGATTGAGCGTGCCGAGCAGTTGTGAGCTTTCGACCGCGCGATCGACCGCCGCGAGACCGACGACGTGAAATCCGGCGTCGACATGATGGACTTCGCCCGTGACCGCCTTGCCGAGATCGGAGAGCAAATAGAGGCCGGCGTTGCCGACTTCTTCGATCGTCACGTTCCGCCGCAGCGGCGTGTTGAACTCGTTCCATTTCAGGATGAAGCGGAAGTCTCCGATCCCAGACGCTGCGAGCGTCTTGATGGGTCCGGCCGAGATTGCATTCACGCGGATCTTCTGCTTGCCCAAGTCTTCGGCGAGATAACGCACCGACGCTTCGAGCGCGGCCTTGGCGATGCCCATGACGTTGTAGTGCGGCATCACCTTCTCGGCGCCGAAATAGGTCAGCGTGAGCAGCGACCCGCCGTTCGGCATGATTTTTTCGGCGCGCTTGGCGATGGCGGTGAACGAGAAGCACGAGATGTTCATCGTCATCTGGAAGTTGTCGTAGGACGTATCGACGTAGCGGCCGCGAAGCTCGTCCTTGTTGGAAAATCCGATAGCGTGAACGACGAAATCGAGCGAGCCCCAGTCCTTCGCGATCGCCTCGAAAACCGCGTCGATCGAGCCTTGTTCGCTGACGTCGCAGGGCAGGACGCGCTTCGAGCCGAGGCTCTCGGCGAGCGGCGTCACGCGCTTCCGCAGAGGCTCGCCTTGATACGTAAAGGCAAGCTCGGCCCCGTGATCGTGCGCTACCTTGGCGATGCCCCAGGCGATCGACCGGTCGTTGGCCACGCCCATGATCAGACCGCGTTTGCCCTTCATTAACCCGTTGTTCTGGCTCATCTTTTTACCGAGGTTCGGTGGGCCGCCTTGTTGCGATGCAAGAGCGCCGGACGCTAGTCAAATTCCGGTGGGCGGTCAAACCGGCAGTCCTAGATATGGTTGCCGCAGGCCGCCTCAATTGAGATCGATCGCGTAGCGCTTGAGGTCGACCAGTGCAGCATATTCGAGCGCTTCTTCGTGGGTCGCCGCCAACACGACCTGTGGCGCTTTCCCTGCCGCAAAGGCTTCTTGCCAGCGTGGCGCGCACAGGCACCAGCGATCGCCCGGTTTCAGCCCAGGAAATTGGAGGTTCGGCATTGGCGTCGAAAGGTCGTTTCCGCGCTCTTTGGAGAAGGTCAGAAACTCTGCAGTCATGACGACGCAGACGGAATGGGAGCCAACATCGTCTGGACCGGTGCTGCAACAGCCGTCGCGGTAGAAGCCGGTTACAGGATCCTGGCCGCACGGAGCCAGCGGGCCGCCCAAAACGTTGCGGCCGGAGCGCCTGGGCCTGCCACCGCCCCTGCTTCGTAGGCCATGGTTACCTCGCCAAGCTCTCAGGTGCCACAATGCAGCGAATTCTGCCCGCAGCCGGTGCTTTTTGCTATAAGGCCCGTTCCCCCAAGGCAGCCTCGTTCTCGTCAATCCGGACTTTCGGGAGATCAGCGCGTGAAGCATTCAATCGTCGGTTTGATAACGCTCTTCCTCCTTGCGGGACCATCTGCGTTTGCGGAGGCGCCGGCGACTGCGCCCTCTGGTGCGACCGGCGCGGCTGCACCGGCAAAGCCGGCCGCGTCCTCGACCCAAAGCGCAGACGACAAGATTTTGACCGAAGCCAACGACTTGGTGTCGAAAGGCGAATTCGACAAAGCATTCAAGATGCTCAGAGCGCTCGCCGCGAAGGGCAACACCACGGCGCAAATGCGCCTCGGCGCGCTCTTTTCCATTGGCGCCGGCGTGAAGGAAAATCAGATTTTGGCCTTCGGCTGGTACCAGACTGCCGCCGATCGCGGCAATCCGCTCGCTCAGGTCGAGGTCGGCCGACGTTTGCTGGACGGGCGCGGCGTCGACCGCAATTTGCCGCTGGCCTTCTCGTATTTCATGAAGGCCGCGAAGAAAGGCGATGCCATCGGCAACAACTTGGTCGGGCTTTGCTATCTCGATGGCGTCGGCGTCGCCAAGAACGAGCATGAAGCCCTGTCCTATTTCGGTGCGGCCGCACAGGGCGGCAGCCTAGATGCTATGAACAGCATTGGTTACATGCACGCCAACGGGCTTGGCATCGCCAAGGACGATAAGCAGGCGTTCACTTGGTACACGAAGGCGGCCTCACTCGGTCATGTCGAGGCGACCTACAATCTTGCGATGGCCTACCATAGCGGCGCCGGTACCAAGAAAGACGACACGCAGGCGCTGTTTTGGGCGCGCGCCGCAGCGAAGAAGGGGCACAGGCAGGCGGCGGCGCTTGTGCTGATACTCGAGTCCAAGCCGAAGTAGGGCGCACAAGCGTCCTAGCGACGCCTATGGTGCCGGCCTAACCGGCCTCGGTCTCCTTCGTTTCGAAGATTCCGATCCAATCGGCGACGTCATGGCGCATCGTCTCGGCCGCATGCGTCAGCGCACGCCCGAGCCGGGCGCTGGTAAGACCGGAGCCGCCGATATCGATCACGTCGCGATAGTGGCGCTTCAAGCGCGTCTTCATTCGCTCCGAGCGGCGGCCGACGATCTCGAGCTCTGCCTGATTGCGCACGGCAAAGACGGCGTAGGTGAGCGCAATGCAGATGCCGGCGATGACGGCCAAGATCTCGCTCAAGCCGATCTCTCTGCTCTCGCCGTGATGCAAGAACAGCTTTGCGGTAATGAGCGCCACGGTGAGCATGAATGCCGCCAAGCTCACTATCCTCAGAACATCGTTCAGACGCTTGGTCTTCTTCGAGTTTCGGTCGTGATACCGGATCTGGTCCGCAAGGCGCCCATGTGCGCCGAAACGCTGAACGCCTTCAAGGTAGACCTTGTTGTAGCGTCCGCCGATGATCCCGGCGGAGCGAACGATCGCGCGGTAGGCTTGCGGTACCCAGCGCGCGCGCGGTGCCAAATCTTCTTCGTGATCGCCGACGGCGCGATGATCCAGGCCGCAGCCGATCAACGCCAGCAGGTCAGCTTCGCGCAACATTTCAGCCAGCAAGCGATAGTCGAGCCAGCGTTCTCGCCAGCGCCAGATCATTCGATCGCCGACATAAAGCGCGAACAGCAGCGCCAGCAAAAGCAATTCGAGTGCGACGAGCCAAATCCCGGCGGGCGTGTTGTGGAACGCGATCGATGCAAATCCCACCGACAAAGATAACGCGCCGAGCGCGTAGATCAGGATGAAGACGCTGCGGTGAACGTCCGAATAAACCGTCGCCAGGCAGTCGGCGCGTTGAAAGTGATCGAACAGGTAGGTGGCGATCGTCGGCATCGGCGGCGCCTTGATGGGGACAGGTTCGTCGCTTGGAGGATTTCCGCCGATAGCGAGGAGTGCCCGGAAGACGTAGCGCGCGCCGGGGACGATCGAGCTCAGCGCGGCCTCGAAGTGGCCACGATAGTAGTAGTCGCGCTCGTGCGGCGTTTCGCGCACACGTTCGTCCGTCAGATAACGGCGTGCCGCTTCCAGCGCCTCCGCGTCGAGCCCGGGCCAAAGAATGTCGCGTATGGTGCGCGCCACAATCTCGCTGATCTCCTCCGGGCGATTGGGCTGCATACGCGCCGCTTCCGAAACGAGCGAGACGTCACGCGGCCGCCCCGCGTTGATGTGCAGCACCGGCAGCCCATGTCGGCGCGCAAAGGCGACGATTTCTCCCGTCCCGCCGACGCCCGCCGGATCGCGCCCGTCCCATACCGCGATCAGAAGATCGCAATTGCGCACGACGAAGCGACCGACGTCGCGATAGCCAAGGTTGCGCTTCTCGCCCTCGGTGTAGTCGCCGTCGAGTTCGACGACAGCGCTGTCTCTCGCCGCGTTGGCAAGCAATCCCGCGAACTCGTCACGCGAATCTTTGAAATCTTGCTCGTAGGTTTGCTGGAGGAACGGTAGCGGCGAGGCGAGGTGCCAACCACGCGGCACCGCTTGGCGGGCCGCTGCGCGGTCCGCCCCTTCCGCAAGCGGTGATACCAGCAGAAGGAGCGGCGCCGCGTCAGCGTAAACGTCCTTCAGCTTGGGATCGCCTCGAAGATTCTCGATCGTCGCCGATATGGCATCGAATATTTCCGCGAGCGTGCGGTCGATCTCTTTGGGATCGAACCGGTCCAAGTCGCGGTGCCCGGTAATGCCCACGCGCAGCGCCAATCGAGGTCGCGCGTCCGCAGCCGTCGGCATGGCGTGAAACGGCGCGGTGGCGGTAACCGGATCCCCCATTCACATCCTCCTGGCGCAAGCTATCGCGTTTCGTGCCCTGAGGCGTTAACGCCCCGGCCACCCGTGCTCATCGAGAACTTGCGCGAGCCGTTCGAAGTCACCGCGTTCGTTGTAGATCTGCGCCGAGAGGCGGCACAAAAGCTTGCCTTGAAACTCCGCCGCAGCGATCTGGATGCGATGCTCGGCCCACAAATCATACATCAGGGCGTCGGCGTCAGTCTGCTCGGCGCGGCGGGATTGCGGCAGGATATAGGCCCGCATCGCGGCGAATGCGGCATCCGGTGCGACCGGCATAGCTTCGAGACCTTGCATCGTCTGACCGCCGAAGCGTGCGAGTTCGATCATATAGGCGCGCATGGCGTCGATCCCGAAGCCGTCGATGAACTTGAGCGCTGCGGGCACACTCAAGAAACCCGAGATATCGCGGGTGCCGACATAGTCGAAGGCCAGCGGAAATCGGAGATCGTGCCAATGGCTCACAGAGAGCGGCGCCGTCCGTGGCGCGACATCCGCAGTTGCGTAAAACATCGCGCAGCCTTTGGGCGCGTAGAGCCATTTGTGCGCGTTGCCGGTGTACCAGTCGGCACCGATCGCTTCGAGATCGAGCGGCAACTGGCCAAGTGCGTGCGCGCCGTCGATCAGCACGCGCGCGCCCTTCGCTTTGAGTGCTGCCGTGATCTCAGCCACGGGGAAGACGACGGCGGTGCGAGAGGCAATGTGATCGACGATGGCAAGGCGCGTGCGTGTGCTTGCGGCGCCTGCGATCCGCTCCACAACGTCGTTGACGTTGAGTGGGATCGGCAGCGATACGACGACGGGTCGCGCGCCCGTCCTCTGGCAAGTGTCCTCGATCGCCAGCCGAACCGCGTTGTACACGCAGTCGAGCATCAAGATCTCGTCGCCGGGCTCGAACTCCAGAGCATGTAAGACGGTCATCACAGCTTCGGTCGCATTGGCAACGAAGGCGATGCGATCGCCTTTGGTACCGACGAAGCGCGCCAACGCCTCTGCGGCCGGACGTACGGCATTCTCAGGGCTGGTGGGTCGTCCTTTGCGCCTGAAGAATTGATCGGGTTGACGCTCCATCTCCTCGCGAACGGCGCTCTGCGCAGCCAATACCTCGCGTGGGCAAGCGCCGAACGAACCGTGATTGAGAAATGTCCCGCCCGGCTCGAGATGCCAAAGGGGCAGGATCGATCGTCCGAAGGCGCGCGTCTCAGACACGGTCGAGCGCCTCGGCGATCGCACGCCAGAGAACCTCGACAGGCTCGAGACCGATCGACATCCGAATGAAGCCGTCGGGCACCGCATCGCCCCATCGCGCGCGCCGCTCCGCACATGTGCGCACGCCGCCGAAACTCGTCGACGGCTGGATCAACGGGCAGCTCTCGATGAAGCGCTCCGCGGCCACCTGATCGCGCAACGTGACGGAGATGAGCGATCCGAACGTCGCCATTTGACGTTTCGCGATCGCATGAGCCGGATCCGTGGTGAGGCCCGGATAGCGCAGGGCAACGACCTTCTTGGATTCGGCCAGGCGTAGCGCGATTGCCGCCGCCGAGTCGCACATGCGCTCGAACCGCACCTCGAGCGTCTCGAGCCCGCGATGCACCAGCCAAGCCTCGAATGGCCCGGGAATCGTGCCGGAAAACTTGCGCCAGTCGCGCAACCGCTCAGCAAACGTACCGTGGCGCGTCGCAACATGCCCCATCAATGCGTCGGAATGACCATTAATGGCCTTCGTGTCCGCGCAGATGACCGCATCGGCACCGAGGTCGAGCGGACGCTGACCGAGTGGTGTCATCGTCGTGTTGTCGACAACGAGCAGAGCGCCGGCCGACTTCGCCAGGCGCGACGCGGCCGCGATGTCGCATACGTCGAGCCCTGGGTTCGATGGTGTCTCGACGATGACGAGCTTGAAACCGCCAAACCCTCCCTCGAGAAACTTTGCGGTGGCTCGCTCCTCGATCGCGGCACCCAGGGGCTTGAGGAATTGATCGGCGAGGGCACGCGTCGCGTAGTAGCCGTCCGACGGGATGAGGACACGATCGCCCTGTGCCACCGTCGCGAACATCGTGCCTGCGACCGCCGCCATGCCGGACGGAAAGAGGGTGACCTCGGCATCTTCGAGAAGCGCCAGTGCACTCTCGAGCGCCTCCCAAGTGGGATTGTGAAAGCGGCCGTATTGGTAAGGTGCGTTCGAAGGCGCGCCTGGCAGATGAAACACAGCGGTCGGTACGATCGCCGGAACGACCGACGCGCCCGGCGTCAGACGCTCAGCGCCGTGATGCAGCAATCTTGCCGCCAGTTCGTCTCTGCCGTCGCTGCTCATCGGCAGTCGCGCCATGCGCGCATGATCGACCCCGCAACCTACGGGCCGATGTTATTCCTGTTCGCTTGACGCGATGCAACAGCGGCCGCTTTGCAGGCGGCCGCGCCGGGAGGACTTACCAGTAGGCCTTGAGGCCGCCGAACGCGGTGTAGCCGCTGGTGTCGTTACCCATACCGTCGAGGACCGAGAAGTCGCCGAAGAGCGTGACGCCGCTGTCGATGGGCGCGTTGAAGCCCGCGTTCAGCGACAGCAAGCTGTGCGCCGCGTCGATCTTGAGCGACTCGCCCATGTACGACACCGTGCTGCCGCTGGACAGATCGTCCGCGTAGGACACGGCGACGTACGGGTTGATCTGATGCGTCATCGCTTCGATACGGATCGTGCCCTTGGCCACGACGCTGCCCGTATCTTCGGTCATTCCGGCCAACAGGCAGTCGTTGCCGCAACTCGTATTGTCGTAGTTCGCCTCGCCCATGAACTTGAACCGGAACGGTGTGACGTTGACCGTTGCGCCGGCCTGAGCCGAAGCGATAAAGCCGCTTTGCGTCGCGTCCTTGGACGGCTGCACCGGCCCGTCGAAAGTCCATGCGCTGGTCGCATAGCCGCCCGTGACGTTCAGGAAGTACATCGGCGTGCCGATCGAGAGCACAGCCTCGAGCGCCTCGGTGTCGCCGTAGAGCTTTCCCTGACCGCCCGGTGTGCTTACGCCGACCCGCGAGCTGCCGTAGCCGCCGATCACGCCGAAGCGCATACCCTCGCCGGCGCCGAAATCGATGCCGCCGTTGGCGCAGTACATCTGGTCGTCGAGCGAGACGCCGGCGTCTGCTCCGGTCGTAAACGAAGCGCCGCCCGCGCTTCCCCATGCACGCACATTCTCGCGCGCGCGAGGTGAATCGGGAATGCGTTGGTCGCTGCGGAAGCAGGAGCGGATGATCGCTTGTCCGCTCGCGAGCAACGCATCGTGTCCATAGAATTCTTCGCGCAGCTGCGATTGCAGGTAGAGATTGTTCTCGGTAGCCGACAGCGAAACCTGCTGCAAAACGTATTGATACGGACCGCTGACGACGGGGGCTCCGAGCCCATAGGCATACGTGCCGACTGTGCCGGTCGCTGAGGCGAGCAGGATACCGTTGCCTGTCGTGGCGACGCCCGCGTCCACGGCATTCGCTTGAGTGACGTTGATGTAGGTACCGCCACTGACGTTGCCGTTGAACTGTATCTGGTCTGCGGTACCGGTCGTCAGGTCCACGTCCATGTCGAAATTGCCGGGCGTGGCCGTTGTGACGTAGTTGCCGTTGATCGTCACCAGGCCAAAGTCTCCAGCGCCAAGGCCGGGCGAAATATGCCCGTCGTTCACGACGTCGCCGGTGACCGTCAAATTGCCGTAGACGAAGCCGTGATTGGTCAGCGCCCCTGTCGTGTAGAGCGCGCCGGCCGCAGTGGTGGTCATCGTCGCGCCGGACTCCACCGTCACCGAGGTCGCCGTGGCCAAGGCGTCGGAATCCCCGACGGTCAGCGTGCCTGAGGTCACCGTCCAGTCGAGCGGGTCGGCGCCGGAGCCCGTCACCGTGACGTCACCGAGAACTTCGGCGTCTTCGAAGTTTGTGAAGACGCTGCCGATCGTGCTCGTGTCGAAAGAGAATGAGCCGCCGGTTCCATCGAGTTGCAGCAGGTCGGTATCGTCGGAAGCGTCGACCGATGTAGTCTGGTCGCTTGCTCCGGTAATGACGCAGGTATCGGCGCCGGTGGTCAGAGTGCCGTCGCCGCCGGGAGAGCTTCCCGCCTGACAATTCGCGGCGTGAGCGCTCGGCGTCATCGCGTACAACGCGGCGCCAATGAGGAGCGGCAGGCTGAGCGTTCGAAAATTTGAACCAAGCGAACGCGAAAAGGCGCGGATACGCGCGTCTTCCATGATCCACCCCAAAACTTTGTTGGGGAGAATCGGCACGATTTCAGTGGGTTACGTCAAGTGAAAGGGGCAGATTTCTGCCCCTCTAACGTGTGTTTTGGTTAACTGTGGCTCTTTCGCCTCAGCTTTCGGAGCCGCAGACAAACCTATGCGTGCGTCAAGCGTCCTCGAGCGGCATTTTTTTGGCCTCGGGTAGGCGCATTTGAGCCGTTCGCGCACCCGTGGACCTTGAGGAAGGCGTCGGCGCAATAAGCGGCCCGCCGCTCGATTTCGCGATCCGGGATCGCACGCGCGATGTTCAGCAGCCCGCGCAGCTGGATGTGGCCGAGGATCATCGAGAGATAATGCTCGGCCGCGAGCTTGGAGTCGGTCACGCGAAGCCGGCCGAGGCGCACCTCGCCGTCGATCCATTCGACAAGCGCGCCGAGCGTCTTGGCGGGGCCGATGTCGTAGAAGTCGCGCGCCATTTCCGGAAACCGGCCGGCGAGCGAAATGAGCATCCGCATGAAGTCGATGCCCTTCGGCGACAGGCCGAGAGCATGGTATTCGCGCGCCAGTCCCATCAACACGGCCCGCGGCTCTGCACTGTGCGCCGCATCCATGAGCGGCGCGCGCAAGGCGCGCGAGCGCTCCGCGATCAGCGCGCGGAACAGCTCTTCCTTACAGCCGAATTGATTGTAGAGCGTCTGCTTGGCGACATGCGCCTCGGCGGCGATATCGTCCATCGAGGCATCATAGCCCTGCGTCCGGAAGATCTTACCTGCCGCCTCAAGAATGCGCTCACGCCTGCCGTGGGTTCCGGTCGCCTTCATGCCGGCTCCAACAGTTCGAGATCCACCTCGCGTGCCAGGTGGCGCGGCTTGCCCAACAGCGGCACCGTAAAAATGGCGGCCACGTAGATGAGCGCCACCACGAGGAAGCAATCGGCAAACGCCATCGTCGCGGCTTGTTGGCGCACGAAGGCCGACAGGGTCTTGAGCGCGCCCATCTCCGCGTCGCCGGGCATGAGGTCGGAAAACCTTGCTGCGAGACCGGCGAGGGCGGCCTCGGCAACCTCTCGTCCGGCGCTCAGGCTTTCGCCGAGCCGCTCGTAGTGAAACGCCAGCCGATCGGTGAGCTGCGTGTTCAATACCGCAAGGCCGAGAGCGCCGCCCAGATTGCGCATTAGATTGTAAAGGCCGGACGCATCCTTGAGTTGATCGCCTTCCTGGCCGGACATGGCGATCACGTTCGCGGGCACCATGCAGAACATCAATCCGGCGCCGCGCAGAATCTGCGGCCACAACAGTTCCTGGAAACTCCATTCCGAGGTGACGAACGCCAGCATGTACGAGGAAATCGCCATCAAGAAGAGCCCGGTCAGCAGAACGAACCTGGTGTCGTAGCGCCGCGCCAGCATCCCGGCGATCGGCGCGGCGATGAATTGGCACAAACCGGTGATGAACAATATTTCGCCGATCTGCATCGAGTTGTAGCCGCGCACGCGGCCGAGAAACGCCGGCATCAGGTAGACGAGACCGTAGAGACCGATACCCAGGATGAAGCCGTAACTCGTTCCGAGCGTGAAATTGCGATCGCGAAAGACCTTGAGATTCACGATGGGGTTCTTGGCGCTGAGGACGCGCAGGAAGAAACCGACGCCGGCTGCCACGGCAACGACAGTCAGCGTTTCAATCGTTTGATCTTCGAACCAATTCTTGCGCGCGCCTTCCTCGAGCACGTATTCGATCGAACCCAAGAACACGGCCATCAGCGCCAAACCGGCGAAGTCGAACCCTTGCAAAAGCTTCCAGTTCGGCTTGTCGATATCGACGAGCGACCAGACGATCACGGTGATCGCGATCCCGATCGGCACGTTGATCAAGAAGAGCCAATGCCACGAGAGTGCGTGCGTCAGGTATCCGCCGAGCGTCGGGCCGATTGTCGGCGCGAGCGTCGCGACGAGGCCGACCACGACGCCGATTCCGGCGGCGCGGCCTTGGCCAAACATCATGTAGGACCCCGCAATGACCGTCGGGATCATGGCACCGCCGAGAAAACCCTGCAGCGCGCGGAAGATCATCATCTCCTCGATCGAGGTCGAGGCGGCGCATAGCAAGCTCATCACCGTGAACGAGCTTGCGGAGATGACGAACAGGATGCGCGTTGAGAGCAGCCGCGAGAGATATCCCGACAGCGGGATCATCACGACCTCCGCGATCAGGTAGGCCGTTTGAACCCAGGCGATCTCATCCTGCGATGCCGATAGGCCCGCCTGAATCTCGGCCAGCGACGCCGCCACGATCTGAATGTCGAGGATCGCCATGAACATGCCGAACGCCATCGCGAAGAAGCCGATGAGCGTCCGCGCGGTCAGCGGCGGCTGCGCCGCGGCCGCCGCAGGGTTCGCTCTGGCTGGGGCGCCGCTCAATGCCCCGCCTCGGCGTTTTGCGACGCCGGCGCATCGCTGCCCTTGTCGCGCGTGTCGATGGTGACGACGGCCGACATACCGGGCTTCAGCAGTGCGATCTTGGAGGCGTCGCCGCCGACCAGAATCTTCACCGGAATCCGCTGCACGATCTTGGTGTAGTTGCCGGTCGCATTCTCAGGCGGGAGCAGGCTGAACAGCGAGCCGCTCGCCGGCGCGAAGCTTTCGACGCGGCCTTCGAAGGTTTGGCCGGGGAGGGCGTCGATGCTGATGTCCGCAGCTTGACCGCGCCGCATATTGGCGATCTGCGTTTCCTTGAAGTTGGCGACGACATAGACATTGGGCAGCGGCACAACGACCATGACTTGCGCGCCCGCGCGCACGTATTGGCCGGCGCGAACCGTGCGATTGCCAACCACACCGTCGATCGGCGCCACGATCTTTGAATTTGCGAGGTCGCTTTCCGCGAGCGCGAGAGCGGCTTGCGCTTGCTTGAGCTCCGCGTCGGCTTGCGCCTTCGAGGATTCCAGAACCGCGATCTGATCGCGCTCGGCATCGAGCGCCGCGCGCGCATGCCGGACGCCGGCGGCGAGGCGGTCGTTGTCGGCGCGGACCAGTTCGAGCTTCTGACTCGAAGCAAAGCCGCGCCGTGCGAGCCGCCGGTAGCGTGCCATGTCTTTCGTGCCGCGCGTCGCATCGGCTTGCGCGCTGGTAACGGAGGCTTGCGCCTGCGCGATCATCGAATGCTGCCAAGCGAGCTTCGCATCGATGTTCTTGATCGCTGCGCGCTTTGCTTCGACCGTCGCGCGCGCTTGGGCGACACGCGGCAGGATATCCGACGTGTCGAGCGTCATCAGAACTTGCCCGTGCGTGACGGTCTGATTGTCGGTGACACTCACGTCGGCCACATAGCCGGAGAGCTTCGGCGCGATCGTCGCGATGTCGGCTTGTATCGCCGCGTTGTCCGTCGAAACCTGAAAGCGCCACAGCGTCAGCCACATGATGCCGACATAAAGCGCGACGATGCCGCCGACGGCGCCGGCACCCATGAGAATATATCTGCGCAAAATAAGGCTCCCCGTACCCTGGCGGCCCCTAAAAGTAGACTAGACGGTCTAGTCTAATATGCTTTCGGTTTCGTTGCCGCAAGCGCCTGGCAGGCGCGCAGTTAACCGGGGGTAACTACTCGGCGGCGTCCGGTCGCTGGACGTAGATTTCCCCGCCGGCGCCGCGGAATTTCTCGCTCATTTCGTCCATGCCCTTTTGGGCCATGTCGCGGATGTCCTGCGTGATCTTCATGGAGCAGAACTTCGGTCCGCACATGGAGCAGAAATGGGCGGCCTTGTGCGCTTCCTTCGGCATTGTTTGGTCGTGGAAGGAGCGTGCGGTTTCCGGGTCGAGCGAAAGGTTGAACTGATCCTCCCAGCGAAATTCGAACCGGGCGCGCGACAGCGCATCGTCGCGCAATCTGGCCGCCGGATGACCCTTGGCGAGGTCGGCGGCATGGGCCGCGATCTTATAGGTCACGACGCCCGCCTTCACGTCGTCGCGATCGGGAAGGCCCAGATGTTCCTTCGGTGTCACGTAGCAAAGCATCGCCGTCCCGAGCCAACCGATCTGCGCCGCGCCGATCGCCGAGGTGATGTGGTCGTAACCCGGCGCGATGTCGGTCGCGAGCGGTCCCAGCGTATAGAACGGCGCTTCGTGACAGATCGAAAGCTGCAGTTCCATGTTCTCGCGGATCTTGTGCATCGGCACGTGACCGGGGCCTTCGATCATCACCTGGCAGCCGTGCTTCCAAGCGACTGTCGTCAGCTCGCCGAGCGTCTTCAATTCCGCGAATTGCGCCGCGTCGTTTGCGTCCGCGATCGAACCGGGGCGCAAGCCGTCGCCGAGCGAGAAGCTCACGTCATACGCGCGCATGATCTCGCAGATCTCTTCGAAGCGCGTGTAGAGGAAGCTCTCTTGATGATGCGCCAAGCACCACTTCGCCATGATCGAGCCGCCGCGGCTGACGATGCCGGTGACGCGCTTGGCGGTGAGCGGAATGTGCGGTAGGCGCACGCCCGCGTGGATCGTAAAGTAGTCGACACCCTGTTCGGCTTGCTCGATCAGCGTGTCGCGGAAGATTTCCCAGGTCAGGTCTTCGGCGACGCCGTTGACTTTCTCCAGCGCCTGATAGATCGGCACGGTCCCGATCGGCACCGGGGAATTGCGGACGATCCACTCGCGGATGTTGTGAATGCCGCGTCCGGTCGACAAATCCATCACCGTGTCGGCGCCCCAGCGGATCGCCCACACCATCTTTTCGACCTCTTCGGCCGCTGACGATGTTACGGCCGAGTTGCCGATATTGGCGTTGATCTTCACGAGGAAGTTTCGGCCGATGATCATCGGCTCAAGCTCGAGATGATTGATATTTGCCGGAATGATTGCCCGACCGCGCGCCACCTCGTCGCGCACGAATTCAGGCGTAACGTGATCGGGAATGGCGGCACCGAAGCTCTCGCCGTCGCCGTCTCGTTCAATCGCTTTTTTGCGTCCGAGATTTTCGCGGACGGCGACATATTCCATTTCCTCGGTGATGATGCCGGCACGCGCGAATTCCAATTGCGTCACCGGTCCGCTTGCGCGGCGCGGCTTGCGCGTCACCTTGAACTGCGGAACCGGGCTCGCCTTTTCGTTCGAAACGAACGGCGCTTCGATTTCTGTTGTCTTGCGCCTGGCGATCCACGGCGCACGCAGCGTCGGCAATCCGCGCGAAATATCGATCGTCGCGTTCGGATCGGTATAGGGGCCGGACGGATCGTAGACGCGCACCGGCGGCTCCTTGGCCGTTGGATGCAGGTCGATCTCGCGCACCGGCACGCGAATGCTCGGGTGACGGTCGCCCGCAACGAAGACCTTGCGTGAGGCGGGCAGGGACCCGGTCGTAACCTCGGCCGGTGCCTTTGTTCGAATGTTCATGGATGCAATCGCTCCTTCGTGCGTCGGCTGCAGAGAAGAGCGGATCGATTGAAGCCGCGCGCGATTGGGTCGCGAGCGTCCGAATCCCTCCGCCGGTACAAGCCGGATCAGGTTCAAAGGGTCGTCGCTTGTGGCGACATCTCAGCCCTCGCGGGCTCCCCTTCGGACGGCGCGAACACTACTCCAGCCGGAACGGGTTCGGAAGAGGTCGTGAGTTCCTGTCAGCGATGGCGACGGTGGCGGTGGTGCCGACGCGCAGGTTTCGCCGTGGCACTGCCGGTGCGCATCATTCTTTCGGCGCGCTCGCGAATTCTTCCCGCATAGTTCATCACGTGAAAGATGTAGTTCTCATCGACCGTGCCGCGAAATAGGTGCGCCCAGGGTCCGGTCGCGTAGATCGCGACGTCCTCGCCGCTGTGGGTCTCTCCACGGAGGGGAACGAGGGATTCTTGCTGGTAGTCGTTGTCTTCGGTGTCCTTGCGGTGCGGGTCGTCACGCTCGTCGTCGACTTTGGCGCTGGGACCGTTCGCATAGGAGAGCGTCGTGTAGGCCTTGCCGTCTCGGGCCAGTTGAACCTTCCCATGTTCGACGACGGGCCCGAGGATCGGGTTGTCGCGATCCGGATATCCGCTGATGGTGAGGACGTGGCTGTGGTCGGCCGTGACGACGATCAGCGTGTCTTTGGGGTCTGTGGCCGACATCGCGGCGCGCACAGCGTTGTCGAAGGCGACAGTATCCGCCAACGCGCGCGCAGCCTTGTTTTCGTGGTGCGCATGATCGATCCGCCCGCCTTCTACCATCAGGAAAAAGCCGCGCGGATTGCGGCCGAGGATCGAGATTGCCTTTCGCGTCATCTGCGCGAGCGAGGGCTCGCCGGCGACATCGTCGGCACGGTCAAGCTCGTAGTGCATGTGATCGTATTCGAACAGCGCCAGAAGATGACGGACGCGCGTTGGCTCGACGGCGTCGAACTGTTCCTTGTTCCAAACATAAGCGCCGCTGCGCCCATATCGCTTTAGCCAGGCTGCGGTTAGGTCGCGCCGGTCACGCCGCTCGCCCTTCTTCTCTCTGTCGTCCGGATACTCCGGATCGTCCGCTCCAAGCGGCAGGAATTCGCGCCGTCCGCCACCCATCGCCACTTCGAGTCCGTCGCCGTAGGGCATTTCGACGAGTTGTCGGGCGATATCCTTGCAGCCAGCGTCCTTCTGCGCTTGCGTTAGTCCGTGCCCCTCATCGTCGCCTTCCCAATCGCGATTGGTCGTGTGCGCGTAGACTGCCGCCGGCGTCGCGTGTGTGATGCGCGTTGTCGTCACCGCGCCCGTCGACATGCCCGCCTCTTCGGCAAGCTCGGCGATGGTGGTGACCGGATGCGCAAGACCTGAAACGCAATCCTTCGGGATCGCCTCCGACGAGACGTTGATCACGCCGTTGCGCGTTTTGATCCCCGTCGTCATCGCTGTCGCCGACGGCGCGGAATCCGTTACCTGGCTGTCGTGGGAAAACGTTCGCGATAGGGCCGAGTAGGGCAGGTTCTCAAACGTGAGAATGTTGGAGACCCCGTCGCGCCCTTCTCGCTGGCCCTGATAGATTCGCGCGGCCGTCACAGTGGAGATTCCCATGCCGTCGCCGATGAAGAGGATGATGTTCTTGGCGCGGCTTGTATTGGGCCTGAGCGCCAAGTTGCGGTCCAGTTCCCGTTGCGCGCGCAAGAAGTAGGGATCTTCCTTTTGCGGAAAGGGTCGATCCTTCGTCCACGCTGCGGTCGTACCGGCTACGCATGCTCCAGTTATGAGTGCGGCGAAGATAGATCGCAGCATGAAAGAACCTCCCGGTGGCAAAGCGCTTGGCGCCTCTTAGGAAATTCCGATCAGCCCGTCGCGCGAAGGTTTTGCGACGCCGCTTGCCTTGATCCTTCAGGTTTGTTCGCCGAACTTCCGGCGCGGGTTGTACGGGTTCGCCGCCTCCCAGCGCTTCACGATGTCGACGAGATTGGGATCGCTCTTGTCGGGCAAGGCGATTTGCAGCGTAACGAACTGATCTCCCGCCGGATGGATGGCGTGACTCGGAATACCTTTGCCCTTTAGGCGGAACGCTTGCCCGGCGTTGGCGCCGGGCGGAACAACCATCGTCACCGGGCCATGCAGCGTCGGCACTTTGATCTTCGCGCCGTGCAACGCCTCGTTCAGCGTGATCGGCAGATCGAGGTGGATGTCCCGTCCGTCGCGCCTGAAGAACGGATGCGGCTCGATGTTGACTGTGATGATCGCATCGCCGTCCTGTCCGCCGGCGGCACCGCTCTCGCCCAGACCCTTGAGTCGGATCGCTTGTCCTTCGCGTGTGCCCACCGGTAGGCGAACGTCGAAGCGCTTTCCGTTCGGCATCTTCACGCGCCTGGTGCCGCCGAGTGCCGCTTCCTCGAAGGTCACCGACAGGTCGTAACTCGTGTCGATGCCCTTGCCGTGCGCCGGCCGCTTCTTGCCCGTCGAGCGATCGCCGAAGAATTCCGAGAACAGATCCTCGACGCGGCTTTGCTTGCGTCCGTCGCCGGATCCGTTGGCCGCGCCGTTTCCGTTCGCGCTGTGGCCATTGGCGCTAGAACCGGCACCGCTTCCGAATGCCTTTTCGAAGGCCGAGCGGAACGCGGCGGAAGCACCGCCGTTCGAGCGCTGGTTCTCGCGCTGCGTCGATCCAGCCGTTTCCTTTTCTTGCGTGCGCGTCTCTCTCGCGCGTTCACGTTCTGGCTCACGCTCCGGACGCGGCGTATAGCCCGCGCGGGGATTGCCATAGCCGTCGATCTCGCCGCGGTCGTAGGCGCGTCGCTTGATCGGATCGCCGAGGATCTCGTAGGCCGAACTCAAATCCTTGAAGCGCCGGCCCTTGTCGGCTGCGCCTTCGGGCGTGTCGGGGTGAAAGCGTTTCGCCAAGCTGCGAAACGCTTGTTTGATCTCCTCGTCGGTCGACGTTCGAGGGACCCCGAAGAGTGAATAGAGTTCGTACATTACCCGTCGCGCTCAAACAGCGTGTCAACGCATAATCGATTTTAAGATACAGAGGGACCCCGCGCCCGCCACTGCAATACTATGACGCAACCGTGGGGGGCAAATGGTGAACGCGAACAAATTCCTCAAGGGCTCTTATTCTGCGCACCGTTAGGCATGCGCACAAGGGACTCACCCATGGCACGTTCGGCAGGGGAGAGCTGGGCTGCAACCAACGGTAGCTCGACCCACGCCCCCGGATTCCCTTGCGCTGCCGCCAGCCTCAGCCAGCGATAAGCCTCGATCGCGTCTTCCTTCGTTCCCTCACCGCGTGCGTAAAGCAATGCAACTCGTGTTTGCGCCTCGGCAACTCCTTTGGCGGCTTCCCTGTGCCACGCGTCGAAAGCGGCAGGCTTGTTGCCTGCCCGGTAGGCAACCAACCCTTGCTGCATCACGTTGGCGTCATCGGCGCTCATAGAGGCGAGCGCATCTTGAGTGAAAGGATCGCCAGGCTCCGGCCGCCGCTGTTGTTCCACCGGGGCGGGCGAGACGGATCGCGGCGGCGAGTATGCTGCGTCGGCTGAGCCGGAGGGTCCGCCGTCGTTGGGGGATTGCGCAGCTTCACCTTCGGGCGCCAGGGCGATGCCCATGTCGCTCAAACGTTGCTGCGCGGGCTCATAGCCGTTGCGAGCGGCGCGTTCGAGAAGTGCCACCGCCTTCTTGTGATCCTTGTCGACACCATTGCCTTGTTCGTACATGTCGGCGAGACGCACCTGAGCGATCGAAAGGCCGGCGACCGCGGCGCGCGCGTACCACACGGCCGCGAGCTTTGGGTCACGATCGACGCCTTCGCCCTCCATGTACATTTCGGCAACGTTCGCCATCGCCGTCACGAGGCCTTTTTCTGCAGCTTCCTCGTAGAGCTTGAAAGCGGCGCGTTCGTCCTGCGCAACGCCTTTGCCTTGGCGAAGCAGGGTCGCCGTATTGCGCATTGCGGCGAGGTCGTCTTCCTCGGCCAGCTTTCTCCAAATCGCGTAGGCTTGCGCAAAGTCGCCGGCATCGTAGGCGGCGACGCCTTGATCGAAACGCGTCGCCTTTTCTTGCGCGACATGTGTCGCGCAAGCAGCGAGCATGATCGCGAGGGCAACGACGGTCAGTCCACGGACGAAACTTGGCATATGGCTTTGCGACCGGCTCTCAATTGCAGAGGAAGATAGTGTGGCAGTAACCCTGACCGACTCTATATAGTGGATCGAGACACCACACCGCGAGCCGCAAATCGCATGAACGATACGCCCGCTCACGCGCCCGAGGCCGAGATCGCGCAGGTCGACGATCCGATCCGCTTGTTCGAAACCTGGTTCGAGGAGGCGCGCAAGAAGGAGCCGAACGACGCCGAGGCGATGTCCCTCGCGACGGTGGACGACAAGGGTATGCCCGACGTTCGCATGGTTCTCTTGAAGGGTGTCGATCGGAACGGGTTCGTCTTCTACACGAATTTCGAAAGCGCCAAAGGGCAGGAGCTGCTCGGCCAGCCCAAAGCAGCCCTTTGCTTTCATTGGAAGAGCCTGCGGCGGCAGATCCGCGTCCGCGGCGACGTCAGCGTCGTGACCGACGCCGAAGCCGACGCCTACTTCGCATCGCGTCCGAAGGACAGTCAGATCGGCGCGTGGGCATCGCGGCAATCGCGCGCGCTCAGGGGGCGTTTCGAGTTGGAGAAAGAGGTCGCGCGCTTTGCCGCGAAGTATGCGCTTGGAAAGGTGCCGCGGCCGCCGCATTGGTCGGGTTTCCGCATTGCGCCGCTGCAGATCGAGTTTTGGCGCGATCGCCCGTTCAGGCTTCACGACCGGCTCGTCTATCGCCGCGCTTCGCCGAGCGAGCAATGGACCACAGAGCGGCTGTTTCCATGATGGACGCCCGCACGCTCGACAATGCGCGACGCGCGAACGGCGCCGAACGGTTGAAGCGCCTTGCGACCTACGCCGCGGTCGCGGTGGCGTTCACCCTGATCGTCGCGAAAGTTTGGGCCTGGATCGAGACGGGGTCGGTCGCGATGTTCGCGTCGCTCGTGGACTCCGCGCTCGATCTCTTGGCTTCAGGGCTCAATCTCCTCGCCGTTCATCACGCGCTGACGCCTGCCGACGAAGAGCATCGTTTTGGCCATGGCAAGGCGGAGGCGATTGCAGGCTTGGGACAGGCCGCCTTCATCGCGGGGTCGTCGGCCTTTCTGATCTTTCAGTCGATCGAGCGCATGGTGAACTCGCACGAGCTGCCCGCCTCGACGCTCGGCATCGTCGTGATGCTCTTCTCGATCGCCCTGACGTTGGGGCTCGTTCTCTTTCAACGCTACGTCGTGGCCCGCACGCGTTCGCTGGCGATCGGCGCCGATCGCCTTCACTACGTCGGCGATATCGCCACCAACGCCGGCGTCATCGCGGCGCTCGTCCTCAGCGGTTCGTTCGGCTTGGTGATCGCCGATCCCCTGATCGGCTTGGCCATCGCCTGCGTCATCGGCTGGGGCGCAGTGAAGATTCTGCGCGCGTCTTACGACGAGCTGATGGATCGTGAATTCGCCGACGCCGATCGCGAACGCATCAAGCATATCGTCAAACAGCATATGGATGTTGTCAGCCTGCACGACTTGCGCACGCGACATTCCGGCCATCGTGCCTTCATTCAGCTTCACTTGGAACTAGCGCCCGAAATGTCGCTCGTTGATGCGCATCGCATCAGCGATGAAGTCGAGGACGCGATCCGCTTCGCATTTCCCGACGCCGAGGTGCTGATCCATCAAGATCCCGCCGGCTTCGAAATGAATCCGACCTTCCCGCGGATTTGACGTGACGGTCCCGGCACAGCGCGCGGCCATCGATTGGCTGAAGAGTGGGAGCCCGTGGGGCAAGAAGCCTGACGTCGCCGAAACGCACGCCGCGCTCGTATTCTTGGTCGGCGATCAGGCCTTCAAGCTCAAGAAGGCCGTCGACCTCGGCTATCTGAACTTCACCACGCTCGAAAGCCGTCGCGAAACCTTGGCGCGGGAACTGACCCTCAATCGCCGCACCGCGCCGAATCTTTACTTGCGCACCTTGCCCGTCTCTCGAGCGGCGAGCGGTGAGCTCAATCTGAAGGGCGAGGGCGAGGCCGTCGATTGGCTCCTTGAGATGCGGCGCTTCCCAGACGACGCGCTATTGAGCACGCGTGCTGATCGCGGCGAACTTACGGATGCCGTGATAGAGGACTTGGCAGAGCACGTCGCTCAGTTTCATGACGCTGCCGAGATCGTTCAGGTCGATTGGGCGAAGGCCGCCGCGCGCATCGCCGACGAGAACACGAGCGACCTTCGCAGCCAGAGCGCGGCCCTGTCGCCCGAGCTGGTCGAGAGCGCTGTCGCCGCGCGAAGTGCGGCGGCCGGCCGCTGCGTGGAGCAGGTCAATGCTCAGTCGCACGACGTGCGCCGCTGCCACGGCGATATGCATCTCGGCAACGTCTTCTTGGATCACGGCGAGCCGACACTCTTCGACTGCATCGAGTTCAACGACTTCTATGCCACCATCCCGCCGCTCTACGACGTCGCGTTCTTGCTGATGGATTTGCTCGCACGCGGGCAGGGGCGTCTCGCCAATCGCGCGCTGAACGCCTGGCTCATTCATCGCGACACCGGCAAATGGCACGAGACCGTCGAGAGCCTCAAGGCGCTGCCGCTCTACCTTGCTCTGCGAGCCGAAATCCGTGCCAAGACGGAGGGGCGCAAGCCCAACGGTCTCGAAAGCGCGCGTCACTATCTCGAATTGGTCAAGCGGTTCGCCGAACAACAGCCGCCGCGCCTCCTCGCCATCGGCGGGTTTTCGGGCACGGGAAAATCGTCCGTCGCAAAAGAGGTGGCCTGGCGCATCGGCGCGCCGCCTGGCGCCGTGCACTTGCGTAGCGACGAAATCCGCAAGCGCCTTGCCGGTGCACCTCTAGACCAACGCTTGCCTCAGTCCGAATACACGCCGGCGAAATCGGCTACGACCTACACAATGCTGGAAGAGCTGGCGCGAGGCGCGCTCGCCGCGGGGCGATCCGTCATCGTCGATGCGGTGTTTGCGCGCGAGGATGAGCGCCGTGCCATCCGATCGATCGCAGAGGCGTCGGCAGCGCCCTTCGTCGGCATTTGGCTCGAAGCGCCGCGCGAAATTTTGGAGCAACGGTTGTCGTCGCGCCGCGGCGACGTGTCGGACGCCGACATCTCCGTGTTGCATAAGCAGCTCAAGTACGACATCGGGCACATGACGTGGCATCATGTCGATGCGAGCGGCGATGTCGCAGCGATCGCCGGCACTGTAATGCGGCACTTGGCCTAAGGCGTATCCATCACCGCGTCGCCGCTCGGTGGCGTGTCGGTGGACGCGGCGGAATAGACCACCGCGCTGTCGGCCGGCACGTTGATATGCCTCGTCTTGATCCAATCGACGATCAGATCGAAATACCCGGCCGAAAACCTCGTCTCGACGCGTTTGCCGTCCTGGCGCTCGAATTCGAGGATGCCATGGTCGGCGCTTGGGAAGACGACGACGCTCAGCTGGGGCTTGTCGACTTGCAGCTCGCGCAGCACCTTCAGCGTCTGCTTGTCGGGCGCGAGATGATCCTGTCCCGCCAAGACCCAAAGCTCCGGACCGTCGTAGGCCTTGAGCGGCGGCAGGCTGTCGTACTCGTACGGCGTGCCGACCTCGAACAGCGGCGCGATGTACCGCAACATCAAGCTCGGATACGACAACATGAGACCTGTGTACTGCCCCTTGATCACCTTGTACCAGGGCTCGCTGCCGTACTTCGCCTTCACCGCCTCGAGCTGCTCGTAGCCCTTGGTGAAGTGAGAGGTAATGACGACAGCCGTCGCATCCGTGATCTCGTGGGCTTTCGCGATCACGTCGTCGCCGTAGCCCGCGTCGCGGAGATCGACCTCCACGCAATCACGGTCCTCATCGACCGGCGATGCGGCGAGGCCAAATCCGACGAGCACGAAGTCGGCCTTGGTCTTCGTCGCTGCGAGCGGCTCGATCCAACCGGCCTGACTGCCGCCTTGGAAACCGACTTCGCGTGCCCGCGCGCCGGCCATCTCGCGTGCCTTGTTCAGCGCGGCCGCGGCGTCATCTGCAAGTAAATCGAAATCTTGCGTGTAGGTCCCCTCGGATTTTCCGGTACCGCGCTTGTCGTAAACGAAGACGCCGATGCCGTTCCCCGGAAAGAGGTAGGCGAGGCGGTTGAACACCACAGCGGAGTCGCGCTCCGACCCGTGCACGAGAACCGCGATCGGCACCGGGCCATCGCCTTGAGGCATGACCAGACGCCCGAACAGCTTTTGTCCGTGGCTCTCGAACGTGACGTCTGTCATTTCGAGCGCGCGGCGCGTGCCAACATCGCCCGGAACAAGATTGCCGGCGATCGTCAGCTTGCCTTCGCCACATGGCGCGAACGTGACGGACACATTCTCCATCACCTTCTCGGTCCAGCCCGGCGCCACGGTAAACGTTGTCGGGATGTCGCCGCTGCCGGGAGCTGGTTGCAAAAACCAAGTCTCGCCCGTCATCGATGTCATGCGCAGGTTTTGCCTGCCGCTCGACGCGTTCACGCTCGCGATTGCGCCGCCCGGAAAATCATAAACGCCGTAGTCGCAGACGAGCCGTTCGTCCGGCGCCGGCTCTTGCAAGAGATAATAGGCCGCCGCACCGCCCCCGGCGACGAGCACAACCAGCACCAACAGAATACGCCCGACCCACTTCATCGTCCGTCCCCAAACGCCACCCGGCACAATGTGTCATGGCCCGCAACGCCGGACCACCCACGACTTGTTGAGCCTCATGCGGTCGCCGGGTCAAATCTGGAATTGTCCTATGGCGCAATTTTGGCAGACGTGCGCGCAAATGAGCCGTTGGCGGCTGCGGTATACGTTAGGCACGCAGGCTCTGTTGGCGCAGCCAAGCCTCGGTCTTGTCGAGCGCGCGCGTGAAGCGGTCGAACATCTCGCCGATCTCGGCCTCCGTGATGATGAGGGGCGGGCAGAACGCCACGCGGTCGCCAAGCAGCGCGCGGACGAAGAGGCCTTCTTCCTCGGCGAAACGGCTGCAGGCCGCAGCGACCATCTTCTCAGCTGGAAAATTCTTCTTGGTGGCCTTGTCGCTGACGATCTCGACCGCGCCGATCAGACCCACGCCTTCGGCTTCGCCGATCAACGGGTGAGTCCGCAGCGCATGTAACCGCCTGAGGAACGTCGGTGAAATCTGCCGCACATAAGCGACGATGTTGCGCTCCTCGTAAATCTTCAGCGTCTCGTTCGCGACGGCCGCGGCAACGGGATGCGCGGAATAGGTGAAGCCGTGCCCGAAGACGCCGATCGCTCGGCTCTGATCGAGCATGGCTTGATACATCTCCTCCGGGATCAACACCGCCGAGATCGGCATGTAAGCGGACGACAGCGCTTTCGCGCACGAAAGCGTGTGCGGCCGCATATTGTAGGTCTGCGCGCCCCAATAGTTGCCCGTCCGCCCGAAGCCGCAAATCACCTCGTCGTCGATGAACAGTATGTCGTGCTTGGCGAGCACCGGCTGAATGCGGTCGAAATAGGTGGCGGGCGGAATGATCACGCCGCCCGCGCCCATGATCGGCTCGGCGATGAAGGCCGCGATCGTGTCCGCGCCCTCGCGCTCGATCAACGCGTCGAGGTTGCGAGCGAGCCGCTCGACGAACGCATCTTCGCTCTCGCCCGGTTCTGCAAAGCGGTATGCGTGCGGGCAGTCCGCGTGCAACGTCATCGGCAGCGGCAGGTCGAATTGCTTGTGATTGGCTGGCAGACCCGTGAGGCTCGCCGAGACGATCGTCACGCCGTGGTACGCCTTCGTCCGGCTGATTATCTTCTTCTTCTGCGGTTTGCCCTTCGCATTCCAATAGTACCAAGCGAGCTTCACCTGCGTGTCGTTCGCTTCGGAGCCTGAATTCGCGAAGAACACTTTCGACGCCCTGATCGGCGCGACCTCTTTCAGCTTCTCGGCGAGCGCGATCCCGGCTTCGTGACTGCGGCCGGCGAAGATATGCGCATAGGGCATGTCGCGCATCTGCTTGGTCGCGGCCTCGATCAGCCGCTCTTCGCTGTAGCCGAGACTGACGCACCAAAGCCCCGCGAGCCCGTCGATATAGTCCTTGCCGCGGTTGTCGTAGACGTAGATGCCCTTTGCCCGCTCGAGGATCAGCGGCCCGATTTCGCGATGCCGCGCGAGGTTGGTGTAAGGATGGATCAGCGCTTCGACATCGCGCGTCTGCGCATTGGTCAGGGTCATCGGGTCACCACTGTTATGCGTTCAGGCCACTATGGCGCGGCCCCTCGAATTCGAACAGCCATTCCTCCACCTTGCGATCCGCGACGGCGCGATGGCTGTACGGCCGTTTCGCAAGACCAATCGTCGCGTCGCCAAAGGTCAGCTTGTAAGGCGCGACGATATCGGTGCCGAAGAGCAGCTTGATGTTAATCGCCCCTGGATCCAGCCACCAACGCTCTTGGCCTTGCACCCAAACGAACAGCCCTTCCAGATAGATCTCGTCCGGACTCACGACATCCACGCGCTCGACCCCAAATCCATCGATCCAGCCATCGTCGGGCCAGGCTTCGGGCGGTTCTCGAACGACGTGCCGCTCCAGCAACCACGGGATCGAAATGCACATCCATTGAAGAGCCTCACGGTCAATTTTCAGGTCTTTGGTTGGGTCTCCGACGCCGACAACTTTGGCCAATGCAAAAACGCGCAAGAAGGCGCGTGTGTAACGCCCGACGCGCTCGACTACTCGCTGAAGCAAGGTGATGGCGGCTTTGGCAAAGCTCGCTGTTTGCGGATAAGGCGCCATGTTTGCCGTCATCGTCAAGCGCTTGATGCCAGTCACCGTGGCCTGGGGAGCAAGCGAAGCCGCGCTGGCGCTCGTATTGTCGAGCAGTGCCGTGGCTCTTAAGATTGGCCTCAAATGCGAGGCTGCAAAGCCCGCCGCCTTGACGGAGGAACGACATGCTTGGATCGATGCAGGATTGGCCCTTGGTGGTCCCCAAGATCTTGGATCACGCCGCTTGCTATCACGGCGAGCGCGAGATGGTCACCCGCTCGGTCGAAGGGCCGATCGTCCGCACGACCTATGCCGACCTCCACTCGCGCTCCCGCCGCGTGGCCAAAGCCCTGACACGCCGCGGCATTCGCCTGGGCGACCGCATCGCGACCCTCGCTTGGAACACGGCGCGCCACTTTGAGACCTGGTACGGCATCATGGGCATCGGAGCCGTGTGCCACACGGTCAATCCGCGCCTGTTCGCGGAGCAGATCGCCTACATCATCAATCACGCCGAAGATCGCCTTGTCTTCGTCGATACGACCTTCATTCCGACGCTCGAGAAGATCGCCAAACAGATCGACCGCGTCGAGGGCTACGTCATCCTCACCGACGCGGCCAACATGCCGAAGACGACGCTGCCGAACGCGGTCGCCTTCGAGGACTGGCTCAAAGATGTCGACGACGATTTCGAGTGGGCCAAGTTCGACGAGAATACGGCCGCCGGCCTTTGCTATACGTCCGGAACGACCGGCAATCCGAAGGGCGTGCTCTACTCGCACCGCTCGAATGTGCTGCACGGGCTCGCGGTCAACACCGGCGATTGCGTCGGTGCGAAGTCGACAGACGTCTTCCTGCCGGTCGTCCCCATGTTCCACGCCAACGCTTGGGCCACGGTGTTCGCTTGCCCGATGGTCGGCGCCAAGATGGTGATGCCGGGCGCGAAGCTTGACGGCCCGTCGGTCTACGAGCTGCTCGAGATGGAGCAGGTGACGATCACGGCCGCCGTGCCGACCGTCTGGCAGATGTTGCTGGCGCACATGGAAGCCAACAACCTCAAGCTCTCGACCTTGCGCAAGGTGATGATCGGCGGTTCCGCCTGTCCGCCCTCCATGATCGAGACGTTCGAGAAGAAATACGGCGTCGAGGTCATGCATGCCTGGGGCATGACGGAAATGTCGCCGGTCGGCACGATCGGCTCGTTCAAGTTCGGCATGGAAAAACTGCCTTGGCCCGAGCAGCTGAAGGTGAAGTCGAAGCAAGGCCGCGCAATGTTCACCGTCGAGATGAAGATCGTCGACGACGACGGCAAAGACCTGCCGCACGACGGCAAAGCCTTTGGCCATCTCATGGTGCGTGGTCCGGCGATTGCGCGCGCCTACTTCAAGGGCGAGGGCGGCCGCCACGGCACGGACTCCATCGTCGACAAGGACGGTTGGTTCGATACCGGCGATATCGCGACGCTCGACGAACTCGGCTTCATGCAGATCACCGACCGCGCCAAGGATGTGATCAAATCGGGCGGCGAGTGGATCTCCTCGATCGACATCGAGAACTTCGCGGTAGGGTGCCCCGGTGTGGCCCAGGCCGCCGTGATCGGCGTTCACCATCCCAAGTGGGATGAGCGGCCCTTGCTCATTATCGTGCGCAAGCCCAGCGCCGACGTTACGAAGGAACAAGTCTTGAAGTTCCTCGAGGGCAAGATCGCCAAGTGGTGGACGCCCGATGATGTCGCCTTTGTGAACGAAATACCGCTAACGGCGACCGGCAAGATCCAAAAGGTCGCCTTGCGCACCCAGTTCAAGGACTACAAGCTCCCGGCCGCAAGCTAACTTTGGGGGGAGGAGCTTAGACATGGCCAGCGCAGCACGGCTGCTCGGACGCTTCGAACTATTGGTCGGTTTCATCGCGGCCGCGATGATCTTGGGCGCGGGCCCGCTTTATCGCTTTGCCGGCGTCGACTTGGGCATGGCCTTCAACTTCTTGAAGTGGGTAGCTACGTCGCCTTCGGTGCGGGCGCGATCGCCGTCTTGTGGGTGATCGTCGCACTCCTCTCGCGGTCGGCGCAGGGGCTCGTGCCGCTGATTGTCGGGCTTGTGCTTGCGGGCGCGATCTATGTGCCGCTGCAGATGCGTGCGATGGCGGCGAGCGTGCCGATGATTCACGACATCACCACCGACACCGGCAATCCGCCGCAATGGGTGGCACTCCTTGAAGCGCGCAAAGCCTCGACGAACGGCGCCGATTACGATCCGGCAACCGCCGAGGAGCAGCAAAAGGCCTATCCCGAGATTCAGACCTTCAATAGCGCGTCGCCGCCCGCCGAATTGTTCGACAAGGCGAAGAAAGTCGCGACCGACATGGGCTGGCAGATCGTCGCCGCCGAACCTACCGAAGGCCGCATCGAGGCGACGGACACGACGATGTGGTTTGGCTTCAAAGACGACGTCGTCATCCGCATCGTTGCCGACGGCTCAGGCTCGAAGCTCGACATCCGCTCGATGTCGCGCGTCGGCAAGTCGGATCTCGGCAAGAACGCGATGCGCATTCGCGATTTCCTGGGCCGCTTGAAGGCGGCCTGACATTTGGAGGCGTCGTGACGCTGAGAGCCGCCGACCTTGGCGTCACCCTGCCGGCGCTTCCGCTAAATCGCAAATACGACCCTGTCTACGCCAAGGCAGTCGAGGTGGCGCCGAACCTGCGCCGCGTCCTCGCGCGCAACGCCAACCCGTTCACCTTTCATGGCACCGGCACCTATATCGTCGGGCGCGGCCGCGTCGCGGTCATCGATCCGGGTCCGCTGATCGACGAGCATATCGAGGCACTCAAGAGCGCGCTGAAGGGCGAAACCGTTACGCACATACTGATCACGCACACCCACAGCGACCATTCGCCGGCCGCAGCGCCGCTGAAGGCGGCGACCGGCGCTCCGGCGTTTGCGTTCGGCCCCCACGGCGCCAGCCGCGTCCATGAGGGACCGAGCATCGAAGAGGCCAACGACACAGGCTTCAAGCCGGATCGCAGCGTGCGTGACGGCGACGTCATCGAGGGCGACGGTTGGAGCTTCGAATGCGTGTTCACGCCGGGGCACACGTCGAACCACATGTGCTACGCCTGGCGTGAGCAGAAGACGTTCTTCAGCGGCGATCACGTGATGGGTTGGTCGACGACGGTCATCGGCCCGCCCGACGGCGACATGGCGCAATACTTCGCGAGCCTTGAGAAGCTGCTCCGCCGCGACGACGAGATCTACTACCCGACGCACGGCGGTCCGATTGTAGACCCGAAGGCGTTCGTCACCGCGCTGATCGCTCATCGCCACGCGCGCGAGGATCAAATCGTGGCGTGCCTCAAGCGGGGGATCGACCGGATCCCGGCGATGGTCGAGGTCATATATTCCGAGCACGACAAGAGGCTGCACGCCCCAGCGGCGCTTTCGGTTCTGGCGCATCTGCAGCACATGGTTGCAACCCGCCGCGTCGCAACCGACGGTCCGCCGTCCTCACGCAGCACCTATCGTTTGGCCTGATCGCGCCGTCTGCCGATCGCCAAATCTTCCCGTTGACGGCGGCGTGGCGGCGGGCCTAGTTCGTGGCACCGAAATCAACGTCTGAAGGGAGCGCTCCATGAAGTTCTACAACTCGATCGGACCAAATCCGCGTGTCGTCCGCATGTTTGCGGCGGAGAAGGGCATCAAACTGCCGCTCGTCGAAGTCGACCTGATGAAAGGCGAGAACCGGCAGGAACCCTACATGGCGAAAAATGCCGCCGGCCAGATGCCGTGCCTCGAGCTCGACGACGGCTCGACCATCTCCGAGATCACGGCGATCTGCGAATATCTCGAAGAGACGAACCCGACCCCGGCGCTGATCGGTACGAACGCCAAGGAGCGCGCGGAGACGCGGCAGTGGACGCGCCGTGCGGACCTCAACATCGTCGAGCCATTGGCGAACGGGTTTCGCTATTCCGAGGGCTTGCCGCTGTTCAAGAGCCGCATCCCGACCGCGCCTGAGGCCGCAGCCGGCCTGAAGGCGGTCGCGCAAGACCGCATGCTTTGGTTCGACAAGATGATCGCCGGCCGCCAATACCTCGCGGGCAATCGCTTCTCGTTGGCGGACATCTTGTTGTTCTGCTTCCTCGATTTCGGCAAGCAGGTCGGCCAGCAGATCAATCCGGAAGCCACGAACCTCAATTCCTGGTTCGCGCGCATCAAGGATCGCCCCAGCGCCAAGGCCTGAAGCGGCCGCTAATCGATCTCGATGCCTTCGTTCATGAGGGACAAGCTTTCAATGGCGACCTCATTTGCGTTGGCGTCGAGATTGGGCATGCCCTGATACTTCGACACCCAGGCATGATGGAGCTTGTAGCGCTTTACACCGCGGCCGGCTTCGTCCTGCAGCACGATCGCGATGTCTTTCCTTTGGTAGCGGCGCGCCGCATGAAGCGCGCCGATCCATTTCTCGAAAGCGGTATCTCGGGTGACGCCATGATACAGCATCACCGGCGGCGCGTTGCCTGATTGCGCTGTCGCCGGTAACCCGACGGCCTTATCGAAACCGGCCACGGCGCGCCCATCGAACACCACGCGAAATTTGAAATTCTTGTAGGGATCAACGCGCGCCGTTCGCGCGATGGGTGGTGGCATCAGCGTGTCTGCGGCCACGCTCGGCAGAACGGACAACGCCAGTACAACGCAGAGAATTGCTGGAGACCGCATGTCGCTCCTCCATCGCTAGATTTTCCGTCCGGCGCCTTCCCAGTACGGATCGCGCAGCTTGCGCTTGAAAATCTTGCCCGAGTCCTCGCGCGGCAATTCGCTCATGAACTCGATCACTTTCGGCACTTTGTACTTCGCCAGATGATCGCGCAGGAAACCGCGGACGTCGTCGATTGACAGATTTGCACCGGCTTGCGGCTGCACGACAGCGCAAAGCGCCTCGCCGAATTCCGCATCGGGAATGCCGAACACCGCGCAGTCGGCAACGCCATGCAGCTTCAAAAGCTCGGCCTCGATCTCGGCCGGATAGATGTTGACGCCGCCCGAGATCACCATGTGATTTCGCCGGTCGCAGAGATAGAGGAAGCCGTCGGCGTCGACGTAGCCGATGTCGCCGACACCGATCAGCCCGTTGCGCTCAGCCTTGCGCCGCTTTTCGTCGTCGCCATGATAGGTGAAATCGCTGGCCGTCGTCAGTCGCGCGTAGACGTCCCCGGCCTCGCCGGCCTTCGCTTCTTGGCCTGCGTCGTTCAACACGACGAGTTTTACATCCGGCTGCGGCTTGCCGACCGTGCCCGGATGCTTGAGCCATTCCTCGGCCGTGCAGAACACGACGGCGCCGGTTTCGGTCGCGCCGTAATACTCATTGATGACCGGCCCCCACCACTCGATCATCGCGCGCTTAACGTCGGGCGGGCAGGGTGCCGCCGCGTGGACCACGAATTTCAAGGACGACAGATCGTATTTCGAACGCACCGCCTCCGGCAGCTTGAGCAGGCGCACGAACATCGTCGGCACCATGTGAATGTGGGTCACGCTATGCCGTTCGATCATCTGCAGCAGTTCTTCAGGATCGAAGCGCGGTTGCAGGATGATGTCGGCGCCGGCGCGCACGCTCATGTTGCCATAGGCGTTGGGGGCCGAGTGATACATCGGCCCCGTCACGACAGTGACGATGCGCTCGGGCTTCTGCTCGATCATCACGCCGTACATGCCGAACGCGCGCGAAATCAATTTCGTTAACGCAAGAGCCTGTGCGGCCGTCGGCGGCCGCCGCTGCACGCCCTTCGGTCGTCCGGTTGTGCCGGATGTGTAGATGATTGCGCCGGGCGGGTCGGTAACCTCCGGCTTAAGACGTTCGAAGCCTGCAATCCATTCATCCCAGGACGTTGCGTTCGCGGGCCGGCGGCACGCGTCGGCGTCGATCTGATAAGCCTGCGCGATTTCCGGCGGGGTATCGACGACAAGCACCGGCACACCCTCTGGCGTCGCCTTCGACACGATCGGATAAAGGTCCGCATGCGTGACGACGGCCTTGGCGCCGGAGTCGCGAATGATGTAGCCGGCCTCGTCGACCGTGAAGTGCCAGTTCACCGGAACGGGATAGCCGCCGAGCGCGCCGACCGCGCCCGATGCCTCGAAGAACGCGAAATCGTTGCGCAGCATGAGAGCAATCGCGTCGCCGCGAGCGATGCCCAACGAAGCAAACGCCGCTGCGCCCCGCTCGACCCGCTCACCGAGTTGAGCGAGTGAAATCTCGCGTGCGCCGCTGATCAATTTGCTGGCCATGGAACCATAGTCGTCGAACCGGTTGATGCTGCCAAGGGCCAGCGAACAGAGGCGACGTGCAAGTCAGACGAGGCTCCGGCTCGCGCGGCTTCCAATGCTGCTGAACATTCGCATTTCATTAAAATTGTGCGGTTGTCACAGTTGAAAAGACTGACTTTTGGCGCCGAATTCGAGGCCGCTGATGCTTTCAATCTAGCCAAAATCGGCAAGGCATGAGAAAGAACATGCGGGGCACACTGGTCAGACAGGTCTCTTTCAGCGACTAGCGGCTCTCTTTCACCGACGAATGGAGGTTACATGCTTCGGCTCACACCGGTAGCAGTGTTCGGTACGGTTCTGGCGTTTGGTTTGGCGGCGAGCGCTTTGGCGGCGCCGTTCTCACCGTTTCAGCAACATAATCCCCGCAGCGGCGTTCACCGCTCCGGCAACGTGTTCAATCGGTTCGTCTGCGACGCGCCGGTGCAGGCCTTCGTCGCGCACTGCGACGCGCACATCATTACCGACGCGGCCGGCAATTGGCTCGAGAGAGCTGTGAGCCGGCACGTGACACCGTCTGGATATAGCCCGGCGCAGTTGCGTTCGGCCTATGGCATTACCGGTTCGGGGAGTTCCTCCATCACCGTCGCCGTCGTCGATGCCTACGGGTACTCAGCGGCGGAAGCTGACCTTGCCGTATATCGTTCGCAATTTGGTCTGCCGGCATGCACGACCGCCAATGGTTGCTTCAAGAAGGTCAATCAAAACGGCGTGCAGGGAAGCTATCCCCGCGACAATACCGGTTGGGCTCAAGAAACTGCGCTCGACCTCGACATGGTCAGTGCGATGTGCCCCAACTGCAAGATCTTGCTTGTTGAGGCCACGAGCGCAACGTTTGGCAACCTCGCAACAGCAGAGAACAGGGCGGCTGCGATGGGCGCTCACGTGATCTCGAATAGCTATGGCGGTGGCGAGTCCGGTTCGCAAAGCTATGAGAGCGCCTACAATCATCCGGGCGTTGCAATCACGGTCAGTTCCGGCGACAGCGGCTACGGCGTCCAATTCCCGGCGTCGTCCCCGCATGTAACCGCCGTCGGCGGAACAAGCTTGTACTTGTCGGGCGGGCGCACGGAGACCGCTTGGTCGGGTGCGGGCAGCGGCTGTAGCGCGGTCTATGGCAAGCCGGCGTGGCAATCCGACCCGCTGTGTACGAAGCGCATGGTGGCCGACGTCTCCGCGGTAGCGGATCCAGCAACGGGCGTGGCCGTGTACGGTCCCGCGTCGCGCAGGAAGTCGGCTTGGCTCGTCTTCGGCGGCACCAGCGTAGCCGCTCCGGTTATCGCCGGTATCTATGGCGTGAACGGTGGTGCGGTGAACTATGGTGCCGAACCGTATGCTCACACTGGCGCGCTCAACGACGTAACCCAAGGCAGCAACGGCAGCTGCGGCGGTACGTATTTCTGCACGTCGGGTCCAGGATATGACGGCCCGACCGGTCTCGGCACGCCGAACGGCGCAAGCGCCTTCTAGTCACTTCAACTTTCGAGACGCAGCGGAGCGAAGCCCAAGCAATTGGGCTTCGCTTTCATTTTGTCTTCGCCCGTTGTGGTACTCTTTCGCACGCTTCGGGGCGGGGAAATTGATTCGTGGTTGGTAACGCGGGGGTGAGCGAACCGCAGAGGTTCGATTCCCTTAGCCTAGTCGTTAGCGTCATGGCCGCAGCGTTTTTTGCGCTTTTTGCGGCGCACTCGGCCTTGGCCCAACCCACCGGTCCCGCTTCGCTTACCGACATTACGGCGGCCAGCGTCGGTGCGGACAAGACGACGCTGATCATCTCGTTCTCGCCGTCCGCTCCGAACTACTCGATCTTGCGCGACGGCACGGATCACCCCGCAATTGCCTTTGCGTTGTCGTCGCGAGGTTCGACCGCGCGGATGCCGAGCAACTTGCATGGGCTCGTCCATTCTCTGAATTTCAACCAGCAAGACACGGTCTTGATCGTCGAGTTCACGACGGCGACAAAGGTGCATCTTTCCGTTTCGCGTGTTGACGACAAGGCGATCAGCCTCGCGATGGAATCCGCGTCGAGAACCGCGCGCACGGCGGAGACCGCCGCCGGGCCGGCTGCCGCACCGAAAGTCCTGCCCGCGACGCCCGACGATAAGAACGCAGGTTTTGAAATCGTCTACCTGAAATACGCCGACGTCAGCGAAGTTGTCGGCCTGCTGACGGATGGGTTGACCGTCAAACCGAACGACAATTTCGTGCCTCACGAACCGGCCTTCGGTTCGCAAGGCGCCGGCGGTCCGTCCTATAGCCCGGCGCCGCAACCAAACGACCAGCCGTCCAGCGAGCCGCTCGCGCAATCGGTCGATTCAATGATTTCGATCGATAGGCGATTGAACGCCATCGTGCTGCACGGCCCGCAAGACGCCATCGATCGCCTGAAGGCCAAGATCGCGCAGATCGACGTGCCGGTAGACAGCGTCAGCCTTGAAACGATTTTCGTCGAATTGAGCGAAACGGGCGCGCGCAACGTTGGTCTCGACTTCGCCAACGCGAACTCGCAGCTCGCGCTGACGACCTATCAATCCGGCGCATTCGTTCCGTTCGGCTTCACTGCGAACGACATCTCGAGCGTTTCGATGCAGGCGGCGATCTATGCTCAAGTGCAAAAGGGGCATGGGCGCGTGGTCTCGAAACCGCGCATCTCGGCGCAAAGCGGGGGCTCAGCGAAGATCATCACCGGCGACGCCCTTCCGATCCTCACCGCCATCCAACTCTCCGGCGTCAACGGCGTGTCGCAGCAGGTGCAATACGTCAACGTGGGCGTGACGCTCCAGATCGCGCCGCGTGTGAGCAATGACGGCTACGTCACGAGCCATGTCTTCTGCGTCGTCTCGAACGTGACGGGCTTCAGCCAGGGATATCCGACCATCAGTCAGCGTGAGGCCGAGACGTCGGCGACCGTGCGTGACGGCGAGACATTCGTCATCGGTGGTCTCACGCAAGAGAACCTGCTCGAGTCCAACACGCACTTGCCCATATTGGGCGATATCCCGCTACTCAGCAGCATCTTTGGCGTCGACAAGGATTCCAGCACGAAAACCGATCTCTACATCGTGGTGACGCCGCACATCGTCAGACGCGGCGAGGAACAGTCGGTACCGTCCGAGGTTCGCTTGGATCACAACGGCCAGCCGATCCCGCCGGGATCCGCCGAGCCGGGGAGGGACACGCCGTCTTCGCCGGAAGAAGAGCCGGCGGCGCCGTCGACACCTCCTTCTGAATCCAAGGACGACGAATAGAGGCGCCGGAACGACGTTAGCCGGGCCGCTTGCCTTCGGTGGTTGAAGCGTCGCAGAGTTTTCGGATCGCGTTATCGATCACGAGGACTTCCGCCCATGACCTACACCACGATCAAATACGACGCGCAGGCGCCGGTCGCCCTGATCACGCTCAACCGTCCGGAGCGCCTGAACGCTTGGATGCCGGCGATGAGCGAGGAGATGGCGGACGCCATCGAGCGCGCGAACAAGGACCGCGCTATCGGCGCTATTGTCGTCACCGGTGAAGGACGCGGCTTCTGCGCCGGCGCCGATATCGAGCATACGTTCAAATCCCGCATCGACGGCAAAGATCCGGGCAGCGATACCGCGCGCGGTCAGGGCGGCTTGCCGCGTGGGCTCGATTGGATCGGACTGGTGCGGTCGTCGAAGCCTTTGATCGCGGCGGTGAACGGACCCGCGGTCGGGATCGGCGTCACGATGATCCTGCCGTTCGATCTCATCGTCGCCTCCGAGCTTGCGAAGTTCGGTCTCGCCTTCGTACGCATGGGGATCGTTCCGGAATTGGCGTCGAGCCACTTCCTGGTCAGCCGCATCGGATGGGGCAAGGCGAGCGAATTGATGCTGACCGCACGCCTGGTCGACGGACGCGAGGCTGCAGCCATCGGCCTTGCAGATTACGTGACGCCGCCCGAAGGGCTGCTGCCCAAGGCCTTCGAGCTGGGCAAGGCGATTGCGGCCAACCCGGATCCGATGCTGCGCATGACCAAGGACCTCTTGAGCAAGAACGCATGCGAGCAGGATATGACGTTGGCGCAAAAGAGAGAGACCGATTACTTGCGCGCTTGCTGGGTGACGCCTGAGCACAAAGAGGCAGTGCAGGCGTTTCTCGAGAAGAGACCTGCTCGCTTTAGATGACGAGCGGTCGACGGCACCGCCATTGCCGTTTCTGGCCGCGCTCGCAAATCAGTTGACCTCTCGGCCTTCCTTCCGTACGCGGATCGTCCACGAGCTTGCGCAACGGGGGAGAAGTCATGAGCGACGCCGCGTCGACAGTCGCGCCTGCGCCGACGCGCAGGCGCATTGGAATGTTGTGGCTCGTGCGCGTTCTTCTCGTGTTGGCCGGCATCGTCAGCATACCCATCATTCTTGTCGTGCAGGAGCTGATCGGCCAATGGTGGCCGGCGACGAGCGACTGGGCAATATTCATCATTGGCGCGATGGCTCTCTTCGTCCTTGGCTCCATCATGACCGCCATGGAAAACGCCAAGAACAAATACGCGCCGGACAAGCCCATCGAGACGTTCGCGGGTCTCATCTTTCCGCTCGGCATCATGATCGCGAATCCGAAGGGCACCGCATCGCCGGATTTTTCGGCGGTCGAGCACGCCTTCGGTATTGAGAACGGCGCCTTCGTTTTGGGCTTTCGCAGCCACGGCACGGGTGGCCGGCAAGTCGGCGTGATTCCTGTGGAGGAGCGCATCCCGTTCGAAAATCTGCGCCATATCGCCGTGAAGGTGCACAGCGACGACAGCATCCAAAACACTGCGGCAGGCGGGGTCGCGCTGGACGGGGTAACGAACGCAATTGGGCGCGTGAAAATGCGCACGAAAGCTATCGGCGCACTTCTCGTCCTGTTCGTTGAGACCGAAGTCGAAAAGATCGAGCAATACGTCTTTGCCATCCCGGCCGACATTTCATCCGACACGATCAGGTCGCTGTCGCTTTCAGTCACGGGCAAGGCAACGGGGCAGGCCGAAGGTGTCGAGGGTGATGGGGCCGGCGGTGCGCTTGATGCCGCGGAAACGTGCCGAACCATCATCGACGTGCTGCAGACGGGTGATCTGGCGGAACTGTTGCCGAGCAACGAAATCGGGCTGAGCGATGTCGCCGGCTTCATCGGACGCTTGGCCCAGGCCTCACAGCTGACCGGCGCCAACGCGTCGCTCGCGGCGGCCTTGATGGCCGCAGCTATGCGCCGGTTTGCGCCGCACGCGACGGTGTCACGGCACGAAGGCGAATAAAGGCATGCCGTGACAACACGTCGGCTAGGCCGGACTAGCAGGTCAGTCCGGCGACGTCCGGTGGTCGTGCGTGAAGTAGATGAACATGAACATGAGAGCCGCCAAGACGAGCACGTTCGCGCCAATGATCGCTGGCATGTGCTGTTCAGTGGCGACCGCGAGCACGATGCCGGGCGCAAAGATCAGCACGCCGATGACGTGCGTGATGCATTGAATCCAGGTCAGCCGAGAGTCCGCGAGTTTGGGGTAGGCACGGTGAGTCAGCCCGTAGATCGACGAGGTCACGAACCCGACGAGATTCCAATGCGCATGCGCTGCAGCGAATCTAAAGTCCTGCTGGACCCCCATCCAAATTCCGAACAGCATGCCAATGACCAGGAAGACCAAGCCTAGTCCGATGAAGACGACGTGAACCTTCATTGTTTTTCCCTCCCGCGCGGCGGACGGTGATTCTTTGATTTGTCGCCGCGCGCCTAATACGCATTGGTTCTCGAACGCCGTCAATTGGCCAGGGGCAGCGTTGGTCTTGGAGCTTTGAGGTTGTCGGAATCGGCCAGTGGCAGTCCGGGGCTGCGGATGCGATCAGCCGGCGGCCGCAAGCAATGTCGTCGACACGGCAATAGTCGACAGAGTCAATTCATGGCGACGGCGGAAGTTGGTCCATGAGGCCTCGGCCCGGCCGGTCGGGGTGCGCGACCGTTCCCATTCACCGTGATCGCGGTATTGGGTCAGAAGGAGGACGGCGCCTGTACTGTCCGTCTCCGGTGACGCCTTCAGAAAGGCTTGTATCTGCGCGTCGTAGGTTGCCTCAAAGTCGGGCCACGCTTCGCCGGACAGGCGCAAGAACTCCGGCCAATCGCGTTCGGCAAACGTGAACCAGCGGTGCACAAAGATTCCTGTTCGCTTCTGCAGCGACGGCGTCGTGGGTCGGACGGTCGGGGCGAGTGAGCGGGCGGTCATCGTGGTGATCGCCAGCGAATCCGAGAAAATGGTATCGAGGCGCGCGGCAGGGACCCCGTCCGGCCATCTCGTGACCACGACGATCTCATTGCTCTGCAGACCGAGCTGCGCACCGAACGCGCCGTAGAGTTTGCCGCCCTGGCTGTGCACCGCGGGCATCAGCTTGCGGGCAAGGTCGTCCTTTGACTCCTCGCCGCGCTTGTAGCGGGTGATACAGCGGCGGTAGTCGAAATACATGTTGAGCCCTTGGGTGCGTATGCGGCGTGGCGGACTTCAGCGCCACCGATCGCCTCCTGTCAATTCGTCACCGCATCTGCGTCCCGCTACACTCAAGCTTTCCGTTCAATACAATGGAATTGCAGCAGGTCGTTGCCGCCGCGACATTGCGGTGCGAACAAGATCGTTCGCTGGCGCAACTGACTTGATTTTGGTGTTCGTGTGCGCGCCCGTTTGGCTAAGAAGACGCTGTCGCTCGGGGTGGGTTGGCAATGCGCATTTTGATTTCCGGCGCCGGCATCGCCGGTTTGACGCTGGCGGCGCTGCTGAGGCAACGCGGCATCGAGGCGGACATCATGGAGCGGGCCGAGGCTCTAGACAGCCACGGATACGTTTTGGGGCTGTATCCGCTCGGCAGTCGTATCCTGCACGGGCTCGGTGTCTACGACGACTTCCTCGCGCGGTCTGAAGCGATGGAGACTTATTGCATCGCGAACGCGCGCGGGCGCGTCTTTCGCAAATTCGACTTCAGACCCATCACCGAGGCTTACGGTACGATTCAAACTTGCAGCCGCGGCCTCGTCATGGATCTGGTGCGCGGCTCCGTCGGCGGCATCCGGCCGCGCATGGCGACGACGATCACCCGCGCGCGGCCCATGGGTGAGCGCGTCGCGGTGAAAACCAGCGACGGCGCGGAGTCCGAGTACGATCTGTTGGTGGGCGCCGACGGCATCCATTCGTCGACGCGCAAATTGGTTTCCCGCCGGACGGAGACGTTCGACACGCGCTGGGCATGCTGGACGTGGTGGACCGAACGCGGCGACATGCCGCCGCAAACGATCATCGAATGCTGGGGCGCCGGAACTCTGCTTGGTCTCTACCCGGTCGGCGATCGCATCGGCGTTGTCGCGTGCGCGCCGGCGCGTCGTTTGGCGAACGGTCGCGTCGAGGGGCGCCGCGCGCGCGTGCAAGCGCTTTTCGGCAAGCTTGGCGGCGTCGCAGGCGACGTGATGGCGAGCTTTCCGGCGGACGACGAGGAGATCTTCTATTGGAAGCTGGAGGATCGCCGCGCGCAGGATTGGAGTAAGGGCCGTATCGCACTCGTCGGCGACGCGGCGGTGGCCTTCCTTCCGACGGCGGGTGTCGGCGCGTCCATCGCGATGCAAGGCGCGGCGGCCCTGGCCGAGGAGCTTTGCCGCACCGATGCCGAACACATACCGCTGGCGCTCAAGTTCTACGAAGAGCGGCGGCGCGCCAAGGCGGAAGCTGCGCAAAAGGACAGCCGCAACCTCTCCAAGCTGATGTTCGTGAGGAGCGGCGCTCTCTCCGGCGCGAGAAATCTCGCCATCCGATTCATGACGACGAAAAGCCTCGCCCGCGACATCGTGAAGTTGCTAGCGCAACCAGTGTAGATCTCATCAGCGTTGGCAGCATCTCACATGCAAGCCCGGCACGCCGTTGAGCTACCCGTCGCGAATATCAGGCGCGCGCCGGGATCACGACCTGCATCGTTTCAAACCCGTGCACAAACGACGAGTAGTTGCGCACCGGCTCGCCGACGACTTCGATCCTCGGAAAGCGCTTCAGGATTTCTTCCCAAATGATCGTCAGCTGCATCTCGGCGACGCGGTTGCCGACGCAGCGATGCACGCCGAAACCGAACGACAGATGGTGCCTTGAACGCGGCCGGTCGATGATGAAGGCATTGGGATTTTCGATCTGCGCTTCGTCCCGGTTGCCCGAGATGTACCACATCACGACCTTGTCGTCCTTCTTGATGGTCTTCCCGCCAAGCTGAACATCGCGCAGGGCGGTGCGCATCATGTGCGCGAGAGGTGTCTGATAGCGGATCGTCTCCGAAACCATCGACGAGACAAGCGACGGATTCGCCCGCAACTTGTCGTACTCGCCGGGAAACTTGTTGAGCGCGTAGATGCTGCCCGAGATCGTGTTGCGCGTCGTGTCGTTGCCGCCGACGATCAAAAGTATCACCGTGCCGTGATACTGTTCGCGCGACATCGCCCGCGTTTCGGGATGATTGATCAACATCGAGATCAGATCGATGTTCGGTTCAGCGTTGAGCCGTTCGTTCCAAAGCCCCTCGAAGCTGGAGAAGCACTCCATGACGGCCTCGGCCTTGTGCTCGAAGCTCTTCACCGGGCCGTGGCCCGGCTGATTGGTGATCATATCCGACCAATAGGTCAGCTTGCGCCGGTCTTCGAACGGGAAGTCGAAGAGCGTGGCGAGCGTCATGGCCGTCAGCTCCTTCGATACGAGATCGACCCAATCGAACGGCTGGCCGATCGGCAGCGAGTCGAGAATGGCGCCGGCGCGTTCGCGCACGATCGGCGCCATGTTGGCGATGTTGGCCGGCGCCACGGTCGGGGTGACGGCCCTGCGATGCACGCTGTGTTCGGGCTCGTCCATGGTGATGAAGCCGGCGCTCCGCCGCCGCCGCGGCTCCTGGCCGATCGCTATCAGGGCCGCGTTCTGTTTCTCGAGAAGCTCGACGTTTTGGAGGACGATGCCTTCTTCGGACGAGAAGTCGATATGGTTCGTATCGACCGCCATGATGTCGTCCCAGCGCACGACGCTCCAATAAGGACCGTATTCGCTCGCCGGCGTGAAATGGATCGGATCCTCGCGGCGCAGGCGATCGAAGACCGGCCAAATCGTGTCGTTCTGGAATCGATCCGTCTGCGCCGGGTTCAATTCGGCGAGCGGGAGGGTCGACGCCTCGCTGGCCTCGGCAGCACGGTCACGCGATACGGCGATGCTCATGGCGTTCTCCTCAATAGGACGGCTCGCGAGCGCCCGGTCCCGGCCGACCGAGCTACCCTCAGCGCAATTCTACACGCTTTCGAAGGGCGATTGCCAATCGGTGAGAAGCGCTGGATTTTCGGCATTAGTGTCAAATAGTTCGACTTGGTTCTCGTCGAGCGGTGCTCGTCTTCCGGCGCGCGAAGTGGCTGGGGTACCAGGATCCTCAGCTACGCCTTAAAAACACCCGTGAATTCGCCAATCGCAGACCGGCATTTGCCTTCTTGTGGGAGCAATGTGGGACCTTGTGGCCGACACGTCAAACATGTGCGCTTTTCCCCGGTGCATGCATCCGCACGATGCCGGCGCCTCGACGGCGAGCTCACAACAAACGAGTGCCCCTAGGTGACTCCCAGATGACTCAGGAGACTCGCTGACGCCTCTTGGCTAGGCCGGGGTATCCCCTACCGCCAACGCCCGGCCAGTGACTCTCTAGAGTCAATTGCGTGGCATCGCTCCCGCGGGACGTTTCCGCACGATCCGCCAACCCAATCGCTTCCTGCTTGTCGCGCGGAATCAATCTAGGCCGGCGTGCGCGTGTTCGAGGGATCGAACTCCATTGCCCTCCAGGATGACTCTAGACGACTCTGGAGACTCGCTGGGCGCTGCCGGGTAGGCCGTTATGGTCTCGCGTCAGCGAGTCTCTGTACGAGTCAGTATGCGGCTCGGGGAGACAAGTGCGTGCGAGGAGAAAAGCGCCGTTCGTTTTCGCACGCAGGGCGAGTTGGCCGCGGCAAGGTCAAGCGGTGCCGGCGGTGCGTGCGGTGCCTGCCGATGAAGTAAACACCCAGTAGATTCACACTCAGGTGGTACCAGAGTAAGCCCCCTTAGCCGCCTGCGCGCTCCGGTGAACACTTTGCACCGGTGTTGCCAGGTCTGCAGGGGGTCGGATTGACGGCTGCCTTTGTAAGACGACCAATAGAACACCCACCTATCGTCGGAGAAAACGGCAGGAAAACTTCGAATGGAGTCAGAGGAACAATACGCAGAGTGGCCGCTTATCGAATACACCGATGTCCCCAACTTCTGCCGACAGATTTGCGAAGCCGTTGTCGAATTAGAGCGTGCATACGAAGCGGGACAACTCTCGAGTTTGCTGGCATCGGGAACCTTTGAAGAAGCGCTTGGTTCGTCGCTCTATAGAACCTACAGCAAGCTCGGCGACAATACCCCCGGTCCCCTACAAATGTTGCGCGTCGATGCGGTCTCGGCACTGCTCGCGCAGCTGCGGAACGATCTCGTACCGAGCCGGAGTGCACATGCGAAAGTGCGCATGCCGTCCGCGGGCGATGCGTCAAGGGCTGAATCGCGATCGTACTACCCCTTGTCAGCCTCGCCCTACGAATTCTTCGACGCCAGGTTCGACGATGAATCCTACATAAGTATTCACATCGATCAGATGCTGGATGCGCGCTTCTGGGGCATCGGCTTCTCTTTCGAGGCGCCTGATTTGTGCAATGAATTTGCGCGGCGGGTCGTTCGAATTGCAGTCGGCAGACTTGCAAACGATCTTCTTGGTCTCCAGAAAATTATCGACCGCTTCAACCCGAAGACGCAGAAGCAAGAATTGAAAATCGTCCCTTACCCCGTGGATAGACGTTTCGAACATTTGATGCTCGACGTCCTAAACGAAGAGGGTCGGCATGCTCGTGTCGCACCGATAGTAGAGGATTTTCTAGAGAAGACGGACCTTCGAGTGCGATACGCAGGGCTACAGCGAAAGCTCGGCAGCCGCGTTCAAGTGACATCCGTCGCTGAACCCGAGCTTCACAAAGCCAAGCTTGGTGCTATCAAATTGGCAGAGGAGTTCGTGTTTCTGTCGCCTCTTTCGCTGGCCGAATATGTAGTTTCTCTACAGGGCCGCACGCGGGTCAATCAGAATTCGGACGCGCTGCCGTTCGAATTGGCCTCGCTCTGGGACTGTCTTGATGAGAAGCCAATGGACGTGCTCCAGCTCGCTTCGGAATTGAAGCGCGTAATGCTTCAAGCGATGAGCGGACCTCCAAATTCACCGCTGGGTCCAATGGTCAGAGTGCCTCATCCCCTTCGTCACTTGATCAGGCATTTCGTGGAGACACATGCATTCACGTCTACGGCGAGGCTTCGTGAGCGTCAGAGTAATTACCGGAGGCAATAGACAAGGATCGTTGCGGCGTGGGTGAGTTGCCGCAGCCCGGCGAACCGGGGGACACCTATGCGGGCGTGCAGAGCGGTCGCTGTTGTCGCTTCCGTATGCCACCGGTTGCACCTGGGCTAAAGCCTTGTGGCCTTATGCGTGCGGGCCGCTAGACCTAGAAACGTTATAGGTGATGGCTAGCGTCTCCTCGGTGTGTAAGCAGGGTGCCACTGGGGTCGACGTCAGACCACCTTCGTCAGAGATCCGACGAACAACCATTAGTACTAGACCAAGGAGTGACCATGGTGAGCCCCTGAGCCGCCTGCGTCCTCCGGTGAACACCAAGCACCGATGTTACCCAGATCAACAGGGATCAATCGGGGCGGCTCAAGCATCTATCCTTCGGAGGGCACCGGTACCATCGAGCAGGGGCCACCAGGGCATCACCTGGGTCGACGCAGCAGACGCTTGGGAAGAAACGACGGAGCACCATCGAGCCAAGGGCGGGGACTGGGTTCGAATTTATTCGCTCGCAGCCCCCGCCTCAAGATCATGTCCAGCTAAGACAGTGTGACCCTACATCTTGATGTAAGGTTCTGTACCGACTACGCGTTTGAACTCCTCGCGAAGTGTGCAGTGCGCCCTCTCGCTGTCGCTGAGGCGAACGATCAGGCTGTCGTGGACGGGCAAGCTCGGCGCTTGGTGTTGCCGGATCAGCCTGAGAACGGTGTTCACCATGATCTCGCTATCCTTGAACATGAGATCGAGCATCGTGATCCCGCTCTCATGATAGCGACACAGCACCGGATGGCGCTCAAGAACGAGCCGCTGCACCTCTTGAATGGGATGAAGCTTCGCAAGCGTAGAGCGATCGGCCCCGGGGTTGCCTTCCAAGTAGCTGTCGACGGCGTCACGTGACCACCGCTTGTGGAACGCGGAATGCCCGAGCGTCATGGTGACCCACGACTTCGCCACGCCGCGGGGCAGGGCATCGATCGCATAAGGATCGGCGGAGACATCAAGATGCTCGCCTAGAAGAGCGTAGGCGATCGTGAGGCTGCAGGCGCGTATGTCCAGCTCGACCACGCTTTCCCTGTCGATCTGGATCAGTCGCCGTTCCTCCTTAGGCAGCTGCTGGTAGCTCTCGGGACCGACGCTGTAGAGGCGCCCGTGCTTGTCCCAGTTGAACCTGGGTGCATGGGTGAAGATGCGCTTGAAGCCGTCATGTGTGCAGCCCTCGATCTTGCGTGAAGCAAGGAAGGTATTGATTTCCTGCACTTCTGTTTTGAGCCTGCGTGTGAGGTAGCTCTCTTGGAACCGCATGCGCTTGCTTCGAGGCTTGCCGACATGCTTCTGGCCCGCGTCGACGGGCCGGCGAAGCTCCAGGACGGTCGAGGGCGTTCCCTTTCGGAAGTGCGCGGCGCAATCTTTGATATCGACGCCGTGCGACTGAGCAAGGTCGAACAGCGCGGGCGTGCCCCGGAGACGCGACGTCCAGCTCCTCCCGGCCAGTTCGCCGCGAGGGTTGAAGCCGACGCGCTCTTCGATCAGGCCCATTTGCGCAAGTGTTCGTCTGACGCGGAGATAGGCTCTATATCCAACCTCCTCGCCAGAGAATGAGTTGCTTACGCCAGAGCGGAATAGCCACAGTCCGGCTTGGCGCTCCTCTGCGAACAAGAGATCGGCCAGGAATGCGGTGACGGCGCGTTCGACTCGAGCTGGACCTGCCTCCTTCCAGGTCTTCGATGCAGTGTCATCTTGGAGAACTCGTGCTGTCACATGTTTCACGAGGTTGAGTGCTTCGTTTGAGATGCATGAACCGGTGAGCGGCATGTAGCGAGCCCTGCGCAGGTCTTCGCCCAATGCGATTTTGGCCCCAATCGGGTCGGCCTCGGTTGATGTGTCGGCAGAGATTTGAACTTCGATGTTGTCATCAGTCATTTGATATTCCTGCGATGTAAGAAGAGAGCGGGCGCCAGCAGTCGCTGCGCTTTGGTCGCGCAAGTCGACTTGCGATCCAGCCCGTCGATCCCAATGGGACTCCAGGACACGGAGATGCGTCAGCTCTTCAGTGGTGGTCTTGAGAGTCGCACTGGTCGTGGAGTGCGCCGAGTAACGCCCACGCAGGGCGGTTTGTGTTACGACCTTGAGCGGTCCCGAAGGGCCGGTGCTTCACGCTTTGTGGCTCTTTGGCCCGTTCTTCTCGGTGAAGCACGCGCAAGCATGTACGCTTGATCTTCTTGGAAGACAATTGTGTTTATTCCTGTAGCCGCACGTCGGGGGCAAAGGAGCGGGGCAATGCGACAGCTAAGTGGTGGTGACGACTGCGAGCCTCACTAGTGCCGAGAACTAGTGTGTCGACCATTTGTCGCGGGCTGCACCCGCCGGCCGCAAGCCCGCACAAGGCGGAGTGCTAATTATTTCAGCACGTGTCATCGACGCAATGGACGCACTGGCCCGCAGTCGAGTACTACGTCAGCGCACACGTTTGATGGTCGCGGATGGGTGGCATGATCAAGAAGATTGCGGTTGCTTGCTTCTCCATTTTGCTTGTCGCTTGCACACACGCGAGCACTATTTCGACAGTCACGGGCCCGAGCATTGCATCGAAGTCAGTTCTGGTGATTGCTGCGATCGATCCAAGACTCGATCAGATCGCCGAGAGGAGGTTTGCGCAAACCTTGGGCGCCGAAGGCTACAGTGTGCAGACTGGTGTTGTGTGGATGTCTCGCCACTCAGTTACGTCTGCGGAGGACTGGAAGTCTCAGGTAAGGGCAGACGGATTTGATACGGTCGTAATCCTTGGTGGCGTTGCCGAAGGCAAGACTGCAGTAAAGCTGCCAGACACGTACTATCCTGGTCAGACAACCTCTTCAGGCGTTGTCACTGGCAATACGGTTTCGATCACAAGCACGACGACCCCAGGGACTTACGTTCCGGGAGAGACATTCTATAAACCCTGGGCTAATTTTTCCGCGAACATCATCGATGCGGCGACCTTCAGGCCAGCATTCGTAGCAAGCATCGACACGCGGGGCTCCGTCTTCAATAGCCGCGACGCCCTCGCTGAACGTGCGGCAGACGAACTTCTCAGTGAAGCGCAAAAGTCGGGCTTCTTGGAGCCTCTCAACGGCGCCTCATCGAAGGGCAGTTCGTGGCTTCCCTGGTAGTCGGGCGGCGGGACGCCCGCGGTCCGCGTTAACATCTTCACCCAGTACAGAAGCGGGCTTGCTTTTCTCAAACCTGCTAGCGGTGCAACCTTCGGCGCGGACCGGCGTGTGCCTTCTCGAAGGATTTCAAATCAAACCGCTTTCTTGTCTCAGTCAACACGTTCCCGGCAAGTTCGTGACCGGCCCACGGATCCTCAACGACGACGGTGTGTGCAAATCGCGTCGGCTCGATCGCGGCGACCGGCGCAAGCTTTAGATAGCCCGCACGGTAGGCCGGCCACGGCTGCTTCCCGGGACCGTAGAGAACCTCCGCCAATAGCTCGGAGTTATTCAATGCCAGGCCGAAGGCGTTCTGCCGCAGAGAGCGCCCGAATCTATTGGGCAAATCGGGTTCGACTACAACGAATACCGATTCCGAAGTAAGGCCGTAAGCGGCTAGAGGCTCGCGCCCCCATCCGGGTGCCGTGCGTGAGATCGGCTTCAACGGTCGCTGCAGCCAGGCCCACGGGGCAAGAATACGTTGTGGCGCCACGAACTGACCGCGTTGCGTCCGATCCTGCAGCACCCATCGGTGGCCGTAACTCAGGGGCGGAAACTTGTGAGCTAGATAGTTAGCGTGCAGTTCGCCCAGTAGATTCTGCAGACTATCGAAAGCGCCTGGATCGAAGGCGGCGAGCTTCCGATCATCGGATTCGTTCGGGAAGATCGAAACGTATTGCCTTAGGCCGGGCGATCGGCGCGTTTTGGCGAATGGGTTGCGGACCAACGCGTGACGAGGTTTCTTTTGCGCTATCACCTGCAGAAGGTGACGGACGAGCACCTTGACACCCAATGGGAACTTCGCGCTTCGAAGATCGATGTGCTGAATGTGCCCTGCAGACAGTGGAACACATTCGAGCCAACGGTTTCCGGTGACCCAAATGGGGATTGTCGACAGGCCTTTGTCCTTAGCCAGTGCAAGCTCTGTCTGCACGTATTCCGACTTGGCGGCGCGGGGTGAGGCGACAAGGATCAATGCAAAAGAAACATCGAGAGCCTGGCGTACGGATCGCTCCCAATTCTGCGAACCGGGAACGACGTCCCTCGTATCAATCCAAACCGGAATCCCGTTCGCTTCGAAGCGCCTCTTCAGTCGAGCGACATAAGTCTCGTCGTCCCTTGAGTACGAGATGAAGAAATGCTGCGGTAACGCCGTGGCGCGCATACCCATCGGAGCAATCCTCAGTTCACCCGGGGACCCTCCGCGGGCCGGAGCGCCCGTTGTCCGCGCATCAGCCAAAGGCGACCGGATCCTTATTCAGCCCCACCCTCCGGCGAGCAAGTGTAGCATTCATGCGAAAACGAACCGTCAGGACGGCCCTCTCGCCTTGCTGCGTTTCTCAGATCGTCGAGGTTCTCTGCACAAATTTTTCGATACTTTCGCTCGGTGTACGCGCCCGGGACCTGACTACGGTTGGCAATCGTCGGACACCTCGCCCTATGCAGGATGATGTAGCTGGACGATGGTCCGCGGCGGAGATTTAGCACGTATCCATTCGGCGCTTCTTTCAGCCACCTAAAGTAAGCAGCATCATCGCGAGCATTTTCGCCATTAAACTCGATCATTCATGACCTCTCTCGGTTCGCTGCGCACTATGTTGAGTAGATCCTAGCTCGGTCAACGACGTCTGTTCGCCGAAGATCGATATGCGCCTATCAGACTGAACCACCGCTTGCATGGTGTCGGTCTCCCTGCGATGGCGGCACCGGACTCGTTTGCCGCCGCCGGCCACTCTCGTGTTGGCACATTGCATCAATGGCGCCAACGCGTGCGGATCGCTCAGTTACACCGCATGGGCGATATGCTTCGGAGGGAAAGCGATCTTGAACTTCTCCTCTAGATTGAGAGACGTGTTGCGTGAACGAGACGGGCGCTGAAGAAGCGCCTCTCCGACATTGATGGCTCTACACTGAAACTAGCATGATCAACTTCGGGGGTGACCATGGTTGGGCTTGCTGGAGTGGAGCTGTCTACGTCATTGACTGCGGTCGCAGGCGAGGTCACCAGAACCACGAATGGCATTTTTGATCTGGCCTTCGCGCATCCTGTCCTGGCAATCAAGGGGTTTGCGGGTCTCACAGCCTTGTCGTCGTTTGTCTCCAACTGGCGCGTGTTGGCCGAGGTGCGGGCTTCAATTGTTTCTTGCACGAGACCGCTCAATTTCACAGGCCTCAGAATTGGCCCGTCGGAGCCATACATAGCGCCTTTGCGGAACCTCTTTTTTTGGTACGCCATGTTTGTGTTCTATCAGCTGATATCTCAATTCACCGGTGCGGTGGGCGATCCCGACCTAACAGGCGCGGCAGCTGAATTTGTGGTGCAACTGTCGCTTGTCCTGGTCGTTTATTCGAGATGGCGCTCAATCGTCGCCGTTGGGCGGCGTGCCTACGAAGAAGAGGGAGTATAGTTTGAACGCTTCACCCGGGCGCTGGACACGTCTCTCGCCAAAAATCACATCAACATTACGGTTCTTCTCCGTTCGGTGGCGATTTTCCCCTTCGCAGCTCTCGTACCTCGTGTCCTGCAGATCATTCTTGAGCAGCCTAACGCAATCAAGATCGCGTTCACTTCGCTCCGGCTGATCCTTCGGCACTGAACGCCCTGTTTGCACTGGCAAGGAATGAAACCTCTTGAGGGCGGGCCGCCAGAGACTGGATTTTGTGGGCTGCGTCTTACTTCTTCTTTCCGGTTGGATGCTGAAAATAACGTGAGGTGTGTGGCATCACCTTATCCGCGATAAACCTGTCGATCGCTTCTCGTTGATACAGAACCCTTCGGCCAACCTTGATGAACTCAGGTCCCCCGCCAGTTACGCGCCACTTGCTGAGCGTCGAAGCCGATAGACCTAGCAATTCAGCGGCGTGATGCACGCGAAGCAATTTGTCATTTTCCGGAGTCTTTGAACCAGGTTCGGACGCGGGCGCTCGTTCCTCTTCCTCGGCCGCCGTAACCAGAAGCTGGGCCAGTTCATCCCATAATTCGGCTTCCCGCGTCATCAGATCCCGACGAGCAATCGCTAGGCGCGCTAGACCGCGGAAGAGATCATCGCGCATGCTTCACATATGCAGCCTCAGCTCTCAGGCGCTGAACGACGCTGACTCCTATCCCCAGCAATTCGGCCGTCTTCCTGATGCCCGTACCCTCTGCCAGCAGCTGCCGAGCGCGCTCCTCGATCCTCGAGGGTACACGCGGACGACCGCCGACGCGCCCTTCCTTTCGCGCCCGCTGCAGTCCGGCCTTCACGCGCTCGACAATCATGGCGCGCTCAAACTCGGCAAACACACCCATCATCTGAAACATCGCCTTGCCCGCCGGGGTCGACGTATCGAGGCCTTGCTGGTGCAAGTAAAGGTCGACGCCTTTCGCCCGCAGTTCGCCCAAGAAGCTGACGAGGTCCTGCAGCGAGCGTCCGAGGCGATCCACGGACCACGATGCGACGAGGTCGACTTCGCGGCGTGCCACTGCTTGCCACAGCGCATTGAACTGGGGCCGCTGCTCGCGCCCCTTTGCACCGGAGACACCTCGGTCGACATAGGTGGCCACGACCTTCCACCCATGTCGCTCCGCTACCTGCTGCAACTCTTGGCGCTGGTTCTCTGTCGACTGCCCGTCGGTGCTCACCCGAACGTACAGTGCCACACGTTTACCCCCGCTCACGCCAGTGCCCTCCGGTTGACCCGGATGAGTCTACCGGGTTCTGTACGGAATACAACTGATTTCGGTACATCGAAACGGCATGGCGGACCGCCGCGGCATTGCTCAGGTTTTTTCGCCGCTGTGCCGGGGGGTTATCCGTACACCCAACACTATTAGCTCGATGCTTACCGAGAATGCCTCACGGCCTGCGGCCATACGCGGAGTCGAATAAGGCTAGGAGCTCAGGAGGCGCGTCCTTGATCCGATCAACAACCTGCTTCGCCCAATCAAAATATTCTTGGCGACGAGCGAGGGGCCATTCGGCGGGAGGGCTGTCGGCAACGTCCCTCAAGTTTGCGATCTTGTCGGCAAGCTTCACCAGCCTCGCTTTGGGGCTTAAGTGTGCGGCATGTTCCACTTGCCGTATCTTGCGCTCGGCCTTCGGCAAGCCCTTGTCGTCGGTTACTTCCTCTACCAGCGCAGCGACGGACGCGCCGAAGGCATCAGCCAACTCCTTAGCGGACGTGTCCGTATCCTCGATAGTATCGTGAAGGAGTGCAGCGCAAAGCGTGTCCCGGTCATTGACGCCTGTTTCGACGGCAAGGATAGACACGAGGGCTATCGGGTGATTGATGTACGGCGAAGCCTCGGCGTCTTTTCGCCGCTGAAGGCTGTGCTTTCGTGAGGCGAAGGCCAGCGCCCGGACAAAATCTGAAAATGCCGCCCCATCGAGTCCATCTTTCATTGTCATCCACCGCATCACAAGGAAGCCATTGTGTATAACCTAAAGCACGCGGCCGAGCGCTGCTCAGAAGTCCAACAGGACGAAGAGTGAGCTGAATATATCCACGTGAGCACCGGCGCGACGAGAAGGTCGGCTGGACGACAAATACTTCAAGGGACCCTCAGCGTTCTGAGAGAAAATCTCAGCGCGGTGTAGCGAATAGGGCGCTCACAGTAACAACGGCTACGTCCGAGTTGCCGCCTGCTGATGGTGACGCTCACCTACAACAATCTTCTTTCTGTTCCAACAAAACATCGGAATCTGATTGAACCGTCGAGCGCTGGAACGCATAACTCCCCAAGCACAACTAGGAAAGCGAAGTAGTGGATCAAGCTACCCACAACAAGATTGTATCCTTCATCTGGGGAATCGCCGATGACGTCCTGCGCGACCTCTTTAAGCGCGGCAAATATCCCGACGTCATTTTACCCATGTGCGTCATTCGGCGCTTGGATGCGGTGCTCGAGGCGACGAAGCGGAAGGTGTTAGACACCAAGCAGATGCTGGACGAGGCGCGGATCACAGAGCAACGCGCAGCCCTGTGCGACGCTGCCGGGCAGGCCTTTTACAACACGTCGAAGTTCACGCTGCGTGACCTCAAATCCCGCGGCAGTCAGCAACAACTTCTTGCTGATTTCGAAGACTACCTCAACGGCTTCTCGCCCAATGTCCAGGACATCCTCGACAACTTCAAATTCCGCAACCAACTGCAGACGCTGTCAAAGGCCGACGCCATCGGCACGCTGATCAGTAAATTCCTCGATCCTGATATCGACCTCTCGCCGGCCGGCATCGACAACCACTCGATGGGCACGGTCTTTGAAGAGCTGGTCCGTAAGTTCAACGAGGAGAACAACGAGGAGGCTGGCGAACACTGGACGCCGCGAGACGCCGTGCGCCTGATGGCGAACCTCGTCTTTCTACCGATCGAGGCCGAGATTCGCTCCGGCACCTACTTGCTCTACGACTGCGCGTGCGGGACCGGCGGTATGCTCACGGTAGCCGAAGAGACGCTCACCGCAATCGGCGTAAAGCGGAATCAACAAGTGAAGACTCTGCTCTACGGCCAGGAGATCAACCCAGAGACCTACGCGGTTTGCAAGGCAGACATGCTGTTGAAGGGCGAAGGCGAAAGCGCCGACCACATTGTCGGCGGCGCCGACCGGTCCACGCTCTCGAATGATGCCTTTCCCGCGCAAGAGTTCGATTTCATGCTCGCCAACCCGCCCTACGGCAAGAGCTGGAAGAAAGACCTCGAGGCGATGGGCGGCAAGAAGGGGATGCGCGACCCGCGATTCAAGGTGATGCACAACAGCGAAGAACTTTCGCTCGTCACCAGATCGAGCGACGGTCAGATGCTCTTCCTCGCCAACATGGCGTCGAAGATGAACAACAAGTCGGCTCTGGGTAGCCGCATCGCCGAGGTCCACAACGGTTCGTCGCTGTTCACCGGCGACGCCGGGCAGGGCGAAAGTAACATCCGCCGCTGGCTGATCGAGAACGACTGGCTCGAAGCCATCGTCGCTCTGCCGCTCAACCTCTTCTACAACACCGGCATCGCCACCTATGTCTGGGTCCTATCGAACAAAAAGCCCACGCACCGCAAGGGCCAGGTGCAGCTCATTGATGCCAGTCAGTGGTTTAAGCCGCTGCGCAAAAATCTCGGCAAGAAAAACTGTGAACTCTCACCAGAGGATATTGATCGCATTAGCCGCACCTTTCTGGAGTTCAAGGAAACACCGGAATCCAAGATCTTCCCCAATGCGGGCTTTGGCTATTGGAAGGTCACAGTCGAACGCCCATTGCGTCTGCACAGCCAACTCACGCTCAAGGCGATTGACACGCTGCGGTTCACCTCGGGCAACGAAGACATTCGCGCAGTTCTATACGAGGAATTCGGCGACGACCTCTTCAACAAGTTCGAGAAGGTCTCCACTGCGTTGGAAAAGCGCCTGGCCAACTGGGGCAACGACGACGAAGATGAAGACGAGAACGAAGACGAGGACGAAGAGGGCAGCAGCGCCAGGAAGGGTTTGCCCGAAAAAAAGCGCAAGAAGCTACTCAACCCGAAAACTTGGGAGCGCGACGGGCGCCTGGTCGAGGTCGCCACGAAGCTGCGCGTAGCGCTGGGTGGATCCCTGTTCGAGGACCATAACCTCTTCCGTGACCGAGTAGACAGTGCGCTCAAGAACGCTGACATCAAGCTCACCGCCCCTGACTTGAAGCAGATCCTCAAGGCCGTGAGCTGGCGCGTCGAGACGGCCCCGCCCGTCATCGCTAAGGTGCATAAACCAGGCAAGACCAAGGCCGACCCACTGCGCGGCCTATTCGAGGCGACCGTGGCTGGCAAGTCCGCGATCGTCGAGTACGAGCCCGATTCCGATTTGCGCGATAGCGAGCAGGTACCGCTGCTGGAAGACGGCGGCATCGAAGCATTCATCCGCCGCGAGGTGCTGCCTTACACGCCCGATGCCTGGATCAAGGAAGACGCCGCCAAGATCGGCTACGAAGTCAGCTTCACCCGCCACTTCTATAAGCCGCAGCCGCTGCGCACGCTGGAGGCGATAAGCGCCGACATCCTCGCCATCGAAAAGGAGGCCGAGGGGGTGCTGAGCGAAATTATAAGCGGAAGAGAGAAATGAAAGACGCACAGAGGCCCGATCACGTCAGCCTAATGACGCTAGTAAACCGACTACGCGAGGGCCGCTTTGTCATCCCGGACTTCCAGCGAGAGTTCGAGTGGAAGCCCTGGGACATCAGTGAGCTCATGCGCTCCATCTTTCTCGATTACTTCATTGGCAGCTTGCTGCTCTGGAAGGGGAAGAAAGAGAACTTCGAGTCGCTCGCCTGCGAGCCCATCTACGGGTTTCAAGGGCAAGGCGTTCCTGAGCACATCGTTCTGGACGGTCAGCAGAGGCTCACTGCCATGTACTACGCATTCATGGCGCCTGATGTGCCGGCGCCAAGTCGTGCCAATCGTTTTCTATACTTCATTCGCGTCGATCGCTTCATGGAAGAAGCCTACGACGAGGCGTTCGAGTACGACTGGACGCGAACCGGTGAGAGGACGCTAGGCACTGACCATGAGCAGTACGAGAAACACAAGTTTCCGCTTGCCATCGTAGGCCGAGGGGACCGCGCCGTCGTGAAGTGGTCAACCGGTTACGAGGAGCATTGGAAGTCTAGAGAGGCGGCGGCACTCGCTGCCGGCGACGAGAAGGGTGCCGCGATCGCCCAAAGGCATGCAGAGAACGGGCGGCTGTTCGACAAGCACCTGGAAGGCATCACGCAGCAGTTCCAGATCTCGTACATTGAACTGGACCAGGAGCTGGAGCTCGACAAGGTGTGTGACATCTTCACCCAGATCAACAGCCGGGGCATACGGCTCGACGTTTTTGACTTGATAAACGCGCTTCTCAAGCCGCGAGGTCTGCAGCTCAAGCACCTGTGGCGCGATGCGGCGCCGCGACTGGACTTCGTGCAAACTGAGCGGATGAACGTCTACATTCTCCAGGTGATGTCCATCCTTCGGCAAGCCTACTGTTCGCCCAAGTACCTTTACTTCATGTTGCCAGGTCAGGAAAAGAAAGTGCGCGAGGCCGACGGCTCACTGCGCAAAGAGGTGCTGGTTCGCGACATCACCGAGTTCGAGGTGCGTTGGCGCGAAGCGGTCGAGGCGCTGCAGAACACAATTGAACTCCTGCGTCACCCGCAGGAGTTCGGCGCCATTGCGTCGCAATACCTGCCCTATGTGTCGATCCTGCCGGTCTTCGCGGCCCTTCAGGTCGCGGCGGACACTTTGCCCGCGGTCCGCCAACTCGACGCGCAGCGCAAGAGCCGCCATTGGTACTGGGCAAGCGTGTTCACCAACCGTTATTCCGGATCAGTCGAATCCATGAGCGCCCGCGACTATTTGGACGTCAAGGCGTGGTTCGACGACGACTTGGCCGAGCCGGCGCTCATCGGCGAGTTTCGGGGGCGCTTCAAAACACTCGACCTGCGGCGCGAGACAAAACGGGGGAGCTCCGTCTACAACGGCATCTTTAATCTATTGGTGCTTCGCGGTGCGCGCGACTGGATGGCCGGCAAAGTCCCGCAATATGGCGACCTGGATGACCATCACATCGTTCCCAAAAGCTGGGGCAAAGAGCACGGACTCGGCAGCGCCATCGATACGATTCTGAATCGGACACCGCTAACCGCTGCTACAAACCGCAAGGTAATCAACGATCGCCTGCCTAACGAGTACCTGCCGGAGCTGATTGCCGCCAATGGCGAAGCCGCGGTGCGGGCGATTTTGGAATCTCACTTCGTCTCTCCCGCAGCCTTTGACATCCTACGCCGCGATCCCTTCGGCCCGGACGACTTCGATGCATTTCTGGCCGAGCGTCAACGGACGCTCCAGGATGCGATCGAGGACCTACTGGTCAAGGAGCGCCTCGACCTAGCCCCCCAACTGCGCGAGCTCGATGCTCAATTGGAGGTCGTGGAACTGACTCTTCGTGCAGCTATCGCTGAAGCCTTGGGCGACGATGCCGCTGGCCTACCTCCGCACGTTCTACAGAAGATCGATGAGCGCCTTCAAGCAGCTGCAAAGAAGAACGCTGCACTCGATCAAAGCCATTACCAGACACTGTTGCGTCGGCTTGAATACGCCGACTTGCGAGAGGTCCAAGATGCGATCCTGAGTAAGACGAACTGGCCGCTGTTTCAGGCTCGCTTCGCGAACAAGGAGACGCTAGCCAAGCGATTTGACCAGCTGGCCGAGCTGCGCAATGGCATCCGGCACAGCAGAACGGTGGACGAGGTTACCCGCAAAGAGGGCGAGGCGGCGCTGCTCTGGTTCAAGCAGGTGCTCCGACGATGATTGCCGACCTCAGGCCGTATTCGGAGTACAAGGACTCGGGGACGCCATGGCTCGGGCGGGTGCCCGGCCATTGGGAGACTCGACCTGTGTTCGGTGCTTTCGCGCCCAACCACGATCGCAACCACGGCATGAAGGAGAAAACCGTGCTCTCCCTCAGCTACGGGCGCATCATCATCAAGCCTAGAGAGAAGCTCCACGGACTGGTTCCAGAATCATTCGAGACCTACCAGATCGTCAACCCGGGCGACATCGTCCTTCGAACGACTGATCTTCAGAACGATCACACCAGCCTGCGTGTCGGGATGGTGCGGGATCGCGGTATCATCACGTCGGCTTACTTGGCGCTGCGAACGATCGCCGGAGTGATGCCGGAGTTCGGCTTTCAGTTTCTCAACGTCTGGGACTCCAGCAAAGCGATCTACGGCTACGGATCAGGCCTCCGTCAAAATCTGGACTTCTCCCACTTCAAGCGGATGCCTGTCGCAGTGCCCCCGCCCGAAGAGCAGGCGGCGATTGTGCGGTTTCTGAACTGGGCGAACGGGCGGCTGGAACGGGCGATCCGGGCAAAGCGAAAGGTAATCGCGCTGCTCAACGAGCAGAAGCAGGCCATCATCCACGGTGCCGTCACCCGCGGCCTCGACCCGTCCATCCCCCTCAAACCTTCCGGCATCCCCTGGCTCGGCGACATTCCGCAGCATTGGGAGGTGCGGCCACTGAAACAGCTCCTCGTTCGAATGGATTATGGGACCTCGGAGAATGTGCGTGGAGATGGAAGGATCCGGGTATTGACCATGGGCCACATTCGCGATGGCAAGGTAGTTGTTCCCGAAAAAGGAGGGCTCGCCGCTGTGCCGCCGGGGCTACTGCTGGAGAAGAACGACCTGCTTTTCAATCGAACCAACAGCCCGGAGTTGGTCGGCAAAGTGGGTATCTTCTCTGGTGACGCCGAAGATGAAATCACGTTTGCGTCGTATCTGGTTCGTCTCCGCACGCGCTCGGAGTACAATGCGATCTGGCTAAGCTATCTGTTGAACAGCACGGCGTTTTGGAGCTACGCCAGAAGTCATGCGTTGGTCAGTCTGCACCAAGCGAACCTTAACTCCAAACGCTATGGGCAGATGGTAATTCCGATTCCATCAAGTCGTGCCGAGCAGGACAGTATTGTCGAACGCATTCGGTCGCAAACCGGTGACATCGAACGCGCTGTCGACCGCCTCGAGCGCGAGATCCAACTTCTCCACGAGTGCCGCATCCGGTTGGTCGCGGATGTTGTGACCGGCAAGCTCGATGTGCGCGAAGTCGCAGCGCGATTGCCTGATGGGACGTCCCTCGATCTTGTCGAGGACGACGCCGGCCTGGACGACGAGACCGAACAGGTGGAGGAAGAGGGGACCACGTGACCCCGGCAGAACGCACGATCAAGTTTCGCGAGCGCGAGTTCAAAGGCAGTCGCTTGCGCTGCCTGCTGCTGACAAGCGCCGCCCGCAGCGAGGTTGCTGCCTTTCTCAACTCGTTGGTCGCGCCTCACGCTCGGGTGACCGCCGCGGAGCATTGGATGCCTCGCGGCTTCCTGGAGCCGGACGAGGCCAAGCTGGGAGAAACGCCTGGCTTTCTCTCCGATCAGGATCGGGCAACGCTCACCGGCTGGTGGCTGAAGCAGCCGGGCGGCGCCAATACCCCGAACTGGGACTTGGTGAGCACATGCAGCGTCGAGACACGCCCCGGCCTCGTTTTGGTCGAGGCAAAGGCCCACGAGGGGGAGTTCTCGGACGACAGATGCGGCGCTTCAAGCCCGAACAGGCAGCAGATCGAAGCAGCGTTGGCTGAGGCATCGGCGGCATGGAATGAACTGATGCCGGGCTTTTCGTTGTCGGCCGACTCCCACTACCAGCTCAGCAATCGGCTCGCCTTTTCCTGGAAGCTGGCATCAATGGGCATACCGATCGTAGTCGTTTATCTGGGCTTTCTTGACGCCCACGAAATGGACGACGGTCGCCGGACCCTCCTGCGAAACCATATGCAATGGCATCGCTGTGTAGTGGCTCAGTCGAAGGATACAATCCCTGAACACGCCTGGGACAGAACGTTCGACGTCGGCGGGACGCCTCTAACCATAGCGATCAGATCCGCCGTGGTCGACGTTCACACTCAGTCGGCAAGCAGCAGGGTTACTGGATGACCACCGATGTCAGCGAGAAGGGTCTCGAAACGCTGATCATGCGGCACATGACCGGCGTGGACGGCCTTGCCGCTGCATCGAACACGCTCGAAGAGTCGCCGGCGGCTTATGGCGGTACCGGCTACACCGCCGGCAGCGCAAAGGACTACGACCGCGCCCACGCGCTCGACGTGCCGCAGCTCTTCACCTTCCTACGCGTAACGCAGCCCGAGGCGTTCAAGAAGCTCGCGCTGATCAATGCAACCGACGCCAAGGACATCAATCGGCTCAAATTCCTCGCCCGCCTGTCGGCTGAGATCGGCAAGCGCGGCGCCATCGATGTGCTCCGGAAGGGCGTGGATCACGGGCCGCTGCACTTCGACCTCTTCTACGGCACGCCGTCACCGGGCAACGCCAAGGCGGAGAAGCTGCATGCCGAGAACCGCTTCTCGATCACACGCCAGCTCGCCTACAGCACCGACGAGACGCGGCGTGCACTCGACCTGTGCTTGTTCATCAACGGCCTGCCCATCGCTACGTTCGAACTGAAGAACAGCCTCACCAAGCAAACCGTCGCTGACGCCGTTGAGCAGTACAAGCGCGACCGCGATCCGCGTGAACGGCTGTTCGAGTTCGGCCGCTGCGTGGTGCATTTCGCGGTTGACGACAGCGAGGTGCGCATGTGCCCCGAACTGCGCGGCAAGGGCTCGTGGTTCCTGCCGTTCAACAAAGGATACAATGATGGAGCGGGCAATCCGCCCAACCCCAACGGTCTCAAGACGGACTACCTCTGGAAGGAGGTGTTGACGCCATCGAGCTTGACCAACATCCTCGAGAACTACGCGCAGATCGTCGAAGAGAAGGACCCGCGCACCCGCAAGAAGCGGCGTAAGCAGGTCTGGCCGCGCTACCATCAGCTCAGGCTTGTACGCCAGGCCCTCGACGATGTGCGAGCAGTGGGCGCGGGCGAGCGCTATTTGGTCCAGCACTCGGCGGGTAGCGGGAAGTCGAATTCCATCGCGTGGCTATCGCACCAGCTCATCGGATTGAAGCGCCGTGACAAGGAGGTGTTCGACTCCGTCATCGTCGTGACCGACCGGCGCATTCTCGACAATCAGATTCAGACCACCATCAAGCAATTCATGCAGGTGGGCGCCACGGTGGGACACGCAGAGCACTCCGGCGACCTTCGCCGCTTCATCGTCGAGGGGAAAAAGATTATCGTCTCGACGGTTCAGAAGTTTCCCTTCATCCTCAACGAGATCGCGACCGAGGGCGGCAAAACGTTCGCCATCGTCATAGACGAGGCGCATTCCAGCCAAGGTGGCAAGACCTCGGCAGCAATGAGTCAGGCGCTCAGCGCCCCGGCGGATGACGAAGATGTCGACCCAGAGGACACGGTGAACGCCGCACTCGAGAAGCGCATGGCGGAGCGAAAGATGCTGACCAACGCCAGCTACTTCGCCTTTACCGCTACACCCAAGAACAAGACGCTGGAGATGTTCGGGGAACCGCTGCCGCCCGACGCCGAGGGAAGGATCAAGCATCGGCCTTTCCACAGCTACACCATGAAGCAGGCGATCGAAGAGGGCTTCATCCTTGACGTGCTCAAGGCCTACACGCCGGTGGACAGCTACTACAAACTGGTCAAGAAGACTGAGGACGACCCGGAGTTCGATACCAACAAGGCGCGGAAGAAACTGCGCCGCTACGTCGAGAGCCATGACCACGCGATCCGGCTCAAGGCTGAGATCATGGTGGACCACTTCCACGAGCAAGTGATGGCCACTGGAAAGATCGGTGGCGAGGCACGAGCGATGGTGATCACCAGCGGCATCGAGCGGGCCATCCAATACTTCCATGCCTTCAAAGCGTATCTGGCGGAGCGCAAGAGCCCGTATCAGGCGATCGTCGCCTTCTCTGGTGAGCATGAATACAAAGGCACGAAGGTGAGCGAGGCATCGCTCAACGGGTTTTCCAGCAACGACATCGCCGGGAAGATCCAGACCGACCCCTACCGCTTCTTGATTTGCGCCGACAAATTCCAGACCGGCTACGACGAACCGCTGTTGCACACGATGTACGTGGACAAACCGCTGTCCGGCATCAAAGCGGTGCAGACATTATCGCGCCTTAACCGCGCCCACCCGCAAAAGCACGACTGCTTCGTGCTCGACTTCCAAAACAACAGCGCAGCGATCACCTTCGCCTTCCAGGACTACTACCGGACCACCTTGCTCGCCGAGGAGACCGACCCGAACAAGCTGCACGATTTGAAGGGAGCGCTGGATGCAGCGCAGGTCTACGCACCGGAGCAGGTGCAGCAAGTGGTGGCGCTGTTTCTCAACGGTGCCGATCGCGACAAGCTGGACCCGATCCTCGATCTCTGCGTCGCCGTCTACGTGGACAAGCTCGACGAGAACGGCCAGGTGGACTTCAAGGGCAAGGCGAAGGTCTTCTGCCGCACCTACGCCTTCCTGTCGTCGGTGATCCCCTACAGCAACCCGGAGTGGGAGAAGCTATCCATTTTCCTCGATCTGCTCACGCCCAAGCTGCCAGCCCCAAAGGAGGAAGACCTGGCCAAAGGCATCCTCGAAGCGATCGACATGGACAGCTATCGCGTCGAAAAGAAAGCGGCGATGAAGATCGCCCTAGCGGACACGGACGCAGAGATCGACCCAGTCCCCACGAACGCAGGCGGTCGCAAGTTGGAAGCCGAGCTGGATCGGCTGAGCAACATTTTGAAGGCGTTTAACGATCAGTTCGGGACGTTGTTTTCTGACACTGACCGGGTTGCGAAGCGGATTCGCGATGACATCGCGCCGAAAGTCGCCGCAGACGCGGCCTATCAGAACGCCAAGGAGAACACCCCGCACACAGCGCGTATGGCCCACGATGAGGCGCTGGCCAAGGTGATGCAGCACCTCCTGAAGGACGATACGCAGGTCTACAAGCAGTTCGTCGAGAACGAGTCGTTCAAGCGGTTCGTCGGCGACATGGTTTTTGAATTGACGAGAGACGCGAACTCTCCTTCGTGACGGGCTCCGGTAGGAAAATAGGCATTACAAATGACCGAGACGAAGCCGTTCAGCGAGAAGGACGTATTGCAGTTCATTCGCGATGCACCTGACCGCTCAGCCTACTGTATCGAAGGAGTTTCTGGTGGCGATGTAGCGAGGTACTTTGCAGAGCAGTTTGGCGCGAGCGATGTGGAGGTTTTTGATGTTCTCGACAAGCTCCGGCAAGCTAATCTCGTTGCATACAATGTTATGGTTGATCTTGTCGTGTTGACAGACGAGGGCGCGAAGTTCTTGAGGGCGAAGTGACGCTCTCGCTAAAACGGACTGACCCTTGTTGCTGTGCCCGCGGCGAGCTTTGGGTTGAGAATGCACACTTGTCAGCCTCGAGGACGAAACATGGCCGAGCGTTTTTTCGATAGCGAAGCGACGTGTAAGCTGATGCCGCACCTAGGAAAACTCGATGAGGACGAGCAGCCCGGAGACCTTATGGAAGAGGTACGCGAGAATGGCGTAGTGGTCGGCCGCCAGCGGTGGGACAGTGGAGGTCCAGGTGCGGGAGCAGGGGAGCTAGTGGTGTATCGGTACGCCGATAAATTTTTCGCCGATGACGATGTGGAGAGCCTTGGGCCGTATGACACCTTTGTCGATGCGGCTGAAGCCGTGGGTCTGTTCACGGTAACAGATGCGACAGTGGAAGTGTGGGCCGCACCGCATGACGAGTGAAGCGCGCCCGCGCCTACGCGCCGAAGACATTTATGCGCTCGCAGCTAGGGTCTGGCCAGCACTGGCAACGTCAACGTCCTGAGCCTCGTTCCCCTTCGCGAGAGCGCTGCTATGCGCTGCTCGCTCGTGTCGTCCGTGCGCATCCGCAAACCGGCGTCCGCTGGCGTGTCCTTGATCGACATCGCCGCGGCGTGCCCCGCCCCCTTTTCCGTCCGCGCGATCCATCGAATCCGTGTGGGCTGCACGGTAAAAGCGAGCCTGCTGCGAGCCCCGCGAATTGAGATGCCTCCAGGTGACTCCCAGATGACTCAGGAGACTCGTGAGCGTCTCTTGGCTAGGTCGGTATCCCTCCCGGCCAACGCCATCCCATGACTCTCTGGAGTTGATTGTGAGGCAGCAGTCGCGCGGCGGTGTCGTCGCGGTCAATTAGATCAAGCACTGGCTCGCGATCGCGATGCATCCATCCGCGCGACGTTCGTTGCCGCACGCACCCGCGTCCACCGGCGCCCGCAGCGGCTCCACCGCGATCTCGCGGGGCGCAATTGAGCTGGAGGGCCGTGGTCGCATGGCGACAACGCCGGTGGACGCGGGTGGACCGGCGTCGACGTGTGTGTGTCGTTGCATCGCTCTGCGCCTTTTGAGACGCGGGCGCAAAAAGGGGCCCCAGAACGAACTCCAGTGCTTACAAAAACAGACCCCCGGGCCCTACTTTCAAAAATCGGGTAAAGCCCCTCGCATGTTGTTGTTGCTCGGAGGTTGGCCCGAAGAGTCCCGTGGCACTGGCGCGGGCCGCGGCGCCACCCGCATTAACCACGCGACGCGTATCATCTGTGCCCCGTCGTTGAGCTTGCGTGACCGCCGGGCGACCGCCGTTGGCGAATGAGCTCTAGGATGACTCCAGATGGCTCGGGAGACTCGCTGACTGCCGGTCGCTAGGTCGGGGCAGGGCGGCCGTCCAGCGAGTCTGTACGAGTCAGTATTTGGTCGTGGCTTCGTTCACCAAGTGCGTCCCTCTGGTGTTCACGCGCTGGCAACCTCCGTGCTCGTCTGCGTGATCCCGGGTTACCGACGCGGCCAGCACTCCTTGAGCGCCGCACGCACCCGCGTCCACCGGCGCCATCTCAGCTGCTCCACTGCAATCCCGTGACAACCGCGGTTGAGTTTGGAAGCGGCCACGGTCGGGCGGGGGAGAACGCCGGTGGGCGCGGGTGGACCCGGGGTCGGAGCGTTGGCGTGTTTGCGGAACGGTCGAGACGCGTTCGCGTAGCCTTGGGCTGCGTCTGCAATTGCGACTAAGTCCCACGAAATTTATGATGGAAATGAGAATGCTACTACGATCAAGGAGCGTATCGAGTGGAAAAGGAGCGGCAAGGGCGGCGCAAGACTCTATCTGCTCTCCCAACGCCAAAGAGTGAAGCCCGGATCGTGGGGCAGGCGTTTTCTCACGGACGCAAAAAGGATGTGATCGTTGTAGGAAAAGCTAACCGCTTCCAGGATACCTCAGTCTTGAAGGGGGCCCGGCCGGTAAGTCCTCCTCGATCACCTGAACACGCGGATGGGACCGGCGCCGCACCAGTCGCAAAGCCGTCTCTGCAGGCGAAGCGGAAGAAGACGAAGCAGAAAAAGGCGACGAGCAGAGCATCTACACCCAGGGGCGAAGCTCCGGCAAACAATGCGCGTATCACCAGTAGGCGCTCAAAGACGAAGTCGCGAAAAGATGATCGCCGCCCCACGCTCGAGAGATTGTTGATGCCGCATTTTGAAAGTGCGGAGCGCTCACTAGTTGCAGAGTTCATTTCTCGGCTTCTGAAACCAAACTACGTCTCAAAGCGACCTCTTTATTTTGAACTACGTGCGTAGCGACGGTCACGTTTACGAAAAGATGTTGTTAAAGGCTTGCAAGGGATGCGTGTCAGAGGTCCGTGCGCAGCTCACCATCCAAGAACAACTAACTGCGAAGCGGCGGCTGGTGGCGGAGCAGCGCCACAACGAGCGCCTTAGGCAATTGGATGAAGCAAAAAAAAAGGAAGAAGAGCACCGTAAATTTCTTACCAAACCTTCCAAAGAGAGAGCGACCGTGTATGGCTTGAATCGTCCTTCAGGAATCGGGCATGGCTTGAATCGTCTCTCGCCAAGCGACGAGAGACGTCGAACGTACGTCCACGGTGCATCATTCGCACAGCCGATCGCTACACAATCCACAGGGATGCCCGGAAATGAAGAGAGCGATCCTTTTGACTACTGGTTCAAGCGCCAAAGCTGGACCTAGAACCGACCTTCCGGCACGAAATAACTCGTGGTCGGCATTGGTGGGTCACGCCAGCGACGGTGATGGCCCCGATGGAGCGATGCCTGCACTTGAGTTGGAATGCCATTATCAGAGGCGACAACGCCGGTGGGCGCGGGTGGACCCGTGTCGACAGTCACGCGCCGGCGTCGCGCGACTTGCGCCTTTCGACCAACGGCTTATCGCCGAAGAGCTAAATGCGGTTGCGAAAAGGGGCCCCAGGTCAACTCAGGCGCCTGCGAAAACGCCAACTCCGGTAAAGCCCTCCGTGCGTTGTTGTTGATCGGACGCTGGCTTGCGGCGTTTAACAAACAACGATGGCTGCCACATGGATCAACATGGAAGCCAACGATCTATGCATTCCCCATTTCGTTGTTGCCTGCCTGAAACTTTCGCCTTCCAAGGCGCATAACAGGGCCGACATTGGCGCTGAAATGCAACTCAAGAGAGGAACGTTCTCACTAAAACAGCGTCAAGTTCTCGACCTCGTTGCTATCGCGTGCAAACTGAAGCGCGTTCTGAGGGGGATAGAATGCGCGGTTTCGGTGTGTTCTGGGCGCTGGGAATTTTGGGCGTGGCCTTAGTTGGGTTGGCAGCCTACTCAGCCGGTTTTGCTTTCAGCGGCGCGGCGGCTGATCTGGCTCTATGGGCCGACCGTGGTCAGTGGCTGCAAGTCGCCATTGGCGTCCCGCTCACCCTTTTGGGTGTTTTGGTCACGGCTGGGCTGGCTTGGATAGCCAATCAAATCAAGCAGAAGCAAGGAGACCTCGACGCTCTAAACTTCGTCCACAGTCGCCTGGCGGAGTTGAACTCTTCCGCGAATGTTCTTGGCGCGGAGTTTGAGGCCTTCTACGATTCACTCGATCGCACGTTCGAAGTCGCAGATGGGCAACTGAATGAAAAGGTCAAAGCGAAAACGGACGGCGAAGGTAAGAACCGGCCTCATGAGGAAATCATCGAGGAATGCTTTGAGGAGGTTGTTTCGGATCCGTTGTTGCTGACGCAGTTGGAAGCGCTGGCGACGCAGAGTTCGGCAATCAGGAGCGCCCTCCGCAGCATTTCACAGTCACCCTTCTCCTTGGCCGTATTGCGAAAATCCTTGCAATCGATCGACGGACGAAAAATCAGCCAAGAACTACGTAGAATTGTGCCGAGAGGCTGGATCGATACAGATCCATTAGCGATAGCCCGACAACTTGGGGAAAGCAGCGTTGGACCAGAGGTGTTTTTGGACAGCCTGCGCTTCTACTACCATCACTCAGTTTTCGTGCATCCGATCTTCCTATTCGGAATGGTGCTGGGTTATGACCTGTATACAGTTGGGCGCGACAAGAAAGAGAAAAAACCTCGAGCAGGCACCGAGGCGGTGCTCGTGAACTCCGGCCTCGCGCAGTTGGCGATTTTGAACAAGCTGCTGCCGAAGGGGAGTGATGTCAGCGGAATTCTAGCGAGCATATTGCACGACAATCCGACGGCCGTTCGGTACGCCGAGCTAACGGCCGCCGATGCTCGCATTGTGGTCAATAGCTCGATCAATGACGCCATTGAGTCTGTTTGGAACTTGCCGACGGAATGCATATTGATACTTGAACGAAACTCAGACGGGGAGTTGGAGTGGAGGCCGTATGACCGGGAAAAGGACGGGAAGTTCAAGAACGAGGATCTTGGGTGGAGTTTTTTCACGCCCGCTGAGATCATCGAACAAGGTGCCGTTGGATAATGAGCTGGACCAAAAGAAAGCGGCTGCCTATGTGAACGAGCGGCTGAGAGCCGGCGCCAATTGGAAAGAATTGGCCGGAGAATTTGGCTGCACGGTCGACGACCTTGTCACGCTTCGAGAGCGATTTCCCGCTATGCGCGCTAGCCCAATAGCGATCGAACGATATCGTGCCAAATTGCTTGAGTCTGGAAAACTCGAGTCTGGAAAAGACACGCAGCCAAAAGGCAAATGAGCGCCCATTCACTGGCCGGCATAGGGCTCAAACGTCGCTTAAGCTCCGGCGTTGCAACGACGCGCAGCCGCGCCCGCATAACTAAAATGCTCGGCGTTCAATCTCGTTCCAACGGGCTCCCGAACTTTGACAACAATCCTTCGACCTCGGGCCATGACACTTTTGAAATAGCCTCGTAGAGCATGCGCAGCGGAAGATCTTTTTTGTAAACCCTCCGGCTTGTCGACTGACCCTCATGTCCTGTTAGTTCGTCTACGAGCGGCTCCGAAACATCCGCCCCATATAGCTTCGTCGTCACTCCATGTCTGAACGAGTGATAGTCGAGTCCCTTCTCGTATACGCCGACCTTACGCCGGTAAGTCGTCCACCACTTCGTGAAATGATAACCGAGCTTCTTGTCCGGCCCGCCCGGTGTCAGATCGGGGAAGAGTAGCGCTTCGGGCGCATGAGAGATCGACTTCACATAGTCGACGAAATTCAATTCGAGAACCTTCGGGTGAACGGGCACGCGGCGTTGCGATTGCTCATTCTTGAGCTGACGCTCCCCCTCATCGTGGATGTCGAAGAACCACACACCGGCTTCTTGGCGGACGTCGCCGCGACGAAGCTGAGCGAACTCTTCTAGCCGATTGCCATGGAAGAGGCCGAGGATGGGGAGCCAATACCGCTCGTCGAAAATCACTTCGGATCCGGCAATCGAGCGCCGGTCCTTCGACTTACAGCCCGCCCAAACGGGCGACGAGAAGAGCTTTGTGAGCGCTTCGCCTTCCCACATTTTGCGCTTCTGATTTGCGCGTCCTTGCGTCGGGAACTCGAAATCTGCAGCCGGATTCTCAGCGGAGTAAAGACCTTGCCGCTTCAGGTAGCCGAAGAGCCGGTGTAGTGCTGCGAAGTGCCGTTTGATGGTGCGCATCGCAAGTCGCTCGGCTCCCTGGCTCTCCCCAAGCTGCACGATTTCCGTAACGGACTTGCCTCGGTAGGCGGGCGACTTTGCGTATAACGCGGGCAGCCTCCTCAGCAGATTATAGAAATCTCCAAGGTGGCGTCGTTCATAGGATATGATGGCCTCGTCGCCGCAGACGCGAAGGAACAGCTCATAGGTCGCCTCGTTTTGCGCTCGTGTCTGACCGCTCCAGCCAACGTCCTCCGTCATTGCAGTAAGGAAATCAGGGAGAACGGCGGATAGCATTGGCCCCAGGTTGTCGGGCGCCTTCAGTGCGGGTTCAGCTTTTCGTGACAATGGTGCAATCACTTCGGCACGTTCATCGTCTCGAAGTAGCGACGATGAATCGCTGAGCGTGCGTTCCCTGATTATCTCAAGTGCCTCGAGCCTAGCCCTCAAAATGCCATGCGCGAGTACCTGCCGGAGATGGGTGGGTACAGTGTATTTCTCCATAATCTCATCAATGAGGGGGCCCTGGTGATCGTACAGCCGATCCCGAAGCTCGATGCGCGCTGAAGCAATCTCTGCATCCAAAAACTTCAAGTCGTCTTCGCGCAGCTCGTATGGCGGGTAAATGCCCTTGCCGTTGGAACTCGCACGATGAGCCAGGTCGAAGTCCAGCTGCCGCTTGAGGAACGCCCGAACGATCTCGGATATGTTGGGATCATCCCCCAATTCACGCACCATTCGATCAAATGAAGAGCTGAGAGAGGCTGCAAGCCATTGAGCCTCTCTAAACGATCGCGTGCGGAGGGAGATAGTGACCTCGGCGCCGCGGTCCCCAGGGACGCGCCGGCGGAAGAAATAGACCCCTCTCTTCAGGGCGATGTGGGAGCAATGTGGGAGCATTCCGAGAGAACCCTCTAGAGTTAACGAAGGGCGCGCTCGATCTGCGATTGAGTTCAGGGGTTTAGGTGTGAAGTGGCTGGGGTACCAGGATTCGAACCTGGGAATGGCGGAATCAAAATCCGCTGCCTTACCGCTTGGCTATACCCCAACTGGCGCTGGAATCATGGGGCAGGCGCGAAGCCGCCCGTCTGAAGGCGCGGGACCATACGGGCGCACGTGGGCCAAGGCAATGGCCCAATTTTGACGCTCTTGCCAGGCGCGTGTGCGCTGGCTGACAGTTCGCATCATGATCCTGGAAACAGCAATTCTAAATGTCCGTGCCGGCCAAGAACGAGCGTTCGAGGCGGCCATGCTCGAGGCCAAGGCGCTGATCGCCGCGAGCCCGGGCTTCATGAGCCTTGCGGTACGCAAATGTGTCGAAACGCCGAACCGCTATTTGCTCCTCGTCGAGTGGCGCACGCTCGAAGATCATACCGTCGGTTTTCGCGGCTCCGATCGCTACAAGGAGTGGCGCACTCTCTTGCATCATTTCTACGATCCGTTCCCGACGGTCGAGCACTACGAGGCTCCCTTCGTGTCGGCGCGAGCGAGCTCGTGACAAAAAAAGGGCCTCGCTTGAACGAGGCCCTTCGATCACTGGCTTGTCCGACGGACGACTTCAGAAACCGTTGTCGTTCTTCGCGTCGTCTTCCCACTCTTTGCGTGTCTTGCAGACCTTGGAAATGCGCGAGCCCGTCGTCTCGTCCTTCTTGCAGATCTTCTCGTTCGGATCCGGCTGGCCAGCAGTCTGCCCGTCGGTCGTCGCGGGTGTCTCCGTTGCCGGCGTTTGCGAGTCGCCGCTTGACGTCGCCGGTGTCGCTGCGGGTGTCTCAGTCGTTGCAGGCGTGTCGGCGAACGACGTACCTGCGGCGGCGGCCAACAACGCCAAGCCGCCAACCAAAAGCCTCAACTTCATTCTGTACCCCATCGCTATCTAGCTTCGAAGGGCGCGGAGCCTAGCCGAGTTCGGGGCGCCTGTCGCCAGGGGAGGCAGGCGACGGCATGAGGGCGAATTCGTGCGGCCGGGGAATGACACAACCGGCCAAAGGGTGCGAAGGTGGCCTGAACGGAAACCAGAGGAGACGCCGCCATGAGCGCTGCCGAGCTTGAGATGGTGAATTCGATGCTGCGTGCCATCCCGAAAGAGGGCCCGACGGACGACTGGCCCAAGGCTCGTGCAAATATGGAAGCGGCGCTGGAAGCATTGCCGCCCGTCGAAGGCGTCTCCACGACGGCATTGAAAATCGGCGACATGGCCGCCGAGTGGTCGCAGACTGCTGACGCATCACAAGACCGTGTTCTCCTTTATCTACACGGCGGCGGCTACTGCGCGGGGTCCTTGAAAACGCATCGCACGCTCGTGGCGCAGATCGCCAAATCGTTCAAAGGGCGCGTGCTCGCGATCGACTATCGGCTGGGGCCCGAGAACAAATATCCGGCGGCGATCGACGATGCGGTCGCCGCGTATCAGTTCTTGCTGAAGGAAGGCATCAAGCCGTCGCACATCGCGATCGCGGGCGACTCCGCCGGCGGCGGACTAACCGTCGCGACGTTGCTCGCATTGCGCGACAAGAAGATTGCGCTTCCGGCCGCCGCCTGGCCGATCTCGCCCTGGGTCGATCTCGAAGGGCGAGGGGCTTCGCTCAAGAGCAAGGCTGAGAGCGACTTGATCGTGACCGCCGACGGTTTGCACAACTATGCGAAGGCGTACGCAGGCGCGCGCCGCGGTGAAGGCCTCGCATCGCCCGTCAACGCGAGCCTCGCCGGCTTGCCGCCGCTCCTGATCCAAGTCGGCTCGGCCGAGGTGTTGCTGGACGACTCGATCACGCTCGCACAGAAGGCGGCCGCCGCCGACGTCGAGGTGAAGCTCGAAGTCTGGCCGCATATGCCGCATGTCTGGCACATCTTCTCCGGCTTTCTGACAGAGGGTCACGACGCCATCGGCAATGCGACGGCCTGGCTCAACGCGCGCGTGGGGCAATCGAAATGAACGATCGCGTCACCGTCTCGATCGACAACGGCGTCGCCGACGTGCGGCTCGTGCGCGCCGACAAGATGAACGCGCTCGACGACGCGATGTTCGAGGCGCTGATCGCCACCGGCGATCGGGTGAAGACGGAACGCGGCGTGCGCTGCGTCGTCATCTCCGGTGAGGGCCGCGCCTTCTGCGCCGGGCTCGACATGGGCAACTTCCAGCGCATGGGTGCGCGCGATCCGTCGCGTAGCGCCATCGGCCGCTTGACCACGCGCACCAACGGCATCGCCAATCGCCCGCAATACGCGGCTTGGGTTTGGCGCGAGGTGCCGGTGCCTGTGATCGCGGCGGTGCATGGCGTCGCCTTCGGCGGCGGCTTCCAGGTGATGCTCGGCGCCGACATGCGCTACGCCGCGCCCGACACGAAGCTCTCGATCATGGAGATCAAATGGGGCCTGGTGCCGGATATGGCGGGTACGCAGCTGCTGCGCACTCTGGTGCGCGACGACATCGTGCGCGAACTCACCTACACCGGTCGTGTCTTCACGGCGGAGGAGGGCGCGCGCCTCGGCATCATAACCCGGATCGCCTCAGACCCGCGCGCCGAAGCGCTGGCGACCGCGCGCGAGATCGCCAACAAGAGCCCGGACGCCATCCGCGCCGCCAAGCGTTTGCTCAATACGACGCCCTTCGCGCCCATCGCCGAAGGACTGATGATGGAGTCGGCGGAGCAGGAAGCCCTAGGCGGCAAACCCAATCAAGTCGAAGCGGTGATGTCGAACCTGGAAAAGCGGCCACCAAAGTTTACTGATTGAGGATGAGAAGGCTTCGCGACCGTCTCCGGAAATATGGCGAGGAGTTCGAGCAGCGGCAGGCAGCAAGGGCTTCCATTCCGGCGTGGGCCGCAACCGCAAAGCTCTTGATCGTCGCCGCCAGCATACTCAGCGTTTGCGGCACACTCTTGTATGCCGGATTTGCGCTTCACGAACTGCTTCATCCGGGCACACTCGGTCGCCACATGCCTGGCCCGGCGCCCGCGCTTATTGTAATCGCGGCGATCTTCGCAGGAATTCCGTTGGCACTAATGCTGAGCAACGTGCTGGTTTGGGTAGTCCCGCCGCTGCGCGACATCGAGAACAAGGCCTTCGCCAAAGTGCCGAACGCTACGTTCGCGGATGGCATGCGCCAGCTCTCATATGTGGCGGCATTGACAGTCCCGATCTGTTTGATCGCCGCCGCGATGGGCATCATTGATCCCTGGATTTAGGCGGGCACGGACGCTGCGCGCCCGACGTTGGCAGATTTGTCATCAGCGTCGCTCTGCCTCGCGCCGCCGCTACGGGAGTCTTGTCTCTCTGCCCGCAAGGAGAGACGTCAGTTCACTTTCGCGTCTTCGGCGGCGAGGGCCTTGAAGCGCGGGTCGCCGCGCACCTTGTCGAAGATGGGGTCGAGGCGAAGTATGGCCGGCGTGTAGTAGCCGCTCGGCATCTGTTGCAGACGTTCGAGGGCGCCGATCGCACGATCGGCGTCGCCGAAATAGGCCCAGATGCGCATCTGCGAGTCTTCGTAGCGCGAGTGAGCGATGGGTGAGACTTCCATCGCGCGCTGAACATAGTCCTCCGCCTTCGCGCGATCGCCCAGATAGCAATAGGCCCAGGCCAACGAGTGAAGCACGCCGGCGTTCTTCGGCTGCCGCTGATATTCGGCGGCGAGCGCGTCGCGCGCACTTGTGAGGTCTTGCGTTGCGGCCGCCGCGTCTCCCTTCAGCGCTAGCAAGTAGCCGAGATCCACCTTGAGGCGTGCTGCGTCGAGCGCGTCGGTCTCTTGCGCTACCAAGGTCTGCAGCGTCCCAATGGCATCATCGTATTTGCGGCTGTAGAGCGCCTGCGAGACGATCCGTCTGGTCACATAACGTTCCGGGCGCGAGCGCAGCGGCTTCAACAGCGCGTCGGCTTCGTCGAGCCTGCCGAGGTTCTGCAATATCCGCACTTTCGCCGCGACCAGGCCGACATTGGTCGGCCAACGAACGAGCGCGTCGTCTGCCGCCGCCAGCGCCGCTTTGAGATCGCGCGTCGCGACGAGCACACTGAGCAGGTTCGATCGTAGGTCGACGCGCAGTGGGTCGAGCGCGACGGCCTGTTCGTAATACGAGCGGCTTTCCACCCACCGCTCCTGGCGGCGCGCGATCGAACCGAGCGCGAGGAAGCTCTCGATGTCGTTCGGCCAAGTCGCATGCACCTTCTCGAACTGCTCGCGAGCCTTGCCGTAGTCCTTCTCGACGTAGAGAGCGTAGAAGCCTTGAGCGAGCTGCACCTCCGGCAGGTCCGGCTGGCGGGAAGCCTTTTCGAGCGCCACTTGTGCGCGATCATGCTGCTCCGGCGTCGCCTCCCGCCAGGCATAGATCTGCGACTCCAGCCGCGCGACATAGGCCCAGGCGAGCGCGAAATTGTCGTCGAGCGCGATCGCGTCGTGGAAGGCCGCCGTTGCTTTGTCCATGCCGGTACGGTCGTGCAAGGCCGACAGCCCGCGCAGATAGGCATCGTATGCGCCGGGTACTGTCGTCGATTGGAGCGCGATCTCCTTCTTCTCTTCCTCGGTGACCGTCGCATTCAGCGCCGCCGCGATGGAAACGGCGATATCGCTCTGCACGCTGAAGATATCGTCGAGCTTGCGGTCGAAGGTATCGGCCCAGAGGTGATCGCCGGAAGAGGCGCGGATCAGCTGCACGTTCACGCGCACCGTATCGCCTTCGCGCTGCACGCTGCCTTCGAGGATGTTCGCGACGCCGAGCTGGCGCGCGATGTCTTGCAGGTTGTCGGGCCGGCTCGCCAGCTGCGCGGTCGACGTGCGCGAGATGACTTTCAGCGAGCCGATCTTGGCAAGCCGCGTCAGTATCTCGTCTTGGATTCCGACCGCAAAATACTTCGCCTCTTTCTGCGAGCTCAGGCTCTCGAACGGCATCACCGCGACGGACGCGAAAGGCACGTCGGATTCGGACGGCACGGCGCGCAGCAGAAACAGTGTGGCTCCGACGGCGAGCGCCGCGACGATGAGCGCGCCGCCGGCGAGTGCGACGCGCGGCGGCACGCGCGCATGAAACAGAGCCGAGAGATAGTTGAGCCGCGCTTTGATCGTGCGCCGCGGCGGCGCTTCCGGCAGGAAGGTGAAGACTTCGATCGTCTCCGACATCTTCGGCAATTTGATCGTGCCGCGAGAGCGCAACGAATGCGCGAGCGGTCCGCGCATCATGCGCCGGACGTCGGCGGAGACGAGAACCGTTCCGGGCGCTGCTTGTGCCATCAATCGCGCGGCGACATTGACGCCATGACCGAGCAAGTCGCCGTTCGGCTGCACCATCACGTCGCCCAGATGCACGCCGACGCGCACTTTGGGATTGCAGGTTTCGGCAAGTTCGAATGCCGCTTCGACGGCGAGCAGGCTCGATGGGAACTCGAGCATGAAGCCGTCGCCCGCCGTATTGAACACGCGCCCGCCGTGCCGCTGCGCGATTGCGGCGACTTCCTTATGCAGGGCAGCGACTTCGGCGGTCGTGCCTGCCTCGTCGGCCTCCGTGCGCGCGGAGTAACCGGCAACGTCGAGAGCCACGATCGTGGCCAGTTTGCGTGTCGCATCTGCCATGGCGGATTCGCAATGCTACGCGGGGAACCCGCCCCTGCAAAGGCGCCAGGGAGTGCGCAAACGCGCACAAATGCTCGGTTTTGCGCGTTTCCCCAAGCGCGTGGCCAACCTGCATCCCGCCTATCCGGAGGGCGGTCGATCGTGACGCTTCGGGCGGCGCCTAAGCTACGCCAACCACGGCACGCCGAGCTGCAACGCGAGGACGATCACCATCGCCCCGAGACAGTAAAGGTGGCCGAGGAAAATCGAACGCGCCAAGCGTGATTGTTCTTGGATGGTATCCGCCCCGCGACCGAGCCGAACCGCATCCGGCACGATGCGCACGCGCGCAAAACCAATCGCGGACAGCGCTGCCGCGAGTGACAGCCCTGCGATCCATACCGGAACGCTTCCGGTCGCGAGTTCGGCAACGAGCAACATCAGCGTTGCCAGCATCACGGCCGCAACCAGCAAGTTCATCGGACGCGCATCGGTCGTCACGCGCCGATAGTATGAGGCGATCGACTGCAGCGCGGGTGCCGGTATGGGCTGGCCGCGTGGCGTACCGCGAACCTGCACATCGAACATCAAGTCGAACCAGAGCACGGAAATGAGAAAGGCTGCGCCGCATGCGGCAAAGGTTTCCATCGTTCAGCCTCCGCCTGTAATCGATTCCGCCGCGCGGCGCGCCGTGATGATGCTCGAGAGCAGGAATGTGCCTTCGAGCCCGCGCCAGCCGTGACTGCCGCCTCCGCCGAACCCGGCCGACTCGCCGGCGGCATAGAGGCCAGGAATGGCCTCGCCCTTGGCGTCGAGCGCGCGGCTCTGCAAATCTGTGACGATGCCGCCCAGCGATTTTCGCGTCACCACATGCTCGCGGATCGCGATGAGAGGCGCCGCCTTTTCGTCGAGGATCGCGATGTTCTTGGCGAGGCGCATGCGGTCGCCGCGATAGGCACGCAACGTCTCGATCTGCTTGCGTTGATCGTCGGCCCACGAAGAATCGTCGAGCGTGGCGTCGAAGGTCTTTAGCTCGCCTTCGAGCACGTTGGCGTCAACCCGCACGGGGTTGTTCATCGCATTCATCTTGTCGACGAGCTCTCCCAAAGTCGCGGCGGCGGCAAAGTCCGGCGACTTCGATAGCGCGTCGACGATCCACCTGTTGCCGGTGATCGTGTCGAGCACGAATTTCAGAAGGCGCCTGTCGCGCACCGCCGGATTCCATGCGGCGCCGGACGCGGCGAGTTCCTTGAGCGCGATGCGCCGATTCAGGATCTGCCAGGTATAGCCGTGCGGCGCGAGCGCGACGCGCCGCACCATCTCATGCGTATCGAAGCCGGAGACGATCGGCGGCATCAATCGCTTGCCCGTCGCGTCGACCCACAGCGCCGACTTCGGCGGCACCAGGCTCACGCCGTGATCGGGCCAATCCGGCTGCGGATGGCGAACACCGCCCGCGTAGTTCCACATGCGTCCGACATGCGTCAGTTGCGCGCCGATCGCTTGCGCCGCTTCGAGCGCGCCGCCGTCGGCCGACGGATGCGTGCCGAGCAGGACGGTCTCCGGCGGCTTCGCGCCGCGGCCCGGATCCCAATGCTTGCGCACCTGCGCCAAGCTGCCACCGATGCCACCCGCGGCGACGACAGTGACGCCGGCGTCGACCGTAAAGTCGCCGGCATCGCTCTTTCCCGAGCAGCCGACAACGCGCCCGCCATTCGTCTCGAGCCGTTCGACGCGATGATGAAAATGCGTTTGAAGTCGCCCAGCATTCGCGTGCGCCCGCAGGGCTGCGATGATTTGCGTCACGACGCGTTTGCCGGTGCCCCAGCTCAAGTGAAACCGCGGCACGGAGTTGCCCGGCACGTCGAGCCCACGCTCCACCCACAACACGACCGGCAACCAGCTCAAGCCCTTGGCGCGCAGATAATCGCGCCCGTCGGGCGTCGCGCGTTCGACAAGATGCGCCGCCCATTTGCGCGGCCACAATTCGTCGGCGCCGAACTGCGCGAAGCTCTCCCAGTCTTTGAGCGCCTTCTCGCAGCTGTCGGCAATGCGCGCGCGACGTTGCTCGGGACTGTCGACAAAGAAGAGGCCACCGAAGGATTCGAGCGCCGAGCCGCCGAACCGCTCTTGCCCCTCAGTTTCGAAAATGGCGACTGACTTGCCGGCGGCGATCAGCTCGAGCGCCGCCGTGACGCCCGCGATTCCCCCGCCGATGATCGCCACGTCGCATTGATAGCGTTGAGTCATGAGCTCTTTTTACCTCTCCCTCGGTTGATGGGGGAGAGGTAACGAGCGCGGGTGCAGCAACGGTCCGAATCGATTGACGTGCGCCGTTCAAACGCCAAGTGCGGCGAGCAGCGTTCGACCGGCCATGAAAATGAGGATCAACGAACCCACGGTCCAAAACGTGGCGCGTACGTCGTGAGTTTGCGCCGTGAGATAGGCGCCGAAATGCAGGAGCCGCGACACCACATACCCATAGAAAAGCGACTGGGCGAGCAGAAGCGAGGGCCCAGTCAGCACGTAGAGGAGACCGGCCACCAGAAAAAACGGCAGGTTCTCGAGATCGTTCATCTGGATGCGCCGGATGCGCTCCACGCTCTCGTTCGGCTTGATCTGGTCAGGATTTGGGTTCGGATTGAGCGGCGTCTTCCTCAAATCCTCGGGCGAGCGGAAGCCGCCCTTCACCTGCATCATGCGCACGACAGTCAGCCAGGACATGGCCACGGCCTTGAGGATCATGATCGTGGCGGCGATGGCGTAGGTGGCGAACACCGGGTTTTGCAGGCTGAGATCGCTCATGATTTTTCTCTCGCTTTGCTCGAGTGTTTCGACTATTGGTCGAGAATATCGACCGACGGTCGAAAAAGCAACCGGTGGTGACGAAGTTATGGCCGAAGCCAGCACCCGCAATCCGAGGGCCGCAAGGTCCGCGCTGAAGCGTCCGAAAAAGCGCGGCGCCGAGAGTGCCGGCCGCATCGCGCGCCGGGAGCGCCGCCGCGACGCGTCGCGCGAGGAAATATTGGCGGGCGCGCGCCGCGTCCTCTTCCGCGATGGCATCGCAGCAACGACGCTCGCGGCGGTCGCTAAGGAAGTGGGGATGTCGAAGGCCTCGCTCTACTATTACTACCCGTCGAAGGACGCGCTGTTCTTCGAGATGGTCTTCGGCGTGCTCGAGAGCCATGCGAAGGCCGTCGCCAGCGCTGTCGCGGAGGCCAAGAGCGGGGGCGCCGCGTTACGCGCCGTCGTTCGTGAATCCGTGAAGGGTTTTGCGCCGCGCCTCGACGATTTTCGGCTTGCCTTCCTCCACGGCCAAGTCGCCGGCAAGGATGCGATCCACTTCGATGCAAAACAATTCGCGCGCATCCGGCCGCTCAACGATCTTTGGTTCGGCGGCGCGGCGAAGCTGATTGCCGAGGAGCGCAAGAGACGGCCGGGCCGCGCGCGCGTCGAGCCCCGCCTGATGGCGTTCCTCGCATACGGGGCGGCGCTCGGCCTGTTGACGATGAAGGGCATGGTCGAGAATTTGGACGATCCGTTGCTCTACACGGACGACCAGCTCGTCGAAGGCCTCGCGCGAATTTTTGAGGCCGCGGCCGCCCAATGAGTGGCGGCCGGCTTGTGCCTCTACGCTCCCTTACGATCGCTGCTCGGGCAGACCAGGAACAGCACCAAGACGCCGGCCGCTCCGGCAATGATCGACGCCGCGAGTATGCCGAGCTTTGCCGATTGGAGCGCCTCGCTCTCAAACGCAAGATTGCCGATGAACAGCGCCATCGTGAATCCGATGCCGGCGAGCATCCCAGAGCCCAGCAGCATTGTCCAAGTAACGTCCGGAGGTTTGCGCGCCGCTCGAACGGCAACGGCAGCCCATGCGAACGTGCAAATTCCAAGCGGTTTACCGATCGCCAGACCCAAAACGATCGCGACGGAAAGCAAGTCTAACGAATTCTCAATGGAAATAGCGACGCCCGCATTCGCCAGCGCGAAAAGCGGCAGGATGACGAATGCCGACCACGGGTGCAGCGCGTCCTCCAATCTCTGCTGGGGCGCAATGCTCTCCTTGGTTGCCCGAGCCAGGGTTTGCCGCACCGATGCCGGCTCTGCTGCCAAGCCGTCCGGCGTCTGCGACCTGGCGTGCCGGGCCCAATCCAGGAAGCGGCCCAGTCTGCCTCGGTTCACCCATGCCGACGTTGGTGTGAGAACGCCGAGCGCGACACCAGTGATCGTGGGGTGGATGCCGGATTCATGCATCGCCGCCCATGTCAGCAGTCCGACCGACCAATAGGCCAACATCGCTCTGACGCCGAGCCACTGCAGCAGAGCCACGATGGCCAAGCCGACCAGCGCCGCCGCAAACGGCAACAGATGCAAACCGTGACCGTAGCCGACGGCGATCACAAGGATGGCGCCGATGTCGTCGATAATCGCCAAAGCCAAAATGAATGCTCGCAGGCTTTGCGGTATTCGATTGCCGAGCAGGGCGAGGCATCCGGCAACGAAAGCGATGTCCGTCGCCATGACGACGCCCCAGCCGGAGGATCCGTTCTGGCCATGCGTCAACGCGAGAAAAATGCCCGCAGGTACGATCATCCCGCCGATTGCGGCGGCGACGGGCAGGGCCGCGGCGCCGGGAACACTCAGCTCGCCGACGACGAACTCGCGCTTAATCTCGAGGCCGACGACGAAGAAGAATAGGGTGACGAGCCCGTCGTTGATCCAATGGCGCAGCGGATACTCCCAGACCGCATCGCCGATCCGAATCCCGACGGGAGTACCCCAGATCGCTTCGAGAGCTCCGCTCAAAGAACTGTTGGCGGCGAGAATCGCGGCAACGGCCGCGAGCATGAGGACGATACCGCCGGAACTCTCTGTTCGAAGAAACTTGCGGAGCGGCGCGGCGAGAGCGTCGATCGGCTCCCTCGGGAAAGACGGATCGGATGGGTGATCTTGCTCGTTCATTCCAGCGTGCCACGACGTGTTTGCGATTGGACTGTCTGAGAGGCGACATGGCGGGGTTCGGTTCCGCCCGAGCCACGATGGTATAATATTCAAATTAGGCAGCGATAAACCGAATCAGCAACGGCCGATGGATACCAATGCCGACAACCGAGGGCGCCTGGGTACTTTTGCCGGCGTCTTCACGCCGAGCATTCTCACCATCCTCGGCATTATTCTCTTCCTTCGTCTTGGCTATATCGTCGGCAGCGGAGGGCTGGAGCAAGCCCTAATCGTAATTGCACTGGCGAATCTGATTTCGCTTGTCACGTCGCTTTCGGTTGCGGCGATCTCGACCAATTTTCCGGTAAAGGCTGGCGGCGACTACTATTTGATTTCGCGCTCGCTCGGTCTTGGCTTCGGCGGCGCCATCGGGCTTGTTCTATTTCTCGCCCAAGCGGTTTCAGTCGGCTTCTATTGCATCGGGTTTGCTGAGGCTGCAGCCGCCATGAGCGGGCAAAGCGACGCGTTCATAGTGCGCATCTTCGGCGTATCCGCGGCGTCCGTACTTGCTGTGCTTGCTTGGCTCGGTGCTGATTGGGCGACACGATTCCAATTTGTCGTCATGGCGGCGATAGCCGCGGCTCTTGCGGCGTTCGCGACAGGATCTCTGAATAACTGGGACGCAAACTTGCTCCTGCAGAATTGGTCCGTTCCACCTGGAGGGATCGCAATATCTGCTGCGTTCGCAATCTTCTTTCCCGCTGTCACCGGTTTCACTCAGGGCGTCAGCATGTCGGGGGACCTTGCGTATCCTGCCAAGAGCATTCCTCGAGGCGTGCTCGCGTCCGTCCTCCTGTCGATGGTCATATATTTCGGCTGCGCCGTCTTGTTCGCCGGCGCGCTCCCGTCGGCGGTTTTGATATCGGATCAACTCTCCATGAAACGGATCGCCGCTGCGCCCGTTCTCGTGGACGCCGGTCTCGCCGCAGCCACCCTGTCGTCCGCCTTGGCCTCGTTTCTCGGCGCGCCGCGTATTCTTCAGTCCCTGGCGAGCGACCGCATCTTCCCGTTGCTCCAACCGTTTGCGGTCGGCACCGGTCCCACGGAGAACCCGAGGCGCGCAGTCGCTCTCACCGGTGCGGTCGCGCTCGCGGTGATTTTGGCCGGTGATTTGAATGCGATCGCTGCGATCGTCTCGATGTTTTTTCTGATTTCCTACGGGTTGCTGAACTACGCGACTTACTATGAGGCGACTTCCGGCAGCCCGGCATTTCGTCCGCGATTTCGACTTTACCATCCAACGGTTGGTCTGATCGGTGCGGTTGTGTGCTTTGCCGCCATGCTGGCGATCGATGTGAGCGCGGCAATTGCCGCCGCTGCAATCGTGTTTGGCATCTATCAGTATCTGGAATTTCGCGCCGTACCCGCGCGCTGGGCCGACAGCCGCCGGTCTCACAACCTGCAAGAAGCGCGAAGCCACCTATTGGCTGCCGCATCGCAAGAGGAGCATCCGCGAGACTGGCGGCCGCAACTCTTGGTCTTTTCGGATTCGCCCGAGCGTCGCTTGCGTCTTCTGCGCCTCACCTCATGGATCGAAGGCGAAAGCAGTCTGGCGACCGTCGTGCGCATTTTGGAAGGCAACAGCGAGACCCTTCTGGAAGGCCGAGAAGAGGCCCTCAAGGAACTCACCGACGAAATTCGAAGCGGAGGCTTTGCCGCGTTCCCGCTCGTCGTGACCGGTGAGAACTTGGATCAGACGATCTCGTCGGTCATCCAAGCGACCGGAATCGGACCGCTGAAGGCAAATACGGTCGTGGCGAATTGGATCGACGGGCAGGCATCGGCGCTGGCCGCGCCGGGCGTGCGACAGTTCAGCCGAAATCTGCGTGTCGCCTTTCGACTTGGCTGCAATCTCTTGGTGTTGGACGCGAGCCCGGAAGAGTGGGAGGCGTTGAACCAGCGCGAGCCGAAGCTCCGCGTCGTCGACGTCTACTGGCGCGCAAATCGAACCGGCGAGTTGATGTTGCTGCTTGCTCACATACTCACGCATTCGTCGGATTGGCGTGGATCCAAGATGCGTGTACTCGTGCACCCGGAGGCCGGTCAAGACGCGTCCCAGGCGGAGCAAGAACTCAAGAAGAAACTCGAGGAGTTTCGCATCGAGGCCGATGTTCTTGCGCACAAGGGCGAGATCGAGGAGTTGACGCGTATCTCGAAGGACTCCTCATTCGTATTTCTCCCCTTCAGCATTCACGGCGGACGCTTCTATGACATGTTCGGCAATGAATTCTTGGAGATCGGCAAATCGTTTCCGGTTGCAGGCTTGACCATGGCGGCCCAGGACGTCGACCTGGCGGCGGACCTCGACAAAGAAGACAAAGAAGAGGCCGGGGAAACGACGGCCGGGACGGCCGACGGCAACGGTGAGCCCACCGATGCCGATCAAGACGGCGCCCAGTGATCGGACACATCGCGCTGTTTCTGATTGCTGCGGTGATCATGTGTGCCGCCAGCATCGTCTTTACGACGAGCCTCGAACGCATCGGAGTGGCACTTCGCTTTCCCGAAGCTCTGCTCGGACTGACCGTCGCTTTGGGGGCCGACGCACCGGAACTTTCCTCCGCTGTGGCGTCCCTCAGCCTCGGGCATCACGACGTGTCCATCGGCGTTGTGCTGGGATCCAATATCTTCAATCTCGCCGGCCTGCTTGGATTGAGCGCGATAGCGGTTGGGCGCATCGATATCGGCCGCGCGGGATTGTTGCTGAACGGTGGTGTGGGTCTGCTTGTAACCGTTTTGGCCTTGGCCTTGGTCGTTGGATGGTCTCCGCCGTGGGCTGCGTCGACCGCGATCATCTTCGTCTTCGTACCCTATGCCGTGTTGTCATCGCTGCGTTCAAGTCGAATCAAACGTCTGCCGCTCTCAAAGAGTGTGCGGTCGTTTCTTCAGACTGCCGTCGACCAAGCACATCGCGACACCAGAAGACGCAGGCGAGTGCCGTCGTTGCGGTGGCTTGATATCGCTTTCGCCGTTGGCAGCATCGTGGTGCTCGTCGCGTCCTGCGAGACGATGGTGCGAATGGCGGTCCTGCTTGGCGATGCATGGTCGTTGTCGCATATTGCGGTTGGATACGTCGGCCTCGCCGTCGTCACCTCGATTCCAAACGCTATTGCAGCCGTCAAACTGGCGACCGATGGTCGTGGGGTCGCCGTGGTCAGTGAGACGTTGAACAGCAACACGATCAATATTCTCGGAGGGATCTGTCTTACGAGCCTCGTGTATGGTCAGTTCGAAGTTCCCCAAACCGTGACCATCAGCTCCCTGTGGCTCATAGGTATGACGGCCTTCGCCATGGTTTCGGCCGCTGCCACGCGGAGAGGCCTTTCGCGCGACAGCGGAATCCTACTGGTTTTGCTTTATCTCGCTTATCTGGCCGCCATCTTCTTATTTTAGAGGGTGCTTACTTCAACCGCAGCGCGGCGCGCGGCGGCCTGAGAAGGCGAACGGAAGGATCGAACGCACCTAACTTCCAGCGGCGTGCGGATGCTGCGCTCTATCCATGGCCCCGCAAAATTTCATTATTTCGCCCTTGCGCTTCATCGTGTCTGTGTAACCGAGCTCGATGAGCTCCGAGCAGTATTCCGCTTCGAAGAGTAGATAGCTCGACAAGGGCGACTGCGGCCCGTCGGCGCGCATACCTTTGAGCAGCGCACGAATTGTCCAGGGAAAACGATGGACGTGACGATAGGCGATATCTTCGATCTCTTGCGACGGCCGCAGCACGAATATCGAAATTGGGCGCAGAGCGGTATCGTTTGCCGCGTCGGGTGCGATCAGTGAGATTGTGGAGTTGATGCGCTGAAGCCGCTCGATGTCGGCTTCTAGGTTGTCGTTGAATAGGATGTCCAACAGCGAGCCACCGATCGCGCCCAAAGTCGGACTGACGACCTTCCCCTGGTAGGTTTGCAGCGCGGGCTCCTCGCCGCGCACGCCGATCACAAAAATGCGGTTTGCACCCAGATGGATCGCTGGACTCAGCGGCGCATTTAGGCGCAACGATCCATCGCCAAAAAATTGATCAGCCACCCGTCGCGGCGGAAATAAGAACGGAAGAGCCGCTGAGGCCATCAGGTCCCCGACGCCAATCTGCCTGCGGACGCCCTCGCGCCGCGCGCGGTGCCATTCTTCGACATCGTCGCGACCTTGGAAAAATGTTACAGCGCGGCCGGTGGCATAGCTGGATGAGGTGATACCGACCGCCCGTAGTGCGTCTTGAACGATCGCGTGATCTAGAGATTCGAAATTCAACGCCTTCGCAAGCAGCTCTTCGAGGGGCGTTACATCCAACAGCGAAGTTGGATTTGCCCTGCCAAGCCCTCCGAACACCAGACTCGCCAACCACTGCAGAGCCGTTCCTGCGATTTTGGGAAAGTCGGTTCGATAGATCTTTTCGCATCGCAGAGTCGACCAAAGGCGCTCGAGCGAGTCGCTAGCCGCCGCGATTTGCCCGCCATGACATGCCAGCATCGCGGCATTGATGGCCCCGACGGAAACGCCGGTTATCACGGGAAATGGGATTGCGACGGGGGAGATTTCAGCAAGGGCTTTTACGACTCCAACCTGATAGGCGCCCCGCGCACCGCCACCCGCGAGCACCAGACCGAACAATGGCACATCACCGTTCGCATGCCGCGCGCGCGCCACATCATTGTCGTTGGCGCCAAGTGGGTCGTCGACCGAAATGCTCAATCCAGAACCTCAAAGCATGGCATATTTCGGACTACTATAGCGCATCGACGAAGCACTCCTGAGAGGCCGCATGAACATTCGGTCATGGCGCCGCGACACAATTTCACGGGCGATATTCAAATGGGCAAGGGGCGCCTTGCCGCGCCTGTCGGACACGGAGCGCGAGGCGCTCGAAGCAGGCGATGTATGGTGGGATGCCGAGCTTTTTACCGGTGATCCCGACTGGTCGAAGCTGCACGCCTATCCCCGTCCGACGTTGACCGAGGACGAGCGCGCATTCCTCGACGGCCCGACCCACGAGCTTTGCGCGATGCTGGATGACTGGCGGACCAACTGGGAACAGCACGACATTCCGAAGGAGGCGTGGGACTTCATCCGGACCAACCGCTTCTTTGGAATGATCATTCCAAAGGAATATGGCGGGCTCGCGTTTTCCGCGTTTGCCCACTCGACTGTCGTGCGAAAGATATCCACGCGCTCCCTCGCTGCAGCAGTGACGGTGATGGTGCCGAACTCGCTAGGCCCCGGCGAATTGTTGCTACGGTTCGGCACACAACAGCAGCGCGACTATTGGCTGCCGCGTCTTGCCGACGGGCGCGAGATTCCGTGCTTTGCGCTCACGAGTCCGGACGCGGGATCAGACGCCTCTTCCATGACCGACACGGGCGTGATCTGCCGAGGTCGGTACAAAGACACCGAGGTTCTTGGAATCCGGCTTAATTGGAACAAGCGCTACATCACCTTGTGCCCCGTTGCGACGTTGCTTGGCGTTGCCTTCAAACTTCTCGATCCCGACCATTTGCTGGGAGATCGGGAAGAACTCGGCATCACATTGGCGCTTGTTCCGACGCAAACGCCCGGAGTCGAGATCGGTCGCCGTCACATTCCCGCCTACCAATTTTTTCAGAACGGACCGACCGTCGGCCGCGATGTGTTTATTCCCCTCGATAACATCATCGGCGGGGCGGAGGCCGCGGGCGCGGGCTGGAAGATGTTGATGAGTGCGTTGGCTGCGGGCCGGGGTATCTCGCTGCCGTCTTTGTCCGCCGCGGGCGCCGCCTTCGCCGCGCGCACCACGGGAGCCTATGCAAGAATTCGTGAGCAATTCGACATTCCAATCGGTAGGTTCGAAGGGATTCAGCAATCCCTGTGCCGCATCGCGACGGCCGCTTACGTACTCGATTCGGCGTGTCGTCTTACCTGCACCGGCATTGATCTTGGACATCATGCGGCGGTGATTTCGGCGATCATGAAATCGCAAGCGACCGAGCGCATGCGAGCTACCGTGAACGACGCGATGGACGTGCACGCGGGTAAGGCGGTGATCGACGGTCCGAGCAACTATCTTGGAAATCTCTATCGCGCCGTGCCGGTCGCCATTACCGTCGAGGGCGCCAATATCATGACGCGGAACTTGATCATCTTCGGTCAAGGCGCAATTCGGTGCCATCCGTTTCTATTGGACGAGATTTTCTCCCTGACTGAAAGCGATCCGGCAAAAGCGCTCGATAAATTCGATCAGGCGTTTTGGCGTCACGTCAGTCACAGCTTCAAGACGGCTGCACGTGCGTTCGGCCGCGCTTGGTTCGGCGGTTCGCCTAGGGTACAGGCCCCGCGCGAGACGAAACCGTTCTACAAAGCGCTCAACCGATATGCGGCCGGCTTCGCGCTAACCTCCGATCTTGCGCTGCTGACACTTGGCGGCTCGTTGAAGCGCCATGAAATGATTTCCGCGCGGTTGGGCGACATCTTCTCAGAGCTGTATCTTTTATCGGCCGTTCTTAAGCGGTGGGAGGACGAAGGCCGCTGCGCCGACGATCTTCCAATTGTAGAAGCCGCGTTGGCGTATGGTTTTTCGGCGATCGAATCCCGCTTCGCTGAAATCTTTGCAAATTTTCCGAACCGCGCTGTCGCGACCGTTGCTCGCGCATTCGTGTTGCCTTTCGGCAGGCGGCAACTTGGTCCGTCGGATCTCCAGAAGCAAAGCTGCGCGAACATCCTGCTTGAACCGTCAAATGCGCGCGATCGGCTGACCGAGGGGCTCTTTCTTGGAAACGGACAAGATTCGATTTCACGGCTCGAACACGCGTTCGTAGAGGTTGCCAGGCTCGAAGGCGTTTGGAAGCGCATGCACGATGGGCACACCCGGGATGTGCGCGTCGCAATTGAGCGGGGCTTGATCAACGAAAGGGAGGCTGCGGAGATTCAGGCGATGAAAGAAGCCGTGGCGAGCGTCGTCAGCGTGGACGACTTCTCAAAAGAGCAGCTTCAGAGACGGGCGACACCCTCGAACTAAGGGCGCCGGCTCGGATAGTCTCGCGCGGCGGATCGAATCGAGGGGCGCAACACATGGCGGCGGAAAGCCCGCGGGCTTGGATCACACTACGGTCGCTCGCTGAGACCGGAACGTCGGAAGAGCTCGGGAGATATGCCCGCAGCCTCGCTTCCGATGAACTCTTACATGCCATGTTTCGGCTTAATCGCGACGAGCAGACGAGGCTGCTGACAAGGCTTCCACCAAAGATGGCAGCGAGCATGCTCGGCGACGTCCCGAACGAGCTTGCCGCGGAGATACTCGACGACCTTGCGCCGCAGGATGGCGCCGCGGTTCTGAACGAGATGGACAGCGACAGCCAAGCCGACATCCTTGGCAGTATGGAAAGGGAGGAAGCCGAGCAGTTCTTGTCCTTGATGTCGCCGACCGAGGCGGAGCATGCGCGCCTGCTGCTCGCCTACGAGGCGGACGTCGCAGGCGGATTGATGATCACAGAGTTTCTGGCATTTCCCGAAGCCACCACGATCGAGCAAATAACCGCAGAGTTGAAGCGCGTTGCGCACCTCGATGAGGGTTACCACATCGATCAGATTTATGCGCTTTCGCCCGACGGTCTCTTGGCCGGCGCGGTGCCGCTCATCGAAATGGTCGGTGCCGGCGGCAGCACACGTCTCGCCGATCTGATGTCGGCTGTGCGGCCGACCAAGGCGGACGCTGAGCTCCACGATCTAGCGGCCTTCTTCGACCACGATCGATCACCGAGCATCCCCGTGGTGGACGACCGCCGGCATCTTGTCGGCGTGGTAACGCGCGAAGCCGTTGACCATGCCAAGGCAATGCAATCGGAGGAGATGCAGCGAAAGATTCAAGGGATCGTCGGCGGCGACGAAATTCGCACGGCGCCGACCCTCAAGCGCTCGGCGCGGCGGCTTGTCTGGTTGAGTATCAACATCGTACTCAACGGCATCGCCGCCAGCGTGATCGCATTCTACCAAGGCACATTGAGCGCGGTGATCGCTCTTGCGGTCTTCCTGCCGATCGTCTCCGACATGAGCGGATGCTCTGGAAATCAGGCAGTCGCGGTCAGCTTGCGCGAACTTTCGCTTGGCTTCATCAGACCGTTCGACGTCTTGCGGGTCTGGGGCAAAGAGCTGTCGGTGGGACTGCTGAACGGCATCGTTTTGGGATGCCTTTTGGGCGCGGTGGCGTGGATTTGGAAAGGCAATCCTTATCTTGGCGTTGTTGTAGGTGGGGCATTGGCTGCGAACACAGTGGTCGCCGTCTCGATCGGTGGCTCGGTTCCGCTGATACTGAAGCGCCTGGGTCTGGATCCGGCGTTGGCATCGGGCCCCATCCTCACCACCGTAACGGATATGTGCGGCTTCTTGTTCGTGCTCAGTTTCGCGACGGCGGCCCTGCCGCAACTTGCTCCGTAAACTTATGGCGTGAGGGCGCCAAACCTGCGACCAGCGAATCAGCGGCGGGTCATGGCCATCAGCCAAAGCGGCCGCCATGTCGCACCTTCGTCTGGAGATGACGCAAGCTCCCAGTCGACCTGGCGCTCGCCGCGTTGCGAGAACGTGATGCGCATCGTGCGCGCGCCCGCCGGCGTCTCCACCTTGCGGAAGAATTGGCCTCGGTCTCCGTCGAAGTTGCCGACATATGGCGCGCCAAAATCAGGGTGGCGCCGATCCATCCAATAGATGGACCATGTTCCTTGAGCCGGGTCGAAGCGGCGAACGCTGTAACCCCAGATCGTCTCCGGCGCTTCCATATTCTCCCAGAAGAATTGGACCTCTCCCGACCAGTGTTCGGTGATGGTGCACCCGTCCGGCGACCGGCGAACGGAGGTGTGCGCGGGTAGTGTCAGCCAACGTCCGTTCGCCTCGACAATACTTTGCTCGATGTCCCAGTCACCAAGCCAGAAGTCGAAGGCATGGAACGGCGCACCCGCGCACATCGGCGCCGGCCCGGTCGTCGCGCAGGCGGCGTTGATGCAAGCAAGCACACCGGCCGCGATCAGCGCGTATTGGGACGCAATCCTACCCACCGGAGACAGAGACGATCGTGACCGCGGGATGTCAACGGCGATTCGACCAGACCCGCGACCAGCGCGTCGACTGGCATCCTTGGGCTCGTAACCATCATTGGCGTCGGGCCAATCAGTGGAAAAAAGAAACCTGGCTCAAGACGGCGCGTGCCCTAGGGAGCGTCCTGCAGCCGGCGCTTGAGAGCTGCGTCGCGCAAGCGCGCCAGTCATTGGTCAGGCAAGCCAGACGTTAGCTGCGAAGAGCAGACCGAGATACGCGAGAGGCCAAATCCACGAGATCAAGATCTTAGCGGCGGGCCAGTCAGCGTTCCGTTCGAAAACCGCGTCCAAGATCGCGAGCATGGTAAGCGGCCACATAAGGCTCAGAGCAAGGCACAGCACCAGCAATCGAAGCAATTGCAGTACTGCGGCGGCGTCGAGTGGGTGCCGAGCGGCAAATCCGGGCTTGCTGAGCTCGCGCGCTATTGCGCGGACCCATGACAGCATCAAGACTCCCGCCGTTGCGAAGTAGTCCTTGGCGACAGATGGGACTTCGAATCGCCAGGCTTCCGGCAATTGGTCGACGAGCCACTGGGTAGGATGCCCAACGAAGGGGCGCACGAGTGTCGTCCACGCCGCGAACGCATCGCGAAAGAGACCCTTCAATTCAAAGTCAAAGACGTGAGTTGAGAATACCAAGAGCGAGAATGCCGCAAGCATTGCTGTTGCTTGGCCGTACACCGGCCAGAACAATGAGAACGGTTTTTGCGGTTGTGGATGCGCAGTCGCCGTCATTCGTTGCCCCAAGGTCTCTTCGGCAATCAAACAGCGCGATCGTGACGAAATCTAGGCCAGCTTTGGTTTGCGGTCGAAGCTCAATCGTTTGCTAGGAATTGTCGGCGCGCGAACGAGGCGCAAGTCGACCTAGATTTCGTTCAGGAAGGCGGCTTTGTCGGCGCGGTTTCGGATTTGAATCGACCGCCCCTTGAAATGCTGAGCGACCAAAACATCGCGCTTCGGCGCTTGCTTCGCTCGATACGTTAGAATGTAGCGATAGAATTCTAGGTCGAACTCCTCCGGAGATCCCGGCGGGAGATCTGGCCTCGCCTCGCCGCGATAGGTCCACCAGCGTTTGACCGCACGAAACAAACACACGCTTGTCGGTACATCCAAAGTCACCAGCGTGTCCGCACGCTCAAAGCGCGCCGAGCCTGCGCTGTCGAAGAAGCAGCCGTCCAGAATCCAGCGCTCTCCCGCAACGATGGCATCCACCGCCTCGCGGAACATCCCCGGATCCGGGTGGGGCGTCCAACCACGCTGCCAGTACAACTGATCGAGATGAAATGCCGGAATGCGGGTTCGCGATGCAAGCTCACGCGTGAGCGTTGACTTGCCGGATCCGGGACAACCGACAACGACGATCCGGTTCATGCGCTCCTGACACTCGGGTCTGCGACCCTCTGGCTTCCATTCGGCGGTGTGACACTCACCCAATGTCGGCCTGGTCGCAATGTCCGCTTTGGGCCGATTGCGATAGCTCACCATGGAAGGCGCCGCCGTCTCATAAGCGAGCCTGTTCCGCCGTTCGTGAGGGCGGGCAGAGGAAATAGCGTCTGGCACCTCAAATCGGCGTCGACTATCGTCTGAGCAAAACCGAGGAACATCGCTCATGAACGTCAGCGAAGCCGTATTGCGCGAATTGGTCGATTCAGGGGTTGAAGCGTGCTTCGCAAACCCCGGCACCTCCGAGATGCATCTCGTTGCAAGTTTTGATCGGGTCGGGGGCCTGCGTCCGATCCTTGGCCTGTTCGAAGGCGTTTGCACCGGCGCTGCCGACGGCTACGCGCGCATGAAGGACAAGCCAGCGGCGACGCTGCTTCATCTCGGTCCCGGTCTCGGCAACGGCTTTGCCAACCTCCACAATGCGAAGCGTGCGCATTCGCGCGTTATCAACATCGTCGGCGACCACGCCACCTATCACCGCAAATACGACGCGCCGCTGCAGAGCGACATCCACTCGATCGCCAAACCCGTCTCCGATTGGATCGGTGATCCGGCGACGCCGGCGGAAGCGGTGAGCCTCGCGCACGAGGCGGTCGAAATCGCGATGCGGCCGAACGGCGGGCTCGCGACCATGATCGTGCCGGCCGACATCGCCTGGACGACCATGCAAAGCGCGCCGGCGCACAAGGCGGTGAAGATCACCAAGGCGCCGGTTGACGCCGCCAAGATCAAAGACGCGGCGCGCGCGTTGACCTCGGGCAAGCCGGCCGTGCTTTTCGTCGGCGGCCGCGTCGGTCTCGAGCGCAACATGCGTCTCGCCTCCGCCATCGCCGCCAAGACCGGCGCCAAGCTGATGGGCGACACGTTCGTGCCGCGCACCGCACGGGGCGGCGGCCGCGCCAAGATCGACCGGCTGCCTTATCTTGGCGAAATGGCGTTGGCGCAGATGAAGGACTTCCGCACCTGCGTTCTCGTCGGCACCAAGGCGCCGGTCGCGTTCTTCGCCTATCCGGAAAAGCCGTCGACCTTCCTGTCGCCCGAATGTGCCGTCTACGAGCCGTGGTCGCCCGACCAAGACGTCGCCGACGTGCTCGAAGCGCTCGCCGCCGAACTGGACGCGAAGCCCGCCGACGCCGTGCTCGCGACGCCGTCGGAGCATGTGATCAAGCCTGGCCCGATCACCGCCGAAAACTTCGGTCACGCTTTCGCAACGCTGCTGCCTGAGAATGCGATCGTTACCGACGAGGCCGTGACGGCCGGCCTTTGGGCCTTCATCTTCTCCGAAGGTGCGGCGCCGCACGATTGGCTGACGCTGACCGGCGGTGCGATCGGTTACGGCATCCCGGTCTCGATCGGCGCGGCGGTCGCCTGTCCGGACAGGCCGGTGATCAATCTCCAGGCCGACGGCAGCGCGAGCTACACGATCCAGGGTCTTTGGACCGCGGCGCGCGAGAACCTGCACACCATCACGGTGCTCTTCAACAATCGCTCCTATGCGATTTTGAACATGGAGCTCGACCGCGTCGGCGCGACGGCGCAGAGCGAGCGCTCGCGCTCGTTGCTCTCGCTCGATCGTCCCGCGATCGACTTCACCTCGATCGCCAAGGGCTTCGGCGTTCAAGCGGTGCGCGCCAGCGATATCGACGTCTTCCAAACCGCTTTTAAACGCGCCGTGGCGGAGCCAGGCCCGCATCTCATCGAATGCATGATGTGAGTGGAGAGCGATTGATCCGTACCCGGAAAAAAGAAGCGGCGGATACCGTTGGGGGCAGTATCCGCCGCGTTCGCGGCCCAGGCGATGGGTTCGGCGGGGGTGCTTGGGTAGGGGGGCATCCCGCCACTGGGCGCGAAGAGAATCGCTTCTCAACACTGACTCTAGCAGCAGCATGATTTTGCAAAACTGATTCGTCGTGATCCGCATCACTCGTCCACAGCGAATCGGTTTCAGTGTCGTTTGGGTTTCAGATGAGGCACCAATGACTCAGGTGAGCGTGCAGTCACCAACGCGATACAACTCTGCGATACTTCCTTTATGGGTTTGGAGCGCGATCGCCGCGTTAACGATTGCAGCGACATGCTTCGCTCCCCTTGCGACTTACGTACTTATGGTTGCGGCATTTGGGTTACCGCACGTTCTTAGCGAGCTGCGTTACGTCGACGAACGTTTCAGTGCCCGGTCGTCGATCCTGCCAATCGCAATTATCGGCGCGCTCGTCGGCACGATCGCAGCGCTTCGAATCGCGACCAGCGTTGCATCGCTTTCATCCTATACCGCCATGCTGATCGAGCTCGCACTCGGCGGTGTGCTGGCGCTCGCTGCCGCTTGGTTCATGCGCAAGTGGAAGCTCGCCGGCGTCGCCGTCGCGCTCGCGTTCGGCGTCGGCGTCGTCTACGCGCCGATCCCGACCTTCCTCGTCTGGGCTTGGCTTCACAACCTGACGCCGCTCGGCTTTGTTACCGAAGCGACCGAAGGCGACGAACGTCGCCGCTTGCTCCTCACGCTTTCAATCTTCTTTCTTCTTATTCCGGCACTGGTCGCGACCGGCGTCTTCCATCAGCTCGCTTTCGCGTTGACGGGCATCAGCGCCGCGAACGGCCCGTCGGCATTCGGCGCGGAGACGAGGCCGCTTGGATCCTTTCTTTGGCCAGGCGCCACGGTCGGGAGCGACGTCGCCATTTTCTCAGCCGCCGTCGTCGCGCAGGCAATGCACTACACGGCCGTCATCCTTTTCCTGCCGCGCCTGATCACGCAGCGGCCGAGCATCGCCGGTTCGGCGCACCTGCTGCCGTGGCCGCGCCGCTGGTCGATGTTCGCTTGGGGTATCGCGGGCCTCGCCGCCGCCGCCTTCGTCGTCTACGCGGTCGATTATTCGAGCGCGCGTTCGGTCTACGGCGTCGCCGCCGCGATCCATGCTTGGCTCGAACTGCCGGTGTTTCTGCTCGCGCTCGGCGGCGGCTTCACAGCAGCGCGTAGATGAGTTCGCCCGCCGCCCACGACGCCGCGTTGATTAGGAGCGAAAGCAATAGGGCCTCGACCCACGGCGCTTTCGCAATCACCCGATAGAACGGCGCCTCGCCCAAGATGACGAACGCCTCGAGCACGGGCGTCGTCAATGAACCGGTTAACGGGTAGACCTTGTAGAAGCTGTACCAGAGCAGCGGATGCGTCAGCGAGCTGCCGAGCACCGCCGACAACACGGCGCGCCCGCGCGAAATCCGAAACACAGGCGCCAGCGCGACCGCCGCTACAGATTCAACCGCCAGTGTTAGCCCGAATGCTTCGAGCTGTGTTAGATGCATGGCCGAGGCTCTAGCAGATCACCAAGGTCACTGGCCATGCGCACGACACCCGCCCTCGCATTGATCGTTTCCTTCGCGCTTGTCTTCATCGCAATCCCCGCAAGCGCGAACATGCCCCCGCCGGAGCCGTTCAAGCTCGGTATCACCGGACGCTTGAACAACGAAGGTCTCCTTCTCACTTCCGTCGAGAAGGGGTCGAAGGCCGACGAGCACGGCCTGAGGAATGGCGACGTCATCCTCGCCGCCGACCACATCTACGCCAAATCCATGTCGCCCAAGGAGTTGAAGGAGGTCGTCGAAGGTCTCCACGTGTGGAAGGTCGAGCTAGTCGTCTTGCGCAACGGCCGTGACGTAACCGTCCTCGAAATCAGAGCCTGAAGAACAACAACAGGAGCCTCATGTTCGGCTTTCGCTACTTCAAGTCCCGCCCGACCGATTATGTTGTGCTCTTCCGTGGCGGCAGTCCCCATCGCCAAGGCCTGGGCTTGAGCGGCTTCGTCTTTACGCCGACGACCGTCGCCGCCGCCGTGCCCATCGATGCCCGCGACGAAATTTTCGCCGTCGAAGCGCTGACCGCCGACTACCAGACGCTGACTGTGCAGGGACTGCTCACCTATCGCGTCACGGATGCGCGCCTCGCCGCGACGCGCCAGGATTTCTCGATCAACCTCATCACCGGCAAGCACACCGGCGAGCCGATGAAGCAGATCGTCGAGCGTCTGCGCGCGATTGTGCAGACGGCCTGCCGCGACGCGCTGGTTCGCTCGACCTTGGATGCGGCGCTCAACAAGGCCGATGAACTTTCGGCTGCGATCATTTCGACGATCGCCGCCGACAAGAAGCTCGCCGCCGACGGTATCGCCGTTGATCGCGTGCTCGTCCTTTCCGTGAAGCCCGCGCCGGAAATCCGCAAGGCTCTCGAAGCGACGTTGCGCGAGCAGTTGTTGCGCCAAGCCGATGCTGCGGTCTTCGATCGGCGTCGCGCCGCGCTCACGGACGAACACGACATCAAGCTGCGCGACGAGAAGAACAAGCGCGAGATCGCCGAGAAGGAGCTCGCCAATCAGCAGGCGCTCGAAGTCGAGCGCAAGAAGCTCGCCGATGCGAAGGCCATTACGGTGAAAGCCGAAGCTGAGGCCGACGCCGCCGCGTTGCGCGAGCGCTTGAAGCCTTGGTCTGAGATCTCGCCGCAGACCATTGCTGCGATGGCGGTGAAGGATTGGGCCAACCGCAACGAAGGTTTGACCTCGCTTGCCGTCGGTGGCGATGCGCTCGATCGCCTCGCCGACGCCATGGCCGTCAAGAAGGGCTGATGCGCCGGCGGTTGGTGATCCTGACCCGTCCCTCGGCCAAGCGCACGCTCGTCGAGCGCTACGGCAGCGAAGGACAAACGCGTTTTGCCATGGCGCAATCCGTGCGCGGCCGCGTCGATTTCGAGAAGGCGGTCGTCGAGGACACGGCGCAATCACGGGCCGTCAGCGCCATCCGCAGGGCGCTGCCCGACGACGTCAAGCTCGCCGAGATCGATCGCGGCATGGTCGCCCAGTTCCTTTTCGAGCCGCACGATCTTGTCGTCGCGGTGGGCCAAGACGGCCTCGTCGCCAACGTCGGCAAATATCTCGACGGCCAGCCGATCGCCGGCGTCAATCCTGATCCCGCGACGATCGACGGCGCGCTGCTGCCGTTCACGGCCGACACGTTTATCCATGCCTTACCGGATCTTCTGCGCGATCATCGTCCCGTTCGCGAGGCGACGCTGGCGCTCGCACAAACGTCGGATCGTCAAACGCTGCGCGGCCTCAACGACATCTTTATCGGCGTGCCGAGTCACCAATCCGCGCGCTATCGCATTTCGCACGTCGGAAAACAGGAGTTGCAATCCTCGAGCGGTCTCATCGTCTCGACCGGCACCGGCTCGACCGGATGGCTCCGCTCGCTCATCGGCGACAAGGCGCCGTTCGATCCCGCTGCCGACAAGCTCCACTTCGTCGTACGAGAAGCTTGGCCCGGCCGTGGTTTCGCGGCGACGCTCCTCGAAGGCGAGGTCACCCGTGAAAATCCGCTCGTCATCGAGTCGCGTATGGAAGGCGTCATCTTCGCCGACGGCATCGAGGCCGACCCCTTGCGCTTCGATGCCGGCGTCACAGCGACAATAACCCCGGCTTCGCGGCGCGTTCGCTTACTACACTAGTGCGCGCAAGCTGCCGCGAAGCTCGTCGGCATCGGACAACGGCCGCTCGACCTCGCGATGCGTTCGGGTCCAAATCGGAACCGCGGCCGTGAGCACGGTCATACCCTTGGGCGTCAGCTTCAACAGCCGCCCGCGCTTGTCGCGGGGATCGACCTCGACCACGACAAAACCGCGTTTGACCAGCGGCTTCAGATTTGCCGTGAGCGTGGTGCGATCCATCGCCAGGAGCGACGCAACCGCGCCGAGCGGCGGCGGTGCCTCGCGATTGAGCGACATCAACAGCGAGAATTGTCCGCTCGTGATTCCAAGTGGACGGAACGCTTCGTCAAAACGGCGGGACAGGACGCGCGCCGCGCGCTGCGTCGCCAGACACAAACAGTGATCGCGCACATGCCACGTCGTTTCGTGCGCAACTGACTTACGGCTTGACATGTCTCTCTATACGTTGATATCAACATAAATGTCAAGAACACCAACAAACGGGGGCAGGGAGGTCGCCGATGCCTGTTCAGCCTGACGCCAAAATCGAAGTGAGCGCTTTCAGCTGGGTTCCCGACTTCGCCCAAGGGCTCGTGCGCGACATGCGCGTCCGTTGGGCGCTCGAGGAAGCGGGACTGAACTACCGCGAGCGGTTCCTCGACGCGACGAAGGAACGGCCGGCGGAATATCTGCTCGAGCAACCGTTCGGCCAGGTGCCGATCTACAAGGAAGGCGACATCTCGATGTTCGAGACCGGCGCCATCGTCCTTCACGTCGCCGAGCGGTCTGAGGCGTTGATGCCGCGCGATCCTGTCGGCCGCGCCCGCACCCAGTGCTGGGTGATCGCGGCCCTGAGCAGCGTGGAACCCGCCTTCAACAATCTGATCGACATCGACATCTTCAATCCTTCGGCGGAGTGGGCGAAGTTGCGCCGTCCGGAGGCCGAGGAACGCGTTCGCCAGCGCCTCGCGCGCTTGTCGGCTTGGCTTGGCGATCGCGACTATCTAGAAGGGCGCTTTACGGTCGGCGATCTGATGATGACGACGATGCTGCGTATCTTGCGCCATACAAGCCTCGTCGCCGAGTTCCCGAACCTGGCCGCCTACCAGGCACGTTGCGAAGCGCGCCCGGCGTTCAAAGCGGCACTGGCAGCACAAATGGCAGCGTTCCAACGACATCCCGGCATCGCCGCCTGAGCAGCGGCGATCCTTTCGTCCCGTCTCAAATAGGAGCAATCATATGAAAACTTTTCTTGCGGTCTATCTCGGCTCGCCAGACTCGCGCCAACGCCGCGAATGGGATTCGCTCGATGACGCGACGCGTCAGAAGCGAATGGATGCGGGCATGAAAGCCTGGCACGAATTTGCCGCCAAGCACCAAGCCGTGACGGTTTTTGAAGGCGGCCCGCTCGGCAAAACGAAGAAGGCCTCGGCGCACGGCCTTTCCGACACAAAGAACAACATGGCCGGCTTCACCATCATCAAAGCGGATTCGCATGAAGCCGCCGTGAAGATGTTCGAAAACCATCCGCACTTTGCGATCTTCCCGGGTGACTCAGTCGAAGTGATGGAGATCATGCCGGTTCCCGGCCGCTGATACCGAAGAGCGCGCGCTGCTGCGATCGGCGTCAGCGCGCGCCTTCTCCCAGACTGAGCCCGCGTGCCTCCCGCCCGAGAGGCGCGAGCCCCGCAATCGCGGCGGCCGCACAGATAACGACGATCGCCAAAGCCAAGCCGTAGTTGTTGCCGAACTGCTCGGCCAACGTCGCTTGGATCACGGCGTTGCTCGATGCGATCAGATTGCCGAGCTGATAGACGAAGCCCGGAAAGGTGGCGCGCGCAGCCGCAGGCGACAGCTCGTTCAAATACGCGGGAATGACGCCCCAAGCGCCTTGCACCATCACCTGCATCAGGAATGCGCCGGTCGCCAGCAGCACGGGCCCCGAGCCGAAGGCCCACAATGGAATAATCGGTATCACTAGAAGCGCCGTGATCGTCATGATGCGCCGCCGGCCATAGCGCTCCGACAGCACGCCGCAGGCAATGCCGCCGAGGATAGCGCCGATATTGTAGATGACGGCGATGACGCCGACCGTCTCGTGCTCGAAGTGATGCTGAACTTGCAGGAACGTCGGATAGAGATCCTGCGTGCCGTGCGAAAGGAAATTGAACGCCGTCATCAAAATCGCGGCGTAGACGGCTAGTTGCCAATTGGCGCGCAGGACGCTCAGGATCGAGACGCGTGGGCCTTGCGACGCGGCTTGCCAGTGCGGCGACTCCGATACCGAGCGCCGGATATAGAGCACCAACAGCGCGGGCAGAACGCCGACAAAGAACATCCCGCGCCAGCCGATCATCGGGTAGAGAAGGCCGAACACGACAGACGCGAATAAATATCCGGTCGGATAGCCCGACTGCAGCAAGCCCGACACGAAGCCGCGCGCGTTCGGTGCGATCGTTTCCATGGCGAGCGAAGAACCGACGCCCCATTCGCCGCCCATCGCGATGCCGAACAAGGCGCGCAACACCAAGAACACGGTAAGGTCGGGGGAAAAGCCCGTCGAAAATCCGATGAGCGAGAACAGAAGAACGTCGATGATCAACACAGGCCGCCGCCCAAAGCGGTCGGCAGCGCGCCCGAAGATGAAGGCGCCGACCGGCCGCAGCGCCAGCGTCAGCGTCACGGCCCACGCAACGGTTTTGACATCGGTGTCGAATTCCTTCGCCACGTCTTTCATCACGAAGACGAGGAGAAAGAAGTCGAACGCATCGAGCGTCCACCCCAAATAGCTCGCGATCACCGCATGCGTCTGCTCGCGATTGAAGGTGACGCCTGCCGGAACGATGGGGGCAATCAGGCGGTTGAAGATCCGTTCCAAGGCTCACCTCATCAAGCTGCAAGACAGACGTCGCGTCGCGCTATTCAAAAGCGCCGCGCTACGTTAAGTCATCGTCACTGCCACTATTACCCAGGATGTCCTTGGTGCAACAGCTTCTCCCCATTTTCCTGACCGTCTTTCTGGCCGAGCTTGGTGATAAGACACAGCTCGCGACGTTGCTCTTTGCAACCGACGGTAAAGCAAGTCCGATTGGCATCTTCATCGCTGCTGCTGGTGCGCTTGTCGTCTCGACAGCAATCGCCGTTGCGCTGGGCACCTTTGCCGAGCGTTATCTCGTGATTTTGCCGCTCAAATTGATCGCCGGTCTGGGTTTCGTCGCGATCGGTCTGTGGACGCTCGGCGAACATTTCAAATTGATCTAGTGATGCGTCGTCAAACACTCGCCGCAGCCGCGGTCGTCGCCTTGCTGTCGGCGTCGCAAGCGCGTGCCGGCGACGACACAAGGGCCTTTCACGTCTTGGCCTATGAGATCGAGTTGCGTCCCGACTTCGGGGCGAAAACGGTCTCCGGTGTTGAGCGAATTCGCTTCGTGAGCTTGGCCGATGGTCTCTCGATGGTTTCGTTCTCGGCGAACTCGCTTGCCGTGACCGCGTCGTCACGCGACGCGATCCTCCCCAACGAGACTGTCGATGGTCGGCGCCTCATTCACCTTGGAAAACCGCTGCGGAAGGGCGGCGAAGAAACATTGACGCTCTCATTCAAAGGGCCTGCGCCGAAGGGCTTGGTTTTCGGCGACGACACTGTGTATGCGAATTATTTCACATGCGATGCCGTCATCTGTGATGAGGATCGTCCTGGAGACAAAGCGCCGGTCGATATGCGTGTGATCGTGCCCACGGGGATGGAAGTCGTCGCGCCCGGTCGGCTTCTAGGTCGCGAGCGTCACCATGAGACGGTGACCTGGCGCTGGCACGAACCCCGCCCGACATCGCCGCATTTGATCGGCTTCGCCGCGGGGCGTTTCGCACGCACCGCGCTACCGGGCCGGAATCCAGGGCTTGTCGTACTGGCGGGCGCGCGAGCCGAACAGGCGGCGGCTATGTTTGCCGACACGCGGCGCACGCTGGAGTTCTTCGAGGAAAAATCCGGTGTGCGCTACGACGCTGCCGCGTACACCCAGGTTCTCGTCGTCGGCGACGAGGCGCAGGAAGCGGCCCGGCACTCGATCATCGGTGCCGAAGAGATCGGTGCCGTTCCCAAGGACCCGACGGAAGATTGGGTGATCGCGCACGAGCTGTCGCATCAGTGGTGGGGCAACTCACTGACCTGCGCCGATTGGTCGGAGCTTTGGCTCAACGAGGGTTTTGCGGTCTTCATGACGGCGGCCTGGAAGGAGCACCGTTGGGGCCGCGCCGCCTATGACCATGAGATCGAACTGGCGAACAAACGCTGGGCAAAGGCAAAGGAGAAGGGTTTCGACGTTCCGCTGAGCTGGAAGGGCAAATACCCGTCGCTTGGCCTGAAGCGCGCCATGGCCTACGGCAAGTCCGTCGTGTTCCTCGACAAGCTTCGCACCGACTTTGGCGACAAGGTGTTCTGGCGTGCGATCAAGTCGTACACGCGGGCGCACAAGAACAGTGTGGTCACCGCCATCGACCTCCAAAAAGCGTTCGAAGCCGCAACCAATCGAAACCTCTCGGCGTTATTTGCCGAATGGGTATTTGGCGGCGAGAAGCAGGAAAATTGAGCATTGCGTATTTCGCAATATATCGCTACGCTTGGACTCTGGTACCTCAGGCTAGGCGGAGTTTGGTTTGATCGTATTTTGCCAATTGGAGACCCAATCGCAGTGCCTGTGCATACACATGTGTGAGGATCTGTGTGAGGATAAAACGGCGGATTTGAGCCGATGTAGCGGATAGAAGGGGGGTAGGGTGATTTCCCCACGCGACCCCCATCGGACACATAGAAGAACGATCCATCACTTGGAGTAAGCGACCTGATGCTCCCCCGACTTGCGACTGCCGGCGAACATTTCATCGAACCCTCGGGCCGCCGCGTCATCTTGCGCGGCGTCAACCTCGGCGGCGATTGCAAGGTGCCGTATCCCGACGGCGGCACAAACCATCGAACGAATTTTTCAGATCATCGAAAGGTCAGCTTCATCGGCCGCCCGTTTCCGCTTGCCGAGGCCGACGAGCATCTTGGCCGCCTGAAAGCCTGGGGATTCAATTGCGTGCGATTGCTCACCACCTGGGAAGCGATCGAGCATGCGGGGCCGGGTGAATACGACGAGGCGTATCTCGACTACTTCGCCGAGGTTACGCGCCGGGCTGGCGACCACGGCCTCTATGTCTTCGTCGATTTTCATCAGGACGTTTGGAGCCGGATGACCGGCGGCGACGGCGCGCCCGGCTGGCTGTTCGAGAGCGTCGGCCTGGACTTCACCAAGTTTCACACGTCGGGTGCCGCCCACGTGATGCAATACAAATACGATTACGCGCGCGGCGGCCGCCAGGAAGACCGCTATCCGATGATGACGTGGTCGACGAACTATCGCATGCCGGCGAACGCGATCATGTGGACGCTGTTCTTCGCCGGAAATCTGTACACGCCGAGTTTCAAGATCGACGGGCGCAACGTGCAGGATTTCCTGCAAGGTCATTATCTGGGCTGCATGCGCGAGATCGCTCAGCGTGTGAAGGACATGCCGCATGTCCTCGGTTTCGACACGCTGAACGAGCCCTCGACCGGCTGGATTGGCAAGGAGATGTCGTACCGCCACCTCGAGCGCAACGCGCAACATCCCGAACCTGCGCGGCCGGGGCCTGCATGGTCGCCGTTCGACGGCTTGCTCGTGGCGCGCGGCGTCACGCGCAAGATTCCCGAGCTCGCCTTCGACCCTTCGCAGATGAAAGTCGCCGTGCGCGGTGAGAACGAAGTCAACGCCAAGCGCATCTCCATTTGGCGCGATGGCAGAACCTGTCCGTTCGCGGAAGCCGGCGCTTATCGTTTGAGCGGGACCGGCGGGACGGTGCTGCGCGAAGATTTCTTCCAGGTCGTCGGCGGCAAGAAGATCGACAGCGAGCGCGACGCGATGCTGCCATTCTATCGCCGCGTCGCCGAGCTGACGCGCGGCATCAATCCGGATTGGCTGGTCTTCACCGAGTCGGATCCGTTTCGTGCCTTCACCGGCGAAGGGATGCCGAAGGGCATGCCGGAACGCATGGTCAACGCCAGCCATTGGTACGACATCGTCACGCTGGCGACGAAGACCTTCATGTATCCGACGGCGATCAATCCCTTCAACGGCCGCACGCTGAACGGCGCGGGCGAGATCGAAGAGTCCTACACAAAGCAGCTCGGCCGCATCAAAGCGGCGTCAGCCACGGTCTCCGGCGGCGCGCCGACATTGCTGGGCGAATTCGGTATTCCCTACGATCTTGACGGCGGCGCGGCCTATGCCGCGTGGGACCGTGCCGACCACTCTTCCGCGCCGTGGGAGAAGCACGTCATCGCGCTCGATCTCATGTACAACGCGCTCGACGCGCATCTCATGAGTTCGACGCAGTGGAATTACACGGCCTCCAACAGGAACGACGCCGCCACCGGCGACGGCTGGAATCAAGAAGACCTCTCGGCCTTTTCGCGCGATCAGCAAGCGGATCCGAAGGACATCAACTCGGGCGGTCGTGCGCTTGCGGGCTTCGTGCGCCCCTATGTGCGCGCAACGCAGGGCATGCCGAAGCAAATGCGCTTCGACCGCGAGCGCGGTGAATTCACCTTTGTCTACGACGCCGATCCGGCAATCAAAGGGCCGACCGAAATTTTCGTCCCGAAACTTCAATTCCCCGACGGCTTTAGCGTCACCACCAACGGTGACGTCCAGCTCGACGCTGAAAATCAGCTCGTGACCGTCGCCGCCAGCGCGGCCGGCGAGCAGACGATCACCATCGCCCGCAAACCCGCCGCGGCCGCGACATCAAAGACGGAGTGACCATCGAACGGCAATGGCACGACGCGTTGTATCGGAACAACTGCCGCCAGGGATGCTGCGCCACATTCGGCGGCTCGGTCTGACGAACGGACATGATTACTTGTATTGGTGCCGCCGAGTTGGCGTCGCTGAGATGTTAGACAAATCGCCAGTTGAGCGCGCGCGCGAGATCGAGATTCTGTTGGAGCGGCGCGCCGCCGTCGAGGCGCGCGCCAAGATCGGGCGTAATCCACGCCGTTTCCTCGAAGCCGCCTGCATTGGCAAAATTGATCCCGCGACGATCGACAGGCCCGGTTGGAAAGAAGTTGCCGCGGCAATCTCGGCCTGCAAGGTCAAACCCAAGGACCGCGAAGGTCTGGCCGAGTTCCTGCTTCACTTGGAGAAAGTCAGCGACCTCGTCTTCGAAGCGGTGGTGATCGCGCGTCAACCGATGCTCTATCTGCAGGGGTTGCTACGCCTTTACGAACGAAGAGGGCAGTGGCTACGCGAACCACAGACCTGGCGGCCTAAGACACATAACCCGCGGCGCCAGTTCTCCTCCCTTGCACGCCACCTTTTCGCGCGTTTCGATGTTCCGGTATTCCTCGACACCGCATGGCTTCGTAGTGATCGCGGCGCGTTTCGCTACCGCAACTGGTTCGTGCACATCGGCCTCGGCAAGAACATTCGCACGGCAAAGACGCCGTATCCGATGACTAAGATGATCGCGCATCACTTCGTGCACGCGCCCGACAATATTTCGATCGAAGGTGCGCTGATGCTCGCCGATATCCAATCGCTCGGGGGCAGTACGCGCCTTGCGGACGCGCTCATGGCAACGCGGCTAGGGCATCGCGTCGAGACGGACACGCAGAAGCGGGCGTTTTGGCTTTCTGTCTATCGCTTCTTTATCGCAAATCCGCTGCTTGACCTGCGTCACGCCGGCCCAATCGTCGACTTCCTGAATTTTCAGAAATTCGAGGCACAGGAGGTGTTGATCGGACCTGGCGAAGTTGAACGCCGGCTGCCGCCGCAGCCAAATCTCACGATGTCGCGGCGCACGCCCGAAAGCCTCTTGCGGCAAGTTGAAGAGTGGCACGGAGAGCTCCGTGTCGCGTCGAAGAATGAGAAGCGCTTCTGGCGCTCGTCCGGCGTCCGCGGTTTCACAATGACGACCGGACCTCGCGGTCGCCCGGAGCAGCAGGTGATTTGGACTGCGCGAGAGTTGCTCAGCGGTAGGGAGCTTGTCGACAACGGTCGACGCCTACGCCATTGCGTTGCATCTTACGCGTCGAGCTGCGCTGCCGGCGCCTGCTCGATCTGGTCGCTCGACTGTCGTGAACACGGCCAAGAGCGCGGTGAGAGCGTCCTCACCATCGAGATCGATGCCAAAGGCGCCATGGTCCAGGCACGCGGTCACTCGAACCGCTGGCCCACGCAGCAAGAGAAAAACGTTCTGGACGCGTGGGCGCGCGCGGCCGGCCTGCGTCCAGTACCTCACCTGTTCGGAACCGCTTGATGTCGCCCTCAGTCTTTCTTCTCGAGTTTCATCGCCGCGCCGTTCATGCAGTAGCGCAGACCCGTGGGCTTCGGCCCGTCGGTAAAGACGTGTCCGAGATGCCCCTCGCAGCGCGCGCAGTGAACTTCGGTGCGGCGCATGAAGAAGCTGCGGTCTTCCTTGGTCTCGACGCTCTCTTTGTCGATCGGCGCATAGAAGCTCGGCCAGCCCGTGCCGGAATCGTACTTGGTGTCGGAGGAGAACAGGGGCAGCCCGCAGCCGGCGCAGATGTACGTGCCTTTTTCCTTCGAATCCCAATTGGGGCCCGTGAAGGCGCGCTCCGTACCGTGCTTGCGCAGGACCTTGTAAGCCTCGGGCGAGAGCTCCGCCCGCCATTCCTCGTCGGATTTTTGGATCTTCTCCATTGCTCATCCCTTCTGCTCACGGCCACCAACGGCCATGAGACTACGGGAAAGGAGATAGGGCGCGCAGCTATCCTTTCGATAGCCGCCGCCTCACGGATAGACGAGGCTTATCGTTTCTGCCACGCAGGCCGGGCGGTCCTGGCCTTCGATCTCGATCGAGATCTCGTTGGTCAGCTGCAGCCCGCCGCCCTTGGGCTCGGCCGAAATGAGCTTCTGGCGCGCGCGCACCCGCGAGCCCGTCGGCACCATGTTCGTGAAGCGCACCTTGTTCGAGCCGTAGTTGATGCCGCGGCTGACGCCGTCGATGCGCATGATCTGCGACGACAACATGGGGATCAGCGACAGCGTCAGATAGCCGTGCGCGATCGTGTTCTTGGTCGGCATCTCGCGCTTGGCGCGCTCGACGTCGATATGGATCCACTGATGGTCGCCGGTCGCATCGGCGAATTTGTTCACGCGATCTTGGTCGACCGTGACCCAATCCGACACGCCGATCTCTTCGCCGACATGTTTGGCGACGTCCGCATACTTGATCGTCTTCATCTAGGCTCCTCCGCTCGTTGTGTCGGCCCGTTCTGGCGCGGTGACGATCTCGCGCACGCGGGCGTGAAGGTCGTTGAGATAGGGGTCGCTGAGGCCGGCATCCGTCAGCGCGGTGACGGTCCGGAACAGATAGTCGCGATTGGTGCCGAGGTGGCCTTCGGCCTTGGCGATGCGCCGCGCTTTCTCTTCGGGCGCGAGGCCCGGAAGGTAGCGCGGATGCGCAGTGTTGATCACGAACGTCACGCCGCGCACGTGCCGCGCACCGAGATCGAGGTCGACCCACGTCGGAATGTAGGCGCCGGAGAGCATCTCGCGCATCCACAGGATGCGGCTCTCACTCTCGACGTGCTCGGGCGCGATGCGATGCGCGATCCCGGCGCACGATCCGCCCGCGACGAGACACAGCATCAGGCCCGGGTTGTCCGGCATTCCGCGCCCGAACATCAAGCGCATGCAAAAGCTGCGGCTAAAACCTTCGATCCGCGCCGGCAGACTCTCGCTCACATGGATCGCCGGATTCCACATCAGCGAGCCGTAGCCGAAGACCCAAAGCTCGCTGTTCGGAATATGATCGGCGAGGATCACTTTGCGCGACGCTTCGCGCTCCTCCTCGGAGAGGAATTTCGCTTCGCCGAGTTTCTCCGCGACCTGCGAGAAATAGGCGATCCGTTCCGGCGTGAAGTCTTTGCGCGCCAAGAGACCGTCCGGGCCGGTCGGGCGCGGCGGCGGTTTGAAGTCAGACGATCCTTGACTCACGGTTACCCCAATAACGGTCGCGGATCAGTCGCTTATAGAGCTTGCCGGTCGGATGGCGCGGCAACTCACGCTCGAAATCCACAGTTCGCGGGCATTTGATCGGTGAAAGCTGCGCGCGGCAATAGGCCAAAAGCTCCTCGCCGAACGCGGGTCCCGCATCTGCCCAATTCATGGGCTGGACGACCGCTTTCACCTCCTCGCCGAAATCCTCGTTGGGAACCCCGATCACCGCGACGTCGGCGACCTTCGGATGCGTGATCAAAACATTCTCCGCCTCCTGCGGGTAAATATTCACGCCGCCGGAGATGATCATGAAGGCCTTGCGGTCGGTGAGATAGAGGTAGCCCTCCTCATCGACGTAACCGACGTCGCCGAGCGTTGCCCAACCCTTGTCGTTGCGCATCTCGGCGGTCTTCTTCGGATCGTTGTGATAGGCGAACGGCGCGCCGCCCGCGAAGTAGATCGTGCCCGGCGTGCCGGGTTCGCACTCCTTGCCGTCGTCGCCGATGATGTGCAATTCGCCGTAGCTCGCGCGTCCGACGGATCCCGGATGCTGCAGCCACTCTTGCGGGGTGATGGCGCAGCCGCCGACCGGTTCGGTGCCGGCGTAATACTCGTAGATGACCGGACCCCACCACTCGATCATCTTCTGCTTGACCGGAACCGGGCAGGGTGCCGCGGCGTGGATCGCGTACTTCATCGAGCTCAGATCGTATTTGCGCTGTACGGCATCGGGCAGCTTGTGCATGCGCACGAACATGCTCGGAACCCACTGGCTGTGCGTCGCCTTGTGTTTCTCGATCAGGCGCAACGCTTCCTCGGCGTCGAAGTGCTCCATGATGATGCTGGTGCCGCCGTAGGTTTGGACCGCAAGATTGTAGCCGAGCGGTGCCGCGTGATAGAGCGGCGCCGGCGAGAGATAGCGCGCTTCCGGAGAGAACGCGTAGCGCGTGGCAATACGTGCGAGCGCCGGATTCGTCTCGCCGATCGCGCCGCCCAGCAGCGGTCGCTTGACGCCTTTCGGTCGCCCCGTCGTACCCGAGGAATAAAGAAGTGTCTGGCCGGGCGTCTCATCCGCAACCGGCGTCCTCGACATTGCGGCGAGCGCCGGCTCCAAGCGCTCGTAGCCGGCGATGTCGCCATGCAATGCGTATTTCGTGACGTCGGGCAGCAGCGCCGCGAGCTCGACCGCGACGCTCCGCATTACGTCCGACGTTATGAAGACCTTCGCGCCGCAATTCTTGACGATGTATTCGACCTCGCCGGCCGTGAGCCGCGACGAGATGCAGGTAAAATAGAGTCCGGAACGTTGCGCCGCCCAACACAGCGGCAGGTACTCCGCATTGTTCTCCATGAAGATGGCGATGCCGTTGCCGGGATTGAGACCGTGCTTGCGGAAGAGCTGCGCGCCTTGGTTCGAGTAGGCGTCGAGCTCTCGGTAGGTTATCGTGGCGCCGGTCGAAGCCATGATGATCGCGGGATGGTCAGGCCGTTCTTTTGCGTGGATCGATGGATGCACGGCGCCTCCGAAACCTCGTTAGACGATCTTAGAGTCGCGGTTGCCCCAATAGCGGTCGCGGATCAGTCGCTTGTAAAGCTTGCCGGTTGGATGGCGCGGCAGCTCGCGCTCGAAATCGACGCTTCGCGGGCATTTGACCGGCGAAAGGTGCTCCCGGCAGTAAGCCAGAAGTTCGTCGGCGAACTTTGGCGAGACATCGGCCCAGGTCATCGGTTGAACGACCGCTTTCACCTCCTCGCCGAAATCTTCGTTGGGAACGCCGATTACCGCGACGTCGGCGACCTTCGGGTGGGTGATCAAGACGTTCTCGGCCTCCTGCGGGTAGATGTTCACGCCGCCGGAGATGATCATGAAGGCCTTGCGATCCGTGAGATAGAGGTAGCCCTCTTCGTCGACATAACCGACGTCGCCGAGCGTCGACCAACCTTGCGCGTTCCGGCTCTCGGCCGTCTTCTTCGGATCGTTGTGGTATTCGAAGACCGGACCGTCGGAGAAATAGATCGTTCCCGGCTTGCCGTGCTCCACTTCATGGCCGTCGTCGTCGACGATGTGCAGCTTGCCGAGCAGCGCTTTGCCGACAGAGCCCGGATGCGCGAGCCATTCGTGGCTGTTGATCGCGCAGAAGCCGTTGCCTTCCGTGCCGGCGTAGTACTCGAAGATCACCGGTCCCCACCATTCGATCATCTGTTTCTTCACGGGAATAGGGCAGGGCGCGGCCGCGTGGATCGCGTGCGTCAGCGAGCTGACGTCGTATTTGTAGCGCACTTCTTCCGGCAGCTTCAGCATGCGGACGAACATCGTCGGAACGAGCTGGCTGTGCGTCACCTGATACTTCGGGATGAGCGCCAGATATTGCTCCGGGTCGAAGTGTTCCATGATGATTGTCGTGCCGCCGAGCCGGTGCACCGCCATGTTGTAGCGCAGCGGGGCCGCGTGATAGAGCGGTGCCGGCGAGAGATAGATCGTATCCGGCCCCATGCCGTAGAGAATCTGCGTCAGCCCGAGCAGCGGGTTGGGATCGTCGAGCTTGCCGCCCGACAGCGCGCCTTTCACACCCTTCGGTCTGCCGGTCGTGCCCGATGAATAGAGCATGTCGGAGCCGGGCGTTTCGTCGGCAATGCGTTCGGCCGGCATGTCGCGCACGGCGTCCTCCCAGCGTTCGTAGCCGGAGAGCGCTCCATTGAGCACGTAGAGTTTCACACCGCCGAGCTTGGCGGGCAGCTCGCTCGCGACCGTGCCCATCGCCACGGAGGTGATGAACACTTTCGCCCCGCAGTCGCGCACGATGTATTCGACCTCGCTGGCCGTCAGCCGCGACGAGATGCACGTGTAGTAGAGGCCCGCGCGCTGCGCCGCCCAGCAGATCGGGAGATAGTGGACGTTGTTCTCCATGAAGATCGCAATGCCGTCGCCCACCTTGAGCCCAAGCTTGCGGAACAATTGAGCGCCGCGGTTGGAACTCTCCTCCAGCTCGCCGTAGGTGACCGTTTCGCCCGTCGACGCCATGATGAAGGCAGGCTTGTCGGCTTGGGTGCCCGCATGGACGGATGGATGCATGGAAGCGTTTCCTTCGATCTTATGAGTAGCTTGGTATCCCAAGAATTATGGCCAACCGCCGCTCCCGTCCAGCGCTGGGCAACGGTGACAGCGCAGCCTTTGTTTTCTATGGTTCCGCCACCTCGCCACTTTCCTACGGAGCCCGCCGATGTCCTACGAGCACATCCAATACGCCGTCGCCGACAAGATCGCGACGATCACGCTGAACCGGCCCGACAAGCTCAACGCCTTCACGGCGACGATGATGAACGAGCTGATCGATGCCTTCGGCAAGATCGACGCGGACGACGACGTTTGCGTTGCCGTCGTCACCGGCGCGGGTCGCGCCTTCTGCGCGGGCGCCGACCTTTCGGCGGGTGCCAAGACATTCGATTACGACGCGCGCAGCGATCGTCCGGATCGCGCCGGCGCCGGGCGCGGCAAGGACATCAACTGGAGCGATCCTCGCATCCGTGACGGCGGCGGCCTCGTTAGTCTGCGCATCTTCGAATGCTTGAAGCCCGTCATTGCGGCGGTGAACGGGCCGGCCGTCGGCGTCGGCATCACCATGCAGCTACCGATGGATATTCGCATCGCCAGCGAGACGGCGCGCTTCGGTTTCGTCTTCGCCAGGCGCGGCATCGTGCCCGAAGCTTGCTCGAGCTGGTTCTTGCCGCGCATCGTCGGCATTTCGAAGGCAATGGAATGGTGCGCCACTGGCCGGGTGTTCGACGCCAAGGAGGCGCTTGAAGCGGGCCTCGTCTCGAAGGTCGTGAAGCCGGAGGAATTGTTGCCGACGGCCTACGCGCTGGCGCGAGAGATCGCCGACAACACCGCGCCGGTGTCGGTCGCGCTGACGCGTCAGATGCTATGGCGCATGCTCGGCGCCGACCACCCGATGGAAGGCCACAAGATCGACAGCCGTGGCATCTATTCGCGCGGCCAGGCCGCAGATGCAAAGGAAGGCGTGATGTCGTTCCTCGAGAAACGTCAACCGCATTACCCGAACAAGGTATCGACCGACATGCCGAGCTACTTCCCGTGGTGGAAGCCGCGCGAGTATTCGTGAACACACATGGCAGGCTCGTTCACCATCGCGCCACTGACCGCCCAGGACGAGGCGGAGTGGCGTCCTTTGTTCGAAGCGTATAGCCGCTTCTACAAAGTCGAGCCGACGCCCGAGAAGACCGCCACCGCGTGGCGTTGGCTCATGGACAAGAGTTACCCGCTGAGCGGCCTCGGTTGCCGCAGCGAAGGTCGCTTGATCGGCTTTGCGCACTTGCGCGCTGTGCCGCGCACGCTCTTCGGTATTGAAGGCGGCTTCCTCGATGATCTCTTCGTCGAGCCCTCGATGCGCGGCTCCGGCGCGGCGATGCAGTTGATCAAGGGCATCGCCGCATTTGCGCGGGCGCGTCAATGGCCTGTCGTGCGCTGGTGGACCGCCGACGACAACTATCGGGCGCGCAATCTTTACGACCGCGTCGCGCGCAAGACGAATTGGAATACGTACGAGCTCGATCCGCTCGACGGCCGCTTCGGCTCGTACGACTGAGCGCTGCTCGGATCAGTTGGCTGCCGCCGCAAGCGGTTGCGGTTCAGGCGAGCGGATCCGCCAAAGTTCTGTCGTGGCAAGCAACACGCCGAGCACGAGCAACATGCCGATGCCTGGCACGAGGGCCGACGCGCGCGCGCCGACCGAGTGAACGACGAACCCGAGCAAGAACGCACCGATCGGCATGCCGCCGGTGAACCCAAGTTGATACACGGACATGACCCGCGCGAGATGGCCTGGCGGCGCATTCTCCTGAACGACAGTGCGCGCCATCGAGATCATCACCCCGGCACCCGTACCCCAGGCGAAGACGAGGCTATAGAAGACGGTGATTGACGTTGGGATGCTCAATGTCATCAGGACGATACCGCCGATGACGAGCGACAGCACGATCAACCGCCCGCGCTCGCGAATATTGCCCAAGCGTGCGATGCTGAGCGAGGCGATGATGGAGCCGCTCCAAAACGCGAGCGACATCAGTGCGAACTGAACGACCGTGCCGCCGTACTCTGCACGCACGATGACGGGCAGCACGACCATGAACGAACCGATCAACAGGATGCCGATTGCAAAGGTGATGATCGTCACCGGCAACAATGCGCGCGATTGGCCGACCTCGCGTATCCCATCCACAATGCGCATCGCGTGGTCGGCAAGACTGTGTTGCTGAGCGCCGCCGGACCGGCGCGCGGGATCAAGATTCGAAGCGGCGACGGCACCGAAGAGCTGGGCGGCGGACTGCAAAAGCAACAGCGGCGCAACGCCGAACGCTCGCGCAAAGGTCGTGATCGCCATGCCCACCATTTGGCTGAGGAACTGGATGCCGAGCGTGTTGGTCACGGCGCGCTGAACGGCGCCGTCGCCATCGTGAACGATGACGCGCGCGAGCATCGCTTCGCGTGCCGGCATCATGAAGCCGGTAATCGTCCCCATCGCCAGTCCGTAACCGATCACCCACTCGAGGCTCAGCCAGCCGAACGCCACGGCCGAGGCAAGGAGGACGGCGGGGATTGCGGCCAGCGAGTGAAGGGTGATCAGTACGGACCGATTGTCCAGGTGGTCCGCGACCGCGCCGCCGACCAGAAGCAGCATAACGGCCGGAAGGTTCATCACGGCTTGCGCGATTCCGATCCAGCTCGCCGGAAGCTGAAGCACGGTCGTCACCAAATAGGTGACAACGACGGCTTGGATGCCAAATGAGGCGAACCAGGCGCTGACACCGCACAGATACCATCTGAACTGCGTCCGGGGGTGAAGGGCCAGTGCTTGCTCAGGCGAAGTCATCGGTTGCCTCTGTTGCGGCCGAATCGAATTAAGATGACCGAAGGCTGGCAGCGCCTGTGCAACGCGCGTCACACCGGCCCATAGCGGCCCAGTCCCCAGGCGTGGTAACCGACACATTCACGACACTTGACCCCTTTCACATGCCGCGGCCCCCCGACAGTATACCGGCCAAGCTCCCCGCCGTACGTGCTATCAGGAACATATGCTGTCGCCTGTAATACTCGCTGTTTTCGGATTTGCGGTCCTGCTGGCGCTGGTCAGCCTTTTGGTGCCCATCGCGCGGCGCATATCGCTGCCATTCACGGTGTTGCTCGCCGTCGTTGGTTCGGTGCTGGGCTTCGCCGCGCTTGAGGGCGGGACGCAGGATTATCTGGTCCTCTCGCTCAAAGAGATGAGGATACCGGCCGAAGGCTTCGTCTATGTCTTCCTACCGCCGCTGCTTTTTGCCGGCGGGCTGACCGTCGACGTGCGCCGCCTGATGGACGACGTCACGCCGGTGCTGGTGCTTGCGATCGTCGCCGTTTTGGTGTGCATGGCGACAGTCGGCATTGCGCTTCATCTCGCGACGGGCGTTGAGCTGATCTTGTGCCTCATGTTGGGCTCGATCGTCGCACCGACCGACACGGCCGCTGTCCTCGGCATTTTCAGAGACATCGGCGTACCGAGCCGGCTGCAAGTCATCGTCGAAGGCGAATCCCTGTTCAACGACGCGGCCGCCGTCGCCTTGTTCGTCGTGATCCTTGGCGTTCTGACCAATCAGAGCGAGGCGAGTTTTCTCGACGGTGCGATCGAGTTCGGATGGGGCTTCGCCGGCGGCATGATCCTCGGGTGGATCGCGGCACAAGTGACCGGTTGGCTGATCAGCCAATTCCGCGGCGCCCAGGTAACCGAGATTACGCTGACCGTTGCGATGACATATCTCACCTTTGTCATCGGCCAAGCGTTCATCGGCGTCTCGGGCATCATCGCGGTGGTTATGGCGGCGATAGTATTTGCTTCCGACGGGCGCACGCGCCTGTCGCCGGGTACTTGGGACACACTGTTGACGACATGGCGCCAGCTCGAATTTTGGGCGACATCATTGATTTTCGTTCTGGCGGCGATGTTGACGCCCCGCATGATCGGCCAGCTTCAGTGGTCCGATCTCTTGGGCGTCGCCGTGATCTTTGTCGCCGCGCTCGGCGCGCGTGCCAGCGTGCTTTGGGGCGTCCTGCCCGCGCTGACCTACTTTGGCCTGTCTCAGCCCATCAGCAACGAATACAAAGCGGTTCTGGCGTGGGGAAGCTTGCGCGGCGCGGTCACCGCCGCGCTGGCACTGACCGTGGTCGAAACGCCTGGTGTCAGCCAGGACCAAGGGCGCCTGATATTCGTCTGGGCGGTCGGTTTCGTGCTTGCGACGCTCTTCATCGCGGCACCCACGCTGCGCCCGCTGATGAAGGCCTTGAAGCTCGACAAACTTACGCCCGAAGAGCGTCTCGTACGTGATCGCGTGATGGCGTTGTCGCGCGGCCGTGTGCGCGAGAGCATGTCACAGATTGCCAAGATGCTCGGCTTGGCGACCTCCGCGCCCATTCACCAGGCCGCAGAAACGTCCAACCAAGTTCAGGGCGTCTTGAGCCGGGATGACTTGGTGCGCGCCGGCCTGATCGTGCTCGCCAATCGCGAGACGGAGCTGAGCCTCGAATATTTGCAACGCGGTCTTGTCGGCAGGCGCATCGCGGAGCGCATGCGTGCCGATGCTGGCCGGGTCCTCGATGCAGTTCGACAAGGCGGGGCAAGTGAGTATCTCGCGGCGGCTTTGGGAAATCAGAAACCGAGTTGGCGGTTCCGGCTGGCCCTTTGGGTTCAACGCCGCTTCAGATGGTCCACTCTGCTCGCCGAGGAGATTGCCGATCGCTTTGAGCTTTTGCTCATCAAGCAGCTGACGCTGCGCGAGCTCTTGGAGTTTGCAGACGCGAAGGTCGCCGATTTGATCGGTCACCATGCCGCGCTGACGGCGAAGGAAGCCCTCGAAGGCAGGATGCAGGCCATCAGCGGCGCGATCGAAGGTCTCGATCTTCAATATCCCGACTACACGAACGCCATGCGCACGCGTTACTTGGAGCGCCTGAGCATCGGCCTCGAGGAAGCCGAGTATCGCGGCCAACGCGATCAATCTTTGATCTCCGACGAAGTTTACGAGGATCTCGAGGAGGATCGCCATCGTCGTCGCGGCGTCGCCGAGAAGCGCCCGCCGCTCGACCTCGGCCTCAAGCTGACGGAGATGCTGGAAAAGGTGCCGATCTTCGCCGGCATCAAAGGCAAGGACATCGCGCGGCTCGCGCAGATGCTGACGCCCGAACTCTTCCTCCCCGGCGAGCGCATCATCCGCGCCGGCGACAAGGGCGACCGCATGTACTTCATCGCCTCCGGCGTCGTCGACGTTCTCGTCGCGCCCAATCCGGTGAGGCTGAAGAGCGGTGATTTCTTCGGCGAGATGGCGCTTCTGACCGACAATCCACGCAACGCGGACGTCGTCTCTGCCGGCTATACGAATATGTTGGAACTGCGCCGTCGCGATTTCGAGACGCTGCTGCGTGCAAATCCTGATATGAAACAGAACATCGAGCGCGTGGCACAAGCGCGCGAAGCGCAGAACATTAGCGCCGCCGCCGTATCCGGCGAATAGGGAGAGATCGATGAGCCGTGACCGCGGCTCTCGATCGTGGACGGTAGGGCGCCGCCTGAAGCTAACCGGTGATGCGGTGAATCCAGCTTTGATAGATGCGCACGTAGCATTGACCGGTCGATAGATCGGCAATGTCTCGCCGCGCCGCGACTTCGGGATCGCCGTTGATGATGTCGCCCACGAGGCTTGTCGGTCCCTCGCGGTTCGCCATTTCGGCCGCGAGCGCACGGCAAGGATCGACCTGTCCGTAGAGCAACATCAGAGGTCCCAGGATCAAGACCTCTGCCAATACGATCATGAACGCCAGCGTGCGCATTCTTCTACCTCAACGGTCGCCGCGGCCGCCGATGTCGCGATCGCCGCCGGGCGTGTCGCCCCGTGAGCCGGGCGAGCAGGACGCATATCCGCCCTTCCAGCCCGCTCGATAGGCTTCGCTGTCCTGCCACAAGCGGTCGTCGCGGGTTGGCTTTGTCACTGGCGCTCCTGGTGTTCGCGCCGATCCGGTCGAACAGCCGTCTGAGAAGCCCGTATCGTAGTCCGGGTCGTTTTCATATTTGTTTGTGGCGCACGCGACGAGGGCGCTCGCGGCGAAAACGAGGGCGATAGCGGCAAAACGCATGGGTGCCTTCTCTCCAGGTGGGGCAGGGGCAATCTGTACGCCACGCCGATAGGGCCGCCGTCAAGCGCTGGCGAAATGAAGACAACGTCATTTTAACCGTTTGGACGCTAACTGACACTCTGTCAGCCATCGCGAACCCCAGACCCATGAGTGCCGCCGATCAGCGAGCCGAAGCCGTGGACAACAAAGAGCTCCTGAGCCTTAAGGTATTGGCCGAAAACAGGGCCGTCTTCGCTCGCTCCTCGTTGTTCGAGCGGGTCTCGTCGCTGCTTTTTGAGGGCGAGGGCGAACTCAGGCCCGAGGTGCGCACCCTGATCGACGAGATACTCGTCGGCCTGATCGGGCAGGTTGAGCAGCAAATTCGTCAAAAGGTCGCCGCACGTATTTCGGCGCTTACCGCCCCGCCGCTGGCGCTCACAAGGCTTCTCGCGAGCGACGAGATCTCCGTCGCCGGCCCAATTCTCGAAAAAAGCGCCGCGCTCACCGAGCGCGATCTCTTGACGATCATCGCCGAGGCGACGTCAGCGCATCGCCAGGCAATCGCCAAGCGCAGCGCCTTGTCTGCATCGATCAGCGCCGCGCTTGTGGCAAAACAAGAGACAAAAGTCGTGGAGGCGCTGCTCGCCAATGCGGGCGCCGTCATACCGGCGGAAGTTTTCGAAGACCTCGTCGCGCTCTCCAAATCGGTGGAATCGATCCGCAAGCCACTCTTGCTTCGCGGTGATTTGCCGAAGGATTTGGCGCATCAGATGTTCTGGTGGGTCACGGCTGCACTGCGTCACGTGATCCTTGAGAGGTTTGCCATCGATGCCAAAGAGCTCGACGCGATCTTGGGTTCGATCCTGCATGAAACGCGCATGAGACGCGCCCTGAACGCGGCTCCGGAATTTCAGTGGCGCCAAGGTGAGCTCAACGCCATTCTTGCGAGGCTCAAGCAAGGCGACGTGAAAGGCTTCACGGAAGGCCTCGCGAAGATCGCGAACATCTCCCTCGACAGCGCCGCGCGTGTGGTTTCGGATCCGAGCGGCGAGCCGATGGTGCTGCTGGCCAAGGCGATCGGCGCCGATCGCGCGCAGATCACCTCGATCTTCTTGCAGCTTGATTTCAAACGCCACGGCAAGGCTCGCCCGCTGGCGCAAATTGAGACGATTGCGAAACTCTACGACACAGTTTCACTGGACCGGGCGAAGGCAACAGTCGCGCTTTGGGACGCGCAAATCGTAGCTTCTGCCGCCTAGTCAAACCGCAATTTTCGAAAATTGCGCATTTTACTCCGGGTTAATACGGCGGCCGTACCGTCGGTTCTGACCTTGCCCCAAAGGGGGCGAAGTTCGACTTAGACCTCGAAATGGCAAATCGCCGGAGACGGCGAGACGCAAAACTTCCGGTCCTCATGAGCTCAGGCTCAACGGATAGCGGAGTTGCCGAAAGGAGTATCGCCGTGTCGAATACGATGCGCGTTATCGTCTTCGCCTCCCAGAAGGGCGGCTCGGGAAAGACGACGCTTGCGGGACATGTCGGTGTGATGGCGGAGCTCGCGGGCGCTGGGCCCGTTGCGCTCATCGACACTGACCCTCAAGGCTCGCTGGCGAAGTGGTGGAACTGCCGCGAGTCGCCGCAACCCGCCTTCATTCATTCGATGTTTCAGAATTTGGTCCACGACCTCGACGAGGCGCGCGCGGCCGGGTTCAAGCTCGTCGTCATCGACACGCCGCCGGCTGTCACCAAAGCAATCTCCGAGGTCGTGAGCTTTGCCGATCTCGTGATCTTGCCGACGCGCCCGAGTCCGCACGACCTTCGCGCCGTGGGGCCGACGATCGACATCGTCGAAGCGCGCAAGAAGCCGATGATCTTCGCGCTGAATGCGGCGACGCCGCGCGCCAAGATCACGATGGAGGCCGCCGTCGCCCTTTCGCAGCACGGCACCGTCGCGCCGGTCACGATCTTCAATCGGACCGACTTTGCCGCCTCGATGATCGACGGCCGCACGGTGATGGAAATCGATCCGAACGGCAAGTCGGCCGAGGAGGTCAAGGGCCTGTGGGAGTACATCGATCAGCGTCTCGCGCGTCTCGACGCCGTGCAGACCGAGGTCGCTGAGCCCGTCATCCACACGGGACCGGCGTTCCGCAACGTCAACAGCTTGGGACGCGAAGTGCCCATCTTCGGTCGCCGCGCCGTTTCCTAATCATTCAGCGATACGGGAATCACTCCCATGTCCAACAAAGTGAAATTCGCGTCGCTGACGGCGGGGCTCTTGGCGCGCAAAGGCGAGGCCGAACCGTCTGCGACACCTTTTGCAGAGCAGTTGCTGACGCGCGTGGGTGCACCGGCGGTCGATATGCGTCCGATGATGCAGAACGGCCCGGAGCGGCCGCAGCCCACGCATTTCTCGCCGCCGGTGTTCGGCCGGCGCACGCCCGAGGAGCTGCTTCATTTGCACCATCGGGAGCCGGATCAATTGCGCCATCCGGAGCCGGAGCATCATGAGGAGCCGGTGGAAGTGGCGCCTCCGGCGCCGGTGCAGCTGATGACGCCGACGCTGGTTCACTCGGCGGACGCATATCATCACGAGACACCGCTAGAGCCGCGCTGTGGCGCGTGCCCCGGCCCGTCGCCGGAAGACGCGACCAAGACCTACCACGTGAACCTTCGCTTGAAGCGCACGCGGTTCGTTCGCTTGAAGCTGACCTCGGCCTTGATGCGCAAGCCGGTTCAGGAGATCGTCAACGAGGCGCTCGACGCTTGGTTCGAAACGGTGCCGACCGACGTACTCGGCGATTGTGCGTGCCTCAACGCTCGCGGAGACTAGCTAGGGTCACGCTGCCGAGAGGGGACTCAGGTACCGCGAAAGCAGTGTGCTGACCTCTTTCCGGAATGTCTCGGAGGCGAGCCACTCCGGGTGCCGGCGCAGCGTTTCCTTGCAAATCGCATCGAGACACACGTCGACAAGAAGCGTTGCATGCGCCGATCTTGTCGGCTGAGCCCGCGTCAGACGTCCGACGGTGCGCGCCAAACGTTGCTGGCGCAGGTTGGCAACGCGATCTTGCTCCTCGAGCGGCAACAGCGATCGGGCGAGCTTCCGCAGCGCGGCCGCCGCACTCAAATCCATGCCGTAAGCATCGAAATGCCAATCGACCGCGGCGCTCATCACTTGGCGACGTGACGCGTGCTCGTCGTCGAGGATTGCCGGTCGCGAGGCCTCGGAACGCGCCAGCTCGCGTTCGATCAGCGCGCGAACGATCGCCTCCTTGTTCGGAAAGTACTGATACAGCGACCCGACGCTGACGCCGGCACGCACGGCGATCCGATTTGTGGTGAGCGCACGCGCCCCTTTGTCCTCGAGAATCTGAGTGGCGGCGTCGAGAATGGCATCGAAGGTGACCGTCGCTCGTTTCTGAGCGGGCTTTTTTCGAAGCTGCGTCAATGCGTTGGCCATACGGAGTCGCGTCCCCAAAAATGCGAGCTTACGACGGCCTGACATCGGATCAAGGCGGCGTCAAACTTGGGGCGGCTACTCAATTGAGCGGAAGACATGTCGATCGTGAGGCAAGCAATCGTAGTTGCGCTGACACTGCTGCTCGCCGGATGCGGCGATCCCGCACCGATCGCGGCATTGCCCGCCGAACCGGCGGTCGTCGATGCGAACGGCATCCAACGCTTGGATATTCGCTTTCCCTGCGGCAACACCGAGTGTGCGGGTTGGCTGTTCGTACCTGCAAGTCGATCGCCGGCTCCGGTCGTCGTGATGGCCCACGGATTCGCCGGAACGCGCGATGTCGCTTTGCCTTATTTTGCAACCGAGTTCGCACGAAGCGGAATTGCGGCGTTCGTTTTCGACTACCGCCACTTCGGCGCCAGCGGTGGCGCGCCGCGCCAATTGGTCGATCCCTGGCAGCAATTGGACGATTGGAAGGCCGCGATTCAATTCGTTCGCGCGAACGCCCAAGTCGACGGCAGCCACCTTGCACTGTGGGGCACGTCGATGGGCGGCGGGCTTGCGCTTGCCGCCGCCGCGGCAGACGGCCATGTCGACGCCACAGTCGCTCAAGCGCCGATGGTGGACACCACGGTCGAGGGTGAAGCGACCTTTCCAGGCTACATCTGGGTCACACGACTTTTGCTCGCCGGCTGGGGTGATTTGATCGCAAGCCTGTTCAGCGACGATCCTTCAATGATCCCAGCGATTGCGCCTTCGGACGGTTTCGGCATGATCGTCGACGACAAGGCGTTCGCCGCATTCAAGTCGCTGGTCCACAGCGGCACGCGCTATCGCAATCAGGTCGCGGCACGATCGATCTTCACCTTCGACGACTACAATCCCGCCGTCTTAGCCGCCGACATCAAAGCGCCCGTTCTCCTTATCGCTTCGCGCGGCGATCGCTTCGCGCCGTTTTCGGCCGTCAAGGCGTTCGCGGACAGACATCCGAACGCGCGGCTTGAAGAAGTCGGCGGCGATCACTTCGATATCTACGCCGAACCGCAAGCACATCGGGCAGCAACTTTGGCCGCCGAGTTCTTGCGACGGCATTTGCTGACCGGTGAACCACGTACGGCTCGGCCCGATTCGCAATAGTTTTTTGCGCTAGAACGTGGATGCCATTCCGGCTAAGCACCTGGCCCGGAGGGCAACATGCATCAAGCCGCGGGATTTATGGTGTTCGGAGCGCCGCTCGAATTTGTGTTGTTTGCGGCGACGCTATTGGGCATCGCGCTGTTTCATCATCGAACGCTTTTCGTAGCGCTCACTGGTTTGACGGCGATCCTTGCCTATAAGTTTCTCGTTGTCGGCTTCCATGACGGAACAGGCATTGACGGCTTGGTCGGCCATCTTCGGCATGAATGGGTCATCATCGCCAATCTCGGATTGCTGCTGACCGGCTTCGCGATCCTCTCCCGCCATTTCGAACAGAGCCGCCTACCGGATCTCGCGCCGAACATTTTGCCCGACGGGTGGCTTGGCGGACTGACCCTCTTGGCCTTGGTGTTCATCGGCTCGGGCTTTTTGGACAACATCGCAGCCGCGCTCATCGGAGCGACCGTTGCGAGGCACGTCTACAACGGACGCGTCAGTCTCGGATATCTGACCGCGATCGTTGCCTCCTCGAACGCCGGAGGTGCCGGCAGCGTCGTGGGCGACACGACGACGACGATGATGTGGATCGCCGGTCACAGCCCTCTGGAGGTTTTGCACGGGTATGTAGGCGCTGCCGTCTGTTTCGTTGTGTTCGCTCTTCCGGCCGCGGCCATGCAGCAGCGTTTCCATCCGATCAGGAAACATAGCCCCGGCCAAGTCGAGGCCGATTGGACGCGAATCTGGATCGTCGTCGCCATCCTCGTCGCCGCGATCGCGTCGAACGTCACGACAAACATCGTCGCGCCGCATATGGCGGATCAGTTACCGATCATCGGCATGGCGGTATGGGGGATGATCATCCTAGCGTCCGTCATTCGGCTCCCGGACTTCAGAGCCCTCTTTCAATCGGTGAAGGGGACGATCTTTCTGCTCTCCCTCGTACTGTGCGCATCGCTTATGCCTGTGGAAGCACTGCCCCCCGCGTCCTGGGAAACGACGTTCAGTCTGGGCTTCATCTCCGCGGTGTTCGACAACATTCCGCTGACAGCCTTGGCTCTGAACCAGGGTGGCTACGACTGGGGCTTCCTCGCCTATGCCGTGGGCTTCGGCGGATCGATGGTCTGGTTCGGCTCGTCGGCCGGCGTCGCGGTCTCAAATCTCTTCCCGGAGTCCAAATCGGTGCTGGGCTGGCTACGCACAGGCTGGTTTCTCCCTGCGGCATATCTCGCAGGCTTCTTTGCCATGCTCGGGACACTCGGTTGGGTTCCGGAGTGATCAACCGAAGAGATGGTTGGCTGAGCCGCGCGGCATGTAGGTTCTTAGGCTCGCAGCCGATTGCGCGACTAAGTTCGCCCGCAGGATAAGTTTCGCGCACCACTTGTGTTTTCAAGAATACGTGCGCTTGTCTGCTCTCTTTTTGCTGTCTTCGCGCCCGATTTGCTTGATTCTGATATGAGGCGTTCTTAGGGTCTAGCGAACGACCTCGACTCAAGAGCTATCGCAATGGCGCCCCCTCCGCCCGACCAGGAGACCCTGGTCGAAACGACCGCGAAGATCGTGACGGCCTACGTTTCGAACAATCGAATGATGGCGGCCGATCTCCCATCGCTGATAACCGCGGTTTACGAGACCGTGGCCGGCGTCAACGGGGGTGGCGCGGCGCGCGCGGCTGAGCCGCTCAAGCCCTCTGTCTCAATCAAGCGTTCCGTGACCGACGACTACATCGTTTGTCTTGAGGACGGGAAGAAGTTCAAATCCTTGAAGCGCCATCTGCGCACGTCCTACAGCCTGTCGCCGGAGCAATATCGTGCAAAATGGGGCCTGCCGACCGACTACCCGATGGTCGCGCCCAATTATGCGGCACAACGCTCGAAACTCGCGAAGGCGATTGGCCTTGGCCGGACGAGCGCCAGGCGCAAGCGGCGCTAACGGCCGACTACGCGACTTGAGACTTAGGCGCGGCTCTAGCGACGTCCGCGAAGCGAGCGCGGTCGTCGCTGTTGAGTAAAGGTGCGTTGGTGGCGATGAGCCGATCGACGATCTCGCGGCGGATGGCGGCAGGCTCGCTGAGCTCTCGAATGTGCACGTCACTTGCACCGAGAAGGATTGCGTCGCCGGCAATTTCATTGAACGCCAGGCGGGCACGCAGATTATCGCTTTCGCCGATATAGAGCGCCTGCCATACGCCGTCGGCGGAAAGCTTGGCATAAATGAAAATGCCTGGCCGGCGGGGCGCTCGCTCGCCGATACCTTGAATCCGAAAGGCGAGGCCACGCGGTCCATCGGGAGCAACGAGGCTCAGTGGCCAAATGTGACTATCTGCTTGAGGGGCAATTCGACCCGCACCGGTTGAATTCGCTTGCATCGGGACCCTTCTGGCTGTGAGCCCGGTTATCCACAGTGATTCGCTCAGACGATGTTAGCGCTAATCACTTAATGCGGCACAAATTTTAACCATACGCACAGGATGTAGTGGACTGACCGAATCGTCGCCACAAATAGGTTCACTTTTCAACCCTGAATAAATTGAAAATCAGGACCGATTCTGCGATGCTTCAGCGCAACAAGGGGCGCGCTGTGTATCCCTGGTCCAACACATACACGGCGCAGGGGCGACTTTCCCACAAGTGGTACGTTCATGCGTGATCTGCTGGCGGTCGCAAGCGTCATTTTGCTTGCGTTGGGACTTGGGGGGGCGGCGGCCTACCTGAGCTCAGAAGCGACGCCGGCTGCCTTCGAATGGGCGCGCGAGGCGCCCGTCATTTCCACGATCACGGCGAGCTTCCATCGCCCGCGGCCCACGGCCAAAGCGCATCCGGGCGACTGCAAATATTGCGAGGACATCGCCGAGCTGAGCGCCACGTTTGCGCGACGCGGCGAAGCGGCACGGCATCATGCCGAAGCCCTTCAGGCTGCAATGAGCGAAACGGCCGACGGACAGTCTGCACGAACGCCGGCAAGGGTCGCGGAGCTCAACACCGCGCGCCAAGCCGCGACGCGCGCCGAAAGTGCCGCCGCGATTCTTCGTGGTTGGTCGGCACGTTGCGCCGACGAGGACTTTTGCCGCATCAAGCCGCAGCCCCTCAAAGCTGCGGCTTGCGTGTCTAAGGATGATGCCCACACAGCTGCAGCGCTTCTCGTCGCGGCAGCGGTGAAGAAGACAGCACAGAAGTGTGCGGCAGCAAGCTGCCCGGCCGTCGATTGCGCCAAGAGCGCCGCCCTACGAGGTGATGTCGCCGCCATTGATGCAAGCCTCGTCTCGCTCGGCGGTCCGGTCCGAATGGCACCCGGCCAAACGCCGCCGTCGCAGCTTGCCGTCGGCGCCTCGACCGTCGAGTCTGAGCTTTCGCGTGTTGGCGATGAATCGGTCTACGTCATCAAGATGGCGCCGTTCTTGTTGGACAACAAATCGCCGGCGCCGCGCGCCGCCGGGATGCAATTGCCGAAGCTTGCGCCTGAGATGGTCAATCAGCGCGCCGTGTCTGCGGCGCAGCTTGCGTCGATGATGGTGCAGTCCGCGACGATCACGCCGGCATCTCGCGACCTGCGGCCCGAAGCTGCGTGGCGATTGCGGTCGCTCGCCGTCAACCTCGCCGCGTTCGGCCAAGAGGCCGAGCGCATGACGGGGACAGGCAAAGCGCAAGGCAGAGTGAATTGGGAGCGTTTGGCGCAATCACTTGGCGGGTCGTTGCTCGACCTCGCCCGGATCCACGCCATGTTGGATCGGGCGCGCGCGGATGCCCCTGTGCCCGGCAGCGGCTGCGATGCGTCGGTAGCCGACGCGGCCCAGCACATCCGCGAGGCGCTGGCGATGCTGGATCTTTGCCGCATGCGTTCGGCCTGCGGTCGCGCTCCGGACCGTCGCGATGCCTACCAAGCCGCAACGCATTTGAACTCCGATGATCCGAAGGCCGTCCAGTCTGCCGCAGCCGCCGCGCTCGACGCGTTGCTGCCGCGCACCGGCGAGGAAACCGCGGCCGTTTCGGTGACCGATGTTGGTACGCAAAGGGTCTTGCCCGTTGCCGATGGCGGGCGTCCGAAACTGCTCGATCTTCTTCGCTCGGAAGGCGTTTGCCGGCGCGCTCAAGATTTGCGCGAGGCGGCGACTGTCGCACCGGGCGCCGCTCGCAACGTGGCTCAGGCGCTAGCGCCGCCGACGACGGGTGCCGCCGTGAATGCGATCTCGCCGCAGACCGCCGTGGCGGCCGCCGCTGAGGCGGTGACCAATGCGGCAACCCCAACCGAAGTTGCGTCACCGTTTGGTGCGCAGACGCCGGGCGCTGAACTCGCGCAGACGATGGCGCGCTTCGTCGGTGCTTCGCCCCGTCACAAGCCTGAGCAGGTTTTGGCTGCCGATCCGGCAGCTTCCCAGGTCCGCAGTGTGCTCGTGCCGGACGGCACCTCGGATGGCATGAGCTTTGTTGGTGGTCCACAGCAATTTGGCGCTCCGGTCGACGCGCCACCGACGGTGGCGGCGCCTAGCCCCGCGCAACACCAAGCCCCGGCACAGAGCACACCCGCGCCGCACAACTGACAGCGTTGCCGATTTCGGTTAGCGCGCTTCTGGCTGCAGTCCGTCTAAGGCTTCTCGCACCCGCCCCAGCACATCGGACCAGTCGCCGATACGCGACTGACGGAACAGGCGCACGCTCGGGTACCAAGGCGTATCGCTGCGCTCGAGCAGCCAGCGCCAATCGGGGGCGAACGGAATAAGGCCCCACGCGCGGACGCCGAGCGCACCGGCGACGTGAAGGACCGCTGAATCGCAAGATACAACGACATCGAGTTCCGACAAGAGCGCGGCCGTGTCCGCGAAATCTCGAATGTCTTCGGCGGCTCGAACGATCTGCGGCAGCGACTCGAGCGTGGGTCTGTCCACGTCCCGCACTTCCACCTGTAGGCTGACAAGGCTGACGTCCTTGACCGCGAGCAACGGTGCCAGTTCCGTGAGAAGCAGCGAACGATTGTGATCTTTGCGGTGCCCCGGGTTGCCGGACCAATTGATGCCCACTTTGAGATTGGATCCGGCAAGTCGCGAACGCCAAGTCGCGCGCCTGTCGTCGTCGGCGCGAAGATAAGGCACCTGTCCGGGCAGTGCGTTCGCATCAAGTTTGAGGCGATGTCCGAGGGTCAACAAATCGCACTGATAGTCGAAGCCTTCGAAATCCTCGCCCTTCGGCACAAATTCGACCCACTCGCCAATCGTCCGCAGAAGCGGGATCAGCGTCGGTGGTGCTTCGAGAACGACGCGTGCGCCCTGTTCACGAAGGACCGGCAAGAACCGCGCGAATTGAACGACGTCACCCAGGCCCTGCTCGGTCCTTAGATAGAGTGTTTTGCCGTCGAGCGGGTCTGTGCCATTCCACTCGGTTGCAAAATAAGAATCCGGTCGGACTTGGGGAAAGGCACCGCGCAGACGCCACTCGAATTCTTCCCAGCCATGCGCAAAGTCGCCGAGCGTCAGACAGGAGAACCCGCGATTGAAGTGCGCTCGAGCATAGTTCGGCCGCAACTCCAGCGCCCTCGCATAGGCAACAAGCGCTTCCTCATTGCGCGCCAGATCGGTGAGCGCGATGCCGCGATTGTTCCAGCTCTCCGCGTGATTGGGATCGATCTCCAAGGCTCGCTCAAAATCCTTGAGCGCCTCGTCGTGGCGGTTGAGATCGACGAGCGTCAGGCCGCGGTTGCTCCAGGCGCTCGCGCGTTCGGGCGTCAACGACAGCACTTCGTCGAAGCGCGCGAGCGCCTCTTCAAACCGGCCCGAATCCCGTAGAAAAGCGCCGAGGTTATTGAGGGCCTCGATGTAATTGGGCTTCGCCTCTTCGCGGCCTCTGCCGACGTCGAGCGCGCGACCGAAGGTGGCCACCGCTTCGTCATACCGCTGGAGCTCGATCAACGAGTTCGCCCGATTGTTGAGCGCAACGACCAGATCCGGTTGTGCCACGAGCGCGCGATCGAAGCTCGCGACGGCATCCTCGTGCCGGCCCATCTGCGCCAACAGATTGCCGCGGTGATAGTGAACGCCGGCGTTGGCGGGGTCGGAGGCCTGCGCCTTGTTGAGAGCTTCGATTGCTTCATCCGTTCGGCCGAGGTGCTTGAGCGCGTTGGCGCGATTGATCATCGCTTCCATCGAGCCTGGTTCGAGTTCGAGCGCCCGATCAAGCGAGTGCAGGGCCATGGCGTACCGCTCGAGCGCCAGCAGCGCCTGCCCGCGGTTGCTCCAAGCTTCCGCATAGTCGCCGCGCGCTGCAATCGCACGCTCATAGGCCGTCAGTGCTTCATCCAAGCGCTTGAGGTTGAAGAGCACGCGTCCGCGGTTGTTGAAGGCGACTGCATTGTTCGGCCGCATGACCAAGAGCCGATCGAAATTGGCAAGAGCCTCATCGAAGCGCAGTGCCTTGGTCAGCGCGGCGCCGCGGTTGTTGAGCGCGTCGACATGATCCGCCTTCATCGCGAGGACCTTGTCATAGGCAAGGACCGCGTCGTCATAGCGCTGCATGGCTGTCAGTAGGTTGGCTCTGTTGTATGCAGCCTCCACATAGTTCGGCTGTAGTTCGAGAGCGCGCGCGAAGGCATCGAGCGCCTCTTCGAAACGTCCGAGAGCCTTCAGCGCGTTGCCGCGATTGTTGAGTAGGCCGTGATGGTCGGCCCTTATGTTGAGGGCCCTGTCATAGCTCGCCAAGGCGTCCCGAAACCTCTTGAGGTCGAGCAGGAGGTTGCCGCGATTGTTGAGCACATCGAGATAATCGGGCTTCAACGACAAGGCGCGATCATAGCTCGCGACTGCTTCCTCATAACGGCCGAGGTCGCGCATCACGTTGCCGTAATTGAAATGTGCAACGGGGTGTCGCGGCTCGATTGCGATCGCTTCGCGTAGAGCGCGCGCGGCCGGCTCGAGTTCCTTGCGCTGCGCATGCACCACGCCCAACAGGCGGAGCGCATCGAAGCTTCGCGGATGGGCGGACAGAATCTGCCGATAGATGGTCTCGGCCTGCATCAATTGTCCGGCTTGGTGATGCTTCAGAGCTTCTTGCAGCTGTTCGGTCGGTTGGGGCGGGGGCGAGCTCATGCGCGGGCTTTCGTAAACTTGCGGGCATCCGAGCGTATGCGCTCGACCATGGCAAACAACCCGTTCGATCGCTGTTGACTCAGATGCGTATCGAGTCCGAGTTCACCTAAGGTCTTTTTAGCGTCAATCGCCAGAATCTCGTCGGCGGTCTTTCCGGAATAAAGACGCAGCAGAATAGCGATCAGGCCGCGAACGATCATCGCGTCGCTCTCGCCCTCGAAAACGATGACGTCCTGACCGCTCGCGCCTTTCTCGATGCGCGATGTCAGCCACACCTGGCTGACGCAGCCCCTCACTTTCGTGAGGTCGGTTTTCGACGCCTCCGGCAAGGGCGCCATCTGGCGGCCGAGCTCGATGATGTAGCGATAGCGTTCGTCCCAATCGTCGAGAACACTAAAATCGTCGATGATCTGTTCGATGCTCAAACGCTATTGTCCCGCCTCAAGACGACCCGCCTCGAAGCCTAGGAAATAACGGTCGCGGCGTCCGCGGACAAGCGCACAGAACGGCGTCTAGCGGTCTATTTCGGCCAACTCCCGCAGGCCTTGTGCGTCGAGCCTGTAGTGCAACAAGTCGTCTTGATGCACGAAACCGATGCGGTCGAACGAGGCCCGCGAGGGGTTCGCGTGCACGACATTGAGTTGCAAGCTCGCACAGCCACGGTTCTTAGCGACGCGGCCGACCTCGCGAACCAGCCTGAAGCCGACGCCGGTGCCGCGCACCGCCTCGTCGACGAAGAGGTCGGTGATCTGCAGCGCGGTCGCGCCTTCCCAACTCTCGTAAAATGTTTGGAAGAGTGCGAGCCCGACCGGCTGCCCCTTCCGGTCAGCTATCAACGCTTCGAACTTGCGCTCGGGGCCGAAGCCGTCGCGACGAAAGTCGTCCGCCGTGACGCTCACGCGCTGGCGGATACCTTGATACTCGGCAAGCGCCTGGACCATGCGAAGCATTGCTTCGGCATCGTCAGGTTTCGCTTCGCGGACTGTTACGGACGTGGACAATTGCAGAGGCACTGCGGTGGCAAGAGCCGGCATATTTTGTTATCCCCGAATGCCAACCGTTTGGTTGTGGGTGCGGAGAATAGGTACGTACGCCGTCACTGTCACTCAATACGATCTTGAAATTTTTTGTGTTGCTGCGCGTGCGTGGACGCATCCGCAACATGCGCGTCTTGCGGCTCGACGAAATAGGCCTGGGCTTCCTCGAGCAACGAGGACCCTGTGTTCGTAACCGTAGAGATCAGGTTTTGCCCGGCCTCGCACAGCGCCGGATTGCTGTCGCAGGTCTTACCGACCTGCACGGCGAACCCCCAGGCCGCGTAGGCGGTATCGTGCATCTGCTCTGATATCGGAACTTCCTTGCCGGACGCATCGTTGGCGTCGTAGCCGAACCTCGCCTCGGCCGGCACGATGATCGACGCCAGCGTCAGCCAGAACACAGATCGCAGAATGAATCCCATTGCGCGCCCTCGACGGCCCTTTCGGCGCGCGCAAAGTGCGCCCCCGGCTGTTGTGGCGGACTGAAAATCAAAGGCAAAATTGAAGACAATTGGCGCTGGAACTGCCCGAATGCAAAGTATGTGAAATACTGCACAGAGAAATCCGCTGACGTTTGAAGAAATCTCGTGTCGAATGAGAGGTAGTATTTCGCAAAATTTATCTCAAACTCTCTGCAACCCTGAGTGAGTCGAACCAACACGTTTCACGTGACGCGCGGGATACCGCCTCGACTCTGCAGTATGGCCGCGCAATTTCGCGGATTCAGATTTCATTAACGATTGCAGCAAAGCATGGCGTTAACCAATGGGATTTGAGTCGCCATGGCTGCCATCAACATTGCCGCCGCGCCGCGCATGTCCGGGTTCTTCGCCGACGCCTTCTCCGGCGTGGTGGGTGGTGAAAAATCGGCGCCCGCGGACCGGAGAGCGGCGTTCGCGGCGGCGCACATCCTGGCCGGCTGCGTTGGCCTCGTTCTGTGGCTCGCGCATTGGACGCTGATTGGGGAGCCCAGCGACCCCGCCGTCAGCGGTGCGTTTTTCTGGCTGCTGATGCCGTGGGCGTTGTGGGCGCTCGTCGATCTTTTCGACGTGGACCTGGCGATCGCGGAAGCGGGATCCGCATTCTGCCTTTCAGGTCTTGTTATCTATATCGCGGCGTTTACCGGCGGTTTGACCTCGCCAGTCTTGCCCTGGCTGCTCGTCGCGCCGATGGAAGCAGCTGTCCCCGGTCGCCGCGCGCCCATGCTGATTGCATCGGGCATCAGCGGTGTAGGGCTGCTCATCCTCGCGGCGATCGCCTTCGCCGGCATCATGCCTGCGTCCCGCCTCACGCCGGACATGGCGCCGACGGTTGGTGCGGTCGCGATGATTGCGGCGCTCTGCGCCGTCGCGCTCTCGGTACGCGCCATTCAGCGGCGCCAGGAGCAAGCTCAGGACGCGCTACGCGACAGCGGCGCGCTTTACCAATTGTTGACCGATCACGCGAGCGACCTGATCACGCGCCACCGCGAGGACGGAACGATCCTTTACGCATCGCCGGCGTCCATGAGCCTGATGGGCGCAGCGCCGAGCGAACTTGCGGGTCTGAGCCCGGCAATGTTCGTTCACATCCAGGATCTCGCCGAGGTCCAGCGTGCGCTCTCTCTTGCGGCGAATGGTGACCCTCAGAGCGTTCAGTTCCGGCTGCGCCACAAGGATGGTTCCTATCTCGTCGTCGAAATGCGCTGCCAGCCGGTCGAGGGCGGCATCATTGCCGTCACGCGCGACATCAGCGCCTTGAAGGAAGTCGAGGTCGAACTCAAAGCCGCACGCGATGCGGCCGAGGAGGCGAGCCGTGCCAAGTCGCGCTTCCTTGCCAATATGAGCCACGAACTTCGCACGCCGCTCAACGCCATCATCGGTTTCTCCGACATCATGCGTCAGGAGATCCTGGGTCCCATCGGCAGCGAGCGTTATCGCGAATATGCGGGTCTCATACGCGACAGCGGCCAGCACCTCGTCGATTTGATCTCCGATCTGCTCGACATGTCGAAGATCGAAGCGGGCAAGTTCGTGATCGACGCCAAGCCATTTGAGCTGGGCACTCTGATCGAAGAGTGCATGAACATGGTGCGCGTGACGGCGGACAGTGCCGGCGTCGTGCTCGACCGCGATCTCGCCGAAGAGTTGCCGCAGCTCATCGCCGATCGGCGTGCGCTCAAGCAGAGCCTCATCAATCTCTTGTCGAACGCGATCAAGTTCACGCCGGCCGAGGGCCGTGTGACGGTCGCCGCGCACAATGACGGCGATGCGCTCCTGCTGCAGGTGAAGGACACCGGCGTCGGCATCCCCGAGAAGGATCTCGTGCGTATCGGCAAGCCGTTCGAGCAAGTCGAGGGCGAGCTGCAGCGCATGCACAAAGGCACCGGGCTCGGCTTGTCGCTCGTCAAAGCGCTCGCCGAGCTTCACGGCGGCGCGATGCGGATCGACAGCGCCTTGGGCGACGGAACCACGGTATCGCTGCGCCTGCCGTTGAAGGCGAAGGCGTCCGCGAGCGACGTCGTCTACCCGGAGCGCTTCCGCGCGGGAGCAGGCGCCAGCCGCTGACGCGGTTGGACGCTCAGCTTCCGGAACAGGTCGGCGATCCCACGCAGTGTCAGCAATGCGAAGAGCCGCGCCGCGCCGGTCGGACGCGAGCGCCGGTCGCACAAATCGGCGTAGCGCGAAGTCGAGCGATGCGCGAGCCGTACGACGGTTGCGAACTCGCCGACCGTACGGCCGGTGAAGGACAGACCAAACGCCGAGCTGCCGTGGCACTCGGCCTGGCGCGACAACTGCACCGGAAGCTCGGTGACGTTGTCTTCGGTCGTCAGCGTCAGCTTGCCGGTGAAGGCGCGGACGGACGCGTCGATCGGACCATGAGCGACGAACTGCGCGCCGTGCACCGAGATGTCGGCAAGGTGCCCGCGATAGCGCTGGCCGCCGAGCAAGAGCTCCGCTTCGAACTTCCGTGACACGCGCGGCGACAGCCGCCGTTGGCGCTGTTCGGAGATTGCGCCAAGCAGCAGCGCCAGGATGCAGGCTGAGAGGATCGTTGCGGCGAGTTGCGGCGCGATTTGCGCCTGCAGCTCCGGCTTCAAGAACCAGGCGGCGGTCCCCGCAGTCGTTCCCGCAAGTCCGATCGCAAACAATACGATCAGCAGGCTGCTCGCGTGATCGACGTTCAGCTTCTGCGTCAACGCTTCGCGCCGGCCTAAGAGCAACGCAATGACGCTTGGCATCGAGAGCAACGATTCAAGAAGCTCGGCCCACATCGCGATGAAGCCGCCGCCGAGCCCCGCATGCAGCGCGCCGGAAAGACCGAGCGCCACGACGAGACCCGCGACCGTCATCGCGGCGCCCTCGAGCGGACTGGCGCCGTGAATTAGCGGCACCTGCAAGAGAAGGGCGAGCGGGGGCAGAGCAAGAATGAGCGTCCACGCGACAGGCAGGCCCGCCGCAAACAGCGACGGCAGCCAGGCCAGCCGCTCGCGCAATGACAGGCTACCCGTAAGCGGGTCGCGCGCCAGCGCCGCTTCCACCATGCTGGCGCGCTGCGTCATGCGCTGCGCCAGGTAGTCGCGAACGGTTTCAGGCGCCAACGCGGCGATCATCGGTCGCGACGTCGCTGCGCGCCGCCAGCCGGTCTCCGCCGCGCGCATGCGCGTCAGCGCGTCCGGCGCGAGACCCCAGCGCGAGAAGCTGCCGCAAGCGGTAAGCGCCGCGCGTTGCCAGACGGTGCGGCGGCTCGTGCCGAATGAGCCGGTGAAGACGCCGATCGCTTTCAGGCACGATTTGAAGAAGTGGCCGGGATCGCCGGGCACGCGGCGCGACACCTCGATGTCGGCGAGCACCGGATCGCCGTCGATCGCAAAGGTTGGCACGTCGATGAAGGCAAGCCGTGGATCGGCGACGAATTCACCGGCCAGGCGCCGCAAGAGATCGGGCGTCGGCGCTTCGCCGGCATTCAGCACCAGCACGAGATTGCCGGCGGTGCGCGATAGAGCTGCCGTCAACGCTTGGCCGGGTGTGGCTTCAGGTGATGCCGCGAGCCATGACGCCTTCATGCGCTGCGCCAAGGCGACCAAGCTCGGCACGCCGTCGGCCGCGTCGTCGATGCCGACGAGATGCAAACGCAAGCACTCTTTGGGATAGTTCAGCTGCGCTGCCGCCGCGAGAGAGTAGGTCGCCTTCGGCGCTTGGCTCTGCCGCGACACGAGAATGAAGACGTCGGCCGTCGGCCATTCGTCTTCGTCGAGTATGACGCCGAAGGGCCGCACCGACGCCGGCAAGATCTCGGCGAGGGCGGCCGCGATGAGCGCGATCGTCACCAAGCTTTCGGCCGCGAACAGCAGCACCGAAAGCGTCAGGCCGGAGAGCGGGAGACCCGCGAGCGTTACGTCCACCCGCCACATCAGGTGGATCACGAGAAGGCCGGCACCGAGGCCGAGGGCGAGCGCCCGTTTCAAGGGTACGAAATTGTTACGCGCGGACGATATCTCAGACGCAATACCACGACCTACCAACGAACCACCCCCAATAAAACCAAGCGATGCACGAATCGATACGTCTAAGGAATCGCAAGTTGAGTCGCGCGGCGAGTGGCAAAAAGGACTCAGACGGGTACATTCTCCCGCTCGCATGATGGAACCTCGTCTCAAGACATCGATCTGGGTCGCCGCTTTGATCCGCCGGGTGGAGCTTGACGGCGCTGCGGCGTTCGTCGCGCACAAGGGCGAAGCCGACGCCGGCGCCGTGCTGATCAAGGTCGCGCTGCTCGACGGTCGCGCGCGCGTTTGGTCGTCGGCCTATGGCGGCGACGGTCATCGCCGTTGGATCAAGGCGACCGGCGCCGACTTGGTGCCGGAGATCGACGCGGACGCCTACATCGCCCGCGCCAGGACGCGCGACACCGATCTCTGGGTCGTCGAGATCGAGGACCGTGAGGGCCGGGATTTTCTGACCGAACCGACCGACTGAGCCACGCCTGTCATCCCGGCCTTAGCGACACCCGATTGCGCCCCACAATCGTCATCCCGGCCTTAGCGGAGCCCGATTGTGCAGCAATCGGAGAGCGACGCTTAGAGCCGGGACCCAGGGAGCATCGGGCTCGGCGTCATTCGATCCCTAGGTCCCGGACTCAAGGCTCGCGCGCCGAACGCAAAGATGCGTTCGGGCTCGCCTAGATCCGGGATGACAAGCAGCGGGGGCGGTAACAGACCCCCCCGAGCGCGCCGAACGCAAAGAAGCGTTCGGGCTCGCCTAGATCCGGGATGACAAGCAGCGGGGGCGGTACCAGCTCTCTATCGAGACGAACGCAAACGCCGCTAAGCCACCGCGTTAAGCGACGAGGGCGCGGTCGAGCCGCTTGCGGATGATCGCCTCGGCCTCGTTGACGATGCGGCTGACGAGCTCCGCGCAGGTCGGAATGTCGTGGATCAGGCCCTGCACCATGCCGGCCGACCAGATGCCGTGGGTCTGATCGCCTTGCTCGAACACCACGCGCCCTCGCGCGCCGGCGACGAGATGCGCGATGTCGTTGATCGTCGCGCCGCCTTTCTTCTCGATCGCCACGACCTCTTGGCTGACCGGGTTCTTCGCCACGCGCGCCGTGTTGTGCAGCGTGCGGAAGATGAGATCCGTGGCCCGTTCGTCGTTGGCGACGATCTGCTCTTTGACCTTCTGGTGGATCGGGCTTTCGACCGTGCACATGAAGCGCGTGCCCATGTTGATGCCTTCCGCGCCGAGTGCGAGCGCCGCAACGAGACCGCGCGCGTCGCCGAAGCCGCCGGAGGCGATCATCGGAATCTTGACCTTATCGGCCGCCGCCGGAATGAGGATGAGGCCCGGAATATCGTCTTCGCCCGGATGGCCCGCGCACTCGAAGCCGTCGATCGAGATCGCGTCGACCCCCATGCGCTCGGCCGACAGCGCGTGACGCACAGCGGTGCATTTGTGGATGACCTTGATCCCGTGCTGCTTGAAGTGGTCGACGTGCTCTTGGGGCTTGTAGCCGGCGGTCTCGACGATCTTGATCCCGGACTCGATGATCGCTTGGCGATACTCGGCATAAGGCGGCGGCTTGAGCGCGGGCAGGATGGTCAAGTTCACGCCGAAGGGCTTGTCCGTCATGTCGCGGCAGCGCTTGATCTCTTTCGTGAGCTCGTCGGGCGTCGGTTGGGTTAGCGCCGTGATGAAGCCGAGCGCGCCGGCATTGGCGACCGCCGAGACCAGTCCCGCGCGGCCGACCCACTGCATGCCGCCTTGCACGATCGGATGTTGAACACCGAACATTTCGGTGAAGCGCGTCTTGAGCATGAGGCAAGTCCTCGAGTTGGAAAGACAATAGCGATGGTTCGAGCTTGGCCGCCCCGCCCAGCGAGCGCAAGCCGCCCCCGAGCCAAGCACTCGCCTACGTTTTTCCTCCCCCGCTTTAGCGGGCGGAGGTGGCTCGCGCCGAAGGCGCGAGACGGAGGGGGTGCGTGCCCCACAACCACCAGCCGAAAACAAACGCATTGAAGGTCACACAGCGTCACGTCATTGAAATCGCTGAGCAATCGCCGTCACAAAGCTCGCACGCGTGACGGATGAAGCTCTCACAAACGCCACATCCGCGCGTTTCAAGCCGCATCACGGCCGCCGCCACGCCACCACACACACGCACGAGTTGCGATTTTCGCACCAACCCCCCCGTTTATCCGCTACATTGGCGGTCTTCCGCCATTTCATCCGCTACATATCCTCACACATGTGTATGCACAGGGATGGCGTGACCGGGCGTCCCGAAAACACCGACAGAACTAGCAAAACCATCCGCATTCCCGTACGCGGGAGGCAAAGCCTCGAGCGGGTTCACCGGCACCTATTCACTTGTCAAAGAGCAGACGCTTCGTAAAGCGACAATTCAAAATTATATACAAGGTTGCGGATTTGTCAATTTCATCGTAAAGCCGAATTAGAGTCGCGAAATGTGCAGAACATTGTTGTGATTGGGTGTGCGTGGCTCGTCACGAAGGTATTTAATAAAGCCGGCGAGAACTCCGTTGGAGTAACTGTAAGCGCCAATCGTCCGGAGCCTCGGAATATAAGGTCCGCCACTGAGCCCTCTCGGGACGACCATCTTCTCACCAATTACTGTCCAACAAATCCCCAGTGACTGCTGATCAAGAAACTTCAGGATCTCGTCCTCCCGAAATAGTAGCGCGTTCGGCCCTACCGAGTGGGCTGTTGGGTCAGTCGATACTAGCGTTCCCGTTGCATCGACGAAGTCGGCGCCGTTTCCGGTCCATTGCAACTGCAAGCTACTAATAATTTCCGACGCCGGAAGCCTCAACGTATAGGAGTCGTCGACTGAACAATCAAAACTATTCGACTCTTTGGCGTACTCGAACGCAAGTGTTCGCAATTTGACCGGACAGTCGTTGTTCGGCTGGGTCCAACCGTGGTCGCCGTAGTAAGGTCTACGAAAGTGGGTTGCGGCAGGTGCCCACGGATACTCGCCCAAGAACATCCGGTAGACCTCGGGCGGTTCTGGCATCCACCGGCCCCAAAAATCAGTTGCCATCGCCCAATCAAGGAAGGCGGCGGTATCCTGAGCACGCAATAGGTATCCATATGAGAGATACCAAAGTTGACGTCGCTCCACGTCACTCGTTTCCCGATCAGCGGGAGCCTTCTGGTGCCAACTAAAATATCCCGCGCAATTGAGCCAGCGAGTATTGTCGGTCGGATTGGTGACCAACAGGAGCTGATCAACTCTCGGAAGGTTCGAATGCTTCAGTGCCCATTCAGCTGGATCGGCCGGATCACCCCAGTCAGTGAAATCCAAAGGGCCCCACCAAGAGGAAGAGTGGCCTTCCCAGGAGGTGCCGCCTGGAAGGGAGCGAAGGGTGCATGACGGATCGATGTCTCGAAAGCTGTCCTGCCATGGGCCTTCGTATTGATGGTCTCCATCGACGTCGTTGCCAAATTCCTCGCGGTATTGAAAGTGATCTGCGATCAGCGCGGAAATCTCATGGTACGCAATCCACTGGTATTTCTTACCAATGCGTTCCGGCTTCTTAGCAGCGCGGCCGTGCGAATAACGGTCTGCATAATGCCGATCAAAGTATCCGAAGCGCTCGACGGTCCACCCCAAATCGAACACGCGCCACAAAATATATCGTTGTACTACCTTCAGATCGAAGCGGGGTGGAAGTGGCTTATGGTATGTCTCCCTGGCGGACAAAAGAGCGGCGAGGCGCTTCTGATGCTCCTCCGTTGCGACTGCGTAATAGTTTGCGAGCGCCGTTGTTCTTCGGCCTTCTATTTCTTTAAGCCTTGGTGACCTTTTTTCGAACCAAAAACTCAGCTTTTTTCTTTTGCTCTGAGTATCGTCACTGCCATCGATGGCGTCTTCCCAATCGGTAATCAATTCAGATGGTATGGCTTGAAGCTCGCGGTCGGCCTCCTCGAAGGCGCGCCACGCAGGCAACTCGGCAGCAGTTACTTGCGTGCCAAAGCTATCAAGTTGTTGCTGAGGGCTTGGTTCCGGTCGCCAGGGCGGTTCGCTAAGCTCAACCGATAGCCAGTGCGTGCGACTGGAGTTGGTTCCTATCACGTAGCTTGCAAAATCATCGTTCAAAACGGAGTTCGAAATTGAGTGGCGCGCCCACTCAGGGCTGCCCTTCTTGAGCGTCGACCAATCTGGGGTGAGCGACTTGATTTCGTCTTCGCTAGGAATTTTCGGCCACGTGCTTTGGTATGGCGGGCGGATGGCGGCCAAATCCGTTGTGACCGTATTGCCCAGGACAACTGCCCTCTCAATGACACCCCTTGCGTAGTCGCGAAGGAGAATGTGGGCCGGCGGCCGGCCTGCTCGAAACACATGATTGAATACGGACGTCGCAAGCGCGCCCACAGCTTGCTTATCCCGACTTCTGAGGGAGACGCCGTAGGCTGCAGCGTAAACTCGCTCCAAGACGTATGGGTCGTCTACGCTGGCAAAACGCTCGACAATTGCCCTCGCAGCGTCCAGCCGACCCGTGAGCAGATTCACAACGGCTTTGGTAGCCCGATCTCTCAGGAAACGATGTGACGTTGTTAGAAACCACGACAAGGCAGTGGCGGCAAGAATAACCACCTCAGCGGCGATCGTGGTTTCGCTGTTAATATTGATTGCCCAATCCACCAATCGATCGACCGCACTGTTAGTATCCCAAGCTTTGAAGATGCAAATGCTCCACCACGCATCACGCTCTGGCATGGCGCTTTTGCGCAGGGTTAAATCTAGAAAGTTCGCATTCAACGGGTGCTCGGGAAGAGTTGCGACGGTCACCAGGACTTCAAGAGTAGCTCGCTGATCGTCTTCGTCTTCTTCTAGGCGGCTCATTGCCGCTGTCGTAGCATCGCTAAACGCTTTGTATGAGCGCCAAACTAGGCTCTGCCGGAAGCCTTCTTTTAACACCCAGCGATCGGGCACATTCGGGGCGAGATCGGCGAACTCTAAGCCTGTGCGTTCAGGAACATAGACGCACAGAGCTTCAATTAGTCCCGGCGCTGTGTCCGAAGACTTGTCCTGAAGGAAAGCTAACGGTCCGCCCTTCGCAAATGATGCCGCAGGCTCCTTCAGATCGAGGTGTGCATCGAGCAAAACCTTGGCGACCGCGTAGTCTGCAAACCGCTCATAGCTGACAAACACCATATCGCGTGCGCGACCCTCATGTCGGTATCTGTCTTCTGCCAAGATGCCTTCGACGATCAGTCCACGATAGAGGCTCCGCTCGTACTCTCTGCCAGCAAGAAGCGTGTCGACTAAAGATTTTGCGTGATCCAAGGTCAGCCATCGTTTGCGCGTTTGAGCAAACTCTTCAGCGATCCTTTGGAGGGCTTTTTGTACCAACTCCGATTTGGGGTCGTAGCCCAGATCAACGGCTAGCTTCTTATTCACCGCACGAAGAAAGATATCCAAGATTGCCGTCGTGCCGTGCATTCCTCGCGGTAGCCGCCGCTCGCCAACTGCGGAGAGACCTGAGCAAAGTGCCTTTAGGAACAGCGGATTCCGAAATTCCGGAGCAAGGAGCGGCGTTGAGGGCAACTCAAGTCCGTAGTGGGCAAAGAAGATCTTCGTGGCGTCGTATTCGTGGTCCGCGAACCCTTGATGAGTAATTGATACGATGCGCGAGCGTATTTCTTCCGGAATGATCACGTCCTCGTACGATGAACGAATGGACAAAACCGTCGAGATCCAGTCTGACCGTTCAAGTTGTGTGAGAAAAGCTCCGAGATGCGCCGGCCAAACGTTTCGACCATTACCTTCATTTATTGCGTCGACAATTAGGATCGCGCGCGAGTTCACTGCTTGCGCGGCCGCTTCCAGCGCCCCTACGAATTCATCGGCAGAAATTCCTGGCAGGTCTAGTTGCTGCATCGCCTGCGTCCACGGTGCGTCAGCGCTGATGAAACGCTGCCCCATTAGCAGGATGGTGGGGAGGCCTCGCGACAATCGACGTTTTGCAACATCGCAAAGCAGGTGCGTTTTGCCTGTGCCCGCTCGACCGCGTAGAGCGACAATAGGTGCGGCAATGGTTTTCGTCGCGTGGTCAAGCGCTTCGTTCGCGGAGCGCAGCTCACTTGATAGTCGGCTTATCCCGTACCAGGCATCTCTCAACGGATCGTGACCGGTAGCGGTCCTCTTCTTCGTATCTTCGACCTTGGTTTGGTTTCGTTGAAACTCATCAAATATCGAACCAAGCGAATCTACTGCCTCTTCCGCTGCTCGCCCAACTTCAAGTATGGCGTTGAGGTGTAGGTCGCCGGTCGGCTGATCTTCAATGCTAGCTATCCGTTCCAGCACCTCCTCGACGGTGGAATCTGCTGTCTTTGCCGAGCTTGCTACAGCATCGTTCAATGACCGAAGCTCGGAGAATGGTACCCATCGTTTCTTTTGGCGAATTCCTCGAGCTAACGTCCGCAGTCGATCAAAAAATTGAGGCGTTCGGCCTATCGCGTCAAACTCAGTTGCGATTGGCAAATCGACATGAACTTCCGGGGTGTATCTTGGTCCTGCAGTCGTCAGAGCTTCGTCACGCCGCGCGTCGAACCATGCCTCATCAAAACGCGTCGCATCAAACCAAAACCGTATGCGACCAACATTGGAAGGTTTTGACAGGATTTGCAGTAATTCGTGACTGCCCCAACAGATGAACTCGATTTCTCGTCCTGCTCCAGCCGCTTGATTGCTCCACTTCTCGACGCGAGCATCCCAACGCTCCTTGGCAGACATTTGCCCTTGGATGCGAGCGTCTGGCAGGTCAAGCGGTAGGCAGATGAAGTACTTTGTCAGACGCGGATGCTTGGCAATTGCGGCCGTGACCGATTTGTCGATTTGTGCCCATTGCGGGTCACCAACCGTATCGAAGTATTTTGCTTGCCACCCCCACTCGGACCCATCGTCCATAACTGCGTAACATTCCACGCCGGCGTCTGGCGTACCCTTTCGAACAAATTGAGAATTGTTTGGTCGTTCAGTGCGGGCAATTTGAGCGCAGAGCTCTTCGAAACCCTTGTCTCGCCCACCGTTTAGGGGGCGGATAGAGTTCCAATCCAGAGTTGGTTTTTGCATCGCTGAACCTAACGTCACGCTCACCAAGATCTGAACTTAGCACAACCAAATTGTGACCTGATCAATGCACAATGGGCGCATATGATCTTTCCTCAAGTGTGAAATGTAATCGCAGTGGATCAAAGCTTGGCGGGCTCGCCTCAAGACCGCAAGGGATCAGGCACGCGCGCCAAGGCAAGCGCTGCGCTCTGCCGCTGCGCCACGGCCTCGATCGAGAAATCGGCGATCAGCGCCTCGAACATGCGGTGCCAGTTGAGACGCGCTTTCAAATGCACGAGCGCCGCGCCGAGCCCGACCAGCGCGCGGCTGATGAACACGAACGAGCGCGGCGGCCGGACCGTCGAGCCGAATTGCAGCTGCCGCTTGAGCGCCCAGATGCGCTCGGGCGACGCATCGAACGGACTGTCGCTCTCGATGAGGAATCGCTCGCGGTCGTCGAGCACCGGCTCGAACACGATCTTCGCCCATTCGCGGAGCTTCTCGACGAGCGCTTGGTCCGCGCCGCGAAAGCCCCAGCGCTCATACGCTTGGATCGTGGCGGCGTCGTCTTTCGACTTGAGCGCGCGATAGAGATCGACGAACCCGCCGACCGCCGCCGGCTCGTAGACGCGCGTGCATCCGAAGTCGAGCAGATTGATGCCGTCGTCGGCGCGCACCGTGTAATTGCCGAGATGCGCGTCGCCGTGGATGACGGCGTAGCGGCAGAGCGGTCCCCACCACGCGGCGTGGAGCGCGCGGCCGATTGCGTCCCGCCTTTCTTGGGGGGCGCCCGCGACGCTCGGCAGAAAGGGCGCGCCGTCGAGCCAGGTCATCGTCAACAGGCGGTGCGTCGATAGCGCTTCGATCGGCTCGGGCACCGAGACGTTGGCCGTCGCGCGCAGCATTTCGCCGAAGAGGCGCATGTTCGCGGCCTCGCGTTCGTAGTCCAGCTCCTCGCGCACGCGGTCGGCGGCCTCGGCGGCGATCTCGCTGGTGTCGAGCGTGCGCACGGCCGCGCGCTGCAGCGACAAGATCGTTTGAACCTGCGCGATGTCGGCGTCGACGGCGGACTGCATGTCCGGATATTGCAGCTTGCAGGCGACGGCGCGCCCGTCCTTGGTCGTCGCGCGATGGACTTGGCCGAGCGACGCGGCCGCCGCGGGCGTCATGTCGAAGGATTTGAATTTGCTCTGCCAGTCGGGCCCGAGCTCCGCCGCCATCCGGCGCCGCACGAAGGCTGGCCCCATCGGCGGCGCGCTCGTCTGCAGCTTGGCGAGCTCGGCCGCGAACTCGGGCGGAAAGACGTCGGGCAGGCTTCCGGCGACTTGCGCGATCTTCATGACGGGTCCGCGCAGTTGCCCCAGTATTCGCGCCGCATCGGCGGCGTTCGCGATGTCGGTCAGGGCGCGGCCGAAAAGAAAGCGCGCGCCCGTGCGCGCGGCGACGCTGCCGACGCCCGCCGTCGTTCTTGCGTAACGGCGCAGCCGGCCGCCGAACGTCGACCGCTCATCGTCTTTGTCGTCAGTCATCGCGGGACCATGCGCGCGCCCGACGGCACGCGCAACGGCGAAGCGTTACGGCCCTTCGACGTGGTAGCCCTTCGCCCGCAACATCGCGACGACGCTGTCCGGGCCGACCATGTGCGCGGCGCCCGCGATCACCAAGTGCGTGCGCCCGTCGTTGAGCATCTGCTCGATCTGCGGCACCCAGCGGACGTGCCGGTTGTGCAGGATCGCACGGCGGAGCGACGGGAAGCGGTCCATGCCCGAATTGAGCTCCTGCTCCAGCTGCGCCGTGTTTCCGCTGCGCCAGGCATCCATCATGTGTGAAACGCGCTCGCGCGGCTTGGTCACGTCGTCGAGCGTCACGACCAGAAGCCCCGCCTGTTCGTCGGGTGTGAGATCGGCAAAGACGCGCAGCTGAATCTCGATCGTCTCCAACGCGCCGCGCTCCTTGTTGGCGCTCTTGGCCCACGTCCAAAGCTGATCGTCGACGCCCGGCACCATCCTGACGTTTTCGTCGGCCTTGAGCGTCTGGCCGGGCTTCAGACTTTGCTTCGCCGCCGAGATCGACGAGATCGTCATCGCGGCCAGCCACGGCGTCATGCGATCGAGCCGCGTGGGGCTGAGGCCGAGCGACGTCACGACCTCGTCGAATTGCTTGCGCCGTTCGGGGGAGAGCAGACGATGCAGGCTCTCGCCCTTCGGCAGCATGCCGAACCGCGCCGTCATCGCCATCATGTAAAGCGGGTTCTTCACCTCGTCGATATTGATCTCGAAGACCATGTGCTGCGCCGAATTCATCGCGGCCTCGAGCGCGGGCGTGCGCCAGGTAAAGCCGCTCGGCAAAATGTGGATCGAGCCGAACAGGAAGACGCGGCCGTTGGGCCCGTCGATCTTCCAAATCGCGGGCGAGGGTGCCGTCGTGTCGGCCGCGCGCGTCGGCAGGAGAGCCACGAATGCAAGCGCGGACGCGGCAATGAAGGCGGCCCCTAGCCCAAGGATCCACTTGCGCATCATTGCCTCTCTCCTTGTGTCTTTCTCCAGGCGCACTAGAGCACGCTTCGCCGCGCCCAAATCAAGCCAATTTCTTTTGTCACACGCCCACAATTTTCTCCCCTCCGCACCCCCTCCGTCTCCGCCTACGCTTCGCTGCGGCGGATCCACCTCCCCCGCGGAGCAGGGGAGGAAAACAATTCTGCGCGCCGCGCCGACTTTTTCCTCCCCTGCGCGCGCGAAGTGCACGCCCAGTCTTTCCTCCCCTGCGCGCGCGGGACGCGCGTGCGGGCGGAGGTGGCGAGCCTGCTCAGCGTCGACAAGAAGCATCAGCGATGGTGGCGAGACGGAGGGGGTGTGCTGAAACGCCGAGCGCTTGACGTGAGAAATTACGTGCGGCGAGCCACCCCCTCCGTCTCCGCCTACGCTTCGCTACGGCGGATCCACCTCCCCCGCGGGGCAGGGGAGGAAAACAATCCTGGCACTTTGCGCTAAGCCGAAATCCCCCGCACTCTTCGGGGCAGGGAAGGAAACTAGAGCTGGCACTCCTGCCTGCCTGAAGAACGAAATGCATGCCCAGTCTTTCCTCCCCTGCGCGCGCGGAACGCGCGTGCGGGCGGAGGTGGCGAGCCTGCTCTGCATCAACCAGAAGGATCAGCGACTGTGGCGAGACGGAGGGGGTGTGCTGAAGCGGCGAGCGTTCAACGCAACCACCCCCTCCGTCTCCGCCTACGCTTCTGGATCCACCTCCCCCGCGGGGCAGGGGAGGAAAATAATCCTGGCACTCTTGCTCCCACTTTCCTCCCCTGCGCGCGCGGGACGCGCGTGCGGGCGGAGGTGGCGAGCCTGCTCGGCGTCGACAAGAAGCATCAGCGATGGTGGCGAGACGGAGGGGGTGTGCCGAAGCTGAGCGTTTGCCAGTGACAGTTGACGTGCGGCGAGCCACCCCCTCCGTCTCCGCCTACGCTTCGCTTAAGGCGGATCCACCTCCCCCGCGGGGCAGGGGAGGAAACGAGAGCTGGCACTCCTGCCTGCTTCAAAAATGTGGACGAACGCCTAGGTTCCCGCGGAAGCCACAACGCGGCCGATACTTTGACGCGGGAGCCTAATCCGCTACAAGGCGCGCCTCGTTTGGATGGCTGAGATGGCAGAAGTGCAGGAAATCGTTGATCGCACGCCCGCGGACGCCGCGGCGCGGCGGCGCACGTTCGCCATTATTTCTCACCCGGACGCCGGCAAAACGACGCTGACCGAGCATCTTCTGTTGATGGGCGGCGCCATCCACATGGCGGGCGAGGTCAAGGCCAAGCGCGACCGCCGCCGCGCGCGTTCCGACTGGATGAAGATCGAGCAGGAGCGCGGCATCTCCGTCACCACGGCGGTGATGACGTTCGAATATGGCGGCGTCGTCTTCAATCTGCTCGACACGCCGGGCCACGAGGATTTCAGCGAGGACACCTATCGCACGCTGACCGCCGCCGACAGCGCCATCATGGTCATCGACGCGGCGAAAGGCATCGAGGCGCAGACGCGCAAGCTCTTCGAGGTTTGCCGCCTGCGCGACATCCCGATCATCACCTTCGTCAACAAGATGGACCGCGAGGCGCGCGATCCCTTCTCGCTGATGGACGAGATCGCCGACACGCTGCAGCTGCACGTGACGCCGGCGATGTGGCCCGTCGGCTCGGGGCTCAACTTTCGCGGCGTGATGGATTTTGCGACCGACATGTTCTTGCCATTCGGACGCGATGGCGCGGCGCCGATCGGACACAATCGCCTGGCCGAGGTTCTGTCGGCAGAGGAGCAGGCGCATCTCGCCGAAGAAAGCGCCTTGGCCCGCGGCGGCTATCCGCAGTTCGATCTGCAAACCTATCGCGAGGGTCATCTGACGCCGGTCTATTTCGGCGCCGCGTTGAAGAACTTTGCGGTCAAGGAGCTGATCGAGGGTCTGTCGAGGAACGCGCCGACGCCGCGCCCGCAGCCTGCGGAGCAACGCACGGTCTCGCCCTCGGAAGACAAGGTCACCGGGTTTGTGTTCAAGGTGCAGGCCAACATGGATCCGAACCATCGCGACCGCGTCGCCTTCATGCGCGTGTGCTCCGGCCATTTCGAGCGCGGCATGAAGTTGAAGCAGGCGGGCTCCGGCAAGACGATCAGCGTTCACAACCCGATCCTGTTCTTCGCTCAGTCGCGCGCGACCGTCGACGAAGCCTGGCCCGGCGACATTATCGGCATCCCCAATCACGGCGTCCTGCGCGTCGGCGACACGCTGACCGAGGGCGAGGATCTGGTCTTCACCGGCATCCCGAACTTCGCGCCCGAAATCCTGCGCCGCGTGCGCCTCGCCGATCCGATGAAGGCCAAGCACTTGCAGCGTGCGCTCGAGGCGCTGGCGGAGGAGGGCGTGACCCAAGTCTTCCGCCCGAAGATCGGCGCGCAATGGTATGTCGGCGTCGTCGGCCAGCTGCAGCTCGACGTGCTGCGAAGCCGCATCGCCGCCGAATACGATCTCGACGTCGGATTCGAAACGGCCCTCTTCGAAACCGCGCGCTGGGTATCGAGCGACGATCCGGCCGAGCTCAAGAAGTTCGTCGACGCCAATCAGGGCCAGCTCGCCGAAGATCGCGACGGCGCCCCCGTCTTCATGGCCAAGAGTGCGTGGGAGCTGCGCTACGTCGCCGAGCGCAATCCGAAGATCAAGTTCACCGCCACCAAAGAGCGGCGCCACCACGCCGCCTAGCGCCAGACGATCGGCCGCTTCGACAGCAGATTTCGCCCGGCGATTTGGAACCGCGCCTTCGCGCCGTCGAACGACGCATTGGCGAGCCGGGCGCCGACGAGATCGGCGACCCTTTCGAGCTGCTTGCGATTGCCTTTGGCGCCGCGCATGTCGGCCCAAGAGAACGTCGCGCCGTCGACGCTTGCGTCTTCGAGATTGGCGCCCTGCATGTTCGCGTTCGACAGGATGGCGTTGTCGAGTTTGGCGCCGCGCAGATCGGCGTCGTTCAGCCGCACGTTCGGCATCAGCGCGTTGTCGAGCCGCGCCTTCACGAGCGACGCCTCGGTGAGGTCCGCGTTGCGCAGGTCGGCATAATGTAAATCGCAGCCGGCGAGATTGGCCCCGGCGAGATCGATGCCGCGCAACATGAGCCGCGGCTTCGAATTGTGGAACTCGACCGGCACGCCCCAAATCTTCGATCCTTCGGCTTTCGCCTGAAAGGCCTCGCCGACGTCGCTGAAGTCGGCGTTGACGTACTTGCCTTCAAGCCGCGCCGCGTTCCACTTCTCGACACCGTGCGCCGTCAAGAATTCGAAGGCCGTCGGCGGTGGAGGAGGCGGTGGTGGCGGCTCTGTGATGGACTCGTCGACGCCGCCCGCGACGACGGTCCCCTCGGCGAATTGTCGGCGCGGCCGCAGGGCCAGAAGCAGGAATGCAGCGCCGATCAACGCCGCCAGGACGAAGGTGAGATTCGTTGGGTCGCTGACCCACGGCATGATTTGGTCGGCACCGGACACTGTGACTAGCCCCCTCGGGAAGGCGCGGATGATCGCGCATCTCGGTCGGCGGAGTCATTCGAAAATGTCGTGAGCGATGTGCCGAAAAATCAGCCACATTGCCGTTGGTGGCTGGTGATGTCTTCGCCCACCGGTTGCACGCATGCAGATAGAACGCGCGACGAATGTCACATGACTTTGCAGACAGGATGTGTCGGCGGCTAGTGCGCGGCGGCAGCGGCTTCCGCGCCGGCGCTAATCTGCGCAGTGGCGTCACGCCGCACCTTCCAGAAGCGCATGACGCGCTGGGCAGCCTCCGGCGTCACCTGGTCGTAGAGCCCGAGCAACTCCTGCGTCGCCTCACTGGACCGTGTGGGCGATGCATCGATCAACAGCGCCAGCGCGGAGAACGTCGCGCGGTCGAAGCGGGCCGAACGGCAAACGATTGCGATGCCTTCGGTGTTGCGCGTCTGGACGATGCGCTGTGCCGTCTTGACGTCGATGTCGCCGAGGCGCGCGAAGGCGTGCGTGAACTCCACCGTTTGTCCCGAGCGCATGAGCTGAACCAGCAGCGACTCGTTGAGTTCCCGCTTGCGCGCCGCTTCTGAAACGAACACGCGCGCCCTGCGGTCCGCCTCTTTGATCTGGCGTACTTCCTTGGAGAACCGATCGCGCGTATGGCTCAAAGCATTGTCGAGCATGTCTTGCGGCAATCCATCCATCTTCTGGATGATTTGCGTGCGCAAATTCGACGACACGAACGAGAACATCTCGTTCAGCAGATCGACCGGCAGGTCCTGCCTGGCGATCAGTGGGGTCTGCAGCGCCTCATTGCCTTCGGAACGTTCCACGACCTTCTCGATGGCGTTGCGCGACAGAATGGCGCCGACATTGGAGACGAGCTTAACGAGCACGTTGTCGTTGCCGCGATCGACCAGCGCCTCGGAGACGACTTGGGAAACGGTCGGGCGTACGGCGATCGCCTCGAGATATTCTTGACCCTTCGAATTGGCGATCTCGACCAGATCGGCGTCTTCGAGCACCGGGCTCTTGCTGATCACTTCATGCGCAACCGGGAATTCGTCATGCGCCAGCTGTTGGATCAGCGCATGCGGCGCGGTCGGCAGGCTCCCGAGCGTTTGCGCCAGGTCGGCACGGACGGCCATCTCCATGTCCTTGGCGATGCGGCCCATAATGGCGCCGAAGTGTTCGCGCTCGACGTCCGAGTAGGCTTCGTCGTCCGCCAGGAAAAGGTCGGTGACCTCGCGCAGCAATTCGCGACGTTTCTCGCTGGACGGAGTCTTGGCGAGTTGCAGCACACGACGCAGATTTTCGTGGTTCTGAGACATGCGGTCGACGGGCCCGTGAAGACGCCCGCCGATCATGGCTGCCGATGTCTTAACGTTCGGTCAGGAGAAATGGCTAACAACCCCTGACGGAGGTCTATAACGCCGCGTCCACTTCGACGAATGTATCGGGGAAAAAGCCGTTGAAGGCGGTGCGCAAAGCACACGAGTAGGCGCCGAGCTTGTCGAAAACGATCCAATCGCCGGCGCTGACATCACCGGGGATTTCGATTTCGTAATGCAGAACATCGAGCGTGTCGCAGGTCGGTCCGAAGACTTTGAAGAGCTCGCCGGCACCGTTCTTCTGCACCAGAGAGCCGTCGGCCAGCGCGCTGAACACGCGCACCGGATAGCGCACGGGCCAGTTCTTCAGAGCGTATTCGCTGAGCGAACCGTAGATCCCGTCATTGATGTAAAGCGTGCGGCCGCGCCGCGTCATTGCTTGCGTGATCAGCGAGAGCCCGTCGGCGACGAGCGCGCGCCCGGGTTCGCAATGGATCGCGACGTTCGCACCGAGGTGCAGTGCGTCGAGACCACTCTTGATCGCCTCGAAATAGCTCGAGAGCGGCGGCACGACGACGTTCTGATAGTAGCCGGGGAAACCTCCGCCCACGTCCAGGCCGTGGATCGGCACCCCCGCAAGTGCGATCACTTCACCGCAAATGGCGATCGCATCGGCAAACGCACTCGCTTTCATGCACTGCGAGCCGACGTGAAATGTCAGCGCCGGCCGCGCTCCGCTCTTCGCGATTTCCAGCAACAGGCGCGCCGCAAGTTCTGTGCCCGCGCCGAATTTGCTCGCGAGCTCCAGCAAAGCGGCGTCCGCCGGTACGCTGACACGGACATAGAGCGTCAATTGTTCCGCGATGCGCCTGTCGTTCGCGCCGCCCGTCTCGGCCAAGATCGCATGCAGTTCGTCCTCGCAGTCGAGCGCAAAGCTGCGCACCCCGTAGTGGCGAAAAGCTTCACCCGCGGCGCCCTTGAGCCGCAACGGCGCCATGAAGCTCATCTTGGCGTCTACAAAGCGCTCATAAATCGCTTTCACTTCGGGAATGGACGCGACGTCGAAGTGCCGGACGCCTGCCGCGTAGACCAGGTCGAGCACCGGCCTCGCGTGATTGGCTTTGACGGCGTACATCGTCTCGCCCGGAAAGCCCGCGCGAAAAGTCCTCGCCGCGGCTCGGAATGCTTGCGGGTTCAGAGCATAGACGGGCATTGTCGGGCGCAGCGCGGCGATCGCTTCCGCAACGTCCTTGAATCGCTGCAACTCTCCGCGCTTGGAGGCGAACTCGGCGAGATTGGACATGCTTCGATCGCCTATCTGACTGCGGACAGTTGCACGAAAGCGCGCCTGCTAAAGGACCGGCCTTGGAGGGTCAATCAGATTCGCCAAGACTACTACTTAAATCTGATGATTTCCCTTAGCGGCGCGGTGAGACCGCCCCTGTAGCGTTCGTCACAGGGGTTGGTGAACCGTTGCGCACGCAAAGCGTCGGTTTCCCAGTGGGGCGTGGTTATGAAAGGGACGTCCGATGCGCCTCGGCATTACGCTCGCCTGCGTTTTCGTACTGTACGCCCTGGGAATCGTGGCGGCCGCCGGGCCGTGGGGCGAAAACGAGATATTGCTTGTCGCCGCTTTGATCTTCTTTTCCGTGATGACCGGTATGCTCGTCGCCCGCCTCACCGAGCGCTCGCAATATGCCGAGTCGCGTGCGGTGAGCCTTGCCAATGCCAATATCGCCCTCGAATCACAGGTCTTCGAGCGAACCGCCGCCTTGCGTGAAAAGATCGGCGAGCTCGAGCAAGCGCGCGAGGACGCGGTTGCCGCCAACAATGCGAAGTCGCGCTTCCTCGCCTCGATGAGCCACGAATTGCGCACGCCGCTGAATGCCATTCTCGGCTTTTCCGAGATGATCGAGGGACAATTCTTTGGCGCGGTGGGCGACAAGCGCTATGCCGAATACGCGAAGCTGATCCATACCAGCGGCAAGCATTTGCTCTCGTTGATCCGCGACGTGCTGGATCTCTCGAAGATCGAGGCAGGCAAGTTGGATTTGCACCCCGAGCCGTTGGACGTTTCCGGCATCTTTGACGAAGCCCAGGATCTCGCCGGCGCCAACGCGAAGCTGAACGACCGTCGCCTGTCGGTCGAAATCGCGAGCGGCCTGCCGGCTTTGCTCGCCGACAAACGCGCCGTCATCCAGATGACGGTGAACTTGCTGTCGAACGCCGTGAAGTTCACGCCGGAGGAGGGGGCGATAACACTGTGCGCGCGCCTGCGCGACGACGGCGGCGTGTCGATCGAAGTGCACGACAGCGGTGTCGGCATGGCGAAGGCCGATATTCCGAAGGCGCTATCGGCCTTCGGTCAGATCGACGGTGAGTTGACACGCAAACATGCCGGCACAGGCCTCGGCTTGCCGATCGTCACGTCGTTGATGGAATTGCACGGCGGTCATTTCGCGCTCGACAGCGAACTCGGCAAGGGCACGACCGCGACGTTGCTCTTCCCCGCCGAGCGATCACTCGGCTGCTTGAGCCAAGCCGCCGCGGCGCGCTGACACGCCGCGATTGTGGCGCAACGCGAGCACGTTTGTGACGCGGTCCGAAGACGGCTGATAGAACACCGTTTGTTCGCCCATGGCGGCACGAAATTCTTCGATCCGGGTGCCGAGCTTCACTTCGAAGGCGTCGACGCCGCAACGGCTCATGAACAGCCATTGATCCCGCAGCACGTCGCCGACAGCCCGGATTTCACCCTTGTAGCCGAGCCGCTGGCGCAGCATTCGCGCCCACGAATAGCCGCGCCCGTCCCGGAACTTGGGGAACTCGAGTGCGATGACGGCGAGGCTGTGAATGTCGTCGCCCAGAAGATCGGGCGCCTGGTCCGACGTGAGCCGCACGCCGAGCGCAACATTGAGCGCCTTCAACTGCTCGCGCTCTGATTGCCAACGCTTCAGCGATACGATGATGGGCCGTCCTGCCGGCACCTCTTGCTCGTCTGCGAGGAGCGTAAAGACGCTGTCGACGAACGCTTCGCCTTTAATGAGCGGCATAGAGTTTCTCCCGGAATGGCTGGATACCGACGCGCCGATAGGTGTCGAGGAAGCGCTCCCCGTTCCCGCGCAAATTCAAATACGTACCGACGATCGTCTCGACCGCGTCGGCGACATCGTGCTCGCCGAACGCGGGGCCGATGATCTCGCCGAGCGACGCCGTCTCATCGCCCGAGCCGCCGAGGGTGATCTGGTAGTACTCGACGCCCTTCTTATCGACGCCGAGCACGCCGATATGACCGACGTGATGGTGGCCGCACGCATTGATGCAGCCCGAAATCTTGATCTTGAGCTCGCCGATGGTGTTCTGCCGTTCGAGATCGGCAAATCGCTTCGAAAGGGCCTGCGCCACGTTGATCGAACGTGCGTTCGCGAGATCGCAGTAGTCGAGACCGGGGCAGGCGATGATGTCTGAGATCAATCCGGCGTTTGCTGTCGCAAGACCCGCCTTGTCGAGTGTCTGCCAAATCTCGAACAAGTCGCGCTGCCGAACGTGCGGCAGAACCAGATTCTGCTCGTGGCTCACGCGGATTTCGTCGAACGACAGCCGGTCCGCCAGGTCGGCGACGATCTCCATTTGCTCGGCACTTGCGTCGCCTGGGACGCCGCCGATCGGCTTCAGCGAGATCGTCGCGATGGCATAGCCGGGGACTTTGTGTCTGGAGACGTTGGTGTCGACCCACGCGGCGAAGCCCTTGCTGCTGGCTTTTTGTTTGGTGAGCAGTGCGGCTTCATCTGCAATGTCTTCGAACGCGGGCGGCGCGAAATAGCGGCGGATGCGCTCGATCTCTTCCTTCGGCAGCTCCAGCGCGCCTTGCTGCTTGATCTCGGCGAACTCGGCTTCGACCTGCCGCTTCATCTCCGCGGCGCCGATTTGATGCACGAGAATCTTGATGCGTGCTTTGTAGATGTTGTCGCGCCGGCCATAGAGATTGTAGACGCGCATCACGGCTTCGAGGTAGGCGAGCAGATCGGCGGGCGCGATGCCTTCGCCGATGCAATGGCCGATCATCGGCGTGCGGCCTTGCCCGCCGCCGACATAGACGTCGAAGTTTACCCCGGGCAAACTCGAAGTGTGCGACCCGGGGCCAAGTGCGCCGTCATCCTTGCGCCGGATGATGATGCCGATGTCGTGCACTTTGATCGCCGCGCGGTCCTTTGGCGCGGCCGTCACCGCAATCTTGAACTTGCGGGGCAGGTACGAGAATTCGGGGTGGAACGTCGACCACTGGCGGATGATTTCGGACCAGATGCGCGGATCGTCGACCTCATCGGCCGATGCGCCGGCGAAATGATCCGCGGTAACGTTGCGGATGCAATTGCCGCTCGTCTGGATGCAGTGCATTTCGACGGTCGCGAGATCGGCGAGGATTTTCGGAACGTCGGCGAGCTTCGGCCAGTTGTATTGAAGATTTTGCCGCGTCGTGAAGTGGCCGTAGCCTCTGTCGTACTTCCGCGCAATATGCGCGAGCGCACGCATCTGCCGCGAGGATAGTGTCCCATACGGAATCGCGACGCGCAGCATGTAGGCATGCAGCTGGAGATAGAGGCCGTTCATCAATCGGAGCGGCTTGAACTCGTCTTCGCTCAATTCGCCCGATAGTCGACGCGCGACCTGCCCGCGAAACTGCTCGACGCGCTCCTCCACGACCTTCTGATCGAACTCGTCGTAACGGTACATGGCCCTAGGCTCTGGCCTGCTTGCCGAGGTCGCGCCGAACGGTCGGACCGGCCGCGCGAATGACCTCGCGCATCTTGACGGGCTTCAACGCTTCGCCTTGAGCCGAGACGTCGAACAGATAGGCGTGAACCACTTTGCGATCGTTCTCAGCCTGCACGCCTTTGGCGAGGGCCGTCTCGCCTTCTCCGGCCGTGGTGAGGATGAGCGCATCGCCAAGCCGCTCGACCCAGCGATCGCTCGCGTCGAGATAAACGACCTCGCCGTCCGACAATCTGTTCGCTGTAAGCACTTGCGGCATGGAGGGCTCGCCCAATTCCACTTAAAGAATGGGATCGGCGCCCTATTTTGTCAATTGCAACCGTAGAATATAAAAAATAACGTACAAAAGATGTATAAAGTGCACTAACCCTTTCTATTCCTTGGGTCTGGCGGCTTCGTGCCAGCGATGCAGGAGCTGCCATTCGAGCGCCGACAGCAGCGAGTAAATCCCAATGCCCATGAGCGAGAGCAAGGCGAGGGCGGCGAACATCTTCGCGATCTGCAGCCGGTTGCTGGCCTCGATGATCCGCCAGGCGAGCCCGGTCGAGGTCCCGGAGCCGGCCACGAACTCGGCGACGACGGCGCCGATCAAGGCGAGCCCGCCTGAAATCTTCATGCCGGCCAGCAAGTATGGCAGTGCGGAAGGGATCTGCAGCTTGAAGAGCTTCTGCATCCGCGTCGCGCCGTAGAGCTGGAACAGCTCCTTCAATTGCGGATCGGCTGAGCGCAGCCCGAGCGTGGTGTTCGCGAGGATTGGAAAGAACGCGACGATGATCGCGAGAATGAGAACCGCACGGTCGGCGTGATCGGCTCCAACCCAGATCAAGATCAAGGGCGCAATGGCCACGACCGGCGTGGTTTGCAGCGTCACCGCATACGGAAGAAACGCGCTCTCGATCGTTCGGCTCTGCGCAAAGATGACGGCAAGAAGGAAACCGAGGGCAAGGGCCCACAAAAAAGCCTCGACCGTAATCGTCAGTGTAATCCAGGCCGAACTCGCCAATGACGGCCATTCGGTTACGAACGTCTCGGCGATGGCGGACGGCGCCGGCAGCACGAAGGATTGAATCTCGAAATATCCGACCGCCCATTCCCAAAAGGCGAGAACGGCGACCGCGACGAGTGTGGGCAGGACGTAGCTCAGCAAACGTTGCGCGCTCATGCCTGCGCTCCTTCGAACAGCGCATCGCGCAAGGCGCGGCAACGCTCGGCATATTCGCCGCTGTGCCTGAACTCGGCGCTACGCTCGACCGGCCGGCTCATCTCCAGATCGTTGACGATGCGTCCGGGCCGCGGCCGCATGACGAGAACACGCGACGACAGATAGACACTCTCGTAGATCGAATGTGTGACAAACAGAATTGTCAGCCCTCGCGTACGCCACAGATTGCGCAGCTCGTCGTTGAGCCGCTCCCGCGTGAACTCGTCCAGTGCCGCAAACGGTTCGTCCATCAGCAACACGCTGGGCTCGACGGCGAGCGCCCGCGCGATCGATACACGCATTCGCATCCCGCCCGACAGCTCACGCGGAAAGGCTTTGGCGAACGCCGTCAGACCGACGAGCTCAAGCGTCTCCTTCACACGCCGTTGCACCACGTCGCTCGGCATGCGCAGAAGCTCGAGCGGCAATCGCACATTCTTCTCGACGTCCGCCCAGGGCATCAACGCGGCATCTTGAAAAACGAAGCCAAGCCGCGGGCGAACGCCTTCCCAGCGGATATTCCCGCCGGTCGGCGGCGTTAGCCCGGCGGCCAGGCGCAAAATCGTGCTCTTGCCGCAGCCGGAAGGCCCGACGAGCGAGACGAACTCGCCGCCCGCAACGCTGAAGCTGACGCGGTCCAGCGCCAGCACGTCGTTGGCAAAGCGTTTGCTGACTGCGTCGAACGTCAGCAATTGCGACATGCGTCAGTGCGCTTTTGCGGGCTTCGGGACGCCGCGGCCATGATCGACGAACGCCAGCGTGTAGGCCGACTTGTAGTCCAAGCTCTTGTCGTAGACGCCGTTCGCCGCCATGAGATCGAAGAATTCCTTCCAGCGCGCGTCGCTCATGGCGCCGATGCCCTTGGTCGTCGCGTCGCCCGATATGACGATGCCGTGCGCCTTCATCTGCGCGATGCCGTTGGCGATCAGATCGTCGGTCATTTCCGGGTTGTCTTTTTTGATCAGCGCGTTGCCGGGCGAGGGATCGCCGTCGAGGTAGCTCGCCCAGCCGTCAATGCTCGCGTTCACGAAAGCCTGCACCACAGCTGCGCGCTCGCGAATGTCCTTGCCCCGCGCCAGAATGAAATTCGAATAGCCGGGATAACCGGCATCCGACAGCAAGAAAACCTGCGGTTTGATCTTCCCTTCCTTCTCGATCAGATAAGGCTCCGACGAGACGTAGCCTTGCTGAATCGCCTTCGGATCGGTGAGGAACGGGGCCGCGTTGAAGGTGTACTTGCGGATTTGCTTGTCGTTGAAGCCGTACTTCGCGCGAGCCCACACCCACCACGTCGAAATGGTGGCGTCGGAGATCATGATCGGCTTGCCCTTCATGTCGGCGATGCTCTTCACGTCGTCGCGCGGATGCGTGATCAGAACTTGCGGGTCTTTCTGGAAGATCGCGGCCACCGCTTGCACGTCGGCGCCGGCCGCAATGAGATTGAGCGGCTGGAATTGGTTCGAGCCCATGACGAAATCGACGGCGCCGGCCGCAATGAGTTGCGGCGGATTCACCGCCGGCCCGCCTTGCCGGATCGTCACGTCGAGCCCGGCTTTTTTGTAGAGCCCGGTCGCCAGCGCTTGATAGAAACCGCCGTGCTCGGCCTGCGCCTTCCAGTCGGTGGCGAACGTGATTTTGACCAGCGGCTTGCCGGCCGCTGCGGCCGGTTTGGCCTTGGCGGCGAATGCGGGCGTAGCTGCTGCGAACAGGCCGCATGCGAGAGCGGCCAAGAAGTGGCGGCGAACAGTGCGCATACAAAGTCCTCGAATGGAGCACACGCAGGTTAGCCGACCTTCGCGGCGCGCGTCATCCCCGATCCGACGGGTCGCGGCGCCGAGATCAGCTGCTCTCGATCCAATCTTCCTCAGGCCCGAGCACGTCCAAAAAGTTCTCGGTATCGGAGGCGCCGTAGGCGGCCCACGGTCCCTTGGCGCTCACCACGAAGATTTGTTCCTCCGCCCGGATGTTTCGATGGAGCTTGGCGATGATCGCGCCGGCGGGTTCGTTGGTGGCGACGGCGAACGTTGTCGGTGTCAGCTGCGCCCATTCGCCGAGCGCCTCGATCGCGAGCACCATCGCCCGGTGCCGCTCGGGCGCGACGTCGAAGGCGATGAGAAAAACGGGTGTCTGCGTCATTGGCAGCCCTGCGAATGTGGATCGTATAGGATCGCATACTCTACGTGGGCGCGGGAATACTCTGAAGCGTAAGAGGTTGAACCGAGATGCGGTATATGACTTGGGTCGCGGCGCTCACATTGGCATGCATCGTATCGGCGTGCGGTCAGCAGAGCCGGGCGATACCGTGGTGCAAGACACCACCCGGGATATCGGCGGTTCGGCGCCTCGAACAAACACCAGAGCCGATACGACGCGCTCTGCATGACGCAATCGGCGATATTGCAGCGCCCGGCGAGCCATTCGACGTTACCGATGTTAGCGAAGTCGGGATAGACCGTCGCCTCGTCTTCATCTGGAATAAGGGGAGACGATGGGTTTTGGTGACGGAGCACGGTGGCTTCGCCTACAATGATCCCGTCTTCAAATACGACCTCAGCGCTGACGATCAGCGAGCTGAGGCGCCGGTTGAGGTCACGGCCGACCCGGCAACCGTCTGCGACATTGCCCTGGGCCTCATCAACGACGATGGCTAGGACAGCGGCTGACACGTCGCCGCGCGGCGTGCTTTGTCGATGTCGAATTGGCGCCGATCGTCGTTGATCAGCGTGCGGAAGAGCACCAATCCTCTGGTCGACGGCGCGTTGACGGTGATGGTGCCCGCGGTGTCGATGGGCGCCGATTGGCCCGGGCCGAGCAAGATGATCGTCGCCGGCTGACCCTGCGCCTGCGTATCGTTCAGCGCGAAGAAATTGTCCGTATTGTCGGCGTAGAGCGAAACCGACCAATACGTGTCGCTCGGTGCGCCGGTCACGATCTTAAGAGGGTGGCGGCTGACATCGAAGGCGCAGCTGGAATAGAGCAGGTCGGGGCTCGGCTTGACGACGGTGCGCGAAGCTTCGGTGGCACGATCCATGTGCGAAATCGTGTTGACCCGGCCGTGCACGAGCTTGCCCATCGCGCGCCACATGATGAGCGAAGGTGCCTCGCTGATGGCGAGCCAGTGAATGACGGCAGCCAGCACGAGCGTGAACAGGCTCCAGCGGATCCAGCGCATCATGAGCATGCCTCCTTCGTGATGGAGGGCAGGGGCACGGCGTCCGGACGCTCACGCACGCTTTCGCCGGGATTGTAGAGCCGCAACGTCAGTTCGAACCCGTCTTCGGACGTTGCGATCCAATTGCCTTCTTCGGGCGTCGTCGACAGGCGGATGCTGAAGGAGCCGTCGGCACTGCGCAGCACGTTGTTCTTGTTCACCGAATAACGCCGCGACGCATTGGGGAGCAGAAAATGATCGGTGCCGTAGACTGTGATGCTCCACCACCGCGCATCGGGGTCATTCCCATCGATACGATAGGAGCATCGTCCGTCGAACGGTTGACCGGCGCTGTCGCGGTCGGTTTGGTAGTAGATCGTTTCGCTTTTGTTGAGCGCGAGGAGACCCGTCAGCGCGACATAGGTCCGCAGATAAGGATCCGCGGTCTCGCTGCCGATCAAAAGGTTCGTCTGCCACGCGCCGTTCTGCACCTGCGCGTCGCCGGCCAGCACCCAAAACGCGCCGAGATAGGCGGAGCAAAGGCCGAGCACGATCGCGATCGCGATTGAGCCGAACAGACGCAACAAAAACCACATCGCCTCAAACCTTAATACTGTCGACAGGACAAATCCTGGGGTAGGTAAATGTCAAACGACGCGCGCCGCCGCCCTTAATGTCTCCTTTTCGCACATTCGCCTAAGCTCGGACGTGCGACGGAATGTGTGGGAGCAATGATAAGGCCATGCCGACGACCTTGGACCTGACCCATCTCGACGACGCCGGATTCAATAAGCTTTACGGCGAGGATATCGAGCCCTCGCTGCAAGCGCGCGAGGCCGAACGTGTTGCCGATGTCAGAACATTCTGGTCGCGGTTGATCTCGGGATTGATCGCTGTCGCGGTGGTTGTGGTCGCAATGCTCTCGGTGGGGTGGACCGAATTTGCCCTCTTCGTCGGCTTCGGCGGCGCGATTGCCGTTGGTAGCTGGGCCTATTGGCCGCTCTCGGTGCTCAACAATCAGGTCAAGTTGAAGATGCTGAACACGATCGCGCAAGCGATCGGCTGTCGGTACGAAGAGAATGGATTCAGCCCGGCCGGGTTCGACGAGGTCAGATCGCTCGGGCTCGTGCCACACTACGACCGCTCGAGCTTTGAGGATTGGTTCAGCGGTCAGCGCTTCAAATGCGGCTTCGATCTCTACGAGGCGCATCTCGAACAAAAGCACACCGACAAGAACGGCACGCATTGGAGTACGTGCTTTCGCGGACAGTTGGTGCGCGTGTCCTTCCCGAAGCCGTTCCTCGGTGTCACGGTCGTGCGTCGCGACCGCGGCATCTTCAACTTCCTCGATCGCTTCGGCTCGAAACTGCAGCGCGTTGGGCTCGAGGATCCGAAGTTCGAACGCGAATTCGAAGTGTACGGTTCCGACCAGGTCGAGGCGCGCGAACTCGTCCATCCGGTCTTCATGGAGCGATTGGTTGCGCTAGAAGCGAAGTTCTCGGGCAGCCGCATTCGCTGCGCCTTCGAAAGCGGTGATCTTCTCGTTGCCGTCGAAGGCCGCAACCGCTTCGAGGCGGGATCGATGTTCAGCCCGCTCGCGGATCCTGCCCGCGTTCGCCAAGTCGTGACCGACATCGCCGAGATTTTGCGGCTGATCGATTCCATGCTGACCGCCGAAGAAGCGCCGCTCGTCGCCCTCGGCAACAAGGACGTCCCAGCGGACGCAGGTCAGTAGCTAGAAAGGCGATCCGGCGTCGGCATCCGGTTGCGGTTGCCGATAGGGTCCGTCGCTGTCCGAACTCTTTGCGCCACTCGATTGGCGTACCGTTGCAGTGGCTGAGGGTGTTGACGGCGGCACTGTGATCACCAGCGGCTTGCTCGGAGGCGCTGCACTCGATGCAGTCCGGGCCCCGCTCGGCCTTGTTGGCACCAATTCGGAGCGCGGACCGTAGCCGTCGTCCGGCGGCGGTGGGGCGCGCCGGTCCTCGTCGTCGTCGCCGCCGAAGATGCTGTCGAAAAATTCTTCCAGGACGCCGCGATCCTCGTGCCGGTCGCGACGGCCGCCGTCACCGCCGTCGACCCACGGCATGTCGCCGTCGGAGTCGGACGAATGCACCTCGGCGTAGTCCTCGCCGGTCTGTCCGAACATGTCGATGCCGGGCAGCGTGCGCACCGGCAGGTTCTTTTCCGCCGCAAGCATGTAGGCCTTCCAGATCGTCGCCGGAATGCTGCCGCCGACGACCCGCGCCATCGAAGAGTTGTCGTCGTTGCCGACCCAAACGCCGGTCACGAGGTCGGCGGTGTAGCCGACGAACCAAGCGTCGCGCCAATCTTGGCTCGTGCCGGTCTTCGCCGCCGCCGGACGCGGCGACAGGTCGGCGCGCCGCCCGGTGCCGGTTTGCGTCACCTCGAACATCATCTGATTCATTTCGGCGAGCTGCAGCGGCGCGATCACGGGTGTCGCGGGAGCGGCCTTGTGTTCGTAGAGCATCGTGCCGTCGGTCGTCCGAACGTCGAGGATGACGTAGGGCTCTGTCTTGTTGCCGTTGTTCGCGAAGGCCGCGAACGAACGCACCATTTCATAGAGCGTCACCTCCGACGTGCCGAGCGGCAGCGAGCGGTTCGGCGCGAGCGGCGAGGTGATGCCGAGACGCTGCGCGACGCGGATGATGGCCGTTCGCGTCACTTCGTCGGCAAGCCGTATCGCGACGGTGTTGATTGAGCGCGCCAAAGCTTCGCGCAAGGTAATCGTGCCTAAATAGTTGCCGTCGTAGTTCCCAGGCGTCCAACCGCGGTTTTCGTAAGGCGCGTCGTCACGCTCGGTATCGGGTGTGAGTCCGGCTTCGAGCGCGGCGAGATAGACGAAGGGCTTGAACGAGGATCCCGGCTGCCGGCGCGCTTGATAGGCGCGGTTGAAATTCGACGTTGTCCAATCCTTGCCGCCGACAAGGCTGCGCACGGCGCCGTCCGGCTCCATCGCGACGAGCGCGCCTTGCGAAACGTGCCGCTTCGGCCCGTCTTTATCGAGGACGCTCGTCAAAGTCCGCTGCGCCACGGCTTGCAGTTTCGTGTCGATCGTCGTGCGCACGATGACGTCTTTGTCCAGCGGCACGTTCAGCTTGGTCAGCTGATCCATGACGAAGTCGGCGAAATAGTTGGCGCTTTCCGTTCCTTCGTGCAGCACCGGTTTCGCCGGATGCTTCTTGGCGTTGTCCGCCTGTTCCTTCGTGATCTTGCCGTCCGCCAACAGCTGATCGATCACGATCGCCGCGCGCGCCTGCGCCATGGCGAGGTCGGCTTCCGGCGAGTAGCGCGACGGCGCGCGCGTCAAGGCAGCAAGCATCGCGGCCTCGGCCAGCGTCACCTTACCCGCCGATTTGCCGAAATACTCGCGCGCCGCCGCGTCCACGCCATAGGCGCCGGCGCCGAGATAGATACGATTGAGATAGAGCGTCAGGATTTGGTCTTTGTTGAAGTGCCGCTCGAGCCAGAAGGCGAGGAAAACCTCCTCGAGCTTGCGCGACCAGGTGCGCTCGGGCTTCAGGAAGGTGTTCTTGGCGAGCTGCTGGGTGATCGTGGAACCACCCTGGACGACCCCGCCAGAGCTCAGATTCACGAACAACGCACGCACGAGGCCGCGGATGTCGACGCCCGAATGGGAATAGAAGCGCCGGTCCTCCATGATGATGAAGGCTTCGGGCAGATAGGTCGGCATTTCGCCGACGGCGAGCCGGTAGCCGAAGGCGGCACCCCGAGACGCGAACACCCGCCCGGCCGCATCGGTCAGCGTAATCGAGGGCGTCTTGTTGATGGCGTTGAGGTCGACGTTCTTCGGCAGCTCGGGCGCGTAGGCATAGTACATCACCACGAACATCAGCGAAGCGAACAGCACGCAGCTGCCGAAGCCGCTGGCAAGCCAGAACCACCACGGGCGGCGCGAGTGGCGCGGCTCGCTCCACTCGTGCAACGGCGCCGGCTCGGTCGGCTCTGGTGTTTGCGGAGGAACGTCAGACATCTATGGACCTAGTGCTGGGCTTCGAAGCCCGCGCTATTGTGCAACTCGCTAGTCGTGTTCGCTATGCGCCATTGTCACTGCTTTTGACATTCTACGGAATGGCCGGCGGCGAAATTAAGGAAGTTTCATGCTGGGCGTTTGCTACTACCCCGAGCACTGGCCGGAGCAAATGTGGGCAGACGACGCGCGGCGAATGGCAGAACTTGGCCTGAAATTCGTCCGGATCGGCGAGTTCGCCTGGAGCGCCGTCGAGCCCAAGCCTGGCGAATTCGACTGGGGCTGGCTCGATCGGGCCGTTGCGACGCTGGGTGCAGCCGGTCTCAAGATCGTGATGGGAACACCCACCGCGACGCCGCCCAAATGGCTGATCGATCGATCGCCTGAAATCTTGCCGGTCGACGAGCGCGGTCGTCGTCGTGGTTTCGGTTCGCGCAGACATTATTGCTTCTCGAGCAGAATCTATCGCGAGGAGAGCGCTCGCATCACGACGGCCTATGCGGAACGCTACGGCGCCAACCCAGCTGTCGTCGGCTGGCAAACCGACAACGAGTTCGGCTGCCACAACACAGTCCGCTCCTATTCGCCCGAGGCATTGCATGCGTTTCGCGACTGGCTGGCCCGGCGCTACGGCACGGTCACGAATCTGAACGCGGCTTGGGGCAACCGGTTCTGGAGCATGGAGTACGGCAGCTTCGACGAGATCGATTTGCCGATGGGCGCGGTCACGGAGCTCAACCCCAGTCACCGTCTCGATTTCTTCCGCTTTTCTTCCGACCAGGTCGCAAGCTTCAACGCCGATCAAGTCGCCATCATCCGCCGCTTCTCGCCCGGACGCTTTGTCACGCACAACTTTATGGGCGCCTTCCTCGACTTCGATCACTGGAAGCTCGCGAACGATTTGGACCTTGCGAGTTGGGACAGCTACCCGCTTGGCTTCACCGACACAGCGCCCATGATCTCGCGCCCCGGAAAGGAGCGCTACGCCGAGACCGGCCACCCGGACATCTCAGCTTTCCATCACGACCTTTATCGCGGCGTCGGCCGAGGCAAGTTCTGGGTGATGGAGCAACAGCCGGGGCCGGTGAATTGGGCACGCTGGAATCCGAGCCCCGCGCCCGGAATGGTTCGCCTTTGGGCGTGGGAGGCGCTGGCCCACGGCGCGGACGTCGTCAGTTTCTTCCGTTGGCGCCAGGCCCCTTTTGCGCAAGAGCAAATGCATGCGGGCCTCAACCGGCCTGACGATGTGCTCGACATCGGCGGTCGCGAGGCTGCCGGCGTCGCCAAGGATCTCGCGAGCGACTGGTGGCAAGCGGCGCTGGCCGCACCGCGCCAAAAGGCGCCGGCCGCGTTCGTCTTCGATTATGAAAGTGCCTGGATCGCGCGCATCCAGCCGCAGGGCGCAACGTTCGACTACTTGACGCTTGTGTTCGGCTGGTACAGCGCGTTGCGCGAGCTCGGTGTCGACATCGACATTCTCCCGCCGGGAGCACCGCTCGACGGTTACCGCGTCGCAATCGTTCCGATGCTTGCCCACGTGAGTCAGAGCGCCGCCGAGGTCTTTGCCCAATTTGATGGCGTAAGTCTGTTTGGGGTTCGCACCGGTTCGAAGACGGAGAGTTTCCAAATTCCTAATTTCTTGCCGCCTGGTTCGCTCCAGTCGACGCTGCCCGTGCGAATCACGCGGGTCGAAAGCCTCCGCCCGGGCGTCACGCGATCGATTGTGTGGGGCAACCGGCAATTTTCTTGCGACACCTGGATCGAGCACGTCGAGATGGGCGAGGGCGTCGAGGCGATTGCGAAGTTCGAAGACGGCCAACCCGCACTGATACGAGCGCAAAGACGCCACTACCTGGCGGCCTGGCCCTCAAAAGAGTTGCGAGAAGCGGCGCTCAAGCATTTGCTGCAACTCGCAAACATTGCGACTTCGCAACTGCATGATGACGTCAGAATTCGCCGCCGCGGCGGACTGACGTTCGCGTTCAATTTCGGTCGCGACACGCAGATTGCGCCTGCGCCGAAGGGCGCGCGCTTCGTTCTTGGAAGCGATCGCATCGCACCGCACGACGTCGCCGCGTGGTCGTGATACGCGCGATTGAGTTAACTCTTCTTGACGATACTGGCTAAAGAAATCATACAAGATCGCAGGCGGTCTTAAGGCCGTCGTCACTGCGGAGGGTGTATCTAGAATCCGAGTGCGGGATTCGAGGTGATCTTCCAGCCTGCTCGAACCCACGGAGACGGCAGATGGATTTGTTCATTGCAGTGGGGGTGTTGTTCGCGATCGGATATGCCGCAGGGTATGGCATCCGAACGTCGATTGCGTATCTCAGCCGCATGAACCGCCGAGAACGCGAGCCGATGGAAGACTATTTGGTTGAGGGCCCAGCATGGATGCGTTGATCCTACCCGGACTGATCGTCTTTGCCGGTTTTGTGTTCGGTTACTTCGTTGGCGAGCGAAAGTCTCGCAAGCGCAGAATCTTTGCACGCCGGACGGCGTTTTTCTGATCCGAGCCTGAAGCGAAGCGGTTGAGAGCCGTTGCCGCGTGCGCAATAGTGCGCCCGCGATGAATCTTGCCCAGCCACTTCCTTTCTCATTTGAGCCCACCGGACTTCCCCCGGAAGCCGAACGGCTGCGGACCGATGTCCGTGCGTTCCTCCAAACCGAATTGGCATCCCTTGCGCCCGAGTTGAAGGCGCGCTCCTGGAGCGGCTTCGATCCTGAGTTTTCCAAGAAGCTCGGTGCCAAGGGTTTCATCGGCATGACCTGGCCGAAGAAATACGGCGGTCATGAGCGAAGCGCGCTCGAGCGCTATGTCGTGATCGAAGAACTGCTCGCCGCAGGCGCGCCTGTCGCCGCGCATTGGGTCGCCGATCGTCAGAGCGGTCCGCTGCTGCTTCGCTTCGGCACGGAGGAGCAGCGCCGGCTTTGCTTGCCGGGGATCGCGAAAGGCGAACTGTATTTCGCCATCGGAATGAGCGAGCCCGACTCGGGATCAGATCTCGCCAGTGTTCGCACACGCGCCACCAAAACCAACGAAGGTTGGCGCGTGCGCGGTACGAAGCTCTGGAGTTCGGGCGCCCATCGCTCGCAATACATGATTGCGCTGTTCCGCACCGGCGAGAGCGCCGATCAACGTCAGCTTGGACTCACCCAATTCCTCGTCGATCTGTCGCTTCCGGGAATCCACGTTCGTCCGATCGACGACTTGACCGGCCACCGCCACTTTAACGAGGTCGTCTTCGACGATGCGGTCGTGCCCGATTCTGCTGTCATCGGCAGCGAAGGGCAGGGCTGGGCTCAAGTCACGGCAGAGCTCGCCTACGAACGGTCTGGGCCTGAGCGCTTCCTCTCCAGCATGATCTTGTTGAAGCACTTGGTCGAAGCCGCCGGGCCCGATCCGTCCGAGCGCGTCGCCGTCGCGCTTGGGCGACTGACGGCTCACCTCCAAACGCTGCGCGCGCTCTCGATATCCGTCGCGACACAACTTCAGCGCGGCGCCAATCCGGCGCTTGAAGCCGCAATCGTCAAAGATCTGGGCGCCCTCTTTGAGCAAGAAATACCCCAGATCGCTCATGATCTCTTCGGCGGGGAGCCTGCACTCGACGCCGTTGACGCGATGATGCGCGTGCAAGCCTACCTGACGCAGATTTCGCCGGCCTTCTCGCTGCGCGGCGGCACGCGGGAAATTTTGCGCGGCATCATTGCGCGCGGATTGGGACTGCGGTGAGACGATGACGGAAACCACAACACTTCTCCAAGACGCCGCGCATCGTCTCTTTGCGGAACACGTGACGCCTGATGTTCTGAAGGCTGCGGAGCAGGGCATCTGGCCCGATCGCCTGTGGAGCGCGATCGACGACGCGGGCTTCCTTGACGTCCTCGCCGATAGTGAGACGCCGATCGAAGAGCGCCTCGCTCATGCGAGTGTGTTGCTCAAAGTAGCCGGCCGCCACCTCGTGCCCGTCCCAGTCGGCGAGACGGCGATTGTGCGAATGCTGCTGGCGGAGCGGGAAATCGATTTCCCGCAAGGTCCCCTCAGCTTCGGGCTCGTCCGCGGTCACACGCATGTTCATGGCGATCACAGTCATGTCGAAGGCAAGGCAGTGCGCGTTCCCTACGCAGGCCATTCGAAAGCCTTGCTGCTGGCGACGCCGGACGGCACCGACGGCGTCCTGCTGGCGACACGCCGGCTCAAGTGGAACGACGGCAAGAACATCGCCGCAGAACCGCGCGATGATCTTGTTTTGAGCGATACGGCGGGTACCACAGTGCGTGGTGTCAGCGGTGAGCTGCTCGAAGCGGCCGGGGCGGTTCTACGCTCGATGCAGATTGCGGGAGCGCTTGAGCGCGTTTTGCTCCAGACCGTCGATTATGCGCGCACCCGCGTTCAGTTCGGCAAGCCGATTGCCGCTTTTCAAGCGATCCAGCAACAGCTCGCCGTACTCGCGGGCCAAACGGCGGCGGCTTCGATGGCAGCCGAATCCGCAATCGCCGAATTGGCCTCGCCGAGCCGCCGTCGTGCAGCGGCAGTTGCGAAGGTTAGGTGTGGGGAAGCTGCCGGTATTGCGGCGTCGATCGCGCATCAGGTGCACGGCGCGATCGGCATCACCTATGAGCACAGCCTGCACTTCGCGACACGGCGGCTATGGTCATGGCGAGCCGAATTCGGTTCGGAGGCTATCTGGTCCGAGCAGATCGGGCGCGCAGCCGCAGGCGCGGGCGCGGATGCATATTGGCCAACCATCGCCGGCGCGACTTAGTGCCGGACGGGCTTAGTGTTGGCGCTTCGCCGAGTTGTCGAATTGCGCAGCGCCGTTTTGCATTGCGTTCTGCGTGACCTCGGCGAGCTTCGCAAAGTGCTGGGCGTACTCGTCCGAAACCTGCTTGGCCCACGACTGCTGCAGTGCTGCGATATCTTCCCAGCTCTTGCAGCGCAGAAACTCGCTCGCCGCTTCGGCGTTCTTCTCCAACCGATGCGTGGCGAACTGCAGGTAGTGTTGCTGCAGATCGCTCATCGTTTTGAACATCGTTTGGAATGACCCGGCAATCGCATCGGAGAACGCGGCCGTGCCTTCAGGAAAGACGCTGTCGGTCGAGCGCGGTTGTTCGCGTCTGGCTTGGGACATCGTGTCGATTCCTTCTCGCTTCGAGCCCCCGCTCACATGCCAAAGTCTAGCGGATTTTGGCGTACGAATTCTGACCGAAATCAAACCGTCCCCATAAAAGCCGGACAATTGATGGCGTAGACCCACCGGCGGGTTCCGGCGACGATGCTCACGACGCGTTCAAGCGTTTGCGAGGGTGAACCTGGCCGGCGAGACACCATCGACATGGCGTCTTTGCCTAAATTCGATTAACCCAGCGACAGTAGCCCGCGTCACGGTCAGGGCGCCTAAGGCTTTGAAATCTGTCCCTATTCATGCTGGGTTCAGCGTCCAATTCCTACGTTAGCGCCCAAATGCGCACTGTTCTATTTCTGGTCCTGGTAACGATCTTCGCACTCGGTTCGGCCGTTCCGGCCCTAGCCGACAGAGGCGATCGCTGGCGCGACCGGCAGGAACAGCATCGCGAGCGCGACCAGGGCGACCACTACCGGCGCGACGGGGGCTCGCACGACTACCAGCCGGGAGCGCGCGAGCGCGCGACGGATGACGGCCACTACGACAACCGGCACCGCAAGAGGCACCGTCCGTGGAGCAACCGCAGGCGAGAACACGATCGGGCGCGGGACGGCGTGATCCGGGGCCGCATGATCCCCCTCGAAGATCTCGAAAATCGGATTGCCAGGCGTGCGCCCGGTTACCGCATCGGCAATCCGGAGTTTATGATGTTCGGCGACCGTCCGGTGTACCGTATCCGGTGGCGGACGCCGGACGGTCACATCCTTGTTGTCTTCGCTGATGCTGAGACGGGGCAGATTATCGACATTCGCGGCCGCTGACGGACCAAACCACCATGCGCGTACTTGTAGTCGAAGACGATCCAGACCTGTTGCGGTTGCTCGCCGGCGCCCTGAAAGATGCGGGCTACGTCGTGGACACTGCGAAAGATGGCGTTGAGGGCCATCACCTTGGCGACACCGAACCCTACGACGCCGTGATCCTCGATCTTGGCTTGCCGGAGTTGGACGGCATCGCCGTTCTCGAGAAGTGGCGCAAAGCCGGGCGCACGATGCCTGTCTTGATCCTGACCGCGCGTGACCGTTGGAGCGACAAGGTCACCGGCCTCGATGCGGGCGCCGACGACTACGTTGCAAAGCCGTTCTATACGGAAGAAGTCCTCGCGCGCATTCGCACGCTGTTGCGCCGGAAAGCGGGCCTCGCCTCGAGCGACATCGAGTGCGGACCGCTACGCATCGACACGCGCGCCGCGCGCGTGACGGTCAACGGCAACCCGGTGAAACTGACGTCGCTCGAATACCGCTTGCTGGCCTATCTGGGTCACCACAAAGGCCGCGTCGTGTCGCGCACCGAGCTGGTCGAGCATCTCTACGATCAAGACTTCGACCGGGACTCCAACACCATCGAAGTGTTCGTCGGCCGTTTGCGCAAGAAGTTGGGCGTCAACGTCATTCAAACAATGCGTGGCCTCGGCTACAAGCTCGCCGAGGGTGTCGGCGAATCCGAGAGTGATGCTGCCCACTAACTCGCTCGCCTTTCGCCTCCTGGCCATCGCTTCCGTCTGGAGCGTGCTGGGTTTGGCCGGCGGCGGCCTTGCGCTTGCGGAGCTCTTTCAGCGGTCGGCCGAGGGCAGTTTCGACACGCGGCTGAGCGCCGACCTCGACAGTGTCATCGCTGCAGCGGATCGCGATGCCGAGGGCAAGCTGAACGTGGCGCAATCCTTTGTGGATCCGCGCTTCGCCAGCGCGTTCTCCGGTTGGTACTGGCAGGTTTCCTCGCTTGACGCGCAGCCACAGGCAGAGGGAACTGATACGCTGCTTCGTTCGACCTCGTTATGGGATCAATCGCTCCGTCTGGGCCCGCCGCCCGCTCTCGGTGTGGCGCTGAAGGGGTACACGACTGGACCGCGAAAACAGCGCCTGCGCTACGTCGAGAATGTGGTCAGCATTCCCGATGACGCGTCCCAGCCTGGCGTGAAGCCGGTGGACCACCGCTATCGCTTTATCGTCGCTGGCGACGTCTCGGACGTGGAGAAGCAGATATCGACCTTCAACACGACGCTCTTATGGGCAACGGTTACGCTTGGCGCCGGGTTGTTGGGCGCCATGTTCTTGCAGGTGAGGTTGGGACTGGCGCCGTTGCGGCGCGTCAGCGAAGCGCTCGCAGCTATCCGAGAGGGCAGGGCCGATCACCTCGAGGGTAAGTTTCCGGCCGAGATCAAACCGCTTGCGGACGAGCTGAACGCGTTGGTCGCGCACAACGCGCAGGTCGTCACGCGCGCGCGCACGCATGTCGGAAATCTAGCTCACTTTCTGAAGACGCCGTTGTCGGTGCTCGCCAACGAGGCGCAAGCAAAGTCGGCGACGCTTGGCGAGACGGTGCTTCGCCAAGTTTCGGTCATGCGCCGGCAGGTCGATCATTATTTGGCGCGCGCGCGCACAGTGGCCTCCGCCGCCGTTATTGGCGCGCGAACCGAAGTAGCGCCCGTTGTCGCCGATCTCACCCGCGCGCTCGGCAAGCTCTATGAGCGCCGCGGTGTGTCGATCGAACGGCAATGCCCCGACGGGTTGGCTTTCCGCGGTGATCGATCGGATTTGGAAGAGATGATCGGCAATCTGCTCGACAACGCCTGCAAATGGGCGGTTGAGCAGGTTGAGGTCACCGTTGCCCCGACCGGCGTCGGCCGCTTGAAGGTGACCGTGTGCGACGACGGTCCAGGTTTGAACCAGGATCAAATCTCGCGCGTGCTCGAGCGGGGAGAGCGCCTTGATCAATCGAAACCGGGCTCCGGCCTCGGCCTTTCGATCGTGAAGGAGATCGCCGATCTCTACGGCGGGGTGCTGACGCTGGGTCGATCGTCGCTTGGCGGCCTGCAAACGGAGCTGGTGCTGCCCGCGGCTGAGGCGAGAGGCTGAGCTCTTCGCGTCGTCGCGATTCTATTTCTTTTTCTTCTTCTTGCTCTTCTTCTCTGACTTTTCGGCGGGCGGTTCGCGCTCTTCGTCGCGATCTTTCTTCTTGTCCTTTTCCGGTCCGTGGTAGTCGGCGACGCCGCTCAGGATGGCGTAGCAAGCCAAGCGAACCGTACGCGGAATCTTGACCGGATCGCCGTCGCGCTCACCCTTTTCATAATACTGGACGACGCGTCTCTTGAGGCCGAGAGCGTCGGCTGCTTCCTTCTGCGACAGCTCCAGGCTCTTGCGCCATCGCCTAAAGTCATGCCCCTTCATCGACGCTTTTTCCCTTGAAACTGCTGGCTTTTTGAACTGTCCGCATGCGGACAGTAGCAGTGCGCCAGCATCCGTTCCATCGCCAAGACCGTCATATTTGATCACGGTGAACGCCGCCCGGTCTCAATCTCCGGTGTTGCATTTGCGGCTGAAATCGCCATGGCGACGAATAAAGCGCACCGAGTGCGTGTCATATACTTGTCATATTGCGCACAATGTGCATATTAGGAGGTGGACGCACGAAGTGCGCGCTCGCTCGGGCTACGATCCCGCCAGGCTTAAGAAAGACTTAAGCCCCCGTTGAGTAAGAAAGGAGAAACCGATGCACTACGTTGCTGCCGCTTCGGTTCCCCGTCCCAGCTTCATGTATCGCGTTACCTTCGGTGGCGTGGTCCGTATCACGACCGACCCCATTGAAGTTGCGCGTATTCGCCGGGCCTATCCGAACGCGCACGTCGAGATCATCCCGAACCGCTAGGTTCGGTTCCGACTCTTGTGACAGAGATCAAGGTTTGAACCAGGCCACGGTTGCGGCACGGCAATCGTGGCCTTAAATTTCGGCAACACCGGCGGGGATTCGGCGAGCAAGGCCGGGTCCCCGTTTTGTCCGCAAGGAGGGTCCCATGCGCCTTTGTGCTGCTGTTTCTCTTCTGGCTTTCGTGGCGCCGCTCGCCGCCACGGCGGTCTCGGTCGCCTACGCCGAAAATGTCGGCGAAGCGACCCGCGTCCAAACGTTTGCCTATCAGACGCCGCCCCAAGCGAATCGTGCGCCGCTCTACCGGCTGGATCCCGTCGTGCGCAATGCGACGCTCCAGACGGTGCCCAACGGATCGCTCGAAGTGACGTTCACCGATGGCAGCCGGCTGACCTTGGGCTCGGGCTCGACCATCGTCGTCGACAACTACGTCTACAACCAAGGCGGCGCCGGCGCGCAGACCTTGAAGATGACGCACGGCGTATTCCGCTTCGTCTCCGGCACGATTCCGAAGGACCGCGTGCAGCTTCAAACGCCGATGGTGACCATCGGTATCCGCGGCACGATCGTGAAAACCCAAATCGGCGACAATGACAATGAGATCGTCTTCTTCGAGCACGGTCAGGGCAACATCCACAACAACAAGACCGGCAAGAATTTCGCCATGAGCGAAGGCGACATGATCGAGTTCGACCCCGACGGCAATACCGAAGGTCCGAAGCACAAGCCGTGGCTCGCTGGCGATCCGGCCGTCGACTACGGCATGAACCCGTTCGGCCATCAGGACGGCGGCCCGGGCGCCGGCACGACCGGCGGCGACGGCGCCGGGTCGGCGGGCGGCGAAGGCAGCGGCAACAACTAACCCGCTTGGCGGGCGTGATCGAAGGGGCGGCCTCAGCGCCGCCCTTTCTTGTTAACGCCGGGTTGCTAAGGTTGGGCCCATGAAGCTGCCGGCCAAAGAAGACGAGCTGAAGCGCTTCCTGGCGAGCTTGCCGCTCGACAAGGCGGCAGCGCTTGCCGCGGCGGTCGAACGCGAGCGGCTCGCCGGCGCCACGGGCATGCCGGTCGATGTGATCCTCGAGGCGCTGAGACCCATGCTGCGCAAGTCGCGCCGCCGCATCCCGACGCCGCGCCGTCTCTTTTGCGTTGCCTTCGAGGATCTGCTCATCGACGGCCCGCGCGAGGAGAAGCAGACGGGCCGCATCCTGCGCGCCTCGGTCGCCAAGCTCTGGCAGTGGCTCGAGAGCGAGGGCCTGAAGGAAAAACTCCCGGCGCTCGAGAGCGAGATCGCCGCCGCCATCCTCGCCCGCGAGACCAAGCGCGAGCAGGGCCTTGTCGCCCAGCTTCGCGCCGCCGCGGCCGACGCCGTGCGCACGAGCTTCGGCCAGATCGCGCCCGAAGGCCCCGCGCGCCGCGCCCTCGCGCTACGCTTCGGCGGCGAGGCCGGCCTCGCCGACGTCGAGGAGATCGCGCTCCTCCTCGACGCCGCGCACGAGTTCGACGCCATCCGCGCGAAACTTCCGCGCCAGATCGAGAGCCTCACCAACGAGCATCTGGCGGCGATCCGCGACATCTACGACGACCTCTCGGCGCGCCGGCCCGAGCTCTGTCCGTACGTCGCGCTCACGCTGCTGCCGCGCCTCGCCAAACCGTGGGAGGTGTTGCGCCTCGCCTCCGTCGTCTCGCGCCGGCGCGACGACACGCTGTTCTCCGAGACCGACATGGGCGTCGTCGGCGATCTCCTCCTCGCCGACATGGAGAGCCTGACCGACGATCTGACGGCCGCACCGCCGCACAAGATGAACCCGGCGGTCGTGCTCCCGAAGCTCGAGCGCTTCGTCCTGATGTCGAACGGCCTCATCCGCGAGATCGGCGTGCGCAAGGGTTCGAAGTGGGGCCAGCATCTCGTCAAGGCCCGCCATCTGATGTCGGACGCGATGGATGCGCTGATCGCGCGCGCCGCGATTGAGATCAACGCCGTGCTGCCGATGCAGCGCCTCGGCGCCTTCGCCGGCGGTGCGCCGCGTCGTCCCGATCTTCTGCGCGACGTCGACGGCCAAAAACTCGAGCGCGCGCTGAAATGGGGTGAACTCCTCGCGGGCAGCGCCAAGTTCGCCACCGACGGTGCCTTCCATGCCGCTCACCGCGAGGCCTTCGAGCGCGTCGCGGCGCACCTGCGCCAATATGCCGACGCGATGGTGCAGGAGTTGCGCACGATCGACGACGGCCATCGCGCGCGCGCCGAAGCATATGTCGCCGCCGCCCAAGCGCTCGGCGATGCGGTCTTGGGACCGGAGGAGACCGATCTCTTCCGCCGCCGCGTCGCCGCCGCGACCTCCGCCCGCGCATAACTTCCCCCCGTGAGGGGGAAGATGGATGCGCGAGCCCTCAGGCGAGCGCAGCCAGATGGGGGGACAGCGCCGCCGGAGATGGCACTGAAGCGCCGTCCCCCCATCCGTCTCGCCGCGAGCAATGGCTCGCGTCGATCCACCTTCCCCCTCAAGGGGGGGAAGAACGTCCGTCAAGGCGCGTCGGCCGATCAGATCGCACCTGCCTCTCTGAGCGCCGCGATGTCGTCCTTTGAGCAGCCGATCTCGCGCAAAATTTCGTCCGTATGCTGACCGAGCGCCGGCGGGCTCATGCGCACGGTGCCCGGTGTCTCGGAAAGCACGACCGGCGTCGTGAAGATGCGCCCCTGTTTCGCCAGGCCCTCGAAGTCGATCGAGGCGAAATAGCCGGCCGCATTGACGTGCGGATCATCGAGCAGCTGCTGCGGCTTGAACACCGGCCCCGCCGGCAGTTTGGCGCGTTCGAGTTCGGCCAAAGCGTCGGCCACGGTCCGCTCCGCGCACCAGCGCGACGTGCGCTCGCTCAACGCCGCGCCGTTGTCGCCGCGCGCCTGGTCGTTGGCGAAGCGCGGATCCTTGAGCCACTGCTCTTCGCCCATCAGTCTCGCCCAGCGCCGGAACAGCGGATCGCCGTTGACAAGGATGGTGATCCAGCCGTCCTTGCATTTGAAGATGTCGGCGGGCCCCGCGTTCTGCCCGCGATTGACGGTGGGCACGCGGTCTGGCGCGATCATGTCCTGCTCGAGCAACGCCTGCGTCGCGAAGGTGGTGGCGGTGCGCAACAGCGCGCCTTCGACGAGCTGTCCTCGCCCCGTGGTCGCGCGCGCGAACAATGCGGCCATCGTGCCGAAGGCGGCGAGGGAAGCGGTGCCGAAATCGACCCACGAAGCGTAGGAGCGCACGGGCTGCGCCTCGGTGCCCGCGAGATAGACGGCGCCCGACATCGCCTGCGCCACGCCGTCGAAGCCGAGCCGCTCTTCGTACGGACCGCCCGAGCCGAACGCCGAGACGGTGGTGAGCACGGTGCGCGGGTTGAGTGCGTGCACGGAGGGCCAGTCAAGCTCGAGCGAGCGCAGCGTTTGCGGCGGCAGGTTCACGACCACGACGTCGGCGGTCTTGATCAGCCGCTTGACGATCTCGCGGCCCTTGGGGTGCGCCGGGTCGAGGGTAAGGCCGCGTTTGTTGCGGTTCATCTGCAGGAAGACGGCGCCTTCGCCGGGCGAGCCGTCCGCGCGCCGCGTCACCGGCACGAGCGTGCGATCCTCCGACCCGTCGCGCTTTTCGATGCGGATGACTTCGGCGCCGAGGTCGCCGAGCAGCGCCGCGCAATACGGCCCCGCGATATACCGCCCGAAATCGAGCACCCGAATGCCGTTCAACACCGCCGCCATCTCAAACCCTCATCTCTCTTGTGCCGCCGTGGTCCACGTTGACCACCCACGAAATCCGGGCGGACCACCGCGAACCTCTTCGCTCGATTGGCGCGCCGCAGAGCCGACCCTTTCCTCCACCGCTTTAGCGGGGGAGGTGGCGCGCCGCAAAGCGGCGCGACGGAGGGGGTGAACCGCCCCTTGCGTTTTCCTCATCCCAATGCCGCCGCGCTTGCCTCTTTCCTCCCGTGCTTTAGCGGGGGAGGTGCCGGGCCGCTTCGCCTTGCTTTTTCCTCCCCTGCCATGCGGGGGAGGTGCCGAGCCGCAAGCGCCGCGCGGCGGAGCGGGTGCCCGCACGTCCAGACTCACCGTACCCCCCTCTAATCCGCTACATCGGCTCATTTTCGCCATTTCATCCGCTACAAATCCGCTACATCGTGCATACACAACGGCACCGAACACAACCTCTCAGAGAACTCGGCCAACCTCCTCGCGCTGGTGGTTGCAACAAACATCTCCAAACCTCGCACATTCCAACAACCGCAGATTTCCCCCATTTCAAGTTCCAACACATCCGCCACGCGTGACGGATAAAGTTCGACGGTCGCATACTGTGACCGTAGTCGCGCGCTACAGGTAGACGTTACATTGCCTCAATATTGCGAAAATAGCAATGAAAAGCTGCCGGTATTGCGCGCCTCAGAATAGTGATGTCGCCGCGCCGATCGAGCCCACGCTTACAGTTGAGCGAGTAATTCGGTTCTCAATCTGGGCTTCGCCGGTCAAACCGGGCTTAGAGATCTCGGTCAGCGGTCAGCCAGGGTCGAGGTGCTAGTGTTGTTCATTCATGATTCTCCGGGACATCGCAGGCGAATTTAGATGGCGAACCCTGACAACGAGGAAGACGATGACGACCTTCAGGCCGAGGTCTCCAAAGGTGACGTTGCCTTGGCGCCTGGGGAGGCCGCTGACTCGCAGTCAATAGTCGACAAGAAAGTTCCCGCTGACGTTCGTTCCCTTTATGACGTGTACAGCTACAGAGGCGCCGCAGTATTACTCAGCGAGAGTCATCGTTCCGAATTCAAGCAGATTCTTGATTGCTTGAGATCCTTTAGAATCAGCACAGCGATGATCCGCAGGGCTGGAGGAAATGAATCCGAAATCCCGAAACTGCTATCGGCGACTTTGCGCCCGTTGAACTGGCACGAGACCATCATTCAAGGTGATCTAGACGTGCGGCTCACCTGGAAGGAGAAAGTTAGGGAGACAGCGGGAGGAAAACCAGTATTTGAAATTCGATGCCGAAATATTAGGCGAGCAAAGTTCCTGGATGGTCACAAAATTGACTATGTAAAGGGCAAGGTGGCATTCGATATGGAGTGGAATAGCAAGGACCAAACATTCGATCGAGATCTCTACGCATTCAATGCATTTGCTCTTTGTGGCGCGATCGATGTGGGAGTTCTAGTAACCAGAAGTGCGTCGCTAAATCCAGTATTCAGGAAATTGGGTCAGTCACTTAGCAAGAGCGGAAAGCCAGAGTTCAAACCGTCGGGCAAACCTCGGATGACGTTCGAGAAATATGGCGCCAGCACCACCTGGATGGGGAAGCTACTGTATCGGCTAAACGCTGGTCGAAACGGGAGTTGCCCCGTTCTAGTGTTCGGAATTACTCCAAAATGTATTGAAGACTGGTCTGATGACGCGTTGGACTAAGTTCTGTCGCTATTCGGCAGCTAGCCGGGCTTGCGAGTGATGGGCATAGGTTTTCCAAGTCGGCGCATAGCCATCATCAGCCTGATTTCCCCAAACAGACCACCCTTTGCGCACGCCCCGCGCAAATAGCTCCAAGAAAGGCCCGTGTGAGCATGCCTCGATAATTGGATATTGCTCGTCCGGCTTTCGACTGTGCTCTCGCTTTCGGGTGGAAATGAAATTCACCTGTCGCCGGCCCGCTGCCCTGGTGCGGGCGTTTTTGCCCTTCACACCAAAAAGGATCAGTTCGGTCACGTTGCGAAAGTAGAAGCCAACACCGCGTCCGTCCGGTCCACCGTCTTTTCGTATCTTTTCCCAAACGATGTTGCCTTTGTATGTGAATCCCCATGCGCTGAGCACTGCAAGCCCTTCCGGCAGCAATGCGTTCGGCACCCACAAATAGAGGTGAGCAACATCGGCCGTAATTTGCCCGACAGGAAGTCGCCTGATTTCTTCGAGCGACATCGTTGCATAACGATTCAATCGCTTGTGTTCTGGCGCTACCTTTCCTGTCTTGTTCTGAAATTGCCATGGCGGATCTGCCAAGATTGTGCCGAAACGGGTGGAGCCCGCGAATTGCAGCAGCGCATGTCCCGAAGATTGTAGCGGCAACTGCTCGATCGGCGCCGAACTTACCGACATTCGTTTGCCGCGAGATGGCCTTGGCCTCGCTTGGCTGCGCTTCTTCGCCGTCGCTGGTGCTGGCATGGGATCCCCGAACAACCCGGTTGGGGTCCGATGACCCGCTCTCATTGGTAGTTTGATTCGGCGAAGGTGTTCGAGAAACGCTTCGTCATCCACAAATTCATCAACAGGTTCATTGGGTCGACCCTTACGATTTTCCGGTTGCATATTTGCTACCTGCTTAGCGTTCGTTCACTGTATGTTCCAAAACAATGACCATAGCAAGGCAAGGACCCATGGACGACCGAGCGATTGAGCCTCAAGGCTCGCTCGCAACGTCGAAACCGACAGACTGTTACAAAATTCGTCACGGAGGCGCCCCACCGGGTGGCTCGTCTATGCGCGCCCCGCGCTCACCTAGATCGCTTTTGCGCTGATGGGCATGGGCGGCGTCGACGTCGACGACGCAATGCACGTTGGTTCGCAGCTAGTCCTCAGGCGTCAAGAAGTAGATCGGAGTCAGAGGCATTCGCCTTCTCGTGGTGTCGTCCATGCGCGGAAGGTGCTCGACCCAAAGATCGAGCAGGCGCTCCAGGTCTATTAAAGTGACTCTTCGCCGTTCTTGATTGCGCGCGAAGTCCTCTGCGTCCCGTGTAAACCCGCCAGTGGATACGTAAAGACCGACGTCCGCCTCATTCACCATTACGACAAATAACTTGAGCCCGTCGCTGTCTACGCGGTGTCCGACTCTCTTCACTTGGACTTTGATGCGCGGCTGTTGCGTTCCTAATGGATCCGTATGAGCAATAACATCAATGCCTCCATCTTTACCGGGAGGCGAGACCCACGAAACGTGGTATCCCATCGCCTTCAAGAGGCCGGCAACGAGATGTTGGAATTCCATCGGATTCATATTTCGAAGGTATTGCTCAACTTCGTTCCAAGCTTGTTCACCCGCTTGCTCGAAAGTGATCGTCGCCGATTTTTGCTCCGCCGCCTCAATCTCCTCCAGACCGAGATCCGACGGTGACGTGGGTTTGTCCGGCTGGCCACGCTTCCAGGCGCGATAGAGTTTGCTCGCTTCTCGAGCGAATTCCTCTGGGTCGGTAAGCTTTTTATACGCGCTTGCGCCAGCCTCAGTCACAGACCACGTACCTTTGTTCTTGATTAGCCATCCCGCCTTCACGCAATCGACGGTGGCAAATCTCACTATCTTTTCGAAGCGGCGGGATCCTTCCTCGTACTCGCCAGCCTCGTGAGCGGTCAGCGTAACGGCATCCGCCAATTGCGAGAGAGCTTTGCCAGCTTGAAGTCCGTCCGGGTTCTTCAACAGGATCGAAAACAGTTTTCTAAGTAACTCTCCAGTGCGCCGTCGAGATACGTCTGACATCGTCGCTCCAGTTTGCCAACATCGCGCTGCTTAAGGACTAGTGTTGCTCAGGTAGACGCGCAATCAATTATATCGGGCCTGTCAGGGCGGCTCACGCATCACCATCGGCCGCCGACTTCTTCGCTGGTTTGAAAGTGCTCGCCCGTGGCGGGGTGCTGCGCAGTTGGTTCGCCATCCTGTATCTGACATCGACCGTGTAAAATAGGTGGCATGGCCCTGAAGAAACGCATCATCACCGTCAACGACAAGATGCAGCGCGGCTATCGCTACGAGCTCACCGCACCCGTCGGGCGCGGCTTCAATCCTGACTTCGAGCCGGAGCTCACGCCGGCCGAGATGCTGAAGCTCGGCGTCTTCGCCGGCAAATACATGACCGATTGCGCGCGCGAATTCCCGCGCACCTGGTTCGCCCGCGCGAAGCTCGCCAAGGGGCGGCGCGATCCGGCGCTCAATCTCTTCGGCGTCGATGCGAGCCAGCCGCTCTCCGTCTGGCGCGCCAACGGCTGGATCCGGCCGTGCGATCCGCGCGGCTGGTTTCAATGGTATTGCCGCTACTACATGGGCCGCCGCTTGCCGCAAGAGGATGCGCGCCAGATCAAGCGCTGGAAGGCGATGCGCCGCCACCTCGCGCAGATCCGCGCCAACTGCGAGGCGGGCGATCTTTCGTGCCGCCGCCGCCAGCGCCAAGCGCTGCTCCATTGGGCCTACGACACGCGCAAGGTTTGAACTTCGGCTGTCATCCCGGAAGCGAGCCCGCGTCCAACGCGAAGCGTTGGGTAACGCGGCCGCTGTCCGGGACCCAGGAATCGTAAAACGCGGCGCCCGTCACGCCTGGGTCCCGGCTCGGCGCGTCGCCCGTGCAAGCACGGCCTCCGCTTGGCCGGGATGACAGGTCGGGAATTCGCGAGAGCTCGCGCATCCACCTTCCCCTTCGATGGGGAAGGAAGGCACCTAGGAGGCGAGGGGAAGCGAGGGTCGCGTGTCGCGACGGAAGGCGCGCGCGGGCGCGTTTATCTCTTGCGCGGCCCCGCGGAGTCCCTTGTCCGCCGGGTGCGGCGATCCGGCTCGACCAAGAGCGCGCGACGCGGCCCGCGCTTGGGGCTCAGGGGCTCTTGGGTCCTCGTGCCGGCCTACCCGAAGGGCGCCCGGCGGCCGAACATTGACAGCGGCCGCCGGCGTCTGATCTCTCGCGCCTCATGCTGATTTGGGTCCTGTTCGCGCTGATGACCGCTGCGCTCCTGGCCGCGGTGCTAAGCCCGCTGCTCGCGCGCGACGCAGCGAAGGCCGCGAGCCGCCACGTGCTTTCGAGCGCCGACGTCTATCGCGCGCAGCTCGCCGAGCTCGAGGTCGAGCGCGCCGCCGGCCGTGTCGCGGAGGCCGAGTATCTGGCGGCGCGCGCCGAGATCGGGCGGCGCTTGCTCAAGGTGGCTGAGCGGGAAGGCGAGGGCGGTGCGGCGGCCCTCATCCGTCCGTCGTCGCCTGACGGCGCCGCCGGCCACCTTCTCCCTCAGGAGAAGGGCAAAGACGAGAGTGGAGCGGCGAAGGGCAAGAAGAAGCTGCCGCTGATTGCGATCGCGGTGACGATTGCGGTGCCGGCGTTGGCGCTGCCGCTCTATCTTAGCATCGGCCATCCCGACATGCCCGACGAGCCGCTGAGCGCGCGCGGGCCCGAAGTCGCGCGTGCGCGCCAGATGCAGGCGTTGGTCGGCGAGCTCGAAGCGAAGCTCCGCTCGGGCAAGGGCGACGCCGAGGGCTGGATGATGCTCGGCCGCGTCAAAGCGCAGTTCGGCGATCCCGCGGCCGCGATCGACGCTTACGATCACGCGATCGACATGCTGAAAGCGGCGAACGAGACGGTGCCCGGCGATCTTTACGTCTGGCTCGGCGAGGCGGAGATGGCCAAGGCGGACGGCCAGGTCACGCCGCGCGCGCTCGATGCGTTCAAGACGGCGCTCGCCGTCGAGCCCAAGAACGTCGGCGCGCGCTTCTACATCGCCGAAAGCAAAGTCGCGGCCGGCGACATCGCCGGCGCGCTCGCCGACTACCGCGCGCTCCTCGCCGACACGCCGAAGGACAAGCCCTATCGCCTGATGCTCGAAAAACGCATCGGCGAATTGGAAGCGTCGCCGAAGAAATAAGAAGAAGACACAAGAAAGAGTCGTTTCACAGCAAGCCACAAAGGCACGAAGGGTTCGGCACCCTTTCTTCGCGCCGTAGGCGCAATCAAACGGTTTGATCGGCGCTTCGCGCTAAAGGAAGACACAACGTCCTTCGTGCCTTTGTGTGAAACGATTCCTTCTTTCAGCGTGACGATCATCGCTTGCCGGAATCGGCAAACCTCTGAACAATCGCGACTCAGAGGTTTTCCGGGAGTTCGCCCATGCTTCGCTTGACCGCCGCGTTTGCCGCCGCCGCCTTGCTCGCAACGCCTGCGCTCGCTGCCGATTGCGGCGGATCGCACGCGGTCGATCGCTGCATGGTCGGCACCTGGCAGATGACCAAGAACGGAATGCAGGAGTGGATGCGCAAGCACGTCCGCAAGTTCAGCGTGACGAGCGTCCACGCCACGAACAACACGATCACGCTGCACGCCGACGGCACCTTCGCGACCGGCGCCTCGACCGCGACCGTCGAAGGCCACGGCAGCAGCGGCATGCACGGCTCGGCGACGATGAGCGGACAGTCGAGCGGCACATGGTCTGCGGCGGACGGCAAGTTCAACCTCTGTGCGCGTCCAGGAAACATCGACACGACGCTGACCACGTCGGGCGGCGGCAACACCACGACCTCGCACGCGCAGACGGCGCTGCCCGCGCTCTCGACGCAAAGCTACGCGTGCGCCGGTGACGCCTTCACGACGACGCGCGAGATGCGCGGCGACACCATCACCTCGATCTACTCGAAGGTGAAGTAGCGGGCTGAAGAAATCCGCACCCGGATCGACGGTACTGAAATGAAAAAGGCCGGCGCGCGAGACGCCGGCCTTCGAAATCGAGTTTGCGCAAACCTTAGCGCGGGCGCGCCGCGTGATCCGGTTCGTACGGTTGAATGCCGGCAGGTTCCGCTTGATCCTGACCGTTCAACTCGTCGCGGAAGCGCGCATATTCCTGGCGCTCGTAGTAGTACTGCTCTTCGTACTTCTCGACCGCGCGCCAATAGGCTTCGAACGCCTCGACGTCGGCGGGCGAGCGCGCGTCGCAGCGCTGCTGCGAGTAGCCTTGTTCCTGGCACCACATGTCGAAATAGAGGTTGCGCGCATGCGCAGGCGAGGCCACGGCAAAGACCGCTGCCGCTAACGCCAGACTGGTTAACAAGGCCCCACGCATTTGACGCTCCTTACGATTCTTGGGGGTGAAGGATAGTGACCGTTCCCGCGACTGACTAGGCCACGCCTCTGCAAAAACCCCTTAACGAGATCGTTCAACTTGTTCGTATCGATGTTTCTGCTGAGCCCATGTGCTTCCCGGGCAACGGTTGGGTGTAAGGGAAATTGCGCCGGACAAAGGTTCGCGCGCCGCGCACCTTACCGGCGGGTCAACCACGCGTAAGCCTGAGGCCACAACCACACGCGCACGGACTGCGGCCACACGAAGCCGTGACCCGGCGCGTCTACGAGCCCGCCGCCGCACCCTGTTTCACAACCGCGACCAGGCCGGGCAAACCCATGACTGTCACGGCGTGGACCGCGATCGTATCCCCGTCGAACGGGCCTTCTTTGAGCGCCGCCGTCAGCGCCGCGGCATCGAACAGGCGATGCGTCGAGGTGCTGGCGAACTTCCAATGGCGCATGGCCGAGGCATCCGTCGCGTAGATTGAGAGTGCGCCGCCGGGCCTCAGCACGCGCCCGATTTCTAAGAGCACGGCGTTCATATCTCGCCAGAAATAGATGACGTTCACAGCCAGCACCTTGTCCACCGACGCGTTGCCGAGCGGCAGCGCATCGAAGTGGCAGCACTCGAGCGACAACCGGCCTTCGCTCAATAGCTTCCGATTGCGCCGCGCCGATTGGGCGAGCATCACGCGCGACTGATCGATCCCGTAGATCCGCCCGCGCGTCTGCTTCGCCACGACTGCCAGCGCGGCGCCCGGCCCGCAGCCGAGTTCCAGAACGTCGTCGCTCGGTTGGATATCGAGCGCTTCGATCGCGAGCGCATTGGGCCTGCGATTGATGACGCTCATCGCACGTCCCATCACCCGGCCGAACGTGCCGGTCGGGTGACGGAATTGATGCCCGATCTCGCTCCACAATCCGCGCGTGCTCAAGGGGCGGGCGAACATCAGCGCGACGCGAGCTTGCCGTTCACCTTGTCGAGCAGCACGTGCACCTCGGCGCGGCGCCCCGCGTCCCAAATCGGCCGCGCCGGATCGTTCGGCGCCGCGAGCGCGTGCGTCAGCACCTGCTTCGCCTTCTGATACTCGCCTTGCTCGATGAGGAAGTCGCCGTAGAAGTAATTCGCGTCGAGCCCGTCGGGATCCAACGCCATCGCTTGCTCGAGATAGTGTCGCGCCTTGTCGTTGTCGCCGAACCCGACCGGAAATCCCGGCACCCGGTAGTAGAGCGTGCCGAGGCTCATCGGAACGGCGCCGTGGATCGCCTTCGGATCGATTTGCTCCGCCTTCTCGAAGAGCGCGCGCGCGTCTTTGGCGTAGCCGAGCGCCGTGAAGATGCTCGCGGTCGCCGCCTCTTCGCTTGCGATGATCCCGTTCCAGATCAGCGGTTCGGGACGATCGGGATATTTCTTGACGATCCCTGCCGCCTCTTTGTTGAGCGCGTCGATCTGGCTGAGTTGTGCGTCGTGATCCTTCACCAGGTAGGTGATGCGCGCCCATTCGTGCTCGAGATGAACGATGTCGGCGTTCATCGCCGCCATGTCGGTCGCGTACGCCGCCGGCGAGGCCGCCAGCATCAGACCCGCCAACAGAATTGCCGAGGAAATTCGCATGCAAGTCACTCCCTTCGATGAATCAGGATGAAAACAATGTCTTCGCCTTGCGGTCGTTCTTGGCGACGGCGGCATCGACCATGCGCGGCATCAGCGCGTTGATGCGCACGAACAAGCTCTCGGGGAAGCCGATATAGACGTCCTTCTTGCGCGAGCCGATGGCGCGCACGATCTGGCGCGCCGTGTACTCCGGCTTGTCCATGTTCATGTTGGTGAGCTTGGCGAACTCCATCACTTGGCCGTTGCTCAAACCCGTCTTCACAGCGCGCGGCGCGATGTAGGTGACGTCGACACGCGAGCCCTCGAGCTCGCGCCGCAGCGCCTCGCTGAACGCGCGCAATCCGGCTTTGGCGCTCGAATAGGTGACGAAATGCGCAAAGCCGATCGACCCGAACACCGAGCCGATATTGACGATGTGACCGTGGCCGCGTTGGCGCATGCCGGGCAGAACCGCGTGCGTCAGCAGCACCGGCGCCACAAGATTGACCATGTAGTTCGTGCGCAGATGCTCTTCGCTCTGGCTCTCGAACGGTCCGAAATACTGAACGCCCGCGAGGTTGACGAGTATGTCGGGTTCGACCGCGGCGATCGATGCGCCGATGTCGGCGATGCCTTCCGCCGTGGAGAGGTCGCCTTTCAGATAATGCGCATCGAACGGAAGCCCGTCCGAGCGATCGACGACGTGCAGATTGGCGCCCGCCTTGATGAGTCCCGCGCTGACGAGCTTGCCGATACCGCCGGCGCCGCCCGTCATGACGATCTTCTTGTGCCTAAGCCGCCGCATGTTGCACCTCGACCTCGTAGGGGATCGAGCGAAATACATTGGCGAAGAGGACGAACATGCGCTTCGCCATGTGGATGATCGCCTGCTTGTCCGCTTCGTCCTCGATGCGATTCATCAGCCTTTGAAAGAACTGCATGTGCGAGATGTCGAGCGCGCCGTGCGACGTCAGATAGGTGAAGCAGTTTGCCGGCAGTTGCAGCGAGCGCATCAGCGCCTCGGCGCCCTGGGTCGCGAGCTGCGTGCTCGTGCCTTCGAGGACGAACACCATGCCGAAGAAGCCTGCCGGATTGATCCGGTTCACATAGTCATACGCGTACGCGACCATGAGTTCGGTCGAAGGTCGGGGCTGCCCGTGACGAACGATCGACGGGTCCGCACCGCTATTCTTGATGTCGTCGAGGATCCACTCTTCGTGGCCGGATTCTTCTTCGATGTATTCGTCGACGGCCGCTGCAAGCCAGGCTTTGTCGGCCGGCAACCGCTCGCGCACGCGCCGCAACAGCGGCACGGTATGCTTCACATGGTGGTAGGCTTCGCCGAGATATTGCTGATACGTCCAGAGCGGAATCCGCCCCGCGAGGCCGTCTCGGATTTGCGGTGTGGCCAACAGATACTCGCGCTCGGCAAATGTCTCGGTGACGAGGCGCTCGAAGAAACTGACATATTGCCCCGGGTGCTCGTAGCAGCGCGCCATCACTTCCTGATAGCCGTCGTGGATCGCCGCGCGGCACAAACGTCCGTTGGGCGTGAGTTGTCCGTTGAGCGGCGTGAAGGGGAAGGCTTTCGACCAGTGCCGGATGCGCGCGTATTCGGGCAGCGCCGCGTTGGCCCGTTCGATCGCATGCGCAATATCGGCGTCGGTGACCTTCAGCGACGAGGGGACGATCAATGCGCCGAGCGCGGGTCGTGCTTCGCCGAACACAAGCGCTTGTCCGATCTGCGGCTGGGACAGTAGCTCGCTCTCGACCCATTCGGGCGAGACGTTGCGCGCAAACGCCGTAATCAAGACGTTGCTCTTGCGGCCTTCGATATAGAGATGTCCGTCGGCCTCCAATCGGCCGATGTCGCCTGTCGCATAGTCGGGGGACGCGGCTTCCGCGCCGACATAACCGAGGAAGCCGGGTTCACGCAGAACCAGCTCGCCGTCCGCCGCTACGCTCACGGAGGCATGCGGAAGGATCCTGCCGACGCTGCCGGGCTTGTTGTCCTTGGGCGTATTGAGAGCGACGACCGATCCCGCCTCGCTGAGTCCGTATCCCTGGTAGACCGGCAAACCGAGTGCGGCGGCGCCGGAGAGCAGCGTCGGCGCAACGCGCGCGCCGCCGACGGCGACCAGCTTCATCTCGGGTAGCGTTTGTTTGCGCGCTGCAAGCACACCGAGCATGCCGCGCAAGAGTTCCGGCACCACGATCGCGCTGTTCGCATGCTGCACGAGCAGGGCGTCGACGAGAGCGGCGTAGTCGGGCACGAAGCTCTTGCCGAATCCGATGGCGGCTTGCGGCAGCACGCGATACTCGCCGCCGGCGATCAGCGTGGTGTAGAGCCCTGCGACGTTTTCCAGCAGCACCGCGAGCGGCAGCACCGCGAGATGGATTCCCGCATAGTCGGTGCCGATGACGTCGACCAGGGAGTTCGAAACCTGCTCCAGCGCCAACTGCGAGAGGCAAACGCCTTTGGGCCGGCCGGTCGTTCCCGACGTGAACGTGACCTTCGCCGTCCCGTTCGGAAGTTCGGCACGCTTGTTTTGCAATCTCTGCACATGCAACTGCGTGCCGTGGACGGTGATGTCGGCAACAGCGGGCCGTCCGCGTTGAATCGCATCTGAAATCAAATAGGCGCACCCCGTTTCGCTCAACGCGTGCTGGCGCTGCGCCGGGGTAAAGAAGGCGGGGATCGGAACGATGGGCCGCTGCAGTTTCGTCAGCGCCAGGTCGCAAATGACCCAGGCCGGAGAGTTGTCGGCACAAAGCGCGATCGGTCCGCCGGCAGGGCAGGCGCGTGCAAGATCTTCGGCCGCCGTGTCGATGACGCTCGGCAATTCGCCGTAGGTGATGAAGATCGAGCCGTCTCCGATTGCGGTCTTGCTGCCGCTTTTTCGCGAATGCTCTGCGATGGACCTCAGCACTTGGCTCATGTACGGGCGCTCTCCGGTGTGTTGAAATTCGCGAATAGGATGCCCAGGCTTCGGTTGTGTTCGGGCGGCAGGAAGCGTTCGACGCGACGCGCGCTGGGCTCGATGGCGCCGGCAATCACCTTTGGCCGGCGGTCGTAGTAGCTGCCCCACGAACTACCGCCGTCGGGCAGCACGGATGGATCGGCGTCGGCCAGTTCGACGGAATCGAATCCGAAGAAATCGAAGGTTTTTCGCAGGCCTTCGGTCGCCGTTACGGCGGCGTAGGCATAGCCCTGCTGCTGGAGATAGGCAGCCAAAGCAACGAACAGGAACAAGGAGGCCCCGCGCCCATACGAGGCGAGGCTGCCGATCTCGACGATCGCATCCCGCTCGATCGGCCGTCCGAGATGCTCACCCAGCGCTATCTCGATCGGTTCGTTCAAATAGCGCTCAAGGAAGAGCGGTTCGGCGCTTGCCGCGCGAAAGCCGATCGTTGCGAGCAGCGCATCGCCGTTTCCGTAGACGCTCATCAGCTGCGGGTAGCTGCAGGCGATCGTCGCACCGTATGCCTGCGCATATGCTCCCCGCACGAGGTCGTCTTCGCTGTGATGCAGGTCGTTTTTGTGCGTGATGCGAATGCATGTCGGGGAGAGGTTGGTCAGCGCCCGCATGCGCGCCTCGTCGACGAGTAAGACGCCGCGCGCGGCAGCACCCGCGCAAAACTGAACTTCCAACACGCAGGGACGCTCCGTAGCCACTCAACAAGCTACGAGCATTAGTCGCGCGTCGATTGTAGAGAGGTTGGGCGGAGGTTGTGGATTGGTAACGTTGCGAACGGCGTAACATCGTCGGGTGCACCCGGCGATCGCAGTGCCAGGAAATTCGTGCAGCGCGTGCCGCCAATCTTCCGGCTCGATTACGAAACTGTATAGAAAAAATTGACTATATCCATTCAGCCTTAACCCTCGGCTCCCCATCGTTCGGCTCGCGAATTTGCGGCGATGCTCAGAGGGTTCGATGTCAAGCGATCAACCGGCGATAAATTTGTCCCTCGATGGCCGGATCCCGGAGCGCATTGGCCTCGCGGACCTCACGAAGCGCGCGTTCGAAGGGCAAAATCTGGCGGATTGCTGGAATCGATTGCTGTCGACTGTCGAGGCAAATCCGAGTGACGGCGGCGCATTGATGGACCTCTCAGTGCTGGCACAACTTCTTGGAAAAGGAGACGCCGGGGAAACGCTGCAGGCGCAGGCTTTGGAGACGGGCCGTCTCTATCGGTCGCCGTTCGAAGGCCCCGCCACAGGAATAAAGCTGTTGGCGATCTGCGCGGCGACAGACATCGGCGGCAATATCCCATTGGAGTTCTTGCTCCAAGGATCTGACGTCGAGCTCACCTCTCTCTATGTCGGCGAAGGTGCGGAAGGCCTTTCGGAGCCGCTGCCCGATCACGACCTGGCAATCGTCGCGATTGGCAACGCCGAGCGCTTCGCGCATCTGCTCGACAAATTGGACGCAGCGGCGGCGCGCTGGCCGCGGCCAATTCTCAACAAACCGTCGAACATTCTTCAGCTGGAGCGGGACCGACTGTACCGGCTGGTGTCCGACATCAATGGGTTGGTCTGTCCGCCCACGGTCCGCGTTCGTCGCGGCGATTTGTTGGCGCACATTCACGATCTCGCCGATTTGAAGAACACGCTCGACGGCGTCGAATTTCCGATTATCGTGCGGCCGGTCGACTCGCATGCCGGACGTGGGCTGGAAAAGATCGACGATGCAGCGGCTCTGCGCTCGTATCTGACTCTGCGCGCTGAAGAGCATTTCTTTGTGTCGCCGTATCTCGATTACCGTTCACCGGACGGGTTGTTCAGAAAATATCGGATCGTGTTCATCGCGGGCAGGGCCTTTGCCGTTCACATGGCCATAACGGACGAGTGGAAGGTTTGGTATCTCAACGCAAATATGAGCGAGAGCTCGTCGAAGCGATCCGAGGAGGCCGCCTTTTTCTCGTCCTTTGACGCGGGCTTCGCCGGACGTCACGCCGCATGCTTCGACGAACTCGTGAAACGCGTCGGCCTCGATTATTTCGGCATCGACTGCGCCGAGACGAGAGACGGGCGCCTCGTGCTGTTCGAAGCGGAGACCGCGCTCATCGTGCACGACATGGACCCGGCGGATATCTATCCGTACAAGTCGCCGCAAATGCGCAAGCTTTTTGCAGCGTTCGTCGACATGCTCCATCGACGCGCTCTGCAACGCCAGGAGCGGGCGGCGTAGGACTTGCCGCGCCTATGCCGGCATGGTGGCGCGGGCGCGCGGGGACTGGCTGATTTGATTGGCGGATTGCCCCGGAAACGACATCGCGACGCGCAGCCCGGGTTTGTTGTCGTCCAGAGAGATTTTGATGTCGTGCAACTCGGCAATGGCGGCGACGATGCTGAGGCCGAGTCCGTTGCCCGGCGTGGTTCGGCTGCGGTCCAGCCGGTGAAACCGCTGGAACACCCGATCGCGTTCGGACGCGGGAATGCCGGGGCCGCCGTCGGCCACAGTCAGAACGGGGCTTGGCGACTTCGTCAGCGTCACTTCGATATTGGTGCGCTCCGGCGTGTGACGAATGGCGTTTTCGATGACGTTCGCGATCATCTGGATCAGAAGGTCGCCGTCGCCTTTGACATGAATGCCGCGGGGCACGGTAACGCGTACGGACTTGCCGGCGTCGTCCGCGACAACCGCGTACGTCTGCATCAGATTATCCACGAGATCGCTTAGATTGATGTCGCGAAATCTAGCGCGACGGCTCCCGGCCTCGATCTGCGCAATGCGGAGGAGTGCGGAAAAGGTTTCCAGGATCGCATCGACATCCTCGACCGCGCGGCCCACTTCGTGGTCGAACTCCGGCACGCTGCGCGCCCGTTCGCGAGCGCTTTCCAGCGTTTGACGAAGCGTGCTCAACGGCATGCGCAAATCATGCGCGATGTCGTTGGTGACCTGGCGCAGGGCCTCCATCAGCCCTCCGATCCGGTCGAGCATCTGATTGAGCGTGTCCGCCAAGTCGTCGAGCTCGTCTTTCGACCCGCGGCGCGGAATACGGCGTTGAATGTCGCCGTTGATGATCGCCTTCGCGGTGTCGGTGATCGCCTCGACACGCCCCAAGAAGCCGGCACTTAGGACGAGTCCGCCGACGATCGCCAGAGTGATCGTCAGTACCAACGCCCAAACAAAGGTCTCCAAAATGACCGCTCCAAAGACGCCGATCCGCCCGAAGTCGTCTCCAACGGACAGCCAAAGCGATTTGGAAAGCGGCACGGTGTAGACGTCGAGTTGTTCGAGTTGGCCGGCGGGCTCGTCGCCGTCCGGCGGACCGGTCACGGTTGACCAGCCGGAGCGATGGGGCAGCTCTTTCAAGCTACCGAAGTAGCGCGTTTGACGTCCATCATGGACGGTGTAGTCGAGGCCGCCGGCAACATGACCGCGTTGCCGCCCCGTGATGGCACTGATCAGTTGCTTTAGGCCGCCTTGCAGATATTCGGTCCGCAAGGCACTCGCTTCCGTTTGCATGCGCAAGCGAGCCTGGGCCTCGAGCTCGCTCGTCGAACGCCAATAGATCACGCTCGCAAGCACCATCACGGACACGCCGAAGATCAGCGCATACACCGCCGCTAGGCGAAAATTGGCGGTACGAAGGAGTCTAATCGGGAACATGCATCGAGTACCCGGAGCCGCGAACGGTGTGGATCAACTCGACCCCATTCCCTTGATTGATCTTCGATCGCAGCCGGCTGATATGCGTCTCGACCACATTCGTCTTGGGATCGAAATGAAAGTCCCAAACGCCCTCGAGCAGCATCGTTCGCGTGACCACTTGGTTGGGCCGTCGCATCAAGAATTCGAGCAGCTGGAATTCGCGCGGCTGAAGGTCGATCGCCACGCCGCCGCGTTTCACTGTCCGCTTCAAAAGGTCCATTTCCAAATCGTGCAACCGCAATTGCGTCTGCTGATCGCTGAGCGGCGGTCGGCGGGCGAGGGCGTTGACGCGGGCCAGCAACTCCGAGAACGAAAACGGCTTGTTGAGGTAGTCGTCTCCGCCCGCGTTCAAACCTTCGACCCGGTCGTCGATGCCGCTCATCGTGGTGAGGAAGAGGATCGGCGTCTTGACGTTGGCGGATCTCAAGCTCTTGACGAGCGACAGACCGTCGAGGCCCGGCAGCATGCGATCGACGATCAAGACGTCGTATGTCCCGCCGGTCGCCAAGAACAATCCGTCGCGGCCGTTGGACGCGTGGTCGACGACGTGGCCATGCTCGGTCGCGCCGCGCTTGACATAGTCTGCCGTGCGCCGGTCATCTTCGACCAACAAGAGACGCATGCTCACTCCGTGCAGTGCCAACCGGTTGCGGTGAGTCTCCGACCGTTCGGACATTAAAGGCCCGAGCACCCGAACGACTGCAAATTACCAAACCGTATAGTAACGCGCTCTCGATCGTACGCTGATCTGCGTCAACAATCGCTGCGACTGCAATGCGTTCGCATCTCGATCTATCAAAGGGTCCACTCGAGCGCGACGTACGAGGTTATCGAGGTCGATCCGCTATGATCCGCAACACCGGCGCCGACCGAGCCGACAACATGCCAGGAATCGCTGAGATCGTAGGTGCCGCCCAGGCTGAAGGCCGTCGTCCCGTTTTCGCCGCGCGCCTCGGCCGTCTCGCGGTAAAACTCACCGCCCAGATGAAGGCCGTCGCCCATGTGCTTCAGCGCGGCGATGCCCGTAAACCAAGAATTGCGCGCGCCGACGCCGTCGTTGATCCGAAATCCTCCGCCGCCGAACACGGACCACTCCCCGAAGGTCTTCTGCGCCCACAACGGCAGGAAGAGGTGAGTGGGGCGGTCCGATCCGCTTGAACCCGAATAGACCAGCGCCGCCTCGAACGAAGGAAAGACGCTCAAGTCCGGCTGCCAGCCTTCGGTGTCCTCGTGAAGAATCCGATATTTCAGGCCGACCGAGGCGTCGCCGATATCGAAGCGCGGGCCCGCGTCGTCTGGAATATTGAATCCAACCGGCAGATCCGCGCTGACCTGCAGGTCCGGCAAGAGCCCGTAATTCACCTCGACTCCGACGGCGGTACCGTCCAGCGACTCACCCGCCCAAGTACCTTCCGAGTAGAGATAGAGTTCGTAGTGGCCGTAATCCGTCGGCACTGGATCGTCCGTCGCGAACGGCGGACCCGCATAGGCAACGCCGATCGGCGCCAACACGGCGGCCGACAGAAACACAAGGAATGCGACTCGAACGATCACACGAGAACGAATAGCAGCGTTTCGATTTCGAGGCGAAACGGCGGTATGCAACAGCTTCTCAATTGCGATGCCTCTCCGCGGGCGAAAGGGCTAATCGCAGCGCGCCGCTCAGCGCGCAACAGCACGCTGGTTGCGCGCGACATAAAATCTCTTCAAAGCCCGGGCGTTCTCTAGCGCGCGGCCGCCACGCGATCGTAGTTGTCTTCCGCGACGTGGATCGGTTCGGGCGGCGGCGCCGGCTTGCCCAGGATCATGTCGCTCGCTTTCTCGGCGATCATGATCGTAGGTGCATTCGTGTTGCCGCCGACGAGCGTCGGCATCACCGACGCGTCGACGACGCGCAAGCCCTGCACGCCGTGCACTTTGAGCTCGCCGTCGACCACGGCAAGCCTGTCGTGGCCCATGCGCGCTGTGCCGATCGGGTGATAGATCGTTTCCGCGGTGCGCCGCACGAAATCGTCGATCTCGTCGTCGGTCGTCACCGTCGCGCCCGGCATCAGCTCAGGTCCCCGGAACGGATCGAACGGCTTTTGCGCGAACACCTTCCGCAAGATCTTCACGCCTTCCCGCAACGTCCGCTTGTCGTTCTCAGTCGACATGTAGTTCGGCTGGATCAGAGGTGCATCGAGCGGGTTCAGCGATTTGAGCGCAATGAACCCGCGCGACTCCGGCCGCAGCTGACACGCATGCGCCGTGAAGCCGTGCCGGTCGGCCTTCTTGCGTCCGTGATCCATCATCAGCGCGGCGACGAAGTGAATTTGCAGATCGGGGATTTCGAGGCCGGATCTGGTCTTCACGAACGCGCCGGACTCGAGTCCTTGTTGGCGTCCCGTCCCTTGCCCGAAGAGCGAATAGGCGAGGCCGGTCTGAATCTGCTTCAGCGGTTTTGAGAACGTATAGAACGTGATCGGCTGCGTGCACTCGTATTGCACGGTGATGTCGAGATGGTCTTGCAGGTTGCGCCCGACGCCCGGCAGATCGGCGACGATCGGCACGTTCCATTTGCGCAGGTAGTCCGCGTCGCCGATGCCGGAGAGCAGAAGCAGCTGCGGCGTGTTCACCGCGCCGCCGGCGAGGATCACCTCGCGGTTCGCCATCACTTGCGTGACCTTGCCCTTCTGCACGTATTCGACGCCGATTGCGCGCTTGCCGTCGAAGAGCACGCGCGCCGTGTGCGCGTTCACTTCGGTCTTGAGATTGGGACGCGACAGGACAGGGAGCAGGTATCCGGCCGCCGTCGACCAGCGCCGCCCGTCCTTGATCGTCAGCTGATAGGGTCCGAAGCCTTCTTGCTGGAAGCCGTTGAAGTCCTTCGTGGTCGGAAAGCCGGCCTGCGCACCCGCTTCGATATAGGCGCGAAACAGCGGCACCTTCGAATGCCCGTTCGACACCGCAAGCGGTCCGTCGCCGCCGTGAAACTTGTCGCCGCCGTTCTCGTTGGCTTCGGCGCGTTTGAAGTAGGGCAGCACGTCGCCGAAGCCCCAGCCTTCGAGCCCCATCTGCCGCCATTGGTCGTAGTCGCGCGCGTGTCCGCGGATGTAGATCATGCCGTTGATCGACGACGATCCGCCCCAGCATTTGCCGCGCGGCCAGTAGAGCTTTCGATTCATGAGATTCTTCTGGCCTTCGGTCTCGAAGTACCAGTTGAAGCGCGTGCGCGTGGAAAGCAGGGCGCCGACCCCCGCCGGCATTCGAACCAAAACCGAATTGTCTTTGCCGCCCGCCTCCAGCAGCAGCACCGATACGCCGGGGTCTGCCGTCAGCCTGTTGGCGAGCACGCAGCCGGCGCTTCCGGCGCCGACGATGATGTAGTCGAAGGAGGTGGAGGTCATGGAAACCCAAAGCCCGTCTTGAAAAAGCGTCCAGTTTCTGCGGGGTCGGTGCCGAAATGGAGCATCTTTGCACCCACTATAGGCAATCAAGCGGCCCCGCAACGCAAGACACCGTTAACTATGGGTTCGTACACTAGCCACAATAGCCGGAGGGAGAGACCGGCAGACCACTCGTGCCAACCGCGGGGCTAGGATGAAGAAGGACGCGAACAAGCAGTCTGGAGCGCATGACGCTACGTCGCGTTCGACTGACCGGCGCAAGCACAAGCGCAGCCCCTTGAAGCTCGGCGTGCGTTTCCTCATTGCCGACGGCACCGAGCATACCGGCACGGTCACAGACATTTCGCTTGGCGGCATGGCCATTCAGACCGACGCCGAGCCCGATCAGGGATCAATCGTCATCGCCTATGTCGAAGGCTTCGGTCGCCTCGAAGGCATGGTCGCGCGTCTCAACAACAAGGGATTTGCCGTCCACCTGACGCTGTCCGCCATCAAGCGCGAGAAGCTCGAGGAGCGTCTGTCGACGAACAAGAAGACGGCGCCACAAGAAGGCCGCCGTCACGAACGCGAGACGACCTCCGCCGCGACGCGCATCGTCCGCGCCGACGGCCGCGAACTTCCGTGTCGCGTCATCGACCTGTCGCTCGGCGGCGTCTCCGTCGAGACTGCGGAGTGGCCGGCGCTCGGCGAGCAAGTCATGGTCGGCAAGATGCGCGGCCGCGTCGTGCGTCACCACGAGCTCGGCATCGCGATCGAATTCACCGACATCCCGCCTTCGCGCGGCTCTCTGGCGGAACAGCTCGTCGCCGCCGATCGCTCAGCTGCGGCTTAGGACTTAAGGCACCCTTTACCCTAACGCGGTGTGCGCGATCACATGGTCGTCGCCGTGTGCATCCTTATGTTCGCAATTCAGAACCTGTTCATCCCGGCAGCCCGAAAATCGGCCGCGAAAATTCGTGCGTGCAATTTCGTACGTGTAAGGAGTATCGCGATGTCGAAGATCCTTCTTTCAACAACCGCGGCTTGCGTCCTGATCTTGGGTGGCGTCGCTCCGGCGTCGGCCGGTGACGTGTACGGTCATTACGATCAGTACGATCCCGATGCTCCGTACCAGGGAGGCGGCGACGGCTACTACGCGGATTCCTATCGCGGCGACACGTATCGCTACCACAATAGCGGCTCAGCCTATAACGGCTGTCAAGATCGCGAGCTCGTCGGCACCGGACTTGGCGCCATCCTCGGTGGTGTCATCGGCAACCAATTCGGCCACCATTCGGGCCGCACCGCGGCTACGATCGGCGGTGTCATACTCGGCGGCATCGCCGGCAACGTCATCGCGCGCGACGGTTGCGGCAACAGGCGCGCCGATGCCCACTATTACAATCGCGCCTATTACGACGGTTTCGAGGATCCGGAGTGGGGTCGCCGCTACCGCTGGCGCAATCCGTACAACGGACATTACGGCTACATGCAGCCTGTGCGCGACTACGACCGCGGCGATCGCTACGGTTACGATGGCGAGTGCAGGGAGTTTCGCCAGACGATCTACATCGAAGGCCGCCGGACGACCGGATATGGCGCAGCCTGCCGCAACCGGGACGGCACCTGGCAGATTGTCGGTAGATGACGCGAAGTGCGGCCGCCGGGGCCCGCGGAGTCTGACGGCGGCCGCTCTCGCATTATCTCGCGCGCGCTCATGAAACCAGTCGACCTGATCGGCGTTTCCTCGCGCATGAACCAGCGTGATCGCAAGCGCTTGCCGCTAAGTCATCAAGACGTCGCTGATGCGCGAGCCCGCTCACGCCAAATCGGTAAGCTCCTGCACCTGGCATTTGACAAGGTGGCACGCGAGCCGGTTCCCTCCGAGTTCCTGGAGCTTCTTGAAGAGCTGGATGATCGCGACCGCCCTAGGAATGGCGCCGCGGCTACGCGCTGATTCAGCGGCGTAGTGCCGCTTTCCGGCCGTTGTTCCTGCGGGTTCCATTCTCCTCCAATGAAGCGTGGATAAGTGCGTTGGCGGCCCAAAGCGACGTCTTCTGCTGCTCCCGCGCCGCGAGGCCGCGAACGTCTTCGAGCACGATGACCGCCTCCCATCCAACGACCATTGCGAGCGCCGAGACCAACCGCTCGAACGCCGCGCGAGGCAGCTGATCGCGCAGCGGCGCCAGCGCCTTTTCGATCCACCCGATTCGGCGGAATCCGCGCCGCGGCACGCCGACGTCGCGCGTTTCCTCGGCTGTAAGGCGAATGAGCGACCGTCCAAGCGGCAGGGTCTCGCGCGACATAGCGCTGATCGCACCGATCATGGCCGTGACCCGCGCTTCGGCGCTGCCGCCGTGATCGGCAGCCGCGATGACGTCATCGACTGCGCTCTGCGACAGAAGCCCGAGCTTTGCATCGATCAGCAGCTGCTCGAGGGTCGGGAAGTGCATATAGACCGTGCGTCGCGAAACGTCGGCGGCCTCGGCGATGTCGTTGATCGTCGGCGCCGAACTTGTTTTGAGAAGGTCCATCGTTGCTTGAACGATTTGCGCGCGCGTCCGGCGCCGCTGCCGGAAGCGACCGCGTTCGTCTTCGGCGCCGTCTTTTGCTCTTGGCCGGTCCTTGGCTCTCGATCTCGATTTCATTCGAATCTCACGATTGACGAAAAGTGACGCGTTGGCTAAGTATACCAGAGTGCAATAAAGGCACAACAATGCAATAAGGTAAAACCATGATGGACACGACTGACCCCGCCGGCCGGACCGCCGCGCTGCCGCGTGGGCTACCCAATGGCCCGGTGACACTGATCAATTCGTTTGTCGTGCGGTCGGGGCGGGAGGATGCGTTCCTCGCGCTTTGGACGGCGACAAGCACGTTTTTTCGCGCCCAGCCGGGTTTCCAGAGCCTGCGGTTGCATCGGTCGCTCTCGCCGGACGCGCGCTATCGCTTCGTCAACGTCGCGGATTGGTCCTCTGGCGGCAACTTTGCGACCGCTCATGCGGCGGAGGAGTTCAAACGGCTGATCGGCCAAGAGCGGTGGAAGGAGTTCCCGAGCAGCCCGACTCTCTACGAGGTGGTAGCACGCTGAGCGCTGCCGGAGCTGTCTGACCTGAATCAAGGACACGCATCTCTGAGCCTGGCAAACGACCCGAGATATTTAATAGGGACGAGGTTTTGCTATGAGGATTGCACCATACGTTGCGGCGCTGGCGATCGGCCTTGCCGTCGCGGGGACGCCGGCTTCTGCGGCCGACCATCAAAGTCGGCACCGCCACGAGAGTACGACGCAGCAGCAACGCCAAAGCGATACGAAGGCGACAAACAGAAGGCGCGTCGACACGCGTGACCACCGCACCACAAATCGCAACGTGCGCCGGCATCGTCAGGGAGCGGATTACAGTCGATGGCAGCGCAATGTTCGCGCGCACCGCCATTTCCGCGTTGGACCGTACCATCCGCCTCGCGGTTACAAATACAGGCGTTGGACCCATGGTCAGTATCTACCCTGGGTCTACTACGACCGCAGCTATTGGCTGTTGGACTTCTTGACCTTCGGATTGATGATACCGCCTCCGGGTTGTGTGTGGATTCGCTTCGGTCCCGACGCGTTGCTCGTCGATTTGGAGAGCGGAGAGATTATCCAAGTCGTCTACAACGTGTTCTATTGAAGCAACCGAAAGCGAAAAGGCCCGGAGTAACTTCGGGCCTTTTCGCGCTCAACTCCGACCGGCGAGCGCCGTCCTAAGCTGCACCGTCGCCATTATCCGTGGATGTCGCTTTGCGCGCGCGGCCCTTGCGTGGCTTGGCAGCGGCCTTCTTCGCTTTGCGCTCGGCGAGTTCAGTCTCGATTACCGGTATGAGATCGCCGGCCGCGGCCTGCTGCACGGCGTTCCCGCTCGTCAGCATTCGCTGCGCATTGGCCAGCAGCGTCGCAAGCGCGCCGTCGGCCATCTCCGGCACGCGCGAACGCAGGTCCGTGGCGCCGGAGGGCAGCGGAACACCGGACTTCGACTTCTTGTCGGCCTTGTCGCTCTTTTCGCTCATTGCACCACGTCAAAAAAGAAGAGGCGGCTCAGGCCCGTCGCCCGGCCGCCCCCAAAACTCACGGCCGCAGCTACATGGCCTGCAGATTAACGGCCTTCGCTCCGCGTGCGTCCTGCTCAGTGTCGAATGCGACGCGTTGACCCTCGTTGAGCGTGCGCATGCCTGCGCGTTCGACGGCCGAGATGTGCACGAACACATCCTTTCCGCCGCCTTCGGGCATGATGAAGCCAAAACCTTTGGTGGAGTTGAAGAATTTGACCGTTCCGGTCGTCGAAGACATTCAGATGCGCCCTTGGGAAGAGAGGTTCCGTCCGAGCGACATTGCCCGGTCGTCGTGAGGAAGCCAGATACCGAAGGAGCGGGAACCGTTCGCGCACGAAGGTTTCTCCGCCCTCGTAAACCGCAAAGCCCCGCATGTCTCGTCGCGTGCAGCCGTCACCATCGAGCAACTACACGCATCAACCATCAAAATCAACCAAGGAGTAGACGAGGCGCGTGTTAACACTTTCCCGATCGCGCTCTGTATTGGATCGAATATTTGTAGATTGGCCAGCGTCGTTCGTTTCTTTTCTTGTGAGTTTTTTCAGCGATCCATATGTCGCCGTGCGTGGCTACGCTTCGCGTGACCTAGATCGCAAACAAGAAGGGGGCGCTTTCGCACCCCCTTCGCTATTGCACCAACCGTTTGGTGCTACGTCACCGGGAACCCGCGATCGCGCATGAGCGCGTTGGTGTCGACGTCGCGGCCGCGGAAGTTGCGGAATGCGACCTCCGGCGGCACTGAATTGCCGACGCTCAAGATCGTGTCGTGATAACGCTTGGCAACGGCCTTGTCGTAAGGCCCGCCCGCTTCCGTAAACGCCTCCCACACATCGGCCGTCAGCGTGTCGGCCCAGATATAGACGTAGTAGCCGGCCGAATAGCCGTCGCCTGAGAAGATGTGCCCGAACTGGGTTGGGCGGTGGCGCATGACGATTTCCTTGGGCATGCCGATCTCGGCCATCGTCTTCTTCTCGAACGCGCCCGCGTCGATATTGCCGTCCGGCGTCGCCGCGAGATGGATCTTCATGTCGTAGATCGCACCGGCCAAATACTCGACCGTGATGAAGCCTTGATTGAAGTTCTTCGCCTTCTGCGCCTTGGCGACGAGTTCGGCCGGGATCGGCTTGCCCGTCTTGTAGTGCAGCGCGAACTTGTTGAGCACCTCCGGCGTCGGGAACCAGTGTTCGTTGAGCTGGCTCGGGAATTCGACGAAGTCCCGCTTCACGCTGGTACCGGCGAGCGACGGGTAGTTCACATTCGAATTGAGCCCGTGCAGCGCGTGCCCGAATTCGTGGAACATGGTCGTCGCATCGTCCCACGAGATCAGGATCGGTTCGCCTGCCTTACCCTTCACGTAGTTGCAGTTGTTCGAGACGATCGGTGCGACGTCTTTCTTGAAACGCTCCTGCGTGCGGTATTCGTTCATCCACGCGCCCGAGCGTTTGCCGTCGCGCGCATAGGGGTCGAAGTACCACATGCCCATGTGTTTGCCGTCGCGCCGCACCTCGAACACCCGCATATCGGGGTGATAGGTCGGCACGCCGTGCACTTCGACGAACTCCATGTTGTAGAGCTGGCCGGCGGCCCAAAACATGCCTTCGCGGATCTTCTCGAGTTGCAGGTACTGGCTGATCTCTGTCTGATCGAGATCGTATTTCGCCTTGCGCACCTTCTCGGCGTAGTAGCGATAGTCCCACGGCTCGATCTTGATGCCGGCGCCTTCTTTGTCGGCGATCGCCTGCATGTCGGCGACTTCTTCGTGCACGCGGGCGACTGCCGCTTTCCACACCTTCATCATCAGCGCCATTGCCGCGTCGGGTGTCTTGGCCATGTTGTTGTCGAGCTGCCAGTGCGCGTGCGTCGGGAAGCCGAGCAAGCGTGCCTTTTCGGTGCGCAGGCGCAAGATCTCCGAGATCGTCGCGATGTTGTTGTGCTCGCCGGGATTGTCGCCGCGCATGATCCACATGCGCCAACCCTTCTCGCGCAGATCGCGCTTCGACGAATAGGTGATGAACGGCTCCATCGACGAGCGCGTGTTCGTGAACACCCATTTGCCCTTCTTGCCCTTGCGCTCGGCGGCGCCGGCCGCGGCGGCTTTGAGATTGTCGGGTAGGCCGGCGAGATCGGCTTCATTGTCGACCACCAGCATGTAGTTCTCTTCATCAGCGAGCTCGTTCTGACCGAACGTCGTGTAGAGAGAAGCCAGTCGCTTGTTGATCTCGCCGAGCCGCGCTTTCGCCTTGGCGTCGAGATTGGCACCTTGCCGCGCGAAGTTCTTATAGTAGGTGTCGACCAGACGCTTCTGCTCGGCCGTCAGGTTGGAAGTCGCGAGCCCGTCGTTGACGGCCTTGATCCGGGTGAAGAGCGGCTCGTTTTGTATGATCTCGTCTTGAAACGCGGCGTAGACAGGCGACAGCTCGGCCTCGAGCGCCTGCATCTTCTTGTCGGCCATCGTCGAGGCGTAGATGAAGAAGAGGGTGGCGACGCGATTGAGCGGCCGGCCCGAATCTTCCATCGCGGCAAACGTATTTTCGAAGCTCGCAGCGTCCTTGCTGCCGGCGATGGCGGCGATCTCCGCCCGGTTCACGTCCATGCTCTTGAGCACGGCGGGTTTGAAATGATCCGTTTTGACCTGATCGAACGGTGGATAGCCGCCGTACTTGCCGCTCCATTCGTCGAGCATCGGATCGGCTTTCGGTTTGGTTGCGGCGAAGGCTGTTGAGGTCATGGCGGTGCCTGCTGCTGGTGCCAGCGCGATCGCGGCGGCTGACTGAAGGAACGAACGTCTGTGCATGAAGTACCCCGAGCGTATTGGGCGCCGAACGGCGCATTGGGCGGCGATCCTAGTGGCTCACGCCCGTTGCGTCACATGACACGGACGTGAGGTACCAGCGAAAAATGGCGGAATTCACAGAGACCTAGCGCCACACGGGACTTACGGCGGGCGGGTATAGTGCAACGGGAAACGGCGAGGATCAGGCAATGCTCTTCATGGTGATCGAACGCTTCAAGGACGGCGACGAGAAGCGGGTAGGGGAGCGCTTCCGCAAGGACGGCCGCATGATGCCGGCGGATGTCGTCTATCACGCCAGTTGGCTCGACCCACGTACGATGCGCTGCTGGCAAGTGATGGAAGCGCCGACGCGCGCCTCGCTCGACCCCTGGATCGAGAAATGGCGCGACCTGATGGAATTCGAAGTCGTCCCGGTCGAAGCGTCCGCCGACTTTTGGGCGAAGCGGCCAGCCTAGCCCTTCCGGACGGTGCGTCCGACGCGCAGGCCCTTGACGCTATTTTCCTTTCCATTGCGGCTCGCGCTTTTGCGCGAAAGCCATGGGACCCTCTCGGAAGTCTTCGCTCTTGAACATGGCGCGGACGGATTCATAGTTGCGCTGGTTTTCGAGTGCGGCTTGCACTGAAGGCTCCATGAGCCCGCGCGTCACCGCTTCCTTCGAGGCGCGGATCGACATCGGCGAGCACTCGAGGATCTGGCCCGCCCAACGCTTTGCGGCATTTACCGCGTCGCCCGGTTTGACGACGTCGTTGACGAAGCCGAGCGACAAGCCTTCGGCCGCCTGGACGCGCCGGCCCGTCAAAATCATCCCCAACGCCTTCTTCAATCCGATCTCACGCGGCAGACGATGCAGCCCGCCGGCGAGCGCCGCCAGCCCGACTCGCGGCTCGGGCAACGCGAACATCGCGTTTTCGGAGGCGACAATGATGTCGGCTGCGAGGGCGATCTCGAAGCCGCCGCCCATGGCCAGCCCGTTGACGGCCGCGATCACCGGTTTGTTGAGATCAAAACGAGAGGTTAATCCGGCAAATCCAGACGTCGGGATCGACATCGGCTGACCAGACGCCTGATACTTTAGATCGTTGCCGGCCGAGAACGCTTTGTCACCGGCACCCGTGATGATTGCCACCCATTGCTCGGGATCCGACGCGAACTGATCAAACACCTCTGCCAACTCCTTGTTGGCTGGCGGGTGGAGCGCGTTCATCACTTCGGGACGGTTGATTGTCACCAGCGTCAGGCGACCTTCGCGCTCAACCTTGCAAAACTTCAGACTCGACATCGTTTCCTCCTGGTTCGAAATGGGATGGCACGGTTTCTGCGTAACCGTTTCTTAACTCTCCGAGCGTCGCGGCCTTAAGCGGGTCGTTGCAGTTGGGCGGTTATAATAGACGGTTGGGAAACCATGTCTGGGTTCGTAGGTTACGTGGGTGATCCACTGAACAGCATGTGGCGGATCAATGTAAGCGGCCAAGTGTACGGCCCTTACACCGGCCACCAGATCAAAGCGTTCGCCGCCGAAGGGCGGATTGCAGCGCATTCGATCGTTCAGTCCGGTGAAGCCGGCCCATGGATCACGGCCATCGACGATCCGATCCTCTCGCAGCTCTTCATTGTGCAACAGCCGCCTGCCGCCAAATCGATCGCGGAACCCAAGGCGGCGCAGCCGACGCGACAGTCTTCCGCTCAGACCTCGAACGCAACGCCCGACCTCGCAAGCTCGAACTTCATCATCATCGCCGACATCCGTGGGCGCGCGTCCGCTCCATTCGAGGCGGCGCTCAACCGGCTCGGCATCAATTTCCAACTGAATTCTTTGGTCTGGTTGCTACATAGCGAATACTCGGCCGGCGCCATTCGCAACGAACTCGTTACGCATCTGGGCAACACGGACAGCGTGTTCATCGCCGACGCGGGGCGGGGCAAGATGGCCTGGTTCAATCTCGGCCCCGAAGTCGACGCCCGCATCCGCAAGGTCTGGCAAAAAGGCGGCGACAAGTCCGCCTGACGCTGGGATTTTCCTCCGAAGCGAATTCGCTCTAGGCTCTCCCTTGAACAGCTATTGGGAGCAGGCCTCATGGATCTCAACGAAAGCTCGACCGAGCGCGCCTTCCGCGCCGAAGTCCGCGACTTCATTGCCGCCAACCTGCCGAAGGACCTGAAGGACAAGGCCGAGGCCGGCTATCGTATGCACATGGCCGACGGTCAGCGCTGGCATAAGATTCTCGCGGCGCATGGCTGGGGCGCACCCGGTTGGAAAAAGGAGAACGGCGGTCTCGATTGGGATCCGACGCGCCTTTACATCTGGGAAGAAGAGATGTCGGCCGCGAACTGCCCGCCGCTCTCGCCGTTCGCGGTGAAGATGGTTGGCCCCGTCATCGCGCATTTCGGCACCAAAGAGCAGAAGGACAAGTGGCTGCCGCCCGCGCGCTGCGGCGAACACCTTTGGTGCCAAGGCTATTCCGAGCCGAACTCAGGCTCCGATCTCGCGTCGCTGCGCACGATGGCGGTGCGCCAGGGCGACAAATACGTCGTCAACGGCATGAAGATCTGGAACTCCTACGGCCACGAGGCCGATTGGATGTTTGCGCTCGTGCGCACCTCGACCGAAGGCAAGACGCAGGAAGGCATCTCCGTCCTTCTCATCGACATGAAGTCGAAAGGCATCTCCCACCGGCCGATCATCACCATCGACGGTTCGCACATCTTGAACGAGATACGCTTTGAGAACGTCGAGGTGCCGGTCTTCAACCGCATCGGCGAGGAAAACAAAGGCTGGACCTACGCCAAATATCTGCTCGGCAACGAGCGCGCACTGATCGCGCAAATCGCGCAGTCGACCAAGCTCGTCAAACGCCTGAAGCAAGTCGGCGCGAACGAACTCTCGAACGGCCGCGGTTTGATCGAAGAGGACGACTTTCGCGCCAAGCTCGCTGCGATCGAGGTCGAGCTCGAAGCGCTTCGCATCACCAATCAACGTGTGCTCTACGAAGCCAAGTCGGGCACGGCCGGCAATGGCGGCGCGATTCTGAAGTCGAAAGGCACCTTCATCAGCCAGGCGCTGAGCGAGCTTATGTTGGAAGCTGTCGGCTACTACTCGTCGCCGTGGGTGATGGAAGCCCTGGAAGTCGGCTGGAACGAAAAGCCGATCGGCCCCGGCTACGCCAAGAACGCGATGCCGCTCTACGCGCGCCAGCGCGCCAACACCATCGAAGGCGGCACCGAGGAGATCCAGAAGAACGTCATCGCCAAGCAGGTGTTGGGTCTCTGAGCAATGGCGCAGCTCGAATTCTTCTTCGATTGCTCGTCGCCCTGGACCTATCTCGCCTTCACGCGCATTCACGACATCATCGTGCGCACGAAGGCGAACGTTGTTTGGAAGCCGATCCTCGTCGGCGGCGTCTTCAACGAGGTGAACAAGGACGTCTACGAACGCCGCGCCAATCCCGATCCGCGCAAGAGCGCCTACTACCGCAAGGACCTCGCCGACTGGGCGCGGTTCACCAAGATCAAGATCGGCCAGCCTCCGGTCTTTCCGGTGAATTCGGTCAAGGCGATGCGTGGTGCGCTGCTCGCCCTCGATGACGGCAAGCTCGTTCCCTACGCCAAGGCCGTGTTCGAGGCCTATTGGGGCGATCTGCAGGACATCAGCCAAGACGAAATCTTGGGCCGTGTGGCGGAGTCGGTCGGCTATAAGGCCGGCGACTTCCTTCAGCGCATCGCGGACCCTGCCGTGAAAGCCCGTCTCAAGGTGAACACGGACGAGCTGATCGCACGCGGCGGCTTCGGTTCGCCGACCATGTTCGTCGACAAAACGGACATGTATTTTGGTAACGACCGCTTGCCGCTCGTCGAAGCGGCGCTGGTCAAGAGCGGATAGGCGAGCTTGACGCTTCCTCCATATTGGGAAGAGCCGACCGAGCCCTTCATCCGCGCACCGGCCGTCGTCTTGACCGCGATCGGTCTGCTCTTTGTCATCCACGTCGGTTTGGCACTCGCGCCGGAAAGCTACCGAAGCGAGGTCGTCGAACATTTTGCGCTCATCGCCTCGCGCTTCTCGGCGTTCGATCAGCGAGCGGTGTTGGCGCTCCCGACGCTCATCACCTACGCATTTCTGCACGACGACTTCATGCATGTGACGGTGAACTGCGTGTGTCTGCTCGCGACGGCGACGCCGGTCGCGCGCCGGATCGGCACCGCGCGTTTCCTCGCCTTTTGCGCAGTGACTGCCGTCTGCGCGGCGCTCGCTCACATCGCCACGCATTGGGGCGGAACCCAACCGAGGATGGGCGGCTCCGGCGTCGTCTTCGCCATGAGCGGCGCGTTCGCCAGGTTCATGTTTTTGGATCCGAATCAACCGGCGGTCTGGCCGCGCGGCACGCAACCCCTTCTGACTCGCAGCGTCTTGATCTGGGTCGTGATCTGGACCGCCAGCATCGTTGCGATCGGTGTCGTACAGGCGACGACTGGATTGCTTTCGGCCTATCCGGATTGGGAAGGCCACCTTGGCGGCTTCTATGCCGGTTTGCTGCTGTTTCCACTCTTCGATCGCAACCGAAGCTGGCTGCGTTAGGCCAAATCTGCCGTTAACGGTTGGCAGAAGAGCCTTGATGTCGGCCCTCCTATCCCCCAGGTATAGGAGAAGGCTGTTCGCGCCGATCTCTTCGGCGCGCGTTCGTATGGAGACAACCCATGAGCAACACCGACGCCGGCTACACGCCCTCGAACGGTCCGGAGCAGACTTCTGGTGAGACGCAACGTGCGCCGTTTCCGGTCGCGCGTCTGCTGCTGTCGATCCTTTTTGCCTTCATCGGCTGGTTCGCGTTCCAGGTGGCGATCGTCGTGTCGATAATTCACTGGATCCTGATCGCGGTGAACAGGGAGCCGCATCCGGAGTTTCGTCAGTTCGTCCGCGCGGTCGTCCAATATGTCTGGCAGGTGCTCGGCTACGTCGCGTGGATGCACGACGACAAGCCGTTCCCGTTCGGACCGCTCCCGAAAGGCGACGCGAGCTAGAACAAGCTCTCGACGTACATCACCTTACCGTCGGCGCGGCGTAGCGATTTGATCGCGCCGCGCCCTTGGCCGTCGACGGCGATCTCGGCCGTGAGGTCGCCCTTCTGGCGCTCGTCTTCGATCGGTTTGCCTTCGCCTTGCGGCACGAAGAAGCTTTCGATGCCGTATTCGACCTTCATAGCTCCCGGAGAGGCGAGTTCCGACGTCGACGCGCTGAACACGCGGCCGCGCAGGACCACGGTGCCGGCTGCACGCGGCGGCATCTTGTTGTTGACGGCCTTCGCCACCCAAGTGCCGTTCTCATTGCCAAGCGTCACGTAAGCCCAACCGTCGTGGACGTAGTTGTCGTCGCCAGGCAGTACGGCAAGATCGAGCATGGTGATGTCGTAATTGAGGATCACGTAGTCGCCGCGGAACATGTCCGACGGATCAACCGGCTTGACCTTCAGCGTCACCACGTCCGGCGAATTCAGGATCGAGGTACGATCGAAGATCATGTAGCCGAGCGCCGCCGTCTGCAGCGCGGCAATGATCAGAATGCGGAGCGCGATCGTCATGACGAAGCTCCCGCGCTAGCTGGTTTGGGCGCCGACGCCACGAGCCGCCGCCGCATGCCTTCGAGCCCAAGCCCCAGAAGGATGAGCAGGAAGCCTCCGACCGTGAAGAACACCGCTTGATCCATTAGGCCTTTGAACAAGACGAAATAGACGTAGAGCACCCAGAGCCCGAAGAAGACCGTCGACAGATTGATCACGAAGCGATCGTCCGTGCGCACGCCGCGCTGCAGGCTCCACAAGATGACGATGAGCGTGAACGCGAGATAGGGCACGTCAAGCGCGCCGTCTCCCTTTTGCACCATGAACACGTAGGCGATCGTGGTCGCGCACGCGAAGACAAGGCCGAGCACGTCGATGCCGCTGATGGCTTTGCGCGCCGCCCCGGCGAACCCCGCACCGATCGCGACGAGGCTCGTGACGGCCGCAAATATCAGCCAGCTCGAGCTTGGCGAGCGATCGCCGTTGTCCGAGAAGTGGAGCGCGGCATAGGAGAAGAGGAACACGAAAAACGCGTAGTGCGCGCCGGTGATCGAGAATGCATTGCCGCGTCCGTCCACGAGCTGCAACACGCTCCAAATCGCGAGCGGTATGAAGATGTAGATCGTTGTCGACTCGACCTCACCCCAACCGAACAGATGAGCGAGGCCCTCGGTGTTCAACACGAACCAGAAAAGGAAGGCGATGATTGCCAAATGAACGCCCGGCCGCCAAGCGAAGATGAAGGCCATTGCCGCGCACACCGCCCATAGGAAGAGGAAGGGGATGTGCAGAACCACGTCGAAATATTGAAACTCCTGCCAGGTCCATAGGCAGCCGAGCGCCAATGCGGCCGCGAGTGCCGCGCGCGACGGCGCGATGACGGCTGCGGCGAGCGCCCCCACCGCCCACAGCATCACGCCGTCCGGAAAGTGCGCGTTGATGTTGTAGGTCTGCGCAATGAGCATGATGTTCGCGCCGAACATCAAAACGCCGAGCAGGATGAAGGCCTGACCGATGACGTCGCGCGCGCCGGCGAGGAAGTAGATGGCGATCGCATAGGCCGCCCACATCGAGCCGAAGAGCGCGATTAGCCGCGTGAGCTTGCCCATCTCCTGCCAATTGGCGGCCACGAACGACATCGCGCCAGCGCCGACCAGGATGACGCCGAAAACCGCGATGATGAGGTCGAGGCGCATCCGCGAGCCCGCGCCGACGCTCTGCAGGATTGGCTCGCGGCTCGACTCCGGCACGAGACCCTTGGCGATCCATTCTTCGAGATCCCGGCGCAATTGGCGCACATAGAATGGGGGGCGCATGCATCTCCTCTTCCGCAAGCCTTCTCCGCGAGCCCAAAGCGGGAGCGGGGAAAGTTCCCAGGGAACTATGCCCGATTTATGACTGCTTGGCGCGGGTCAGGACGGCTGCGAAGAAGCCGTCGGTGCCATGGCGCGCGGGGCTCAAACGCAGGACTTTGCGATCGTCGCCGGGCCATTCGGCTTTGGTGACTGTGGCCCAGACGTCGCGCGCGTTGATCCGCTCGAACTCTGGATTTCGGGCGAGGAAGGTTTCGATTCGCTCATCGTTCTCGACGGGAAGTAGGGAACACGTTGCGTAGACGAGCCGGCCTCCGGTTTTCACGAACCGCGCCGCTCGGTCGAGGATGTCGTCCTGCAACGCGGCGAGTTCGGTGAGCTTGGCCGCCGAAGGCGACCAGCGCGCGTCGGGATTGCGCCGCCACGAGCCGGTGCCGGAGCAGGGAGCATCGACCAAGACGCGATCGAAGCGCCCTCGATATTTCTTTGCCCAGTCGGTTTCGATGACGCGCCGCTCGGCGTTTTCGACGCCGGCGCGCTTCAGACGTTGTTTCGCCCGCGCCAGCCGGTCGTCGTTCACGTCGGCCGCAACGAGATGCCCTTTGTTCTGCATCGCCGCGCCGAGCGCGAGCGTCTTGCCGCCGGCGCCGGCGCAATAGTCGAGCACCTGGTGCTCCGCGCGCGCGTCGGCGAGAAGCGCGACGAGCTGCGATCCCTCATCTTGGAATTCGAACAAGCCGTTCTCGAACGCGCGCGTCGACGAGAGGTTCGCCTCGCCTCGGTAGCGCAGCCCCCACGGGCTCCAGCGCATTGGTACGGTTTCGACGCGCTCTTTCTTCAGCAGCCGAGCGCAGTCGTCGACTGTTGCCTTCAGCGTGTTGATCCGCAGATCGACGGGCGCTCGCTCGATGCCTGCGCGCATCTCCGCCGCGAACCTGCCGCCGAGCGCTTGGCGCAATGCGCCTTCGAACATCGGCGGGCACTCGAGCCGCACAGCTTCCGGCATGCGCTTGTCGTCGAACGTGTAGCGGCCGAGCCGCGCGATCAGGCTGGCATCGTCCCTCATCAGGGCGCCTTGGAGGATTTTGCGCACCTGCTCCGGCGTTTGGCGTATGCCGATCGCGCGCCACGCGAAGAGCAAGTTTTGAGAATTGGAAGCTGCCTGCTCCTGCGCGAGGGCCCAAGTGAGTCGCGCCCGATGGCGATTGACCGCATCAATCTCGCCGACGGCGGCGCGCAATTCGACAGGTTGTAGACGCGAGCCCTTGCTCAGCGCCTTCTTCAGGGCTGCGTCAGCTGGCGTACCCGCTAGCTCGTATTCAAGCGCACGTTGTACAATCTGCCACACCAAGGGTGTCGCAAAGGTCACAGGCGCGCGAGCGTGACTCTTGGGGGTAGGGCGGGGCGTCATATCACGGCGCTTGGCACCCGATAGGCAGAAAGACTACAAAGCGCGCTTGCGCCGAAACAGCGCGTTTCGCCTCTAACGGCCCCGGGTCGCGCGCTACGCGCCAGCCTGAGGGTGAACTTGGATCTAATCGCACGACCATGGCCAACAAACTTCTGAAGGATGCAGCGGTCAATCACAAATTGGCATCCAAGCGTGGTGTTTTAGAGCGCCTCTTTACCCTGATGTTTCAAGGGTTTGTCTACAACCAAATTTGGGAAGATCCCGACGTCGATGTCGCAGCTTTGCGCGTCAAGCCGTCGAGCCGCATCATCACGATCGCTTCCGGCGGCTGCAACGTCGTGAACTACCTGGCCGCAGACCCGGCCAAGGTCATCGCCGTCGACCTGAACCCGAACCATATCGCGCTCACGCGCCTGAAGCTTGCGGCGCTCAACTATCTGCCGACCTACGAGGACTTCTTCTCGTTCTTCGGTTACGCAAATTCGAAAGAGAACCGCGTCGCCTACGACACGTTCTTGGTCGACCGCCTCGATGAGACCACGCGCAAATATTGGGAGTCTTGGATTCCGCTGCGCGGCCGCCGCATCAATATGTTTGCGCGCAATCTCTACCGCTACGGTCTGCTTGGTCGCTTCCTCGGCATTCTGAATACCGTCGCGCGCCTGCACGGCAAGAAGCTCAACGATATGTTGAAAGCCAAGACGCCGGAAGAGCAGCGTGCGATCTTCGAGCGCACCATCAGCCCGCTCTTCGATTCCAAATTCGTGAAGGCGCTGTCGAAGCTTCCCGTATCGTTCTACGCGCTCGGTATCCCGCCGGCTCAGTTCGACGAACTCAACAAGGCGTCGAACGGCGATCCCGCTGGCCTCATCCGCCGCCGCATCGAAAAGCTCGCCTGCGACTTACCGATCAACGAGAACTCCTTCGCGTGGCAGGCCTTCGGCCGCCGCTACGACACCGAAGACCGCCAGGGCGTGCCGCCTTATCTGCAGAAAGAGACCTACGAGGTCATCCGTCAGCGCACCAATCGCGTCGAGACGCATCTCGCGTCGATGACGGACTTCTTGGAGTCTCAGCCCGAGAAGAGCCTCGACTGCTACGTCTTGCTCGACGCGCAGGACTGGATGAACGAAGAGCAGATCACCGCGCTCTGGCACCAGATCACGCGCACGGCCGCGCCGGGCGCCCGTGTCATCTTCCGGACGGCCGGGCCGGATTCACCGCTTGAGCGCAAATTGCCGGCGACGGTGCTCGAGCGTTGGGTGTACGAGCCGGAGAGCGCGCAGACCTATTTCGACAAAGACCGCTCTTCGATTTACGGCGGCTTCCACATCTACACGCTGAAGGACGGCGCCGAGGCATCGGCCGGCGCGCCGAAAGACCAAGCGGCATGACATCTAATGCTCGGGTGTCGATGGATCGGATGTATCGCCACCAGCGATATATCTACGATCTGACCAGAAAATATTATCTCTTCGGCCGCGACAAACTCATTGCCGAACTGCCGGTCCAAGCGAACGACCTGATCTGCGAAGTCGGCTGCGGCACGGCGCGCAATCTCGTTCTGCTCGCCAAGCGCCATCCGAACGCCAAGTTCTATGGCGTCGACGCCTCGGCCGAGATGCTCAAGACCGCGCGCTTGTCGATCGAGAGTTCAAGCGTCGGCCATCTCGTGAAGCTCGCGACGGCGCTCTCGACCGACTTCACGAGCGAGCAATTCGGTCTCGCGCGTCCGTTCGATCGGCTGATCTACTCCTACAGCCTTTCGATGATGGATGATTGGCGCGAGGCGTTGGAGTACGGCCTGACGCAGCTTCGTCCCGGCGGCACGATCCATGTCGTCGACTTCGGCGACCAAGCGGGCTTGCCCGGCTGGTTCAAACGCGCGTTGAAGTCGTGGCTCGACCAATTCCACGTTCGTTTCCGGCCTGAGATCCGCGCCTATTTCGAGGAGCAGGACAAGGCGGGCAGGGGACGCATGACCTATCGCCCCGTCATGCGCGGCTACGCTTATCGCCTGGACTTCGTTACGAAGATCTAGCGCCGTGCACGGCCGGCCGATCATGTTGCCCCGATGAGCAGGTGACGGTGAGCGCATGGGTACTCTGACGGACGAGATTCGCCGCGTCGTCGACGAGCAGAAGCTTGCCTTTATCGCGACCGTCGATGCCGAGGGGCGTCCGAGCCTTTCGCCGCGCGGCACGATCGCGGTCTGGGACGACGATCACCTTGTCTTCGCCGACATCTGTTCGCCGGGGACGACCGCCAATCTGCAGCGCTCGCCCTTTGTCGAGATCAACGTCGTCGATCAAACTTTGCGCAAGGGGTACCGGTTTAGCGGCAAGGCCACAGTCGTCTCTGACGGCGACCTCTTTCAAAAGATCGAGGCGTTCTATCGTGCGCGCGGCAGCACCAGCGCAAAGCGCAACATGATCCTCATCAAGGTCGAACGCGTGAGACCGCTCGCGTCGCCGGCCCACATGACCCAATCGCCGGACGAAGTCGTCGCGCAGTGGGATCGCCATTGGGAAACCCTGCGAGCCTCGCGCAGACCGGCAAAGCATTGAGAGCGACGGTCCGCGGGCGTGGACCGTGGCTCCAAGATGAAGGAGCCGGCTGGCTCCAAGACAATGGAAGCTGACTGCGACCGCGCTGTACGGGTTGCATCCGCCGCGGGATACAGGCATTAAGACCGGCCCCGCGGCACCCCCGTGGGAGACGGATGGAGCTGTGGCCGAGAGGCTGAAGGCGGCGGTTTGCTAAACCG
>WGNJ01000034.1 GCA_016124635.1 Alphaproteobacteria bacterium | reverse complement strand
GGAGCTGTGGCCGAGAGGCTGAAGGCGGCGGTTTGCTAAACCGATAGGCGCCGCGGATTTCCCAGCAAGTTTAGACCGACGCCGGCACGAAAAACGGCGCAATCGCACCCCAAAAAGATCGAAAGTCTAAACCCCCAAAGTAACCGCGAATTAGGTGGTGAGGGGTCAGACTTGACACGTTGCTTGACACAAGCAGCGGCCCCGCCCGGCGCTGGAACGCCGAAGCGAGGCCTAACCCCCAAGCACGGATGGACCCCATGCCGAAGGCTTCGACCATTGTGGCGATTCTCAGCCACGCCCTCAATCTGATCCTCTTCGTTCTCCTCATTGCCGCAGTCGCGCTGCGGTCGCCGCTATGATGGCGCGCGCTATCGTCTATGCCTTGATGTTGGGCAAGGGTTTGGGCTGGATCTTCCTCGCCAGCGCCATCTTTACCGAGACGATCTGGACCTTCATCACCCACGGTCCGAGCGTCATTTGCGGCTGACCGTGGCACTGTGAGCCTTGTCAGGGGGCCGAGGGCGGGTCTAGGAGTCCCGCCCTATGGCTCTCATCAAGTGCCACGACTGCGGCGGCGAGGTCAGTTCGACCGCTGAGAAGTGTCCCAAGTGCGGCGCACCGACGCCGTTGACGGTCAATGCGTCGGTGATCGCCATGATCGTCGCCGCGGCCGCTCTGCTGGCGATCTTCTTCGTCTATTGGGCGGTCTACGGCTAGCCGGCGTGGCCGGGCGGTATCCCGCTCGAGCCGACGAAGCCGTGCCAATGACAACCCTGATCCGCCGGACGCTTGGCGTCGAGCAAGATCGACGGCGCCAGCTGCAAGTCATCAAGCGACGCGCCGCCGATGATTCTGCCAGCGTGACGGCTGACCGTTCGCGTCGTGAGTGCCGGCGGGCTCAGGCACGTTCCGGCCGGCGAACGTCACCATGACCTGATGGGTGCCCTTGGCGCCGCCGTTCTTGGCGAAGCACGCCGGGCACAGGAACATGATGTGATCGGCCTCAGCAACCGACTCGACGTTGTGAAACTTGTGCATCTCGGGCGTCGGTCCCCACAAGAACTTGTCGCCGCTGCTGTCGCGGTGGACGTACTGGCCTTTGAGCTTCGGGTCATCCTGTTCGATCTCGGTTGAGATCACGGTGACGACCTTCTGCAGTCGGGCCTCAAGCTGGCGTAGTGGATAGGACATCGGTCACGAGATCCCCAAAAGCTAGTTGCGCGATCGCCACGCTCTTCGATATTTGCGGGAGGGTATTTACTACCCATCCGCGAGCGCTTAGATGTTCGCGAGGCAGACGGTTCTGCCATTGGGGAGATTGACCATGCACGTGACGCATTATGTGTTAAGCGACGCCGAAGCCCTGGGCTTCCTGCTTTGGTTCATGCTGGCGATGTTTACGGTCACGATCGGCGCCGGATGGCTCTACGAGCGCTGCTGCGATCTAGCCATCTGGCTACGCTATCGCTGAACTCACTTCTTGTCGGGCTTCTCGGGCTTCGGTTCGACGCGCCACACGCGGCGGCCTTTCTCGCCGCGGCGCGTCTCCCGCGCCCACACGTAGCTGTGCCCGGTCGATTTGCGGAGCATGTTCAGGATCATCGTCACGCTCGCACGCTTCACGAAGCACGACTGTCCGACTTCCAGCCGGCGCAACCGCTCGAACTTCGACGCCCGGCTGCTAGTCGGCGCCGGCAGACCGTCCTCGATCGGACCCAGGAACTCCGTCTCCTATCGACAACGGCCGGCGCGCGCACGGTGATCGTCGTCGGCATCGACGGCACAGGCCGGCCCGTCACCTCGTGATCCTTGAGCGCGCGCGCCGGACCCATGATGGTCTGCTGGCGTCCCTTTCCGTTCGGCAGTAGTTGCGGCATGGCGTCCTCGTTGATTGAGGCGCGAAACATGGCGTGCTGTAGGTGCGCTTTCGGTTAACCGGCGAACGGCGAGTCCGATTGATCCGCCTTCGGTGCTTCGCCTACCGACACGCCCACGGGAGGGTGCACTTCCCCGACGATGGTGAGGATCACTGGAGCGCCGGCGCGGATCGCTTCGATCTCCTCGAGCGTCGGCAACCATGCCGACTGCATGACGGGACCGGCGTTCGTGTTCGCCTTGCGCACGTGCAACGTGATGACGCGGCCTTGAATGGTCGCGTTCCAGTTCTTCGGTTGACCAAGAGCGGCGTTGGCGCCGGCGATGCGTCCAGGGTGCACTGCTGCTAACTCCTCGCGATGAGAGTGACGACGCCAATCACGAACACGCCGATGATGAGCAATGCGACCACACCAATCAGCGTTGGATAGTAGGCCGCAGCGTAGATGCTGCCGGCGAGCACGGCAATCGCCAAGGCGATCGCAAGCAGCATCGCGCCAGCGGCGCTGAGCGTGAGTAGGAGTTGCTTTCGCATGTCGTCTCCAATGTGAAAGCGGGAGCGCCGCGTCGCCGCGTGCCCCCGCTCAAGTCACCACCTGTGCGAAGCCCTCAAGAAGCCGCGGCCGTTTCGGTCGCCGGCCCTTCCTTCGCCGGCAGCGGCGTCAGCGATGCAGCAACGTCCGGCGAGATCTTCCCGTCAGCGAGCCATTGCGCGATGGTCGCGGCGTTCGCTGCCGCGATTTGATCATGCAGGTCCTGCGGGTCGTTCGGACCGGCGACAAGTGGCGTCGGGTTTGCCTGGTTCTGCTGGAACGTCATATAGACGTCCTGTCCGATACCGCGGGCGAGGTCCAATCCGATTGTGTAGCCGGCTTGCTTTGCCGCGCCCTTTGCGTCGGTGAGCAGCGCCGACACGTTGTTGAGTTTGATGTCGCCGGAAATGACCTTCGCTGCTTCAGCTTGAACGAAGACCAAAGCGGCGTTGCCGGCGGCCGATGCCGCCTTCTCGATCGTGTCCTTGTAGGTCTGTGGCAAACGGTTCCAGAGCTCTTTCAGCTGACCCTCTGCCCAATGCACGAATTTGCTCAACCAAGACATGCGTAGATCCTTTCGCTTTGCTGTGTGAGTGCCCGGCACACGTCGGTCAGCAAAGCGGGCTCGATCTCCTGAGCTTGCGATGAAAGTGTGGGAGCGGCCGTTTCAACCGGCGCGCGCCGAGCTAGGTGAGGTTTGAGCCCGGCGCGCGATAAAGACTGGTTGACGGCAGTTAGGATGTCTTAGGCTTCGGCGGACAGCGGCCGGGACATTTCGCGCAGATGTTGTCGTTCAGGTTCGCCGCCTGAAGTTTCTCGCCACGCGTCCAACGATGCTCAAAGCCGGCTTCAGGCCTCATGCGCGAGATCCACCCGCAACCCGAGTAGACCGGCGCCGGCGTCGGCTTCAGCTGGTCGGACATCCATTGCAGTTCAGGACCGCAGCTTGTCGTCAAGCTCGCTATCAGACAGACCGCTATTGCGATCTTCGATTGTCTTCGCATCCTCGTCTCCCTTCTGCGCCGCGGCGATGTCTTCCGCGGCTTGGTCCTTGCGCCCTTGCTGTCGATCGGCGGCGCGCTGCATCCATCCGGTGAGCAGCGAGCCGAGCCAACCGACGACCGCCTTCGCGATGGCGCCGAGTATCGCGCTGCCCATGACTACGCGGCCGCGGCTTGCGTCGTCGGTGCCGGTGCAGCTGGCGCCGGCGCTGGCGCTGCATCCGGCTTGAGCACGGGCTTGCCGTCCCAAATGCGCGCAATGTCCGGCGTCAGGTTCAGCACCTTGACCGGCGTGATGCGACGCCCCGTCTCGGCGTCGATCTTGTAGGCGCCACCCGGAATGAAGTGCAGCGGCTGTCGCGCGTTGAAGCGGCCAATCAGCATCTGCACGACGCCGAAAAGCATGATGCCTTCCGCGTAGAGCGCCTGCACGTGCTGCACCGCATCTTGCGCCGCCGTGCCGGCCTGTTGGATGTGTGCGACGTCCGCCGGCGACAGCGTGAAACCAAGCATCTGCGCCGCCATCGGCGCCAATGCGATGAGCGCGCCCCAGGCGCCGACGCTCTTCAAGGCATGTTTCGACTCGATCGTGGTCACTTGATCGTCTTCGGCGTCGATTACCAATGGCGCCGCAGTGTCGGTATTGCTCATGGATCACCTCCAAGGGCGATCTGAGCCCGGCCTTCCTTAGTGACCGCTTAAGTCCGGTTCGCCGTTTGCCGTGAACCGGCCCACGTAGCCGGTCGTGAGCTTGTCGTCGCACTTCAATGGGCGGAGCTCGAGCGTGACCGGGACGCAATGGTTGCCATGCGTGCGCAGCCGAAAGGTGCCCTGGTAGATCCGCTTCGTGTCCACCGCGGCCTGTATCTCGCGTTGCACCAGCGCCCGGTCATCGACGTGCACGAACGACTCCCAGCCGCTGCCCATCAGAGCGTCGGCCGGCCGGTCCATCAGCGACGTGAGCGCGGCGTTCACGAAGTTGACCTGCCCGCCGTCATCCATCCGCATGATGGGAACTTTGTTGTCGGAGTAGATGTCCAGCGTCATCGCGACGTAGCTCGCCAGCCGCCGGTTGGTCACTTGCAACGAGTCGCGGATCTCACGCGTGGTGCGCAAGAGCTCGTCGCCGGTCTTCTTGTCAGCAAACAACATGCGCGTCACCCATGCTCCAAGCGCGCCGGCGAGCACGCCACCGCCCGTCGATATGAACGTGTAGACCGAATTGAAATGATCCAGCAGTTGCCACCAGTCCATCCCCTTACTACCCGGATCAGCTGACACCTAGCTCCGCCTTCCACGCCGCGGTCGCTGCGATGCGGTCATGGAGCCCGTTCACGCCGCCGTTGACGCACTTCGTCATGGCGATCACTGAGTTGCGGTCTGCGACTGCGTTGGCGTTCTTGTCCTTCCAGAACGCGCATGTGACCTCGAGCGCGTGCTTTGGATCGAGTGCAAGTTCCGGGTGCGCCAGGAGATCGAGCCCGGTGATGAGCCCCATCTTCCGATAGTTGTCACGGCCGGTGAGTTGGATGTAGCCGCGGCCGCGATACAGATAGCCGTCGCCGCTGTCAGTGCCGCGGTTGCCGAGACGATTGCCGTAGACGAAGTTCGCCAGCTTCGCGGGATTGCGCACGTAAGGCAGCGCGCTCTCGAGCGTCGGGAAGTGCGACTCGTAGATCTTCATCAGCCGCGCCGGCGTCGAGTAGCTGAGGCCTTCGGTGAACACCTTGCCTTCTTCGCACTCCACGGTGATCTGTCCCATGAAGTGCGCCAGGCGAAGATCGCTGTTGATCTCGACCGCGGCGAACGCTGTCTGCTGTTGAGACAGGATGCCGTCGATCATGGCGTCATCACCGTCCGGCCAATGCCGGTCGAACATTTCCTGAGTTAGCAGCTTCATGGTCATGCCGCCTCGTAGGGTTTCGGATCTTGGATGTAGAGCAGCGCGCCCAAGACCAGCGTCTGCCCGTCAGCCGTGAGGATCGTGACGGTGATAAGGTAGACCTCGCCGTCAGTGCCGCCGGCGAGCTTCAGGTTGATGAACGTTCCCTGGACCTCTTGCGCCACTGAAGTCACCGCGGCGCTGCCGGCGACCTCACCGAGATTTTGGATCGTGACGTTTGTGATGCTGTCGATCGACGTGCCGGTAACGCCGTCCGTGAAGTCCCATGTGCGCCACGTGGCCTCGCCGCTTTTCTTGCTGAGCATGGGCATCGACATGGCGCGGCTTCACCTCTCTCTTCGGTAGCTCGCAACGCGGCCTGAACCGTAGGCGGCGCTCGAGGCCGGCGCGTAAAGCACTCGCCTGAACGGACCGTGGAGCACGGTATTGCCGTCGAATTCCAAAGAGACGGTTATCGTCACGTCGATCCCGGCGCTCCAATCGAGAGCTGTCGAAATGCCGGCCGCGTCGGTGCCGGCCAAAACCTCGAGCGGCGAGGCGGCGTCTGCCGTGATCGCTTCCGTGACCTGCTGCGTTTCGAGCGGTGCCGTGCTGTCGCCGGCGACGGTTGCCGCCGTCTCAATCGCCGCGGTGCTGTCGGCACGCGCACTCGCGACCGACTCGAGCGTGCCGCCGGCGTCCGCCTGCAGCTGCGCGCCGCGTTCCGTGCTGGCGCCGGCGTCGACCAGCAGCTGGGCGAGCCAGTCGGCCGGCGTTGCGCCGTCCGCGTTGAGCGTCGCTTGCACGAAGATAGGCGCACCGAGCTCGCTACGAAGCCCCTGAGCGGCCTCTGGGCTCAACGCGCTGTCGCTGCGCACATCCGCGGCCGTTTCACTCTGAGCGCGCGCATCGGCTGTGAGTGTGGCGGCGACCTCGAGCGTGCCGACTGGAGATCTGACGACGACGCCGGCACTCTCCTCTGCAGCCGCCGCGTCGCCGGCCAAGCCGCCGGCTATTTCAAGCGGTGCGCCTGTGTCCGCGGTCAAGACGACCGACATGGCGCCAAGCCATTCGACCGGGATGCTGTTGTCGCCGGCAATGCCGCCGCCATAGTCCGCCGGCGCCAGAGCCTCGCCGCGCACCGTCATCGTCACTTCGATCAGCGCGGCCGCGTCCATGCGCGAAATGGCGACGACCTCGAGCACGTTGCCGGCGTCTGCCGCAATGCCGCCGCCGGCCGCGTCAATGCCGATGATATCCGCACGCACGCCGGCGCTACTCTCCAGCGGCGCGCCCTCTCGCATGTCAACACCGGCGCCCGTGTCGATCGACGTGCCGGCATCGGAGCGCGACGTCGCCCCGCTTTCGACATTGCCGCCGGCGTCCGCAGCGACGTTGCCAACCCAATCGACCGGCGCGAGTGGATCTGCGCGCAGCGTCGCGCGTGGATCGTTCGGCTGCACTAGGTCAGTGTGGATCACCGCCTCGAGCTCGATCGGCGTGGCGGCGCCGTCTGCGTTGAGCGCTGCCCGATACTCCAGCGGTGCGACGACATCCACGCGCATCGCCGCAACGATCTCAAGTGGGCTCGCGCTATCGGCTGTGACGAGCGTTGAGCCGGCCCATTCGACAGGCACCGTCATGTCGATGCGGATGGTCGCGCTGAGCTCGAACGGTATGCGGTGTTCGCTCTTCAGACTGGCGCCGGCATCTTCCGCCGTCGCCGTGTCGGTCATGACGGCCGCGGCGCTTTCTTCCGGTGCGCCGGCATCGCTCGAAAGGTTGCCGCTCCAATTCGCCGGCACGCCCATGTCGACGCGATCGCCAGCGGCGAGCTCCAGCGGTGCGCGCGTTTCGCTCTTCGCACCTGTGCCAGTATCGACAACGCTGCCCGTGTGCGCGCTCAGCTGCGCGCTCGAGGCGAGCGGTGCGAGGAGATCCGCGCGGAGGCCTGCGGCAAACGAAAGCGGCACGCCCGCATCAGCGCGCGTCAACGTGCCCGCGTCGATCGCGCCGCCGCTGTCGGCGCTCAGGTTCGCCAGCCAAAAAACAGGCGCCGCGAGATCAGCCTTCAGCGTCGCGAGGATCGCCAGTGGCGCCACTTGCTCTGCGCGGAGGCCCGCGCCACTTGCTTCCGGCGACACCATGTCCGCGCGCGTCGCTGCGGCACTTTCGATGCGCCCGCCGGCGTCCGCGCTCAGGTTGGCGAGCCAGCTGCCTTGCGCGAGCGCATCCGTCTTGAGCGTCGCGATGATCTGCAGCGGCACAACATTGTCGCTGGCGACGCCGGCGCCGCTCGCTTCAGGGGATCCGATGTCGCCGCGCGTCGTCATCTGCCATTGCGCCGGCGCGCTCAAATCCGCCTTGAGCGTCGCGGCCGACTCGATCGCGCAGACAAAATCGACGGTCACCGTGACCGTCGATGCGACCTGCGGAACCTCGATCGGCAGGTAGTTGTGAAATGCCCACATCAGCGCACCAGGCCCATGAGGCAGAGCGACCAGGTCCGATCGCCGGCGGTGTTATCCGAGCATGTGCCGCGCGCCGCGATGCGCGTGCCCTTTGGAATATAACAGGCCTGCGGATCCAACAGTGGCGGCGGAAATGGACCGTCGAGCGTGCCGCCCCACCCCATAAAGAAGCTAGGGAAGATCATCTCCTCCGAGCCCGCCGCTCCTATCGCAAGATCCATGATCGCAGTCGCAGTAGAACCGCGAACCGTATCGCCGTTTTGTCCAATGCTTCCAAAGATAGCAGCGATCTCATCAGAGCAACTGGAGACCAATTCGACCCAAGAACCTGCGGTATTCGCGGTGCCACCTGGATCAATGGCGGCGCCCTGAGACGAGCTTGGAGAATACAGCGGCACCGCGCGAGAGTATCCGGGCAACCCATGAATTCCGGCCGCCATGCCCCAAAGCTGGATCGACATGCCAAACGTCGACGATGTGCCATTGTATGCGCAGCGCGCGGAAATGGTTGACCCGCGCGGGATGTGAAGCGGCAGATGAATATTCAAAAACGCGTTCGAATTGACCGATAGATCAACGTTTAGGTCTTGCAAAATAACGGCAACGTTCCCGGCACCATCATTGATCCCGAGATCAACCAGCCACGAATTTGCCTGCTTCGGCGTGAAGCTGAGCGCGATCGCTTCATAGGTGAAATTTGCGGTTCCGATATCGGACCAAGGACCTTTGACGTTTGCGGTGCCACTCGCTTGGCAGCTGAGCGATGTGTTCGTGTTTCCCTCGGTTGCATTGGTCGTGCAGAGCTCGATCCGATCCGATGGGCGCGATGGCTGAAACATCAGAGAACCAATCCTCCGGCCATCACATCCATGAAGCGAAAGGTATTCGTTACCGAGCATTGGGCGCGGACCGCGATGCGCGAACCTTTAGGTATCCTGAAAGGGAATGGTCCGAAGTGTTGACACTCCATGCCGCGGCTCGAGTTTGTCAGCAGCAGGACGTCGGACAAAAAGACATTCTCGCTCCCGCTCGCGCCGATACCAAAATCCAATAGCCAGCGAACCGAACTACTCGGCGTCAAGAGATCGGTGCCGCAAGCAAAATAAACGGCGTCGATGTCATATGGCGTCGAAGCAGAACACTGCACCCATCCGCTCTTGGTGTGAGACGTAGTGCCTGGATCGATAACGACGCCGTAGCCGGCACTTTGCGGCGCGATTTCGACAGCGCGAGAGTAACCCGGATGACCGCCCGGATTTTTGCCGCGGCCGATAACGATGACCTGGACAGTCGGCGTCGATCCCATACTTGACGCACAGCGCGCGACGACCTTGGATCCCTTCGGAACGAACACCGGGAATGTGTAATTCGACGTTCCCTCGCCGGCGGCCCAATATGCAGTGTGCCTGATGTTCGGGACAAGGATAGCGACGTTCCCGGCGCCGTCATCAATCCCAATGTCGACGCTCCAATCTGCGCCAGCGCTTTGAGCGCCGATATTAATCTGAAAGCCGGCACAATCGAATGACGAGCTCGACTTGAGCGTCACCCACGATCCTTTTGAGGACGCTACGCCGGCGGTTAGTGTCGTGCCCTGCGATGCGGAGCCGGCGCCATCATTCCAAACTTCGAAGCGGCTCGAGACAGAATTTTCAGGAAGGAACATCGCGTCCTCATATTCCGTAGACCGCCCACGGGTAAGCGCGTCCAGTCCCCTGAATTTGCTTTAGCGTCACCTTGTAGTCGTGCGGTGAGATCAACGGCGGCGAGAACCAAAGCGCTTCGCTCTGTACGCCCTGGAATGACCAACACTTGATCAGACGCTCCGTATCGGTTGAGCGGGCTTTGCCGTAGAGGCGCACTTCGGTGATGTCCGGTGTCGCGCCGCCGGCCATGTTCGAGAGGTCGATCACTACTTGGTAAACGCCGGCGCCGGTCAGCGTCGAAAGCGTGTGCTCAGTGCCGATTGTCGCCGTCTGCGAGTTGCTGTCGACAACGCTAACGCTCACGAGATCGCCCCGATTTCATCGGCGCGCGCTTGCGTGATGAGGTTGAGTGCGACGGCATAGGCGAGGCCCTGCTGCAGCGTCGCGCCGTTCATGTCCACTTCGCTCGTGCGCTCGAGCATGTAGAGCAAATGCTGCATCTGGTCGTCGGTGCTCGAGCGGATCGCCTTGAACTCGGCAGCCGTGAACGCCCCGATGAACGCGAACGTCGACACCATGCGTGGACGAACCGGCGCCGGCACGACGATCACCGTATGCGTCGCTTCGTCCCAAGCGTGCGTGTCATCCAACGCCGGCAGATCACGCGCCGCTGCGCGACCGTAGCTCGCCAGCACTTCGTCCGACGCAACAGTATCGGATGGGCTATAGCTGACCAGCTTGCCGGTCGCGATCTCGTAGACGTAGGACGCCATGTTCTAGGTCGTTTGCCCCGTAGCCCGCATCGTGAAGGTCGTCTTGGCCGCAGCGAGACCAGCGGTAAGCGTTAGCCTCAACCAGACGCCCTGTGCGCCGGCGGCGTTCGGTGCCGCACCGCTTGGCAGGTTCTGCGGCGCCGGGACGGCGATCGTCTGCGGTGCCACGCCCGAGGAGTACGAGCCGACGCCGGTTGGCGCGGTCTGCCGGTTCGCGGCTGTCGCCGTGTCGTTGAGCGCGGTGCAGAGCGCGAAGTCCAGCGTGCCGCTCGATGGATCGACCTGCTTGATGATCAACGCCGCGGTGAGCGCGGTCGCGGTGTTGTTGTTCACCGCGAAAATCTTTTCATAGAAGATGCGCGTCGAGCCGCCTGGGAAGTCCGACGCCACGTTGTAGAACGGCCGGCGGATCTCCTTGACGATGTTCGGCGTCTTCTCGAACAACATCCCTTGATGGATGTCGTAGGTGCTCGAGCTCGTCGGCACCGTCGACCAGGCGCCGTTGACGTAGGCGATGTCGCCGCTGATGCGGATGATCCGCTTCAGCTGGAAGTTGACGCCAACGGGCAGGTTGTTGGTGATGCGGATGATCTGACCGACCGCAACCGACGCGCCGTCGCCAGCCTGCAGAGTGATGCTCGCTGCAACCGCACCCGACGCAGCTGCGCCGGCTTGCGCGGTGTGCGCGCTGATGACCTTCGTGTGCGAGAGGATCGCGACGTCACCGACTGCCGCGGTGCCAGTCGCGACGCCCTTAAGCAGACGCTCGAACGACTGCGCGCCGGCGACAACGGTTGTGCCGGTAAGCGTCTTCGCTTCGGTCTGAATGACGCCGGTCCCGTCGCGTCCCGTGGCCGTCAAGATCGCCGCGGTGTCCGACGCGCTCGAGGAGACGTAATCGCACGTCCCTGTCGGCGTGATGTCGTTGAAGAAGATCAACTTGGTCGTGTCGAGAGCGCCGCCGGTGGTCGCACCGTCGACATCCGGCATATTCGCGCTGCCGTAGAATTCGACGTCGCTTTCAAGAACGCTCATGATGTCAGTCCCTCAGAAGTTTGGTGTTGCCCCGTGGTCCCCTGACGCTCCTAAGCGTCAACGTAGTAGTCGATGTTCAACGTCGCCGTGGCGCTCTGTTGAATGAACTTGAGTGCGACGAGATCCGCATTGGTCATGCGGAAGACAGTCGACACGCCCACCGCGATCGGTTGGCCGATGGCCGCTGTCGGGTTGGTGCCATCCGCGCGATAGCGAACCGCTTGCCCCTCAGCGACGACGACCGCATAGGTCGCGCCGGCGGGAACTGTGAGCGCAGTCGCCGCGGCAAGGCCGACGATCTGCTGATAGCCGAGCGGTTTCAAAACCGGGATCGGTTCGCCGCTCAGGCCTACGGGTGTGCCCGTCATTTCGTCTCTCTCCGTTAGCTCGCGTTCACTGGTTCGATCCAGCCCTTGCAGAACAGGCCCACGTTGCCAGCCGCGCCGGCCGAGGCGGCGTAGTAGACGCTATCGCTCTCAAGCCCCCATTCGTCGTTCGTGTTGCCATCGGTCTGCGATGTGTTGTTCGTGCTCCAAAACATCGGCGGCGGGTTCGCGAGCGACGTTGAGGGGCCATAGCTATTATTCGGTGCTGCGATGACTGACGTGCTGGTGCCGATGTTTGTGAAGACGAGACAAACTTTGATGCGCCGCGCCTTCGCGGGCACCATTGCTCCCGCGATGCCGCTGTTGGCACGCACCGTCGTTCCGGTCCATGTCGGCGTCGTTGGCGAACCTGTATTACCGCTGATGATCAGCGGAAGTGCGGTGCTCGCACCAAAGATCGTGCAGAACACGTCCTTGCCGACCTGCAACGTCCCGCGGAACGTTGAAGCGCCGCCGGTGATCACCGTGCCGAGACGCATATAGAAGCCGCCGGTGTAGCCCATCGCATTCAGCGTCGCGATGGTCGTGGCACCTGCGAAGTTGTTGGTTGCATTTGCAGCGAGCGAAAGCACGGCGCCGACGCCGGTGCCGTCAGACTTGGCGATCGCCCAGACGTCATAGCATGTGTTGTTCGCGAGCGAGCCGGTGTCGAGACGGTCGATCGCACCGTTCAGCGCGGCGTTGATCGTGTGGCTGAAATTCGAGACGGTGTAAGGCTTGCCATTCGCATCCAGCATCGTGATGCGATCGGCGGAGACGTCGATCTGCGTGAGCGGCGTGCTCGTGTTGTTGTGGATGACAAGGCCGGACGCAGACCACATCGAAGCGCTTTGCTGCAGCGCTGCCGAGAGCGCCGCCGGCGTGACGGCCGCGGCGGTAACTGTGCCGGCCTGCGCTTCGGCGTTCGTTGCATAGCGCGTGATGCCGGCGAGCGTCGTGCTCGCAGCTGGCGGCACGCCCAGCAAAACCCAACCGCCGGCGCCCGCGTTGATTGCCGAGCGGTACATAAGCTGAGCGTTCAGCGGCAATGTCGAGGCCGGCAGCTGGGTTGTGCCGTCCGGCTGGAAGATCACCTTCGCGCCGAGCGAGTTGAGATTGAGCGTCGGTCCGGTGCCCGAGTTGGTCGCGCTGAAGTCGCCGGTGACGACCATGCCGTCAACGTAGGCCGCGATCGCCGGCGTCAACGAGCCGGTGTAGGCGGTCGGTCCGCCGCCGGCAGTGCCGAAGAACGCAGCGGTGTTGCCCTGCGCCGCGGTGATCTGCAGGTAGCGAAGGTCGCCGGTCGCCTGCGAGATCTTCTGCGTCAACGTCTCGCTGATGTAGCTCGTGGGCGAGTAGAGCGCGATGTCGCCGGCGGTGACGGTCGATTGCCCGTTGGCAACCGTGACGACCGCAAGGCCAACGAAGCCCGCATCCGGTGCCGGCGTCGTCTGCGTTCCGGTTGGTGCTGAGGTGCCGGCCTTGACGGTGACGTTCGCCTTGGCTTGGCGAACCGTATAGTTCGGCGTTCCGGCGCCAGCTGGCCCGCTGAAGGCGACGCTGGGATCAGCCGAGTTGTAGTAGGGCAGAACGGTCGAACCGCCGTCCGTCTCCTGAAACGCGACCTGGATGAGATAGTTGATCGAGTTGCCGGGCGTCGCCGGCGCCGCGGTCGCGAGCGTCACCGGATCGCGCAGGATGCCCTGCTTGATAATCTGGTGATCGGCAGTGGTATCGGCGGCGAGCGATGAGTAGGCCGTCGAGTCCAGGTTCTCGAGCGCGTAGACCTCGCCGTTGCCGCAGACCACGTTCAGCGCGGCCGGCGCGTTCGGCGCGACCACCAAGCCGTTGACCAGCGTGGTCGTGCCCAGGATCGCGTCGATGAAGCGGCCGAGCGCTTCCATCGCATAGCGGTTGGTGTTTAGGACGTCAGTTTCGAGCGGGATCTGGCCGGGGTAGGTGAAGATGCGATCCACTCTGCGTTCTCCCGCCTCAGCTTGAAATCTTGACCCAAACCGTCACAGCAGCCGGTCGCACTGCCTCGATTGCCGCGTAGATGTCTGCGTCCGTCACGTTCCCGATGATCTGGCTGAGCGACACGTAGGAGGCCTGGCTTGCTGCCGAGTAGCCGCCCGCCGGCTCGCCGTAGCCGTTGACGTTCGGGATGCCGCTGTTCATGGGCCTGAAAGCGTCTACGAAGGCTTGATAGGCCATCGCGAAACTGCCGTAGCCGCCGCCGGCGCCATAACCGACGCCGCCCGTGCTGTAGCCGCCCGTATCCGCCGGCCGCAGGAACTCGAATATCGTCGGCGTGCGTCCGGTCAGCTGCTCGAGCACGAGCACGATCGCCTTGCGCGTCCCTCGCTCGCGAAACAGGTTGGCGATGATTCGCGCGCGGTAGCTGTCGTCGCTCTGGTTGGCCGCGCGAAGGAGCGCCGCTCCAAAAAAGTCGGCGCTTATGAGATCGAGCCAGCCGTCCGTTGCGGTCATGATCCGCGTCTGCAGCTTGGCGTAGGTGTAGAGCGTGAAGAAGAACGCCAGCGCCCAGGAATAGGCCTGCAGCAGCGCGTCGAGCACGGGCGTCGCTGATGCGTCCTGCCCAAACCACGGCGGCAGCAATCGCTTGATGCGCGAAAAAATGTCGGCTTGGTCGCCGGTGCTCATGGCGTCGCGATTGTCACGTTTCCGGTTGATGTTTTGATCACTTCAGCCGCGGTCGCCGTGAGATCGGCGGTGCCGGCCTGCAACGTGACGGCGGTGACGTTGGCAACGCCGGGCGAAGCGTCGTAGGCGATCTGCGCAAGCCGCGTGTAGGGCAGCGTCACACCGAGGCCGAGCGAGTTGACGTAGGCCACGATGGCCGCGTTCACGAGCACGCCGGTCGCCGTCTTGTCGTAGCCGGCGGCGACGCTGAGCGTCATGCCGATAGCCGCCGTGACGAGCGTGGGACCGTTCACCTCAAAGCTCGAGCTCACTGGCCGCACGTCATCGACGGCGGCGTAAGCGGTCGCCAGGAAGCCGGACGATGGTGCGCCGGTGCCGTCATCCACGATCACCGAGAAATGGCCGTTTTGCGCAACGCCGGCGTAAGTGAAGTTTTCGGTGACGGTGCAGGAAACGCCGGATTGCAGCGATGTGAGCGCATATTTGATCGCGCCGACGGTCGCTTTCGAGAGGCTGGCGATGTAGGCGACGAAGCGCACGCGAAACGCCGCGTCCGTCTCTTGGTCCTGCCCACCTGAGAACGCGAGCGCGTTCGTCACGGTGTCGATGCCTGAGATCGCGGAGAAGATCACCGTCACGGCGCCCGGTGCCGCATTGCCGGCGGCGCCGGCGGTGTCCGCTGTGACGGGCAGGTCGATCGACGCGACGCCGATGCCGAGCACATAGCCGTTGAGCGCCGCGTTCCAGTTCACGTTCGTCGTGTCGATCGCGACGCTGTAGACCTGCGTCCCGTCCGCCGTCTCCACCTTCGACCCTGCCGGCACCAGACCCTGCTGCGTGGTCGTGAAGCGTGTGAACGTCACGGTCCCTGCAGCGGCCGCGGCTGCGAGCCGCGCCACGCCGAAGTCTGCCATCCACGTGTCAAGATCGGCGCCGGCGGCGGTCGCCGCGCGCGTCGAGCTCAGCAGCTGGAGGATGAGCCCTTGCAGCCAAAGTACGACTTGCGCGACCGCTTCGATAATGCCGCGCAGCACCGAGCCAACCGAAAAGTCGATAAGGCCGGCGGCGCTCGCTTGTATCGCGGCGACCTGTCCTTGAAGCAGTTGGGTGAAGGTTTTTGTGGGGAGGCTTGCCATCGCGCGCGCATCACACTGTCAGAGAAAACGACAAGACGGCCGGCGTCTTCGCCGGCGCCACGGAGTAGGGGATGACGGCGGAGATCCCGTTCGCGATCGCCGTGACGTTGACCTGCGGTTCAGGTGTGGCGAGCACAGAGTCCTCCAGCATCATCTGACCGCGAACCACGCCGGCGATCTGTGCGAGCGGTGCCGGTTCACCGATGTAGGCCGGCAGGCCCGCGCCGTATTCGACGTGCGTGAGGTAATCGCCTGGGTTGGTTAAAAGCCTGCGAAGGATGCGTTGCTGGGAGCGATCCGTGAGCGATGACAGGTCGAGATCGCCAGTAGCCGACACTTGAAGGTCGTTGCCCCACCAATGGTTCAGGTCGTTGAGGTTCGGCATGGTCAGTTCGCCTTCAGCTTCGCGGTGAGTTGGCTCGAGTCCATCGTCTGGTTAGGCACGCCCGTATTGCCGCCGCCGGTCTGCACGCCCGAGTGCGTGTGGCTGTTGAAGAGCGTTACAAGATCTTCCGTGACCAGCTTCTTGAGAGCGGTCGTGACGTCACCGATGTCGATCTCGGTGGTGCAATGCAGCTGCACCTTCCCGTTGTTCAGGAATTTCAGATACATCCCGTTTTGATGGAGTATCCAGAACTCGCCGGCCGGCACGTTCGCCGGCTTGTCCACGCTGGAGAAGAGCGACCCGATGGCGACGCCAGCCTCGAGGTTGCCTTCATGGAAGATGATCGCGACTTGCTGACCGACTGACGGCGGCGCGAACATGCCCCAGCCATTGCCTACCCATGCTGAGAGATACGGCAGCCATCCCGTCTCGGTGATGAGCGGCGCGATCGACGCCTTGATGCAGTAGTTCTCCGGGTCGTAGGACGTGACAACGCCCAGCTTCGTGCGCGCCGTGCGCGACGCTGCCATTGCCGCCTGCTGTCTCACTGCGTTCAGAAGCGCCTCAGTCATCCGCGACGTTCCGTGCCTCGATGTCCCACACGTAGCCTTCGTCGCGCGAAAGCGATCGGGCGATGGACGTGGGGAAGTAGGTTTGATCGAACGCCGTTCCGGTGCCCGTCAGCTGGATCACGTCATTGCGCAGCAAGATATTGTCCGCCGGCCCGCGCACGTTGAGCGTCATCTGGTGTCCGGTGATCTCTTTCAGCAGCTGATTGGCGCGCGCCTGGCATTGATCCGGCGTCAGGTTCGCGAAAACGTAGGTGTAGGTCTTGCCGGCGCCTTGCGGTGACGTTGCTGTTTTCGCATACGCTTTCTTGTCGCGCATGTTCCAGCTGTGCACCTCAACCGTGAGCCCGCCGGTAATCGCCAAGTTGCGCCGCGCGCTGATGCTCTGAGCACTCGCGCTCGCGAAGCCGACATTCCCTGCCGGCGGCTCATACTTGAAGACGTAAGGGTCTTGGCTGGCGCTTGGCTTCGGCTCGAAATACAGCGTCTCGCCTTTGACGTAAGCGGCGAAGCCTTCTTCGCGCGCGAGGTACTGCAGCAAGTCCCATTGCGTGGAGTTGTCCGTGAGGCGCACCTGGTCGATCTCGTAGAACTTGCCGACCTTCACGGACGTCGATGTGACCTGCGGCGTCAGTCCAGCTTTGCCGGCGAGCGTGGTCGCGATCTGCGACGAGGTTTGGTTGGGGTACTTGTCCGAGATCTTCGCTTCGATCAGCTTCGATGCGAAGTCGCGCCCGTCGATCAGAAGCGTCCGCGCGATGGGATCGAACGACACGTTGTCGACCATGCCGAGAATGAGCGAGTCCAGTTCGTCGGCCGAGTAGTTGTCCGGGTTGGGCGGGAAGCCGGCAAACACCTCGCACTTGATCGTCTTCTGCGAGGAGAACCAGTTGGCGTCCTTGCCGGCGGGGAGATCGCTCACCGCAAAGCGCACGCGGAAGGTGTCGGCGTTGGCGAAGACGGTGCTCTCCACTTCTATGCTGAGCCAGCCGTCGATCGGCGTGCCGTTGATCTGAACGACGCCGCGCGGGCTGCGTGCGGCGCTGGCGAGCGGCGCGTTCTTCACGGAGTCCACACGCCGTCAGCGCCATCAGACGCCGGCGGCACAGTGATGGTCTGCACGCCCTGCACTTGCGGATCCGTGAGATCGTTCGCTTTGGCGATGCCGGTCCAGACTGTCGGGTCGCCGTACTCTTCCGAGGCGATCTGATAGAGGTTGCCGCCGGCGAGCGTGACCTGTTTGCCGGCTTGCTGTTTCGAGCCGAGGTTCTTCGACATGCGGCCGAGGAGCGAGCCCAGGCCGTAGAGGTTCGTGAGGTTTGTCATCGCCGTGACTTGGCCGGTCAGCGCCGCGACGTTGGCCGTGACGGGCGAGCTCGGAAGCACGCCGCCCAAGGTCGCCACGTTTTCGACCGTTGCTCCGACGCTTTCGATGAGCGTGCTGACCTTATCCTGCGCCGTGGCGATCGGCACGAGCACCGCATTGATTTGCGCAGTCGTCGCGGTGACGAATGAATTGACGCCATCGACGGCGCTCTGCACCGCGGCGATCGCATCGTTCAAGCCGCTGTCGTTGATGAGCGCTGAGACGCTGTTGGCGCTCAGCGCGTCGCCGTCGATCATTTCGTCAAGCGATGGCCCGGCGCTTGGCGGCAGCGTGCTCGCTTGATCCTCGATGACCTCGAGCGTGATCGTATAGAGGATTTCGTACTTCCGCCGGAAGTCGCGCGCGACGTCGCGCACCATGACGAGATAGCTGTACTCGGACCATGAGAACGTCACGGGCAGGCCGGCGTTGCAGATGGCCTCGAGCGCGCGCAAGCGGCTCAATGCGTCGGCGCCGCGGAAGCGTCCGCTCCACGAGATCGGCGGATAATCCCGGCCCATCGCATCGACAACGCGCTTGCCGCCGGGGAATTGATGCACCACGAGCGTTTGCGCGGTGCCGCCCAAGATGTTCTCTGGCACCTCGAAATTCTGAAACGCGAAGTCGCCAAGGCGAACGATGAAGTCTGCCGGCATCAGAACACTCCGATGGTGCTAGGCAGCGGCGGCGACTGCGTGCTGTCGAAGAACGATGTGCCCTGCTGTTGTCGCGCGGCGCCGGCCTGATGGCCGCTGATGATCTTGCCGACCTTGTGGCCGTCCATGTAGACGTTCGCCGCTCCGCCGCGCCCGGCAGCTGCACCGCCTCGCGGCACGAAGCGCGTCTCGCCGTTGTCGCCGTAGTGCACGCCGGCGAGCGCTTTGGGATCTTGCCCAAAATTCCACGAGCTCGGGTTGAAATTCCACGAGCTCGGGTTGAAATTCCACGAGCTCGGGTTGAAGAAGTCCTCGACCTCTTTCCAGTGCGTGTAGAGCTCGTAGATCGCAGCGCCCAGCGCAACGAGTCCGGCGGCGATCAACAAGACCGGTCCGCCGGCGCCAACCATCGCGAAGATCGGCACGAGGCCCAGCGCGCGAAACGCGGCTGTTACGAGCATCACCATGCCGCTTATCGCCATGACGCCCGACAACGCCATGAAACTGTAAACCAGCAGCTGCGTGATGGTCTGATGGCGGTAGAGCCACTGGCCGATAGGACGCAACACCTCCATCAGCTTGAGCGTTGCCTTGATCAACGGCGGCATGATCTGATAGCCGAGCGCGGTCATCAGGTTCTGCCACTGCTTTTGAAGCGCGAGCTCCGCCATGAGCGGATCTGAGTTGAGCAGCTGCTGGTAGGCCGAGAGGTTCGAGGCGCCGCGGATGATTCGCTGGTCGCGCTCGAACTTCCAACCCTGCGTGACCATCTGGCTCATAACGAAGCCGGCGTTGCGTTTCGGGAACAGATACTGCAGCGTCTGCGCAATATCTCGATCCTTGGTGATGCCGGCGTGATGCAATGCCGGTATCAGCACCTTCTGCGCGAACTCGAACGGGTTGCGCTGAAAAATCTCCCAGCCTTTGATTCCGCCCGGTCGCAGACCTTTCGCTTCGCCGGCGTGCGTCCACTCGACTTTCGACGTATCGAGCAAGCCGAGACGCTGCCACACCTTCAGCGCCTTCTGCGGCACCGCGCCGCCGACAACGGCAGCATATGCCGACATGAGCGCGCTGCCCGGTCCGCCGCGTCCGCCGCCGCCGGCACCCTTCAATTCTTGGATCAGCGTCGGCAAGATCGTGTAGGCGAAGTCATCGCTCCACCATTGCGTCGCGCCGCGGCCATACTTGAACGCGCCGAGAAAATCCGTGCCGGTCACTTTGCCGCCGAAGGCGACCATCGCTTTTGCGATCGCGTTCGCCTGCGTCATGAATTCGGCTGGGTGTTGGATCGCGCCCTTTGTCTCGAGCGCCCTGGCGATGATGTAGGCCTCGTCATGCGCGGCGCTGTGTCCGCCGCGAAGCACGGTGAGCACCGCCTGCAATCGTTGGATCGCCGGCATGTTCTCGATCGCGTGCCCGGTTTTGCCGAAGACGCCGCGAAACTCGCGGATGGTCGCCAGGTTCTCAGCCGCGGTCGATGTCGGCGTGCTGTAGGACGTTCGCCAAGCCGCCTGCGTCGCGCGCACGATCTCGAGGTGCGTCATGCCCACGGTGTTCAATTGCGCCAGTTGGTGCGCGTATTCCTTCGCCGCGTGAACGGTCTTGCCAATCATCGCGAGGCCGAAGACGCCGGTGCCGGCGAGCGCGCCGCCGGCGAGCAGCGTCAGCTTGATCCGGTCGAGCTCCTTGCGCAGACCGACCGCGCCGCCGTGCACGTGCGCGAACTGACGCGATAGTGCCATGAGACCTGATGTGAGATTGCCGACAAGAGATAGCCTGACGGCAACGCTATACGCTTCAAACATTGCTCCGCTCCGCTGCGTAAGCTAGGCCGATACCGTTCACGACGTTGTAGATCGTCGATTGATTACAGCCATATTCTTCAGCAAGTTGGCGAAAGGTAACGACGCGTGGTTTGTAGCGGCGTCGGATCTCGGCAACCTCATCAATGTCAAAGATTTTGAATTGATCCGGCGCCCACGATTTGATGTCCGGTCGCGGTTTGCCACTTTTTGCTCGGCTTATAGCGCATCCCCATTCTGGTTTGCTTTCGCGAACGCGCATCGCGGCGCTGATCCGTCTCCTATGCGACGCACTCAGTTTTCTACCGCGCTGCTTCGCCATTCGCGCAGCAACAACTTCCTTCCGCTCTCTCACGCCGACGCGGTTCGATCTGGCTTTTTTCTGAGAATTGTATCCGCGAGTCGGATCACAGGCCTTGAGACGGTCAATGACGTGCTGTTCTAGCCGCAGAAGTGCGGACGGCCTGCATTCCTGAAGCACGATAAAGCGAAAGACCGAAGAGCCGTGCGTCTTCCAATCTGCTAGCATCCGTTTGTTGGGGTGCTTGCCTTGGTGCAATAGGCGGCAATGCTGTCGCCACCGGTGTGCCAATCTTCTCGTACCGCCGACGTAGACGAGATTGGTCTTGCGGTTCAAAATGAGATAGACGCCGGCGCCACGAAACCGGGGAGGCAGAGGAAAATCCCCGTCCACGGCAACGGTCAACTGCCCTTTGAGGTTAGGTCTAGACATTTACTGGAACTGACATCGCGATTTGGAGTAGCGTGAACCAGATGCTGAGACGGGTTCAGGAATGGTTAGCCGACCGCGGTTGGATGCAATATCCGCTGCCGCGGCGCCGCCGGCTGCGTGTCTACTATGAGCCCGGTGAGATCGCCCTGCGCCTGGTCGTGAGCTCGTTGGGGTTGTTTTGGGGGCTGGTGCTGCTGGTCGTTCTCGCGATGCAGCTGATCGTCGCCGGCGCCTTCATCCTCGCCGTCATGGGCTTCTAAGGCGTCGTGTCGAAGTCGTAGCCGAGTGACGGGTGAACCGGCGCACCGCCGATAAGTCCGCTCAGCATCGCCGCGCCGATGATCTTCTGCACATCGTCTTTACTGCGCACCGCGGCCGGTCCCAGCACGGGACGCGCCGGCATCTTCGCCGTGCCGAATTCATGGAACACGAGCGTCGGGTCTTTGGTGCCGACAATCGCCTCAGTGCCGTGCACCTCGCGTTCGATCGACGCGCGCATCCCGCCAGTGCGCAAGAGGGGATTGTCCGGCGGCGAATAGCCTCCCGCTTCCTTTTGCTCGAGCGTGCTTTCAGCGAGCGGCGCCCACTCTTGGAACGGACCGACTGCCGGCTGGTAGTTTCCGATTTCGCCCTTTGCGCGACGCTGGATGACCGCGGCCGCGCGATCGAGCCCGCGCGTCAGTTGATGCGCCATGTGCACGTGCGCTTCTGCCAGATGCAGGGCGAGCTCAGCGAAGCTGTTGAACGCGAGGGTCATGTTGGCTTCTTGAACTGCATCGTTGACCAGTCGAACTCGCTGCCTTCAAAGCCGGCGACGACGATGCACCATGCGGCGCGGGTTATGTCGTCCAGCTGAAACGCAACGTCAAACGGCACCCCTGCACGGACGAGCCAAAGTGCCTCAACGAGAGGCCCGGCCGTGGCTATTTTTTTATGTCGGCTGCGGCCTCGTTAGTGTCCGCCTGCTGGCCCCACGTCTCGGTGACGCCCTTCAGCACCGCGGCAAGGCCTTCGTCGCCCAGCTGCTTGATGATCGCCTCGACCTCTTGATCGGAGCGCGGGAAAAATACCGCTTGGCCGTCGATCGCCGCGATGAAAATGATGGGCATGATCGCGCCCATGTAGACCTGGTTTTGCGACCACTCCGGTCCGACCGCTTTGATGATGCGGAACTGCGCGAGCACATCCGGCTTGCGCAAGGTGATCTTGCGCCCGCGCGCGTCGATCACGACCGTTTCCTTGACTGCCTCTTTGATGAGGGTCTGCGTCGGCGTCTCTGTCGGCGCCGGCGCTTCACTGTGTACCGTGACTTTCGCTTTGCTCACGCGATCTTCTGCCTCTTTGACGCCATCCAATCGACTTTCTGTGTCACCTTCGAGTCGCCGGCGAGGTTGCCGGCGTCGGTGTATTTCATCGCAACGCCGGTGTAGCGGTACTGCGTGATGGAGCCGTTCGCTTCGGTGATCGTTTCGGTGAACGAAATCTCGTCGCTGTTGCGGCCGGCGTAGTAGTCCGCCTCTTCCTGCGCGATGTAGTCGTCAAGCTCCGACGACGAACGGTCGAAGTCGAACGAACCGCTCCAGCCGTCAGGGATGGTGCCGTGGCGGATGATGCCGTCGAGGCCTTTGCTCTTGAGCTCCACAACGTCTTGCTTGCGCGAAAAGCCCGTGCGGATCGGAAAGCGCAGGATGCCTTTCTTCTTCGACACGATGTCGACCGTCACGTCACGGCCAATCGTAAAACCGTTAACCGGCATAGCTCAGAGCTCCCCTCAATCCGTAACTTCGATGTCCGCCGAGTCCGCGTGGACCTGGCCGGCCATGTTGGTGATCTTGACCTGCAGCTGCGTGACGCCCTTTTCGGCGGCGAGGATCAGACATTTGCCGTCCGCGCGCTGCTGCACCTTCTTCGATGCCGGGTCGCCCCAATTCACCGCCACAACGTGCGGCACGTTCGGAACGTGCCACTCGGGCAGCGCTTTGCCGACCGGCCCGATTTCCTCGAGGTGCTTCGGCTCGAAAGCCTCGCGCCAGTGCATGAGGTATTCGGTGCCGAGTTTCAGCGTGATCTTGGCTGCCATTGAACGTCCCTACTAGGCCGCGGCTTGCGTGACGGCGCGGTTGACGGTGACTGTCTGCCCACCCTGCACGTTGACGACGAAGAACTCCACGATGGACAGGAATGTGACCTTGACGTCCATGCGCTCGATGCCAGCGGCGACCGATGGCGGCGGGTTGTTGGCGTCGTTGCATTGCACCGAGTACGGGATGGTGCCTTGCGCGTTGCCAATCATCTGAGGCACGGCGTTCCACATCGCATCGAGGAACGATGACACCGCGGCAGCCGCCTCGCGGCGCTGCGATGGTGTCTGCAGCGAGCCAACGAACGAACCCAAGCCGCTGTTGATCGTCGCGGCGATGTAGTTCGTCATGCGCGTGTAGTTGTCGCCGTGCGTGACGATGTTCGAGGAAGTGTTGCGGCCGAAGCGCGCGGCGAAGTAGTTGCCGCCCGGCACCGGATTGGCGATGACGTCGATGCCGGCTTGTCCGAGCGACTGCAGATCCGCCGGCGCGTAGACCTGGTTCGAGTCGCTCTTCTGCGTGCCGACGACGCCGTAGAGTCGCTTGTTCAGCGTCGATTGCTGCGGTCCCATGTTCGCCATCAAGCCGGCGATGAAGCCTTGCGGGCTGATGAGCCGCGTGACGCTGTTCACGGTGTCGAGGAAGTAGACCCAATCGCCAAACAAGAGCTTGAAGGCGTAGCTGTCGATGCCGGCGCTGCTCTTCACAGTGAGAGCGTTCGCAACGGTGTCGCCGGCAGGACCGACGCCAATCATGTAGATCCCCTCAGCCAACCCGAAGGCGACCTGCGTTGTCCAGGTTGTCGAGTCGTCGCAGTCAGCGAGCACACCGATGGACGCGCCGCTCGCGCGCAGAGCGTACATGCCTTTGCGCGGTGTCGTGTCTTGGCCGATGAGCACCGAGCCGGTGATGGTCGTGGCGCCGTCCGTGCCGCCGGCGAGCGTATAGGTCGCAAGCGCTGGCGCGGTGACGCCGGCGCCGGCCGTGGCGACGATGTAGTTCGACGGACCGCGCAAGCCCGACTGGCCTTGGTTGATCGCGGCCGCAAGGTTCGTCCAGAACGCGGCGCCGGCGCCCGTGATGTTGTCGTAGACCTCCGGTGCGAGGCCGGGCAGGTTCACGGTCGCCTTGTAGCTCGAGGCGGCTGAGCCGTTCGCAATCGTCACCTGAAGGTTGTTGCCGTAGGTGCCGGTGTACTTCGACGTGAACGTGATGCAGTTGGTCAGCACCACGATCGAAGCGGCGACATCCGTGCCGTCCGTCACGCGCACGCCGCGGAAGTTGTTGGCGCCCTGCAGCACCGCGGCCGCGATCACGGTGCCCATGTCGTACTTGCGCGCCTGGATCGGTCCGAAGATCGCCGCGTAGCCGGCCATGTCGCTGAACGCGGTCGGGGAATTGACCGGACCCCATGTCGCCGTTCCGACCACCGCCATGACGTTTGTGGGGACGCCGTTCAGCTGCGACACATCCGGCGCCAAGATCTGAACGATCAAGTCAGGAACGATGAGCGCGGTCAGGTTCACCGTGCCTTGAGCAACAATCGTCATCTTATGCGACTCCCCGCAGTGTTAGGTGGCGTTCACTCTTTCGGCTTGGAGGCTTGCTCCCGCGCGTCGAGATCGACCTTGATCACGTGATGCTCGTTGTGCTCGAGCGCCGCTTGCACCTTCTCGGGCTCTTCGATCGCATCGCCGCGCTTGTAGTCACCGAAGGGCTGCAGAACGACGAGGCCAATTCGCATGAGGGCGGTTCCCTATTCGTAGATGGTCGAGACTGGTGCACCGTCGCTTGATGCCGCGCCATCCGTTTGCGTTCCGATAACGCGCGTTTCTCCGACGATCTCAGTGGCGTCGAGCACATCGACCACGGCGTATTCGACCAGGTAGGTGAAGTCCCGGCGGAAGATGCCGGCCTTCTGGTCGCTGTCGTCCAGCCGGCTCGCCTGGTGGTGCAGCCGGCACTTGGTCAGATCCGCGAGGGTGAGGAAGCGCACCTTGCGCAGCGGTACGTCGAGCGCCTTGGCGATGGTGTCGCGGTTGGCAATCGACGGCGACCAAATCGACACCACGACCTGGCGCTGCACCTCGCCAACCGGCGAGACGAGCCTGCCGCCGGTGCCCACGCGCGCGGCCTTCAAGTCCGCATCCGCCGGCAGCGTAATCACCGCACCGAGAACGCTTGCCGCAGGGTAGTCGACGGCGATGAGAGCCTGCAGCGCCGCGGCGATCGCGGCGGGCGTTTGGCCGGCCGTCGACGTGTACAGGTAGGGCGCGGCCGTGCCGAGGAGCACCGCGAAATTGTGCGCGTAAAACGTCGCCGGCGCCGCGCCGCCGATCGTGATGGTCTGCCCGGCGATGGTGACGGTGTAGATGTGCGCGTTGCGGCTCACCTCTTGCCAGTCTTCGGAGTAGCGCGTCGTGTTGCGCTCCGAGCCCGCCGGCGGGAAGACGGACACGTGAGACTTGCCGGCGCCCATCGCGACGTCGAGCGCCTGCGGCAGCGGCCAGCCGGCCTCGACGCGCACCGCCACGCCGACAACCGGCGAGGCGTCTTCACCGGAGGGCGGCGTCGGGTACAGGATGCCGGCGATCTCGGTGACAAGCGCGTTCAGAACGTCCGAAATGTCGGCCATCAGACTTCTCGCATCGCTTGCGTGGCAGCCTTACGCCTTACCCAGGAAGCCCTCAGCGCGAAGCTAAGTCGCGCACGCGTTTCCTCAGAGACAGGTCGGCCCATGAGCTTGGCTGACACCTTCGGATTTGGCCGCCCTTTGATGGCAGCACTTTGTTTGCGTCTCGTCTCTTCGCTTGGCGATTTTCCACGCTGACGGGCGGTGGCCTTCTGACGCTCTTCCGCCGTTCTCTTGTACCCCCTCAAGGCGGCCGAAAGTTTTGCGCGCGTCTCTGCCGACACCGGGCGCTGGCGCTTTGCTCCACGATGAGTCGTAGCAAATGGCACTACGTTGAAACCAAACTGCGGATCAGCGGCCTTCAATGCGACGATGTAGAAGTCCTCTCGGGCTTCAAGTTGTTCAACTTCCTCAACACGCTCAAGAACTTGGAATTCAAACGACTCGGCGCTGTCCTTAATCCATGCCTTTTGAAGGGCATGATTGCCGTGTTCGCCGTTTCTGAGGTCCCGCTTGTGCTCTAGCCACCGCGCAGACATGCGAATGGTCGAGCCGACATAGATTCTTCCAGTCGGCAGATGCGTAATTTTATAGATGCCGATTTGCATCCCCTTACGCCTCTTGCTTTTCACAGGTGAGCTTGAAGCCGAGCGAGTCCCAATAGTTGGTGAGCACCTGGTAGCGCTCGCCGGCGTCGTCGGTGATCCAGTCGCGCGAAAGGATGTCGCCGGCGCCAATCTGTTTGCGCTGGCACTCGCCGCGGCTGATGTAGATGTCCCAAACCGACATTTTGCCGTCTGCCGGCAGGTCGACATGGTTGGGCTTGCTCACATTGCGCGCCTGGATGCTGGCGGCGACATCGGACACCACGGCCGTTTCGCCTGAGCGCGCGAGCGCACCGTAGGCTTGCGCGCCCACACCGCTTTGCGCCGGCGGTCGCGTGACCTTGATGGTTCTTGGGTACACGAAGGACGTGGGTGCCATCAGCCCGACTTCTCTCGAATAAATCGACCTTCAGCCCACGCTCTCTTCATGCCAGCGGAACGTCGAGATCGCTCCTCTTCGGATTGCCGCCGTCCGCTATGAAATGCGACGGAAGCAGCAATTGTCTGCGGCGACGGCTTTTGGCCCTTCAAAGCACGCGAGCGCGCCAATCGGTGTTCCTCAGATTGTCCCTTGCCTTTGTGAGCCGCGCTCATATTTGCTCGCGACTGGGCGGTGTGCCGCACGCCGCGCGGAGACGCCGCAGTTGGGCTCATATTGTAGGCGCCGCGCTTCCTGTCGAGATAGTATTGCTCACGCTCCAGCAGACGCTTCGGTTCGACGATCTCCAAAACATTGATCTTGAACTCGCCCTCGCCGTATTTCCTCCAGGCCGCCTGCAATTTGGCGCTATGGTGTTTGCCGGCGCGTAGCGATGCGACGTGAGTTGCCCATCGCTTGCGCATGTCGCCGGCGCTTCCAATGTAGGCTTTTCCCGTCAGGTGACAGCGAATTTCGTAGATGCCGGATATGACCACCGCGAGCGATCCCGTCAGAAGAACAATTTGGAGTCCCATCGCGACAAGAGCGAGGCCGTCTCCGGGCTGAACAACGTGTCCTTGAAGCGCTCGATCTTCGTGCCGCCGGCTTGGTAGCTCTTCAGGTTCAAGCCCACGAGCTCGGGGATCGCGGTGTAGGTCTTGATGACGTTCGCCGTCGCCTGTTTGATTTTCGCCGGCAGGCTCGAGCGGCTGTAGCCTGCGATATACGCAAGCCGGACCTCCGAGTAGTAGGACAGATAGAGCCCTGCCGGCACCCATACTTCGCCCGTCTCTTGACTGCACGAGCATTGCGTCACGTCGAAGCGCATCCACTGCGGCGGACCGCCGAAGCTCTGCAGCGTCGCGAGCAGGTTCACATCGTTCCAGATGCCAGCGATCTGATCGGAGCGCCGGCCGTAGGAGTAGCGGCCGCAACCGGAAAGCAGCCGCTGCAGCGGATAGCGCGACACGCGCGTCACCGAGCGCTTTGACGCCATCGGCCGCTCTTCGGTCAACACGAGGCCTATCTGCAGTTTGACGCCGCTCGAGTGCGCGAATTGTACCGAGGCGAGCGTCATGGTGCTGTCGCTGCAGGCCAAGATCTCGCAGACCTCACGCTTCGTGTTGTCGTCGCGATCGAGCACGGCCATGACGCCGCCGGGGCGCGTGCCGTCCAGCAGCTGGATATTCTGCGTGAGCGGCACGACGACATTGGAGCCCGGCGCAATGTCGGCGCCGGCGATCGCTTCGCGCTCAGCGCTCAACGCCTCCATGCAACAGGGATTGCCGTTGCCGTCAGGCAACCAGACAAGTCCCTCTTCGCGCCGCAGATAGCCGTCGATCAAAAGGCTCGCTGTGACGATTTGATCGTCCGTCGCGCCCGGCACGCCGTAGTCAGCCGCATCGCGGCCGAGGAGATATTTCGAGGGCATCGAGCTTCAAGACCCTCCGCTCTAGGCGCTAACGCCAGCCGGGATGATGATGGGCGTTGCGCGCGCCAGCTTCCGTTCGATCATGTATTTGGCGAGGTTTGACGGCACGTGCTCAGCGCAGCCGTTGACGAACTCGATCGTGAAGTTCTTGGGCCGACGCATTTTGACAATGCCGCCGTTCTCGCCGGCAACGTCGATCTCCTCGAACCAGTCTGCCGGCATCGAGCCGGCGCCATCGCGCTCGAGCAAAGCCGGGTCGCCGGCGGGCGCGATCATAGCGCGGTAGATCCCTTGGCGTTGACGGTCGTCAGTTCCAACGACGTAGAGGCGCATCGAAAGAAACTCCATGTGTGTGAGGGGGCAAGCGATGCGCGTGCTTGCGCCCAAAAGCGTTTACGAAAGCAAACCGCCGGCAATGGTCCTCGCAGACCACGCCGGCGGCGCCCCCTCTACGTGCCCGGTCCTTACGGACGCTGCACGCAAACCGTCGAGTGCATGTAGGACGGACCCTTGGCGATGACACTGTTGAAGTGGATGCCAACGTACTGACTCTGCAAGCCGGCCAAGAGGCCCAGCTGGAAGAGCCGCGGGTTCGGGTTGCCGTCACCAGCGCTGATGAACGGCATCTCGATTTCTTCCTCCATCGCGATCACGGCGAAGTAGTTCTTGTTGCCCGCCGGCGGCGCACCGAAGCCATACGCGGCGCCGGCAGCAGTCGGCATGAAGGCGTCGGGCACAAACGGAATGACGCCTGCCTGTGTCTGGATCGCGTTCACCTGTACGCCGGCGACCACGACCTTATCCATGTCGATCTTGAAGGCCTTGGCTTCCTTGTCGATGTAGTCGCCAAGCAGGCCGTTGAGGTAGATCGCCGTGGGCCGCACGAGGTAGTTGACGTTCGACACCATCGTTGCGATCTGCGTCTTGAGGCCGTCGATGATCGACGCTCCCGGTGCGACCGTCGCCTGCTGCGTGATCTGCGTCAGCAAGCCGACATACTGGATCGTCGTCGGCGTCGACAACGAGGTATCGGTGCCGCTCCAGACTGCCTGCGCCTCAAGGATCGTGATCGACGTGATGATGTCGTTCATGTCCTTGGCTTCGAGGTAGGCGAACTGGCCCTGTTGCTTCGTCACTTCGACGTCGAACAGAGAGAAGTTCGTCTGGTTGGTCAGCGCCTTGATCATCGCCGCGCGTTCGGCGCGTGTCGGGCCCGTAGGCGTCGGCGTGATGTTGCGCGGATCGGTGAACGCCGCCGTGGCGACCGCCGTTTGCTCAAAGTAGCGATGCGGGTGGCCGCTTGCCGGCGGCTTGCGCACGCGATTGAGGAAGACCGACGAGCGACGGATGATGTCGACGATCTCCTTCTCGTACATATTGACCTCGATGGCGCCGTTGGTCATGTAGTCCGCGGCTGCCTTCAGGTCTTTGAATTCGGCGCCTACAGTGCGCCCATTTGTTTGCAGCATTTCAGTTCTTCCGTATTTCAGATGGTTGCGACGAGTCCGAAAGCGCGTGTGGTGCGCGCTAGTTCGGCAGGCCCTCCGCGGCGCGCTCCAGCTGCCGCTTGATCACCATGCGCTGCAGCGGGTCCGACACAGTTTCGAGTGCCTTGTCCATCTGCGCGGCGCTGAGCTTGGGCACGCTGCCGTCTTCAGCCGGTGTGGCGCCGACCTTCGACAGAAGCGCTGTGATCTGCGGCGTAAGCGTTTTGCGCGCCGGCTCGCCACCATTGGCGCCGCCTTTGGCGCCGGCCTCGAGCTTCTTCGTCAAGTCCGCGATCTGCGTCTTGGAAGCGGCGAGCTCGTCGGTCAACTTCTTGAACGCGGGATCATCCGCAAGCGAAGGCGCCGCGTTGCCGTTGGTCGCACGGTTGTCGCCGTCGCGCGCGGCGTAGTAGCCGTTGAGCGGGTAGGCGTGTGGCGTCTGACCGAGCGCGGCCTGGGCTTCCATGTCGTCCGCCACGTTCTCGATCATCTTGGCGTGACCGCGCGAGGAGTGCGTGCCGACGCCGGCCGCGCACATCGCCGCCGCTGCAGCGTGCAACGTCTCAGCGAGCGGCTTGACCTTCTTCTGCATTTCCTTCGATGCGGCGATGTCTTCGCCCATCTTCTTTGTGCCTTGCTCCAGTGCGTCGAGGCGCGTGGTGATCGGAGCGAGCGCGGTGCCCATCGCACCGGCGACGATTTTCTTCAGTTCCTCGGGATCCATATCGAACAGTCCTTCTAGGTCCGCGGCGTTCGCGGCCAGTGAGGTTGAGGTGTACGCGGCCTTGTCCTTGCGGAGCACGGCGGCGCCGGTGAAAACGCAACCAACAATCACCAGCGGGTCGGATGCCGGATCAGCGACGTAGACGTTGGTCATCTCGAACGAGAAGCCCAAAATCTCCTTGTGCGCTTTCATCGACTTTGCGACTGCAGGAAAATCGGCGGCGTAGACGAACCCCGCGATATGGATGGCGTCGCCCTCGATGGTTGCATCTGTGATGATGCCGACCTTCCGTTGGGCGTCGTGTCCGTCGAAGTTCGGAGTGAAGTCGATCGCCATGCCGAGAAGCGAAGGCAGTGCTTCTTCGGCAGCAGCGCTCGTCAAGCAGACCAGCCGTCCCCCGCTGCCTTCCGGCGCCGCGTCTGACGGTTGATCCAAACGTGTGAGGATGCCGCTGAACGGCATCTTGTTGGGGTGGTCGTCGTCGTTCGCCGGGAACTCCAGCGAGACGGACATCGCGCTAATCGAGAGCGCAGCCGAGAGCTTCGACCAGTCCTTCGTGTCGATGCCGAGATCCTTGGCGCGCTTCAAGATGCGCTCGCGCGCGGTCTTGCGCTCAGCCGGCGTCAGATCCTTGGTGCGCTCAACCATGTCCCAGGCGAGCTTGGTGTGACGCTCATCGTTGATCGGCAGCGCGCGCTTGCCCGGAACGGCGAAATGTTCGGCCGGCAATGCGTCGCGCTGCTGTTTCGTGAGTGCCACTGACGATCCCCCTCAGACGGCTGGCGTTACTTCAAGTTTTCCATCATGCGCTCGAGCACTTGGCACAGGAGCTCATGACGGCCGCGGTTGGCGGCGGCGAGCGCATCGGGCAGTGCGTTGCGCAGTTCAACCGTGCAGAGCTCGAGGCGCTGGAAGGCCGCTTCGTCGGGAAAGCGCTTCTCCTCGTGCGCCAAGCGACGCTGCGCTTGGACGGCCTGAAGGAACGTGTCTTCGACCTTGACGTCCACGATCGCATCGCCGGGCTGCGGCCGCTCTTCCGACTGCGATTGCTCTCCCGACGCTTTCGCCTTGGCGGCTTCCTCAGCTGCTTTGGCTTCGGCGTCCGCCTTGGCCTTGGCTTCGGCTTCAGCCTTCGCCTTCGCTTCAGCCTCAGCAGCAGCTGCCTTGAGCTTTTCGTCGTCGCTCGGCGCGGGCGGCTGTTGCTGTTGCTGCGTCTGCGTTTCCTCAGCGGCTGGCGTCGCCGCGGTGCCGGCTGCAGTGCCTTCGGGTTTCTTTGCCATGTGATCGGTCCTCTACGCTTTGGGGCTTGCGCTTCGTGAGGACCAATGAATTGAAGGGTGTCCGTTTAAGGCGACTTAAGCCCACGAACACCCTTCTGCGCTTGCGCGGCTGAAACTTGGATCAGGCGGTAACGAGCACGTCGAACTTGCCCGCGGCGAGTGTGCCACCGCTGGGCGGCTTCTGGTTCACCGTGAAGCCGGTCGTCGTGCGCGCGGAGATCCACCACGTGCAGTTCTGATCCGGGCTGATGAAGACGCCGTATTTGTCAGTCGGCGGCAGCTTGCCGGCTGTGAAGGCGACGGCCGTGGAGACGACGACATCGGCGCCGCCGCCGGCGACGTTGGCGACCTGGTTCTGCACGCCGACGAAAAGACGATCGCTGTTGAGCGGCGTGCTGCCCTCAATCAACTCCATGATGTGAATAGGCAGGCCCATGCTCTCAGTCCTCCGATGATTGGCGTTTGCCCTTGGCCGGCTTCTTTGCCGCCGGCGCCGGTTGCTTCTTGCCGCCGCCGCCGATGTCGTCGTCCAAGACTTCCTTCGCACCGCGCGCCGCCGCGATGGCGATTTGTATGTCTGCGTTCGTCATATCGGCGAATTCGTTGTCAGATGGTTCCTCACCGATGCGCCGGCGGATCTCGTTGGGCGTGAGCGCGTTCATTTCGAAGTACAGCTTATGGCGTTCCGCTGCCGCGTTCTCGTCTTCACGGTCCAGGTCAACGAAGCGGAACTGCAGCTGCGAGAAGCCCAGGCGACGCTGCACGACCTGCGTTGTCATGGCGCCGGCGATCATGCGCGCGCGCGGCTTGATCGCTTGCGTCCAGTCGCGATCTTCCGCCGTCTCGGAGGTGTTGCGGTTGATGTCGCGCTCGAGGCCCATGTTCTGCGGCGACAAGTCGAACGCCGCGGCGATCTCGCGAACGATCCAATCGGCGTATTTGAGGAAGAGGCCGTTGTCGCCTTCCGGGTAAAGCCGTTCGATCTTGCCGCCCTTCATGCCGGCGATCGGCGTCTTGCCTTGGCCTTCAATGTCGTTGATCCAGTAGGATCGGAAGGCCTCGAGCACCGTCTTGTCAGCCACCTCGCCCAAGTTGACGAAAATGCTAGGGCGCGCGTTCGACGTGAGGTTGCCCTGAAACTCAGCCAACCCCAGCTGGCGGGCGATCGACATGAAGGCCACCTCGAGCTCACCCAAGCCGAAGGGCGTCGACGGGTTCGGGTTCGGCCGCAGATACACGAGCTCGTCGTCGCGCAGCAGGATCATCTGACCGCCGCCGGCGTAGCTGCCGTAACCTACCGACTGCGCGAAGCGCGCCTCGCTGGGATCGCCGGTCCAGCCGGGGAAGATTTGGATGGTCAGGCCGTCGACCGGCCACATCCAGAGCGGCCGGTTTTCGTCGCCGCTCTGCTGCGTCTCGAACGCGCCGGCGCCGACGCAGATGTCCTCGGTGATTTGCTCGAGGAACGACGAGATATTGTCGTCATTGTTCGGCTGGCTGAAGCAGCGGCTGGCAATCTCGATCTGGCGCTTGAGCTCGGAGTTGAGCTTGATGCCCTCGAGCGGCGAGACTTCCCACTTGAGCTCTTTGATCGGGTTCTTGATGGCGTTGATCGCCTTGCGCGCGTAGGGCGTCTTGGCGAAGTAACGCAGATTGCGCGGCGTGGGCTTGTAGACGATGCGCTGGCGCGTTGTCTGTTGCCCGAGCGGAAAGAAGTTCGGGAACTGCATCGTGTCGCGCGCCGGCGCTTGGTTCGGCCGGCGTCCGCGCCGCAGACGCTTCGTGATGTTGTCAATCCAATCAAGGGGTGACGCCATGCCTAGAACACCGGATTGTAGCCACCGCCCACGGTGAGCTCGTTGAAGGCGCCGCTCGCGCTGTCCACCTGGTCGTCATGCGTGCCGCGCGGAAATACCTCGATCTCGGAGAGCCATGTTTCGTTCCAGTCGGCTTCCACGAGCTTCACGTTCCCGGCTTGCGCTTGAGAGGCGAACGGTCCGGCCCTTGTCTCTTTGTCACCGCTTTCGATCTCCGATTTGGCAACGTGGCCGGCGAGCTTTTTGATGAGGTACTGTGCCTGCGCCTTGCCCGCTTGGCCGGGATCTTGGCTCAGGTGAACCGTCACTGTTCCGCTGTATCGCGCGCGATCTGCTGAGGCTGTGTTAACGATGGCCGCTTCCACTTCTGCCGGCGTCCCGCGGAAGCGAATGACGTCCTCCACGTAGTAGAAATCCTGATGGTCGCGCGCCATGAGTGTGCCGACAGTCCAGTCAGGATTTGGATTGCCGTTCGCCCCTTCCTCAGTCGCCGCCAAGTCCCATTTGCGCACGCGCTTTGAGCCCGCCGGCACCGCGCCGACAAAGCCAAACCACCGCCGCTTGAACAGACCGCCGCCGCGCTTCGTCGGCCGCTGCTGTAGCTGGCCGGCAACGGCATACTCTCCGAGCACGAGCTTCAGCGCTTCGACCTCTTTGCGCGGGAAGCGCTCAGGGAAGAGCAGCTGCCCGTCATAGGTGCGCGGATCGGTAAAGCCGATTGAGGTGGTGCAGCGCCGCTCTTCCTCAAACTCCATCGGCAGCATGAGGTGACAGTAGGGCAGCTTCAGCGTTTCGATCGTGCCGGACACGTCGCCTTGGTGCAGTCGCTGCATGATGACGACGATGGCGTCTTTGACGGGATCGTTGAGGCGCGTCGGCACGGACTCGCGAAACGTGCGGATCTTGCTTTCGCGCATCGTGTCGCTTTCGGCCGAGTCCACCGAGTGCGGGTCGTCAATGATGACGCGGTTGCCACGACCGCCGGTCAGCGACACGAAGGCCTGACCCTCGCGGCTGCCGTGCGATGTGTTCTCAAACGAGTCCGTGCCGCCGCGGATCAAGCGAACGGTGTCGCCCCATAGGCGCTGATACTTGTCGCATGTGACCAGCTGCAGCATCTTGCGGCAGTCGCGGGACACATAGTCGCCGTTGTAGCTCGTGCTTAGATAGCGCATGTGGGAGAGGCCGCGCGGTCCCCACTCCCACGCCGGCCAGAACACGCTCACGAGGAGCGATTTCATCATGCCCGGCGGGACGTTGATGAGGAGCCGCGTGATGCGGCCGTCCGTCACCGCCTCCAGATGCTCGCAGATCGCGTCGATGTGCCAGCCGTGCACGTAGTCGACGCCGGGCTCGAGTATGTGCCAGAACTCACGGACAAAGCCGCCAAGCCGGCGGCAGCGCACTCGGATTGCTTGCTCGTCTTGCTCGAGGCGCTGGCGCTCGCGCTCTTCAGCCCTGCGGCGTTGTTCCGCCGCTATCGCGTCCGGCAAGAGCAGCAAGTTTATCCGATGCCTTGCGGAGCGCATCAAGTTCCTCGTCTGTCATGTCCTTCAGCACTGAAATGTCGACGCTTTGGATCGGTCCCCCGTTGCGACCCTGCAATTCAACGACCGTCTTCTCGCGCCACTGTCCCTTGCCGCGCGTCTTCAGCCAGAAGAACGCCGCCGCCAGATTGCCCTTGGGGTTCTTCGCTTCGTTGTAGACGCGCTCAGCGACCTTGGCTGTTGCCTGCACCTCACCGAGATCGAGTTCGGCCCGATAGTATTTGCCGAGCGTCGTGATGCTGTTGATGCCGATGAGCCGGCAGATGTCTTCCTGCAGGATGCCGAGCGCCGCGTAGGTCTGAACGCGCTGTCTGAGCTCTTCAGTCGGCTTGTGCCTCTTTCCTCTCGCCATACCTTACACGCTTGTCACAAAAAAATCGCTTCGATTGCCTTTTGGGTATTTACTACCCATCATATATTCGGGTTATAAACTACCCCATAGTGAAGTTAGGCAATGGAGGAAGCGACTATGAAAGTCTCCGATGCAGCGGCCGTGCTTGGCCTCTCCGGTACGATAACCCCGGAAATGGTCAACGAAGCGTGGAAGCGTGCTGCAAAGATCTACCACCCGGACGTCAACCCTGCCGGCGGCGTCATGATGAAAGTCGTGAACGCGGCGCGCGATGCGCTTGAGGGGTTTTCCGGCGACGTCGACCCCGGCGAGGCGAAGGGCTACGCCGAAGCGCTCAGTGAAGCGCTCAATGCGCTGCTCGATTTGCCCGGACTGTCGATCGAGATTTGCGGCAGCTGGGCGTGGATCACCGGCGACACCAAGACCCACAAGGAAGCGCTGAAGGCGGCGGGCTGCCGTTGGGCGCCGAAGAAAGAGGCTTGGTATCTGCGCCCGGATGGTTGGCGTCCAAGCCGCAATCGGCGCGAGCACAGCATGGAGGAGATCCGCAACACATACGGATCGTCGAAGCCGTTTGCCGGCAAGCGCCGCGCGGCACTCCAGACGGCGGAGGCCTGAGCACCATGTGCGAAGCGAAAGCGAAAGAGAAGCCGGTCTGCAGGCGTTGCAAGTCAAGCGACGTGATGGCTGACGCCTACGCCGAATGGAACGTCGAAGCGCAGCGCTGGGAAGTCGCCAACACCTTCGACAAGGGCGCGTTCTGCAACCGCTGCGACGGCGAGACGACGCTTGATTGGGTGCCGGTCGATACGCCGGAACCGGACGACGACGACGAAACCGAAACAGAGGGAGAAGTGCCGTGACCTTGAAGACGTATCAGTACACGAGCGTCACCGAGCGCGACGACGACACGCGCTGGGTTGCAGCGCACAGCGAAGAGCAAGCGGACGAGACGGCCGCGGCGATGGGTTGGAAGCCCTGCGGCGGCTTGATCTTCGACGAGCGATGGACCGCTGAGCAGCTGCTGGTAGCACCGGACTTCGGCGGCATCGACCCCGATGACGTGGTTGTCGCCAGCTGGCGCGGCTTTGATCTGATGGCCGACGCCTATCACGGCGTCGTGCGCCGGGAGGATCTGTGATGGAACGCGACGAGCTCTACGCGCTCGCCGGCGAGATCGCGAAGCATCTGCCGGGCAAGTGGCGCTTCAACGAAGTGGCGAGCGAGATCGAGGAGAAGCAGTGCCACAGCTGCAGCGCGATCCTCAGCAACGACCAGGCGCCGGCCGAGCGAATGGAGATCCGCCAAGGCTGGCGTGAGCAAGGCAAGCTGACCGTCGCCGGCGTGTGGCCGAAGGGTCATAACTGGTACGACACCAGAGGCTCCGCGATCGGCGTGAGCGCCAGTCGGCCGGCCAAGTCGATCGCCGGCGACATCGCGCGACGATTCCTGCCGGTCTACCGCCAGCTGCTGCCGCAGCAACAGGCCTTCGTGCAGCAGACGCTGGACACCAAGGCCGCGCACGAGCTCCGCATCGAAACGATGCGCCGCGTCGTCGCCAGCCTCGAGCACAACCGGCACGGCGGGCATAGTTCCGACTTCTGGTACGAGACGCGCCGCGGCAAAGGGAACGTGCGGATGTACCAGACCTCAAGCGATGATTGTGTCACGGTTGAGGCCCGCGTGAGCTACGCCGACGCCGTTCGCCTGCTGGCGTGGCTGCACAGGCCGTGGGATTTGAGCTTGCCTGACGAAGCGTCTAGGGTATCTTCTACCCCTTTGACTGACGAGGATGATCATGCGGACGAACCAGGAGCTCTTGCGCGCGCTGATGGCGAAGCACGAGCTCACCTACAAGAACGTGGCGGCACTGAGCGGCAAGAGCGAGCACACGGTGAAGGCCTGGCTGAAGCCAGAGACGAGCAAGTCTCACCTTGAGCTCATGGACGACACGCTGGAGATCATCTACGCGCGCTGCGACGAGCAGCTGCCCAAGTACAAGACCGCCGGCGTGACGACGCTGAAGGACATCAAGAAGGACCGGGGCAAGTGAACAGCTACAACGGCTTCAGCGGCGCCCAGCGAACCGCGGCGCAGCGGTGGCTTAACGAGCAATGGAAGACCGGCCGGCTGAAGCGGCCGTGCGAGTGCTGTGCCTGCGGTCAAGAGACGGGCGTGATCCACGCGCACGCCGAGGACTACAGCGAGCCCTTCAAGCGCGGCAAGACCGACCGTTATCACCTCTGCTTCTGCTGCCACATGGTCGTGCACTGCCGCTTTCAGAACCGCGGGATCTGGCGCGAGTACCGGCGGATCATCACCGCCGGCGGGCGCTTCGGTCCGATTGCCAGCTGGCCGGCGTTCATGGGCTCGATCCTGCGAACGCCGCCGGCGCGACTCGAGCAGCGCGTCACCTACCGCGGGCTCGCGCGGGGAGTTATATACTTGACTGATGGCGCCTGACACCCCACATTTGGGTGATGGGAGAGCTAAGCCATGACGCCTGTTGAACTTTCTAATCCGGTTTATTCCAACGAAACCAAGGCGCGCGAGCATCTTGAGGCGATCCGCT
>WGNJ01000033.1 GCA_016124635.1 Alphaproteobacteria bacterium | reverse complement strand
GCGCTCTGCGGCTTTGCGGCGGACGGCGGAGGTCCGCCGTGAAGCCCCGCGAGCGCCGTGTCTTGCGCTTTGTGCAGTCCTTCAAGGAAACCCACGGCAACGTCTTGCCGACCTTGAGCGAGGTCGCGGCGGGTGTCGGGACTCGCAACGAGGAGAAGATTCGCCGCCTCGTCGAAAACCTCACCGACCGCGGCCAACTGGCGGTCGAGAGCGTCGTCGACGAAGGCACCGGCGGCTTCGTCGGCGGTACCGGAGGAGGCCTCGGTGGCGGCGGCAACCAGAATTGAGACGGCCGTGAGCGGCGCATCGCACGGTGCGAACCGCAAGTCGCGCGCGATGTTCGTTGTCGAGCGCCGGCCCTTGAGGTCGCTCGCTCTGCAGCCGAGCGTGCTGATCGCGGGTCTGCCGTCGCCCGCGCTGCAAGCGCCGCGCGCTTGGGCGAGCCGGGCGGGCTGGGAGCTTCGCTTGAAGCGCTATCGCCGCGTGCGCGGGCCCGTGCGTTTGACGCTGACCTTCGAGCGCGCGCCGCGCGGCCGCCTCGATCTCATGACGCGCGCTGCGATCGACCTGCTCACCGCGACCAACCTGATCGACGGCGACGGTCCCGACGTCTTGAAGGAACTGATGCTCCATTGGGGCGCAGGCAAGGGTCTGCAGATCTTGATCCAACCGTGGAGCGAACGCGCATGACGACAGAGCCCCGCTCACGCAAACGCGGCCGTCCCTATGCCGGGCGCCCGACCACGGTGACCATCTACCTTTCGGCGTCGGAAGAAGAAGCGCTGAGCGAACGCGCCAAAGCGGAGAACCAAAGCGTGCCGGCTTTCGTCGCAGGTGCGGTGCGCGCGCGTCTGCAAAACGAGAAGGCGCGAGAACAATGAGCGAACCGTTCGATGCCGCGGACTGGTACGCCTCGATGCGCGACGCCGGTCAAGACGTGATGGCCGTCGATTTCGTCGAGCGTGCCGTGCAGCTCGTCGTCGTCGGCCGCTCCTACGACAACGCGCGCGACGCCCAACGTTGGGCTGCGCTCGTCGATCATCGCGACGCCATCATCGAATTCTTGAACGCACGCGACCGTCGCGGGGAGGCTGCATGAGCGACTTCGCAATCGACGCGGAATGGTCGCGCGCGAAGCGCGACGCAATCTTGGTGCCGCAGTTCTACCGGAACTATTGCGAGGACGGCCGCTACGTCGTCGTCGACGGCGGCGTCTTGAGCGAGTTTCTCCAACGCCGCTGTGCCGTCGACACCATCGCCCAGCTTCCGAACGGTGCGGCCGCCTTCATCGAAGAGAAGATTCAGCGCTGGCGCGGCCGCGTCTACACCGACTTCGCGCTCGAGACGCATTCGTGCACGCGCCCGGGCCGCGAGAAGGACGGCTGGATGAAGTACGGGCTTGCTGATCTCTTGCTCTACGCCTTCGAGTGCGCCGACGGCGCTCTCGACGCGCATCTCATCGACTTCCAGAAGCTGCGCACTTGGTTCGCGCCGCGCGAAACGAGCTTCCCGACCTTCGGTCCGCTCGCCACGTCCAACGCTTCGATGGGCCGCCTCGTGCCGATCGAGGCGGTGGCGGCGAACGTTCCGGTGCGCCGCTTCCACCTCAAGGCGCCGGAGACAGCCGCATGACCAACCGTCCGTCCGCCTTCATGCCGTTCTTCGTCGGCGATTATCTGCGCGACACGCTCGGTCTCACGCGCTCCGAGCACGGCGGCTACATGCTGCTGCTCATGGCCTATTGGGCCGACGGCAAGCCGCTCGCCGACGACGATCGCCATCTTGCAGCCATTGCGCGCGCGACCGTCGCCGAGTGGCGCAAGCTTCGTCCGGTTCTGTCGCGCTTCTTCGACGTGCGCGACGGCCGCTGGCATCACAAGCGCGTCGACCACGAGCTGAAGAAAGCATCCGAAGCTTACGAGCGCCGCAGCCGCGCCGGCGCGCGCGGCAACGCGAGCACCAAGCGCAAGGATGCCTGGCGGCTCGGCGATCCGCTATGCGAGCGCAATGCGGCCGCAATGCGCGCGCAACCAGAACCACAACCACAAGACTTGAGCCCTCAAGGCTCAAGTCGCAGGGGTTCGCGGGCGCGTGCGCGCGCGGCATCGCCCACGCTGCCCGCGCCCCCTGCAGGTCCCGATTGGAGCGAGAGCGCAAGCGACGCGTGGCGCGCGCTCAAATCCAAACTTGCGCCGAACGACTGGCGCGTTTGGTTCGCGCCCTGCCGGCTCGCCGGCGAGACGACGCTCGTCGCCCCGTCGCGTTTCTCCGCCGACACCATCGCCGAAAAATTCGGCGGCGTGCTGAGCGCGCATGTCGGCCCCGTCACCATCACTTGCGAGGAACGAAAGGCCGCCTCATGAGCAACATCATCCAACGCAAACTGATACCGCCCCCGCTGTGGGGGGCGGTACCCGCGCGAACACGTGACGACGGAGGGTGCAAGACATGAGCAACATCATCCAACCCATGGCCGGGAGTTCGGAAAAGGCGCTGCGCATGCACGACATCGCCGAGACGCTGGCGCGCGACATCCGCCAAGCCGGTGCGCGATTGCCGCGCGATGCCGCGGCGCGCCTCGCGCACAACGTTCGCGCCGTCGTCTCTCAGGCGACGGTCGGGCCGGTGCCGCACGCGGCGGCGATCGCGCTCTATTTGGTCATCCTGACCAACATCGTCGCCGATCTCTTGAGCGAGCTCGAGCGCGCCGGCGGCACCAGCGACGATGCATCGAGCGCTCGCGTTCGCGCGCTTGAGCAGGTCTTCAGCGAGCTCCTGCGCAATTGCGTGAGCGCGCGCGTCGTCGCCGCGCTCGCGCCGACGCTGGCAAAGCCGGAGGGCACCAGTTGAACGAGCGCGCCGATCTGTGGAGCGCGGCGATGGTCTGGACGCGCGAAGTCGATGCCATGCGCACGCTGAGCCGCCTCCCGCTCGAGCGCGCCAAAACGCTGGGCTCGAACTGGCCCGCGATCCGCCGCACCTTCGCCGATGCCGTGAATGCGGAGGAGACGCGCGATCGCGCGCAGTTTCCGCCCAACTGGTCGCGGCCGGGTCCGCCCGAGCCGCGCGCCATCGACGAGATGCTCGAAGTTTGGTCTTGGCACGCGCGCTTCCTCGCCGACCACACCGAGCTTGTGCGCATCATTCAAGGCATGGCGCTGGCCGTCGCGAGAGGCCGCCCCGAACTTTCCGGCGTCGCGTATTTGAAGCGCCGCCGCTGGACCGCTTACCGTGCCAAGGAGAAAGGCCTCAAACGCATCGCCGCCGGCCTCAACGCGAGCGGTCGTGCGACCACTACAGCAGCGGCGCCGAAGCAGAGCAAGCCGGATCCCTCAATCCCGGCCCACCGAAGAAAAATTTGGTGATGCTTGCGTTGTTGGGCGCACCGAATACGCGTTCGAGTGAGTAGCAATCGGGATAGTCGACGGACTGAGTATATGGCCGCATCGCCACCCACTGCCCCGCAGGGTTAAGGCGCGCCATTCCACTTTGATAGGCGGCGTGACCGTCCTTGAACCTCGCGTGTTCACCGCTTCCCATTTCGGCTTGGGGCGCGATCCCTGTGTTCTCCCCGCCGAACTCCACCTCCAAAGGCTCGTTCCGGTTTGCAAGCGTTGCGCCGGCAAAGAGCGCAGCCGGATAATAGCCTAGCCAGACGCCGTTCATTTTCACCCACCAATTTCCCGTGTCACTCTTGCGCCGCCACTCAATCGCAAGTTCGCCTTGCCGCCCGCCTTTGACGCTGTAGAGAGCGTCCGCGAAAGGCGCGAACACGACCTGCGGGGTAGTTTGGACGAAGCCTTTGCAACGTAGGTTGTAACAACCTTTCGTCCCGTCGTTTGCCTTGTATCCGTCACGAGTTGAATAGATGAAGGGCGCCGACCGCGAGTCGTCCCATCCGCGCCAATGTTGCCACCCGCTCTCCAGAGTCTGAGTGACAGATTGCGGCGTTTTCCCGACGATCCACGTCTGCGAGAGCGACATGTCATTTCCGGCGACGCTTGGGCTCCAAATGTTCAATGTCGAGCGCACCCCTTCTGTCTTTTCGTCCTTCAGATAGAGGACCACATATCGGTGTTTGACCACTGGGGCCGCAGGCGTCCGTGATTGGAAGCGGTACGAAGTCTGGCCATGATCCTTCGAGAAGAAGTCATCCAGCGTGCGGAACCGAGTCAGCACGCTCATTCGCAGCTGCGCGAACGGGACACTGTTCGGCGGGCAGATCGCGTCGGGCCGCCCCAAAACAAGAGCGCCGGGGGTATTGGGGTCCGGCGCCATGTCGACGGGTTCGTTCGTGTTGCGCAGCGAAGGTTGTTCGCGCATCGGAATGCAGTCGAATGTCTGACTGCCGACTTGAATCGTCTTCAGAACAGTAAGATTCGCGCTCATATTCTGCAGATAGGCGCGCATCCGCTCAAACTCGCGGGCATCGGCAACTTGGCTGCCTTCCGGCAGCGCGTCGAAAGTCATCGGCTCGCTCGCAAGCCTCCCTGACAGTTGAGAGCGTCGGCGATGGCTGTTCGGCGGTAGCGGCGCGACGATGTCACCAACGTCCACTTGCGCTTGTTCGACGAACGTCCGCGGCTCACCGGCGCGCTCATCAACACAGGCACATGCGACCACAAGTGGCGTTAGAATCAACAGAGTGAACAGGCGCATCAAATCTTCCCACAAGCGAAAGGAGAAACCGAACTTTGCTTTCACAACCAGTATTAGAAAGAGGTGGTGTAAAAAGTGGCAACCATAATAAAAGTAGGAGGCAATTCACGTACATGGTATCATTTTAAGTAGGCCACATTCCAAAAGCAAAGACATTGAAAGTGCAAGAAAGGAAAGTCTGGGATCAAATGTATCCGCAGATAATCTGGCGCGGCGCGCAATTCGGCCACCGCAATGAATTTTTTGCGCACCAAGGCGGGGTCATGATGAGAAAATCTCTTCGACGGCAGGGTTTGCGCGCAACATCGGCGCCTCGGTTGCGAAATTTGTTTACGGCCGCGGCGTCTCTTGCGCTGTTTTTGGCGGGCTGCTCGACCGAATACGCCGGGACAAAAATGGCGCCGAGCGGCGAGATTCCCAGCGGCGAGAGTGTTGGAATTCCCTACACGCTCATGCGTCCCGAATTTGTCGTCACGCGCGACGGCAGCGGCGCCGACGTGAAATATTCGGTGAAGCCGAGCTATGTGCCAGATCCCGACCAACGCTACACGCTTCGTGTATCGCCCTCATTACTCGCCGACGTTCAGTTCGAAATGGCGTTGAACGACCTCGGCGGGATCTCGTCGGTCGAAGGCCACCAAACCGATGAAGTTCTACCGACGCTAAAGGCGCTCGCTGACCTCGTGATCAGCGTCGCGAAGGCGGCACCAGCCAAGGGGCTGGCATCTTTCAGGAGCAGCGCTACGGAACAAAGTCGTTTGATGGACTTAACTCTGATTAGGTTCGCGGACACCAGCCCGTTTGCGTCATGCAAACATCCGGAATGGGCATTGGGCTGGCGAGCTGTGTGCGTGGTCGAGGTATTGAAGACAAAGGCGGTTTGTGGGTCCGGCTCAGACCTCGAAAACATTCGCCTTGAAATTGAAGGGCACTACGTCACGCCACTCCTCGGCAATGAGACGAAGGACGAAGAAGACAAGGCGAAGAAGAAAGACGACAAAGCCGATTTCGGGCAATCGTTCGCCTATCGCAGCGACAGCGAGCGCGTCTGCTTGACGCTCGCCGGGGCAAAGGTCGCTGACGCGGTCGGGAGCGATCTCAAGGCAAATCTCGACAAAGTCGACGCGTGGATCGTGACCGACAAGAACGACGAGATTGCGACGACGTTCGACACGCGCCTCAAGAAGCTCCTCAGCAAGGCTGATAGCGACGGCGCTGCGCGCCTGGTCCGCGCCTTGGATGTTGCGACGAAGTTGACGCAGGAGGGGTATGAAGAAGCCCGTTGGCGCAGGCTGAAGCGGGAGCTTTCTCTGTCGGTCGACGGGTCGCTTCTCGCCTCGCGCGTGCAAGAATGGAATGACCGGGCAATCGCTGTCGGACTGGGAGGCGCCAAGCCGTTGATCGCCGCCGAAGGTTCGTTGGCGGAGGTCGCGCGCGCTTTTGCGGCGATTGCGACTGTGAAGCCGGACGTTTGGCGTGCGCGGCGGTTGGCCAACTATGACAAGCTGATCGAGGAATGCGCCTTGGCTTTGCAGACAAGGCAAACGCGCTGCGGCGAACTCACCAGCCAATACAACGGTCAACCGAGCCTCGAGTGGGCTCGTCTGAATGAGGCGCGCGGGTCTCTCTTGGGCCTTGCCGCAGAGTACAAGCGCTATCACACGCTTGAGAGCCGTCTCAATCGGTTGCCTCAAGCCAAGGCGATGCCTCATGCCTCGCCTTTCGATGAATACGGCAAGCAAAGAGCAGAGGCCGATCGCCTGAAGGCGCTCCTCGACACACGGGCGGAGCAAGTTGCCGGCGCAGGCAAAGGCAAAGAGGCGACACCGCCCGCGGTCCTGATCGCACAACGCACCTATCCGACCTGCATCGCCGCCTCTCAGAATTGGGACGCAGGGGACAAGGCTGCGGCTCCAGACTTTGTCGTAGTTCTGCGCCCGCTCGGCCATTCCGCTGACCGCGAGAAGCCGATGCTCCCGGAGGAATGCCCATGACACGATTCGTACTTGTCCCGTTGCTGGCGGTTGGCCTTTCCGCCTGTTCCGCTGAAATCGCCACCACTGGATTGCCCTCCGACCCCAAGCCCAACACTGAGGTCAACGGCGTCCCTTATCGCGTGCGAGAGCCATATGTCGTTGAGCTCTATCGCAAGACCGATAAAGGTTACGTCCGCGTCAATGAGGATCAGACGCAGGCGCTCGCTAACCCGGACAGGCTCTACCTCCTCGAACACAAGGGACAGCTCTTTTCGGACTCAGACACGAAATTCACTCTGAGGGACGACGGATCGCTCGCAACCGTCCACCTAAATTCGAAAACGCACGCGCCAGAAGCCATCAGCACGGCCGGCACGGAACTGACCGCGATTCAAAAAGTGGAAGAGACGAGGCGAGCAGCTCAGAATGCCGCACAAGCCAGCGCAGAACAGAGCGAACTGGACTACGTCACCGCGATCGGCGCCGTGCGCGTTGCTGAGGCCAAGCTCAGTGCACTGCCATCGACCGCGAACGTCGCCGATCGCGTGGCAGCTGAAAACGAAGTCGTTCAGGCCAAGGTAAGGGCGAATATTGCCGCCCGCAAGGCGGGCGTCGGACGACCCTATCCGAACATAGGTCTTTAAAGTGGCGACCGCGCACATGCCTCAAAGCCACAGTTGAGAAGAAAGAGAAATGCGGGCGCGCACTTCGCCTGGCGGTGGCGTGCGATAAGACGCAGACTTTACCTTCGGGGTTCGCAAAGCCGGTTTGGGGGCGGCGCGAGATGGGCACGACAATCGCGATTGTCGTCTATTACCTCGCTGCCATTCTGACGATGGGCGGCGCGCTCTACCTGTGGCGCGAAGCGAGCACCGCGGGCGTGGCCCGGCGCCTCAAGGCGCTCACGACCCGGCACGCCAAAGCGGCGGAAGACCATGAACAGGAGCTGCAACAGCTCGAGGCGGCGCGCGACGACGACCGCCGCCAATGGGTCGCCGAATTCCAGCACGCGCGCGAGCACATCGAACGTTTGCATCACGAGCTCAACGAAGCGCGCAGCGGTGCGCGCGAACGCTGGCGCGCGTTCGCGGAGATGCAGCAAGTCTGGCACGCCGGCTCCGACGCGACGGAAGACGAAGCGAAGGCGCTGCTTCGGAACCACATGTGGGTGCTCGAGCCGGAGTTTCGCCTGATCGGCGAACGCATCGAGTGGGAAGTCAACCTGCCGAACGCTCTCTCGAGCCTTTACGACACCTACCAAGAAAGCGACCACAGCGTTTGGAAGGAGCCGCCCGATCCGACCTTGCGCATCGACATCGCCGCCGTCGTCTCGATGGTCGGCGCGCTCGGGACGCCGCGCACGCATGCCGGCGACGAGGCGTTGCTGCTCGTCGAGGCCAAGCGTCCCGGCATCGGCGTCTTGAACGAGGCCGCGCGCGACCAGGTGCTGCGCTATGCCGCCAATCTGCGCAAACTGGCGCCGCGCGAACTGATGAGCCGTCGCATCGAGTGCCTGCTCATCGGCGGCCGCATCCCCGACCACATGAACGACGTCGTCGTGAAGTGGGATTCCGAGGGCGAGGCGCCGACGATCGTGCGCTTCCTCACGTGGGAAACCTTGCTCAAACGTGCCGAGCGCGCTTGCGAACTTTCGGGCCCGCGCCGAGGCGCCAAGCCGCACGCTGCCGAACACCAAGCGCTGGCCGCGCAGTAGCGCAAATTGCGCACCTCAGCTATGTCGTGAGCGAATGGTGATTGCCACAATCGCTGCCCATCTATGCGCGCGACTGATGCCAAGCGGCGGAGGTGCGTAGAAGATGTGGCCGTTCGATTCTCGCCCGCAGAAGATGCCGCAGCGATGGGCCGACACATCCCTCGAGTTCAAAGGCTTGTTCGTCTACCACATCGCGATGATGGTGTTGTTCATCGCACCGCTGGTCGTTGCGCCGCTATTCGGCAGGCTCCCTGACCGCGCAATCTACCTCCTCGTTGCCGGCGCCGTCGCGTCGGCCGTTGCGCTGGTCTCGGCATTCAGGCGCGTGCGCTTGGGTTGGCATTGGCGCGGTGCCGGCGCGAAAGACGTTCTCGGCGCCGTCATTACGGTGGCGCTGATTGGCTTCTTCGCGCTCTCGATCAACACCAAATTCCCGCCGCCGGTTGCGCTGATGCCGTGGGACCTGGGGCTAGCCGGCATCGCCCTCTTCGCCGTGCTTCAGATTCTGCACGTCGTTCATTTCGCGGAGGCCGACTTTAGGGCCGAGTGCGGCGAAGCGGCGTCGGAGCCGCGGCGCGAGCCCCCGCTCGAAGCCCGGTGGAAGCGCGTGGTGCGCACCGTCTTTTCGATCTTCTTCCTGGCGGTATGGCTCGAAGGCGTCGGCTTCTTCTACGTCCACACGCGAATGATCGAACACAGCGCGCCTGAGCCGCGCGGCGCGCAGACATGGTCGATCGAGGAGCACGGCCGCCATCACTATGTGACGAGGGAGGAATACGACCGCGACGAGCTTCTGAAGGCGTTGATGTTCGTCGGCATTCCGGCGGCAATGGGCATGGTCCTCTTTATGCAGTTCGTGCTCGGCATCGACATGGGCTGGCCCACGCGCGCGAAGGAGTTGTGAGCCGGCGCCTGCTCTTGCGCGCAGCGGCGCACGAGGTCACGCTGTCTCTCCTGTGCGAACCGTGGTCGTTGCTCATCGCCCGCTCGGCAAAGAGAGCGGGTAGGGGAGGCTTCACATGCGCGTCCGGCGAGGCATCTTTCGCCTTCTCCTGCTTGCGACCTTGGGCTGGGCGGCGTTCGTCGCCTACAACGCTTGGGGGACCGTGCCGCGCGCCGTCATGCCGGTCGTCGCGACGCAGCTTCAGGACGACTGCCGCTTCTCGTTTCGCGTCACCTCGGACATGAACGCTTACGTCGTGCGCCGCGAGGCCGTCGCTCAATACCGTCGCGCCAGGACGTCGGCGCGGGACGGGCGCTGCCGCAATTATCAGCAGCTTAGCGAGGATCAGGTCGGCGACATCGCCGACCGCGCCTTCGCCGGATGGCTGGGCGCTCAGCGCGCGCAATTCGAACGCGAGCACGGCGAACGGCTGAAGGCCTGGATCTACGCTTACCTTCTTCGCGCCCTCGGACCGCCGCTCGTGGTCTGGATTCTCGCGATCGCCCTCTTCTGGATCGGCCGCGGCTCTCGACGCAGCGAAGCTTAAAGAAAGCGAACCGTAAATTCGCGGCCGGTCAGTTCGGCTTTCGGATCTGGTCGAGCGCGCTCTGTAGCGAGGCGTCGGTCGCGTCCGCCATGCGCTCGTAGTCCTCCGCGATTTTCAAAGCTTCCGCGGCTTCCTTGGCGTCGCGCGTGCTGTTGGCGACGGCCCGCGCTTGCTCCGCCATGCGCCGATATTCGTCTGCGGTCGGTTTGTCGGTCATCGTGCAAGCCCGGCAAAACAATGACACAGAGTTCCCAGTGACGCCAGACGGCCTACCCGAGGGTTCGGGTGGTGCGCCTTGTCATGCGTGCAAGCTGATTGAAACGTAGGCGAAGAAGATCGTTTCGATTCAGAGACAAAGGTTGTGTCCTTCATGCACGCCCAAAAAAAGAGCGCCCACGTTTTGGGCGCTCCGTTTGACTTTGCAAGCGGGCGTGCACGGCGGATAGCGGCGACGCCGCTGACACCGCGCGTCGCCACAAACCATCGCCGGCTCAGTGTGCCCGCAGAACGGTCTCGCCGAGCGCGCGGGCGGCATCGCTCTGCAGACTGCGCGCCAGCGTCGCGGGTTCGCGCGGGTTCAAGCGCCGCGCCGACAAGACCGCGCCGCCGCGGCCGGGATCGGACAAGAACGCACCCGTCACCACTTGGCAGTTGCCCGCGTAGTTCGTGCCCGTGCACATCTCCCAGGGCGCGCCGCCGGAGACACTGACGCTGCCCGCCGGCTTGCTCCAGCCGTAGACGGTGAGATCCGGCGTGTCCTTTGTCACCACGCGGCTGACGCCGCCGAACTTCGCGTCGCTATAGAGCGTCAGCGCCGAGACGCCGGCGTCGTTCTGGGCGACCACCGCGTCCGTCAGCGGCTCGAACGAAGTCAAGACGGTGTCGATGTCTTCTTCCAGCGCCGCATAGCCGGTGTCGGGAGCTAGGCACGCGACAAAATAGAACTGTCCGGGAATCGCCAGCATGATCTCCTTGGCACTTGCATCCAGGGTAGCGCCGTTCGTCTTGTTCTTGAGCTTCAGCGACATCTCCGCGGTGTAGACGTTGCGCCCGCCGCGCACGTCGGTCCTTGCTGATTTGACGCTCGCATCATCGAGGCCGGGCGACATGGTCAGCGCAAATTGCCAGAACTTCTCGTCGATCAGCGGCCCCATCTGCGCGTCGATTTGGGCTTGGGTCATCTGCTGCATTTCCGGATGCTTCTGCGTGACGACCGTGCAGATGCCGAAGGTCTCTTTGTCCGTGCCCTTGACCATCATCAGCTTGAGGTATTCGTTGACAACCTTTGCCGATTGCCAGCCGTCCGGCACCGTCAGCCTAAAATTTGCGTCGGCGTCGCTGTACTGCGCCGCATGCGCCGCCGAGGCGAGCGCAATCGCAAGGATTGCGGTCCAAAGTGTCGTGAGCTTCATCGTGGTCTCTCCTCCAGCGTGCTCAGTGATGGGTGACGAAAAGGCCGGCGCTTCGTGCGCCGCCGGTCTGCATTAAGACGGCAAGCGAAACGTCCGCCGGCTGCAGACGCCGCGCGGACTTCACGTCGGCGCTCTGCCGCGAGCTCGTCGACACCAGCCGGCAAGCGCCGCCGTAGTTTGTGCCCTCGCAGACTTGCCAAACGTCGTCGCCGGTGACGCTGATGCTGCCGGCGGTTCCGCGCCAGCCGGCAAGCGCCAAGTCGGGCGTGCTCTGCGTCACGACATGGCTGACGCCGCCGAAATTCTCGCGTGCGTAAAGCGTCAGAGACGCGATGCCCGGCGTCCGCGAAACCGCGACCCTGTCCGTCAGGATCGTGAACGAGTCGAACACGGTCTGAAACGCCTCCGCTTCCTCCTCGAACGCGCTCTGCAACGAGCTGCAGGTGACCCAAAATGCTTCGCCGGGGATGGCGTGCAGATATTGCTTCAGGCGGATCGGTACGATCGGTGCGCCCGGTGTGATCGAGTTGAAGCTCACGACGACGTAATAGGCCTTGTGACCGTGGATATTCTGCGTGCCGCTCTTTTCGATGACGACGTGGTTGATGAAGATCACGCTCTTGAACGACGCCGCCCAGGCATCGTCCGTAATCTCGTTCGCGAGCGACTGATCGACCTCGGCCTGGCTCATGCCGGCGCTCTTCGGATGCGCCTCGGTAGCGACGTTGCAGATGCCGCCCGTTTGATCGGCCTTGGGCGACGTCATCGAAACCTGGACGTCGTCGCTCGGATTTCTCTCGACCTTCCAATCGCTGGGCGCCGTCACTTTGAAATGGTGTTCGCTATCGCGCACGGTCTCGGCAAATGCGCTGCCGGCGACGCATAGAATTGCAAAGCCGGAAATCATTAGTCGAAGCATTGATGCGTCTCCGAAAGGCGCTCGCTCGTCCAACGCCAGTCGAGCGCACTCTGCCCCAAGTCAAAGCGTGTGTCTGCGTTCCTCCATGAGCGAGCCTGTTGAAAAGCTGCAAGCTCAAGTTGAGGTTGGATTGCGGCCGAGCGGAATTTACGCGCGTTCCTTGTCGAGCACGATGCCCTCGATCTCGCGCCACTCCTTCATAAGTTGCAGGCGGCGCTTGGGATAGCGCGTTTCGGTCGGCGTCAGCGCCAAGATACGGTCCGTGCGGAAGTGACGAAACGACTCGCGCATTTCGCACCACGCGAGCACGGTGCGCGAGCGTTCGAAGAAGCCGACGGCGAACGGCCAAATGGTCCGCTTCGTTTCCGCGCCTTCGCCGTCCGAATAGCGGATGCGCATCTTGCGCTCCGTCCGTATGGCCTGGCGGATGGTCGTGAGCTCCGCGTCGCCCGCGGCTTCGCGTTTGCGCGGTACGATCAACGTCGAGCTGTCGAGCCCTTGGCGCAGATCCGACGGCAGCACCGCCGCGATCTTGGCGAGCGCATTGCGCGCGGCTTTGCCGAGCGGCGCGTCGCCGCGCTCCGACACCCAGCGCGAGCCGAGCACGAGGGCCTCGATTTCGTCCTCGGAGAACATCAGCGGCGGCAGCATGAACCCCGGCCGCAGCACGTAGCCGACGCCCGGTTCGCCGTCGATCGAGGCGCCTTGTCCGTTCAGCGTCTCGACGTCCCGGTAGAGCGTGCGCAACGACACGCCGAGTTCGCCCGCCAGCGTGGCGCCGCTGACCGGCTGGCGGTAGCGCCGGAGCACTTGAATGAGGTCGAGCAATCGCTGAGCGCGCGACACGAGGAGGCCTCCTTTTGAGGCCGCCACACTATCATGGCAGCTGTCAATTTGTGGCAGTAGATCAGTTTGGAAATGAACCCTTCGAATTTTGGCGTTTCGGGAGCCGATTCGAAAGCTTGGCCAGAATCCGTCTAGTCTAGTCGAATGTGGCGCGACTTGGCCTCGTATTGCGGGAAGTGCTTTTGGCTAGCGTGGCAAGGGTCCATCACACTTGCGAGCGCCTGGGCCCCGATTCTCGGCGCGGCATTACTTGCCATCATCTTCGGCGTGGCGGACATAGACGTGACAATCTCATCCGGGTTCGGAGGGATTGCGGCAAGCACGCTAATGGCAATTGCGGCTGCCTGGGTATTGATCTTCGTTTCGCGTCTATTCTTCTGGGCACCATTTCGTCTCTATCGAGAGAACCTGCTGGCACTAGGCAACGTCATCAAAGAGCGGGACGAATTGGCGGCTGAACTGACGGAACTGGAGAAGCCCAGACCTCTGTCAGCGCCTGCGCGCAATCCTGATGCAATCTACCAGAACGACATGCTGGTTGGGTCTGTAGTTGCCGCGCAAGATATCGGCTCGGGGAGATTCCAATTTGTGCGGGTGCTCGGCAATTCGCGGTTCGACTTCGAGAGCCCGTTTCAATACAGAGACGTAGTCCTGCAAGTCGAGAGCCTGCAACAAAGAACCGTTGGCACACAGATGGGCGAGCAAAAGCAGATGCTTGTCGGTGTTGTCGCTAGGATCATTGGGACGGCGTAGCCTCTGCGGCTTCAATCAGCGCTATGCCCACGAAGTCGTAATTCATGCGGTGCGGCGCAATCGCGTGAATGTGGCTCTCGATCTTCTCCGAGAATGCGCAAGTCAAACGCCCAAAAGCCAGCTGCCCAAGTTATTCCGTATTGGCCGGCGGTCGCATCGCGCCGGCCTCACGTTCTCGCAAAGCCACACGCCGAGCATGCTAAGCCTAAAGGCAAAGCTTCGAATCGAAAGCGATTGAGCGTGCTCGAAATCCTGCGCAATGCCCTGCGTACGCCCGAAAGCTGGTGGACGCTCGCCTCGAACGCCATTCCGGTGATCGGCGTGCTGTTCTTCGGTTGGGCCGCGCTGCCTTTGCTGATCTACTACTGGATCGAGAACGTGCTGATCGGCGCGTTCAATGTGCCGAAGATCTTGATCGCCGGCCTCACCAAGCCGGCGCCGCAGAGTTGGCTCTCGTTCTTCCTGGCGCCGTTCTTCATCGTGCACTACGGCATCTTCTGTTTCGTCCACGGCATCTTTATTTTCGCCATGTTCGAGATGGCCGACGTCTTCGCGGGCCACAGCACCTCCAGCGGCGATGCCTTTGACGTTTCGGCGCGCGTCACCGGCATGTTGCAGGAGGACAGCGATCTGCGCTGGGCGGTGCTCGGTTTGATCGCCGTGCTCGCGTTTCGCTTCGTCTGGCTGTGGCTGATGCGCGGCGCGTGGCGCAAGACCGATCCGATGCGTCAGATGTTCGAGCCCTACGGCCGCATTGTGGTGCTGCACGTGACCATTCTGATCGTCGCGTTCCCGGTTGCGCTGATCGGTCAGCCGGTGATCGCCGTGCTCTGCCTCGCGATATTCAAGACGGCGCTCGAGCTTGGCATGCCGCTCATCCGCTTTCCCGCGGAATCCAAGGAGCCGGCTTGAGTCTCAGCGCGGCGACAGCGCTGCCTCGATTGCCTCGCCCATGGCGAGCAGCCGAGCGTCGCCCATCGTTTCGCCCACGACCATCAGGCCGCAAGGCAACGTGCCGTCCTCGTGCATCGGTAGCGACAGCGCGCATCGGTCGATGAAATTGACGAGGCTGGCGTTGCGCAACGCCAGCGCGTTCGCCTTGGCAAAAGCCGGCGGATGTTCGAGGTCGCTGAACCGCGGCGCCACGATCGCGACGGCGGGGAAGAGCAGGGCGTCGAACTGTTTGGTCAGCGCATCGGTGGCGCGGATGAGAGCCGTGCGCTCCTCGAGGATGCGGCGGACGTCGTCGTCGCTCATGCGGCCGCCGATCTCGATGCGCCCAATGACGTTCGGGTCGTAGCGGTCGCGCTGCGCCAGCAATCCGGCGTCGCGATGCACCGCGTAGGCTTCGGCATTGGCGAGCGCGCCACGCGCGTTGATCTCCGGCAACCGCGCGAATTCCGGAAAGTGGTGCTCCTCGATCTGTGCGCCCGCAGCCGACAGGCGCCGCAGCGCTTGCTCGAAGGCGCTCGCGACATGCGCATCCAGTTCGTCGAGCACCAGCTCCTGCGGAACGGCAAGACGCAAATTGCCGAGGCCGAGAGGTGCATGCGTCTCGATAGGCGCATCGGCGATCAGCGCATCGACCGTGCGGCAGCAGGCGACCGAATTTGCGATCGGCCCGATGCTGTCGAGCGACGGCGAGAGCGGAAACGCGCCTTCGCGCGTGATCCGCCGTTGCGTCGGCTTGAACCCGGTGAGACCGCAAAACGCCGCCGGTATGCGCACCGAACCGCCGGTGTCGGTGCCCAGTCCCATCGCGCTTTGGCCGCGCGCTACGCTGACCGCGGCGCCGGAGCTCGAACCGCCCGGCGCGCGCCGTTCGTCGTGCGGGTTCGGCACGACCGGCCAATGAGGATTGAGCCCGAGCCCCGTGAACGCGAACTCGCTCATCTGCGTGCGCCCGACGATGACGGCGCCGGCGCGTTTGAGCCGGGCGACGACGGGCGCGTCGGTCTCGGCGGGCGGTGCATGGCGCAGAATGATGGAGCCCGCCGGTGTCGGCTCGCCGGCGACATCGAACAGATCTTTGACGGAAACCGGAATCCCGGCGAGAGGCGAGGCGACTTGGCCCCGCACGCGCTCGGCGTCCGAGTTGTCGGCTGCCGCCCTG
>WGNJ01000025.1 GCA_016124635.1 Alphaproteobacteria bacterium | reverse complement strand
CAATCGCCCGAGCTGGAAAACGCCGATGAAGCCGAGCGCGCCATGATCGCAGCGATCATCGGCCTCATGCGGCTTCTGACTTGGCAGGATTTCGAGCTTCTGGTTGATCTTGTCTTTTCGGCCAGCGGCTGGCGGCGGGTCCTAAGTGGCTGTAACCGTTATATGGGTAGCCGGGCCCGGTGCGTCAAGTATACAATCGCCAATATCGGAGACGCCGGTTTGGGGTGCGCGCCGATCCGCTCGATGGCGCCGAGCTTGTGGATGCAAAGACCGCCACATTCAGGAATTCGTAGCGGCGGCTGAAAGGCCGCTGGAGCGGTGGAGCTCAAAAAGAATGCCCGGCTGTGACACCGGGCAAGTTCGCAATGGAAGAAACCAAAGTCCTTCAGCTTCCGGCTGATCGGATCGAAAGGTTACATGCCAGCCTCCTATCAATTCACCCGGAAAGCATCTCCCCGCGCGCTGTGCGCGGAACACTCTGATCCGTCTACCTTACACTGCGCCGGTCGGCCCGGTAATGCAGAATTTGGCCGTCATCCACACCCGCGTCGGCCCCTATGGACAATCCGCAATGTCGCGATCATATTCCGCCGTGGACGGCGACTGCCCGTCGCGCACGTGTGAAGCCTCGCGGTGTAAGCCCCCCCCCCCCCGCCCAGCCCCGGCCGATACTCTTGCTCGCGACATCAGGGAGCCGTCGTCCGCCCCCTTCTCATCTCGCTCCCACCCGTCTTGCAGCAAATGCAAGCGCCTTCCGCCCGCGCCTTTCTGCATTAGATGCAAGTCCGAATTGCTCGTGCATGTAATGCAAGTGGCGGAAATGCTGTGGTCTTGCGCCTTGACAGCCACCACCCCTATTACCCACGTTGCAAATGGGTGTGGCGGGCGCCTGCTCCCCACCTTGACTGAAATTGACCATTGAGGACGGCGTGAAATTTACGATTGCGCAGGGCGTGGCAGCGATTAAGCGGCACGGGGGCATCCTTTCCCTCGCCGCGCTCGATCTACAGGTCTCGCGCCAGGCACTTCACCAGCGCATCCGCGAGTCGGCCGAATTGCAGGCCGCCGTGGAGGAAGCCACCGAAGAGACGCTCGACATTGCGGAAGGGCATGTTGTGAAGGGCGTGCGCCGCGGTGATCGCACGATGGTCACCTACTATCTGGACCGGAAGGGCGGCAAGCGTGGCTACAAGCAGAAGGTCGAAACCGAGGCAGCGCTTTCGGACAGAGACCTCACGGCAATCGTTGCAGCGTTCGGCGGCGACATCGAGAAGCTCAGGGCTGCAAGGGATACCCTTGGCTCTGATGGCAAAGGCTAACCGCGGCCGCTTTATCAAGCTGCTGGAAGCTGAAATTCATCGCCTCGAAACTGAAGAGGCAGAGCGCCTATCGGCCGACGACAAGCGGTCATTCGAAGAGCTCCTCGAACAATCGCGCAAGAAGTGCGAGACGCTGGCTGGCTTCATCCGCGAGGCTTGGCATGTCGTCGAGCCGGATGCGAAGTACGTCCACAACTGGCATATCGACGTGGTTTGCGAGCACCTTGAGGCGGTGTCGGTCGGCAAGATCACGCGCTTGCTCATAAATGTTCCGCCCGGCTCCATGAAATCGCTGATCGTGAGCGTCTTCTGGCCCGCATGGGAATGGGCAAGGGGGAATACATCCCTCCGCTACCTCACGACGGCGTTCAACGATGGGCCGGTGAAGCGCGACACCCGAAAGATGCGCGATCTGCTTCTATCAGAGTGGTACAAGGCGCGCTTCCCGCATGTCCGTCTTGTGCGCGCGGGCGAGACATCGTTCGCGAACGATAATACCGGCTCCCGTGAAGGCGTGGCCTTCGGTTCACTAACGTCGCAGCGTGGCGACCGCCTTATCATTGACGATCCACATTCGACTGAGAGCGCCGAATCCGACGCCGAGCGCCTTACGACAACGCGTCGCTTTCGCGAGGGTGCATCGAACCGTTTGAACGATCAAAAGCGTTCGGCAATCGTAATCATCATGCAGAGAATTCATGGCGAAGATCTCAGCGGCGTGATTTTGCGGTTGGGGCTTCCCTATGTGCATTTGTGCTTGCCCATGGAGTTTGAGCCCGAGCGATGCTGTTACACGTCGCTCAAGCCGAACCGCGGCGGTAGCCCGATCCGCGCGGTTTATGATGCGGAAAAACAGACATGGTATCGCGTGGGCGCAAAGGTGCCAGAAGATCGCCGCGCGATATTGGCCGATTGCCCAATGCAGGAAGTCTATCGGCAAGACCCGCGCACAAAGGCGAATGAACTTCTGGACATTGTGCGCTTCCCTGCCGAAGTGCTTGGCGAACTGCGGACGACATTGGGCTCTTACGCCTATGCGGGGCAGTACCAGCAACGCCCGGCGCCGCGCGAAGGCGGCATGTTTAAGCGCGAGTGGTTTCTTCAGGTGGTTGGCACGGTGCCTGTGGGCGCGCGCCGTGTGCGCCGCTGGGATTTTGCCGCGACCGTTGAAGCGCCCGGAAGCGATCCTGACTGGACCGTCGGCCTTCTCATGGCGCAGTTGGACGATACCTACTACGTGGAAGACGTGATCCGCTTTCGCGGTACGCCAAAAGCAGTGCGCAAGGCTGTTCGCGATGCCGCAAAGAGCGATGGCTACGGTGTGGAGATCGAAATACCGGAAGACCCGGGCCAAGCTGGCAAAGCCCAATCGTCCAGCATCATCGCGGAGAATGCCGGTTACAAAATCCAAGCGGTGCGTGAGACGGGCTCAAAGGCGACGCGCGCGGAGCCGTTTTCCGCACAAGCTGAGGCTGGAAACGTGGTGTTGGTGCGCGCGTCATGGAATCAGCCCTACATTGATGAACTGTGCTCCTTCCCCGTCGGCCATGACGATCAGGTTGACACTTCGTCGGGCGCGTTCAACAAGTTGGCCGGTCGTAGGACGTTCACGGTGACCGACGATGTTCTCAAACGTGCAAAGCGCGAGGTTCGCAGATGAGCAAGGCAAACACGGCTAAGCTGCGGAAGTCTCCCCGCAAGGCATCGCCGCCGCAAAAGCGAAAGAAGAAACGCAAGGTTGCCGCGGCCGTTCCTGCCTCAGCACAGGGGACAAAGATGAAGGTGACGGCCGAAATGATCGGCCGCGCGCGCGCGAAAGGCACTGGAACCCGGCCGCCCGTCTTCATCCACATGAAGGCTGCCCCCGGAACGCTGCCGCCAAACAGCAACGACCTGTTGGCAAACGATGAGCAGATCGTCGCTGCCGGGGCATGGGCAGATCAAAGTCTTTTCGCTGGGATGTACGAAGAGGGCCTGACGTTTCTTGGCTACCCATACCTTTCGCAGCTTGCGCAACGTGCGGAGTACCGGCGCATCAGCGAGACAATCGCAACCGAGATGACCCGGAAGTGGATGCAACTCCAATCGAGCGGTGATGGTGGAAGTGGCTCCGATCAGAATGTGCGCATTCAGAAAATCGAAGATGAATTGAAGCGCATGAAGGTGCGCGAAGCCTTCCGCGAGATCGCGCTGCAAGATGGCTTCATGGGCCGCGCGCATCTGTTTTTGGATTTTGGCGATAACAATTTGGCGAGTCCCGAGCTCCCAACGCCGATTGGCGACGGCCGCAGCGATTTGAGCAAGGCGAAGATCTCACCGGCAAAGCCGTTGCGCCGCGTCAAGGTTGTGGAGGCTATGTGGTGTTACCCGGCCGATTACAACAGCAGCAACCCGCTTTCGCCGGACTGGTACAATCCGCAAACGTGGTACGTGATGGGCAACAAGGTTCACGCATCGCGCTTGCTGCGCTTTGTCGGCCGCGAAGTGCCCGACATTCTGAAGCCCACCTTTCAATTTGGCGGCCTGTCTCTTTCGCAGATGGCGAAGCCCTACGTGGACAACTGGCTGCGCACCCGACAATCGGTTGCCGATCTCATCCACAGCTTCAGCGTGAACGTGCTTTCAACGGACATGGGCCAGCAGCTTATGCCCGGTGGAGGCGACGGCGGCGCGGCGGGCGACGCGCTTTTCCGGCGCATCGACCTGTTCAACACCTTGCGCGACAACCGCGGGACAATGGCAATCGACAAGGATTCTGAAGACTGGAAGAACGTCTCAACGCCGCTCGGCACGCTGGACATGCTCCAGGCACAGACACAGGAGCACATGGCGGCCGTATCGGGAATTCCGATCATCAAGCTTTTGGGAATTCAGCCGGCAGGGTTGAACGCCTCATCTGAGGGCGAAATCAGAACGTATTACGATTGGATTGCGGCCTATCAGCAATCGTTCTTCTTGGACAACCTTATGCGCGTGATCTGGGTCATCCAGCTTTCGCAGTTCGGCGATGTGGATGAGAGCATCGTTCCTGTATTCGAGGAGCTCTGGTCGCTCGATGAAAAGGGGAAGGCGGAAGTTGAAAAGGTGAACGCCGAAACAGATAGCGTTCGCATCGGTGACGGCATCATCTCGCCGGCAGAGGCACGCGCCGCAATCGTGCGAAACCCCGAATCCCCTTATGCCGGGCTGAACCCAAACGAAATGCCCGAGCCGCCAGAAGACGCGGAAGAGATGGAAAAGTTCATCAACGGCATAGTGGACCCCGAGCAAGATGATACCGACGGCGAAGAGCCCAAACCGGAACCAACGGCACAGGCGAAGGTTGCCGCGAAAATCGGCGCACCCGCATGAAGAAAAAGCTGCCCGCCGTTCGGCCGAATGTCGGGATAGAGGCTGAGTATCGCGAATCCCTGCAAAAGATGATTGAGCGCATGCACCGCTCCGTCATGTATTGGGTAACGGCCGCCTACAGGAAGAACGAACCCGAAATCGCGAAGGATGAACTCCCCGCGCGCGCGCTTCAGCGTTCAATGAAGCGCCTTGCGAGGCGATGGGAGAAGAACATTGACGAAGTGGCTCCGAAGCTGGCGGCCCATTTTGCTCGCAGCACCCTGACCCGCAGCGACAAGGCGCTTGAAAGAATTTTGCGCAATGGCGGAATGACGGTGAAATTCACGCTGTCAAAGCCGATGCGCGATGTTCTGCAAGCGAAGATCGCCGAAAATGTCTCGCTCATTCGCTCGATCCCGAGCCAGTATTTCACCCAGATCGAAGGGAAGGTGATGCGCTCTGTGCAGCGCGGCCGCGATCTATCAGAGCTCGTACCAGACTTGCAGAAGCAGTATGGCGTGACCCGCCGCCGCGCCGCGCTCATCGCGCGCGATCAGAACAACAAGGCGACATCCGCCTATCAGGTCGCGCGTCAAACAAGCTTGGGCCTTGAAGAGGGAATTTGGATGCACAGCGGCGGCGGACAGCACCCGAGGCCAAAGCATGTCGCCGCGAACGGAAAGAAATTCAAGCTTTCTGAAGGTCTGCCCGTGGGCGACAAAGGCCAAAAGGTGTTGCCAGGCGAAGAGATCAACTGCAAATGTGTGTGGCGCCCGGTAATTCCGGGCCTAACGTAAGGAGACGTTCACGATGCCTTGGCCCTTCAGTAAGGATTCTAAGAGCGCCGGTCCCGAAAAATCGGAAACGCAAGACGCCGCCGAACCGGCGCCGGAAGGTGAAATTCAAGCGGAGAGCGACGCGCCTTCAGCGCAGATCGGCGATCCCGAAGCGGCTGTTTTGGACGAACAACAGGAAGAGCCTGCGCCCCCGGTCATTGAAGAGACGGGTGAAACCAGTGTAGAAGCCGAAGCAGGTATTCCGGCGAGAGCCGAAAAAGACGTTTCTGCAACATCCACTGTTGGCGCGCGGGTCGCTACCGACGCCGACGCACCGGGCATCCCTTACAAGGCGCCCGAACATTTGAGAGGGGATGTGGGTCCGAGTGGAGCGGCGCGCGCGCGCAGCGACTTTCGGAAGAAGCGGAAGGCGTAATGACCAGCGGTGCGAAACGATTGAAGCAGCTTCTTGAGGTCGCGCTGCCTTTCGTCATTCAGGGTTGCTGGACGCGCACCGAGCAGCGGAATTCGGCGCTTCATGTTGATGCGGCCTTGGTTGTCGAGAAGGCCCTGAATGGCTTTGCGGACGTTCTCGACAGCGATGTTCGCGTATCGAACAACATGGAATTTGTCGATCACGATCATGGCCTTGCGGAAGTATCGCTCGTTCACTTCCTTGTAGGCCCAATACATGTCCTGCGTGATGATTTCGACGTTCTGCCGATCCCTGAGGGTGTGAAAGTAGGCTTCGATGACATCGGTCTTGCGGGATGGGAGCAGGTCGATCATGGAGCGGGACTCGACATCGCCCAGCACGAAGCGGGCACGGCCATTGATGAACTTCTCGTCCATGCCCAGCACGCGGGGCATGGCGGGGACATAGCCGTTCAGTTGCTCGGCGGCGTACTCATTGAAGACCCGGCGGACCAGCGTCTCCTTGACCCCGTGCATGTTGGCGGCGTCAGTGAATGTCCGGTTGACGGCATCAAGGGCAAGCTGGTTGCGGAACCGGACCGTCATGTTCCGGTCGGCGTCGATGCCCGGCAGGGTCTCCAGTTTGACCTTGCCGCAGCCCTGACAGCGCCAGCGCTGGCGCTTGATCCGCAGGGTCACGGACTGGCGCTGAATTGGGAAGTCCTTGAAGCGGACCGTGCGCCTGCCGTGCTTCTTGATCTCGGTCATGGGCGGGCAGTCGCAGCGCTCGATACGCCCTGCGTCCGCCAGTTCGACATCGACAATGAGGCCATCACCGGCCTGCTCGGTCCCCACGGTTTGGAAACCGTCCAGCCTCAACAAGTCATGGTTATTCAAAGGTTTATTCCGCTTAACCTCGGATGGCGAAAGCATCCCTTCCAATTCCTAGGAGTCAATTAACAATGGCCGATAATCACCAACCTGAATATGGCTGGCTCATTGAGCATGGTCAGTCCGAACCCAGCCGCCCACGCTATTGGGGCGGCGTCCACGGCTGGACCTACGACAACCTCAAGGCTGTCCGGTTCGCCCGCGAGATAGACGCCCAATCGCAAGCTGAGGCTATGGACGATGGTGCGCCTGACAACTACCGCATCAAAGAGCACGGCTGGGGCTGACCATGACAGAGACAGCCTTTTTGATCGGCGGCGGTCAACTTCATCGCCTCGTCGGCGAGCATGGTGAAACCCCTTCGTGCCCAGACGCGAAGTTCAAGCGCGGGTCCATCGTTAAGGTGCGCCGCAACAAAGCAGTGGGGCACTTCCCGCCCGAACTGATCGTTCTGGCGGTGATTCCGCCCGGCTTCTCACCAGATGATGCCCTTGCCGACCTAGTGGGCGAACCGCGCCCTTTCATGAAGCGCGCCGGGGTGAAAGTTGTGACTTACATCCTCTGCGACGCAGGTGACACCAAGCCATACCTCTGTCGTGAGCGTGAACTTCTCCCCAGCGGAAAGCCGGCGGTCGAGATCGGGACCGTCTCACGAGAGAACGCCTAACAACCTCTCATGACGAAACTCACCATGGACCCGACAAATGGAAATCAACCTCAAAAGACGGAAAGCCGAATTTGTTGCGGCCGACGTGACCGGGCAGGCGGCAGGTACGATCTTCGTTGCCCCTGATGGGCGCATCCTTCTGTTGCAGCGCAGCCCTGAAGAGAAGAACTATGGCGGCTATTGGGGTTTGCCGGGCGGCGGCGGTGAAGACGGTGAAACGCCCGAGCAGACCGCGACGCGCGAGAGGCAGGAAGAGATTGGCGAGGTAACGCATGGGAACATGCGCCTGATAGATCGCCGCCTTTCTCCCACCGGGATTCTCTTTCACACCTTTGCGACGGCCGTAGATGCGGCCTTCAGCCCGAAGCTGAACGATGAGCATTCCGGCTTCCAATGGTGTCCGCTCAATCAGTTGCCCCCCAACATTCATCCGAGCGTTCTTGCAACGGTCAACGACCGCCTTTTGCACGAAAAGACCGCAGATGACATGAGCCCGGAAGATTGGGATGGCCTTGTGACCGGCTTCCTGAAGTGGATGGGGGAAGAGGAAGAAGAGGAAGCGCACGCCGAGGATGAAGCCCTCGCGATGGACCGGGACACGGTGCGCACGATGGATTCGTTCGGCCGCATGCGGGTTTCTGAATCCAACATCAGCAAGGCCACGGTGAATGATTATTGGGGCTGGGAAATCCCCGACTTCGAAGCTTTGGGCCTTGATCCCGACCGCAAATATCGGATGCTCCGCGATCCCAAGGAGCTCGCGCGCGCCGCAAAATCGTTCAACAGCTTGCCGCTGCTTTTGGTTCACGAAAAGCATTCGGCGGCTGATACGAAGCCACATCTGACAATCGGAACGACCGGCACCGATGCGAGGATGGACGGCCCCTATCTCCAAAACAGCTTGATGCTTTGGGCGCAAGAGGGCATCGACCTAATCGAAAGCAACAAGCAACGTGAATTGTCATGCTCGTATCGCTACCGGGCAGACATGACGCCAGGCACTTTTGACGGCAAGGCGTATGATGGCGTAATGCGCGACATCGAAGGTAACCATGTGGCGATTGTCACTGAAGGACGCGCGGGACCGGATGTTCTGGTTCTCGACAGCAAGGAGCCCCTGAATATGAAGAAGCACACTTTGTCACGCCGCGCCGCACTTATGCAGGGCGCAGTGTTGGCGCATGTGGTCCCGATGCTCGCGAAAGACGCGAAGCTGCCGGATCTCAGCAATGAGTTCAAAGGCATCTCTTCGAAGAGCTATGCGGCACAAAAGGCCGCTCTCATCAAAGACATCGAGACGCAAATCAAGCCGCTGCTGGCGAAGGATGCTTCGCTTGAAGGGCTCGCCGATCTGCTGGACCAATTCAGCACCGCGGCTGTTGCCGAAGGCGCTGACACCGATCCGAACAGCGGTCTCCCCATGACGCCAGAAGCGTTGAAGGCGACGATGGTGGACAAGGATGCGGCCAAGGATACCGATCCCGACACCGAGGCCAAGCTCCGCGAGATGCTCGCTGGCAAGGTGGATGACGCGACTATCGCGGCCATTCTCGCACTTTGCACCGGGGCGCCCGTGGCCGCCGCCGATAAGGAAGGCGAAGAAGAAGAGAAGGAGAAAACCGAGATGATCTCCAAGGAAGCGATGGACGCCGCGATCAAGCAAGCGCGCACCGACACGCTTGCGGCCGCAAAGGCGGATTTCGCAAAGACGCGCCGTGAGATCGGCGATGCCGAGCGCGCCGTGCGGCCATATGTCGGCGAACTGGCGCTCACGTTCGACTCCGCCACCGATGTTTACCGGCATGCGCTGAAGGCGCTGAATGTCGATGTGAACGGCGTTCATGAGTCCGCCCTTCCGGCAATCCTTGCGGCTCAGCCGGTTCCCGGCGCGCGCCCCAAGCAGAAGCTCGCGATGGACGCGGGTGATGGCAGCAACTTCGCCAAGCGCTTTCCGGGCGCCGCGGCGATCAAGGCGGCGTAAGGAGGCCCCAAATGACCGGACTGAATGGGATTCAACAAAATGTCGGCGTGCAGCCGGCACCGGCCGTCGCGGGTGACTTCTGCGATGGCAACCCTCGCTATGCCTATGACGCTGGCCCCGGTGGCCTCGTCTCAGGCGCGGATGGCGTAACGATTGGCCGCTTCGCGTGGGCGCGTAATCCCGGCGATGCGAACGCAACGCCTTCGACCGTGTACAGCTATGGCAACGGCGAAGTTTCCGGCTTCGTCCACCGCAACCAGCAGGGCCTCATCACCACGTATCTTGCGGATGCGGGGCTCACGATCCCCGAGGGCTTCCAAATGGGCCTGATGATCGGGGGCGGCTTCTGGGTGAAGAACGAAGGCTCGAACGTGGCATTGCCGGGCATGAAGGCCTACGCGACGTTCACCAATGGCGCTGCGACGTTCGCCGCGACCGGCACCCCGACGGGCGGCGGCACGGCAACGGGCACAATCGCCGCGGGCGCGTCCAGCTTCACGGGCTCCATCGCTGGTGATGTTCTCACTGCGTCGGCTGTGACAGACCTGATCGTTCCGGGCGAGCTCATCGCTGGTTCCGGCATCACGACGGGAACCCGCATCGTGGAGCAGGTTTCCGGCACCGCGAACGGCGCGGGCGAGTACATCGTCTCGATTGGCGAGCAGGATGTGACCGATGTTTCCTGCACGGGCAGCTACGGCCTCTTCACGGCCGCGAGCGGTCTTTCGGGCACCTTCGCCGTCGGTCAGCCGCTTTCCGGCTCGGGCGTCGCGGATGGCACCTACATCAGCGCGCTCGGCACGGGCACGGGCGGCTTGGGCACGTACTACGTGAACAACACCCAGACCGTCGGCAGCACGGCAATCTCTTCGGCTTCGAACATCGAAACGAAGTGGTACTGTCGTTCCGTTGGCGGCGCGGGCGAGCTCGTCAAAATCAGCGACAAACCGTTGGGCTAAGGAGAAGCAACACTATGGACCCCAGACAACAATGGCAGGCTGACCGCGCGATGTTTGAGCGCGCGGGAGCCTACCTCCCGATGGTTTCCGGCTATCTCACGCCGGAATTCGCGGCCGACTACACGCTTGCGATGGACGCTCAGCCCACGCTCAGCACCGATCCGAACAGCGCCGTTCCGGCGATGCTCACGACGATGATTGACCCGGAAATTTTCACCGTGTTGTTCACGCCGAACAAAGCGGCCGACATCTTCGGCGAGCGCCGCAAGGGTGATTGGCTCACCGATACGGCGATGTTCCCCGTCACGGAATCGACCGGCGAAGTCTCAAGCTACGATGACTTCAACGAAAACGGCCGCGCGGGCGTCAACACCAACTGGCCGCAGCGTCAGTCGTATCTCTTTCAGATCATGAAGGAATACGGCGAGCGCGAGATGGAGCGCGCCGGTCTTGCACGGCTCTCGTGGGTTGCGGAAATCGACAAGTCCGCTGCCACGATGCTGAACAAGTATAGCAACCTCACTTACTTCTTCGGTGTGGAAGGGCTCCAGAATTACGGGCTCTTGAATGACCCGCATTTGAATGCGTCGCTTACGCCGGCAGTGAAGGCCTACGGCGGAACGGCGTGGATTCAGAACGGCGTCATTCGCGCGACGGCGAACGAAATCTATCTGGACATCGAAAACACCTTCCTTCAGTTGGTCACCCAGACTGGCGGCTTGGTGGAAGCGACGGACAAGATGACGCTCGCGCTTGATCCGTCATCGGCGGTGGCGCTTACCGCGACCAACGGCTTCAACGTCAACGTCACGGATCTTCTCAAGAAGAACTTTCCGAGCCTGACGATGAAGACGGCGGTTCAATATGGCGCGCTGTCTGCGACCAACCCGCAGGGCGTCTCTGGCGGCAATTTCATGCAGCTAATCGTGGAAGAGATCGAAGGTCAGCCGACCGGCTATTGCGCGTTCAACGAGAAGATGCGCGCGCACAAGCTGATCCCGCTCACGTCGAGCTTCCGTCAGAAGGTAACGGGCGGTACGTGGGGTGCGATCATTCGCATGTCCGCTGCCATCGCCTCCATGATCGGCATTTAAGGAGCCAAAATGGCACGGACCAAGACAAAAACGGCTGCTTCTTCGGCGGCGGCCATCATCCCGAAAGATGCGAAGTATGTTGTGGTGGGCTGCAAAGTCCCGAACGGCCTGATCCTTCGCACTTTCACGCCAATCGACGTGAATGAACCCGTCATGGGCGGCGGCACGCGCGCGGCGAAGGTTTCGCAAGATGACGGCGTGCGCGTCGCTTTGCGTGGGCCTGCCACCGAAACCGGCAAGGCAAATCGCGTTCCGGTAATCGGCGGCTATGCGCTGAACCGGAACGTTCCGGCCGACTTCATGGAGAAGTGGCTGGCGCAAAATCAGGGCAGCGCGCTTGTGCACAACCGTCAGATCATCGTGCATGAGCAGGCGGATTCCGTCGAAGCAATCGCCGATGAGCATGAGGATATGCGCTCGGGCCTTGAGCCAATGGCACAGGACGGCGATCCGCGCCGCCCGCGTCGGTCCAATCCTGCGCTTTCGGAAATCCAGCGCGATGACGGGAAGGAGCGCGCTGCGGCTTAACGATGGGTGTGATCGTTTCGTTTGATTACACCGCTTGGGTGGCCCGCTACCCGGAATTTGAAGACGTGCCGCAAGCTACCGCGGCCGCCTATTTCGCAGAAGCGGGCGCCTATTGCGCGAATGATGGGACGGGTCCGATAAACGACCCGTCCCTTAAGCTTGTGTACATGAATATGCTCACCGCCCACATCGCCGCGATGAATTCAACGGCAACGGGCGCTTCGAAGCCTGCGAATTCACCCGTCGGCCGTCTCAGCGATGCAACGGAAGGAAGCGTCTCGGCGTCTTTCCAAAATGATTACCCGCCCGGCACGGCGCAGTGGTATCAGCAAACGCGCTATGGCGCGGCGTATTGGGCTGCGACGGCGCAATACCGCAGCTTTCTCTATCGGCCGCCCACGACGTTCACAGGGGGACCAGTGCCATGGCCGTATCCTCCCCGCAGCCTGTAGTCGCGTTCGAAAGCGCCTTTTCAATAGGCGACATCGTTCATGCCGATGGCGCAACAGCCCTCACCTATGTCGTCGTCGCGCTGAAATTCGACGGTTACGGCTATCAGGTTGAAGTCTCGGCAATGATCGGCGGCCGCCGCGAGGCATTCCTTATCGAGCCGTGGCGCCTCACGGTTGCCGAAACCGTTGAAGGCGCATCATACGAGCGCCTTGGGGATCTCCATGAAGGTTAAGGGCGGCGAAAAGGCGAACAAGGTTCTTGCCGATTTGGCCGCAAAGCTTAGTCGGCCGGGAACGCTTCGCGTGGGCTTTCTCGAAGGCGCGCGATATCCCGATGGTACGTCAGTTGCGATGGTGGCGGCGCTCCAGAATTTCGGTACGCGGACCATTCCGCGGCGCCCGTTTTTCACCAACATGGTGAAAGACAAACAGGACGAATGGGGACCGGCGCTCGCAGCGCTCCTCCCAGCCCATGACTATGACGCGAAGATCGCGTTGGAAATTCTCGGCGAAGGGATCGCCGGGCAGCTTCGGCAGTCGATCATCGACACCTATTCGCCGCCGCTCAGCCCAATAACGGTGATGTTGCGCGGCATGCGTTCCCACGATCAGAAGTTGATGGTAACAAGGCGAACGGTGGGCGAAGCAGCGCGCCGCGTGGCGGCTGGGAAGACGAATTACGGGGCTTCGACAAAGCCTCTGGTTGACACAGGGTTCATGCTTGGAAGCGTCGCAAGCGAAGTGAAGTGACAGGCGCGGTTCTGAAGGAGAACGGAGATGGCTATCAACACCTACAATTTCTGGGACGTGGACCGCGGCAACATCAAGGTCGATGGCGCGTTCATCATGGCGCTCCTCACGAGTGCCGCCACGCCGGTTGCTCTCAACCTGCCCGGCACATCGAACGGCGTGGATGGCCTTGTGCGCTATCTGCAATGGAACGAAACGGACAGCCTTCTCGATGTGAACGGCCAAACGAAGTTCACCTACCAGCCAACGGACGATCTCTTTGGCGTGCAGGTGCAAACGGCGTTTACCGGCACCGATGCGGTTCACAACGCGCTGAAAGCGACGGTCGATTTCAATGCAGATGGCGTTGACGGCGGTGGCGTAGTCGCATTGTCTGGCACGGCGCAGGTGGCCGATGGCAACACCATTGGCGAAGCTTCGAACCTGCTTGGCATTGCGGCAATGATCCTTGCCGGAAGCGGCGGCGAAGTGGATGGCACCGGCTTGCATGCGGCCGCCTATGCGGGAATTGCCGATGGCGGCACGTGGACTTCGGTGGATCATCTGGCGGCCGGGTGGCTGGATATCGCTCTTGCCGATGCGCCGGGCACGGGCGAGCTCGAATTCCTCTACATGACAAACAGCGGCGGCGCGACTGTGGGCCAGGCAATCTATCTGGATGGCGGCGATGCGGTTGGCGCGCTTTTCAATCTGGCGAATGTTTCCGGCATGGCGGCGGAGACGCTTTCCGCATCCACGGCGGCCGGATACATCACGGTAGTCGTGAACGGCGCCACACGGTACATCAACCTCTACAGCACCGCGCCGGCATAAGTGGGGAGATGAGATGATCCTCACGAAGGAAATGTTGAAGGCGCAGCTTGCCGACATGGAAAGGGCCGCTGAAGACACGCGGAAATCTCTGGAAATCGGAAAGCGACAGCTTCATCACATTGAGGGCGGCGCTTCGATGCTGAAGCGGTTGATCGAAGCAATGGACCAGCCGGAGCCCGCGGCCGCGGCGGACCAGTCGCAAGAGAACAAGGCGTCCGAGTAATGAACCTGCATGATGCCGTTTCAGGTGCGATCAGTGCGGTGAATCCGCCTGAAACGGTGTCATGGGTTCAAAGCACCGGGTACACAATAGCGCCGACCGGAAAGCAGGTTCCGCAATACGCAGACCCGGTTGATCTTTCCGCACAAGTGCAGCCGCTTTCGACAAAAGATTTGCGCCAGATCGAAGGCTTGAACCTGCAAGGCACGCTTTGCAAAGCGTATTTCTACGGCGAAATCGACGCGATCATCCGCGGCGCATCGAAGGGCGGCGATTTAATCACGCGGCCGGATGGGACGCGCTGGCTCGTGACAACCGTTTTGGAACAATGGCCGGATTGGTGCGCCGTTGTTTTGACGCTTCAGGTGTGAGCTCGGCCGATGTCTCTGCCCGCAACGTTAGATGTGACCGAAGATGCGATCTTCACCGCATTGCGGTCTGTTCTTCTAATCATGTTGCCCTCGGCAACCGTTGTTGTGCAGGGGCAGGAGAACCGCGTTCCGCAGCCCGCAAACGCGCTCCAGATTGTCATGCAGCCGGGGCGCCGCACGCGGCTTTCGACAAATGAAGACACGTCTGCCGATGTCTCTTTCACCGGGCATATATCGGGGAAGGTTTTGACGGTAACGGAAATTCTCGACGGCGTGATTGTGGTCGGCCGAGAATTGTTCGGGCTGGGCATCCCGGCCGGAACACAGATTACCGCCTTTGTATCTGGCACGCCGGGCGGCGTCGGCATCTATTCGGTCAACAATTCTCTGGAGATCGCTTCGGAGAAGATGGCCGCGGGTGCAATGGCGATTGTTCAGCACACCGAATTTCCAGTCCAGATTGATGTTTACGGGGACACGTCCGGGGACGTTGCCCAAATAATTTCAACGTTGATGCGCGACGAATATGCTATTGAGCAATTCGAAGCGGTGAATCCAAGCGTTGTCCCTCTCTATTCAGACGATCCGATAGAGGCGACGTTCGAGGACGAAAACAAGCAAGTGCAGCGCCGATGGGCGGTAATGACGTATTTGCAAGTGAACCCGCAGGTGAGCGTGCCGCAGCAATTCGCGGATGAGCTCGATGTCGAACCGATCAGTGTGAGCGCTACCTACCCAATCTCTTAAGGAGGCAGTAACGATGTCAACTATTCCGGCAAGCCAGATCGTGAACGTCCAGCCCAACGTGCTCAGCGCTGGCGGCTCTGCTCTGGAAATTCTGGGGCTGTTGCTTACGACTTCGGATCGGCCGCCTATCGGCGCCGTTCTCAGCTTTGCAACGGCCGCGGATGTTTCCTCGTACTTCGGGCCATCTTCGGACGAATACGCGGCTTCGCAAATCTATTTCAACGGCTTCGACAATTCGAACCTGAAGCCGGGCGCGGTGCTGTTTGCACAGTACAACGCGGATGATGTCGCGGGATGGCTGCGTGGCGGAAGTTTGGCGACCATGACGCTCACCGAGCTCAAAGCTCTTGCCGCGGGCACGATCTCTCTGACCGTGGGGGGCGATGTCGAAACTTCGGCTTCAATCGACTTGTCGGCCGCAATAAGCTTTTCCAACGCGGCAACGATCATCGAAGCCGCCTTCACAACTCCGCCGTTCGGCGTGACGTGGGACTCTGTTGCATCGGCCTTTGTCTTTACGACAACCGCAACCGGCGCGGCAGCGACGATCACTTATGCTGCGACCGCTGCGCTCGCCACGTCTTTGAAGCTCACCAGCGCGACCGGCGCCGTGATCTCGCAGGGCGCGGACGCTACCGACCCTGGCACCTTTATGGATGGCATCGTTCTTACGACCCAGAATTGGGCGACGTTCTGCACGCTGTTCGATCCCGACGATGACGACACCGTGAACAAGCTGGCGTTCGCAGAGTGGACCAGCAACCAAAACAACCGTTATGCCTACATGGCGTGGGACAGTGATACGGCGCCTGCGATCACTGTGCCGGCAACGGCAAGCTTGGGTTATTTGGTGAGCCAAGCCGAATACTCGGGCACTTCCGTCATCTCATCGCCGGATTACAGCTTGGCGGTGTTCGGATGTGCAATTCAGGCATCCATCGACTTTGCCGAACAAGACGGCCGCACAACCAGCGCGTTCCGTTCGCAGTCCGGCCTCACCCCGTCGGCAACGGATGCTACGGCCGCGGCAAACCTCATCGCGAACGGCTACAATTTCTATGGCGTGTATGCGACCGCGGCGGACGAATTCAACTTCTTCTATCCCGGAAGCATCTCGGGCGATTTCGCGTGGATCGACAGCTACATCAATCAGATCCAGTTCAACAACGCTTTGCAGCTTTCGCTTATGACGCTGCTCACGACGCAGAAATCCATCCCGTACAATGCTGGCGGCTATGCACTCATCAAGGCGGCGTGCCTTGATCCCATCAACGATGCGCTGAATTTCGGGACGATCCGCACCGGGGTTACGCTCTCTGCTTCTCAGAAGGCGCAAATCACGGCCGCGGCCGGTGTCGATGTTTCGGCCGTTCTCGAAACCGACGGCTGGTACTTGCAGGTTTCGAACCCGAGCGCGACCGTGCGGCAGGAGCGCGGCTCGCCGCCGACAAAGCTGTGGTACATGGACGGTGAGTCCGTGCAGCAAATCGACCTCACTTCAATTCTGGTCCAGTAAGGAGCTTGGCGATGGCTATCACTTCTCTAACGGCCGCGAATTGCGTTTTCACGCTCGCAGTTACCGGCCTCTTCCCGCCCGTTCGCCTTCAAGGCTTCGCGACGGACGATGTATTTGCCACAAACGCGATGGCGTCGGCCGAAGCGCAGATGGGCGTGGATGGAAAATTGTCCGCGGGCTTTGTGTATGTGCCCGTCGAGCAGTCCATCACCCTGCAAGGCGATTCCATCAGCAATGACATCTTCGATACATGGTGGCGTTCTCAGACCACGGCGGCCGAGCTCTTCCCGGCCGTCGGTCTCATCGTGGTCCCGGCAATTCGCAAGCAGTACGCGATGAACAAGGGCTTTCTCACCAGCTTCCCACCGCTGCCGGATGCAAAGAAGCTCTTGCAGCCGCGGAAGTTTGGGATCACATGGGAGTCGATCAATCCGTCAACCTTGTGAGGGGCGAATGCGCAAGACCAAAGTTTTCAAGGTAACCGCCGAAAACCGCGACAAAGACAAAACGTTTCTTCTGATCGAATGGCCGGCATCGGTTACCGAAGAATGGGGAATGCGTGCGCTCATGGCGGTGGCACAGTCCGGCGTCCAGTTGCCAGAAGGCGTTATGGGCTCTGGCGTGGCAGGCGTCGCAGCGCTCGGGCTTCAGGCTGTGATGCGCGTGAACTCGGCCGAGATCGTTCAACTGGTGAATGAGCTCATGTCATGCGTTATGGCCCTTCCGTCGGGCGAGGCGAAGCCCGACTTGGCACGGCCGTTGATCGAAGAAGACATTGAGGAAGTGACAACCCGTCTCATACTGAAGGGACAGGTGTTCGAACTCCTCACGGGTTTTTCCGTAGCCGACGACACTTCGAAGGTGTTGTCGGCGATCAGGTCGCTGGGCTCCAAGAATACCCAAACGTAAACCCGCGTATCGGCGCGGTTGTTTCGGCTGGCCTTGCAACATTGGTGGAGCTCGACACAGTTCTAAGCGTCGGTGACTTGTATGCGCTTATCGAAATTTTGAGGGTCGATGCGTGCAATCGTTACCTGATAAACAAAGCGCACGAGGCCTGACATGCCCGGTCCAACCATAATTGATGCGCTCATCATCGAGCTCGGCATTGATCCTTCCGGCATCGCGAAGGGGCGCAAGCAAGCGGGCGCCGAACTTCTCCAGACGAAAAAAGATGCGGAGAGCACTGCGAAGGCGATGGAGGAGCGCGGGAAGCAGGCCGCGCGGTTCTATTCGCAAGTGCGCAATGAGGTTCTCGCGCTTTTTGCCGTCTTCACCGCGGGACGCGGCTTTAAGGAGTTCATCAGCGACACAGTACGATCGAACGCGAACCTTGCGCGCCTTTCCTACATCACAAAGCAATCGGTGAGCGACTTCGCGAGTTGGGGGCGCGCTTCGGAAACGGTTGGCGGGTCTCTCGACTCAACTACGCAGTCAATGAGCAACCTTGTTCGGGAATTTCAGATGTTCGCCGTAACGGGCGAGTCATCGGTAATTCCATGGTTCCGCTCGCTTGGTGTGAACATTTCAGACGTGAACACGGGCAAGATGCGCGACATCGGGGATATCCTCCTCGATCTGTCGGACAAATTTCAGACGATGGACCCGGCGCGCGCGGCAACCTTCGGCCAGGCAATCGGGCTTGACCCCGGAACGGTGAATTTGCTGCTCAAGGGGCGCGATGCGGTCAAGGCCATGTTGGCCGAACAAGAAAAGAATGCCGCTACTACGCAGAGGAACGCTGAAGCGGCACTGCACCTTCAGGCGACATGGACAAAGCTTCTCCAGACGGCAAACAGCATCGGCGAAGAGCTCCTAACCCGCTTGGCGCCCGTGCTGGAGCGCATAATTGGCCTTCTGGAGGGGTTGGCCGAATGGGCGCAGGATAACGCCCCGCTTGTGGAGGCGGCCTTTGTGGCCCTAACGACGGTCGCCTTGGCCCTGAGTGCCGCGATGGGCGTTAGCGCCGTCCGCGGCGTGCTGGCGCTGCTGGGGACCGTGGCGCCCCTTCTGGGGGGGCTGTCTGAGATGGCCCTTGGTATGGCCGTCTTGACCGAAACGGCCCTCCCGGCCCTCTCCGCCGCGTTTCTGGCCGTTGGCGCCGCTATTGAGGCTACCCCCGTCGGCTGGATTTTGACCGCTATCGCCGCGATTGGGGTGGCGGGCTATTACCTCTACAAGCATTGGAACGATATCGCCGCGTGGTGGTCCGGCCTCTGGAATGGCATGGGGGACGACGTGGACAACGCCTACCGGAAAAAATGGTCTGAAAATCTCCCCGGCCGGAAGCGTGCCGGGCCTGCCTTGGTGACGACGAGTAGCACGCCGGTCAATCTCCGCGCGCGCGGGGCGAACTATGCGGAGAGCGATGTCAACACGCTGATGAAGCTCGGCTGGACGCGCGATCAGGCAATAGGCATTGCGGCGAACATCCAGCGCGAGAGCGGCGGTCAGGGGCACACGGCAGTTGGCGACAATGGACAGGCGTATGGCATTGCACAGTGGCATAGAGATCGGCAGGCGAACTTCCGCCAATGGGCGGGCCACGATATTCGGAGCTCCACGCGCGATGAACAATTGCGCTTCATCAACTACGAGCTCCGATATGGGAATGAGAAGGCCGCAGGTGCCGCGCTTGCAAGCTCGCGCAATGCGGCCGACGCGGCGTCGATAATTTCCAGCTTGTATGAGCGCCCGGCCGACCGGCAGGGCGAGATGTTGCGGAGATCTCAGATCGCCCAGACGCTTTCAGCAAAAATCCCTGCCGGCATCGGAGTGGCCGCCCGGCCGCAGAACGTGGCGGGGAAGGGAGACGTGCATATCGACAAGATCGTGGTCAACACGGCCGCGACGGATGCAAACGGAATCGCAAAAAGTCTTGACGGTGCATTGAAGCGAAATCTTAACGCTACGCATGCGAATTACGGGGCTTCGTAAGACATGGCCGTCTATCCGAACGTTCCGAATGTGCCGGGCGTCCCGCCAGTGAACCGCCAACCTGGCACTTCAAGCGCATCCCCGACGCTGGCGAAGTCAGATTCGCCCGCCATCCAGAATTCAGCAGGCAAGCCGAAATGGGGAATCTACAAGGATGGGGCGCTCGCCCTCGAAGTGGACAGCATAATCTCGCTCGACTTCGGGCAGGAGTACATCATCGCCGATTACCCGATAGAGCGCGGCGGCTTCGAAAGCTATGATAAGGTGAATTCACCTTTCGACATAACCTTGCGCGTTTCGAAGAGTGGAAGCCCGCAGGATCGGGCCGCGTTCATTCAGGCGCTGGACAAGATCACTGCGTCAATGGATTTGCTCGCGATCTTGTCTCCCGAGAAAACGTATCCATCGGTGAACGTGCGCCGTTTGGATTACCGCCGCACCGCGCAAGAGGGCGCTGGGCGGATCGTGGCTGACTTGCCGTTTGTTGAAATTCGTGAGACCGGCGAAGCGGCCTTTGTTGACACGAAGTCGCCCGCGGGGGCAAAGACGAAGAACAACGGAACGGTACAGCCTGTCGTAGTTTCAGACGGTAACCGCCGTTCCGTTTCGGATATCATCAATACAGGCGATGGCGGATGGTAGAGGTTCCGACCGACTCGGTTGCTGCGCAAACGCTCACGATCTCGCTGAGCAATCAGACGTGCCAGATCAACCTTTCCCAAAGAACGACGGGCCTCTATTGCGATTTGTACGTCAACAATTCGCTGATAATCGGCGGCGTGATTTGTGAGAATTTGAACCGCATTGTGCGCTCTGCCTATTTGGGCTTCAGCGGAGACTTCATGTTTTTGGACACGCAAGGCGAGACCGATCCCTATTACACCGGGCTTGGTACGCGCTACCTTCTGATTTATCTGGAGCCGTCCGAAATCCAAGGTGCCTGAATGTCGTTTCTTCGCAGAAAAATAGCTGTGACCTTTTCTTTGGGCGTCGGCTCTTTTGGCGAGAGCGGTAGCAGCGCCGTCAAACTCTCTGGCTTGCGAATTTCTGCAAATGTCGTGAAGGCTGGAGGTCCGTCAATGGGCACTGCCCAGCTTCAGATTTACGGAATGAAGCTGGAGATGATGAACCAGCTTTCGACATTGGGAATGGCGCCAACCCTTTATCGGCGAAACACGATTCTGATTGAGGCCGGTGACGACACGAACGGCATGGCGACCGTGTTTGTCGGCACGATCACAAACGCATGGGCGGATTTTGGCGGCGCGCCGGACGCGCCGTTCCGCGTGGAGGCGCACACGGGGCTGATCGAAGCCGTGTCGAATATGCCGCCATCAAGCTACCAAGGCGCAGCAAGCGTGGCGGTTGTTATGCAGTCGCTGGCAACAAAGATGGGGCTAAGTTTTCAGAATAGCGGCGTGACGGTCGTTCTTTCGAATGCGTACTTCAGCGGATCGCCGAGAAATCAGGTGCTGGCTTGCGCGGAGGCCGCTGGAATTGAATGGATTATTGACGACACAACGCTTGCGATATGGCCCCGCGGCCAATCGCGCGGCGGTGCGGTTCCGCTCATCTCGCCTGAGACGGGCATGCTGGGTTATCCGTCGTACACGTCAAAGGGTGTTGCACTTCGGACTGTGTTCAACCCGTCAATTGGATTTGGGCAGCAAATCGAAGTGAAATCAGATCTCACGCCGGCATGCGGCCGCTGGGTTGTTTACACGCTTGCGCATGAACTCGAAGCCTTGGTGCCGAACGGCCGTTGGTTTTCCGCGATTGATGCGGCGCGCGTGGGATTGGGACCGATAGTGCAATGACCGGGACAAATTCAGACGGCTACGCTGGCCAGCAGCAAGTTTCGGCCGCCGCGTCGGATTACAACGTGACGTATTTCATCGTGCAGCAAATCCTTGGCCGCTGTTCGTTTATGAAGCTTGTGCAGGTTGTCGGTGTTTCTGGCGGCGGTGTCGCGCCGGTTGGATTTGTGAACGTCAAGCCGATGGTGAACTTGGTCGATGGCGCCGGAAATTCCAGTGAGCACGGCATAGTTTACAATCTGCCTTACACTCGGCTGCAAGGCGGAGACAGCGCGGTCATAATTGATCCAAAGGTTGGGGATATCGGGTGGGCGTGCTGTGCAGATCGTGACGGCTCTGTGGTGAAAAGCACCCGTGCGCCAGGCAATCCGGGCTCGCAGCGTCGCTATAGCTTGTCCGATGCGGTCTATTTGGGCGGCATTCTGAATGCTGCGCCGATGCAATATGTGTTTTTCACCGAAGCGGGAATCGAAATACGAGATCGAAACGACAACGCTATTGTGATGGGTGCCACAGGAATCACGATAAACGGTGTTCTGTTCGACGCTGCTGGCAACATCTCTGGCGCAGGCACGGTGGATGCGGCCGGCGAAGGCACCTTTGACGGTCATACCGTGGGCGCGCATACCCATGGTGGAATTCAGCCCGGCTCGGGCAGCACTGATCCTCCAACGGGGTAGCCATGGACACGCTTCTTCTCGATACCGTCGCATGGGATTTGGTTACGGACACGGCCGGCAACATTGCCGTCGCTTCGGAGCCCTACGCGCTGGCGCAAGATGCGGCAAGCGCGATCCGGCTTTTTCAGGGCGAGCTCTGGTATGACACTTCTCAGGGCGTCCCCTATTGGACGGTCATCCTCGGGCTATCGGCGCCCCTCGCGCTGGTGAAATCTCAGTTTGTCGCGGCCGCCCTAACCGTTCCCGGTGTCATCGGCGCCGAGTGTTTCATCACGTCTTTTTCTGGTAGGCGTATGAGCGGCCAAGTGCAGGTAGAGAATCAGGCCGGAAAGATAACGGCGGCGGTGTTCTGACATGACAACGAACGTTCCTACCGTGAGCTTCACCGACGCAGGGTTTGTTTCGCCCTCAGAGGCTTCGGTTCTTGCAGGCGTGCAGGCCGACATGAACGCGGCGTTCGGCGGGAATCTGAACCCGTCGCTTTCAACCCCGCAAGGGCAGCTTGCGACAAGCTGGTCAGCCATCATCGGCTATGCAAACGATCTTTTTTGCAATCTTACGCAACAAGTGGACCCGGCTTATTCATCGGGAAGAATGCAGGACGCTATCGCGCGCATCTACTTCTTGGAGCGCGATCCCGGCGCCTCAACCGTCGTAAGCGCGACATGCACGGGCGTTGCCGGAACGGAGATTCCGCAGTCCGCACTTGCCGTCGCAACAGATGGAAATTTCTACTATGCGGTGGATGGCGGCACGATTGGCATTTCAGGGACCGTCGTTCTTTCTTTCGCATGCTCGGTAATCGGGCCAATCGCATGCCCGACGGGCACTCTAACTATGATCTACCAAGCAATTCCGGGGTGGGATGCTGTCACAAATTTATCGGATGGCGTTGTCGGCCATGACGTTGAAAGCCGCCAAGATTTTGAAGCGCGGCGCGCTGCATCGGTCGCGATAAATTCAATCGGTTCTTTGCCTACGATATTAGGTGCGGTTCTCGATGTTGACGGCGTGCTAGACGCTTACGTAACAGAAAACTCCACTGGCTCTCCGCTAACAATTGGCGGATATGAGCTTGATCCATATTCGGTGTATGTCGCAGCCGTTGGTGGAACGAATGACGATGTGGCGCAGGCGATTTGGCGCAAGAAGGCGCCCGGCTGTGCATACAACGGGAATACGACCGTCATAGTGGAGGACACCAGAAGCGGTTATGTCACGCCATATCCTTCCTACGATGTGACCTTCGAACGCCCGGATGCGCTTCCCATATACTTTTCTGTGGAGCTTGCAACGAATGCCCAAGTCCCTTCAAATGCGATCTCGCTAATTAAGGAAGCGATCATTGCGGCGTTCAATGGGCAGGATGGCGGTCAGCGCGCGCGCATCGGTTCAACGATCTATGCGACGCGCTTTATCGCGCCGGTAGCAGCCCTTGGAACGTGGATGCAAATCGTTTCGCTTTTGATCGGAAGCGATAACACCTTGGGCGCGGAATTTACGGCCGACATTTCAGGAACGACGATGGACGTAAGCGCCGTCGCAAGCGGAACGCTTGAAGTCGGTCAGTTCATCAGCGGCCCAAACATTGAAGAAGGAACCTATATCATTGCTTTAGGCACTGGCAGCGGCGGGACGGGAACCTATGAATTGAGCCTTTCGCAGACGGTGGCTAGCGAGGACATGACCGGAGCCGCGGCCAATCAAACATCTGTTTCTGTGAATATTGATCAGGTTCCGACGGTTTCGAGCGTGAACATTGTTGTGGTGATTTCATGACGGCCGATGGGTCCGATGCGTTTTATCCGTACACGCCGGTTGACAACGGCATCGGATATTTTGCAATCGGCATTAGCCCAATTGGTAATTTTCCAGATTTTCAGTGGCCGCAGACCGTAATAAGCCAGTATGCGAATTCACCGATATTGCTGAAGCTAATCGAGGATTTTGATGAGAATGTAAGCCAGCCGGTGAACATGCAGGCCTTCTATGATCTCGTGTGGAATGTTGATACCGCGCAAGGGTGGGGCCTCGATGTTTGGGGGCGCATTGTTGGGGTCTCGCGCGTGCTGCAAATTCCATCGGGCAGCTTCATGGGCATGGAAGGCCCGGCAGGAGCAAGCGGCGATCCGTTCAATGTGTCGCCCTTTTATGCGGGCAGCGGTGCATCGGAGAATTTCTCCCTCACCGACCAGGCATTCCGAACGCTGATCTTGGCAAAGGCGTTGGCGAACATTTCCGATGGTTCAATCTCGGCACTTAACCAGCTTCTCGTGAGTCTGTTTCCCGGTCGCGGAAACTGCTATGTGACGGATGGGAACGATATGACCATGACTTACACATTCGAATTCCCGTTGTCTGAAGTGGAATATGCGATTATTTCTCAATCGGGGGCGCTTCCAAAGCCATCTGGCGTGTCTGTAATTGTGGTGAGCCCGTAGAACGATGGACGCAGCATCAATTCCGGCAAAGATGCCGACTGCCTTTGCAACGAACGCCTCTGGCAGTTACGTTCGCACGGTCCCGAACACAACGTCCGATCCCGCTTCCGCAAGCTATAGCCTCGGCTTTCCGCCTGCTACGGCAACGCCAGTAGGCGCTGGCGGTGTGCCGCCCGACGTGCGCGACGTGAACGGAATTCTTCGTGCCGCGACGCAATGGCTGCGCTGGATTCAGGCTGGCGGTGCTCCTGTGCAGTATGACGCTGCATTTTCAGCGGCCGTCGGCGGTTATCCGTCCGGCGCGATTGTGCGCTCCGTTACAAATCCAGCAATCAGTTATCTATGCACGGCCGATGCGAACACTTCTGATCCCCATGCAGGAGGCGCAAACTGGACGAACATGAATACCGCGGGTGGCGCGCTCACCGGGACGTGGCCTACGCTTGCCCTAGCTGCTGGAGCGGCGGCGTCAAACATCGGAATCCTTGGCGGGTCTCTATCTGGTAGCTTGCCGAGTCCCGACATAGCGAATAACGTAATATTACCGGGCTCGCCAACGACAACGACACAAGCGGCAAGCGATAGTTCAACGAAGGTGGCGACAACCGCATTTGTGAATGTTTGGGGAACGGCGAACGTGCCCTTCTTCGGGTCGATCTATAACACCGGCAACCGTTCGATCACGCTTGCATCTCAGCAGACTTACGCTCATGGCCTGGCAACGAAAGACCTTGCCGTTGATGTGTACCTTTTGTGCAGTGGCGCGGAAGGTTCCTATGCGACCGGCGAAGTTGTCGCGTGTCCCGATCTTTGGATCAACTCGTCGCAGACGCACAACATCTTGGCATCGTGGGATGCGACAAATATCTACGTGAAGGTTGGAAACACGGGCATAAATCTGATGTCGAGCGCGGGCGCGGCATTCACAATTGACCCGACGCGCTGGTACTACTTCGTGACCGCTGCAAAGCACAGGTAAGGCCGAAGCAGCACAACACTTTCGATTGTGTGAGGAACGGAAATGGCGAATGGTCAATGGGGACCGCAATGGCCGTTAGGCTACAAGCCGTCGCCCGATGAGTGGAACAATGCTTTTGCGAGAAAGCAAGACGCGAACGACCCAACAATCTTTTCGCAAGACATCGTTCTAAGCCAGAGCGGAAATTACTGCTTCGATGGAACGGTGGCCGCAGAAGCAACGCTTCCCGCCCTTTCGACAACGATCAATCAGTTTTTCTTCAAGAATGCCGGAAGCGCGATCCTGACAATCTCTGCCGCTGGCACGGACACGCTTTATCTCACGGCCGCCGTTTCCACGGTGGACATTCTTCCCGGCAGCGGCGCCTTTGTGCTGAATTTCGGCTCATATTGGGCGGTAGTTATTGATACGCCTTCATCTTCAACGGAAGTGAATGCTGTCGATTTTGGCTACAACCCGTATGGCGCAGAGGGCGATGCGACTGCGAACGCGCTTGCGCTCAATAGCGCAATTCTCTATGCGGCCTCGAAGTCTCGCGTTCTGGTAATTCCGGGTGGGGATGGCTATTGCGCGAACATCGGCCATGTGACGCCACCGAGCGGCCCAATTCTCATCCGATTTGATGGACTATGCGTGATCCGCGCGCCGGGCGACGGCTTGAGCTCTGCATCGGATATAACGTGGTTTGTGCCGGATGCGGATATCGTTCACATCACTGGCGATGTGCAGTTTCACTATTTCAAGAAGGTGATTTCAACGCGTTATCTGAATGCGGGCGCCAATTTCGAAATGTGGAATGGCAGCTTTTCGTTCTATGGGTGCGGCCGTTCTTACGATTACGATCATGTGAGCAACCGAGAAGACTACAATGGCTGCGTCGGCACATCGGCGGGCGGCCTTGGAAGCGCCCTTGGTTACGTTCGCGTCGAGAACTTCTCGTTTTTCGCGGATGATAATGGAACGGTCTGCGACTTCGGCTTTGTGTGCCGGGAAGGTGCGCAGCTTGCAATCGCCCGCCATTTCGTAACAACCGATGGAATGAGCCGCATCGGCGTTATGATCGGTGATAATGCGACGTGGGATGACTCGGTAAATATCGTTGTCGAGCACATCTATCTGAAGAACATCTACCCGCGCTGGGCAACAACAACCGAAAATCAGGTTTACGGCATTCTGTGCTATGGGCGCAGATTGCGAGTTGGCAGCGTGATCGTGGAGAACCTCTACGACTTGCATCCAACAACACATAATTCGAACGGCTTTTTCTCAAAGTGTACCCTTGTTCAGCAGAGCGGCCCGCTTCTGTTCTACAACTGCGGGCGTGAAGTTGGCGGCTTCGTCATGAAGGGTACGCCGATGGATGCGGCTGGCATGCTGGACCCGGACGCTGCAACGAACGGCGGAAACGGCCTGACGGGCTACGCGCAACTGGACAAAATCATTGTGGTGCGCACGGCGGCTTTTACCGCCTCGTATGGGCGCATCAGTGGGTGTTACTTGGCGCCTACCGCGCGGGCGGTGTTGGGGCAGTGCATCCTTATTGGGTCAATGGATCGCGCCATTCTTTGCCAAGGTTCGGCGAACATCGCTGGTCCGGTTCAGCTTTACGGCGATTTCACTTACGGGGTGAATATCCAGATCGCAGCGACCGACGACTATAGCGAGCCGGTTATTTTTGGCGACATCTATCTTTATGGAAAGACAACATACTTCACCGAAGCGCGCCTTTACGGGACTACAGGGACGCTTACCGTTCCCGAGATAAGCTTCGACAGGTGCCGTTGCTACATCACCGATACGACCGGGCTTGTCGGTGTTTATACGGTGAATTGCTACATCAGCGCCGGACAGAACACGGTGACACGGGCTTCTGTGAATGAGGGGTGCGAGCTCTACAATGTTGGGGGCGGTGGTTCGTACAACGGCGTCTATGTTCTTTTGGCGGCAAGCGGGAGCGGGGGAAACAACGGCAAAGTTACGACGCTGGACGTAAACAATCCCAACCTTGGGATCGTGCAGAATTACGCCGTCTATGTGAACAGCGGGAATGCTGGCGACATAACGAACGTGAACATCAATGGCGCGCGCATCGCGAATACGGGGAGCTTCATAAGCGGCGCGAGCAAGCCGACGAATCTGAGGATTCGAAGCATCGCAGGCCCCCATGCAAGCGGCTACACTTCTGAGCGGCGCGGTGTGGCGACGATCACGAGCGGCAATACTTCCGTTGGGGCTTCAATGGGATTTGCAACAAATCTGGCCTTGAACCCGGATACCATTGATCTCATAACGCTCACGCCGGCAGTGCCGGGCCATACCTTCGGAGCAAGTCTCAGCGGCAGCACGTTGACGATTACGGCAGACTCCGCCGTGGGGTCAGATACACAAATAGGGTGGCGCGCTTTGTGCAAATACCATGTCTAAGCGGACGAAACGCTCTTCCGCGGAACCGTCGCAAGAAAGTCAAGAGGACGTTGCGGCCCCAAAGCCCGATGCACTGAGGGAAGCGGCGCGGCTTGCCTGTTGGCAGGCTGGGCGCATCTGGCTTTCGATTGAGGGCCGCGCACAAAAGGGCCGCTACTACGATGACGGCGGCGATGGAACCGAGCTCTGGTTTCATGACGCAGAGTTTCTGGGGATGTACATCTCGGATGCGATCTCAGCTTGCAATGCACTGATCGCCGATTTTGCAGACGCAGGAACCCCGCCGCTTGAAATAAAGCTGGATGGAGAATTTGAAGCCTCTGTGCGGTTGCCCGGTGAAGGTGAATTAATGACCGATGGCGAGAGAATTCAATATCGGCGCCTCTCTGCTATTTGGTCTCAATTCCTTGCTTCTGTTGACCGGATCGCCGCTCTCCTCCAATAACTTCTTCGGGGTAGTGATTCGCCCCGTTGCCGCTTACGGGAGACGACAATGCTAGGAAATGCGTCCGCATTTTACAGCGCAATTCGCGCCTCGCAGCTTTTCGGCGCCGTTTTCAGTCAAGATGAGTTCGAAGGGTGCGAGCAGGTCTTGAAGGCCGTAAGCGGAATGCCGACAGCATGGGCGGCATATTGTTTGGCAACCGCCTATCACGAGACGGCCCACACAATGCACCCAATCCGCGAGATCGGAAGCGATGCGTATTTCACGCGCATGTACGATCCAAAGGGGTTGAACCCGAGCCTGGGACGTCGTCTTGGCAACACCGAACCCGGTGATGGAATTCGTTACGCGGGCCGCGGTTATGTGCAGTTGACCGGCCGCGCGAATTATCATCGCGCCGGAACTGCATTGGGCATCAATCTTGAAGCGCAGCCGGACGAAGCGTTGCGGCCGGACATTGCGGCGCAGATCATGGCGCGTGGAATGCGCGACGGTTGGTTTTCCGGGCGCGCACTTGCTGCGTTCCTGCCCGACGCGAGGGCTGCAACAGCACGCGAGTTTTCGTCCGCACGCTACATCATCAATGGGCAGGATCGGGCCGACATGATCGCTGGCTACGCGGTCTTGTTCCAAGATGCTCTCACGGCCGGCAACTGGCACGCATAGGAGATCTCAATGCTCTATTTGCGGATCGCTGTTTTTGCCATTGGCGCGGCGGCTTTGGCGTGGCTCGCAATAAGCGCCCGGCAGGTGTGGGACGATCATTTGCGCGTCCCTGCACTGGAAAAAAGCCTCTCGGAGGCAAAGGAGCTCGCAGAGCACAAGCAGGGCGTAATCGACAACATCGCGGATCGCGCAACTCGAATTTCTGCGCTTCTTGTTGAGGCGCAAAAGGAGCGCGACCGAGCAGAGGCGGAACGCCGGGCGCTTGAAGCGCGGCTCGGTAAAGCAAGCGCAGACCTTCGGGAGGCAACCAAACATGCGCCGATTCACACTGATAGCCGTTGTTTCCCTCGCGATGCTGACCGCAGCATGTGGAACAACAGGCTCACTACTCTCCTCGGGACCGGAAATCCCGCCTCAAATTGATGAGCTCGAAAAGCAGGCACAGTGCCCTGAAATGCCGAGCAGTTATCGGCAGGCCGCACCCGCGCCGATCTTTGCCGGATGGATGGTCTGGGACGATTGGGCAAACGCTCTGATGGTCTGGGGCGTTTTGAACGCAACGAAACTGGATGCGCAAGAGAAGTGGCGTCGCGATCATCCAAAGTGCGCACAGTAAGGCAATTTTTCGGTAGGGATTTGAAATGGATTGGCTTGAACAAATTGTCAGCGGAATGGGCGCATCTGCGCCGTTCGCCGCGCTCGCGCTTTTCATGATTCGATACCTCATCAAGAAGGTCGATGAAAAGGACACGGCCCTAACGAAGGCAAATGAGCAGATTTTGCAGCTTGCGCAGGAGATGCTTAAAACTGCGCAGGAACAAACCGAAGCCATCAAGCGTTTGCACCCGTAGGATGAAAGCCATGTACGGTTTCTATGACAGCAAGCCGCAAGCGTCGGGCGACGCAACAAAGGAATTCGCTGTGCAGACTGCGGTTTCTCGGGCCAAAGCTGCGCATGCGACGCTACGTGATGAAATTCGTTCCATGAACGGTGCTGGGCGCTCTGTAGCGCGAGCAATATCAGAGGCTTTGCCGGAATTTCAGCACGCCAAGGGGTTGAATACGGCGAAGGCGTAGATCAGCCGATCCCTACGGCCGCCTCAATTGCTTTTCTCTTCAAGATTTGCCAGAGCGTAGTGCATAGAGCGCGGCGTTCTTCGGTCGGATCAGCGCGATAACGGCGCGAGGCGCGGTGCAGAACGTTCCGCATCTTTTTGGGCACGCGCGGCCAATGCACCCCGCAAATCCACTCTGCGTCGGTTGGAAGTGACACTTCGCCTTTTCTAAGCCCGCGCGTTCGCCGACAACCCGGAACAAGGCATTTAAGGTGCGGCCGCTCTCTGTTTTCCATCACCTATACTCAGGCTTGATCCCGTCGCTTCCGAAGATCTCAATCCACTGGCTTCTATGGTCCGTGTCGGGGTTTAGGCGCCCGTCACAGACGGACGCGGCCGCGAGCTCTATCATCCGTTTCGCCGCTTCATGGCTTGGACATCTCATCTGGGCGATGAAATTTGCTGGGTGAAGAACGGGAACCGTCGCCATCTTGCCGGTAAGCAGATCGTCGCGCTTGGCGTTTGGGTCAAGGGTAAAGAGGGCGAATTCATGCGTGGCGCCAGGCATGCGTATTTGCAGGGGCTCGCCATCTGGGCTGCATTGAAGATGAAAGAGAACGATTGAATAGCTGTGCCAAAATGGGTGCGCATAAGGCGCTTCGATCAGCCACCATCCGATTGTATTGTCATTTGGACCCGTGCGAAGTCCGGCTCGGTCGATTTCCCATGCTCGGCCGTAGCGGCCGTCCATCTTTGGCGAAACTGATATTGCATCGACTTGGCGGCCGAAGAGACGTGTATTCTTGATCGTCCATTCTTTCGTCATTCGAGAACTCGCAGAGCAGATTTGTTGAAAGCAATTTCTAGCAGAACATCGGCGTGACATGGCGCATCTTGCGGGTCTGCTGGTCGTTTACGGCCATCAAGCGCAGCGCGGAGCTCGCAGAACTGATCGTGAAAATAAGCCGCTATCTCGGCTGCATGGAAGTCGCTTTTTGATCTGGCAATTTCAATGAAGCTGAACAGTTGGGAATGAAACTTACGAAGGATATCTTTTTGCCCTTCGGTGGTCTGCATCCTTTCTTCAAGCTGCACTGCGGACAATCGTTCATCCGTCACCGCAGGCGCTCTCTGCGCTGTGAGGGCGGCGCGGCTGTTCCACCGTTCGATTGCCTGATCTCTCGTGTAGTTGGCGATCTGCTGGATTTCGCATTTCGCGCATTGCACGAAATAAGAATCGTCGCCGGTCAAGCAATCCAAAAGCGCCATGCCGCCACAGAATGGGCACGCCGCCAGTTCGTTCGTATCGGTCATAGTCCGCACATTCCTTCACATTCGTTGTCAAAAAGATCGGCTTGTCCGCGATCAGCCGCGGTGGAAAGGTCAATTTGATCCAATGGGACGCGCTGCGAGTGCATGAATTCAACCCCGTTGAATCCGCGCGCGTCGCCTTCTCGCATAGCTCGGTCAACCTCTACTGTTTCAGCCCACTCGTCGGGAGAATTGTCGCGAAGATCGCGCCATATCGCATCACTATGGAATGGGCACCCCAGGCAAGAAGATTTTGGTGGAACAGGGTAACTGTGGCGCTGAAGCCAGCTCTCACAATCGCGGCGCGATTTTCTTGTTTCGATGAGCGGCCATCGGGTTTGCTGCCATTGTTGCCGCGCGGGTTTCATCCTGCTGGCTTCATCGGTGGAAATGCCGCCCCAAACTTCAACTGAGTTGGCCGCAATCCGAGCGCGGCGATCTACGCCAAGTAATTCACGCATTTTCCACATGAGGGGCGTGAGTTTGAATTCGCTTGTGCATTGCCTGCGCCCAAACCCGTAAGAGCCATCTGGGTTGACGATGTGCCAAGGAACCACTGCGAATCTGCCGCCTGTACTGTTGCGCCTTTCGAGGATCGACTGTTTTAGGCTTCCTCGTGTTGCGATATGTACGGGGAACGGTAGAACATTGGGAGACATGAGCCATTTTAGATGCTCATAAACCGCCTTCGGTTCCCACTGTGTATCGGCGAAAATCGCGCAATCCGGCATAGGCGTAAGCTCGCCATGAGCCGCCATAAGCGCCATTGTTGTACTTTGAACGCCCGCTCCAAGGCTAAGGATTCGTAGGCGTGGCATGGTGTTATTCATTTGCGACCTCAATGACGCTGCGGAATGCGCAAAGGATTTGGATAGTTTACTGGCAGATAGGATTGGAGGTCTTTCTTGATGTAGTGCTTCGCCCCAACCGCGTGCAGGCGGTCAATCATATGAAGCGTGTACGACTCCCAATCTATCGTTGTGGTTATCGCCTTCAGATAATTCGCGCGGCCAACCTTGTAGAGATCAACGAATTCATGTGTGGCATCCACGATGGAAAGTGATGCTTCTACATCGAGGGTCGGCTCTAGGCTGACCCATGTGAAGATACCGCGTTCATGGAAGGCCTTAAGGGCTGCGATCCGATCTGCCGGCAGCGCCGCGTTGCGTTCCCACTTCCGAGAAAAGGCATCATCAAGTGTTGTGAGAGTGGCGGCGAAGGCGTCTCTGTCCGGCCGAAAAAGGTTGATGTTTGCCAAGGCACGTGTGCCACCCTTGGTGAGCGTGCAAAATGCAAGGCCATGTTCGATTAGCTTTTCGAGCACCCATTCTGTGCGTTCGGTGTTGCCCGGATGATATGGGTCAGTTGAAAAGCTTAAGAGTACCTGTTCGGTAATTCCCGCCGCCTGATATTTCGCAGCCTCGCCGAGGAACCTATGGATGAAGTTCTTGCGCGGAACTGCGCCTTCATCGAATTCGCGCCGATCCTGTTTGGTGACGAGCGGCACATAGCAATATGCGCATCCATGGCCGCATCCACGATACGGATTGCAGGCAAGAGGAGCATATTCGAGAGCCTGCGTTTTCGGGGCGTAGATGAGCGTGCATCCTGCGATACTTACGCCATCGGGATTAAGAACGATTGTCATGGGCACTCCCGTTTGTGCTGGAGCCGAATGTCGCTCGGCTGTTGCGGAGCTCATCAAGCAGGCCGCGGATCGCGCGCTTCACATCTGGAGCGTCGCAAATTGGAACGGAATCGTTTTCGTGGAGGAACCACAAGACGGCAGCCATGCGCGTTGTAACGCCAGTGACGCCGCATTCGGCCGTTGTAGTGGATGGAAGAGTGTCAAACATGAAGTGCCCCAAAATGCGTCAAAGTGCGAAGGTTAGATCGGCTAAGCGCTCCCGGCTTCTGTCAGGACGGGCTCCCCGTTTTGGATGTCAAACGAGAAGACTTTTTCCTCAGACCAGTATCCGCAGCCAAGCGCGACAACGCGCGATTGGTTCGGTTTTTGGTCTGAAATGTAGTCGCGCACGAATTCCTCAAGAGTGTCTCCGCTGACCATTGCATCGCTAAATGCGCTGGCCTCGTAGAACCAAGAGGCATCTGGCGGCGGCCGCTTTTCCACGGTGAATTCGCCATCTGGCGAAACCGTGATTTCGGCAGGCCCCAGATATTCGTAGTAGAAGAATTTGAGCGGCGTTCCTTCGAGCAACCGCGTGTGCTTCCAAGCAATGTTTGTAGGTTCAGCGCCACCTTGGCCGACGAGCGGGCTTTCAATCGCAAACGCGCCCGGTTCGCCAGGCATCGGCACTATCCAATCATCGGGAGCACTGCGAGGATGCGGCATAACCTCGTCGCAGTAGTCCGTAGGCCACCATTGCTTGATGCCGATTTCTTCCGTAACGCTCATGAACCAGATGCTCCGGTTTGGCGTGAATCAGGATCGCGCGCGATGAGGACTTTCAGATCTTCAAGATCAATGAAGTTGTCTGCCAAGCGGCGGAGCTCATCTCCGATCATTGCCGGTTGCGTGCGGATTGTAGAAACGACGCTCACGCGCTTTCCTTGGCGCTTCAGAGACGTGACAAGCGGAATGAAGTCTGCATCGCCGGAAAACAGAACGATGTGATCACAGGTGCGCGCCATTTCCATAGCGTCGATGGCAAGCTCGATATCCATGTTGCCCTTCACGCGACGGCGCCCCTGCGAGTCGGTGAATTCCTTGAGTGGCTTCGTAACAACCGTGAAGCCGTTGTAGTCGAGCCAGTCCACGAGCGGGCGCAGTGGTGAGAATTCCTGATCCTCTGCAATCGCCGTGTAGTAGTATGCGCGCAACAGCACGCCTTTACGCGCAAACACTTCCAGCATGCGCTTGTAGTCGATGTCGAATTGAAGGCCTTTGGCTGCGCCATACAAATTGGCGCCGTCAATAAAGAGCGCGATGCGCTCTTTAGGATAGAAAAGCATGAGTGTCCCTCTTCAAAAATGGCCGTTAGCGAAGCGGCCGATGTAAAGTCTTACCTCCCGAATGCGTCCGCTGCAACGAGTTCGGTTTTTCCAGAAATGAGCCCAAGGGTCCGCAGTCGCCAAAGCGAATTCGCAAAAGAGCCGCTTTGTGCCGAATAGCCGGTGCGATCTGCAACTTCGGTCTTTTTGACGTGGCGCGGATAGGCATTAACGACTTCGGTGAGAATTGCGCGCTCAGCTTTGCCGACTACCTTATGAGCGCACCAATAGGCCAGAAGCTCCGCCCCGGTGGGCAGGGCCGGAATGTGTCCGGCTTCCTTCAGCGCCTTTTCGGTGGCGTGGAGAGGGTCTCCAGCGGCCAACAGACCGGCCGTGCGGAGTTTGCTGATGGCGTTGGCAAACGAGCCGCTTTTGGCGCTGTAGCCCGCCATGAGGGCCGCAGCGCCCCTATCAAGCCCGGTGTCGAAATGCTGAAGCAGGACGCCCAAAATCGCCCTCTCCATCTTCCCAAGAGCGGCGGAAGCCCCTGTGGATGTTTCACGTGAAACAATCGGTCGCGGCTGGAGTGTGGCGCGCTCGGGAGGATTGATGCGCGTTCGCGGCGGCACGGGCGCTTCTGGCACCTGCCCAACATCAACGCCGTTGGCAGAGAGATATCCGCGCGCATTTTCGATCTGGACCCCAATCAGGGTTACCATATCGTTTTCGATGGTGGCGGTCATTCGCGCCAAGTCAGACAGCTTTTCATGAAGCGCGTTGCGTATTTCGACGCCTATCTGATCAACGCATTCGCAATCGTTCCGTAGATGCCGCACAAAAGCCCCCCGGACCCTTTGTGAGAAAGGAGCCATTGAAGAGCGCGAGCGTCTGGATCATCCGGGCGCGAGGTCGAAATGCGCATCGTAAGGCCGCGATACTCGTAGCCAATGCACGATGTCGGTCCAGCGGGCGTGGCTATCAGGAATTGGGCAGGTTGCCACATGGCATCTCCTTAAAAAGGAATTTCATCGTCCATCTCGTCGCGGTTGAAAGATTCCGGCGCAGACGATGTGTCGCGCGTCTGGTCGTATTCGTCGCGACTATCGCGACGGGAATCGAGCAGGACGATGGAGCCGTTGTAGGCCTTCAGAACGATCTCGGTTGTGTATCGTTCAACGCGGTCTTTATCCTGCCATTTGCGCGTTTGCAGCGCGCCTTCGATATAGACCTTCGAGCCCTTGCGCAGGTATTTCTCCGCGATCTCGGCAAGCCCTTTGTTGAAGATGACAACGCGGTGCCATTCACCCTTTTCTTTGCGTTCACCGCTGACCTTATCTCGCCAGCTTTCCGATGTGGCGATGGATAGGTTCACAACCGGGCCGCCAGAAGTCATGCGGCGCACGTCGGGGTCTTGCCCGAGGTTGCCGATCAACTGCACTTTGTTGAGAGATGCCATTATTTCCCCCCTTCAGGAATTTCGCGAAAGCCTTGCGGTATTAAAATGCTATTGGCGACTTCGCGGAAATGCGGAAACGCCTTAATGAAATCCGAGACGGCGGCTTCGACACATACCGGGCAACCGGCATCCACATTGGCAAATATGCCGATTACAGTTTTGGCCTCATCTTTGGTCATTCCAGAGGCTTTTTCCTTGTCAGGTTCAGGGTGTCCCGCATCATTAAAGAGAACATCGCATCTGCGGAGGAGTTCATTGACCATTTCAAAGGGAACCGAGTTTTTTCCAACTCGCGTCGCCTGATTGATGATCTTGTTGCATTGCTGGCGCACATCGGCGATGGCGGCTTCGTGCCCCGGATATGGTTTGTTGCTCACGGTTTTCTCCTCATCGGACGTTTGATTTTTGGGAAGGGTCTGGATTGCATCTTTCGCGATCCGAACTTCTGCTTGGCTTTCTTCTCTGTCGCGCTGTGATGCCGGTTGAATTTCGCGCGTTCAGCGGCCTCTTTGGCCGATTTACGCTGATGACACGGCTCGCACCGCGTAACCATGTTGGCAAGCTTGAAGTAGTTGATGCGCTTGGCTGGCGGCATGTGCGCGACCTTCCAGAGCGGCGTTTTATGGTCAACGTGCCAGAGGGAAATCCAAAGCACTTCGGTCGAGCGATAGAAGCCCGCGCGGCGCAATTCGCGCGCCTCTTCGCTGGCGTAGCCGTCGGCACAAATTTCCGCATCATCGAACGCATGGACGCAATCGGCGCCTTTGCGGAAGCGGTAGCGTTGGCTCCAGTCTTCGCCGCAATCGAAACAGATGCCATGGTCTCGGTCGAAAACATATCGCCTGGCAACATCCGGGCGGCAGATGATCGTGATTTCATCTTCACAGGCATAGTGCCGTTTGCGCAGCGCATTTCGTTTTGGAGTTCGGTCAGAACGTGGCTTTCCGCACCAATCACATTTTCCCGGTGCGTGCGGAGCGTGAAGCGCGAAGATCTCAGTAAGTGGTGGTTTGCGAACATCGGTAGCCATGCGCCTATGAACTGACCCGGATGTGCTCGATGAATGCCGTCGGCGCACAGTCAAGAACGACCGCGAGGCGCAGAAGCGTCACACAGTCCATATTGCTTTGCCCGAGCTCGTAGCGGCTCAATTGGCCGCCCGAGATGTTCAAGGCTTTGGCAACTTCATCAAGCCTCTTTCCCATGTTGGAGCGGCGCTCGCGGACGCGGCCGCCTATTATCTCGCGCAATATCTGATCGGCCGCTTCCTTGGTGGAACCACCTTTTGCGGACTTCTTTTTCATTTCTGCTTGCTCGCCCTTTGCGCGCGCCCTGCACTGATGATTTCGCGCGATCTGTCGTCGCATAGTTGAGAAAATTCTGCCGCCCGCGGATCGTCACCAAGCTCATTCACCGTGTCGTTACGAAGGTCAGAGAGCTCGCGAATGGATGTGATGGTTTTGAGCTCTGCGCAGCGGTCGGCATACCATTCGTTGAAGAGGTCAGAGTTGGTTCTGGGCTCCGGTGTCGCGGGTTGTTTTTCTGCACTTTGGCCCGTCGGTTTTTCCTCCTGTGCGGGGGCGCCACCGGTGCCGTCTTGCGCTGCCCCTTTGCCGGTCCCCTCTGGGGCGGATGGCTCCGCTTTGACGCTGGCGGGCGCCTGTGCGGCTTTGTCGGCCCCCTGTGCCTGAGTTTGCGCTGGATGCTCCGCGGCCGCCGTGGCGGGCGCTGTGTCGGTTGGCTTCGCCGCAGCCGCCGCGCGCTCGGGAGCCCCGCCTTCCGCGCGCCGGAACGCGCCTCCGCGCTGCGGTCTGGGAGGCGTAACCTGCCCCCCATTGGCGCCCGATCTAGAAGCGAAATCGAATGTCGCATCAATTCCCTGCTGGCCGTCGCGAACGGCATTCAAGATGCCGCGCAGGTGCATGATGTGATCGCTCTTCATGTCGTCGAGGCCGGCAATACCCAGAAGATCGAAAATCATCTTGTCGGTGACGCCGTAGGGCTCGAATTCCAGAATGGTTTTGTCGCGCCGTGCAACGAACGTGTGAGCGGAGCCTGCCGCGACTTTTTGAACTTCATCGAAGAGCTCTTGCCACAATGCGCGTGGTACGCCGCGAAGAATGACATTGCGCAGCGCAATCGACGCAGCGGCATTCCCGGTCATCTGGATCATGTCAGCGGAATAGACTTGGCCTTTGCTGTTCGTGATGCGGCGCATGATCTGTGCGCGCGTCGCGCTGTTGGTTTCAAGATCGAAAAAAACCGCCTCGGCTGTGATGTATTCATCGTCATGGCCGAGAACTTCCGTACTGCTTCGGCAGTTCCCCCAATTGTTTTGCAGAACTTCGGCGAAGCGGATGGACGGCCCCGTAATCAGATTTTTGCGATTGTCGCGGCCTTTGCGCTCCAAGGTGTAGATGCACGATTCCGCAACTTCTGTAGTGACCGTTACGTGTTCATAAACGCGGCGGCGGAAATGCGTGATGATGCGAGGGTAACGCCGCGCCGTCGCGATCTGCTGAGTGATCTCGGCCGCATGAACAACTGCAAGCTGCCCTTCAACAACGCCTTCATCGTGATCTTCGATTGGCTTGTAAAAATCCGGTTGCGCGGCGGGCGGCGCGGGTTCGAATTCATCTTTCTGCGAAGTCATGTTGCTCTCCGATGATTGGGGTCAGAAACGGTGATGATGAGGGTTGCCCCACCACCACCAGCTTCAATTTTGCAGTTTGGCAGATCGCCGCGGCGGATGTATTCGGCGATCACGCGCAGCGATAGGGCGGCATTGTGCGGAGTGGAAAAATCCAATCCGTAGAGTTTGCCGCCCATCACGCAATCCGCGAGTCGATTTCACGGACAAATTCCGTGCCAGCCAGAAGCCCTTTTACGCGAGCTCCAACAGGGCCGGTGAGACTGCCGCGATGCGAGCTCATCCACCGATGGACGGCGCCCTGAAGCGCCTCCAAGGTGAAATGTTCACCCAGCGGTCCACTGACGGCGCGCAACGCAGCTTCATCGACAATGTTGTAGGTCCACCGGGCAGTAAGAGACCCAACGGTGCCCAAATCGCCGCGCGTTGTGCCAAGCTTATATTCTTCGGTGTTATCGACACGGCCTTCAAAGCGCCCGGCGCGCGCATCGGCTTTTGCGGCAGTTTGGCCGGTGGAGCGCTCCTGTCTTTCGGCGCTCCGAAGCCCCCGATCTGCGGCTTTCTCAGAGCTTGCGGCTTCACGCTGCTCTGCCTTCGCGGCCGCCGCGCGTTCTTTCGCCGCTTCTACATCAGCCTTTGCCTTTGCCTCCTCGGCACGCGCGGCTTCGAGCTCTGCTAATTCTGCCTCACGTTTTTCCCGCGCTTCTTTGGCAATGCGCTGACGCTCAGCTTCCTCCGCTTCCTGCTCACGCTTGCGTTCGGCCTCTTCCGCCTGCCGGTGCCGGGAAAGAGCATCCCTGAAAGTGGCAACCTGTTGGGTTGCATCGGAAACTGCTGCTTCATCCTGTTCGGTCTTTTCCGAAGAGGAAAGAATGCGGGCCGCAATCTGCGAGATAAGGCCGTTCGGTTTGATGTTTTCATCAAGGGTCTCGATTTCGGCTTCCTCGGCCTCATCGTTTTCCAGAAGAGCGCAGATGCGTTTCGCATAGGCGAGTTTCAATTTCAGATCTTGAGCTTTTTCATCAAGAAGTTTGCGCTCCACGCGCGCGCGCTCTTTTGCTTGGCGTTCCAATTCGGCCGCGCGCTCTCTGGCGGCTTTGGCCTCTTGCTCTGCCCTTTCCTTGGCGGCCCGTTCTTCGGAGGCGCGGCGCTCCGCTTCGATCCGGCGTTGCTCGGCAGCGGCGCGCTCTTCTTCGGCGCGCTTGCGTTCATTTTCGGCAGCAAGCGCCTTGGCTGCTTCCGCTGCCGCGATCTCGCGCAGCCGCTCGGCTTCGGCTTCCGCAGCGCGCCGTTCTTCGGCGGCCTTCAATTCGAGAAAGGAAAGATGTTTTTCGCGGTATTTGTTGTGGAGGGCTTCGAGTTTTTCTTCCCGAGTGGTGAAGAAGTTTTGAACGACCTTAACGATGCCGTTCCACTTGCCTTTTTCTTCCTTCTTGTACGCGCCCCAGGCACTCAGGGATTTTTTCATTTTCCCGAGAAGGTCTTGAAGCGCTTGCGCAACATCCTGATCTTTGATCGTCAGATTGTCGGGAAATGTTTTGGCCGCCTTTTCATATTCAGCAAGCGCGGCGTCGATTTCACTATATCGCGCATTCAAGTCCTGTAGAGCGGCTTCCGGGGTGGGCGGCTCCACGGGCGGCAGGTTGTGGCCCGCAGGTGCAGGGAATTGAGTTTCGGTAGTCATGATGATCTCCTTTGGCGAGGGTTGGTCGGTATGGGCGCATCTTCAAGTTTGATCGGCTTGTGAGGATGCGCTTTGGGGTCTGTCGGCCGATATTTTTCCGCATGCGAAAAATCAGCCACTTGGAATTTGAATTCTGCTTCTGAGATTGGCTGTTGAAAAAGCCAGCCCCATTCAGTTTGAGCGTCTTTTTCGACGCCGTTTACTTCGCAGCGGATGCGATCTTTGCCAGTGGTGCGGCCGTTTTCACCAAGGATCGGTTCGCGCCATATGCGGGCCGGAACGAATGGACCGCCGCGAACAAGGCGCCGCTGGTAAAAACCGCATTGCGGAATAGAGGGAAGGGATTGTCCGCGAAGCTTCAATTCAGAGCGCCACCACTCGAAGGGGTTTTTGATCGCATCAACAATGTCGGGGCCGCTTGGCTGTAACCCGAAAAGAGATGCGCCGAAGCGTTGCGCTTCGAGGACTTTCAAAATTTCCTCAAGGTGATTCCTGTAAACGGGCTGCGCTTTTAGGGCGTCAAAGCCGATTTTCAGCCGTACATCTCGCTTAAGCGTTGTGAGCTTCAGATAGGTGGAGACGTTTTTTCCATCTCGTTTAAGCGCAGTGCGAACGCTCGCCCATCGGCACGCCTGCCAATTTTCAACAACTTCCGCCGCGCCACCAAAGCGGCGAATAAGAGCGGCCGCGCGCGTCGGCCCGAGATTGGGAATGCCGGGAATGTTGTCCACGGCATCCCCACATAGCGCTTGAACTTCTGCAACCTTGTTTGGCGGAACGCCCCAGCGCTTCTGAATATCGTGCGAAAGAATGCGGACATTCGCGATAGGATCAACGATTTCGATATGGTCATCCTCAACGAGTTGACCAAAATCTTTGTCAGAAGAAACGATGGTCGTTCGCATTCCCACCTTGCGCGCGCGCGTCGCAAGTGTCGCGATCAGGTCATCCGCTTCATAGCCGGACATCTCAACAGGTGTAAGGCCAAGCGTTTCGGCCGCATGTCTAAGAATCGGCCATTGAACTTCCATCTCTTCATCGCGCGCGGCCGGGCGATTTGCCTTGTAGTCTGGAAAGATTTTGTGCCGGAAGTTTTTACCCGGCGCATCAAAGATCGCCGCAGTATGCGAAGGTGCATCTTCGCGCGCATCGCCTAAAAGCCGCCAAACCATAGACATGAAGCCCAAGACCGCGCCAACAGGCATGCCGTCGGACTCCCGATAGACGGCCGGTGCCGCGTGAAACGAGCGGAACGCATACCCGCTGGCATCAACCAGAAGGAGATGATCGCGTTTGTTCGAAGTCGTTTGTGTCATGGAAACCCGTGAATGACGTTGCTGACCAGATCAAGAAGCAGTGCGACGTTCATTGCAGCTACACCGAAACCGACAAACATGGCGGCCCCGATTAGGGCGACCCATTGCCAGCCATCGCTCATGACGTGACGGAGATGAGGAAATTTCCGAGTTGGACGGCAAGCCAGAAGAAGCCGTAAATCGCCCACTGGATCGCAAGAGCAAGCGCTATTATCGCAAGCCCCCCAATGGGAACGAGCGCCCACAGCGGAAGGGGCAATCCGTACCCCCGGTTTCGCAGCCATTTCATCATAGTAGAGCCCCGCAGCAAATCAGTCTTGCTCTTGCATAAAGGTCGTTTGCATTAAATGCAAGCGCCTTTCGTAAACCATACCTTTACGGCGCCAACGCCTTTCAGTAGCGTTTCGCAAGATGATTCGCGCAGGATGTAGTGCATGAAGCAAATCGCCGCCACCGAAGGCATGCTCGCCGCGCTGAAGCGCGCCATCGGGGAAATCGGTGGATTCGCTGCAACCGGGCGCCTTCTGGATATCACCAGAATGGCCGTGAGCCAGTGGAAGGTTTGCCCTGCGCAGCATGTGCTTGAGATTGAAAAGCACAGCGGAATTTCACGCCACGTTTTGCGGCCCGATCTGTACGGCAAGCCGCGGAAACCGTCGCCGGTTAAGGGGCGCCGGCAGCGGGCATAACGCGCCCCGCGGAGGCCAGAGATGGCAACAAAGCTGAAAGGGGGCGGTGCTCCCAAGAAGAAGGCCGCAAAGCCGAAAGATGCGCCTTCGGTGGGGCACAATCTCACCGAGATCAAGAAAAAGATCGTCCCATTCTTTACCCGCGTGGACAAAGTTCACATGGACATGGAAACGCGGGCGGGCGAATTTCGGTCTGATATCAAGGCTCTTTACGAAGAGGCCGCAAATCAAACCGGCGTGCCGCGAAAGCTGATCGCGAAGTTGTATCGGCGTCATCGCAAGCTGAAGAATTGGGCGGCCGAGGACGCCGAGCTCGAAGCGAGCGAGTTGGAAGCGCAGGAAATGATTGAAGCTGGTCTCGAAGGAACGCCATTTGCCGCTTATCTGGGGCAGCTTGATCTTCTCGGCGCCGAGCGGAAAGCGGCCGCAAAGGCATAACGCATGCGTGTCATCGCATTCGATTTTGGACTGACATTGGGGTGGGCGTGCTTTGAGGAAGGCACGCCCCCTCGCGCCGGTTCATGGTGGTTGCCCGGCTCGTGGGAGCACCTTGGCAAGATGCTCATCGAGTTAGATCAACGCGCGAGCACGTTGCTTGCGGAATTCAAACCCGACGTTATCGGGTGGGCCGAGCCCTTTGTCGGAATGACGAAGGTTGGAAATCGGTGGAAGCCGGTGAGCCCTGAAAGTCTCGGGCCGCTGTTTACGCAGATTGGCAAGCTTTCCGAAATGGCATTGCCGCGTCGAATTCGAACCGTTTGCGTCGATGAGGCTGAAGCGCGCCGCGCCTTTATGGGGGCCGTCCCGCGGAAGTCGAAAGACATAAAGGGCGCAATCAAAGTAGCTTGCACACAAAGGCACTGGATGACGCCGGATGCGCACGCGCGCGACGCATGTGTAATCGGGGCGCACATCGTTTCAATTCTGGATGCGGCAAGCGCCCCGAAACAAACTCCTTTATTTGCAGAAGGGACAAGACATGGTCGGCAAGCACGAGCTCGCCCTTAATCAGAGACCATATCGGGCCGCAAGTTGCCGCCGCTATGATATGGGCGATGAGGATGTTTGGGTTACGCCTCTATCTGGACGCGGTTTGGTAATTTCTCTTCAGCGGCGCCATCTGAGTTTTCTGTCGTGGCTAAAGCTGCAACGGGCAAAGAATGGCGATGTTGTCGATTGCTTGGTGCGAACGGGCATAAAGCTGTGAATTGGTCGTTTGGAGATCTCAAGCCACTTTCTTATGACGTTGTGATTGTCGATCCGCCCTCACGCTTCGAAACGTTCAGCGAGGCTGGAGAGGAAAAATCACCGCAAGCGCAATATGACACTATGGGGCAGGAAGAGATTTTGGCCCTTCCTGTAGCCGAGCTCTTGCGTGGCGACGGTCTGTGCTTCGTATGGACTACATGGCCGCTCATGGTTTCGGGCGCCGCTCAACAGTGGATGCCGGCATGGGGAGTGCGCCCCGTAACTGGCGGCGCTTGGTTCAAGAGAACCAGAACCGACAAACCGTCGTTCGGCACAGGTTATCGCCTTCGAAGCGCTTGTGAGCCGTTCATGATTGGGACGATGGGAAACCCTGCGACGGCAAAGAACGTGCGCAATGTGATCGAAACAATGGAAAAAGAGAACGGGGTTTATGCGCCTGTGCGCGAACATTCGCGCAAGCCAGATGACCAATATCAGTTGTGCGAGCGCCTATGTCCGCGCGCCCTTCATGGCGCGGAATTGTTCGCCAGGCAACGCTATGTGGGTGGCGCAATCACATGGTCTGCATGGGGCAATCAGGTGGAGCAGTTCGAACAACAGGCGCTTCCAAAAGAGGGCGAATCACTGCACCAAACATAGGTCGGTGCAGTTCTATGCCGAGCATGGGGGTAGCTCCTTCATGCGTCGCTGGGTCCGGTCAGAGGTTGAGCCCCTCGCCTATTGGCCGGGCCAGCGACCTAAAGAGGGACCAATGAAGCAGAAAACAAACCGCGCCCCTATTCCAGAAGCAAAGCCCCTCGGGGGCAATTGCGGATGTGCAGATGTTCGCTTTTGGGTGAAAGACGACGGATCGGTAGGAATTGCTTTCGGCAACCATGCCGCCGATACGGTTTCGGTTGTGGTGACTTTGAGCCGCCAACGTGCGCGCAACCTTGGCAAGAAGCTTCTGAAGGCAACGCGGGAGCCGTCCGATGGATGATGCCGCGCATAACATGAGCGCAACTTTTGACATCGACCTTGAACAGGCCGTGCTGGGCGCGTGCCTTTTAAGCTCAAATCACATTGAGACAGCCTCACAATATGTCGATGCGGAGAGTTTCTACGATCCGCTTCATGTTCGAATGTTCGAAACGATTTTGCAGCTTCATAGTGAGGGTGACGTAACGCCGCCGATTGTTTGGGCCGCTATGAAGACTGACGAAGGGTTGGTTCAAGTCGGCGGAGTTTCCTATCTGGGATATTTGGCGCTCATCACGCCTGCGATGCCAAACGTTCGCGATTTCTGCCGAATTCTTCGCGATCTGGAAAATAGGAGGATGTTGGTTCGGATCGGAAATGCACTTGTCGATTCGGCGTGCTTGCCCCCATACGAGAAGAAAACCGCCGATATCATCGACGCCATATCGGCCGAGCTCGAAGGGACGGCGCGCGGCGGCCGTGCGATTGTGAAGGCTGTTGAAGCAAGTTCGGCCGCATACGATTTGGCGCGGAAAATCGAACAGCAGGCGGCCGCAATTGCCAACGGCGAAAAACAAATTGCAGTACCTACCGGGATCGGTCCCCTTGATGATGTAATTCACGGCCTAATGCCGGGTAAGCTGTGGTTTGCTGGCGGCCGTCCCGGCATGGGCAAGTCGATTTTGGCCACAACGTTGTGTAAGGCATTTGCGAGCCACGGCCTTCGAAGCGACTATCATTGCGGTGAGATGGACGAACAGGAGATAAGCGCGCGCCTCATCTGCGATCTGGATTACGATTACGCACTCGAAAACAATCTGCGGCCTCTTCACTTCAAGGATTTTCTGAATTTAACCGCATCTGACGCGATGCTGGAGCGCCTGTTGAGGGCTACGAATTGGCTTCACGATCATGCTCCAATCGACATTGTGAGTGCTGGCGGTCTCACAATCGAAAAAATTGAGATGATGTCGTTGCGTCGCGCGCGACAGGAGGAAGGCCACCGCTTGCTGGTAGTGGACCACCTTCAGCTAACGAATGTGGAGCACCTGCGCCGCGGCGCAAATCGGAACGAGGAGCAGACGGCCATAACGCGGCGCCTGAAAGCGCTCGCGCGAGATTTGGGCTGGACCGTTCTATGCCTGTCCCAACTAACTCGCTACATTGAAACGCGCGATGACAAGCGGCCGCGCATGCACGATTTCCGCGAGGGCGGCTCTATTGAGCAAGACGCAGACGGCGTGATCGGCTGTGTGCGCCCCCAGCGCTATGCGCAGGAGAAAATCAAACAAGCGAAAAACGAAGAACAGCGGATTACGGCAATCGCCGAATGCGACCGCGCAAAAGGGGTGATGGAGCTCGCTGTTTTGAAGCAGCGTAGTGGCAGGGAGGCTGACTATTTCGAAGTGTTCATTGACGAAAAGTCTGCCGCAATCCGCTCGGTGCAGCCGGGCTCGATTCCTCCTGCCGATCTATTCACCACAGGTTATGGAGCGGCCGTATGAGCATCCGGTTGATGACGCGCGTGTGGGATAGCGGTCAATATTCCGCGGGAACATTGGTGGTCTTGCTTGCGCTTGCCGATTGGGCAGACGACGACGGCGGACGCCTTTTTCCAAAGCTGGAAACGCTCGAAAAGAAAACCCGGTTATCGGTAAAGCAGCTTCGGCGGGTTCTGGCCGATCTGATCGAAGATGGCGTTTTGCTCGATGAAGGCGGCAAAGGGATTAAGGTCGGCATCTCATTGGTTTTGAAGCTGAATTTGGATGTTCTGGACGGCAGGGACAAATTGTCGCGAGCATCGGAACAGGGACAAACTGTCCGCGCTGAGGGACAAATTGTCCGCGACGAGGGACAATTTGACCTTGGCGAGGGACAAAATGTCCCGCCATATAAAGAAGAACCGTTAAGAGAACCGTTAAGAGAACCGTTAAAGGAACCGTTAGGCGCGGCTCCGCCGCCCGCGGACGATGTGACGCTCGCAGTAGCGGCTTTCAATGAGGGTGCTACCCATTGTCCGAAGTGGACCGCTTGTCAGGTTGTCACTGATGCGCGCCGTCGCGTGATCGCAGCCCGTCTAAAGCAGGTTGGCCTCCGTGGATGGCGCAAGGCTGTTGAGCTCGCAGTCGAGTCACAGTTTTTGGGCGGTCCGATTCCTCGAAGCGGAAATCATGTGTCATGGCGCATGACGATCACATGGTTCGCAAAGGCTGAAAATTTTACGAAAATTGCCGAAGGTGCTTATCCACCCGCAAGCAGCGGTGGCGCCCCGGCCGGTCCAGACTCGGTAAGGGCCGGTCTGGGAGATTTCTTGGCGGAGTAGGTCATGAATACTGATCTCGCGACAACGCCGAAAGTGGCCTCTGACACAGTGGCGGCTTTGACAACAGATTTGCTGATGTTGTGGACCGATCCGGCCGTAAAGATATCGGCGCCGGAACACATGCTCCAGCTTTGTGAAAAAGCTGAGCAGGCAATCGCAACGGGAATGTGCGGTCATCTGATCGCAAAATGGCAAACGGCGGCGAGTAAGAAGGAGGTCGCTTCACTCGCCGAAGATCTCACAAATTCGTGGCTCCAATATGGGAATGCCGATAAGCGCACCTTCATTAGGCATTTGGCCGCGGATGTTTTTGACCGCGCTGCCAGCGTTCCGGTGTTACTTGCGGCATGGAAAAAGTTGCGGGGGACGCGCGACATGCCCCCCAGCATCGCGGAAGTTTTGCGGACGATAGATGCGGAAGCCGATCTTGCGGCCGCCCGCGTGGATTTGCTTAGGAAGCTGCCCGAGCGCGCGAAGGTCGCCCGCGCGGCTCTAGAGCGCGGGACGCGCCCGGCGCCCCTTCCTGCCCCGACGGCCGGGGAAGGCTCTGGAGCCCCTTCCGGCGCTCAATTTGGGGCCGAAAATGGCTGACCGCGCCCCTTCCGGTAGAAAGGGGCCGTCCGGCACTGTCCCGGCGCCCTTGGCGGACGCTCTGGAGCGGTTACGCGCCGCGCGCGCGGCGAATGCCGGGCATGCCACCCAAGGCTTGCCAAAGGCCGGGAAACCGGCCGACATGGAGACAAAGGACGATGCGGCCGCCGAAGTGCCGGGCGCATGGTGGAATAAGGGCGCTTTCGAATGAGCCAAGAGTGGACCCCGGTAGATAGCAGCAACGTAGCTGCGCTGGCATATGACGGCACGAATCTAGGCATCGAGTTTCACGGTGGCCGTCGCTACATCTACGGAAGGGTGCCGGAAGAGCTCTACGAGAAATTACGGCACGCACGTTCGGTCGGTTTTTTCTTCGCGCGTGAGATAAAGGGAAAGTTTGATGTGAAGTGGCGCGGGTACGCATGCTCAGTGAAGCCATGCACGCGGCCGGCAGTGTTGCGCGGGAAAGTTGCGGGTGTCGAATTCTTCGTATGCGCGGAATGCGCAAAGACGCAATCTCTCGCGAATGTGGTTCTCACCGAGATCGCAGACGGACAGTAAAATGCCAGTCACCCCGCCAACGTGCAAAACATGGCAGCGAGCGCCACATCTAGGATCGCAGCAAAGCCCGCGAAAGGTAAGAAACGTGGCCGCCCCAAAAAAAACAAAGGCCTTGATGGCCCGTTCCGCAATCGCATAACCGAAGTGCGCCATATGCGTGCGAGCGATTTGCTGAAAAACAAAAAGAACTGGCGTTTTCATCCAGATGCGCAGCGAAGCGCGTTGACGGGGATTCTGGAAAAGATTGGCATCGTGGGCGCCCTACTCGGCCGCGACACGAAAGACGGTGTTGAACTGATAAACGGACATTTGCGCCAAGATTTGGACCCTCAGCAGTTTTGGACCGTGCTCATCACGGATTTAAGCGACGCTGAAGTGGACATGGTTCTTGCAACGCATGATCCGCTCGCCAGCTTGGCTGTCACGGACGACAACGCTTTGAGCGATCTGCTTAAGGAGCTTGCCGTCGAAGACAATGCCGAAATTCGGCATCTTTTGGCGGCGCTTCAGGATGATCTGGTCAAGGAAGAAAAAAGAGGCGTTGACCAAGATGTCGAGGTATCGGGCATGGAACTCGCACCGCATGAACACTACGACTATCTGGTAGTGCTCTGTAGAACCACCCAACAATGGAACGTGCTATGCGACAAACTCGATCTAAAGCCGATGCGCCGACGCAAAAGCATGGGGACCGCCCGCGCGATAAAAGCGGACGATCTGCTTCCTTTGTTGCAGGCAAAGAAGAAATAGGCGGGCGCCGGCACTGAGACGCCTATCGAGGCCATGAAAGAGGCGGCCTTTTCATATTCATCTCGCTTCATGCCGAGACTGGCAAGAATTGAGATCGGTCGCGCATCCATGGCGCCAAGGCGCACGGAATACTCACTGCGATTTTCGATGTCTTTCCCGCCGTGAATGATTGCCCATGCCCATGGTTGCCGAACGGCAAGCGCTATGCCGGGGAGATTATGTTCGTCTGACATTCTGGGAGCCCTCCAATGGGTTCTTTATCCACGATTGCGACGCGCACCGCGACGTTGATGCGGAATTCGGTGCGCCACATGGTTACCTTCATTTCGCCGCGCTTTAGGAGCGCCTTTATGGTGGCCTCGCTAACCGCTTCAACGGGCACGCCGCCCTGACAGGCTGCGCCCGAATACGACCACTGGCCGCGCGCGTAACGGTCAAGGGTGCCGTGATGTTCCCGCGCGAGATGGAGCGCCGCCGCCATGGCGGCCGATATTTTCGACATGACACTACTCGCGAGGAATAGAAGGATCGGGCACGTCAACCCAGATGATCGTTTGTCCGAGCTCGCGCGCGACGTGCTCAAATTCGGAGCGCAGCGTTTCATCAGAAATGCCTTTCGGCCCGGCGAATAGAAGTGTGTTGTTCAAACTGTGTTGCTCACGGCTTCCGAACACATAGCCGCCTTCGAGTGTGAAACAGTAGAAGGTGTTATTTTGCTGGTTCATTGTGAGCGGCGCGAATGCGCGCCTCCTCCTGTAGATCGGTTGGATTGTCCCCGCCTAACGATACGAAGGCTGGATCGGACATGCGGATCATCGCCGCGCACGCTGCCCAATGGCTGCTTGGAAGTGATCGCCTTCGCGGCTTTTTTGCGCGCGACACATAAGGCGGATTGCGTTCCCGAGAAACAATCGGGCTTTGCCCGGATTGCCTTCCTGATAATTCGCCTTCGCCTGCGCGGCCGCGGTGGCGACAAACGGAACGATGAGCGGGTTGGCTTGGGTGTCGATATCTTCGTGCGAGATGACTTCGAGGCGGTTTGCAACCATGCTGCAAAGCGATTTTGACGTGTTTATGAGCTCGCACGCGAAAGCCATGGCCTCGCGCTCCAGGCGTCGGCGAATACATTTCTGCATCGCTGAGACACAAGCCATTGTCTGAAGTTTGTGAAGTGTTGGGGGAATCATTGCTCTTCCTTTCGGGAATTAAAAACTGAAGTCGTGGAATTTGTCGCGGGCGTCGAGGCGAAGGCCAAGGCCGCAGCCGCGGCCGATTCCAGCTTCGCGCCAGACCCCATTTCTGCGTTTCGTGAAAATGATAATGCGGCCGTCGGGGTCGGCTTCATAAGTGTATCGCTGTCCTACATCCGACGTGCCGTTTTCGTTGGTGCGAGTCGCTTTGTCTTCACGCCATTTAATGCGCGAAGGCGAAATGATTTCGATGATGGTTCCGGCATAGCGGTCGGTAAACGCGCAAGCGGTCGCGCCCATTCCAACAGTGGGAACGCCCGTAGTATGCTCGGTGATGCGATTGATGAGATTTCCATAGGTACGCATGATTGGCCTCCTCTATGCGCCTGCGAGCGCCGTTGTTTGATAGGTAGATTTTCAGGGGCACCGGGGAGGCAGTAAAGGGAAAAGAATCGCTCAGCATGGGCGTTTTTTCAGGGCATCGGGGGGGTGCGCTCCGCGCATGGCTCGGGCGTCCGATTTTGGACTGGTTCCCCCTCGTGGATTCGAACCACGGATGACGGGACCAAAGCCCGTTGCCTTGCCGCTTGGCGAAGGGGGAGCGCGAAATGGTGTAAAGGCGCCCTTGCGCTACGGGGTGCGAGAAAACAGTATTGCGGAGATGGTTTCAAGGCGCGGAGGGAAAATGCAGAACGAAATGATTACGCTAGAAGTGCCGACTTTCAGCAATGTGCCGATGCGGATTTCTGGGACGCGCATTGGTTTGTTTTTGGTCCATAGAATGACCGACGTTGCAAGAATTGCCGCGCGAGAAATAGCGATATGGTCTGTTACGCATATCGCGACCGGAATGCGCCTTCCGTATTATCTTTTCACGCGCGAAGCCGCTGAGAGATTTGCCGTGGAGATTGGAAAGCTGCATTCGTGGGACACAATCGAGGTTGATATTCAGATACAGGGCGGCCGATGGATCGCGGGGCGCCCGTCGTCTGATGTAGTCGCACAAATTTGGGCGCTGGCGGCCGAGTGTGGGGCAATTAGCGAGGCTGGTTGACCCTCAAGGCGCTCAGTGGGATTCTTCTGGTTCACCGAAGAGGGAATCAACCATGCGTAGCTTTACTTCATCTGTTCGGGCGCTTTTTTTTAGCGCCATTTCGATTTGCGCTGTTCTGGGCATCAGCGCCGCGCTGGACGTTTCTCCCGCGCACGCTTCCCCGATCTACATCACGGCATCGACTGACTATGCGGCTTTCAACTATTCCCGTGCGACTTCCGCCATCGGCCCGAATTCCATGTTCGGCGCGTCGGCCGCGGTCGGCTATCAGGCGTGGCCCAATCTCGCCGTGGAGCTCGGCTATGCGGGCTTCTGGACGAAAGACAGCGCGCTCAATGCGCTGAAGGTCAAGCAGCCCGTGAACGCATCTGTGCAGGGCGGCACGCTCGACGCGGTATTGAAGCTGCCCTTCACTGATCGCTTCGCACTTCTGGGCGACGCCGGCATCAGTTACCGCGTCGGAGATCTCACCCAGGCAACAACCAGCGTCCGCGGTTGGGCGTGGGGTTGGCGACTTGGCGGTGGCGCCGAATACGCACTTACCGATGCGATCTCATGGCGCCTGATGGGTTGGTACGATCAATCCGATTATGGCGCGATGGACGGTGCGCTAGGCGCGAGCACTGGTTTCGCCCTTCACATCTGATTGCCCGCTTTCAACAACGATGTTTTGCAGCGCCTCCCGGTCCATTCCGGGGGGCGTTTTGCTTGCCGATCGGATGGGATTTCGGCATGATTTGCGCATCTTGGAAGGGGTGCTTGTCGCACAGCCAAGACTTGAGGAGTCGTTAGTACATGCCGTGCGGATGCGCTGCCGTACCTTGATAGCAGCGCAGCCTCATTGTGTCAGCGAGGAGTCGGGGCGGGCGCTCTTTACCGGGCGCCCGTTTCCCTTTACATCCCGCGAGATTGCCTTTACATCCGCCCTTTATCAAGAGCCGGAACAACAAACATGACATCTGTACCCGAGGGTCTCGATCCCGCGTCCGTGCCCGATACGACCGTCGATGCGAAAGCAGCGTTCGGATTCGAAACGTCGATGACCATTCCGGCGTTTT
>WGNJ01000003.1 GCA_016124635.1 Alphaproteobacteria bacterium | reverse complement strand
TTCGCGTGCGTTCCTCGTTTGCGATCATCACACCAACGGCATGAAAAACTGCCACGGCGGCATGCTGATGGCGTTCGCCGACATGGCGCTCGGCCATGCGATTACGCTCGAGACGAACCGCTTTTGGGTCACGGTGCGCATGGTGACCGATTTTCTGGAGGCGGCGCAGGTCGGCGATTGGGTCGAGGGATCCGGTACCGTCACCGGGCGCGACCACGATTTCTACACGGTGAGCGGCCGCATCTGGACCGGCGACCGCACCGTGATGACGGCGACCGGCGTGTTCAAAGCGCTTGGTCCGCGGCCGGCGAAGCGCCGATGAGCGAGGTCGCTGCGAAAGAAGTATCGAAGGAAGGCCCGCTCGCCCGTTATCACGGCGCGCGCGTCGAAGGACCCGAGTGGTTCGACCATGCGATCGCGACGCCCGCCGAAAGCGCTTGGGTCAAAGTCGACGGCGTGCAGATCCACTATCTGCGCTGGGGTATGCGCGAAAAGCCGGGCCTCATCCTTGTTCACGGCAACGGCGCGCACGCCTATTGGTGGAGCTTCATCGCGCCATTCCTGGCGCGCGAGTACAACGTCGCCGCAATGGATCTTTCCGGCATGGGCGACAGCGGCCATCGCGCGCACTACACGATGGAGCACTTCGCGCAGGAGCAGCTGGCCGTCGCCGAGCACGCCGGGATGTTCGACAATCCCGAGCCGCCGATCATCGTCGGTCATTCGTTCGGTGGCTTCGTCACGATCTTGACCGGGGCGCTTTACGGCGAGCGGTTGGCCGGCACGGTCATTGTTGATTCGCCGGTTTCGCCGCCGGACCGCCCGCACGGTCCACCGCATCGTGAAATCAGACCACACCGCGTCTATCCGACGTTGACGGACGCCTTGGCGCGCTTTCGCTTGGCACCCGAACAACCCTGTGAGAACGACTACATCCTCGACTTCATTGCACGGCGTTCGCTGAAAGAGGTCGAGGGCGGTTGGACTTGGAAGTTCGATCCTTCGATTTGGACGCGCTTCTCCATCGGGGACACCGCGGAGCGATTGCGCTCGACAAAGTGCCGTATCGGTATTTTCCGCGGCGAGAGTTCGGTCCTGATGCCCGAAGAAGTGGGCGCGTACATGTTTAGCCTGCTGGACCACTCGGTTCCGGTGGTCGAAATTCCGCAGGCACGCCATCACGTGATGCTCGATCAGCCGTTAGCCTTCGTTGCGGCCTTGCGCGCTCTGCTTGCCGACTGGAATCACTCCATGCCGACGCGGCGCGTTTAGCCTGACTTTACCGGTCTTTCATGCGGCACTAGGGGGCCATTGAACGGCGGGGGTGGATCGCTATAGTCCGGCCCAACCTTGGGTTTCCCTGAGCTTTACGAGGGTTGGAAATGGCAGCCGCTAAACAAGCGCCCTATGTCCGCGGGTCGCAGGACATCCGCGACAATCAAAAGACGTTTCAGTTCTTTTGGGACGCGACAGTCTACAGCGTGGTCGGCATCTTCATTTTGCTTGCCATTCTCGCCTACCTCTTCACCGGGTCGCCGGCTCACTAGGCGCTACCCGGTCGTTCGAGCTCTACGCCGAATAGGACCCTCATGAAGATTGCCGTTCTGAAGGAGCGACGGGCTGACGAAGCGCGCGTCGCCGCCACGCCTGAGACGGTGAAGAAATTCAAAGGTCTCGGCGCCGATGTGGCGATCGAAGCCGGTGCAGGTGCCGCGTCTCATTTCAGCGATGCGGACTATACGGCGGCCGGGGCCGTCGTCGTGGCCGATGCCGCCAAGGCCCTTGAAGGCGCCGATGTGGTGCTGAAAGTCCAGCGGCCGACCGAAGACGAACTGAGCGCCATTCCGAAGGGCGCGATGCTTGCCGCGGTATTGGCGCCTTACGCCAATCGCGACGAAGTCAAAGCCCTCGCGGCCAAAGGTGTGAACGCCTTCGCGATGGAGTTCATGCCGCGCATCACGCGCGCACAATCGATGGACGTGTTGTCGTCGCAATCGAACCTAGCCGGCTACAAGGCGGTGATCGACGCGGCGGCTGCCTTCGGCCGGGCCTTTCCGATGATGATGACGGCGGCCGGCACCATCGCACCGGCACGTGTGTTCATCATGGGTGTGGGCGTTGCGGGATTGCAGGCGATCGCGACCGCGAAGCGCCTCGGCGCCATCGTCTCGGCAACCGACGTGCGCGCGGCAACGAAGGAGCAGGTGCAGTCGCTTGGCGGCACCTTCGTGATGGTCGAGGACGACGAGTCGAAAGCGGCCGAAACTTCCGCCGGCTACGCGAAGGAAATGAGCGACGCCTACAAGCAAAAGCAGGCGGCGTTGATCGCAGAGACGATCAAGAAGCAGGATATCGTCATCACGACGGCACTTATTCCGGGCCGTCCGGCGCCGGTGCTCGTGACCGAGGCAATGGTCAAGACGATGAAACCGGGCTCGATCATCGTCGATCTGGCGACCGAGCAGGGCGGCAATTGTCCGCTGTCGAAAGCGGGGCAGGTCGTCGATGTCGGCGGTGTAAGGATTATCGGCACGGTGAATCTCGCCGGCAAACTCGCGGCCGACGCTTCTTCACTCTACTCGCGCAACCTGTTCAATTTTCTCTCGCCGCTCATCGACAAGACGACCAAGTCGCTCAAGATCGATTGGAACGACGAGATCATCAAAGGCACGTGCCTAACGCGCGACGGCGACGTCGTGCATCCGGCTTTGAAGGGCTGACCATCATGGAAGCGATCGACCCATTCATCTTTCGTCTCTCGATCTTCGTGTTGGCGATTTTCGTCGGGTACTACGTGGTGTGGAGCGTGACGCCGGCTCTGCATACGCCGCTGATGTCGGTGACGAACGCGATCTCGTCCGTGATCATCGTCGGCGCGCTGCTGGCGGTATCGGTTCAAGCGATGAACGAGGGGAGCTGGACCGCGAAGTTGTTCGGCTTTCTCGCGGTCATCCTCGCCAGCGTCAATATCTTCGGCGGCTTTCTCGTAACCCAGCGCATGCTCGCCATGTACCGCAAGAAAGAAAAGAAATAGGAGCGGCGCTTGAGCCTCAACGCAAACATCGCCGCGCTTCTCTATCTCGTCGCCGGGGTTCTCTTCATTATGGCGCTGCGCGGGCTGTCGAGCCCGGTGTCGTCGCGGCGCGGCAACCAATTCGGCATGGCCGGTATGGCGATCGCCGTTGCCACAACGCTGTGGCTGGCGGCGCCCCGTGATGGGCTGACGATCGCGTTGATCTTGATCGGCGTTGCAATCGGCGGCGCGGTCGGTGCGTTCATTGCGCGGCGGATCGCCATGACGGCGATGCCGCAGCTCGTGGCCGCTTTTCACAGCCTTGTCGGTTTGGCGGCCGTCTATGTGGCGGCGGGCGCACTCTACGCCCCGAGTGCGTTCCATATCGCCGAGGGCGGCGGGATCCGCATGCAAAGCCTGATCGAGATGTCGCTCGGCGTTGCGATCGGTGCGATTACGTTCTCGGGCTCCATTATCGCCTGGGCTAAGCTCCAAGGCGTCATGTCGGGCGCGCCGATCATTTTGCCGGCGCGCCATGTCATCAATATCGCGATCGCGGCGGCTATCGTGGTGCTCGGCGCCGTGCTGGTGATGAGCGGCGGCGAAGCTTCGTGGGCCTTCTGGGCGATGGCGGCGCTGTCGGTCCTGATCGGCATCACGCTCATCATTCCGATCGGCGGTGCGGACATGCCGGTCGTGATCTCGATGCTCAACTCCTATTCGGGATGGGCGGCGGCGGGCATCGGCTTCACGCTCGAAAACACGGCGCTCATCATCACCGGCGCGCTCGTCGGTTCATCGGGCGCAATTCTTTCCTACATCATGTGCAAAGGGATGAACCGGTCGTTCATCTCGGTAATCCTCGGCGGCTTCGGCGGTGAAGTTGCGGGCGGCGGCACGACCGAAACGCGTTCGGTGAAGCAGGGCTCGGCGGACGACGCGGCGTTCATCATGAAAAACGCCTCCTCGGTGATCGTCGTTCCAGGATACGGCATGGCCGTGGCGCAAGCGCAGCACGCGTTGCGCGAGATGGCGGACAAGCTGAAGAAGGAAGGCGTCAAAGTCTCCTACGCCATTCATCCCGTCGCGGGACGCATGCCGGGGCACATGAACGTGCTTTTGGCGGAAGCGAACGTTCCCTACGACGAGGTCTTCGAGCTTGAGGACATCAACAGTCAATTTGCGACGACCGATGTCGCTTACGTCATCGGCGCCAACGACGTAACCAATCCGGCCGCCAAAACGGACCCGAAATCGCCGATTTTCGGCATGCCGATCCTCGATGTCGAAAAGGCGAAGACGGTGCTGTTCGTTAAGCGTGGCATGGGTTCGGGCTATGCCGGCGTCGAGAACGAGCTATTCTTCCGCGATAATACGATGATGCTCTTCGGCGATGCCAAGAAGATGACCGAAGAAATCGTCAAGGCACTTGGCTAGGGGCTTGAGGCCAATGAGACAATCCTTGAAAGCGGTGGTGATTGCATTTTTGCTCGTCCTCGCGGCTTGCAATCCGTTTCCCTCCTCATCGACACCGTCGAGCAGCGGGAGCGAGGCCGTCGATCTGAGCGAGGTGCGGACAGCCGTCGAAGGCTATGCCGCCAAGTTCAATGCGCGCGACGCGGCAGGCGCCGCCGCCGTCTATGCCAACGACCCCGCATTCCATTGGGTCGAAAGCGGACGGATCGCGTACGCGACACGGGATGCCGCGGTGAAGGGTCTGAGCGACTTCCTTTCCGGGTTCCCCGAGTCACATCTCGAATTTCATAACATTAGGGTTGACGCCATCGCCGACAGTACGGCCGTCGCGACCGTCGACTACCGGCAAACGATTGCGGCAAACGGCCAGACGGCGCTCGCTTTTGAAGGCGTGATGACCCTAACCATGGTCAAGCGGGACGGGGAGTGGAAGATCATCATCGGCCATTCCAGCACCGGCCAGCTGCCTCGTTAAAGCCGCCCATTTCGCGGTGTTGATCTTGCGTCGCTCCCCGTGATTTTGTCTGGGGCGATGGGGGACGCGGTACTAGAGCTTGACGGCGTAACGAAGCGATACGGCGGCTTTCTCGCCGTCGATGGCGTGAGCCTTGTTGCGCCGCGCGGCAAGATCTTGGGTCTGCTTGGCCCCAACGGCGCAGGCAAGACATCGACCTTGCGCATGATCCTCGGCATCACACCGCCGGACGACGGCAGGATTCTATTGTTCGGCAAACAACCCGGACGAGCGGTGCAAAGGCGGCTCGGCTACCTGCCGGAGGAGCGTGGCCTGTATAGACGCATGCGCACCCGCGATACGATCGTCTACTTCGGCATGCTGAAGGGATTGGGGCGGCGACGCGCCGGTCGGCGCGCTGATGCGCTGCTCGCGGAGCTCGGCTTGGCGGAGGTCGCCGACCGGCGGATCGAGGCGCTGTCGAAGGGTATGGCGCAGAAGGTTCAGCTGATGACCGCGATCGCGCATGAGCCCGAGCTCTTGATACTCGATGAGCCGTTCTCCGGGCTCGATCCGATCAACCAGAATGAGCTCGAGGCCGCGATCCGGCGTTTGGCAAAGGGCGGCACGACAATTTTGTTTTCCACCCACACGATGAGCCATGCCGAGCGGCTCTGCGACCGCTTCGTCATTTTGCGTAAAGGCAAGAAGGCGTTCGATGGAACGCTTGAAGACGCGCGCGCCGCGGTGCCGCGCACGGTCAAGATCGAGGCAGACGGCGATCTTAGCTTCTTGCGCGACGTGAAAGGGGTGGCCGCGCTGACGCCGCCGCCTGAGGGATCGACGCACTGGGAGGTGACGCTCGCGCGCGGCGCGGAGCCGCAAGTCGTCCTTGCGGCCTGTTTCGAGCGGGGCATCAAGCTGACGCGCTTCGACTCTTCGCCGCCGACGCTGCACGAAGTCTTCGTGTCGCTGGCCGGCGGCGACGACGAGGGAACCGAGCCATGAGAGCGATGTTGCTGATCGCCTGGCGCGGCTTCGTTACCCACGCGACCTCGCGCGCGTTTTTGATCGGCTTGATGCTGATGCCGCTCTACATGTTGATCGGCGGATTGGCGCCTCAGGTCTCGCAGCTCTCGGGTCAACAGGTGCTTTATCAAGTGCACCGCCATTTCGCGGTGATCGATCAAACTGGATCTTTCCTGCCGGTGATCGACGCGGCCCTGGCGCGCGACGATGCACAGCGTGGCCTTCGCGCGTTGCTTGACTATGCGGACAAGAACGTCGACGCGGATCTTCTTCGCAAGGGCAATGAAACACTGGCAAAACTGGTTCTCGACGGCGACCCGGACAGCCCGGCCGACGCTGCGGCGCTCGAGGGCATGGGTGGCGCTACGGGTGCATTCGTAGTCCTGCAGCCTTACTTGAAGCCGGGCGCCGATGTCTTCGCAGCGCCGCTTCCCCGCTTCATCCGCGTGGAACCGCCACATGATGTCGCGACGGCCGACGATCCGATCGAGGCGGCGCGTCCCTATCTTTTGGGCGACGAACAGATTGAGACACCAAGCGGCGGACTTGCTTCGTTGTGGGCGCTGCTGGTGGTGCCCAAGGATTTCGCGTCCGGCGATGCGCCAGCTGTCTATGTCGCCGACGACGTCGTGCGCACCGGATTGCGCGTATTTCTGAAGGACGCGCTGAGCGAAGAATTGCGCAAACGCCGCGTCGAGGCGGCGGGCCTCTCGCCCGACGTTACGATCAGGGCTCTTCACGCCTCAGCCGCGGTCAAAACGATCGACCCTGACGAGGAAACGAAGCTGACGGCTCCGCTTCAGCAGTTCGCTCTGGTCGGGCCGATGCTGGTCTATCTGATGCTGTTCCTTGCCGTGTTCATGACCGCCAACATGGTCGTAACGTCGATGGTCGAGGAAAAGAGCAACCGGGTCGCCGAGCTGCTACTATCATGCGTCCGCGCGGACACGCTGATGGCCGGTAAGCTTGTCGCCGGTCTACTGCTCGCGTTCTTGCTCGTCGCCGTGTGGATGATCAGCGCCTCGGCGAGCGCGGCGTGGCTCTATCCGAGTTCGACGAGCGTCGTCGCCGACTTCTTCTCCAGCATCACGTCCGGAACACAGCCGCTGATGATGATCGTGTTCTTCTCGCTCGCTTATCTGACGGTCGCGTCGTTCTATTTGGCGGCGGGCAGTGCGGCGGCGTCCGTCAGCGACGCGCAGGCGATCGTCGCGCCGGCGACGTTGCTGACGCTGCCAGTGTTCTTGGTGCCTGTCGCCATCGCGTTCGATCCGAACGGTTTTCTGGCGCGCGTAGCCTCGTACGTGCCGCTGGTGTCGCCGTTCGTGATGATGCTGCGCTCGATGAGTGGGCCGCCACCGACCGACGTGTTGATCGCCTTTGCCGTCAGCCTCGTGACCTTGGTGCTGATGATCCGTCTGGTTGCGCGCGTGTTCCGGCGGAACCTGCTCAAGCCGGATTCGACTCCCTCGTTTGTCTCTTTCATCCGCGATTTCTTCAGCGCGCGGCGGGCGGTATGAGCGACTACCGCATCCGTGATGGCAAGCTGCCGGAGGACGCCGAGATCGGAAGCTCGTTCATCTTCGGCTTGCAGCAATTCGAACGGGCGATGGAAGACGACCGCCGCGTCGATGCGACCGTCGGGGCGGAGTTCTTCGATGTACTGGCGCAACGCGTCGCCGAGAAGCAGGGGCGGATCTTCATCGCCGAGGATGCCTCCGGCGCGGCGATCGGCTGGGCGGCGTGCTTCGTCGAGGAGAATGAAATCTACGTCGAGCCGGACTTGCGGCGGTTCGGCTACATCAGCGAGCTCTACCTCGTCGAGCACGCGCGCGGACGCGGGATCGGCAAGGCACTAATCGCGAAGTGCGAGACTTACTTCCGCACGCTCGGCCTCAAGCTGATGATGATCGGCGTGCTGTCGCGGAATACGAGCGCTCGGCGCAGCTATGTCGCCGCGGGTTTCCGGCCCTATTCGGAGATGCTGCAGAAGCTGCTGTAGTTCTCTGGGCGCAACAAAAAAGGCCGCCTCAAGGGCGGCCCTTCCGAATTCAAGCTTTCGCCGATGCTACTTCGAGCGAGGCAGAAGGCCTTCGCGCTGCAGCTTCTTGCGCTGCAGTTTGCGAGCGCGGCGGATGGCTTCGGCCTTCTCGCGTGCGCGGCGCTCTGAGGGCTTCTCGTAGTGATTGCGCAGTTTCATCTCGCGGAATAGCCCCTCGCGCTGCATCTTCTTCTTCAGCGCTTTCAGGGCTTGGTCGACATTGTTGTCACGCACGATGATCTGCAAGCAAACCTCCAAACGGAATTCATATGGGAGCCGGCCCACAAAGCCTGGCCGCCAAGGGCGCGGGTGATACCAGATGACCCCCTCCGTGTCCACCCTTGCCGGGTCCAGCCCACCGCTGCATATCTCCATTTATGACGATCCGAAAAATCGCGCGGATGGGCCATCCGGTGCTTTCCTTACGCGCCGCGCCGATCGCCGATCCGGCGCAGCCTGAGCTGCGGCGCCTCGTCGAGGACATGATCGAGACCATGGTGGACGCGAGCGGCGCCGGTCTCGCCGCACCGCAGGTGCATGAGAGCCTGCGTGTCGTCGTGTTCCAGGCACCGGCCTCACGTTCCGATCCCGGATTGGCACAGAGTGAGGCGTTTGATCACACCGCGCCGCTGACGGTGCTCATCAACCCTTTCATCGAAGTCATGGACCAGTCGCGCGAGGGCGGGTGGGAGGGCTGTCTCTCCGTTCCGGGTCTCCGGGGCTGGGTCGAGCGGCCCGCGCATATCCGCTATCGCGGCATCGGGCTCGACGGCAAACCGATCGAGCGGATCGCGAGGGGATTCCATGCGCGGGTGGTGCAGCACGAATGCGACCATCTCGACGGCATCCTCTATCCGCAGCGCATGAATGATTTGACGAAGCTGATCTTCGAGAGCGAGATCAAGCACTGGATCCAACCCGACGAAGGTTGACGATGGCCGAGGCCTCAACACTCGAAGATGTACAGCGCCGGATCTTCGAGGCCGCGTTGCCTCAGGTTCCGTTCGACGGCTGGTCCGATCGAACGCTGCGCGAGGCTGGGCGGGCTGCCGGTGTCGGCGAGGCTGAGGTGAAGGCCGCGTTTCCGCGCGGCGTCATCGACCTCGTCATCTACTACGCGGACGATGCGGATCGGCGCATGACGGAGGCGATGGCCGGTGTCGACCTGAAGCCGCTGAAGATACGTGAGCGGGTGAAGCTGGGCGTGCGCAAGCGGATGGAAGCAGTCGCCGATTCCAAGGAGGCTTCGCGCCGTGCCGCTGCGGTCTTCGCATTGCCGCAATATTCCATCGATACAATGCAATCGGTCTATCGAACGGTCGATGCGATCTGGAAGGCGGTGGGCGACACCTCGGCCGATTTCAATTTCTACACGAAGCGGGCGCTACTGGCCGGCGTCTACACGTCGACGATGCTGCATTGGTTCGCGGATTCGAGCGAGGGCGCGAAGGACACCTGGGCTTTTCTCGATCGGCGCATCGAGGACGTCATGCAGATCGAGAAGTTCAAGGCAACCGCGGGCAAGTTCCTCGAGAGTCTGCCGAACCCGCTCTCGATCCTGGGTTCGTTCCGCTACCCGCGCAGTTAGCCGAGCGAGGGGCGTTTGCCGACCGGGTAAAGCTTGGTGATGTGACCCATTTTGCGCCCGGGCTTCGGGGCGGATTTGCCGTAGATGTGGACGCATGTCGCGCGCTCTTGCGCAGGCGCTTGCCAGGCAAGGACTTCGTCACCGAGCAGATTGCGCATGACGGCGTCCGAATGGCGCTCTGGATTACCTAACGGCCAGCCGCAAACAGCGCGGATGTGCTGTTCGAATTGACTGACGGCGCAGGCGTCGATCGTCCAGTGACCGGAGTTGTGCACACGCGGCGCGATCTCGTTGACCAGCAGGCGGCCGTCGCGCGTTTCGAAGAGCTCCACGGCCATGACGCCGACGTAGTTCAGCGATGCCGCAATGCTGCGCGCGATCTCAATCGCGCGCGGGGTCAGCTGCGCGGCGTCGGACGCAGGCGCGAGCGTCGTCCGCAGCACGTGGTTTTCGTGGACGTTCTCGACAAGATCGTAGCAGGCGACGGAGCCGTCGGCGCCGCGCGCCGCCACGATCGAAAGCTCGCGTTTGAAATCGACGAAGCCCTCGAGAATGCAATGGGTCTTGCCGAGCTCATGCCATGCCTTGACGGCGTCGTCCGCGCTTTGCACGCGACGCTGGCCCTTGCCGTCGTAGCCAAGCGTCGACGTCTTTAGAATCGAGGGAGCGCCGATCGAGGCAAAGGCCGCGCGGGCGCCGGCTTCCGAGTCGACAGGCGCGAAGGCCGCCGTCTCGATACCGAGGCCGCGGACGAATTTCTTTTCGACGAAGCGGTCTTGCAGAAGATCGAGGGCGCGGGCGCTGGGCCGTACTTCGCGCAGCGAGGACAACAGCGTCACCGTCCGCGCCGGGATGTTCTCGAATTCGTAGGTGATCGCGTCGACGGTGCTGGCGAATGTTTTGAGCGCAAGTTCGTCGTCGTAGGCCGCGCGCGTTCGTGCCGCTACGACTTGAAACGCCGGACTGTCCGCGTCCGGGGCAAATATATGGCTCTTCAAACCGAGACGCGCGGCAGCAAGCGCGAGCATGCGGCCGAGCTGACCGCCGCCCACGATGCCGACAGTGCCGCTGGGCGGGACAACCTTGTCAGGCATCGACTTCGTCGACCGGGGCTTCGGGGACGTCAGCGGTTTGTCGAGCGCGGTAGGCATCGAGGCGCTTCGCCAAGTCCTTGTCGCCGATCGAAAGAATTGAGGCCGCCAGCAGAGCCGCGTTCGTTGCGCCGGGCTTGCCGATCGCAAGCGTGCCGACGGGAACGCCGGCCGGCATCTGCACGATCGAGAGCAAGCTATCCATTCCATTGAGTGCGGCCGAGGTCACCGGTACGCCGAGGACCGGCAGCGTCGTCATCGCGGACGCCATTCCGGGCAGATGTGCGGCTCCGCCGGCGCCGGCGATGATGACCTTCAGCCCTCGCGCGCGCGCGCCCTTGGCATATGCAAAGAGACGATCAGGCGTGCGGTGGGCCGAGATGATTCGGGTCTCGTAGCGGACGGCGAGCTTGTCGAGCGTTGCCGCGGCCTCGGACATCACGGGCCAATCGGAACGGCTGCCCATGATAATGCCGACCTCGACCGCGTCGCGTTCACTGATTTTGCTGGAATCTTTGGCGGCCGGCTTGGCCATGGCTTCCCCTGCGTGAGCGCCCCTGACGAACGGCCGGGGTGCGCGAAGAAGCGGCGCAGTATAGGCTCGGAATCGGGCAAAACAAGCAAGGGCTCGCTTAAGCTTTCCATGAAGATCACACCCAAATCGACCTCGGACGTCGGCGCCGTTACGCCGAAGAGCGGCGTCAAACGGGCGCAGGCGGGCGCGACCGTGCAGTCGCCGTCTGCGACGAAGGATGTCGCAAGTGTGCTTGGCATCCCCGAAGCCGAGTTCACGCCGCGTGTGCGGGACGCGATCATGAGTCTGATGGCCGAGGTCGATCGGCTGCGCCAAGAACTCGAGGCGGTGAAACGTAGGCTCGATACGGCCGAAGCGGAGGCCGATCAGGACGGTCTCGTACCGGCGTTGAACCGGCGCGCCTTCGTGCGGGAGATGTCGCGCATCATGTCGTTCGGCGAGCGCTACGATCTGGCGGCGAGCCTCATCTACGTCGACCTTGACGGGTTCAAGGCGGTCAACGACACCCATGGCCACGCCGCGGGCGATGCGGCGCTTATGCATGTCGCCAATCTGCTGATCGCGAACGTGCGCGAGTCGGATGTCGTCGGGCGGCTCGGCGGCGATGAATTCGGCGTGATCCTCGCAAAGGCCGATTTGGTGCAGGCGCAGAGGAAGGCCGGGAGCCTGGCAACCATGTTTGAAAAGCATCCTTTCGAGTGGGAAGGGAAGGCGCTGCCGCTCTCTTTTGCTTTCGGCGTGTGCATGTTTCAGAAGGGCGAGAGTGTCGCCAGCGCGATGGCCAATGCCGACAAGGCGATGTACGCGTCCAAGCGCGAGAAGAATTCTAAAAAGAGCTAGTGTGAAAACGTGCCTTGCGGCGTCGCTGGCACGCTCAAGCGATGATGTCGGGGACGATTTCGTCTTCGAGCTTCGAGATCTGGTCGCGCAGCATCAGCTTGCGCTTCTTTAGACGCGTCAGCTCAAGTTGATTGTGCGCACCTTCGTCTGTCATCGCGATGATGGCTTCATCGAGGTCGCGGTGGAGCTGCTTGAGTTCAGCGAGCTTCGAGGCGTCTTTGTCTTGGCCGGAGGACGCCGGCGTTGCGGCGGGACCCGAGCCCGTGCTCGTAACCACCGACAGGCCGTTATTCTCGCCGTCGCCTTCGCGTGAAAACGCCATTCAGAATGCCTAAATTTGTCTGCAATTTGCGCGCGTAGCGTATCACATTATCGCCTGGGTGTCTTGGACGATGTGCCGGAACCCTGAGGCCGCCGCCGGCCTTGAGTCAGGTCTTCGCCCCAGCGCTTGGTTGAGGGTGCGTCAAAGCCCAGGAGATCGAAGGCGCGCGCCACGGATTGGTCGATTAATTCTTCGACAGATTTTGGCTGCGCGTAGAGGGCCGGAACGGGCGGCGCAATGATCGCCCCCATCTCGCTCAGCGCGGTCATGGTGCGAAGGTGGCCGAGATGAAGAGGGGTCTCTCGAATCATCAATAAGAGGGGCCGCCGTTCCTTGAGCATGACGTCCGCCGCACGCGTCATGAGCGAGGTCGTGACGCCTGTCGCAATCTCGGACATCGTGCGAATCGAACAGGGCGCGATCACCATACCGGCAGTCTTGAACGAGCCGCTGGCGATGGCCGCACCGACGTCTTGCGCAGCATAGGCTGTGTGCGCGAGGGCGCGTACCGCTTCCGGTTTCCAGCTTGTTTCGTAACCGAGCGTCATCTCCGCTGCTTTAGAGATGACCAGGTGCGCTTCAAGGCCGAGCTCACGCGCGATCTCCAAGAATCGCACGCCATAAATCACACCAGAAGCGCCGGAGATTCCCACAACCAGACGCCGCACTGCAGCGGACGAGGGCATCGAAACCCGTTAACTCCTTGTTTGCGAATGCTCAGAAGGAACTGCTGACATTAAGACGATTCTGTGTTTGAATGGTTGAGCCTGAAAACGGAGGCACTCACATGGGCCTAGAGTCGCATATCCAGGAACTTGCGGATAAGCACCACAAACTCGACGAACAAATCCACGACGAACTTCACCGACCGCTCCCCGACGATCTCATCATTTCAGAGCTTAAAAAGCGAAAACTCCGATTAAAAGAAGAAATAGAACGCCTCAAAATGGACGTTCACTGACCGGCAAAAGGCCGATCGACAAATCCCTTGAGATTTTTGGATAGCGCGTTGCTCCAGGCTTGAGCGGCGCGCTTTGGTATTTCTGGGCTAGGTCGCCAATTGTTTGCGGTATGCGGCCGGCGTCAATCCGAACTCCGACTTAAACGCGCGCGAGAAGTGCGCCTGATCGCAAAAGCCGACGCTTGAAGCTATGTCGGCCAGCTTCATCGGGCTTCTCAACAAGACGGTGGCGCGATGCAAGCGGCGCCCGCGAACGTACTCACCGGCCGATTTGCCAACAGATACGCGAAAGGTTCGTGCGAGGTGGCCGGCGCTGACGCCCGCGTTAAGAGCGAGCGCAGCTAAGTTCAGCTCCGCGCTCGGGTCGGCTTCGATCTCGTCGAGGACCTCAGCCAGCCAGCGCGGCTTGTTGTCCGCTTCGAACCGCGTGAGGCGCGCGGTGCTTTCGAGCAATTCAAGCACGAGAAGCTCAATCGACCCCGTGGTCGCGTCCGCCCGGCGAAGCTCGAGCGAAACCTCGCTGCCCAATCTTTGAAGACGCTTCGAGCGGCGATGGTCGTAGGTGTCCGCCAGTACCGACAGCTCGTGTTTGGCGAGCCAGGCACGACGTGGAAAGAGATTGAGGCAGAGCCCTGGCGCGGCTGCGAAGCTATTCGAGTGAACGCAATCGGGCGGTCGTACGAGCAAGCTGCCGCTACCGCACTTCTCGCGACGCGAGCCGGCGCGCTCTTCAAATTCGCCATCGAGCGTGAGGCACCACTGATATTCGTCGGCATGCCGATGAGTTGGAACCGTGTCATTTGGAGCGTGGGCGCCGATGGAGATCGCGATGCCGCCAAGGTCCCGCAGCGCGAGCGAGCGTCCGTACGTGCGAAATGACGGCAAAGTTGCGACGCTCATTCGAACCCGATGTCACAGCCGTACAAGACGGCGTCCCCTTCTAAAGATTTGCTGTGTGGCCGAGATATTGAAGGGGTACGGTTGTGCTCGCACGCATTTTCGCACTCAGTGTCGCAATTACGGTTCTTGGGTTAACGCCTGTCGTTGCGGCGCCGCCGACCTTTCAGGCGGGCGAAGACGCCTATGTAGCCTTGCATTTTGCGGAAGCCCGGGCGGCATACCAAGCGGCTGCGGTCGCCGGAGCGCCGCGGGACCGTGCCGAGTCGCTTCGTCAACTTGGCGTGATGGCATGGCGGATCGACGGCCGGCCGGGCGACGCCGAGCGCTATTTCCGTGATGCAATTGCGACCGGCGTGGACATCAGCGAGACGCAAGCTGAGTTCGCGCGCTTTCTGTCGTCGCAGAAGCGGTTCGACGACGCTTCGAACGCGGCGGATGCGGCTCTTGCGGGGGCGGGAACGCCGTCCGATCGGCACGTGGCGCTGCATGCATGCGCAATTGCGGTCCTCGACAGGCTCGACGGCGTCCGCATCGGCGATCAATCGCCCTCCGATGTTCAACGGTTGCGTCATGTGCGCGAAGCAATGCGTTTGGTCAGCGCGGCACCGCCGATGCCGCTCGATCTTTCGGAAGATCTGCTTGAGGTCGCACTTCGGCTCGATGACGGACCGTTGGCGCTTGCCGCGTGGCTCTCTTATGCGCGTGAGGGCGCTGAGAGCGGTAAGTGGGCAACGGCCGCTCAGAAGCTAAGGGCAGCATTGCCTGCTTGGCGTCCCGGCGCGAGCCCGGAGGTGCGCCGAGATGTATTTGAGGGCCTGCGCATCTCACAGTTTTTTGCATTGGCCGCGCTTGCCGCGAATGACGACCGATTTGCGGGCAACGACGCATTCCTCAAGGCGCCAAATGTTCAAGAAACGCTCGCTTATGCGACGCTCCTCAAGGACATGCAGGTCGTCACGAACGACTACTACCGCGACATCGCGAACAAACGGGGCGACAACAAGGCTTGGCGCCAGATGCTCATCGGCATTGCGCAGGCGTTTTGGGCGAAGTTGAATTTTGGCGGCGCGGTGCCAGCGTTCTCTCCGGACGCCTTCATGCGTGAAATCAGATCGCGATTCGGTGGCGTGATCAATGTCGGCGATACGGGCGGGGTGGAGAATATGCACTTCGGTCATGTCTTCATCGACGATCAACACGCGGTCGATCAGTACGGACGTCACGCCGTGCTGCGGCTCATCGTACTCGATCGCATGGTCAGCAACGGTTATGAGAGTTGGGTGTGGGATGGGCGCCAAGCTCATGGTGGCTGGTCCAACGACGAAGGCATCTTTCAGGTGCGTCCGCGTTATGCCGACGGACCACTCAAGTCATGGGAACGGTTGACCGATCCCGCGCAACGTGCAGAGATCGAAAATGAGGTGAGGCTTCTTTCCGCCGGCGACGATGAGATCGCGAGGGCCGACCCAGCGAGCTTCCTTCCAGGACTCTCATTGCGTCTGCGATGGTCGGGTCTCAATGCGTTGGCGGACAATCTGCGCAAGGCGGGTTTCGCCGGGACGGAGCTGAAGCGCCGTTTCATGCTGGATCTGAGCCGGATCACTCTCGATTCGAGCATCTTCGCGCATGAAGGCCGCCATGCGCTCGACAAGATCTATGTGAAGGACGCAAAGCTCGAGAGCGAGGAACTCGAGTTTCGCGCCAAGCTGTCAGAGGTCGCGTTCAGCGAGAGTCCTCGGTTGAGCTTCGGTAGCATCTTCAATCCGAACACGGGCGATGCGACGTCGCCGCACGGTCGCGCGAACAAGCGAATTGATCAGGGGCTCGTTGCCTGGATGGACGCCCACCGCAGTGAGATCGCTGGTCTCGACCCGGGGCGTCCACTGCTCCCGCAATTCGACAAGCTCAGCGACGATCAAATGCGTTCAGCAATGCGCTCAATGGATCCGTGGGCGCCCCACTGACCTGCAAGTGTGCGGCTCAAGCTGCCTTTGCCTTTTCGCGCAGTTTGAACTTCTGGATCTTCCCCGTGCTTGTTTTGGGGAGTTCGCAAAAGACGATGGTGCGCGGGATCTTGTAGCCGGCGATGTGCTGGCGGCAGAACATGATGATCTCTTCGGCCGTCACACCGTTGGCTGCCGGCTTTAGCTCGACGAAGGCGACCGGCGTCTCGCCCCATTTGTCGTCGGGTTTGCCGACGACGGCCGAGAGGCTGATCGCCGGGTGCTTGGCCAGCACGTCTTCGACCTCGATCGATGAGATGTTCTCACCACCGGAAATGATGATGTCCTTCGAACGATCCTTGAGCTGGATGTAGTTGTCCTTGTGCCAGACACCGAGGTCACCGGAGTGGAACCAACCGCCTTTGAAGGCGGCCTCGCTGGCTTTCGGATTTTTGAGATAACCCTTCATCACCACGTTGCCGCGGAAGAAGACCTCGCCCATCGTCTCGCCGTCTTTCGGCACGTCCTTCATCGTATCCGGGTCTTTGACGGAGAGCGCCTCGAGCACGGGATAACGCACACCCTGGCGCGCCTTGATGCGGGCGCGCTCTTCCATCGGATTGGCATCCCACTCGCTGTGCCACGCGTTCACGACTGCGGGACCGTAGGTTTCGGTGAGACCGTAGACGTGATGAACGGCGAAGCCTGCCGCTTCCATGCGGGCCAGTGTCGCGGCCGGCGGCGGTGCAGCGGCCGTCATGAATTCGATCTTGGTCTTGAGCTCTCGTCTCTCGGCATCGGTCGCGTTGACCAGCATGCTCATGACGATCGGCGCGCCGCACATATGCGTGACACCATAGCGAGCGGCCGCTTCGAACATGGTCTGCGCGTTGACGCGGCGCAGACAGATGTGTGTGCCGGCGACGACGGAGATCGTCCAAGTGAAGCACCAGCCGTTGCAGTGAAACATCGGCAGCGACCAGAGATAGACCGGATGCTGTCTGATGGACGCCGCGATGACGTTGCCGAGGGCGAGCAAATAGGCGCCGCGATGATGGAAGACGACGCCTTTCGGATTGCCGGTGGTCCCGCTTGTGTAGTTGAGCGTGATCGCTTCCCATTCATCTTCGGGCCAACGCCACTCGAAGTGCGGATCGCCGGTCTCCAGGAAAGCATCATATTCGATTTCGCCGATGAGCTCGCCGCCATCGAATTCCGGATCGTCGATGCTGATGACGATGGGCTTCACCTTGGCGTTGTAGAGCGCGTCGAGTGCGAGGGCGCCGAATTCCCGGTCGACGATGAAGACCTTGGCCTCGCCGTGATCGAGGATGAAACCGACCTCTTGGGCGCTGAGGCGATAGTTGATGGCGTTGAGCACAGCGCCGATCATGGCGCAACCGTAGTGCGCATCGAGCATCGGTGGGATGTTGGGCGCGAGGACGGCGACAGTGTCGCCCACGGCGACGCCGCGCTTCTTCAACGCCGAGGCAAGGCGACGGCAGCGCTCATAGAAATTGCGATAGGTAATGCGGCGTTCGCCGTGGATGATCGCGATATTGTCAGGGAACGTGGAGGCCGAACGTTCGAGAAACGTCAGCGGGGTCAGCGGCTGGAAGTTCGCCGGATTCTTGTCGAGGTGGGCGGCGTAGGGATTGGGGCGTGCCGCCTTGCGGGCGGGCTTGGACTTCTTTGCCGGGGCGGCTTTGCGCTTTGCCGCGGTCCTGACGGGTTTTGCTTTTCTTGCCGGGGCTCTGGATTTCAAATTCGAGCGCTTTGCCTTCTTGGCGCGGGCCATCGGCGTCCTCCACCCAATCCGAAGTGTTGTGATTGGCCGAAACGTAGCGAAGGGCAGGTAGCGCGGCAAGGCGGCGCATGTGACGGCTACGGCTGGCAAAGACTCCAACGTCCCAGTATGCCTCCCGCGCCATGCAACACCGCATCTCAGGCGCCGACCTTGCCAAGATCACGTCGCTCCTCGCGACGGCGGCGATCATGCTGCTGGCCAACGGGTTGCAAGGAACGTTGGTGCCCATCCGCGGACACCTCGAGGGCTTCTCGGCGACCTCTCTCAGTCTGCAGGGCTTTGCCTATTTCACCGGCTTCGTGGCCGGTTGCCTCGGTTGCCCCTATCTCATTGCGCGCTCGGGTCACATACGCTCATTCGCAATTCTCACCGCGTTGACGACGGCCGCCGTGCTGTTGCTGCCGTTGATCATAGGGGGATGGAGCTGGGCGATCCTGCGTGCCGCAATCGGCTTTTGCGCGGCCGGCATGTTCTCGATCATCGAGGGATGGCTCAATCAGCAAGTGCCGAACGAAAAGCGCGGCCGCATCTTCACAACATATGCGGCGATCAACAATTTGGCGCTGCTGGGTGGACAGTATTTGTTCACGCTCGCCGACCGGCGCGGCGACGTGCTGTTCATCGGCTGCGCAATCCTGACCGTCGCCTGCCTCATCCCGATCGGCTTGACGCGCCAGACGGAACCGCAGCGCGTTGCGCTACCGAAGTTGCGGGTCGTGCATCTCCTTCGCGTGTCACCGGTCGGCGTGGTGGGCGCGGCGATCGTCGGTCTCGCGAGCGGCGCGTTTTGGATCTTGGCGCCGATCTATGCCGAGTATCGCGGCCTCGCCGGGAACGGCGTCGCGCTCTTCATGTCGATGGTGATTTTGGGCGGTGCGTTGGCGCAGTGGCCGGTCGGCCGCTTGTCCGACTTCACGGACCGCCGCTTCGTCATCGGCTGCGCCGCGGCAGGCGCTGCCTTTGCCGGGATCATGTTGGCTATTCCCGTGCCCTTCGCGATCGGGCCGCACGCCTGGCTGTTGGCGGGCGGTTTTCTCTACGGGATGACGGCGTTTCCAATTGGCTCGATGACCAACGCGCATCTCAACGATCATGCGAAGCATGAGGAGATGACGGAAACCGCGGCCAGCAATCTCTTCGTCTACGGTACGGCGGCGATGGTCGGGCCGCTGATCGCGGCCGCCGTCGTTCAAGTCGGCGGATTATCCGCCGTGTTCTACTATACGGCGGCGATGCACAGCTGCCTGCTGCTGTTCGTGATCTACCGCACGCTTGTGCGCGCGCCCATTGCGAGCCAGGAGCGCGGCGCGTTCAACGTGCCCACCACGCAAGGACCGGGCGCGATCCATTTCGCGCCCGCATCCGAACAAACCACCGAAGAGGCAAAGAGCGAGACGGCGGCCTAGCTCAACTCTTCTCGCCGCCGCGCACGCGCTGGAACGAGGCAAAGACCGAGGCCGGGTCGTATTTCATCTGCGCGGTTTCTTCATCGGCCGGTTGTTCTTCGCTTTCCTGTGTCGTCTCCGAGGCGGGTTTGAGCGTCGCACCCTTCGGCTCGGCGGGAGGGGCAGTCTTCGCCTTTCGGTCCGCGGCTTTGGTCACGGCGAGATCGAGCTCGAGCTGCGAGGTGAGGCCGAGCGTCACCGGATCGACCGGCTTGATGTTGGCGATGTTCCAATGCGTGCGATTGCGGATCGCCTGAATCGTCGCTTTGGTCGTGCCGATCAGCTTGCCGATTTCGGCGTCGGTCAGCTCGGGGTGATTGCGCACGATCCATGCGATCGCGTCGGGGCGATCCTGACGGCGCGACACCGGTGTGTAGCGCGGACGCGACTTGTTCTTCGGCTCGGGCACCGCATGCGCCGACTTCGCCATCACCAACTTCTTGCGCGGATCCTTTTCGCCCGCCGTGATCTCTTCACGCGTCAGCTGGCCGTTCATCGTCGGATCGAGGGGCACGATCTTCTCAGGGTGAAGGTCGTCGGCCATAGCCTTCACTTCGAGCGGATGCAGGCCGCAGAACTCGGCGATCTGGTCGAAGGTCAGTGTCGTATTGTTGATGAGCCACATGGCTGTCGCCTTGGGCATCAGCGGCTTCGTCATGGCAATTCTCCGCTTGGGGCGCCGACGGAGCCAACCGCCAGGCCAAATGCACGTATCCTCGATTGAGGGAATTGCTCGGTTATATAGAGGCCACGCGCCCGCTCGGAAAGCGGAACTTAGCCGAGGCTCAGCAGAATCTTGCCGATATGCTGGCTTCCCGCCATGCGCGCGTGTGCTTCCGCGACCTTTTCCAGGGGAAAGACGCTGTCGACGACGGGCTTGATGCGGCCTTGATCGATGAGCGGCCACACCTCTCGCGCGAGCGACTTGCCGATCTCCGCCTTCTGCTCCGGCGTGCGCGGACGCAAGGTCGAGCCCGTCAGCGTCAAGCGCTTCAGCATGACGACGAGCATGTTCAGCGTCACCTCGGCGCCTTCCTGGAAGGCGATGTTGACGAGGCGTCCCTCGAGCTTGAGCGCTTGCAGGTTTCTCGCGACGTAGCTTCCGCCCACCATATCGAGGATGACGTCGACGCCCGCGTTCTTGGTTTCGCCTTTGACGACTTCGACGAAGTCTTCGGTCTTGTAGTTGATGGCGCGAGCGGCGCCGAGCTTCTTGCAGGCTTCGCATTTCTCGGGCGAACCGGCCGTCGCGAAAACGCGATGGCCGCGCGCGGCGAAGAGCTGAATTGCCGCCGTGCCGATGCCGCTCGAACCGCCGTGGACGAGGAACGTCTCGCCGGGTGCGAGGCGCGCGCGGTCGACGACGTTGGTCCAGACGGTGAAGTAAGCTTCCGGCAAGGCGGCCGCATCGACGAGCGAAACACCTTGCGGCACGGGTAGCACACTGCCTTCGTGGACGACGCAATACTCGGCGTAACCGCCGCCCGGGACGAGAACGCAGATTTGATCACCCGTCGACCAACGCGACGTTTCGGGACCGAGTGCGACGATCGTTCCCGATGCCTCCATGCCGAGCGTTTCAGGCGCGCCCGGCGGCGGCGGATACATGCCCTGCACCTGGAGCAGGTCGGCGCGGTTCAGGCCGGCGGCGGCAACCTTGATGAGTACCTCCTTGGGACCGGGCTTCGGCACCGGAAGCTTCACGATCTTGGGAATGCGCTTGCCGCCTTCTTCGGCCGGTACGACCGCGCGCATGGTTTCCGGAAGGTTCGTCATCAGCTCATGCCCTCTTGCAGGTTCGGCGCTTCGCGGCCCATCATTAGCGGCTTTCCGCGGCGGCGGCACGAGGGTTGTTGCGATGTCCTGGGACGATCTCGAACCGAAGACCAAGAAGCCTCAGATCGTCGACCTTTCGCAGATGTCGATCGAGGATCTGACCAACCGGATCGGCGAGTACGAGGCCGAGATCGCGCGCATGAAGGCTGCGATCGCCGAAAAGCAAAAGCAGCGCAACTCCGCCGACGCCTTCTTCAAGCCGAAATCGTAAGACTAGCGCCTTCGCTAGTAATGGATCGCCATCTTGAGGCGGCGCGCGTCGCGTGGTGCGGCAGCCGGCAGCGCGGTCGCTTGGCCAGCACGGATGCGAAGGGCGGTCAGGAGTAGGGCGCTTGCATCAAGGATGTCGTCCGGTTTCGCATGGAGTGCCCGCCGCCGGGCAAGCCAATCGCCGAGGTTTAGGAAGCCGGCGCCGCGCAACAAGCGCTTGCGGGCGTTAAGACCTTGATCGCTATGCTTAGACGGGAGTGCTGTCCCTCCGTTCAGGCGCGCAAAAGCAAGTTCGGGATGGGCTTCGTAAACGCGGCGTTGGTCGGCCGCCCTCATCTCGCCGTCGATTTCCGCGATCTTGGGAAGGATATTCCACGACTGTTTGGAAATGCCGCCAAGCCCTTGTTGCTTCGACCATTTGTTCGCTTTGGCCCAGCCGTCATCCAGAAACCTTAAGGCGCCGCGCGCGGGAACGCGGAAAACGCGCGCGCCGTGCGGGCTCAAGATCTTGCGCGCCGCGCACTCGCACGCGCGCTCACCGTCGTCACTAAGGCCGATCGGCATATCGACGGCAACAATGTCGAAACGACGATGAATCTCGCGCCAATGTGAGACGAATTCGATGCAAGCGTGCGCGATGTCACTTGTGGTGTGCACCACAATCCATCCGCGTCGACAACCATCGACGCCAGCAAGATGCGTTCTCGAACGGCGCGGCACGTTAACTCTCTTTCGCGTGACCGATTGTGTTTTTCGTGCCAAGCTTGGCGCGAAGAATGCAAGCTCATCGATCTTAAGCTTGAACTGTGCCGTGCGTATGCCTTTGCCTTATGGGCATGAGGCCGAGCGTCAACCAAAGGACGCGAGCTGCGGATACAGGGGCATTAGTCCGCGGAGGTCGATCGCATGTCGGGTTTGCAAAACGTGGGACATAACGGGGAAGGCATGGCCATCAGATCGACGGCGGTGGAAACGCGATTTTCGAACGCGCTCGCTTTTTCGGGCTCGGAGCTCTTTCGCCGAACCTTTGAAGAAGGCATGGCGATGGTCGAGGAGACCGCGACTTATCTGGACGGCCGCGGCCGCCAGGAGTCGAAGCTGCTGCCCTCCAAAGCGGCGCTTGCTTACGCCGGCGAGAGCATGCGGCTGACAACGCGCCTGATGCAGGTGGCGTCGTGGCTGCTGGTGCAGCGCGCGGTCAGCGAACAAGAGATGACGGCGGACGAGGCGGCAAAGGAGAAATACCGCCTGGGCGCGCGTGAAATTTGCCGCGGCAAGCGTATGGAGGCCACGGACACGTTGCCTGCGAAGCTCGTCGAATTGCTCGAGCGTAGTGCGCATCTCTACGAGCGTGTCGATCGCCTCGATCAGGCGCTTTACGCGGTGCCGGACGCCCAGCCGACGGGCGGCATGCATGCGCAGCTCAGCCGGCTGCAGCAGGCCTTCGGAACGGTCGAGGGGCAGCTCTAGGCAGCAGGAATAACGGGTCGGCCTATTTCTTGACCGTACCGACCATGCCTTCGAATTTCTTGTTGAACTTCGAGACGCGGCCCGCACGATCGAGGAGTTGCTGGCCGCCGCCGGTCCACGCCGGATGGGTCGTCGGATCGATATCGAGCGTCAGCACGTCGCCGCCGGCACCCCAGGTCGAGCGCGTCAAGAACTTCGACCCGTCGTTCTGAACGACGGTGATGTAGTGGTAGTCGGGGTGACCATCTTTCTTCATGACGCGTATCCGGCAAGCTTTGCAAAAGAGCGGGCGGATATAGCCAAATCCCCCTCCCGGCGCAAGTTGCTGGTGTGCCTGGCTGGTTCGCTGAACAAATTGCCTGCGACGATCAGGCCTTCCGAAGGCGCGGGTGGCCGAAAATGCCCCGGCAAGCCGCTAGGACCGGCGGACGATCACGGCAAGGCGACGCTCGTTGAGGGACGGGCGAAATAGTGAACTGCGTCTCTGGGTGCGCGTGTCTCAAAGAGTCTGAGCGACGCCCGCGAGAAACACCAACGAGAACGGCGCGACTTCTATCTCCATTCTTGTATTGGATGAAGGCAGCGACGCGGAGCGAAATGCACGCGTCGAAGATGTACCTCCTCTTTGATCAAGACTTGACCTTGTGCCGCTCAGCGGTTGAATTCGGATGCAAACCGATCGGCACGCGCGGGTTGCACATTGAGTCTTGGAAAACCGACCGCCAGTGATGAGCAAACTGAGGCAACCGAGTCGGCGGTCTCTCCTGCGCTCGCGCTTACGGCACTCGGCGTCGTCTACGGCGATATCGGCACCAGCCCACTTTACGCGCTGAAGCAATGCTTCAACGGCGCCCACGCAATAGCGGCTTCGCCCGAGAACGTTCTGGGCATTCTCTCGTTGATCGTCTGGGCGCTTATCCTCATCGTCTCGATCAAGTATCTCGTCGTCATTCTCAACGCGGACAACCACGGTGAAGGCGGGATCATCGCCCTCGTCGCTTTGATCAACCCGTGGAGGTCGTCGCCGAAATCGCTGCGCTACAGATTGATGCTCTTGGGCCTCTTTGGTGCCGCCCTGCTCTATGGCGACGGGGCGATAACGCCTGCGATCTCAGTGCTCAGCGCCGTCGAGGGCTTGAAAGTTGCGACCAGCGGCTTTGAACCTTACGTGTTGCCGATTGCGGTTGCGATATTGGTTGCGCTCTTTGTCAGTCAACGCTTCGGCACAGAGCGCATCGGAACGTTCTTCGGCCCAGTCATGCTGGTTTGGTTCGGAGCTTTGGGATTGCTCGGTATCGGTGGCATCTTTCAAGCGCCGCAGGTGCTCCAAGCGATCTCGCCGCACTATGCGGCCGCGTTTCTCGTGAACAACGGAGCGATCGGTTTCATTCTGTTGGGCACGGTGTTCCTCACTGTGACAGGCGCGGAGACGCTCTATGCCGACATGGGACATTTCGGCCGATCCGCAATTCGGCAGGCATGGTTCGTCGTGGCGTTGCCGGCGCTTCTGCTCATCTATTTCGGACAAGGCGCAAAGATCCTGGCCGACCCGGCAAGCGCCGAGCATCCGTTCTACAGCTTGGTACCCGAAGCCATCGTCTATCCCGTCATATTGTTGGCGACGACCGCGACGGTCATAGCCTCACAGGCGGTGATCTCGGGCACGTTCTCGCTGACACGCCAGGCCATTCAGCTCGGCCAGCTGCCTCGTGTCGCAATCGTGCAAACGCATCGCGAATTCATCGGCCAGATCTACATCCCGATCGTCAATTGGGCGCTGATGTTTGCAACCTTGTGGCTGGTTCTCGTGTTTCGGTCGTCGACCGGTCTCGGTGCAGCGTACGGCGTCGGCGTCTCGACCGATATGGTGATCACCACGATCCTGGCTTATTTCGTCGCCTTACGATTCCGGTGGCACCCGGTGCTCGCGTCCTTCATGGCCGTGAGCTATCTCATCATCGATCTGAGTTTCTTCGGCGCCAATCTCTTCAAGATCGCGAGCGGCGGCTGGTTTCCACTTTTGATCGCGGGAACGGTGTTCGCGACGATGAGCGTCTGGCGCGACGGTGTCGCGCGTCTCGACGCGGTGAAGCAGGTCGACCGCGAGACAATGGAGGAATTCTTCAAGCGTATTGCACTCGAGAAGCCACAGCGCGTACCCGGCACCGCGGTCTACATGGTCTCATCGGCGACCGAGGTTCCCGACTTGCTGCGCTATCAACAGGAGCACAATCACATTCTGCATGAACGAGTGCTTCTCGTGCACGTGCAGACTGAGGACATTCCGCGCGTTCCGACCGCCGACAGGCTCGAGCTTAAGGCGCTGCCCGAAAATTTCTATTCCATCGTGCTGCACTACGGCTTCATGCAGCCGCCGAATGTTCCTGTCGGATTGAAGCTTTGCAGCGTGCTCGGGCTTGAGCTTGACCTGACGGCAACCACATATTTCCTCAGTCACGAGGAGATCGTCCCGATGCGAACAGCCCCCGCATTGTCAAAGCTGGCAACGCAGTTGTTCGCATTTCTCTGGCGCAATGCCGAGCGCGCTACGTCCTACTACAACATTCCCTCGGAGCGGGTGATCGCGTTCGGTCCGCGCATCGAGCTTTGACGCGATGGAAAGTATCCTCGGCTTTCCGCCAGAGTTCGCCATTTTCGCGCTGACGTTGCTCGGCATAGCGTCATTCCACAAGCATTCGCTACCTATTGCGCTTACGGGGCTGACTGCGACGCTGGCGTACAAGCTGTTCGCGCACGGCGATGTGGCGCATGCGAGTACTGAGCTTGCACTTCATTTTGGGAAGGAGTGGGTCGTTCTCGTGAACCTGCTCCTCTTGTTGCTGGGCTTCGCCGCCCTATCCAATCAGTTCGAGCGCAGTAAATTGCCGGAGGCGATTCCAGCACGGCTGCCGAAGGGATGGCTCGGCGGTTTCACGCTGCTTGTCCTTGTGTTTGCGGTATCGATTTTCCTCGACAACATCGCCGGTGCGATCATCGGCGGTGTCGTCGCGCGTCATGTCTACGCGAACCATGTCGGAATCGGTTTCATTGCTGCTATCGCAGCTGCGGCCAACGCCGGCGGTGCAGGCAGCGTCATCGGCGACACGACGACGACAATGATGTGGGTCGGCGGCATTTCTCCGCTCGAGCTTGCGCCGGCTTTTGTCGGAGCCATCGTCGCATTGACGGTTTTTGGAATTCCTGCGGCCTTTCAGCAGGAGCGAACGTGGCCGATCGGCGGCGCTAATCACACCGAGGCTCCGCGTGTCGATTGGACGCGGGCTGGAATCGTCGTCGTCATCCTCCTCACAATGCTCACGACCAATCTTCTCAGCAACGGATTCGCGCCGGAGCTCGAGTCTCACATACCGGTTTTGGGACTTGGTCTTTGGACGGCCATCCTTGTCACCGCGTTGGTCCGGCGGCCGGATTGGACGGTTGTGAGCGCTGCCGTCAACGGTGCGATGTTTTTGATTGCACTGGTGGCACTCGCATCCTTGATGCCGGTGAACGAGCTGCCGGCGCCGACGCAGGTGACGACGTTTGGACTAGGTGCCCTATCTGCAGTCTTCGACAACATTCCGCTCACGGCGCTGGCGTTGAAGCAAGGCGGTTACGATTGGGCGCTGCTCGCCTACTCGGTCGGCTTCGGCGGCTCGATGCTTTGGTTCGGATCATCCGCGGGCGTGGCGCTCACGAGCCTCTTCCCTGAAGGACGGTCCGTCGTTCGATGGTTGCGGCACGCGTGGTATGTGCCACTGGCGTATGGTCTAGGTTTCGCGGCGATGCTTTTGGTTTGAACCGCGAGATGGGCCTCAATACTGACCGTTCAACGGCCAAACCGTGAGCAGCGTCGGTACGCCGACCAGCAGCACCAATATCTCCAACGGCAGTCCCACGCGCCAATAGTCGCTAAATTTGTAACCGCCGGGACCCAAAATCAGCGTGTTGTTCTTGTGACCGATCGGCGTGAGGAACGAACAAGATGCCGAGATGGTCGCTCCCATCAAGAAGGTGTCCGGGTTGACGCCGAGCTTCAGCGCCAAAGTGATTGCGAGCGGCGCGGTAATCACCATCGTCGCCACACTGTTGAGGACGTCCGACAGTGTGATCGTAATGACCATCAGAGCGACCAACGCCACAATAGGTGATTGACCTTGGGTCAACCAAAGAACCGCACTGGCGACAAGCTGCGTTCCGCCGACTTGGTCAAAGGCGATACCGAGCGGCAAGAGGCAGGCGAGCATGACGACCGCCGGCCAATCGATGTGGCTATAGAAATCGCGCGCAGGGATCAGCCCGGTAACACCGTAAACGATGACGGTAATTGCAAGGCCGACGGTAAAAGACAGCAAGCCCAACGTTGCGGCGGCAATCGCGAGTGCAAATGGGATTACCGCTACCGCTACTTTCCAATAGGCCGCAGGCGACATGTCGATCTGAGAAACCGGCATCAGACGAAGTGCCGTGATCGTCGAAGACAATGTCGCAGAGGACCCGGCGAGGAGAAGCATGTCGCCGGGCTCGAGGCGGCGGGACTTCAGGTCCTGTCGAATTAGCTCAGAGCCGCGCGACGCACCGAGGAGCGTCGTTTGGTAGCGTGAGCGCAACTGAACGGCGGCGGCCGATCGTCCGGCAAGTGCGGATTCGCTTCGGACAACCGCCTGGACGAGCGCAATATCTTGTCCCTTCCGCTCCGATGCCTCGGGCTGTCTGAACCCTTCTGCCTTGTCCGATGCCGGTTGCAGACGAAGATCCTTGATGAAGGCTGCAAGTCCGTCCGCCGATCCTTCGACCAGCAAAATGTCGCCGGCAACGAGCGGAATGAATCGGGCGTTTCCCGGAAACCGCCTTCCATTACGGACGACGCCAAGTGTCACGACGTCGTTGGCTTCCGCCTGCGGGTCGAGCTGGGCCAAAACCTTTCCGGCGACGCCCGATTCTTCCGTGACCAAGACCTCGCCGGCATATTGTTCGACGCTCGGCTTCAATGCGACGTCGCCGCTGCGGCGCGGTACGAGACGCCAGCCGAGAACGGCGACGTAGATCAGACCGACACCCGCGACAACGAGGCCGACAGGGGTAAAGTCGAACATCGAGTATGCACCGCCCACGCGGTCGGCGCGAAACTGCGATGCGATGATGTTCGGCGGCGTGCCGATGAGCGTGACCATGCCGCCGAGGATCGTGGCGAACGATAACGGCATCAGGGTCAGGCCCGGCGGTCTTTGCGCTTTCTTCGCCGCATCGATGTCGATAGGCATCAGGATCGCAAGCGCTGCCACGTTGTTGATGAATGCCGATATCAGAGCGCCGAATCCTCCCGTGACGACAATGTGGGATACGACGGAGCCCCGATTTCGCAACAGCGGGCGGACGAATACCGTCAATGCGCCCGAGTTCTCGATTGCGCGTGACGCGATCAGCGCGAAGGCAACAATAAGGACGGCCGGATGCGATAGTCCGGCAAACGCTTGCTTTTCCGGAATGACGCCGATGATCACGCCGACGAACAAACCGACGGCGGCGACAAGGTCATGACGGTATTTGCCCCACAACAACGCCGCGAGGACAAAGAACAGAAGCGCGAAGAGAAGCGTTTGCTGGGTGGTCACAGGGGGCCCGGGGTACCTTCGCCAGCCTGTTCCTTCGACTGGCGCTTGTGGCTTTTGGTCATTTGAACGGGGGCGGTCAAGGGAGGGATTTCACATGCGCATACTTGCAATTCGGCTCGTCCCGTGCCGGTGAATCCACGATCTCGGTTTCTGCCGACTTACGCAAGTTGCGCAGCTTATCGATGAGCCTGTATCCCCGCCATGGGGCAAATCCTGGTTGCCGTGAAGGGCGATTACGTTTCGATTGGCTGTTTGCGAGGAATTTCGTCCTGGTGAATGAGAGTTGGGGTTCGCCTGCGCATTCGACCCACTCATGTAAAAGGCAAGCATGTTCGGCAACCGAGGTATCTGGATCGTTGCGACCGTTCTCGTTTCTCTCGCGGCTGCGATCGCTTTTGCGTTCGCACTGTGGCGTCCTTGGGCCGTGCAGCTGACATGCACCGAGTCGAGCGGTTTGCCGCACAGGTTCGAATACAATGGTTGGTTTGCTGCATTTGGCGAGGCGACCGTTGTTCAGGCATCTTCGAATGCGACGGCCGTTGCCACCTTTGGAAGGCGCTACATGAGCGTCACGTTTGGCGATGGCATCGGGAACCGCAGACGGTACGTCGTCGATCGCGTGTCGGGCTTTTTCAGTGTTTTCGATCCGGATGCCGGCGGGCGTGCGCTTGCCGTCGGTGTTTGCACAAAGGACGCGCAGAATAGCGCCGTTGTGGATAAAGGGCGGATCTCATGAGGGTTCTGCAGGGTCAACTGGCCGCGAACGACTTGAGCCACTGACGCACCTCGTGTGGTCTCCCACCGAATCGATTGAAGACATTCAGCCCCTCGCCGCCATAGGTGCCGGCGGCGCGAAAGCCATCTTCGTCGGTTACGTCGTCGCCGACGAAGATGGGGCGACGTCCAACAAATGGTGCTTCTCGCATCAGGACGTCGACGGACCGCCCCTTCGTGGCGGCCTTGGGTCTGATCTCAAAGGCCATCTTGGCCTGCAGCACTTCGAACTCATCGGGCTTCTGCGCAACCAGATCTGTGCACAGTCCTTTGCAAAAGTCTTCATAATGCGCGGAGCGGCGATAGTGGACGACCACGCCGTGCGTCTTGTGCTCGACGATCACGCCAGCTTTGTCGATTGCCTCTTGCGTGATGGCATCGATCCATTCGGCCGGTACGTGAGTATCCAGATCGTTTCGCTTGCCGTCGGGGAGGCGGACAATCGCCCCATGCTCGCTGCCTGCCGGCAACGAGAGCGGTGCGAGCAGATTGTCAATGTCGCTCAACTTGCGTCCGCTCACGATCGCGAGCGCGCCGTCGAGTGCTGCAGACGCCGTGGAAAGGTCGTGAACAAGATCTTCGGGAACGACGACACGGTCGGGCGCGGGCGCAATGTCCAACAGCGTTCCGTCGAGATCCAGGAACACCGCCCAGGTTCGCTCCGGCTTCGGCGGAGTCGCTGGCGGCGGTCGGCGCGACAAGAAGGAGGTGTCCGTCATAATTTCGAATCTCTTTGGTCAAAACGTGGGGTAACAAAAGTCGGCGTCGAGGCCGTGAAGCGGCATCTCAACAAATTTCTTGCGTCAATCAAGCTGCATGTTTGCAGTATCGATTTCGACGCGATTTTAGGCCTTCGCTATCTTGATAAAAGCGCAACAGTTGCGCAAGATGCGTCGTGAAGAAGTTTTATTTGTGGTCCGTGACGAGATGAAATCCGCTGGCACCATCGTGACGGCCGGCGCGGCGCGCGACACGCTGCCTTTTCGTGCAGGTCGAAGCGGCAAGGACCGCTGCGTGTTCGTTGGTGGGGCGTCTCGTTTCCACGGCGTACGATCGGCGCCTGCTTCGGATGTGTATACACAGTGTGTGAGGATATGTAGCGGATAAAATGGCTGAATTGCGCCAATGTAGCGGATTGAAGGGGGGTACGCGGTGTCCCATGTTACAAGCCGTCGCGTCGCGTGCCGCCGCGTCGTGTTCCACATTCCTCCTGATATCATCCGCGGAGAATCATCTTGGCCAACTCGGGCGCTGAATTCGCTGCCGCCGTTGAGCGCGAAGCGCAAGGGCGCGCGCGCAGCCGCAATGTCCGCGTGTTGCTCAAGCTTGTACCGTTCCTGCGGCCTTATCGATGGACTATTGCCGCCGCGGGCCTGTTTCTGATCGTTGCCGCCGTAGCGACGCTTGTGTTGCCGATCGCGGTTCGCGGCATTGTCGATCACGGCTTCTCGAAGGAAAGCCTGGATACGATCGATCGCTACTTCCTGGGAATTGTGCCCGTCGTGGTGACGTTCGCGGCGGCCTCGGCGGCTCGCTTCTATTGCGTGACTTGGATCGGCGAGCGGTTCGTCGCGGACATCCGCAAAGCGATCTACGATCATGTGCTCTCTCTGAGCCCGGCGTTCTTCGAAATTACGCGCACCGGCGAGGTGCTGTCGCGCATTACGACAGACACGACGTTGATCCAAAACGCGATAGGTTCGAGCGTTTCGTTTGCTCTGCGCAATACGCTCATGCTCATCGGCGGTTTGGTGATGCTGATGATCACGAGCGTGAAGCTTACCGCGCTTGTGCTTCTGACCGTGCCGGTCGTTGTCGTTCCGTTGATCCTGCTGGGCAGGCGCGTACGCAATCTGTCGCGCGACAGCCAAGATCGCATTGCCGATACCAGCGCTTATGCGGCCGAGTCGATCAATGCGGTACAGACCGTTCAAGCCTTCACACACGAAGCGATCGATCGCACGCGCTTCGGTGCCGCGATTGCCGCCAGCTTTACGACGGCAGTGCGACGCGTGCGCATGCGTGCCTTGATGACCGCTGTCGTCATCATGCTTGTGTTCATGTCGATTGTCGGCGTGCTTTGGGTCGGCGCCCATTCCGTTCAAGCCGGTACAATGACGGCCGGGCAGCTGACGCAATTCATCATCTATGCCGTCTTGGTGGCGAGCGGCGCCGGCACGCTGTCGGAAGTTTGGGGCAACGTGCTGCAAGCCGCCGGCGCAGCCGAGCGCATGGTGGAGATTCTCTCCATAGAGCCGCAGATCAAAGCGCCGCCGCAGCCGGCGCCCTTGCCGGTGCCGCCGCGCGGCTCGGTCACCTTCGAGAACGTGACGTTCGAATATCCGCTGCGGCCGGGCGTTGCGGCACTCAATCACTTCAGCTTGGAGATCAAGCCCGGTGAAACGGTGGCTTTGGTCGGTCCGTCGGGTGCGGGCAAGACAACCGTGTTCCAGTTGCTGCTGCGCTTCTTCGATCCCAAGACGGGGCGTGTGCTGATCGACGGTGTCGATGTCGCGAAGGCTTCTCCTCAGGATGTGCGGACACGGTTGGCGCTCGTGCCGCAAGACACCGTGATCTTCGGCGACACCGCGTTCGAGAATGTGCGCTATGGGCGGCCGGAGGCGACCGAGGCCGAGATCAAAGCCGCGGCGGAAGCGGCGCAAGCGGCCGAGTTCATCGAGCGGCTACCGCAGGGCTATCACACGTTCCTCGGCGAGCGCGGCGTCGCGATTTCGGGCGGTCAGCGTCAGCGCATCTCCATTGCGCGCGCGATATTGCGCAATTCGCCGATTCTGCTGCTCGACGAGGCGACAAGTGCACTCGATGCCGAAAGCGAACGTCTGGTTCAGAAGGCGATCGACGATCTGATCGGCAAGCGCACGATCATCGTCATCGCGCATCGGCTCGCCACCGTGCAGCGCGCGGACAGGATCGTGGTGATGGATCAGGGCGGCATCGTCGCTCAAGGTACGCACAAGCAGCTCATCCAAGGCGATGGCCTCTATGCGCGCTTGGCGCGGCTGCAATTCACGGGGCTCGCGGCGGAGTAGGCGCTACGTCGAGCGGACGAGCACGTCGACGCGATCCGAGGCCCCATGCATCGAGCCGCCAAAGGCCAGGACGTCGATGCGGCTGACGGCGACGCCCTTGCTTGCGAGATACGTCCGCACGGCCAGCGCGCGCTCGAGCGACAGGCGGCGCGCGTCGCTCGACATGTCTCCCGGTGCGCCTGAGAAAGCAGCCAGGCGCACGCGCTCTTCGTTGGCAAGAAGGTGCGCCGCGAGCACATCGAGGGCGGCTTTCGCCTCGGCGCCGAGTTCGGCGCGGCCGCTCTGAAAGCGGACCTGGGTCAGGACTGCGAAGCCTGCGGTCGGGTCGACGGTCGGCGGCGCGATCGTCGAGCCGCGCAGCGCCGAGGCGATATCGGCTGCGCCCTGCGGTGACGTGACGGGGGCGGGCGGCGCGGGCAGGGCTTCGGTGCCGATCTGCGGTTCCTTCGGTGCTTTCGGCGGCTTGGCTGCGGCGAGCTTTGCGCTCGGCTTCGCGCGCGGCATCGGCACCGCGCCGAGTGCAGATGTCGGTGCGGTAAGTGTCGGCGCTTCGACTGCCGTCGTCGCTTGGGTCGGCGCGGCGGCGGTTTCGTCGACTGCGGCAACGCTCGCCGGGTCGGGCTTGTGGCGCGGCATCGGCACCATGAGCGCGCGCATGTCGTCGCGCGAAGGCTTGTGCCGCGGCAGGGGCCGCTTCGGCTGTTCCGTGGGTAGCGCGCCCATGTTGACGGTGACGCCGCCCGTCGGCGACGCAGGCTGCGCATCTTCGGCGCGCGCGGCGAGCGCTGCCAAGAGGCTGAAGCTTATGGCCAGGACAATGCGCATCGCGCGAATCTTATTCGATGGCCGCGGGAGGGAGCTAGCCGCGGATACACTTGAGCAAAGTGGGATGTAGGGTCGAATTCGAGGCGAGAATTTGGCTGTCGTCCAAGAAACCATCGCCGCCGTCGAGATCCGTCACTAGGCCCCCCGCCTCGCGGACGATGACGGCGCCTGCGGCGACATCCCACGGCGACAGGCCGCGTTCCCAAAAGGCGTCGAAGCGTCCGGCGGCGACGAAAGCTAGGTCGAGCGAGGCGGCGCCGAAGCGGCGCACACCGGAGACTTGGTCCATGACGCGCGGCAGCTCGCTCAGGAACTCGTCGTGACCGGGACGGCCGTGGAACGGGATCCCGGTTGCAACCAATGCAACATTCAGCTCGCGACGCGTCGAGACACGCAGTCGGCGATCGTTGAGCCAAGCGCCTTGGCCCTTCTCCGCGGTGAACAGCTCGTCGCGGATTGGATTGAAGACGAGGCCGGCGACGAGCTGGCCCTCGCGCTCGAGTCCGATCGAGATGGCGAAATGGGGAACGCCGTGGATGAAGTTCGTCGTGCCGTCGAGCGGATCGATGAACCAGCGGTGCGTCTTGTCCGGTCCCTCAACGACGCCGCCTTCCTCCATGACAAAGCCATAATGCGGCCGCGTGCGCGACAGCTCCTCGCGCAAAATCTTTTCGACGCGCAAATCGGTCTGCGTGACGAAATCCGCGGGACCCTTGCGCGATGCCTGCAGGTGCTCCACCTCGCCGAAGTCGCGCGTCAAGGTGCGCGCCGCCTTGCGCGCGGCGGCGACCATGACGTTCATCAGTGGAGTGTTGATCGCCATGCGTTACTCAGCGCGCTTCACATAGGTCGGTTCGTCGGTCGTCACGATGATCTTGGCGCCGGCCTCGATGAAGGGCGGAACTTGCACCTTTACGCCATTCTCCAACGTTGCGCTCTTGTAGGATGACGCGGCGGTTTGACCTTTGAGCGACGGATCGGCCTCGACCACCGTCATCGTCACCTGCTGTGGTATGCGGATCGAAATGGGTTTGCCTTCGTAGCTTTCCACGAGGACTTCCATACCGTCCTGCAGAAACAGGGCGCGGTCGCCGACGAAGTCGGTCGCGATCTCGATCTGATCGAACGTGTCCTTGTCCATGAAGGTGAGCATGTCGCCGTTGGCGAAGAGGAATTGGTAGTCCTTGCGTTCGACCTCGACTTCCTCAACGGTCTCGGCGGCGCGGAAACGCTCGTTCAGCTTCGTGCCGTTGAACAGGTTCTTGAGCTCGACCTGTGCGAAGGCGCCGCCCTTGCCGGGCTTAACGGCTTGCGTCTTGACAGCGACCCAAAGCGAGCCTTGGTGCTCGATCACAGCGCCGGGATAGATTTCATTGCCTGCAAGCTTCGCCATGCCCGGGTCACGCCATTTGTTCAGGTGATAACAAGAAGGGGGCGGTTTCCCGCCCCTCAAGCGGCGCGGACCCTATCAGGGCGATTCCACCGGTTCAATGCGCCAAAACGGGCGCCTAGCGCTTCAGCCGCTCGAACATTTCGTTGAATTCGCGCACCGCCGCTACGGGTCCGGCGGCATGATCCCAGACGCCGCTCGATACGGCCAGGAAATCCGCACCGGCTTCGACCAGCGGCGCTGCGTTCGCGACGGTAATGCCACCGATCGCAACGCATGGAACTTCCATCAATTCGGCCCACCATTGGACGATCTCAATGTCGGCCTTGGTTTTGGCGTCTTTGGTCGCGGTCGGAAAGAACGCACCGAAGGCAACGTAGTCGGCGCCGGCTTCCGCAGCCTCAAGCGCGAGGTGACGCGAGTTGTGGCAGGTGACGCCGACGATCTTGTTGGGACCTACGATGCGACGCGCCTCATCGTACCCGGCATCTTCTTGCCCGATATGCACACCGTCGCAGTCGAGTTCTGCCGCGAGATCAGGGCGATCGTTGAGGATGAACGCGACATCCTTTTTCTGGACAATCGGCTTCAGCGCGCGGACTGCGGTGCCGATATCTTCGTCGGGGACATCTTTCAAGCGCAGCTGAAAACTCGCGACGTCGCCTGCTGCGAGCGCCTGCGCCAGCGCCTCCGCGAAAGCCTTCAACTCGATCCGCGGCGGCGAAATCAGATAGAGACGGCAGCGGGTCAGGCGGCGTCCTTTTCAAGCGTTTGGGACCACTTGCCCACGGCGGCGAGACCGTTCATCCGGGCGCGGTGCGCGAAGGCTGCTTGGCCAGCCTTCACATTTTCCTTCTTGCCGCTCCATGCTTTTTGCGGCGCGGCCTGCAGCGCGCGGCCATATGAGAACGTGAGCTTCCAAGGCAAATTGCCGATCTTGTTCATCGCATCGAGATGTGCGGTCGCTTCTTCGTCCGACTGGCCGCCCGACAAGAAGGCGACGCCGGGTACCGCCGAAGGCACACACTCTTTCAGCAGTTTGACGGTCTTCTCGGCGACTTCTTGTACCGAGGCTCTCTTCGCCGATTTCTTGCCGGCGATCGCCATGTTCGGCTTCAAGATCATGCCTTCGAGCTTCACGTTGGCATAGTAGAGCTCCTGAAACGTCTCCTTCAGCACCCACTCGGTCACTTTGTAGCAGGTGTCGATGTCATGATCGCCGTCCATCAGCACTTCAGGCTCGACGATCGGCACGATGTTCGCTTGCTGGCATAGCGCTGCATAGCGCGCCAGCGCGTGCGTGTTGGCGTGGAGGGCGTTGTAGGACGGAATGCCCGGCGCGATATCGATGACGGCGCGCCACTTCGCGAAGCGTGCGCCACGCTCGTGATATTTCGGCAGGCGCGTCGACAGCCGGTCGAGGCCCTTGGTGATCAGCTCTTTCGGCGAGCCGGGAAGAGGTTCCGTCCCTTCGTCGACCTTGATTCCGGGCACGGCGCCGGCGTCCGCGATCAGCTTGACGAGCGGCGTGCCGTCGGCGGCATCTTGCCAGATCGTTTCGTCGTAGAGGATCACCCCGGAGATGAACTCACGCATGGCCGGCGTGCGGAACATGAACTCGCGGTAGTCGCGCCGACTGTTCTCCGTCGATTCGACGCCAATGGCATCGAAGCGCTTCTTGATCGTGCCCGAGCTTTCGTCGGCCGCGAGGATGCCTTTGCCGGGGGTGACCATCTGGTGGGCGATTTTTTCAAGATCAGCAATCGACATAGTTCGTCTCCCAGATATTCAGCGCACTTGCAGCGCTTTGACGCCGGGCAGTTCCTTGCCTTCCAACCATTCCAGGAAGGCGCCGCCCGCAGTTGAAACATAGGTGAAGCCGTCTTCGGCTCCCGCCTGAACAAGAGCCGCGATCGTATCGCCGCCGCCGGCGACGGAGACCAACTGTCCGACCTTGGTCAGCATCGCGACATGGCGCGCAACATTGCTGGTACCGGTATCGAACGGCGGCATCTCGAACGCACCGAGCGGCCCGTTCCAAACGACAGTGCGCGCCGTTTCGAGATGCGCCGCGATGGAGGCCAGCGTATCCGAGCCGATGTCGAGGATCATTCCGTCGTCCGGCGTGCGCGCGATCGGCAGCGTTTTCGAATCCGCCATCGCCTTGAATTCTTTGGCGACGACGCCATCGCTCGGCAACACGACCGTGCAGCCGCGTTTTTCCGCTTTCGACAGAATCTCGCGCGCCTTGTCGAGCAACGCCGGTTCGTGCAGCGACTTGCCGATCGGGAGGCCTTGCGCCTTCAGAAACGTGTTTGCCATCGCGCCGCCGATGACAAGCGCGTCGACCTTGGCAATCAGGTGGTCGAGGACCTCGAGCTTCGTCGAGACTTTCGCCCCGCCGATGATGGCGACGACGGGCCGCTGAGGCTCCTCGAGCACGCGCGTGAGCGCTTCGAGTTCGGCTTGCATGCCGCGCCCGGCATAGGCCGGGAGCTTGTGTGCGATACCTTCGGTCGAAGCGTGCGCGCGATGGGCCGCCGAGAATGCGTCGTTGACGTAGATGTCACCGAGCTTGGCGAGAGCTGCGACGAAGCCCGGATCGTTCTTTTCCTCTTCGGCATGAAAGCGTGTGTTCTCGAGGAGAAGAACTTGCCCGTCCTTCATCTCGGCGACCGCTTTCTCCGCCGCGGGGCCCACGCAATCGGACGCGAAGGCGACTGGCCGCGCGAAGACCTTTTCAAGCTCCGGGACGATGTGCTTGAGCGACATCGACTCCACGCGCTTGCCATCCGGCCGGCCGAAGTGGGACAGCAGGATGACGCGCGCGCCTTTGTCGGAGAGCTCACACACGCTCGTCGATGCTTGGTGAATGCGCGAGGCGTCGCTGACGACGCCGTTCTTCATCGGCACATTCAAGTCGACGCGCACCAGAACGCGCTGGCCGCGAGCATCGAGATCGTCAAGCGTGCGGTAACGTGCCATCTCTCAGAGGTGCTTGCCCATCGCCGCCGCGGTGTCGGTCATGCGGTTGGCAAAACCCCATTCGTTGTCGTACCAGCTCATGACGCGGACGAAATTGCCGTCGATCACCTTGGTATGATGGATGGCGAATGAGGACGAAGCCGGATCGTGGTTGAAGTCGTGCGAGACAAGCGGGGCGTCGACAATGTCCAGGATTCCCTTCAGCTCTTCCGACGCCGCGCGCTTCATGGCCGCGTTGATCTCGTCGACCGTGGTCGTCTTCTTGGACACGATCTTGAGATCGATCACCGAGACGTTCGGCGTCGGCACGCGGATCGAGACGCCGTCAAGCTTGCCCTTCAGCTCCGGCAGCACCAATCCGACCGCCCTAGCCGCACCGGTCGACGTTGGGATCATTGAGAGGGCTGCGGCGCGGGCGCGGTAGAGATCTTTGTGCAGCTGATCGAGTGAAGGCTGGTCGTTCGTGTATGAGTGAATTGTCGTCATGAAGCCTTTTTCGATGCCACAGGTATCGTTGAGCACCTTGGCCACGGGCACGAGGCAGTTCGTGGTGCACGATGCGTTCGAAACGACGGTGTGCTCCTTCGACAGCTTTTGATGGTTGACGCCATAGACGACCGTGAGATCGGCACCCTCAGCAGGGGCCGAGACAAGAACGCGCTTCGCGCCGGCGGTGAGATGCGCGGATGCCTTTTCCTTGGAGGTGAAGATGCCCGTGCATTCGAGCGCGATATCGACCGCGAGTTCCTTGTGCGGCAGTTGAGCCGGATCCTTGACGGCGGTGACCTTGATCTTGTGATCACCGACGATCATGTGGTCGCCGTCTACCCGCACTTCGCCAGGGAAGCGGCCGTGGATCGAGTCATAACGCAGCAAATGCGCGTTGGTCTCGACTGGGCCAAGGTCATTGATGGCGACGACTTGAATGTCGTGGCGATTGTTTTCGACGAGCGCGCGTAAGACGAGCCGTCCGATGCGGCCAAACCCATTGATGGCAACGCGAAGAGCCATGTCTTTTCTCCTGCTATAGCCGCGCCTTCGCGGCTTTGACGATGTTCTCCGGCGTGATGCCGAAGTGCTTGTACAAAATCTGGTACGGCGCGCTGGCGCCGAACGTTGTCATGCCGATGAACGCACCGTTGTCGCCGATCCAACGATCCCACGACATCGAGATTCCAGCTTCGACAGCAACGCGAACGGAGGTCGGATCGATCACCGATATCCGGTAGGCGGGGTCCTGCTGCTCGAACAAGTCCATGCAAGGCATGGAAACCAATGTGGTTGCAATGCCTTCGGTCTCAAGCAGTTTCTTCGCTTGCACCGCGATTTCAACCTCGGAACCCGTCGCAATTAGTGTGACTTGGGCCTTGCCGTTCGCGGGCTCAAGGACGTACGCGCCCTTAGCGGAGAGATTCTGCTCCGAATGTGTAAGACGCACTTGTGCCAGGTTCTGACGCGATAACGCCATAACACTCGGCGTCTTCGTATTGCGTAGCGCGATTTCCCAACACTCAGCCGTTTCAACCGCATCGGCCGGACGAAAGACGTTTAGGTTGGGGATCGCGCGCAAGGCGCTCAGGTGCTCGACGGGCTGGTGCGTCGGTCCGTCTTCACCAAGCCCGATCGAGTCGTGCGTCATGACGTGGATCACGCGTTGACCCATGAGCGCGGCGAGACGGATCGAGGGGCGGCAATAATCCGAGAAGACGAGAAAGGTCCCAGAATAAGGAATGATTCCGCCGTGGAGGGCGAGGCCGTTCATGGCCGCCGCCATGCCATGCTCGCGAACGCCGTAGTGGATGAAGCGGCCGCGGAAGTCGTTGGCTTCGATCGCCTCCATACCTTTCGTGCGTGTGTTGTTCGAGCCTGTCAGGTCGGCCGAACCGCCGATCGTCTCGGCCACGTTCGCGTTGACGACTTCGAGCGCCATCTCGGAGGCTTTGCGGGTGGCAACTTTCACCGGCTTCTCGGTCAGTGCCTTTCGATAGCTCGATAACGCTGCGCCAAGTTCAGCCGGAAGCTCGCCCGCGATTGCGCGCTTGAAGCCGGCTTGGACATCCGGGCTGGTGTTGACGAGGCGACGCTGCCACTGCTCACGCTCGGGCTTGCCACGCTTACCAAACTCGAGCCACGCGCTTCTTATGTGCGCTGGAATCTCAAACGGCGGATACGACCAACCGAGGGCGGCTTTTGCGGCGGCAGCTTCCTCAGCACCAAGCGCTGAACCGTGCGCACTTGCGGTACCCTGCTTCTTCGGTGCGCCATAGCCGATGATGGTGCGGCAGGCAATGAGCGACGGGCGATCCGATGCTTTCGCGGATTCGATCGCGGCGGCGACGGCTTCGGGATCGTGACCGTCGACGCGCGACGCGGACCAACCCGCGGCTTCGAAGCGCGCGACCTGATCGCCGGATTCCGTCAGGCTGGTCGGGCCGTCGATCGAGATGCCGTTGTCGTCGAAAAGAACGATGAGGCGTGACAGGCGCAAATGGCCGGCGAGGCTGATGGCCTCGTGGCTGATGCCTTCCATCAGATCGCCATCGGAGGCGATGACGTAGGTGTAGTGATCGACGAGGTCGTCGCCGAAACGCGCTGCAAGTATCCGTTCGCCGAGCGCCATACCGACGGCTGTCGCGATACCTTGGCCGAGCGGACCAGTCGTCGTCTCGACGCCGGCGCCGTGGCCGTATTCCGGATGGCCGGCGCATGGGCTACCGAGCTGCCGGAAATTCTTGATGTCCTCGATGGTGATGTCCGAGTAGCCGGTCAGGTGCAGCAATGAATAAAGCAGCATCGAGCCGTGGCCGGCCGACAGGACGAAGCGATCTCGATCAGGCCACTTCGGTTCGCTCGGATCGAATTTCAGGAACCGGGTGAAGAGGACCGTTGCCGTATCTGCCATTCCCATCGGCATGCCGGGATGACCGCTTGCCGCTTTCTCCACAGCGTCGATGGAGAGGGCGCGGATCGCATTGGCCAAATCGCGGTGGCCGACGGAAGAGGTAGAATCGCTCATAGCGCAAGCTCACGAAAAAGCCGAGCCGCGCCAGCATTGCAGCCGGCATCAAGACCTTTTGGCCCGGGCGGGAAAGCGGGCGGACAATGGCGACGCGGTGGAAATGCGTCAAGGCCCGGACCATCGCGCACATGCTGGGGTTGCGGACAAAACATGGGACTCTCCGGCGCAGTTCTGCTTATACAAGACGTATGTCTCGACTCGATTCTGCAATGGCGCGGTTTTCGGCCGCGCTCGATCGTTTGGAAACCTCGCTTGCACAGCGCGAGTCTGCGCAGCGGCTCGACGAGACTCTGGCGCGCGAACTCGACGGATTGAAGGAAGATCGCGAACGGCTTGCGGCGGAGCTCGAGCGTCTGAGCAGCGAAAAGGTCGCGCTGGAAGGCTTTACCGATGAAGTGGCCGGCCGGCTCGAAGGCGCCATCCGCGAAATTCGCGCCGTCTTGTCTCACTGAGCTCGAAGCGACGCGATGGCCCAGGTCACAGTTCTGGTCAATGGACGCAACTACACGCTGGCCTGCGAGGACGGCGAAGAAGAGCATTTGACGGCTCTGGCCGCGTTCATCGATGCGCGCGTCGCCGAGCTTGGTCGGCAGATCGGCCAGGTCGGCGACGCACGGTTAATGCTGATGGCGAGCCTTGTCGTTACCGACGAGCTCGCGGTCGCGCACGAGCGGGTCGAGGAATTAGAGCAAGAGCTCGATCGCCTCCGGCAGGAAAAGGATGCCGCCGCGGCTGCACGCTTGGGTGACGAAAAATTTGCCGAGGTCTTGGAATCCGCAGCACAGCGCATTGAGGATATTGCCGCGCGGCTCCAGTGACCCTACCTTCGTCCTCGGACGGGTTACTGCCTATCTCGTTAGAAGCACAGATGCCCAGGGGCCTTAATGAAGTCTCATAGGGAGCTGTCCCTGACCTGGACCGTGGTCCAGGTCACACGGCGCCCACCTGCGTAAGCAGGCCCGTGAGGATCTTCCTTCGACGGTGTTGGTGGTCCCGTCCACTTTGTCTCGATGAACAAATCAAACGGCAAACAGGCACTCCGCAACTCTGCACTCGCCGCCCGCGAACGGCTCGCGGAGGCAGCGGGTCCGAGAGCATCGCTGACCATCGCGCGCCGGTTGCTCGGCGACTTTGTGTTCATGAAAGGCGCGATCATCGCCGGCTACGCCGCCGTGCAGAGCGAGGCCGATCCGTTTCCGATCATGGCCACGCTTGCCAAGCAGGGACATGCGCTGTGTTTGCCGCAAACACGCGGCAAGGATTTGATCTTTCGCGCGTGGAAGCCGGGCGATCCGTTGGTCGTCGGCCGCATGAATGTTCCGGAGCCCAACGACAAGGCGCGTGAGAGGCGCCCCGATCTTCTCTTGGTGCCGTTGCTTGCGTTCGATAAGGCGGGATATCGGCTCGGTTATGGCGCCGGTTACTATGATCGCTACTTGCACGAGGCACGCGCGAAGAGGACGATCTATGCAATCGGGATCGCCTACGCGGGACAAGAGGTCGACGACGTGCCGCACGACGAGACCGACGAGTTGCTCGATGCCGTTGTGACGGAGAACGGTGTCACCCGGTTTAGAAGGGATGCGAGTTGAGAATTTTGTTCTTGGGCGATGTCGTCGGGCGGGCGGGACGCAACGGGACCATCGAGGCCTTGCGCGAGTTGAGGCCGCGATTGAGTCCTGACGCGATCGTGGTCAACGGGGAGAATGCGGCCGGAGGCTTCGGTATTACCGAGGAGATTTGCCGTGATCTCTTCAACGCAGGCGCGGATGTGATCTCCACCGGCAATCACGCGTTCGATCAACGTGACTCACTCAGCGTCTACGACACGGAGCGCCGTTTGCTGCGGCCGATCAATTACCCTTCGAGCGTACCGGGGCGCGGCGTTGGGCTCTACGAGCTGAAGAACGGGCAGCGGCTGTTGGTGATCAATGCGATGGGGCGCGTGTTCATGGATCCGCTCGACGATCCGTTCGCGATGGTTGATCGCGAACTCGATGCATGCCCGTTGGCGAAGGCGTGCGACGCCGCGATCGTCGACATTCACGCCGAGGCGACGTCGGAGAAGATGGCGATGGGTCATTTCTGCGATGGACGTGCGAGCCTCGTCATCGGAACGCACAGCCACGTGCCGACAGCGGACGCTCAAGTCTTGCCGCACGGCACGGCTTACCAAACTGATGCTGGCGCCTGCGCCGACTACGATTCGGTGATCGGGATGGAGAAGACCGAGCCGCTGCTGCGCTTCACCCGCAAGCTCGGCCAGGGGCGGATGAATCCGGCGCAAGGCGCGGCGACGGCGTGCGGCGTCTTCGTCGAGACGAACGATGCCACGGGATTGGCGCTGCGGATCGAACCGGTGCGCTTCGGCGGACGGCTGAAGCAGACGGTGCCAGACGCCTGACGACTACAGTCCAGATTCTTGGATTGCGGCAAGTGGGGGGTTGCCTCCACCACTGGGTTTGCGGTTTATCAGCGCCGCTTGAAGCGTCGCTCAGGAGTAGGCCATGGCTGGCCATAGTCAGTTCAAAAACATCATGTTCAAGAAGGGGGCCAAGGACGCCAAGCGCGCCAAGGTCTTCACCAAGCTCGCACGCGAGATCACGGTGGCCGCCAAGTCGGGCCTGCCCGATCCCGACAAGAACCCGAAGCTTCGGGCCGCGATGATCGCGGCGCGCAAAGAAAACATGCCGAAGGACAACATCGAGCGCGCAATTAAAAAGGCGCAAGGCGCCGATGCCGAGAATTACGAGGAGGTGCGCTACGAGGGGCGCGGGCCCGGTGCGGTTGCGATCATCGTCGAAGGGCTGACGGACAATCGTAATCGGACGGCGAGCGACGTGCGGTCGCTCTTCACCAAATACGGCGGCTCGCTCGGTGAGACGGTGTCTTACATGTTCGACCGGCTCGGGCAGATCCAATATCCCGCCGACAAAGCGAGCAGCGACGAGATCATGGAGGCTGCGATCGAAGCCGGCGCCGACGATGTCCAGTCAAGTGACCAGGGTCACGACATCTTCTGCAAGACGGAAGATTTGAACGACGTGCGCGAGGCGTTGGAGAAACGGCTCGGGCCGCCGCTGAGTGCGCGCTTCGTTTGGCGGCCGCAAACCTCGGTGAATGTCGAGGACGACACGGCGGCGACGCTTCTCAAGTTGATCGAGGCGCTCGACGACAACGACGACGTGCAGCAGGTCTATTCGAACTTCGAGATGTCCGAGGCAGCGCTGGCGAAACTCACAGCCTAGTGAGAGCGTGCTGTCGCGCGTTCATGCTGCATTCAGGCGCAGGCCGCCACGTTGTTCCCCAAGGTGGCCGGATTTCCGGCGCTTCGGGAGACCACAATGAAGAAGCTTCTGATTTCGACGGCTGTCGGCGCCGCGATGCTTGCCGGTGCAGCCGGTGCAGCCGGTGTGGCGTCGGCCGATGGCTATTATGATCGCGGATATGGTCCGCCGCCGTCGGGCTACGACGACGGGTATTACGACGGATATTACGATGGTCCACCGCCGGGTTATTACGAGGGCCGGCGTCATTATCGCCACGGTCATGATCGCTGCGACGGCGACCGCGTGGCCGGCACGGTCCTCGGCGGCGTTGCCGGCGGCGTGATCGGCAACAATGTGGGGCGCGGCCATGGACGGGGACCGGCAACCGTTGTCGGCGCGATCCTTGGCAGCGTCGTGGGCAACGCGATTGCGGATGATGCGTGCCACGACCGGCGTCATTATCGCCACCGCTACCGCGAGCGGCGCGACTACTACGACGACTACGAATACTAATCGCCTCGCGTTTTGAGGCGGAGGGCGCGTTCTTCGGAATGCGCCCTTTCTTATTCCTTCGTCACCGTTCCCGTCTTGAGATTGATACGGACACGCGCAGTGCCTGGCCTGTCGCTCACGCCGTCGACGTAGAGCGTGTAGGGGAAGGTGATCAGCAGTCCCTTGCCGGGGTCGTATTTCGACGTGAGGCGGGCGAAGTCGATGCCGGCGAAACCCATGCTCTCGTGGTCGCTAACGATGTGGCACGTTCGGTCGCCCATCTCGCTCGTTTTGTCCGGCACAAGGATCAACAGGTGCACGCTGCAGCACACGGGCTCGCCGCCGGTGTCGAGCAGCGCGACGCGAACGTCGCCGTTGTAGAACGTGCGCGTGTTCTTCTCCCAGGGTTCGGCGAGGGTCCGAATGCTCGCGGTTTCATCGCAGTCGCGGACGTTGACGGCGTTTGCCGGGCTGGCGAGCGCGGTACAGGCGACGAGCAGGGTTGCGGCCAGGACATGTGGCTTCACGGGCATCTCTCCACGTTTTCTGCGTGATCTTGGTGTGGTTTGCGCTCGCTAGCGAGTGCGGCGGTCACGCGAATCATCTAGAAAGAACGAAACGTGGACAAGGCCCCGCTCTTGAACAAGCCGTTGCGCATCATCGGGCTCGACCCGGGCCTTCGCCGAACAGGGTGGGGCGTTGTCGTTGCGGAGGGATCACGGCTCAGCCACGTTGCCAACGGCGTCATCACATCGTCAGCCGATGAGGATTTGAGCCGGCGCCTGGTCGAGATCTACGACGGGCTGAGAAACATCCTTGCGGAACACCGGCCCGATACCGCGGCGGTCGAGCATACCTTCGTCAACAAGGATCCGGTGGCGACCTTGAAGCTCGGGCAAGCGCGAGCGGTTGCCTTGCTCGTGCCCGCGCAGGCAGGTTTGCCGGTATCGGAATACGCGCCCAATCAAGTGAAGAAGGCGGTCGTGGGCGTCGGGCATGCGGAGAAAATGCAGGTGCACGCAATGATCAAGGTGCTGCTGCCGCGCGCAGAGGTGACCGGTGCTGACGCCGCGGATGCTCTGGCGATTGCGATCTGCCACGCGCATTTTGCGCAGAGCAATCGGCGCATCGACGAGCTGATGGTCGCGGGAGGCAAGCGATGATCGGGAAGCTGACGGGCACGATCGATGAGACGGGCAGCGACTTCGCGATCATCGACGTCAACGGCGTCGGCTACGTCGTGCAGTGCGCGGCGCGGACATTGTCGCAGCTTCCGCCGCGCGGCGGGCGCATGACGCTCTTCGTCGAAACGCAAATGCGCGAGGATGCGATCCGGTTGTTCGGCTTCACGACGGCCGAAGAGCGCGAATGGTTTCGCTTGCTGCAAACCGTGCAAGGCGTCGGTGCACGCGTGGCGCTTTCGATCTTGAGCGCGCTTTCGATTTCCGATTTGACGCGCGCGGTGGCGTTCGAGGACAAGGCGCAGGTCGGCCGCTCGCAAGGCGTAGGGCCGAAGCTTGCCGCGCGCATCGTGGCCGAGCTCAAGGACAAAGCTGCGGGCATTGCCGCGCCGATCCCGGTAGCGGCGATCGGCGCGAAACCGGCCGGTGCGGCCGGTGAAGCGGTGTCTGCGTTGATGAATCTCGGTTATGGGCGCGCGGAAGCCCAGCAGGCAGTCGCCGCCATTGTGGCGCGCGACGGCAAAGACGTTCCGCTGCAAGCGCTGATCCGCGAAGGATTGCGCACGTTGTCGAACGCGGCATGATGCGCTCATGAGCAAAGCCAGCCGCCTTGTCACGGCCGAGACGCGGGACGACGACACCAGCGAAGCGTCGCTCAGGCCGCTGACGCTCGCAGAGTTCATCGGGCAGGATCAGGCGCGCGCAAATCTCAAAGTGTTCATCGAGGCGGCGCGGGCGCGTGGTGAGGCTCTCGACCATGTGCTGCTCGCGGGACCGCCCGGTCTCGGCAAGACGACACTGGCGCAAATCGTGGCGCGCGAGCTCGGCGTCAATTTCCGGTCGACATCGGGGCCGGTGATCGCGCGCGCCGGGGACCTCGCTGCATTGCTGACAAACCTGCAACCGCGCGACGTGCTGTTCATCGACGAGATTCACCGTCTCAATCCGGCAGTCGAAGAAATTCTCTATCCGGCGATGGAGGACTTTCAGCTCGATCTCATCATCGGCGAGGGACCTGCGGCTCGATCGGTAAAGATCGACTTGGCTCCCTTCACGCTCGTCGGCGCGACGACGCGCTCGGGCATGATCACCAAGCCGCTGCGGGACCGCTTCGGCATTCCCGTGCGACTCGACTTTTATCGGGTCGAGGACTTGATCGAGATCGTGACGCGAGGAGCGCGAATCCTCCAGCTCGCGATGACACCCGAGGCGGCGCGTGAGATCGCAGCGCGGTCGCGCGGTACGCCGCGCATCGCCGGGCGGTTGTTGCGTCGAATTCGCGACTTTGCGGCGGTGGACAAACTTGCACGTGTCGACGCCGGGGCGGCGGACGAGGCTTTGACGCGTCTCGAAGTCGACAAGCGCGGCCTCGACAATTTCGACCGGCGTTACCTCAAGATCATCATCGAGAATTACAACGGCGGCCCTGTCGGCATTGAGACGCTGTCGGCGGCGCTCGGCGAGCCGCGCGATGCGCTCGAGGAGATCATCGAACCCTATTTGCTGCAGGAAGGATTCGTTCAACGCACGCCTCGTGGCCGCATGGCGGCGGGTCTCGCTTACACTCATCTCGGACTCGTCGCCCCCAAGACGATTGCACAGCAGTCGCTGTTCGATACGGCACGTGGTGAGGATGCCGATGTCTGAGCCGACGATGGGGCGCTTCGAAGGCAAGACGCACATCTTGCCGGTGCGGGTCTATTACGAAGACACCGACGTCTCCGGGATCGTGTATCACGCAAACTATTTGCGCTTTCTCGAACGCGGTCGCTCGGAGGCGCTGCGACTCGCCGGCGTCCATCACATGGTCATGATGTCGGGCGAGGAACCGGTGGCGTGGACGATTCGGCGAATCGAAATCGACTATGCGCGTCCGGCAAAGCTGGACGACGCGCTCGAAGTGCACACGCGCTATCGCGTGCTGGCCGGCGCGCGCCTCAACGGCGAGCAATGGGTAAAACGCAACGGCGAAGATCTGGTGACAGCGAAGATCGAAGCCGCTCTGATCACGATGTCCGGCAGGCCGCGGCGCATTCCGGAACAGGTGCGCGCAAAGATCGCACAATACCTCGATTAGGCATTGCCTACCTGCGCGCGAACCTTGCCAACTCTTCACCTTGGATCGCGGAGGGAAAGGCGTGACAATTCAAGCGCCTTTGTGGATAAGGCTTGAGCTACCCGGAACGCCAAAGGCTGCGCCCCTTGGGTTCGCGCCAAAATTTCGACATGTTTCGACGGCTTTAGTCGCGTGATTTTCCCAAGTCTGGCAAGGCTTTGCGGGGAGCGCGGAGTGTTAGAGGGGAAGAGAGTTCATGGAATTGAGCGTGCTCGCTTTCGCCCATGAGGCCGCGGCGATTCTAAAACCTGTCGTTCATGCGATCAGTTCGCTCGGCGATCTTTCCGTCGCGGGGCCATCCGCCGCTCCGATCGAGCCCGCGCCGTCCGCTGCGCCGTTGTCGCCGATCGACGTGACGCCGACCGGTAGCCCCGCCGGTTCGCATCCAGCCGTCAATTTGTCGCCGATTGCGCTCTTCATGAACGCCGACATCGTCGTGAAGATCGTGATGGGCGTGCTGCTCCTGGCCTCGTTCTGGTCGTGGGCCATTATCATCGAGAAGACGGGCCGTCTCAGCCGCGTGAAGCGGCAAGCGGAACGCTTCGAGCAACTCTTTTGGTCGGGTAAGTCGCTCGACGATTTGCATTCGAGCCTTGGTTCGCGCGGGGACAGTCACCCGATGGCGCAGGTCTTTACGACCGCGATGCGCGAGTGGCGCCGTTCGTTCGAGGGCGGCACGGTGAACGCCGGCCTACTGCCCAGCGTGAAGGACCGTATTCATAAGGTGATGAACGTTTCGATCGGACGCGAGGTCGGACGGCTCGAGCGTCAGCTTGGGTTCCTCGCGACCGTCGGGTCGAACGCGCCGTTCATCGGTCTGTTCGGTACGGTTTGGGGCATCATGAATTCGTTTTCCTCGATCGCCGCCTCGCACGACACGAGTCTCGCCGTCGTCGCGCCGGGCATTGCCGAAGCGCTCTTCGCGACGGCCATGGGATTGCTTGCCGCCATTCCAGCATCCGTCGCCTACAACCATCTCGCCGACGGCGTCGGACGCTTCGCGAGCCGGCTCGAAGGATTTTCGGACGAGTTTGCCGCCATCCTCTCGCGGCAGCTCGATGAGCGGGCGCGCTGATGGCCGGCGGCGTCAACGGTTCGAGCGGTATTCGCGGGCGCGGCGCTTGGCGCGCGCGGTTGCGTCCCAACTCGCAGATCAACGTTACGCCGTTCGTCGACGTGATGCTGGTGCTGTTGGTGATCTTCATGGTCACGGCACCACTGTTGACCGTCGGCGTACCGGTGAACTTGCCGCAAACACGCGCGCGGCAAATGTCGGACGACAAGGAGCCCATCGCCATAACGATCAAGAAGAACGGCGACATCTTTCTGCAAGAAACGCAGATCCAACTCGACGAGTTGGTGCCGAAGCTGACGGCGATTGCTCAGAACGGTTACGATGAGCGGATCTACGTGCGCGGCGACAAGACCGTCGACTACGGCACCGTCATGGAAGTGATGGGCGAGCTCAACGCCGCCGGCTTCAAGCGTATCGGTTTGGTGACAGATTCAAAGCGTGAGCGGAAGCAGAACTGAGTCCAGCGATGGCATGGGGGCCGGCGCGTTCGTGTCGGCGCTTCTGCATGGCAGCGTGATCGCGTTGACGGTGATCGCGTGGCCTCGGCTTATGCCGCCGACCAATCTTCCCGACGAGGTGATTCCGGTCGAAGTGCTGCCAACGTCCGAAGAGACCAATATCATGGCGCAAACGAAGGCCGAGAAGCCGGTGGAGGAGCCGACGCCGCAACCGCCTCCGCCGGCACCGCCCGAAGCGGCCGAAGAGCCGCCGCCACCTCCGCCGCCGGAACCCGATACGTTGGCGATGCCCGAGCCCTTGCCGCCCGAAATTCCGAAGGAGGAGCCGAAGCCGGCACCTCCGCCAACGCCGCGCTTTGCGAACTTGCGGCCGCAGCACAAGCCGAAGCCGGAGAAGCCAAAACCGGAATTCGACATCAACAAGATCGATGCGCTGGTGAACAAGCTCGCCAAGGCCACACCTGAGGCGCCGCCGACGGCACCAACAAAGCCGGCGCAAGGTGCTCAAACGATGAGAGGTGTCGGTGCTCAGACGGCGCTGACGATGAGCGAAATCGATGCGCTGAAGGCGCAGATGATGAAATGCTGGAACGTGCCGATCGGGGCGCCGGATCCAAGGGCGTTGATATTAAGCCTCAAGATTCGTCTCAACCAGGACGGTTCCGTCGCGGGAACGCCACAATTGGTTGAGACACAAAGCCTTAGCGATCCGTACTTTCGCGCAGCGTCCGAATCCGCTATTCGCGCGGTCAAGATGTGCGCGCCGTACAGCCTGCCGGTCGACAAGTACGACGCGTGGAGCAACGTCACCGTCGTGTTCGACCCAACGAAGATGGCCGGTTACTAGGCGTTCCGTTCCGGTGGATTGCCAGACTTGACGAGGAAGCTGATGACGAAAGCAAAACGAAGTGTGATGCTGGGCCGTTTCCTGTTTGCAGTTGCCATGGCATTTGCGGCTGCGATACCCGCGCGCGCCGAGCTGAAGATCACGCTCGATCAGGGTGTCACGGAGCCGATCCCGATTGCGGTCATCGACTTTCTCGGCGCCGGTCCGCAGCAGCAGACCGCGGCACAGATTGCCACTGTCGTGCGCGGCGATCTTGAGCGCTCGGGCCTCTTCCGTCCGCTCGACCCCCGTTCGTTCATCGAAAAGATCTCGACCTTCGAGGCGCTGCCGCGCTTCGGCGATTGGCGTACGATCCAAGCCCAAGCGTTGGTGACCGGGCAGGCGAGCCTGTTGCCGGACGGCAAGCTCAAGGTCGACTTCCGCCTTTGGGACATCTTTGCCGAGCAGCAAATGGTCGGCTTGTCGTTTTCGACGACGGCCGAGAACTGGCGGCGACTGGGGCATCTCATCGCCGATGCGATCTATGAGCGGCTGACCGGCGAAAAGGGATACTTCGATACCCGCATCGTTTTCATCGCCGAGTCCGGACCAAAGACCAAGCGCCGCTATCGTCTGGCGATCATGGATCAAGACGGCGCAAATCCCAGCTTTCTGACGGGGGGCGATTACATCGTTCTGTCGCCGCGGTTCTCACCGACGCAGCAGGCGATCACCTACATGTCGTACGAGAAACCGGTGCCGAGCGTCTTCGTGTTCGACTTGCAGACGGGACAGCGGGAAGTGATCGGCCAGTATTCGGGCATGACATTTGCGCCGCGGTTCACGCCGGACGGAAACCACGTCGTGTTCAGCTATTCGCGCGACAACAATATCGACGTCTACGTCGAAGATTTGCGCTCGCGTCGGCCCACACGGCTGACGGCCGATCCTGGCATCGACACGTCGCCGTCGTTCTCGCCCGACGGAACCAGAATCGTATTCAACTCGGATCGCGGCGGCTCACCGCAGCTCTATGTGATGAATGCCAACGGTTCCAATCAGCAGCGAATCAGTTTTGGCCAAGGGCGCTACACCACGCCTGTTTGGTCACCGCGCGGCGATCTGATCGCGTTCACAAAGCAGTTCGGTGCAACTTTCGCGATTGGCGTGATGAGGCCCGATGGTTCCGGCGAGCGCATTTTGACGCAGAGCTTTTCCGACGAGGGGCCGACGTGGTCTCCCAATGGACGCGTCATCCTGTTCACACGCACGACGCCTGGGCATCGCGGGGCCGGCGGCGTTTCGTCGATCTGGTCGATCGACTTAACGGGTCACAACGAACGGCGCGTGATCACGCCTGGAGAGGCGTCAGATCCGGCATGGTCGCCGTTGAACCGGTAGATTCGTCACATTTACCTCCGGGAATTAAGCACCTTTTGGCTAAAACCATGCAGCAGTGCTTGACCTCCAGCGCTGCTGTCGATATCGCAAACAGGTGAGTTCGCTTCGGAATCTTCCCTTTCCAAGCGACCCGTACCCCGCTGGAGTTGAGTCATCATGCGTATTGCGACGACCATAAAGCTTGGTGTCGTGGTGTTGGCGATGGGCTTCCTTGCCGCCTGCTCTTCGACGAAGGAAGAAAAGCCGCAAGTTTCCGGACCGACGACGTCGACAGTGCAGCCAGGCAGTCAGGAAGATCTCAAGGTCAACGTCGGCGATACGGTCTATTTCGATTTCGACAGCCATGCCATTCGCGCGGATGCGCAGGCGACGCTGCAGAAGCAGGCGGCGTGGCTACAGAAGTATCCGCAAGTTCGCTTGGTCGTCGAAGGACATTGCGACGAACGCGGCACGCGGGAATACAACCTTGCGCTTGGCGATCGTCGCGCGTACGCGGTGAAGGAATTCCTCGTCAGTCTCGGCGTCGATGCCAATCGCCTGACGACGAAGAGCTACGGCAAAGAGCGGCCGGTGTGCAGCGAGTCCGACGAAGCCTGCTGGGCGCAAAATCGTCGCGGTTACTCGCTCGTGGTCGGCGGCGCGGGCTCATAACGGCGCTGTCTAGGCCGAATGTCACAAGGGCGCCCGCGTGGCGCCCTTTCATTTTGGCCGGAACTGCCTCAATTTCGTCATCCGATGGCGCGATGTAGCGCACTTGCCGTCTTGGAGTCAGTGCTCATGTTTGCGGTCCCGTTTGCACGATTGAAATTCCTTGCCGTCTGCATCGCCGCGACGGTCTTCGCCGTTGCAATCAACAGCACACCTTTGAGGGCAAGCGACGTCGACACGCTGAGCGACCGGCTTGATCGTCTTGAGCGCGATATCCGGGATATCCAGCTCGAGGTCTACAAAGGCGCCCCGCCGCCGAACGATGGTGAAGATCGACAAGGCGTTCCGGCAGGACCGCAGGCGGGCGCGCTCGGCAGTCGTCTTTCCGATCTGGAAAATTCGCTGCGCGATCTGCGCGGCCAGGTCGAGCAGCTGACGTTCTTGGTCAAACAACTGCAGCAGCAGGCGGAGCTGCAACGGAACGAAACGAACTATCGTTTGGGCGCGCTCGAGGGCGGTGCGCCCGCGGGCAGTGTTCCATCGGCGCCAGCGGCAGTGGCTGCGCCGAGTGCGCCGAGCGGACGAACGCCAGCACCGACAAGCGGAGCCGGAGGACCGACGCAGCTGTCATCGAGCGCGGGCTCGCAGACCACCGGCGCGAAGCCTGGAACGCTCGGCAGCATTCCGGCGAGTGCCGCGCCAGCGGGACCTACGCCTGCGGATCCGCGTGCGCAGTACGACGCCGCGATGGAATTGCTCAGCCGCGCGCAATACGCAAGCGCGCAGACGGCCTTTCGCAATTTCGTACAAGCCAACCCGACCAACGATCTCGCGGGGCCGGCGCAATACTGGGTCGGCGACATATCCTTTACCCAAAAGGACTATGGCGGCGCGGCAAAGGCCTTTGCGGACGTGCTCAAGCGCTTCCCGAAGACGACGAAGGCGCCGGACGCTATGCTCAAGCTTGGGCTGTCGCTACTCGAGCTCGGCCAAAAGAAAGAGGGCTGTACGACGCTTGGCGCGCTCAAAGCCAAATACCCGAACGCGAACGCGAGCATCATCGGTCGCGCGACGAAGCGCTTCAAAGAAGAGAAGTGCACCTAAGGCGCAGCCTGTCAGTGCGCAGGAGTTCGATGCCGCGCTGTCGCCGCTGTCGCCGCAGGGGCCGATCGCCGTCGCCGTATCTGGCGGCGCGGACTCGATGGCGGCGCTTCTGCTGACGCTCGACTGGTGCAAGAAGCACGGGCTGCCGACGCCGCAGGCCGTAACGGTCGATCACAGTCTGCGCAAAGAGTCTCGCGCCGAGGCTCAGCGCGTCGGCAGATGGATGCAAAAACTCGGCGTGGCGCATCAGACGCTGACGATGACGTGGACGAGCAAACCAGAGGGCAATGTCCAGGCCGTCGCGCGGGAGATGCGCTATGCGCTCCTCGGCCACTGGGCGCGGGCGGAAGGGGTCAAAACCTTGATCACGGGACATACGATCGACGATCAAGCCGAAACCTTCCTCATTCGCCTCGCGCGCGGCAGCGGGCTCGATGGCCTGTCCGGGATGGCGGCCCGCTCTCAATTGCCGTGGCCCATGCTCAGCGACATCGCTTTGCTGCGGCCGTTGCTCTCGTTTTCGCATGGGCGGCTCGTCGCAACGCTTCGTTCTGCGAAGCAATCTTGGATCGAAGACCCGAGCAATGCTTCGACACGTTTCACGCGGGCGAAATTGAGAGCGGCATGGGGGGTGCTCGAAGGCGCAGGGCTGAGCTCGGAGCGATTGGCAGAGACGGCGGCGCATTTGCGGCGTGCTCGGGAAGCGATCGACGTCGCCGTCGATCGGCTGCTCCTGCAAGACGTCGTGGTGAGCGACTGGGGGTATGCAATGCTCGGTCTCGCCAGCTTTCGCGAGGCTCCTCCGGAAGTGTCGCTGCGCGCCTTGGGACGCATTGCTACGTCCGTCGGCGGCGAAGCCTATCCGCCGCGGTTCGAGGCCATGGAGGCTCTGTTGGCGTGGCTTGTCGAGGGCCATGAGCCTCGCGGCAGGACACTGGGCGGCTGCAGGTTCGTTCGGCGAAACGATGGAACGGTGCTGGTCGCGCGCGAGGCGGCGGCCGTTGGCGCGGATGTCGATCTTAGACCGGGCGCGAGCGCCGTTTGGGACGGCCGCTTTCGAGTCGCTCTCGCTGCGGCCGCGCCGATGGGTGCGGTGGTCAAGGCGCTAGGTCCTGAAGGGTTGGCGCTTGCAGGAGACGGAGCGGTACTGCCCCCGGTGGAGCCGCACCTCATCGCGGCAACGAGCCCCGCTCTTTGGACAGGCGCTCATGTGATCGCTGCTCCCCTTGTGCAATATTTCGCACCCGAGGCTGGACGGTACGGCTTTTCGGCCAATTTTCTGGGCTTGGCCAAAGGTAAAGGTGCGGCTAAACGCAACTCCCTGTGAACCAGTGCTATGCTTTCCTATGCTGGCGAAAAGGCGCTGCGCCCCCTATGTGATTAGGTGGCCGCAATGTGCGGCCGTACTTCTCTCTGACCTCACGACAGTGGACCAACAAGAGCTCGAATGAACGGCAACCCGAACAACCTTCGCAACATCGTCCTTTGGATCATCATCGGGCTGTTGCTGCTCGCGCTCTTCAACCTCTTCAGCACGCAGCAAAAGCCGGCGGCCAGCAACATGGCCATTTCCGACCTCTACGCCGCCGCCGACCGGGGCGAGGTTCAGGAAGTCACCATCCGCGGTGACGAGATCACGGCCAAGATGAAGACGGGCCATGAAGTCTCCGTGATGGGTCCCAAGGATTCGGGCGTCGTGGTGCAGCGGCTGACCGGCATCGACACGCCGAACCGGCCGAAGGTGAGCTACGGAAAATCGGAAGCCGACTCGCCGTCGATCTTCACGCTCCTGCTGAATTGGTTCCCGATGCTGCTGTTGGTGGGCGTATGGATATTCTTCATGCGCCAGATGCAGTCGGGAGGCGGCAAAGCGATGGGCTTTGGCAAGAGCCGGGCTAAGCTGCTGACCGAACGACATGGCCGTATCACATTCGAGGACGTCGCCGGCATCGACGAGGCGAAGGACGAACTCCAGGAGATCGTCGAGTTTCTGCGCGACCCACAGAAGTTTCAGCGGCTGGGCGGCAAGATCCCCAAGGGCGCCTTGCTCGTCGGCCCGCCGGGTACCGGCAAGACGCTGCTCGCGCGTGCGATCGCCGGTGAGGCGAACGTGCCGTTCTTCACGATCTCCGGCTCGGATTTCGTCGAGATGTTCGTCGGCGTCGGCGCCAGCCGCGTGCGCGATATGTTCGACCAGGCGAAGAAGAACGCGCCCTGCATCATCTTCATCGACGAAATCGATGCGGTCGGACGCCATCGCGGCGCGGGCCTCGGCGGCGGCAACGACGAGCGCGAGCAGACGCTCAATCAGCTGCTCGTCGAGATGGACGGCTTCGACACGAACGAAGGCGTCATCCTGATCGCGGCCACCAACCGTCCGGACGTTCTCGACCCGGCGTTGCTGCGCCCGGGCCGTTTCGACCGTCAGATCGTGGTGCCGAATCCGGACATCATCGGCCGCGAGAAGATCTTGAAGGTGCATTTGAAGAAGGTGCCGATGGCCCCCGATATCGACGCGAAGGTGATCGCGCGCGGTACGCCGGGTTTCTCGGGCGCGGATCTCGCCAACCTCGTCAACGAAGCGGCGTTGCTCGCCGCGCGGCGCAACAAGCGCATGGTGACGATGCGCGAGATGGAAGACGCCAAAGACAAGGTGATGATGGGCTCCGAGCGCCGGTCGATGGTGATGTCGGACGAGGAGAAGCGTCTGACGGCCTATCACGAGGGCGGGCATGCGCTCGTCGCGCTGAACGTGCCGTCGACCGATCCGGTTCACAAGGCGACGATCATTCCGCGGGGCCGCGCGCTCGGCATGGTCATGCAGTTGCCGGAGTCCGACAAGCTTTCGATGTCGCGCGAACAGATGCATTCGCGCCTCGCCATCATGATGGGCGGACGCGTGGCCGAAGAGGTGATCTTCGGGCACGACAAGGTGACGTCGGGCGCGGCTTCGGACATCGACTACGCGACCAAGCTGGCTCGCGCGATGGTGACGCGCTGGGGCCTCTCGGACAAACTCGGGCCGCTGGCCTACGGCGAGAACCAGGAAGAGGTGTTCCTGGGCCACTCCGTGTCGCGCACGCAGAATATCTCCGCCGAGACCTCACGGATGATCGACGAAGAAATTCGCCGCATCGTCGATGAGGGCTATGGCGAGGCTCGCCGCATCCTGACCGAAAAGACCGAGGATCTGCACAAGATCGCCAAGGCGTTGCTCGAGTTCGAGACCCTCTCGGGCGAAGAGATCAAGGCGGTGCTGCGCGGCGAGCGCATCGTTCGCGAGAGCCCGCCGGACGACAGCGCGAGTTCCAGACCGGCGCCGACGTCGGTCCCGGGCGTGAGCCGTCCTCCGCCAGGCCTTTCGCCGGAGCCGCAGCCCGGCTAGGTGCCGGGCAAGTTTCTCACACGGAAACAGCGGCCATTCGGCCGCTGTTTTGTTTTGGCGCGGACCCTTTGCAAACGACGCGGCGTTGATGGATTCTGGGTTGGCGCACAGGAGGACGTCATGCGCATCTTTCTGGTGGCTTCATTTGGACTGATGTTGAGTGCGGTTGCAGCAAATGCGGATTCGGGTCCTTGTCCGGCGACCGTGACCGACGACGGGGAGCCGCCGGGCGCCGGTTCGGCGCAAATGGAACATCGTTTCAAAGACGTCGGGTTTTACCTGGGCGATCCCAAGGACAATGACGGCGTACCGTCGGACGACGACTCCGAGAAGGAGCGACAGCTCGAGCAGCATTGGGAACTCACCCGCGTTCCCGGAAAACCGATCACGATGGTTTGCCGCTATCACGGTACAGACAAGACATATGTCTCCACCGTACCGAACGACGTAAAGGGCTGCGTTTTGAGCGGCGAAATGAATGATCGCGGCGATGTGCTGGGCTCGCCTGACCTGACCTGCAAGTGACGATCGCTTCTGCACCTTCGATCTTCGGCATCGTCAACGTTACGTCGGACTCGTTTTCCGACGGCGGCAAGTTCTTGAACACAGCGGCGGCGATCGAACATGCCCTGCAACTCACAAAAGACGGCGCCGATGTGATCGACCTCGGCGCCGTCGCCTCGAACCCCGATGCCGATGCCGTTCCAGCGGCGGAGGAAATCAGGCGCCTCGCGCCGATCGTCGCGGCGTTGCACGAGCGTGACGTCACCGTCTCGGTCGATACGTTTTCGAGTGAGACGCAGGCATGGGCGCTAGCGCAGCGGGTTGCGTGGCTGAACGATATTCAAGGATTTGGCGATCCTGCTCTGTATCCGGCGCTTGCGGAGGCGCGGTGCAAGCTCGTTCTCATGCACAATGTCGTTGAGGGAAAGGCGCAGCGTGTCGAGACCGACGCGAGCACCATTATGGATCGGCTCTACGCGTTCTTCGATCGAAGGCTTGGCGCGTTGACGGGTGCCGGCGTACCGGCCGAGCGCATTGTACTGGATCCCGGCATGGGCTTCTTTCTGGGTAACGATCCAAACGTGTCGCTCGAAGTGTTGCGGCGTCTGCCGGAGATCAAAGCGCGCTATGGACTGCCGCTCCTTGTTTCGGTGAGCCGTAAATCGTTCCTGCGCAAGCTTGCCGGCGTCGAGGTCGAGCACGCGGGTCCCGCGACTCTGGCTGGCGAATTGTTTGCCGCACTAAACGGCGCGGACTTCATTCGCACCCACGATGTTGCGGCTTTGAAACAAGGTTTGACCGTCTGGAAGGCGCTGAATTCCGGCCGTTAACGGACTTTAGGGGTTGGCGGGCACTTAAGGGTTTCGTGCTATAGAATTCGCGCGATTTGGGATTGGGACCGCTCCCCCGAGGGCTCATGACACGTAAGTATTTCGGCACCGATGGTATTCGCGGGAAAGCGAATGCGCAGCCCATGACGGCGGAGACGGCGTTGCGCGCAGGCATGGCCGCCGGGCGCTACTTCACACGCGGCGAGCACCGTCACCGCGTCGTGATCGGCAAGGACACGCGCCTCTCAGGCTACATGATCGAGCCGGCATTGGTCGCCGGGTTTACGTCAGTCGGGATGGATGTGTTCTTGTTCGGACCGCTGCCGACGCCTGCGGTCGCGATGCTGACGCGCTCGTTGCGCGCCGATCTCGGCGTCATGATCTCGGCCTCGCACAATGGCTATCAGGACAACGGCATCAAGTTCTTCGGGCCCGACGGCTACAAGCTTTCCGATCAAGTCGAAGCACGCATCGAGAAGATGATGGATGCGGATTTGAGCGAAGGCTTGGCCGAGCCTCCGGATCTCGGCCGGGCGAAACGAATCGACGATTGTCAGGCGCGCTATATCGAGTTCGCCAAGCGTACGTTCCCGCGACACCTGACGCTCGAGGGTAAGCGCATCGTTGTCGACTGCGCCAATGGAGCGGCCTACAAAGTCGCGCCGGATGTGCTCTGGGAACTCGGCGCCGAGGTCGTCAAGGTCGGGGTCGATCCCGACGGCTTCAATATCAATCGCGACTGCGGCTCCACCTCGCCTCAGGCGATGTGCAGCAAGGTGCGTGAGACGCGCGCCGATCTCGGTATTGCGCTCGACGGCGACGCCGATCGTGTCGTTATTGCCGATGAGCACGGACGTATCATCGACGGCGATCAGATCTTGGCTCTGATCGCCAGGTCGTGGTCGCGAGCCGGGACGCTCAGGGGTGGTGGCGTCGTGGCGACGGTTATGTCGAACCTCGGTCTTGAGCGGACGCTCAGGGCCATGAATCTCAAACTCGCGCGCACGGCGGTCGGCGACCGGTATGTCGTCGAACACATGCGCGAACATGGCTTCAATGTCGGCGGCGAGCAGTCGGGACATTTGGTGATGTCCGATTTTTCGACCACCGGCGACGGGCTGGTCGCGGCGCTTCAGGTGTTGGCGGTGATTGCCGAGACCCAACAACCGGCAAGCACGGCTTGTCATCTGTTCGAGCCGCTGCCGCAGGTTTTGAAAAACGTGCGTTATCGCAATGGCGCCGTGCCGCTCGAGCGCAAGGAAGTCGCGGCCGCCATTCAGGACGGCGAGGCCAGGCTGGCCAAATCGGGGCGATTGCTGATTCGCAAGTCAGGGACCGAGCCGGTCATTCGCGTGATGGCGGAGGGCGACGACGAGAAACTGGTGACGACCGTCGTCGGCGACATCGTCAAAGTTCTGGAAGAAGCAAGCGCGGCCTAGCTGCTGGGTAGGCCGGAACCGAACGTGGTTCGGCATTCATTCCAGTTCGCGGTTAGCTCGGCGCGAGGCTGGTCGTACATGGCCCGGTAGGCCGTGTCATAGAACGCGTCGTTGACCTGTTGCTGCGTCCGCTGGCCGGTCGCTACGGCCTCGCGGATCGTGCGTTCGATTTTGCTCCGCACGGACGCAGTTTGTGGATCTGAATTCGACGCGAAGCCGCCATACACGCTACACGCAATGGCGCGATCGATCGTATCGTCCGAGAGGGTTACGGCGTGCGCCTGTGCAGCGAAGCAAATGACGATCGCGACAGAGCCAAAAAGCGCCATTCTAACCATGGCAATCTCCCTAGGAGCTATGGCTCTAAAACGCCTTGGCGCGGCGCAATGTTCCGGCCGTTCATTCAACTTCGTCGTGAACTGGCGCACGACAGGCCATCGCTCTAATTTATGATTTATGGCCATGACAGCGGGCTCACGCGGGCGAGTGCTCACTATCGCAGGTTCGGATTCGGGCGGCGGCGCCGGCATCCAGGCCGACGTCAAGACAATCACTGCGCTCGGCGGTTACGCGGCGACCGCGGTCACTGCGATTACGGTGCAGAACACGCTTGGCGTGAGCGAGGTGTATCCGGTGCCGCCGGCCATCGTCGCCGCGCAAATCAAAGCCGTGCTCAGCGATATCGGCGCCGATGCCATCAAGACCGGAATGCTTGCCGATGCCGCGACGACCAAAGCCGTCATCGAGTCGCTGTCTGCGCACGGAGCCGGTATCCCTCTGATCATCGATCCCGTCATGGTAGCGAAGGGCGGTGCGCGACTTCTCGACGAGCGCGCGCTGGGGGCGCTCAGGGAACTCATTCGCCACGGCGCGGCGCTTCTAACGCCCAACCTGCCTGAAGCGGAAGTATTGACCGGGCGGACCATTTCGACCGTGGAGGAGATGCGTGGCGCGATCGACCCGCTGCTGGACTTGGGCGCCAGCGGCGTGTTGCTGAAGGGCGGACATTTGCGAGGCTCGGACATTGTCGACATCTATGCAGACAATGGGACGCGCCGCGAGTGGCGAGGGTCGAGGATCGAAACGCGAAACACGCACGGTACGGGTTGCACGCTCGCCAGCGCGATTGCGGCAGGTGTTGCGCGAGGCGTGCCGATGATCGAGGCGATCGAACGTGCGCGACGCTACGTGCGTAAGGCGATCGAGACGGCGCCAGGATTCGGCAAAGGCCACGGTCCGCTCAATCACGCGTTCGGCATTTGATGTGCTCAGGATTTCTTGCCCCAAATTCGAGGCTTATCGTCGTTCTCTTGATCAGATAGTGAGCGCATCAGTAATGTTTCGAAGCATAGCGCTCCGAGGATAATTATGGGCCCAGCTATCGTAGCTGAAATCCTGCTGCAGGTCGCTTGCGCCTATCACTGCTACCGCCATGGAAACACCCAGCCATGGCTCTTCGTCATTCTGCTCTTTCCGGTGGTCGGCAGCGTCATCTATTTGGCAGCCGTTGTGCTGCCGGGTCTGCGCACCTCGCGTGATGCGCGACAATTGGCGAGCGGCGTGCGTAGGCTCGTCGATCCGGACGGCGAATTGCGCGACCGGCTGAACGAGGCGGAGTTCGTCGGCTCATTGGCAGCCAAGCGCAGTTTGGCCGACGAGCTTATGCATCGGGGAGACTATCCTAAGGCGGCCAAACTGCTCGAGAGCATCACGACCGGAGCCTACAAAGATGACGCCGGCCTGCTGTTCTTGCTTGCGCGCGCCCGGTTTGGCGCATGCGACTACGTCGGAACGATCAAGGCGCTCGACGATTTGCGCGCTGCCAATCCGGAGTGGCAATCCGGCGACGCGCATCTGCTGTACGCGCGTGCGCTCGAGGGGGAAGGGCGGGACCAAGAGGCATTGTCCGAATATCAGGCTGTCGTCAGGTATTTTACAGGCGAGGAGGCGCGTTGCCGCCTTGCGCTCTTTTTGCGAAAACTTGGGCGGTCTGCCGAGGCGCGCGACATTTGGCAGGCAATCGTCAAATCGAGCGAGCGCGCCAACAAGCTACAATGGCACATGCAGGGCGAGTGGTACGCTCTCGCGAAGCGCAATTTGGCAGGCTGATCTCTCATGGACCTTCAAATATTCCAAGTCGACGCTTTTGCCGAGCGGCCGTTCGAGGGCAACCCAGCGGCGGTCGTGCCTCTTCACGGATGGCTCGACGCCAGCGTGATGCAAAAGATCGCAACCGAGAACAATTTGTCGGAGACTGCTTTCTTCGTGCAGACCGGCGAAGGGCAGTACGATCTGCGCTGGTTCACACCGACGACGGAAGTCCCACTTTGTGGGCATGCGACGCTCGCCTCCGCTTGGGTGATCTTCAACAGGTTGGCGCCGGGTCTCGAGCGCGTCGACTTTTTGACCAAGAGCGGTGTGCTGACGGTCGAGCGGGCCGAGAGCGATCTCCTTGCAATGTCGTTGCCCGCGTATGGGGCAACGCCGAAACCGATCGCGTACGGCGAGGATCTGGCGCAGGTCTTCGGACGCAAGCCGGTTGAGGTCTTCTCCGCGAACTACTCGATCGCCGTGTTTGGAGATGAAACCGACATCGCTGCGCTGGACTCGGGTGGAGATCTGCCGAACGTGCTTGTTCGGCACGGCGAACTCGGCGTGATAGCGACGGCCAAGGGCGGAAAGTCCGGATTCGATTTTGTCTCTCGTTTCTTCGTGCCGGGGCGAGGGGTCGCAGAAGATCCCGTCACTGGAGCAGCGCATGCGGCTCTTGTGCCGTTCTGGGCTCGGCGGCTGGGCAAGGAGCGGATGCGCGCCAGGCAGATGAGTCCGCGAGGCGGAAACCTGATCTGCGAATTGCACGGCGAGCGCGTCGTGCTGAAGGGGCATTGCGCGCCCTTCTTGACGGGGACAATTTCGATCTGATTCTGGGCTGTGCCGACACTGCAGCCCTCCGACCCTCGCTACAGGTACCTGAGGGCGACGAAGCCGCCGATGAGAACAACGACGAACGCGGTCGTCACCAACGTCAGCCGTTTCTCGATGAATTCGCGAATCGGTTGGCCAAACAGGCGGAGGAGACCTGCGACCGCGAAGAAACGCGCTCCTCGCGTCACGAGCGACGCGACGCCGAAGGTCAGCAAGTCGAAGTGTGCCGCGCCGCTGGCGATGGTGACGATCTTGTAGGGGATGGGGGTCAGGCCTTTGATCAAGATGATTTCGAGTCCGTATTTGTTGAATTGCTCTTGGAAGCTCGCGAACCCTTGCTGCAGGCCGTAGAATTCGATGATCGAGTGTCCCCAGGTTTCGAAGAAATAGTAGCCGATGGCGTAGCCCAGGAAGCCACCCGTCACGGAGGCGACGGTGCAAACGGCGGCGATGGTCCAGGCCCGCGACGGTTTGGCCAGCACCATGGGAATCAGTAGCGCATCGGGCGGGATGGGAAAGAACGAACTCTCGACAAACGAAACCAGCGCTAGCCACCAGAGAGCCTTGGGGTGCTCGGCAAGGGCGATTACGCGATCATAGAAGCTGCGCAACATCAGGTTCCAACTCTGGGCAGGCGCAATGCCTAGCGGATTGGAGTGCCGTAAGGCAACGGCATGGCGAACCAAGGCTGGGTCCGAACCCGGCGCGCCACCCTACGGCGCGGCTGGGTCGGTATCTGATTGCAGCGGCCGCATCGTCTTCGTCTATCCTCAGACGTCGAACGCGAGGCTTCCAATAGCACATGGTGTTCCCGGTGGGATCGTAGTTTGATGGGCCAAACGTCTGCGCTGGCGGCTTGGATCCTCTGATGAGAACCGGACAATACAGCGACGAACCACGTCTACGCGCGGTTGTGGCGACCGCGGTCGACGGCGTCATACTGATCGACACGCACGGCGTCATCTTGATGTTCAACCCGGCTTGTGAGCAGCTCTTTCAATATGCTGCGAGCGAAGTGATCGGCCGCAACGTCAAGATGTTGATGCCTTCGCCATTCCATGAAGAGCACGACCGCTACCTCGAGAATTATCGCACCACGGGCGAGCGGAAGATCATCGGCATTGGGCGCGAAGTTGTCGGGCGGCGCAAAGACGGCACGCAGTTTCCGATGGACTTGTCCGTGGGTGAGGCACACCAAAACGGCGAGTCGGTCTTTGTCGGCATCATTCACGATCTGACCGAGCGCAAACGCTCGGAGCAGGCGTTGCGAGAAGTTGCTGCGCGGCTTCGCGCGGTCGTCGATACGGCGGTCGACGGCGTCATTTTGATCGACGCGCAAGGCCGGATCTTGATGTTCAATCCGGCTTGCGAGCATTTGTTCGGATACGAACTCGACGAGGTCATGGGGCAGAACGTCAAGATGCTCATGCCCGAACCGTTTCGAGGCGAGCACGACAAATATCTCAGTAATTTTCACGAAACCGGCGAGGCGAAGATCATCGGCATCGGGCGTGAAGTCGTGGGCCGGCGCAAGGATGGCTCGACGTTTCCGATGGACCTGTCGGTCGGTGAGGCGAAACAAGAAGGACAATCGATCTTTGTCGGCATCATCCACGACTTGACGGACCGTAAGCGCACCGAGGAGCAACTCGTTCAGGCGCAGAAGATGGAGACCGTCGGACAGCTGTCAGGCGGGATCGCGCACGACTTCAACAACTTGCTCACCGTAATCGTGGGCAACGCTGAAACCTTGAGTGAGAAACTGAGAGCTCGTCCTGATCTGCGGCAGCTGTCGGATCAGATCGTGCAAGCTGGTGATCGCGGCGCCGAACTGACGCAGCGCTTGCTGGCGTTCAGCCGGCGGCAGGCGCTTCAACCGGTTGCAGTGGACTGCAACGATCTGGTCGAGAACATGCGGCAGTTGTTGAAGCGAACGCTGCGTGAGGACATCGAAATCCAGACGCAGCTGGATCCGGATTTGCTTCCGGCCTTCGCCGATCGCGCACAGTTGGAGTCCGCGATTCTGAATCTTGCGCTGAACGCGCAGGACGCAATGCCCGCCGGCGGAAAACTAACTCTGGCAACCGCCGATGCCTCGCTGGACGATCGGTATCAAGACGAGCACCCGGAGGTGCAGCCCGGCGACTACGTCATGATCTCCGTTACTGACGACGGCGAGGGGATGACCGCGGAGATTCGCGATCGCGTGTTCGAACCTTTTTTCACCACCAAAGAGACCGGCAAGGGATCGGGCCTCGGGCTTTCGATGGTGTACGGCTTCGTCAAGCAGTCCAACGGACACGTTGCGCTCTATAGCGAGCCTGGGCTTGGGACGACTGTGCGGCTCTATCTGCCAGCGGCGGACGAGGGCAGGGCGGTCGCGACGAAGCGCACCGCGCAGGGGCGAAGGCTCGAGATCGGTTCCGAACGCGTGTTGTTGGCGGAGGATGACCCGTTCGTGCGCGGCTACGCGGTGACTTGCCTCGAGAGTCTCGGCTATCACGTGATCACGGCGGTCGACGGCCGTGAAGCGCTGGCTCTCTTGCATGAAAATCCCGACGTTGACGTGTTGTTCAGCGATGTTGTTATGCCCGGCGGCATCTCCGGATGGGAGTTGGTCGAACGGGCGCGAAAGAAGCGGCCTGGCCTCAAGGTGCTGCTGACCTCTGGATACCCGATGGAAACCCTTGAAGCTCGAGCAGAGCAGCCGATCGCCGCTAATATCCTACGAAAGCCCTATCGCAAAGCTGACCTCGCACAGCGGCTTCGGGAAGTTTTGGACGAGCCCGCAGACAAGAACGAGGTCTCATGACCAAGGATGAATTGAAGGATTGGGCGACGGCGAACGGATGGCAGGAGATCGGCGGCTTCGTCAGCCTCGTGCGCCCGACGAAGCCTAGCGAGGCGATCGTGCGCCTTGTGTTCAAGGCGACGGTCGTGCAGCTCGAAATCAAAAAGCCGTCGGGCAAGTGGGACAAGGTGAAAAGCGAATCCTACGACAAGATCGCCTACGACGATCATGCGGAGTTGCCGCGCGGTCTTGGGCTCACGACGATCTCAGGTTTGACGATGTTGATGCGCGACAACAAAGATCGATTGGCATTCGCGAAGTTGTCCAGCAAGGGCTGAGACAAAAAAAGCGAGAGCGGTGCGGGCCGCTCTCGCTAATTGAGACCGGGCACCGAGGAGAACGCAGGTGCCCGGTCGGACACCAACCAGAATGGCGTGGAGCTTAGCGCGCATGTCTTGCCATCGCGTTTCTCCGCGCAGGTTTCATAAGTTCCGCGAAGTATATAGGGTGCAACCCAACGCCGAGCATTTCGGCGCGTTTGGTTTGTTAGGTCGATGGCATTGGTGAGTGAAAGACTGCGGCGTCGTCGTGCTTCGAGATCGTGTCGAGGTTCGCGTTGACGGAAACGCCGCCTCCGGACGTTCGGGAACCGCTCGTTCGCGCGCCGCGCGTCGTGCTCGTGTGCATTGCGATCCTCGTTGCGATTTACGTCGCGGGCGAATTTCTCCCGCCCGCTTCTTACGACGCCCTGATCGAGAATTTCGGCTTTGTGCCGGCGCGCATTCAAGAGGTCGTCGACCATTTCACCTTCGAGGGGGCGATTGGGGCCGCGCTGACGTTCCTGACTTACGCGCTGCTTCATGGCGGCTTCATGCACTTGGCGCTGAACGGTCTTGCGTTCCTGATCTTCGGAACCGTTGTGGCGCGGCGTGTCGGTGCTGCCCGCTTTCTGGCTTTCAGCTTGGTGACGAGCCTGGCGGCGATCCTTGCCCACCTGGCCGCGCATTGGGGCGAGGCTGTACCGGTGATCGGTGCATCGGGTGCGATCTCCGGCTATATGGGCGGGGCGACGCGGTTCATGTTCTACGACCCGAAACATCCGCCGACGGGACCCGGCCACCTGCTGCCGCTGCCGTCGCGGCCGGTGGCTACGTTCTCGCTCATCTTCGTGCTGATCAACGCGGGCGTCGGCCTGACAGGTTTCTCGCCGGACGGATCACAGGATCTGACGGCGTGGGAGGCTCACATCGGCGGCTTCTTCGCCGGCCTGTTTCTGTTGCCGTGGTTCGACCGCGGTCGCAATTGGCTCTACTGATTTGCGCGCCATGAGCTGACGGGACATTTGTAAACGGTTTTGAAGCTGTCACCTCTGCGCCCAGCCGGCGCCGTAGCGTTTCTCGACGATCCGCCGACGCTCTTTCCCGCGGATCGCGCGCCTCGCGCATCCCGTGCCCGTTCACAAAAACGAGACAGTAGTCAAAGTGGTTCCATGTGTAGTTGTTGACACGTTTGGCAAAAGGAGAAATGAAGGCGTGAGAAATTGTGATAATTGGCAAACCGGCTATGACGCGCCCGGAGTTGAGTTCGAGCACAACATTTAGACTGACGCAACCTGAAGTTCACGTCGTTAGCATGCGCAACCATGAGGGCCGGCGCCAAGCGATCTCCGGCGAACTCGCGGGTAGGGGCGTCGCCTTCAGCTTTTTCGATGCAATAGACGGTGCCCTCCTCGGCGACAGCCCGAAATACGACCGGGCTCGCAGGATGCGGCTGGCCGGCAAGGACCTGCAACCCGGCGAGCTCGGATGTTACGCGTCGCACCTCGAGCTCATGAGGATGATCGTTCAGTCCGAAGCTCCCTACGCCGTAATTCTCGAAGACGATGTCACGGTAACGGACGAGTTCTTGCCGGTCATCGCGGGCCTCGCCGCAAATGCTTCGCATCTCGAAATCGTGAAGCTGGGATCCGCTTCGGCGCGGGCGAGAGCCTATCGGCCTATCGCCCCCTTGACGCAAAAGACCTCGCTCGTGCGGTACAAAAGAGCGGCGAACGGCACACAAGGGTACTTCGTCACCAGGGCTGCCGCGGAGAAGTTCCTATCCTACAGCACCAGATTCTGTTACCCGGTCGACGTCGCGATGAACCGGGTTTGGGAGAACCATTTGAACGTTCTGGGTGTCCAACCGTGGGTGGTCGTCCACGACCGCTCCTGGCCCAGCAGTATCGATGCCAAGCGATTTGACGGCGTGCAGAATGCGCCGCAATACGCGCTGGAGCGCCGCATGCGAAAAATAGCGGACAGCTTCGCAAAGAGGGCTCATTACCTGCGCACATTCACCCGCGATCGACGGCTCGCTGCGGCGCTCGACCGCGGAATATCAAGCACGGACGATCGGTTGTGGGCGCACTAAAGAATGTCAGGCAGCGCGTACGCAACCGATTGTATCGCATCGCATTTGGCAAGGGCGTCATAGAAAACTTGGGTGTTCGGCTGTGCGTCGACCATGCAGCCGTATCCGACCGCATGTTCTTCGCGCTTGCCAGGAACTATGAGCGCAACGAAGCCGAACTCGCGGCAAAGTTCATTTCTTCGGACAGCAGAGTGCTCGAAGTCGGCGCGGGCGTCGGCTTCTTGGCCTGCCATTGCATGAAGAATTTGGGTGTGCGGGACTATGCAATGGTCGAGGCCAATCCCGAACTCGTCGGCCTGATCGAGCAAAACTTGAAGCTGAACGGACTCTCCTCCGCTCAAGTTTTCAACTTCATCGTTTCCGCGGGTGACGGCGAGGCCGATTTCTCGGTCGCGGAGCATTTTTGGGCGAGTTCGACGGTCGCGCTCCCCGGTGCAAAGCGGATCGCGCTGCGGGCGGTCAGCTTGGAGACCCTGCGGGCGAAGCTCGGTTTTGCGCCGAACACGTTGATCATGGATATAGAAGGCGGCGAGATCGACATTCCGATCGAGCATTACGAAGCCTTCTCCGGCATCCTCATGGAGACGCATCCGGGCATCGTTGGTACGCAAGCCGTGCAACTGTTGATTCAAAAACTTGCGAATGTCGGGTTCGCTCTTCGCGACCAACGGGGACACGTCGTATGGCTGTCCCGCGACGTCGTCGGGTGACAGATGGCGCAGGTGCTCGTCGATGGATCGATCTTCCTGCACATACCCAAGACCGGCGGCAGCTGGGTTACGGCGGCTTTGAAAGACCAGAATCTTATTCGCCGGAAGGTCGAAGGAAAACACGCGTGCATGGACCGGGTGCTCTATGAGCGCACGCGTTTCGCGCCCTGGCGACGTGAGTTTTTCACCTTCTGTTTCGTGCGCAACCCGCTCTCCTGGTACGAATCGTGGTTCAAATTCATGTCGGACCCGAAGCAGAACTGGCGCGACTGGGGCAGTACGATTTCCGGCCGCAAGGGCTGGCATCCCAACGCGATCTTGAACGGGTGCGGGGCCGAGGATTTCAACACCTTCGTTGCCAACGTCGTGCGCAAGCGCCCAGGCTATGTGACGGAGCTGTTCGGTTGGTACACCAAGCCGCCGATTTCATTCATCGGAAGGCAGGAGAACCTCGCCGAGGATTTGATCCGCGTTTTGTCGATGCGTGGGATCGCCTTCGACGAGCAGCGCATCAGAAGTTCGATCCGTGAGAATGTGAGCGGGGATCATCACCTCGAATGGGATCCCGACCTGCGCCGCGACGTCGTTCAACTTGAGTACGCCGCGTTTCGGCGCTTCGGCTACGAGCCCGAGTGATCGCAGACCCAGCCGACGGGTCGATGGGACAACAGACCGCCGATCGCTCCGTGTGTTAGGTCGCGGCCGAAGAAGCGCCGGCGACGACATCTACCTCGGCTGCTGCTGCCATCAAGATGCGCGCAGTCTCGACTGAGTAGCTATCGTAGTTGTCAGGCGTGAATTCGACGAAGCGAGACAACCGTTCAAGATCAGCTTCGAGCACCAAAAACAATTCCAGTGAGTCGCTCGTGCGCCTTGCGGAATTCCCATTGCCCATTTCGTTCGATAACCCGTGCAAAACTAGTATGCCCCATGCGCCAGAGCTATGTTGAGCGTCGGTTTTTTTCTGCTCAGCTCTCATCTCCGTATCCCTTGATGTGGCTGGGTGCTTGGAGCCGGAGGGACGATTATGCTCTTTCTGGGGTACATTGACGAAAGCGATACACACGGCCCAGAGCCGGACATGGTCATGACGGCCATGCTAGCCAGCGGGCGCCAGTGGGTTCAAATTCGACGACAGCTCCGCGAGCTTCAGAGCCTCTACCAGTTCACGACTTTTCACGGATCAGAATTTAAGAGCCAGACCGGCGATTTCCGTGGGTGGTCGGAATGGAAGTGTCGTGGGCTCTTGTCCGATTTTGGTCAGATTTTGTCAGGACGCTTGACTGAGTGCATCACGACAACGCTCAGATATCGCGATTACAAGGAAAACTTTCTAGAGATATTGCCACCCAAGATGCATCGCACGAGCCAGTACGGTCTTTGCTTCTTGGCGCTTCTGGACTACTGCATTTTCTACGTTCGAGAACACGGCCACCATCACAAGCTTTCACTCATTGTGGAAAGCGGTCACAACAACGCGCGGGATACTGCCCGCCTCTTCCGGGAACACGGGACCATCCTGAAGGGCGGCGGACTCGATATCTTGAGGAGCTATACCCTAGCAAGCAAGGATGATAACCCCCTTTTGATGCTGGCAGATGTGAGCGCATACGGAATGGCGCAGAGAGAGCGCGATAGACGTTTCAACCCTGAAAAATTCGTGGAAACGCCGAAGCTTCCTGCGCCTCAGCCAGGGCAGACTGGATGGACGAGGGCAGATATCACGCCTGAATACCTGCGGCGCCAAATAGACTTATTTCATCAGGATCGACAAGCGAAGATGGACGAATATCTCAAGAGGAAAATCGCGTGGCTCTCTTTGAAGAACGAGAAATGACCACCGTCTTGCCTCGCGATACAGGGTCACTGTTGATGCTGTCGTCTATTCGACCAGGCAGATGGCCGGCCTTCTCAGCGCTGCTTCGTTGATCGTCTTGGAATTTTGATGACGATTAGTTGGCAATTCCATTGCCTACATCAGCCGAGCAGCGGAAGTCACTCGTTCCCAAGGATATACCGTATGGCCCTTCCAGCGAGGGCAATACAATCGACGCGCCAAACAGCGTTGCACCCGATCCGCTAGTAGCAGCAGGGCTGCCCAATAGTAGACGCGACCCAGCCTGACTCACACTGTGGTTCACGATGCACCACAAAACGGCTCGGTTTCATTGAGATTGGGTCAAGCAGAGGAATGGATACGCGGATCGCCTTCTGCGGGCTGAACCTGGACCGCTCAAGAAAATTTAGCGCTAGTCAGTTTCTTCGTTCGCTTCCTTTCTCTTCCGTTCCAAAAACTGATGCACGCTTTCGTCCGAAGAACCATCGAGGCTCTTCAGCAGCAGCTCGATGAATACTCATCTAGAATGGGCACTAGAGAAGACCTTGTCCAAGCCACAAGGGAAACCTCAACAGAACGTCTGGCGGATGAAAAAGAACCCCTGGTAGAAATTCCTGGAGAGCTTGGTTGCTAAGCCTCAAGCGCGCTGTCGTTGTAGTGGATTTGCCACATTGGTGGAGAAAAATGGGGCCGAAAAACGCAATAATTTCAGACTGTTATCGATTTTGCGCCACTTCCAGCCGCCGATAAGTTGTTGACATGGTCCGAGTAGGTGCCATCACTAACCATCCCCAAAGGGCCATGAGACCTCGCGCTGAAAAGAATTTTTCAGGCTCCCGAAGGTCCTTTGGCTCATGGCTCTTGCACCACTCGAAAACGCCTCCCGTCCGGCGCAATCGATAGATTGCTCCGGTCCTGATCCGATTTATCCTGCAGTGCGAATTGTGCGCAGCGAGCGGCACATGGTGACGTTCTCGCTGACTGAAAACGAAGTGAACTGCCTTTCTGTTGGAAACGCTATCGTGACTGCGGCCTGCGCGGTCGGGTCGTTCGCATTGGGTCAGGGCCTACAGATCATCTTGCTTGTCGCAGGTTCGACGCCACTCACTCCACTTGGCGGCGCAATTGCGACCGTCGGCCTCCCGTTATGCGGCGTCGTGACCATCGTATCGTTCGGTTTGGCTGCCTATATGTCGGGTACCAGGCGGAACATTGTCTCGGTCGTCAAAGGCGAAACAAAGAAAACGGGAGCAAAAGGTCCCTAGTTTTGCTCTATCACCTTCAGACCGCCTATTCAGTAAGAACGCAACTACCATTCGAGCAACAAAGGCAACGAGCGGCAGCCCGACTTAGTTATGAACGGCTGCTTTGATCCGTTGCACTACGCTGACGCCAATTCCCACGACGGCGGCTATCTTTCGCATCCCAACGCCGGACGCGAGCATCTCACGAGCCCGACGCTCTTTCCTTTCGTCAACTCGCGGGCGACCGCCAACGCGGCCCTCCTTCCTAGCCCGGCGTAGCCCCGCTTTGACGCGCTCCACGATCATTGCGCGCTCAAACTCGGCGAACACCCCCATCATTTGAAACATAGCTTTGCCGGCGGGCGTAGACGTGTCCAAGCCCTGCTGATGGAGATAGAGGTCCACTCCCTTTGCCCTTAGTTCGCTGAGGAAGTTGACAAGGTCCTGAAGCGACCGGCCGAGGCGATCCACCGACCAGGCTGCAACTAGATCAATCTCTCGTCTGGCCACGGCCTGCCAAAGTGCGTCATATCCGGGGCGCTTGTTGCGCCCCCTAGCGCCGCTAACGCCTCGATCTGAAAACACAGCGACGACAGACCAGCCGTGCCTCTCGGCGACTTGCTCTAGTTCCTGCCGTTGGTTGTCCGTACTCTGACCGTCCGTGCTCACGCGCACATACAGCGCGACCCGCTTGCTTTTACCCATGCTCAGTGTCTCCCGCACCCTCAGACCAGTCTAAGCCTGCATGTGCGGAAAACAAGTGATTTCAGTACAGTCAAATTTTCGTTCGCTGTTGCGTGCATTATCAACAGCTTGGCGTTGAAACGCGGGAAGGGTTTTCGGTACATCCTCTCATCAGTGCTAAAGGCACTTTTTTCCCGAAAATTAGTCGGAAGTGTTCGGCCCGACCCATCTTTTCGTCGGAAACACAGGTAGTATAGTTTCCGCATGGCAGCCAAGGGCAAAGTCGGAAGAGCGTATCCCCGCGTTCCATTAGAGGAAGCGCTCAAAATTCCGCTCGCGCTAAAGGAAAAAAACGGAGGCAATCCTTGGCCTCCGTCTGAAATAGCCAAGGCTATTGGGGCGTCAAAAACATCATCGTCTTTTTTCTACCAAACCAGCGCGGCGCAAGCTTTCGGCCTCACGAAAGGTACGAGGGATGCGGCTCGGATCGAACTGGCACCGATTGGCCGCGCCGTCGTTTATGCGCCTAATCAGACTGAGGAGCTGCAAAGTAAGCGCGAAGCGTTCTTCGCTGTGGAAATTTTTAAGAAGGTTTTCGATCACTACGGCGGCAGCAAGCTGCCGGAGACTAAATACCTAAGCAACACATTGGAGCAGGAGTTTAAGTTAGAACCCACCGTTCACGACGAATTTGTCCGGCTGTTCCAAGCCAACTGCAGATACCTCCAGATTGAGTCGGGCGCATCGGATCATCTAGGGACAGCGTCCGGATCAATTGCCCAAAGCACCAAGCAGGTCGACTCCGAAACCGTCATCTTGTCCGAGGCGAAGGATAAGGGCGCAAATCAGGCATTCGTAATCATGCCGTTTTCGGAGCGCACGCAGGGGTACGCTAGAGGGTTCTTTGACGAGGTTCTAAACAGCCTCGTTACTCCAGCCGCCGCCGAAGCGGGATTTACGGTGCGCACGGCTCGACGTACCGGGAGCGACGTAATTCAATCGACAATTATCAATGCCCTTATTGAGGCAGACTTGGTGATAGCTGACCTCACGGAGCACAATCCAAACGTGCTGTTTGAGCTGGGCGTTCGCATGGCTTTAGAGAAGCCGGTGCTGCTAATTCGAGCCAAGGGCACCGAGAAGATTTTCGACGTCGATAACATGCTGCGCGTGTTCGACTATCAACCGACCTTGTGGCAATCGAGCCTTAAGGAAGATGTCCCTCTGCTGACCGAGCACATCAAATCCGCGTGGGCGACGCGAAGTGACCGGACATATATGCAACTCTTGAAGAGTGGTGCCGGCTGAGGGGCCATCCTGCCAAACACGTCCTCTCAGCGCAGGTCCGTGTTGCGCTCCGATCCCTAAGCGCCACGCCGCCGTCTCTGTCGGCCTATGGAGCGGGTGTAACGGCAATTCGGGTAGTTGGAACATCCCCAAAACGGACCGTTCCTTCCATTGACCCGTCGCATTTGGCCCCCACATCTCCGGCACACTAGAACGCCGGCCCCAGAGGCGTTGAGCAAATCGTTGACGCTGATCGTTGGCCTAACAATGTGGCCGTTGGCACAAAAGACAGTGACTGGCTCTCGAAGGCGGTGACTCACAACGCGACCGCATTCTACGCAGGCGCTGTGATACCGATCGTCATTGACTCCAGCGCCGCGAGCGTCCGTCATCAATCGCAACAGTGCCGGCCCATCGACAACTTCGATTGGCACCTTCTGCGCAAATTCAGTGGCCTCGCGCGTTACCGTGCCAGTCGTCACGAAAAACCCCTTGATCGCCTTGTCTGTGACGATTGCGGAATGAAATTTCTGCAAGTCTGGCCGGCCGGACTGCGAGTTTTCGTCATATTTTTTGCACTCTAAGAGGAAAACATGGCCGCCCTTATGCATGACTGCGTCGCGCCCAGCGTCGTTGCTATAGGGCGTCTGTTCGACCTCGTAACCCAGCTGTTTGAACAAGGCCGCCACCTCGTCCTCGAACCGCTGCGACGTGAGCGATCTCAACTCTCGCAAACTCGGAACGAAGATGCTGCTAAGGCGCGTAATTTCATTTTGGCGGAGCGTGGCCGCAGCAGCTTTCAGCTCAGCGGAGCGCTGCGCTGTCTGTGCCGCCTTCAGCATGCGTTCCGCCTCGTTCTTCTGAGCTAGTCTGCACTCGGTACAAACAAGGCGAGGCGCATTGCCGCCTGCAATACCGTGCGGGCAAATCGCCCAACTCCGTCGCCAGGACTCGTAACCTTCTGCTATCTCACTGCAGATGGTGATCGCCCACACCCCCAGCCCTAGCCACGCGTAAAGCAGTACAATTTGCAACGCGACGAACACACCGTGCCCAGGGAGCCGCGAAACCAGGTAAGTCAGCGACGTCACAACGAGAAGCGCGGCAGCGAAGGCAGCTAATCCGCGCCTGATTTGTCTGTCATCTGGCTTGCCATCAGGGCTCAAGGGCGCACGTCTAAGGCTTTCTCACACTGGTCTAGCGACCCTAGCAGCGGAATTGTTGCTTCCGAAGGGGTTTGGATTTCGCTGATCAGGCCCTGGGTGTCGCTGAACATTCTAATTCGCTTGCGCGGTGCATCCTCCGGGAACCGCATCTAAACCCATTCTTGCAGGACGCCTTTGTGGAGCCTGAGGCGGGTTCGTGATGTTGTGCCGTCTAAGTGCCGAACATATTCGGTCCAGCCGTCGCGCTTCGCATCCACCTTGCACCACTTGTCAAAGAATTGAGGCATAGCAAAAATCGTCGCAAGACATCTGAAGGCCTGGCGCATCTCGTCCGCCGTACCGGTTCCGAAGTCGAATACGAATATCGCGGGGCAATGTATGAGCGGAAAACGCCGCTCGTTGAGATAGTCCCTGTCACAAGTGAGCAGCACTTGTCCTGTGCGGAGGGCGTGCGCGGCGTGATCTTCGTCCGCATGGCCAAGAAGGCCAGCGTGTTGGGCGGTCTGCACGCGAGCGCCGGCTTCGCGCAGTAATTCGATTGCGTCGCGAGGGAAATTCTCATCGGCGTAAAGGCGTGCCTTGGCGCGGCGCTTGAAATATTCAATTACTTGCTCAACGTCTTCAGACGAGGGCATGTTTTTTTCGACTAGCGCTATTAAGTCGGTCCACATGCGCTCCGCCAAATTTGGTGCACAGCCACAAAACGAAGTGAGTCGTCGGTACTAGTGCTGACCCCACCTATTGGTCCGCACTCGCGCAAGCCGAGTAACTTCACCTAGCCGATTGCAGCCACGGCAGCGGAGCTTTGTTGCCAGGATCGATCCCGAAGCGATGGGCGTAGCTGGTTCTTGTCGCTGACCATGATGACCTCAGCGCGCGAAAGCTCGCAATAATAAGCTCGTACCAGGGAGAGAACAGCGCGCGAACGCAATTGCCCATCCAGTGCCCACTGTTTTGTGTTTGTTCGTGAAATGTCTTTAGTGTTCGTGTCAGTTCGCGTTGCGAACAAAAACGCGCTAACGGACGCAAATCCCAGCAAATCAGAGGTTTGCGGCTGGCGCCCCCAACCGGAATCGAACCGGTGTTTTCGCCGTGAGAGGGCGACGTCCTGGGCCGCTAGACGATGGGGGCCCGCGGCGAGGGGCTCTGCATAGCCCGCAACCGGCTTGGGGATCAAGAATGATCGTTTCATGCCGCGTATCGGGCGTTGGTTCGTGTCTGCGACTGCGCTGCCGCATCCCGGTGTCCTCGCTCGAGCGGTCGCCGCCCGAGGGCCTGTTTCGTCTTGCGGCGCCCCGCTCGGCGGCCGCGCCGACGCCGAACAAAATTTTCGTCGAGAGCCGAGTTCGCGCAGAGTCCGCAACGACGGCTTGGCTCATGGAAGAAACGCCACGACGCGGGCGGGCGCGGCGCTGCATTTGACGAGCCGCATCGGGAAGAAGCCCACCTTGAAGCCGTGCGGCGGCAACTGCTCGAGTCCGTACATCTGCTGCACGATGAAGACCTCCTTGTCGCGCCCTGCAAAGTGCCCATCCCAGATCGTCGAGCGATCCTTGGTCTCTTGGAACGTGCGGCGGATGACGGGGAATGGGCGATCCCATCCAAGGGCGTCGGTGCCGAGGATCTTGGCGCCGGTCGAGGCGAGATAGAGCGTGCCTTCGCGGCTCATGCCAGGGTAGGCGTAGAAGCCCGCGTCGGAGACCTCGAAGCGCTCCTGACCTGTGCGCAGCATCACGGCCGCGCCGCGCGTGATCTCTGCGCCATTCTCTTGGATTGCCGTCTTGAGGACATCGACGGCGATCGCTTCGCCCGGCGCGGCCTTGTCGCGAAGGTCAAGGACGAAGCCGTCGACAAAGAGCTCATCGAGCGCGATATCGGAGATCGTGCGCGCCGGCTTGCCTTCACATTTCGAGCCGTAGTGGAGCGGCGCGTCCACATGCGTTCCAATGTGCGAGTTGAAGTGGAGCGATTCAGCGCCCCATCCTTCCCCGTCCGGCAGGTCCTCGCGCGTGCAGCCGAATACGGCGCACACGGCGTCCGCACCCTTGCCCGCCGGATGATGAAATTCTATCTCGGGCACGATCACGCCGTGCCGGCCCTTCATGAACGGCGGCAGCCGATCCATGTCGGCCGCGTCCAAGGGCCTCGTCAAATCCACAAGCTTCATGTCACCTCCCAAAGGCACGGCCCAACATGCAGTCGCGCCAGGCCAGCGTTGCGATCGGCGCTCGATCTTCATGGCCTGCTGGGTCGTACGCTTGCCCCCCAGTACGTAGCTTGGCAACCACTCTGTGACCACGGCCTCAAGGGTCGCAAGAGGGCGCGTGATCCGCGTTTGCCTCATACGCATTTGCCTCATATCCGAGAGATAGATTTGGCAATGGTCGGATGGGGCGCGGATCGGACCTTAGGAAAAGTCATATATTGACAAAATCGCAAGTCAAGCGCAAGACATCGCCTTTAGCGTCGGCGCGAGGAAGACGCGCCGGAACGCTCGCTCATTGACATCGTTGGCGTGAAATCGAATCCGGTTCGGATTGCGTGGGAGACGCGCGTCTTAGGCGTGGGGTTCTTTCGCGTTTGGCCGCCCCCTCCGTCATGTCGCCTTCGGCTCGTGACACCTCCCCCGCTGAAGCGGTGGAGGATGAAGAAGACGCGAGCGGCGAAGAGCCCCCTCCGTCATGTCGCCTTCGGCTCGTGACACCTCCCTCGGCTCAAAGCGGTGGAGGATGGATGACCGCGCAGACGCGCGATGAGCAGGACAGCAATCGGGACTGTCCCGGTTGTCCCGTTGTCTCGCATCGCACGTCGAAAGGCGTGCATTTGCGCGCGAAGTCCGCGCGATGCGAGACACATGCGATGCAGGCGACCCCTGTCCCGTTTGTCTCGCTGTCTCGCTTGAAACGCGCCTTTCTTGCGGCTCAGGGCGTCGGCGCGCCGGCCGCGGGCTTGTTGAGCTTGATGCGCGCGACCACTTTCGCGGCGTGCGGGTCGATGATGAAGATCTCGTCGCCGGTCGGCGTCGTGACGCGCACGAGGAGGTTGCCGGCTTCGATGTGAGTCTCGGCGACGGTCGCGCCGGCGGGAAGATCGAGCGCAAGCTCGGGCACGTCGCCTGGGATCGTCGTGATGGTCGGAGCGGCCGCTACAGGCTTCTTGTAGACGACGTTCCTGATCGCCATGCCGATCATGGCGGCCACGACCACCAGGATGGCGATGCCTAACCCGATAACCAAGATCCATAGGCCGCGGTTGGCGGGCTTGTTGTCGGGGGGAGGCGGGGATAGGACATCGGCCATGGGCGAAACCTCTCAGGCGAACGAACGTCGTACACTGACGATCGACGAAACCCAAGCGGGGGAGCGGCTTGACCGCGTGCTGGCGGCGGTGTTCGCCGACCTGTCGCGCACGCGGCTCAGGCAATTGATCGAGCAAGGCAACGTGTCGGCGGGCGAGCGCGTGCTCTCCGATCCGGCCCATCGGGTCAAGCCGGGCACCGCGATCGCGCTCGAGATCCCACCGCCCGAAAGCGTCGACGTGCGCGGGCAGAAGATGGATCTGCCGATCGTCTATGAGGACGATCAGGTCATCGTCATCGACAAGCCGCGGGGGCTCGTCGTGCATCCGGCGGCGGGCAATCGCGACGGCACGCTGGTCAATGCGCTGATCGCGCATTGCGGCGTAAGTCTGCGCGGCATCGGCGGCGAGTTGCGGCCCGGGATCGTGCACCGTATCGACAAGGATACGACCGGCCTCATGGTGGCGGCGAAGACGGAGCTCGCGCATCGCAGTCTGGGCAAGCAGTTCGCGGCGCATGCGATCGAGCGCGCCTATCTCGCGCTCGTCTGGGGCGTTCCCAAACAGCGCGAAGGTTTGATCGAAGGCAATATCGGACGCTCACCGCTCAATCGCCAAAAAATGGCAGTGGTCCGCACCGGCGGAAAACCGGCGCGCACACGTTACAAAGTCTTAAAGACGTTCGGGGCCACAGCTGCGCTGGTCGAATGCCGCCTCGAGACCGGGCGCACGCACCAGGTGCGGGTGCATATGGCACATATCGGCCATCCGCTGATCGGCGACCCTGTTTATGGACGGCCCCGCTCGATTCCGGGGCTCTCGGTTACCATTGCGGGCCAGGCGCTACACGCTGCGGTTTTGGGCTTTCAGCATCCGAAGACGCACAAATCCTTGAGATTTCAGAGCGAGCCACCGGCGGATTTCACACAACTGTGCCTTGATCTCGACACACTCGCAGGAAATTTTCGCAGCCCTTAAACTAGGGCCAAGCGATGCATACCTAGATCGCTCAAGCCCGGGCCTGGTGGGGGACGGGTACTTTGGTCCGCTGAACGTCGGGGCGAAATCGCACGGCGAACGGCGCAGAGGAGAAGACTATGGCCGCTGGCTATTTGACGCTCTCGCCGGAAGGCGGGCTTTCTCGCTATCTCAGCGAGATTCGAAATTTCCCCATGCTGGAGCCGGAAGAGGAGTACATGCTGGCGAAACGCTGGCGTGAACACTCCGATTCGGGCGCCGCGCACCGCTTGGTGACAAGCCACCTCAGGCTCGTCGCCAAGATCGCGATGGGCTATCGCGGCTATGGGTTGCCGGTGAACGAAATCATCTCCGAGGGCAATGTCGGCCTGATGCAGGCCGTCAAGCGCTTCGAGCCCGACAAGGGATTCCGTTTGGCAACGTACGCCATGTGGTGGATCCGGGCGTCAATTCAAGAATACATCCTGCGATCCTGGTCACTTGTGAAGATCGGGACGACGGCGGCGCAGAAAAAGCTCTTCTTCAACCTGCGCAAGGCGAAGGGTCAGATCAAAGCGATCGAAGACGGCGACATGCGGCCCGAGCAGGTGAAGCTGATCGCGACGAAGCTCGGGGTCACGGAAGACGAAGTGATTTCGATGAATCGCCGGTTGGCGGCGCCCGATCACTCGCTGAACGCGCCGCTCCGCGCCGATAGCGAAGGCGAATGGCAGGACTGGCTGGTCGACGATTCGCCGAGCCAAGAAACCATCTTGGCCGATCAGGAAGAGAAGGACGATCGTCACGAGCTGCTCGTGGACGCGCTCAAGACGCTGAACGACCGCGAGCGGCACATCCTGCAAGAGCGGCGGCTGAAGGACGAGCCCGCAACGCTCGAAGATCTGTCGAAGGAGTACGACATCAGCCGCGAGCGCGTGCGCCAGATCGAAGTCCGGGCGTTCGAGAAGCTGCAACGGGCGATCAAAGAGGCTGCGCGGGCCAAGCGCGTCGACGGATCCGCTCCGGCCAAGACGCCTGCCGCGTCTCTTCCTGCGCGCTGACGGCCCCGAATCTAGGTCGAGGCGGGCGCTCTTGTGCTTCGCGAATGGTGCGAAGTCGGCGGCGCGCAACAACGTATGGTCGATTGATCAGCTGCGCAGCGCACGACAGTGTGTCTGCTTTATTGATGAGGATTCGAATGTTTCGATCGCTGACGACCCTATCCGTTGCAGCCGTGGCTTTGGCCGCTTTGCCTGCCGTCGCCGCCGACGCACCGAGCGCTGCCGAAAAGGCGGCAATCTTCAAGGCAGCCGGCTTCAAGGCCAAAGGCGACACCTACACGCGGTGCGCAGACGATGTATCGGCGTCGCACGAACCAGGTTCGATTGAACTGCAGGATTTGAATGGCGACGGCACGGCCGAGGCGTGGGTGCGTGAGGGGAGCGTCTACTGCTACGGCAACACCGGTCAGGCTTTTGTGCTTCTCGGCAAAGGTTCAGACGGAAAGTGGAGCGTGCTGCTCGACGAAGTCGGCATCGCCGTGGCGAAAGACACGAAGCACAAAGGTTGGCCCGACATCGAAGTCGGCGGGCCCGGCATGGGTCCGTTTCCCGTCTTTCGCTACAACGGCAAGAAGTACGTGAAGTAGAGCTACGCCGCGAAGGGATCGCGCACCAGGATCGTGTCTTCGCGTTCGGGGCTGGTCGAGAGAATGGCGACCGGCGCCTCGATCAATTCCTCGATGCGGCGGACGTATTTGATCGCGGCGGCGGGTAGGTCGGCCCAGCGGCGCGCTCCATGGGTCGATTGGCTCCAGCCTTCCATGGTTTCGTAGATCGGCTTGCAGCGTGCCTGCGCGTGTGCGCCGGCGGGCAGGTAGTCGATCTTCTTGCCGTCGAGGTCGTAACCGACGCAGACCTTGATCTCCTTCAATCCGTCGAGGATATCGAGCTTGGTGAAGGCGATGCCGTCGACGCCGCCGGTGATCACCGTTTGGCGCACGAGTACCGCGTCGAACCAGCCGCAGCGGCGCTTGCGACCGGTGTTGGTGCCGAACTCCTTGCCGCGCTCGCCGAGACGCGCCCCGATTTCGTCGTGCAGCTCGGCTGGGAACGGGCCCTCGCCGACGCGCGTGGTGTAGGCTTTGGCAATGCCGAGTACGTACGAGATCGCGCGCGGGGCGATGCCAGCGCCTGCGGCAGCTGCACCGGCGACGGTATTCGACGAGGTGACGTACGGGTACGTGCCGTGATCGACGTCGAGCAGAGTGCCTTGTGCGCCTTCGAACAGGATGCGGTCGCCTTGCTTTCTAATCTCGCGTAGGCGGCGCCATACCGGCGCGATGAAGGGAAGAATCTTCGGCGCGACAGCCATCAGCGATTGGAAAAGTGGTCCCGCCTTGGCTTCGGTCTGGCCGAGGCCGCGACGTAGCGCGTTGTGATGTGCGAGCAGGTCTTCGATCTTGGCTTTCAGTGAGCTTGAGTCCGCCAGATCGACGACGCGTAACGCGCGGCGGCCGATCTTGTCCTCGTAGGCTGGACCGATGCCGCGCTTGGTCGTGCCGATCCGCGTTCCCGAGTTCGAGGTTTCGCGGAACGTGTCCAACTCGCGATGGATCGGCAAGATCAGCGGCGCGTTATCGGCAAGGACCAAATTTTCGGGCGAGATCTTCACACCCTGCGCGCGCAGACGTTCGATCTCGTCGACGAAGTGCCACGGATCGACCACGACGCCGTTGCCGATGATCGAGAGCTTTCCCGGTCGCACAATGCCCGAGGGCAGCAACGCCAGCTTGTACGTCTCGCCATTGATGACAAGTGTGTGGCCCGCGTTATGGCCGCCTTGAAAGCGCACGACGACGTTCGCGCGCTCACACAGCCAATCGACGATCTTGCCCTTGCCCTCGTCGCCCCATTGGGCGCCGATCACTGCAACGTTGGCCATTGTATGCGCCTTTAGAATGCCAGCCGTTTGGCCTGCTTCACGACGGCGATCTTGCGTATCGCCTCGAGCACCGATTCTGGCACCGGCGCGTCGACTTCGACAAGCGCGATCGCGTCGCCGCCAGGCGTTGCGCGGCCGAGATTGAAGGAAGCAATGTTCACCTTCGCGTCGCCCAGCAAGGTGCCGAGTTTGCCGATGAAACCCGGTTTGTCTTCGTTGGTGACGTAGAGCATGTGAGGCGCGAGCTGCGCGTCCATGTCGATGCCCTTGATTTGAATGAGGCGCGGGATGCCGTTCGAGAACACCGTGCCGGCGACTTCGCGCGTCTGCGTTTCGGTGGTGACTTTCAGCATCAAATAGCCTTCGTAGGCACCATGCTGCGTGCGGCGGATTTCGCTCACCTGGATGCCGCGCTCCTTCGCGACGGTCGGTGCGTTGACCATGTTGACCTCGGAGAGCGCGGGTTTGAGCAAGCCGGCAAGGACTGCTTGCGTCAGCGCCTTGGTATTGAGCTCCGAAGCGATGCCTTCGTAGACGATTTCGACAGCCTTCATGCTCGTCTCGGTCAGCTGGCCGGCGAAGGCGCCGAGGCGATCAGCGAGCTGAATCCACGGGAGCATCTTTGTGGCTTGGTCCGCCGTGATCGACGGCATGTTGATGGCGTTCGAGATCGCGCCGGTCAGAAGGTAGTCCGACATCTGCTCGGCCACCTGCAGGGCGACATTTTCCTGCGCTTCGCTTGTCGCGGCGCCGAGGTGCGGCGTTGCGACGACCTTGTCGGAACCAAAGAGAATGTGACTCTTCGCGGGTTCGGTTTCGAAGACGTCGAGCGCGGCGCCGGCGACATGGCCGCTGTCCAGCGCTGCTTTCAACGCCGTCTCGTCGACCAAACCGCCTCGGGCGCAGTTGACGATGCGCACGCCCTTCTTCGTCTTGGCGATGGCGTCGGCACTCAAGATGTTCTTTGTCTTGTCCGTGAGTGGCGTGTGCAGCGTAATGATGTCGGCGCGGCGCAGCAGCTCGTCCAGTTCGACCTTCTCGACGCCTAGCGTTTCGGCGCGCTCCGGCGAAAGATAGGGGTCGAAGGCCACGACCTTCATTCGAAGTCCCAAGGCTCGGTCGGCAACGATCGAGCCGATGTTGCCGCAGCCGATGATGCCGAGTGTCTTGCCGGTCAACTCGACGCCAAGGAACCGGTTCTTTTCCCATTTGCCTTGGTGCGTCGAGGCGTTGGCGGCCGGAATCTCGCGCGCGAGCGCGAACATCAATGCGATGGCGTGTTCGGCCGTCGTAATCGAATTTCCGAACGGCGTGTTCATCACGATGATGCCGCGGGCGGTGGCCGCGTTGATGTCGATGTTGTCGACGCCAATGCCGGCGCGTCCGATGACCTTGAGGTGCTTCGCTTCGGCGATGACGTCGGCGGTGGCCTTGGTCGCCGACCGAACGGCAAGACCGTCGTAGCGGCCGATGATGGACTTCAGCTCGTCCTTCGATAGCCCGACCTTTACGTCGACATCGACGCCCCGGTCCTTGAAGATTTGCACTGCAGCTGGGGACAAGGCGTCCGAGATCAAAACCTTGGGCATTCGAATCTCCGATTTCAAAAAATCTCGTTGTTCGCTCCACGTGAGGGACCTCTCGACAATCGAGGAGGGCGGCCTCTCAGAAGCGATCTGTTTCGGCGAATGTGCGCTTAAGAGGCCTTCATTTGGCTCCAGGCCCAGTCGAGCCACGGCATGAGGGCCTTCATGTCGGCGTTCTCGACCGTGGCGCCGGCCCAAATGCGTAGGCCAGGCGGGGCGTCGCGATAGGCACCGATGTCGAAGGCGACGCCTTCCTTGTCGAGAAGGTCGGCCACCTTCTTTGCAGCCGCCGCCTTGCCATCCGCATCCTTTTCCATGAACCAAGGGTCGACGATCTTGAGGCACACACTTGTGTTCGATCGGGTCTTGGGATCACGCGCCAAGAAATCGCACCAGCCGCTTGCCTTCAGCCAGCGATCGATGACGTGCAAGTTCTCGTCTGCGCGCGCCATCAGTGCCTTGAGGCCGCCGACTTCTTCGGCCCACTTCAGCGCATCAAGATAATCCTCGACGCAAAGCATCGACGGCGTGTTGATCGTCTCGCCTTTGAAGATGCCTTCGATCAGCTTGCCGTCCTTGGTCATGCGAAAGATTTTCGGGAGCGGCCATGCCGGCTGATAGCTTTCAAGCCGGGCGACGGCGCGCGGCGAGAGAACGAGCATGCCGTGGGCGGCTTCGCCGCCGAGCGCCTTCTGCCAGGAGAAGGTCACCACATCGAGCTTCGGCCACGGTAGATCCTGCGCGAACGCGGCGGATGTCGCGTCGCAGATCGTCAGGCCCTCGCGGGCGTCGGAAATCCACGCGCCGTTCGGCACCCGAACGCCCGACGTCGTGCCGTTCCAGGCGAATACAATGTCGTGTGCCGGATTGACCTGGGTGAGATCGGGAAGCTCGCCGTATTCGGCTTTCAACGTTCGAACATCTTGCAGCTTGAGCTGCTTGTTGATGTCCGTCGCCCATTCCTTGCCGAAGCTTTCCCAGACGAGCACGTCGACCGGCTTCGGGCCAAGCATCGACCAAAGCGCCATCTCCACGGCGCCGGTATCCGATGCAGGGACAATTCCCACTCTGTAGTCCGAGGGAACGCCGAGAACGCGGCGCGTGCGTTCGATCGCTTCTCCAAGCTTGGCTTTGCCAGGCTTCGAGCGATGGGAACGCGCGAGTTCTGCGGAACTTAGATTTTCGGGATTCCAGCCGGGGCGCTTTGCGCAGGGGCCAGAGGAGAAGTGCGGCCGCGCGGGCCGCAATGCGGGCTTCGTCATGTTGATCCATTCCTTCCAGAATGGGCGCGTCCCGTTGGGGGGACGTGTCCCGCTGTCCTTCTCGCGCGATTCCGCAACGGCGGTCAACGGGCCTTTGCGTCGCAAGATGAACGTTCGACAACAAAAGTGTGTGTGACGGACACGTCTTCGGGGGCGCGCCAGCGCGAACTACATTTCGCGCCATCCGTGAGGGGTTTTGGGGCTTACGAACGGACACCAGAGAAGGAGATTAACAATGCGCGTGACGGCGCTCTTGGCTGCGGCTGCAGCCCTTTACGTCGCGCCCGCCGCCGCCGTGGCGGCTGGTTACGACGATTTTACCGGCAACTGGAGGAACGAAAATCCGAACGGTGGACTCACACGGGTTCAGATCAATGTGGGTGGCGGTGGATTGCGTGTACGCGGCTTCGGTGAGTGCCACCCAACCGACTGCAATTGGGGACAAGTCAACGCTGTCACCTATTCGGACAACGTCGGCTCCAATCCCGCATCCGACGCGACCGAGGTGGTTGCGACGTTCAATTCCGGCTTCTCGCAGACGATGCTCGTTCTGCGTCGGGTCGGTGGTGATCGCTTGTCATTTGGGCTCTACACCAGGTTCAACGACAGCCGTGCGCCGTACGTCAAACACGGCATGCTCCGCCAAGTCGGCGGTTGGGGCGGCGGCGGACCGGGCGGCGGCGGCGGACCGGGCGGCGGAGGTGGCCCTGGCGGCGGTGGCGGTCCGGGCGGCGGAGGTGGTCCTGGCGGCGGTGGCGGACTGAGTTTTGCCGAGGACTGCCTCAGCGTGAATTGGCACAATGTCGAAGCGCAGCATGGCGGCGGCGGTTGGCGCGTCGTCCAGGGATCCGAATCGATGCTCTCCTACGGTTCAGACGGCGCGGGTGCGAACCGCGCAGTCGAGATCATCCGGCACTATCGCTTCACGGATCAGTGCTTCATCGGACGGCCAGGCCCGTCGATGCGGTATTGGAAGCGCGGCAATAGCGTGCCGACGGGTGGATATCCGGGCCAGGATTGCGTCAACAACAACCCCGACACGACGCACGCTCAGTTCGTCGCCGGTGAATGGAAGCTCGTCGACGGTGGCCACTGGATGCTGAGCTTCGGGTCAAACGCGTCCGAAGCGCACAAGGCCGAGGAGGTGGTGCATCGCTACAACCTGAACCGGCAGTGCTGGGTCGGACGCAGCGATCACAAGCTGAATTATTGGCTTTCGGAGTGAGCCAGCCGTTGAATTGAAGAGCGGGTCAGCTGCGTTGTGCGCTGCTGGCCCGTCAACGTTCTGATCGAACGTTCCTTCCGTTTGTCGTCATAGGTGTTGTGCACGATCAGAAGCGGATCGAACGGCATCGCGGGTTCGACCAGGGCTTTCGCATTTTCGTTCCAGAGCGGCGGCGCCAGATGACACAACCAGTTGGCGCGCGCGGGCAGGCGATTGACGCGCAGATCGTCCATCGCGATGACTGCGTTCAGCACGGCTTGATCCGAGAGGAAATTGCCGTTCCAACGGTCGAGCGCTCGTTGAAAGCGGTCGGCGAAAGCACGCCAGAGCGTCGACCCCGCGCGCGCGGCCATGACGCCGGAGTTGAAATAAGGTTGCCGTATGAGTTCGTTCGCGAGCGCGTCGCCAAACGCCATTGCGTAGCGCTTATGCAACCATCCCATATCGCGCTGACTGAAACTGTAGCTGCGGTGCATGGTCGGCACGGCCGCTAGATCCACGCCGCGGCTCGCATCAAGCAACCATTCGAGTCCCAAGCGATGCTGGACCCAAATGTCTGCATCGAGCCAAATGTAGGTTGCGTAACCGGGGACGAGTTCCGGCAGGAACGGACGCGCCGCTCGCGCCAGGTATTTCGGATCGGCGTCAAACTTGGCGTGGGGTTTGAACATCCATTTGGGAGTGACGAGATGATCGACGCCGGATGCCAGTGCTTCGCGTGAAGCCGCCTCAAGGCCAAGATCGAGAACAGCAACGTGCAAGCTCAACGTCTGGCGATGTTCGGCCAGCGACGCGATCAGATCGCCTGCAAGCGCGGCGTAGGGCTCGTCAGCTGCGGTGACAACGAGCGCGCTCATGTTGCTTTGCGCGCCTCGATGATCGCGTTGCGAGCGGAGCGAAGCGTGAGAGCGCACTGAATGGTGCCGCGTCCATCGGTGCGCATGAGCGTGCGGAGGCTGTCCTTGTCGTTGAACGAATTGGCGACGATCCAGATGGGTGCGCGCGGGTAGCTCGGTTCGACCAATGCACCGTTGGCGATGTCGGCCATGGGCGGCGCCAAATGACTGATCCAGTTGCAGAACGATGGCAAGCGGTGATGCGGCAGTTTCTCGAGATAGACGACATGGTTGAGGATCGACTGGTCGCACAACCTTTCGCCGCGCCAATGCTCAAGCGATTGTTGAAAGCGCTCGCGCCACAGGCGCCAGAGGGGCGAGTTGGCGGCCGCGCTGACGACGCCTGAGGCGATGTAAGGCACAGTCATCAACCGCTGTGCCACATCTTCATCGAACGCCATGCGGTAGCGTTCGAGCACCCATTTGCGGCTGCTTTCCGTGTGGAGATAGCTGCGGTCGACGGTCGGCACGACGCCGGCCATGCCGCGCGAGGCTGCCGCCTTGAGGATGACAATCGCCCGAACGTCTTGAACGAGCGAGTCGGCATCGATCCAAGCGTAGCCGTCGTAGCCCGGGAAATAATCCGGCAAGAACGGACGTGTCGCGAACGCGCGGGATTGGATCTGAGTGTCGAAGGGCGGCTTGGGCCGATAAGGCCAAGGCGGCGCCACAACGGCGCTTACACGGCGCGCCAGGCTCTCGCGCGTCGTCGCCGCGAGGCCGTAGTCGAGCAGGCCGAGATCGAAGCCCAGGCTGCGGCCGTGCTCGAGCGACGTGATCAGATCGCTGGCGTAAGACGCATAGGCCTCGTCGGCACCGGTAACAACGAGGAAACGCATTGGGCTCGCCGGCTCCGTTAACTCGACCTTCACCATAATCGGCAGCGTCGTTTGCCACCGCAGAAACGGTCTTTCAATGCTGCGGCCGTATGGTCTTCGTTGAGAGCGTCTTAATCCCAATTGCGACCAGGACACGACCGTTGAGCGCAGCCTTACGCAATCCGGACGGCGCGCGCCACCGACCGATGGTCGTTATCCTCGATCGCGACGGGCGCGTCGCGGAAATCGACAATTTGTGGACTGCCGAGCTGCGTATCGGGTCGGTCCATACGGACCTTGAGTTGGCCCTTGGGCTTGCAGACGGCAAGCAACTCGAGACGGCCGTAGCCGAGATCTTGTCCGGCGCCGTTTCGGGCAGTTCGCTCGACATCCAACGGGCCGACGGCGCCGCGGTTCGCGCGACCATTGCGACTAGGTCGATTGCTAGGCGCGACGGCGCGGTGCTGACGTTCACGAAGGTCGAGGCAGAGCTCGGCGACTTTGAGCGCCGGCTCAATGAGATCTATAGCATCGCCGATATCGGTGACTTCGAGTATGTCGCTGCGGACGACCGCACGCGTCTTTCGCCGCCTGTCATGCGGATGTTCGGTTTGCCTGACGATGCCCCGGGCCGCAGCCGACAGTTTTTCGACAGCGTCCATCCGGATGACCGGCAACGTGTCTCCGCGATCCATGGCGATGTGTCGTGGCGTCAAGCTCGAATGGAATTCCGCATCGTTCGTCCGGACGGCGAGGTGCGCCATATTTCCGCGATCATGCACCGCGTCGTCGATGCCGCGGGCAAGATCACGCGCGTCTTCGGCGTCGATCATGACGTCACAGAGCGCCGGCTTGCTGAAGAGCGTCTCGATCGCTTGTTCGAAGCTTCCATCGACATTTTGACGATCATCTCCTTCCGCGGCCACTTCAAGCGGGTGAACCCGGCATTCGTCGCGCTCATGGGCTATAGCGAGGAGGAGCTGTGCGCGCGTCCGGCGATCGAATTCGTTCACCCCGACGACCGGGAAGAAACGATGAAAGGCGTGATGGCGCAGCTCTATGAGGGCAACCGGCACCGGATCGAGAACCGCTATATCTGCAAGAACGGGTCGATCGTTCGCCTGTCATGGACGATGAGCCCATCGGGCAAAGATATTCTGGGCGTGGCGCGCGACATCACCGCCGAGCACGAAGCGGCCGCGGAGTTGCTGCGAGCCAAAGAGACGGCGGAGGCGGCGAGCCAGGCCAAGAGCGAATTCCTGGCGACGATGAGCCACGAGATACGCACGCCGCTCAATGGGGTGATCGGATCGGCCGATCTGTTGCGCACCAGCAAGCTCTCGCCCGAGCAACGGGAGCGCATCGAAACGATCCATGAGTCCGGTCAGTTGTTGCTCACACTTCTGAATGACGTGCTCGATCTGTCGCGCATCGAGGCCGGGCATCTGCAGATGGAGAAGCGGCCGTTCGATCTGCATCACGCGCTATCATCGGCGGCGGAGCTGTGGGTGCCGACGGCGCGCGCGAAGGGTTTGGCGCTCACGCTCGAGTTTGCGCCCGACTTGCCGAAAACAGTCGACGGCGACGAGACGCGCGTTCGCCAAATCGTGAGCAACCTGCTCTCAAACGCGGTCAAATTCACGGCGCAAGGTTCGGTCACGCTTCATGCGGCAAGCGACGGCGCAGGTATCGCGCTCTGCGTGCGCGACACCGGCTGCGGTATCAGCGCAGACGTGCTGCCGCGTCTCTTTCAAAAATTCTCTCAGGGCGATGCATCGGTGACACGCCGCTACGGCGGCACCGGGCTCGGTCTCGCTATTTGCCGCCATCTCGCGGAGATGATGGACGGCTCGATCAGCGTCGAAAGCGTTGCGGAGAAGGGGTCGACCTTTACGGTTGAGCTCGCCCTACCGCGCGTGTCGACGCCAGTTGGAGTAAAGCCAATGGCCGACAAGGTACCGGAGACGCGGCCGGGTCTGCATGTCCTCGTGGCCGAGGACAATGCTATCAATCGCAAGCTCATCGAGCATATGCTCGAGGCGCTTGGCCACAGTTGTGATTTTGCCGAAGACGGCGAACAGGCCGTTGCGCGGGCAAGCGAGCGGCCCTACGACGCAATCCTGATGGACGTTCAGATGCCTGTCCTTGACGGCATCTCGGCTGCCCGACGCGTTCGTGCGCTTCCGGGGGCGCCGGCGAATGCGTACATCATTGCGGTCACGGCGAACGCCATGTCCGGCGACAAGGAGAAATACTTGGCCGCCGGCATGGACAGCTACGTCTCCAAGCCCATCAGCATGGGCGACCTGGCGCGGGCTCTCGATGCCGTGCCAGCGGCCCAACGTCCGGGGCTGGCGCACACCCACGCCTGAGCCGTTCCGGCTGTGGCGGCCGTCACGATGCAGCCAATTCCAGCATGCAAAGTCCTCTGGGCGAGCGGCGGTGTGAGGCTGTAAGATCGATCCGGAGATTACCTTCCGGAGGTCTTTAATGACGGACGACAAGAAGCTTTCCAGGCGCGAAGCCTTGATCAAGGCTGGCGCGGTGCCGCTCGCAACTGCGGTCGCCATCGCCGAAGCGACACCCGCGCTTGCTGCAGACGACACGTATTCGCGTGGCGAAATCATCGACGCGGCTTCCGATTTCTTCGGCATGACGACGAGAGCCGTCGCGAAGGTCGTGGAGCATGTCTTTGCCGACCTCGGACGACCGAACGCCTACATCACGGGTGAGGAGGGCGGCGCCGCGATTGCCGTCGGGCTTCGCTACGGCGACGGCTACATGCATCGCAAAAGATATCACACCATGAAGGTGTATTGGCGCGGACCGTCGCTCGGCTTCGACCTCGGCGGCAACGTGTCCAAGTGCTTTACGCTCGTCTATCGCATCCGGCGGCAGGAAGAGATCTTCCAACGGTTCCCCGGCGTGGACGGCAGCTATTACTTCATCGCCGGCATCGGCGTGAATTATCAGCGCTCAGGCCGGATCTCGCTGGCGCCGATGCGCACCGGCCTCGGCCTGCGCGCGGGCGTCAATGTCGGTTACCTCAAGTACGACCGTGAAAGCGGAATCTTGCCGTTCTAATTCCGGTTTCGGATTGTTGTTGGGAACGGCGGCGCCTTGCGGCGTCGCCGTTCGCGCAATCGACGGGCGCGCTTGACGCGGCGGACTAACGTCCCCTTGGCTTTGTAGCTCGCGTTTTCTTCGGTAACGGTTGCGCCAATCCGTGGGCGGCCTTGAGCGCGGATTCCAGCGTCACTTTGTCGACTCTTTTCAAATCGCAGCGCGTGGCGCCCATCTTGCCCCAGCCGCCCGGCACCGGCGCGAAGGCGTGTGGCACCTGCTCGCAATAGAGCTCTTGCAATGCCGAATCGAACATCAGGTTGATGTCGCTGCCGTCACCCGCGAGCGTCGCGAACGTCTTTCGCGGCGTGCGGAAAGCGAAGCGATCGAAGTGCGGACGTTCGGATGCGCCCTCGAACGAAAGGGCGAGCTTGCGCGCCTGTGCGGGCGTCACCGCCATTCAGCTCGCGCCCCAGGCGATGAAGAAGGGATTCAAGAATTTTTGTGCCGCGTGTCCGTAGGTCAGCGGCGTCTTCCCGTCGAGCAAGGTTACGCGGCCGCCAGCAGCGGCGAGCACAGCGTGGCCTGCCGCGGTGTCCCACTCGCAGGTCGGTCCATGACGCGGATAGATGTCGGCCTCGCCCGTCGCAATCAGACAGAATTTAATCGACGAGCCCGAAGTGATGAAATCCGCGATCTTGTAGTGGGCGAGCAGCTCTTCGGTTTTCGAATCGCGATGGCTGCGGCTGGCGACGGCGATCATGCCGTCGCTCGGTGCGACGCGCGCCTTGATCTGTTTGGCCGTGCCGACGAGCTTGACGCTTGCGTCGCTCCGCTGCTCGAACGCTTGGTCGTCGTAGCCCCAGAACATCCGCTCGATCGCCGGCGCGAAGACGACGCCGGCGGTCGGCTGACCGCGTTCGATCAACGCGATGTTGACCGTGAACTCGCCATTGCGGTTCAAGAATTCTTTCGTGCCGTCGAGCGGATCGACAAGGAAGAAGGGCTTATCGTCGATCGTCGGCAGGCGGCCCGCGGCGGCACTCTCTTCGGCAACGACGGGAATTTCGGGTGCCAGGCGCGCCAAGCGATCTAAGATCAAAGCCTCTGCTTCTTGATCCGCATCGGTGACGGGCGATTTGTCGGCCTTGGCGCGGCGTTCGACGGTGCCGGCATAGTGGCGCATGACGACGACGCCGGCTTCGCGCGCGGCGTCGACCATCGCGCGCATCAAGTCTTCTTTGCTCCTCACGAACGCTCCAGTTCTTTGATTTCGTCGGGTGTAGCCGATTTCAGCTCGGCGTGCGCGATGTTGATGAGGCGCTTGCCCGCGTGCTCGAAATTGACCGTGACGCGCACGCCAACGACGCACTGGACCTGGCCCAGGCCCCAGTCCTTATGGCCTGCAAGAATGACGTAGGTTCCGGGCTCAAATTGATTCGACATGGAACGTGCAGCGTTGTTGGCTGCCACTATCCACAATTAAGCCTTGCCCGACCAGATCGGCGGTTGCGCCCAAGTGCTTGCCGTCGCTTATATTTCCACACGTGCGGCGCAGAATCGCACCAACAAATTAGGTAGTCCATGCACGAACTTGATCTTGCCGCTCTGATGGTTTCGCGTGTTTGCCATGATCTGATCTCGCCCGTGGCGGCGGTGTCGAACGGGCTCGAGATTCTGGCGGACGAGCAAGACCCGGCGATGAAGGAGCAGGCGATGTCGTTGATCGCCCACTCCGTCGGTCAAGCGAAGGCCCGGCTGTTGTTCGCGCGCCTTGCATTCGGTGCGATGGGCTCCGCCGGCGCCGAGATCGACCTGCGGGAAGCCGGCGAAGTCGCTAGCGAATTCTTCAAGACGAGCAAGGCGAAGCTCGACTGGCAGGCGCCCAAGGCAGCGATCGACAAGGAAATGATCCGTGTGCTGCTCAATCTCGCGAACATGGCGGCTGACGCCATTCCGCGCGGCGGGCAGCTGACCGTGAAGATAGAGACCGGGCGGCATCAGGTCGATGTCGCTGTGACGGCGAAAGGTCCGCGCGCCAATCTTCCGCAAGACATCCGTGACGGCCTCGAGCTCAAGACGCCGTTCTCAGACCTCACCGGGCGTACAGTGCAGCCTTATGTGACGGCGCTGCTCGCCAAGAAACTCGGCAGCAAGATCGAGGTGACGTTCGGGCCCGAGACGCTCCGCTTCGACGTTGCGTTTGATAAGAGAGCCGCTGCGGCCTGAGATCGTGCCGCCTATCGCCTAGCTACTTCCCGAACATGCCGGCGTAACCGCCGGAGACGAGAGCGGAGGCATCCGTCAGTGCGATGACGGCATCGATGCCACCCGGCGAGGCCATGTATTTCGAACGCCAGATCGGATTGAACTTCTCTTTGTACCGGCGCAGCCCGGCGAAATTGTAGAACTGCTCGCCGTGACCGAAAACAAGAGCGCCGATCTTCGTCCAGGCGGGCGCGAGTTTTCGCGCTTCAAGTCCGGAGAGCGGCGCGAGACCGAGGTTGAACCAGCGAAATCCTTGCGCCTTGGCCCAGAAGCATAGCTCAACGAAGAGAAAGTCCATGGCGCCTTGTGGCGCGTCGTTCGCCTGACGCATGAGGTCGACGGACGCCTCCTCGTGGTGTCCGGACTGAAGGATATTGGCGAACGCCTTGATTTCGCCGTTCACCTTCAAAACGCCGCAAGGCGTGCGCGTCAGATATGCCTCGTCGAACCGACCGAGGGTAAAGCGCTTTTCGCGCGCCCCTTTCTTTGCGAGCCATTCGTTCGAGATCTGCTGCAGCCGTGGCAAGACAGCGGCGACGCAGTCCTTCGAGATGACCTCGAAGGTTGCGCCTTCCTTTTGTGCCCGCGCGCGTGAGTTTCGCAGATTGCTCCATTTCTTGCCGATGAGATCGAACTCGGCGAGGGGAACACGCGCCTCTTCTCCCAACTTCAAGAACGAGAAGCCAAGATCGATGTAGCGCTGAAGATGCGCTGAATCGATCTGATAGTAGACGGCGCGCACGTTGCGCAGGTCGCATATCTCGCGGAAGCGCCAGATCAACTCGCCGATGCGTTCGGGCGGGCCGACTGGGTCGGAGAATGCGATCCAGCTGCGGCCCCGTACGCCGTACATCAAGAATGCATCGCTGGCTTCCGAGAACAGCAGCGACTTGTCACCGAGATAGGCGAGATTCGCATCTGCGGCTGGCGATGCGGCTATGATCGGGGCGACGCGCGCGAGTTCTTCCGGCGTGGCACAATGGGGGCGGGCGCGCTTGACCTTGAGGAGGCGCCATAGCGCGACAGCACCGGCGGCGATCGCGATGGCGAGCGTCGCGCGAAGGAAGCGCGGCGCGTCGGCTTCGAACTCGAATTGCCACCAGAGATCACGGCTGTATTGGACGTTGCTGTAGGCAAAGAGGCCGAGCCACACGGAGGCGCCGACGAATACGGCGACGGTGACGAGCCAGCCGGGCGTCAGCGGCTCCTCGAACACGGCCGATTGGCGATGGAAGGCGTCGCGGCCGAGCGTCAGCACGACCATGGCGAGTATCATGACCAACGCCTCCTCGAAATCGAGGCCTTTGGCGAGCGACGCAGTCGCGCCTAACGCCAGCGCAATCATGGTGAAGGTCCAGGCCGCCGCCGTGCGCTGAAACAAGCCGCGCGCCAGTAGGAGCAGCGCAAATCCCGTGAGGCTCGCCGCGAGGTGGGACATCTCGACGACGGCGAGCGGCAGGATGTGGCGCAGGATCTCCATGCGGAATTCGAGCGCGGGCGTTGCGCCCGATAGAAGCAGGACGAGGCCGGCGATCGCGACGAGTGCTCCTGCCGCTCGTGGCGCGATGTTGCGGGCGACGATCTCAGCCATTGCCCTCGCGCGTTTCGCGGCACCAAAGGCGGTTTGCCGCTGCGCGACCGCCTGTGTCAGGGCCGCGGTTGCGAGCGGGACCAGGTAGTACGCAACACGATAAAGGATGAGCGCGGCAGCAACGCGCTCGTTGGTAACAGGCGCCATCAAGAGCAACACGGCTTCGAACGAGCCGAGGCCGGCTGGAATGCCTGAAGCGGCCGCGGCCGCCGAGGCGAGGGCGAAGGCCGCCATCGTCGGTAAGAATTGCGCCGAGGTGGGTTCGATCAATACCGCGAGCGCGAGCCCGGCGAACAACGTGTCCGCGATCCCAAGAACGACTTGAGTGACGGCGATTCGCGGCTGCGGGACAGGTGCCTCGACCGGCCCCAGGCGAAGAGGAGCGCGCCGCGCCGACGCGAGCAGCGGATAAGTCAAAAGAGCGCTCAGGAGAGCAACTCCAATGACCATGGCCAAGCTCGAAGGTATCGACAAATGGGAAACCGAATTGGGCGCCGCGACGAGTGCGACGCCCAAAAGGCCCGCCATGCCGAAAATGAAGCTCGACTCGGTAAAGACGGAAACGTAGCCGGCGTCGCGGGCGCTCAGCCCGAGCGGTGCGTAAAATCGCCACCGAAGAGCGCCGGCCGACAGCAGGGAGGCGCCGGCCGTTTGGCCGATCGCATTGGAGACTAGACCGATGTACAGCGCGCGGCCTGGCGGCAAGTCGATCTTCAACGTTCGCAATGCAAGGAGGTCTTGCAGCGACATTGCCAAGTAGCTGAGGCCGGCCAGGACGACGGCACCTAGAAAAGGTGCGATGCCTATTTGGCTAACCGCCACGGCGATTGCGTCCAGGCTTGTGTCGGCCAGCTTGTTACGGACCGCGAAGACGCAGACGCCAAAGATGACGATAGGTATGGCGGCCCAGAGCCAGCGGGCAAATGCCGCGGCGATGGAGCTTCTGTATGTCGGCATGCGGGCGGTCATGGCGGCTCGTCGTCAGCCGGTCTCATCGTCTAGACTGGCCGCCAAGTGTTTTGGCTTACGGACTGTCCCGGGCGTGTGGATTCCAGCTTACAACGGCGTAATACGGCGGCCGTTCTGGCCGCTGTGTCTTTTGGTTTTGTGTCTTGCTGTCACAGTCGTGAGAGCCGATGTGCCGTTGAAGGCAAGCGAGGACGGCACGCTGGAGTTCCAGGTCGCGCGGCCGTCGCGAACGCTTGTCGTGTTCATTTCCGGAGACGGCGGTCTGTGGGGGGATCTCGACGTGCAATTGGCGCGGCGGATGGTTGACGAGGGTTACGCGGTCGTCGGCCTCGATACGCGCATCTGGTTCTCGGATGAGCGCCGGGCCACAGACGTTGCCGCGCGCCTCGCCACCATGATGCGCACGTATCTCGCGCGGACGCATGCGACGCGGGTGCTTCTCGCGGGGTACTCGTACGGCGCCGATGTGCTCCCGATCGCCTACAACAGATTGGCGCCGGACTATCGCGCTCGCGTGGCTGCGCTGTTGCTGGTGGCGCCGACACGGCAAACAATGCTGCAGGTCACGCTGGGCGAGCGCACCGGGCTTATCACCGGCGACATCAAGCTTGCTCCGGAATATGCGAAGCTTCCTGTAGCGTCCGTAATCTGCGTTTACGGCCGCGACGAAGCCGACGAGGCGGCCTGCACGTTGCCGGAGTTGAAGGGGGCGGTGTCGATCGAGATGCCCGGCGGGCACCATTTCGACAACAATCCCAAGGAGCTTGGTGACCGCGTGATTGTCGCACTCAAAGCGAAGGGATTGCCCTAGATCACCAAGAACTCGGCGCTGCGTTCACAACGTTTGCTTGCGCCGCAAACACGCCACATTCAGCGACAGACTATACGAAGACTTAAGTTGCGTCTGAAGTTTCGGAGGCGCCTTCTCGTGGGTGGGGGGAGTGCCTTCACAAGAGCTACACATGCTGAAGCTCGTCAACGCTTTGCTCGCCGCCGGCTGCTTCGTGATCCTGGGCTCCGACGTTTTGGCTGCAACGCATGAGCTCGAATTGACTCACTCGTTCGACGCGCGGTCGCGTGACAAGATTGGCCTTCGCGAAGCAGTTTCCATTGCCGAAGATCGCGCCGATGGCCGCGCTGTCGACGCCAATCTGACACGGTTCGCCGGCGTCGACTCCTGGAATGTCGATGTGCTGTCGAATGGCCGGCATGTCCACGTGTCGATCGATGCGCGCAACGGTACGGTCGACGTCGCGCGATCGTTGCCGCAAGGCGCCCGCTAGCGGCGTGGTTTGGCGCGCGCGGTCGGCGTCGCGGTCCAAGGGTCGTCGGGCCAATGGTGTTTTGGATAGCGCCCTTTGAGGTCGCGCTTCACCTCCGGATAGCCGTTCGCCCAAAAGCTTTTGAGGTCGCGCGTCACTTGCACCGGACGGCGAGCCGGCGAAAGCAGATGCAAGGTGAGCGGGACGCGGCCGCCCGCGACAGTCGGCGTGTCGGCGAGACCGAACATCTCTTGCAGCCGCACGGCGAGCACCGGCGTCTCGCCGCTGTAATCGATGCGGACATGCGAGCCGGACGGCACAGTGATGTGCGTTGGGGCGAGCGCGTCCAGGCGCTTCTTCTTTTCCCAATCGAAGAGGGTCGACAGCGCGCCGCTGAGATCGATGCGACCAAAGTCGGAGGCGCGCGTCACGTTTTGCAGGAACGGTTGCAGCCAATGTTCGAGGGACTGTGACAGCGCGTCGTCCGAGAGGTCGGGCCAATCGGCTTCCGGGTCGAGCCGGCGCACAAAGGCGGTGCGAGCACGCAGAGCCTCGAGGTCGTCCGTCCACGGCAGCGATCGCAAGCCGAGCTCGCGGATGCCCGTGAGGACCGCAGCGGCGATGTTGGCCGGATCGGCCTTTTTCAAAGGACGGTCAGCGAGCGTGAGGGCGTAGAGTTGCTCCTCTTCGCGCGCGATGACGACGCGTTCGCGCGAGTCCCACGCGGTGACTTGCGTCGTTTGGATGTGCTCGGCGAAGATCTCCTCGATCTCGGCGAGTGTGATGGGCGCCGCTTGGTGAATGCGTGCATTGGCGCCGGCGCCATCGAGCGCGGCGACGGCGAGGAAATCTTGCGCAGCGAGCGGATCGCTGTCCGGCAGCACCGCGCCGCGGCCGTTGGCGAGGCGAAAGCTGCCGGGCCTTCTGCGTTTCGCGAGGCGATCTGGGTAAGCGAGAGCGGTGAGGCGGCCTGCTGCGTTCGAATCGATGCGCGCATCTTTGACGCCGAGTGCGCCGCGCCAAATACGGGCTTGTTCGCGGGCGCGCGCGAGAGCGCCGCGGTCGGCGCTGACGTCGTTTGTCGCGTCGAGATCACCGGCGAATGCTTCGAGGCGAAGGCGTAGATCGGCATCGCGCGCGTTGCGGCCTGTGCGGATGACGTCGCGCTCGCCGAGGATGGCCGCAAGAGCTGTGCCGCTGGCGCCAAGCGAGAGATCGCGCGCTTTTATCATCATGTGGGCGAGGCGCGGATGCGCGCCGAAGGTGAGCATCGCACGGCCGTGTGGCGTGATCACGTTTGCGGTGTCGATTGCGTCGAGTTCGCGCAGCAGCTCTTGCGCCTCGGCGAAGGTGGCGGGTGGCGGCGGATCGAGCAACGCGAGACGCGACGCATCGTGCTCGCCCCAAGCGGCGAGATCGAGCGCGAAGGGTGCAAGATCGCTGGTCAGGATTTCCGGCGGCGTGAACGGCAGGAGCGCGCGCGTCTCGTTCTCGCTCCATAAGCGATGGCAAACACCCGGCGCTACTCGGCCCGCCCGGCCGCGGCGTTGATCGGCGGAGGCGAGCGAGACGCGCTGCGTGACGAGGCGGGTCATGCCGGTCGCTGGATCGTACCGCGCGAGACGCTGCTGGCCAGAATCGATCACCACGCGAACGTCTTCAATGGTGAGGCTGGTTTCGGCGATGGCTGTGGCGAGCACTATCTTGCGCGTGCCGGCGAGCGGACGGATGGCGCGATCCTGTGCCTCCGGGCTCATCGCGCCGTAGAGCGGGAGCACGGTCGCGCCGCGCGGCGGGTCGTCGGCGAGCAGGCGTTCGACTGTGCGGATCTCACCTTCACCGGGGAGGAAGACGAGGATGCCGCCTTCGGTTTCCTCGAGCGCGCCATGGATGACGCTCGCGACGGTGTGTTCGATGCGCACGTTCGTCGGCGGAATGACATAACGCGTATCGATCGGGTGCAGACGGCCTTCGCTGCGTATGACCGGCGCATCGCCGAGGAGCTTGGCGACGCGCGCGCCGTCGAGGGTCGCCGACATCACCAGGATCTTCAGGTTCTCGTTCAGCGCGGATTGCGTTTCGAGTGCGAGTGCTAAGCCCAGATCGGCGTTGAGGCTACGCTCGTGAAACTCGTCGAAGATGAGAAGACCGACGCCGTCGAGCGCGGGGTCGCTTTGCAGGCGGCGGGTCAAGAGGCCTTCGGTGACGACTTCGATGCGTGTCTTGGCGCCGATTTTCGAATCGAGGCGGACGCGGTAGCCGACGGTCTCGCCCACGCGCTCGCCGATGAGGTCCGCCATGCGGGCGGCGGCGGCTCTGGCGGCGACGCGGCGGGGCTCCAGCATGATGATCTTCTTGCCCTGGGCCCACGGCTCGTCGCGCAGCGCGAGGGGAACGAGCGTCGTCTTGCCGGCGCCGGGCGGGGCTTCGAGCACGGCCGCGCGCGCGCGCGCGAGCTTGGCTTTCAGCTCGGGGAGGACGGCTTCGATCGGCAACATGCTGAGGGAACTAGCGCGCCTCGCGCGTGCGGTCGAGCAGGAGGCCAAGCGCGCCGACGCCGAAATAGGCGACCAGCGCCAGCATGGTGAACTGCGTGTGGTCGCCCGACACCGGCATGAACCAGTCGATGTATTGCAGGCCGAGCAGCGCCGCGAGCACGACGAAGGGCGTGACGTGTCCGAACCAGCCCTTCGCTTTGCTGGCGTAGAGATAGATCGCCCAACCGATGAGCAGGATGCCGATCTCGAGCGGCATCTCGACCGTCGGATAGTTCCAAAGTCCGAAGCCCATCTTGTCGTGATCGTCGTAGAGTGCGAGGTCCGGCCGGTGGACGATCAGATCGAGCAGCCAATGCGAGAAGACGAGGCCCGCGATGACGATGCCGGCGATCGCCTTTCGTCCCTGCGGCGAGAGGGCGAAGGCGACGGCGCCCAAGACCGCGGCCCAGATCAAACAGCCGACGAGGCTGTGTGTGTAGGGCATGTAGTAGAGATCGATCTTGCGCATGCCGGGCAGGTCGGGGTTCGGGCGCCACTTCTCGATGTCGAAATAGGTGAGGGTGAAGAAGCCGATGTCGACGGCTTGGACCGCGAGGAGGCCGGCGGCGAGGCCCGGCGAATTCTTGATGGCCTTGGCCGCAAAGGCCGGCGCGTAGTGACCGACGAACATCTCTTCCTCCCCTTCGGTTCGCAAGGAGCGTAGCAGAAAAGAAGGAAGGTTCACCACGAAGGCACGAAGGCCACGAAGAAGCTCCGGTTGCTCCTGTTGCGCGAAGCGCCACTGAGAAGAAGGTTGCCTGCGGCGCTGAGAGCGTGTGCCAAGGTTTGTGCCTGCTCCGAGGCTTTGTGTTCTTCGTGGTGAACCTTCCTTCCCTCATCTGAAGTGTGACGGATGCACGTTGTCGCATGCGTTTGTCGCCGCGATTGGGACACAGAAACGTCGGAATCAGGCATAGACTTGCGGCCGCCATTCATAGGGAGAGAGTTATGGCGCAATCGAATTTTCGCGCTGGCCTTTTGCTGACCTTGTCGTTCGGCCTCGCGCTCGGCGCAGCAGGCGTGGCGGGCGCAGCGGAGCGGCCGCACGACGTCATGTCGGCGTTTCGCTCCGACGAGGAGCTGCTCCGGTACCTGAAGAAGGTGCGCCGCACACCGCCGCCGGCGCCATCGCCGATGGCCATGGACGGCGCTGCCTCGGCAGTGCCGCCACCTCCGCCGCCTGCACCGTTGAGCACGGTGACATCGCAACAAGCGAAGTCGGCTGACGATTCGATCACCAACACTCAGGAAGCGGGCGTCGATGAAGGCGACATCGTCAAGGCGCGCGGCGATCTTCTGATCATCTTGCGCCGCGGGCGGCTCTTCACCGTCTCGACGCGCAACGGCGGCCTACGCCCGATCGACTTCATCGATGCCTTCCCGCCCGGCGTCAATCCGCGCAACGACTGGTACGACGAGATGCTCGTCACCGGCAATCGCGTGATCGTCATCGGCTACAGCTACGGGCGCGGCGGCACGGAGATCAACCGCTTCCACATTGACGGCGGCGGGCATCTTTCGTTCGACGACGCCTATCATCTGCGCTCGAACGACTACTACTCGTCGCGCAATTACGCCTCGCGTCTCGTCGGCACGAAGCTGATCGTCTATTCGCCGCTCTATCTGCCCTACGGCGAGGTCGGCAATTTCGACTGGCTGCCGGGTCTGAGGCGCTGGAGCGGCGATGCGCGCGGCGGCTTCATGCGCATCGTCAGCGCCAATCACATCTACGTCCCCGACAATTGGCGCCAGCGCGACGAGGTCCAGATCGACGCCTTGCACACGGTGACGAGCTGCGATCTGACGGCGCCGGTCCTGCATTGCGACGCGACGAGCGTGCTCGGCCCCACGGGCCGCACGTTCTATGTCTCGTCGAACGCGGTCTATGTCTGGGTGTCGGAGCCCCGCTGGCGCCGCAACGACGATGAGAACGAGCAGCGCGGACCGACGGCGCTCGTCTATCGCATGCCGCTCGACGGCAGCGCGCCCTCGGCGATCGGCGTGCACGGCGCGCCGACGGATCAGTTCTCGTTCCAGGAGGACGGGGCGGGCGGCATGCTGAACGTGCTCGTGCGCTCGGAAGGCGGGGGCGACGCGATGTGGCGGCCGGAGTTTTCGGACGGCGCGGTCTCGCTTCTGCGCCTGCCGATCGAGGCCTTCGGCGACGGCGACGACGATGCGCCGTGGTCGGCCTATCGCGCGCTGCCCAAGCCGCGCGGCGGCGGCTACGCCTTCCAGAACCGCTTCGTGGGCGACTACGTGCTCTACGGCAACGGCACGAGCTGGGGCGCGCCGCAGAACCGCATGGGCGGTCTCGTCGTCGCCTCGGTCAAAGGCCGCGGCGTCAGCGAGCTTTCGCTGCCGCACGGCATCGACCGCATCGAGCCGATGGGCGGCGACGCCGTGGTGATCGGCGCGGACGCGCAGGATCTGCACTTCCAGGCGGTCGAGCTGACCGCCGGACGGCGGCCGCTCATCGGCGACGATTACGTCCTGCCGGGCGCCGCGCAGGGCGAGACGCGCAGCCACGCCTTCTTCTTCAAGCCCGAGCCGAGACAAGGCTGGTGGGGCGAGGAGGGGAGCGACGGCGTCTTCGGTCTGCCGGTCGCGCGCGCGGGGCGGCCCGGCTATCACCAGCTGACGCAGGGCTCCGCTTCGATGCTCTTCGTGCGGCGCGAGAACCGGCGCTTCAGCAAGCTCGGCGAGATCGAAGCGAACGCCACGAGCGTGCGCGACGATGCGTGCCAGGCGAGCTGCGTCGATTGGTACGGCAACGCGCGGCCCATCTTCCTGCGCGACCGCATGTTCGCGCTGATGGGCTATGAGCTCGTCGAGGGCGACATCGGCCGGCGTTCGGTGCGCGAGACGCGGCGCATCAACTTCGCGCCGCCGGATCGCCGCGCGCGGCCTTTGGACTAAGGCCGACGATCGTCATGGGAGAGCGGGCGTTGTCGTCCGCTCTCTTTTTCACCCCAAGAACAAGAAGGTTTTCACCACGAAGGCACGAAGGTCACCAAGACGCTCTGGTTCTTCTTTCGCGCGAAGCGCAATCGATAGGAAGGTTGCCTGCGGCGCTAGAAGAACGCGCTGCGATCTCGGCGCGCCTTTGTGGCTTCGTGTCTTCGTGGTGAACCTTTTTTCTGTATGAGAGCCCAGTTGCGAATCCGGTTCGCGCCGTTCGCAGAAGATTCAACGTACCCCCCGTTTATCCGCTACATTGGCGGACTTCCGCCGTTTTATCCGCTACATATCCTCACACAGTGTGTATACACACGGGCCCTGAGCGGCCTGACTCGCGTAATCGTTGCGATTTTCACACATGTGTGTGGCGCGAAACGGGTCGGGCCACTGCGGGCGTAGCTCTCCCGCCAAGTTCAATAAGGTCAGCAACAGCACTATCAATGAGCGCATCGCCGGAAACACCCGGCGACGATAGACACCGGCATCAAATCACATTATTGCGAATATAGCAATATACGGCGAAGCCGCTTTCACCACGAAGACACAAAGGCCGCCAAGAGGCTCCGGTCCCCTTTTCGCGCGAAGCGCAGGCGATATGGCAGTTGCCTGCGGCGCTGGAAGACTGCGCCGCGAATCTTGGCGGCCTCTTTGTGGCTCCGCGTCTTCGTGGTGAATCCGAGTTTCCACATGCTTCGGCGCATGAAGCCTGGCGCTTTTGCACCCGCGTCAATCGCACACGGTGGCGCCTCGCCGCAAAACAGGTTACGAGCGGGCCGTCCGCGGCGTTGCCGCTTCGCGAGGATGCAAGGATGTCAGGCTGGAAGAAGATCAAGAAGCTGCCCGGCCCCTATGCCGCGCTGACCAAGGACGCGCGTTTCGAGGGCACGTACGAGGTGTTCGTGCCGGTGCCGGACCGTTCGAAGCCGCACCGCGTGCCGCTGCAATTCGAAACGCTGGCCGCCGCCGAAGCTTGGATTCACAGCCCGGACGGCGAAGACGCGATCGCTGAGATCTTGAAGCAGGCGGCGAGCTGACGCTTCAGCCAACCGGAGGGTGCTAAGTGCGCGCCCCGCGATGGCGCGCGAACATCAGCGGAGCCGGTTGATCTCGCTGCTATGCCACGAAAAAATCCGCGTGGGGGCTCTTTGCCAAGCTCGACTGTGCAAACCGCGACGCCATTCATTGGCGTGTGGCCCGAGCGAAGAGAGCGCATACCCTTCTCGAACTGCGGTATACTATAACGTTATTGTCCATATTTTCCGAATGTGTGCGGTTAGGCCATGACCGATGTTTCTTCAGACGTCGCCAACTCAATAAAATTTGTTCCTTGGAAGCCACGATATCGGCTGTTGCTGGAATCTCTTGCGGGGCTATTTTGGTTCTACTCAGTCATAAAGTTGTTTGTTTTTGATGTTGACGTATGGCTTGTAACCGCGACGATACCCAGCGCTGTTTGGGTGCTGAACTACAAATTGCCAATTATCCTGTCGTTGATTGTGATTGCGATGCTGATCACGAGGAGCTCGACGCTCGCGCTCAGCACCCTATATATCATTTTCTATCCATTGATTCTGCTGTTCTGGAAGATTCCACGATTCATATGGCGCCAGAAAAGCTGGCTTCTAGCCTTCACGATCATCAACGCCGGTATCTCGGTCTTCCAGTCGTTCAAGCGTGATTTCACACTCGCGACGGTCTTTTTGATCGGCGCTGTTCTATCTCTTTGGTCAGATAATGGATATTTTTTGCTTGTGTCTATTCTGTCGACACTGACTATTTTGGTGTTTGCGTACGCTCATGCGTTCGTAACGGCGTTTAAGCCGTCGGCTGTTTTTCAGGTGTATGCGAGGGTGTTTCCTCAGGTTAGAGGCGGCAACTTTCTGAAGATGGAGGAGTCCCTAAAGACTCTTCCCGTAGCTCAACTCGACGCCAAGCAGCTTGTCGATCGAACCACGGCACTTCAGAACGCTGTCCTCTATAACAGAGTTTGCTTGCTAATCTCGAAGAAGTTGCGCGACTATCAAAAGAGCCGTGTTAACGTGATTTCGTACATTATCAGCCTTGTTGGCCTTCTTATTTTTACAATCGTGGCCTTTGGCTTCATCGACCTTGCGTTGTTCAAGGTGTTTCCTGGAGCCTATCGTTTCGAAGGCGAGAGACATTCGACGTTTGTGTTCTTTTACTACAGCGCTGGGAGTATGTTCTATGCAACGAACGGTCTGACACCCGTCTTGCCGGTCGCGCAGTTGTTCCAAATGTTCCAATTCCTTTTTGCTGTGTTCCTTTTGATTATCTTCATCACCATCATCATAACAATGATGAATGAAAGATACGCCGCTGAGTTGAACGAAGTTGTGACGGCGCTCGAAAAGGAGAGTCAATCCGTGGAGGGCCTTATCAGGTCCGATTTTCGGATCGAGGGTATTGCCGCCGCCATCGAGGCCCTGCAGGCGGGAAAAGCTGGTTTGATCAGCGTAATTCTCTTTATTTCCAAAGATCTCGACGAGATGCAGTAACAACTTATGTGTCTGCCGACGTTAGCAGCTTGCCAAAAACCTGCGCTGCATCTTGTTGGCAAAAGCGCCCGTTTTCACTACGGTGCATGATTGGAACGAGTCTCGCGGATGAGCTGTAATGAGTGATTGGCTCGGGCTGGAGGACAAAGTCTGTGTCATTACGGGCGCCGGCGGCGGGATTGGTCGCGACATTTCCTTGGCATTTGCCGAAGTCGGTGCACGCGTAGTCGCGTTAGACAATGACCGAGATGCTTGTGCGCAAACAGCCAATTTGTGCACTTTGCGGCGCGGCGGCGCGCTGTCGGTCGCTTTTGATGTGCGCGATCCTCAAAGCATCACTCACGCAAAGGAAAGAACGATAGAAGCATTTGGTCGATGTGATGTACTTGTGAACAATGCTGCAATATTGCGGTCCGGCGATCTCGAAACCCTGACGCTTGCTGATTGGGAGGAACTCTTAGCAGTTAATCTGACTGGCTACTTGCTTTGTGCTCAATCATTTGGCCGCGCGATGCTGCAACAGGGATCGGGTGCGATTGTCCACGTGGCGTCAATTGGCGCGCGTCAGCCGCAAGCATTTAGTGGAGCCTATAGCGTATCGAAGGCTGGCGTTGTGATGCTGTCTCGACAAATCGCGACCGAGTGGGGGCCACGTGGAATTCGAAGTAACGTGGTGAGTCCAGGCTTGATCCTCACCGCGATGAGTGGGTCATTTTATACCCGACCTGGAATACGCGAGGATCGTGAGAAGACTGTGCCGCTGCGACGGCTCGGCACGCCTAGCGATGTCGCGTCGCTTGTGGTCTTTTTGGCAAGTGATCGATCGCTTTATGTGACTGGCCAGGAAATAGTCGTAGACGGTGGGTTTTCTCAGACGCTGTTGAACCGCGATGTTGAGCGCCCTGTGAGTCGGCATCTGCAATCGGACGGCGCCATTCGCCCAGGAAGTTTGGACGGAAGCTAGAGCCGCCGATGTCTGTGTTTCTCAAGAAACTACGGCGGTCATTTTTAATCGACCCGAGCGCATTTATTACAATTGCGGCGTGCGTAGTCCTGGGTCTGCTGGCGATGGTCGGTGGCGAAAATCTTCTCCCCAAAGGTGCGATCACGGGAATTACGCTCGTAGCCTTGGGGTCAATCTCCTTCAGCCTCCTAAACCTTTTGCGTGCCGTTCGAGACAGCGGCCCTCACGGTGGCGGAATCCAACATACGTTGGTCGTCCAAGGATTTCCGAAGCATTTCCAAGAGGATTTAGAGGACTCAAAGGAATTGACCGTCATTGGTGTTAGCCTATCTGGCATTATTGAGAACTACTCAGACGTCTTTCGGCAGAAACTGGCGAGTAAGAAGCGGCTCAATTTTCTCGTGGTAGATCCCGACTCACAAGCTTGCGACCTAATAACGTCAAGAGATCAGACACTTGGTCCAGAGGTTGTGCAGATCGGAGTTGACTATCAACGTGGCCGTATTCGGAGCACGCTAAGAATTCTGGAAGAGTGGAAGGAAAAGTATCCCAAACATATCGATGTCAGGTTGGCGTCATACCCGATGGATTTTGAGATTGTGCTGGCTGATGTTGGCGCGCGGCGCGTGATTTATATGAGGCACTACCCCTTTCGGAACCCGTTGGGAGGTGAGCTTCATATTGTGATTTCCAATCGCGATGAGCAAAGGTTTCAGTACTACGAGAAGCACATAGCAAATTTGTGGAAGAGTGGAGTTGACCCGATCGTTCGGAAAGCTGCGCAGCATGGCAAGGCTAGCAACTAATCCGCTCATGCCAGAATTGATCAAATGGTTGCGGCTAGTCCGCTGCTTGAGGGATTGCGGGCCTTGTCTTGATCGTATTCACCTTCGATCTCAGTGGACTTTTTATGCTGTCTCTAGCGACCGCGAAAGCCGGCGTTCGACAAATTGAAAAGGCCGTAGATTTTTGCGGGTAGTTGTTCCAAGCGGTCTCGAGAAAATTCTAGAAATTCGTAATCACCCTGTATGCCTCCGATGCTGCCAACTCCATTTTCCTTCAGAAGAACCAAGCGTTTGTGCGACCCTACGGCATAAGCCTTCTCATCTATGACCCATGCACTTGTTGTCCACTCGGATCGCCCCACGATTTTATCGCGCCTGGTAAAGATTCCAACAAAGAGTGGTTGTCCTTCAATTAGCCGTTTGACCTTTTCTGAGATGGACCCCGCTTCCGGCACCTCGCCTGTCACAGTCCTGATACCAATCGATTCGAGCGCGGCCATAACGCATTTGTTCACCCGTTCGTCGGCAGCCGCGAACGATTGACCGACGAACGCCGACAGGATTCTCACTTCGGTCGGTGCAGGAGTTGGAAGCGCCTGAATTTTTTTCCCGCGAGACTGCTTTAGAGGTACGACCACCTCGACTGAATAACTCTTAAGAATGGCCTTGATTTCGGAGTCGTATTTCGCGCGAATGGTTGCATGTTCGGAATAAGTAAGAATGCGTTGGAAGTGTACGCTCAGATCGGCTGCAACTTTGTGACCGATGACCGAGATGACGTCGGCATCGGACGCAATCTCAACGAGCCAAGTCTCGGCAATATGAGATGCAGTTTCTCGAATATCTGGAGCGGTGACTTGACGGGTCGCCGATGAGTATCGCCTTCGAATGTCTCTTTGTAGCGCCCCAACATCATCGCGGAGTCGCTCGCATTCGAGGATTGTCTGCTCGTCGAGCATGTTAATTCTTAGGGCGCACCGTTCATCTGCTAACCCTTTCGTTTGGGGCGCGACTTCAAGCTCGACTTTCGTGGCTTTTTGGTAACCTTTCTCTCACCCTCAAAACCAGATTCAACCGCCTCTACACCCTTCGAAGTCAGATAAGAATCCGCCCCATCTTCATGAATCCACCCCTTTTTGACGGCTTCTACAAAGTCTCGATCATAGTTGCCCGCGGGTGGCTCTTTCGCTTTAGGGAAATATCCTTTGAGGTCATCGCGTTCGAAACGGGATAGCCCCTCAACTCTCTCCCGGTAATATGCAAACAAGGCTATGCGCTGGGCGTTCGTGCCTGGCGATTTCTGCTGCATCAACTCAATTAGAGAAGTCGGCCTACTTGTGAGCGCCGCCTGCGGCGTCGCCATACTCTGATTAGGTGTTGTTGAGCTGCCTGCTGGGGCGTGGATATCAAGTAACGCGAATACTGAGGACAAGACCTTCTTCTGGGAATCAGCGTCCAAGTCTTTCAATGCTGCGTGGATAGCCTCCAAGGCAGCGATTTGCGGGTCGCGGTTCTTCCTGTCCACGTTGCCCCCTCTCTTTTTTATAACGGCAACAACAAGCGTACTTTATACTATTAGAGCTTATTGAGTTGCAAAAGAGGGGTAGTTCCCACGCGCCTCTTCAGGTGGTCGCGTCAATCGATATCGCAGTGCAACACTAACTTGTTCGCTGCAGTTAGGGTCGATGGCAGCCTTACTCCGCCGCTCTCGCGATTGCGGGCTTTGCCGCGGCCGCTTTTGCCTTTGAGAACACCAGGGCCGGGTCCTCGATCGGGGCTTTGCGCATTTCCTTGATGTCTTTGAAGTAGTTCTGGTTCTGCTGCCACGGCGCGCTGGGCCCTTGCTTCGGCAGCAGGTGGACCGAGCGTTGGATGTAGCCGCTGGAGAAATCGAGCCAGGGCTCGGCCTTCATGTCTTGGCCGGCGGGCAGGGTGGGCGTCGCGATGTCGACGCCTTTTTCGTCCATCTTGTTCAAGAGGCGGCAGACATATTCGCAGATCAGGTCGGCGCGCAGCGTCCATGAGGCATTGGTGTAGCCGAAGATGCTGGCGAGGTTCGGCACGCCCGAATACATCAGGCCCTTGTAGGTGAAGGTCTTGCCGAAATCGACCGGCTTGCCGTCGACGCTGATCTGCGCGCCGCCCATGACTTCGAGCTGAAGGCCGGTCGCGGTGACGATGATGTCGGCCTCGAGCTCGCGGCCCGATTTCAGCCTGATGCCCTTGGCCGTGAAGGTGTCGATGTGGTCGGTGACGACCTCGGCCCGGCCTTCCTTGATCGCGTTGAACATGTCGGCGTCGGGCACCAGGCAGAGGCGCTGATCCCACGGATTGTATTTGGGCGTGAAGTGAGTCTTCACGTCGTAGCCTTCGGGCAGGAGATCGGCGACGCCCTTGATCAGAAGCTGGCTCACCTGCTGGGGCTTGGCCTTCGCTCTCCCGTAGAAGAAGCGCTGCAGCACGATGTTGCGCCAGCGCGGGATCATGTAGGCCCAGGTCGCGGGCAGATATCTGCGCAGGGTGTTCGCAGTCGCGTCCTTCTCAGGCCTGGAGACGTAGTAGGTGGGCGAGCGCTGCAGCATGGTCACGTGCGCGGTCTTGGCCAGGTTCGGGACCAAGGTCACCGCCGTCGCGCCGGAGCCGATGACGACGATGCGCTTGCCGTCGTAATTCAGATTTTGCGGCCAGTGCTGCGGGTGGACGATCTGGCCCTTGAAGTTTTCGCGGCCCTTGAACTCGGGCGTGTAGCCGTCCGAATAGCGATAGTAGCCGGCGCAAGAGAAGAGGAAGTTGGTGGTGAAGCGGACCGTGTCCTCGCGGCCGCCGGCGTCGCGCTTCTTGGCCTCGACGGTCCAGCGCGCGGTCCCAGAATCCCAGCTCGCGCTCACGACCTTGTGGCGGAAGCGGATGTGCTTGTCGATGCCGTTCTCGCGCGCGGTCTCGGTGACGTAATCGCGGATCTTGTCGCCGGGCGAGATCGTGCTCTCATGCGTCCACGGCTTGAACGAGTAGCCCATGGTCAGCATGTCCGAGTCCGAGCGGATGCCCGGATAGCGGAAGAGATCCCACGTGCCGCCGATGCGCTCGCGGTTCTCGAGGATGACGTAGGTCTTCTTCGGGCTCTGCTTGGTCAGGTGATAGCCGGCGTCGATGCCCGACAGGCCGGCGCCGATGATCAGGACGTCGAAATGCTCCGGCTTTTGGTTGGCCTGAGACGTGGTCGTCGGGACGGCGGTCACGGTCGTCGTCATGGTGGCGCAAGGCTCCTTCGGATTTACGCGAATGGCTGAGTTGGCGCCCTTATAACATAAGGCGGAATTCTGACAAATTGTCAGTTTTGGTTCCTGAAACGTTGGTGTGGCGGGGATTCAGACTCGGTTTCACCACAAAGCCACAAAGGCACGAAGGCGCAAAGACGCTCCGCTTCTTCTTCGGCGCGAAGCGCCGTTCAGAGATCGATCGCGCCTTCGGCGCGAAAAAGGGGGGCCGAGCGTCTTGGTGATCTTTGTGCCTTCGTGGTGAACTCCTCTTTTCACCACAAAGCCACCAAGGCACAAAAAGGAACACAAACGCACCGCGCACTCTTTCTAGCGCCGCAGCCAGCGGAATCGATTCCAGGCGCTTCGCACCAAGAAGAAGGCAGGGCATCTTGGTGGCTTCGTGGCTGTGTGTGAAAACGAGTCTGACTCAACGCGCGGCGCCAGCCGGTGAGCGCGCACCATCGTGGAAGCTCTGCCCGTGGACGACTTCTCGTATCTGTCGGTGCTGATTTCGATCGTGCTGGGTTTGGGCGTGACGTCGTTGCTGACGGGGCTGGCGCGCGTCGTGCAGTTGCGCGACCGGATCAAGATCTATTGGCCGACGCTCGCGTGGGTAACGACGCTTCTCCTGATCCACGTGCAGATGTGGTGGTCGATGTTCGGGCTTCGGACCGTCGTCGTGTGGACGTTCCCGCTTTATGCGATCACGCTGCTGCAGCCGATACTGCTCTTCTTCCTCAGCGCGCTGATCTGGCCCGATTTCGACCGCGACGAGGCGCTCGACCTCAAGGCCAATTATTACGCGCAGGTGCGCTGGTTCTTCGGCATCCTGGTCGCGCTCGTGCTCGTCAGCCTGGTGCGCTACTTCACCTTCAAAGGGCATTTCGCGGAGCGGGGCGACTTCGCCTTCCACATGATCTTCATCGTGGCGGCAACGGGCGGCGCCGTCTTCAGGTCGGAGCTCTACCACAAGATCATCGCGCCGCTCTCGGTCGCGATCTACGTCGTCTACATCGCCGTGCTGTTCATGGACCTGCGCTAGGGCGTTGTTGCCCTGCTAATTGCCGCCGAGGGCGCAGACGTCGACCTTCTTCCACACGACGTCCTTGAGCCGCGTCACCCGGTGGTCGCCACAGGTCGCCGCGCCATCCAGTGTGCCGTGACCGGACATGAGGTCGTCGGGTCTCGGTTGTGGCCACGCGCCGGAGATTTCGTAATCGCCGATCGAGCCCGCCATCTCGTTGTGAACCACCAGGCATGCTTCGACCGGCTCGACCGGGCCGCAGAAGCTGACTTGCCCGGATGCCGGCGCGGCCGGCGTCGTTTTGGGCGCGGGATCGGCAGCCATCGCTTCGGCGCCAAGACAAAGGATCGCCGCGCAGACCAAAGGCGCTATCGCGTGCTTGGACATTGTTTCCCCCTATGCGGTTCGACTTCACGGCGCAGCAAAGGGCAAAACGCGATCCGACGCAATCGACCTTGCGATCCGAGCCAACCGGCTCCGGCAAGGCCCAGAAAAACCAAGGGCGCTGCGGTTGCCCGCAGCGCCCTGGGAAGCGCCCCCTCAGGTAGTCCAAGCGCCCGTTATGCGACTTTCTCTTCGCCCGGATCGCGCAGAACGTAGCCGCGGCCCCAGACGGTTTCGATGTAGTGCTGACCGGCGGCCGCCTGCAGCTTCTTCCTGAGCTTGCAGATGAAGACGTCGATGATCTTGAGCTCGGGCTCGTCCATGCCGCCGTAGAGATGGTTCAAGAACATCTCCTTGGTCAGCGTCGTGCCCTTGCGGAGCGAGAGCAGCTCCAGCATCTGGTATTCCTTGCCGGTCAGGTGGACGCGGCTGCCGTCGACTTCGACGGTCTTGGTGTCGAGATTGACGGTGAGCTTGCCGGTCTGAATCACCGACTGCGAATGGCCCTTCGAACGGCGCACCACGGCGTGAACGCGGGCGATCAGCTCGTCCTTGTGGAAGGGCTTGGTCATGTAGTCGTCGGCGCCGACGCCGAGGCCTTTGACCTTGTTCTCGACCTGCGTGGAGCCCGAGAGAATCAGGATCGGGGTCGAGATCTTGTTGACGCGGAGCTGCTTCAAGACGTCGAAGCCGGACATGTCCGGCAGCTGCAGATCCAGGATGATAATGTCGTAGTCATAAAGCTTACCGAGGTCGACGCCCTCTTCACCAAGGTCGGTGGTGTAGACGTTAAACCCTTCCGACTTGAGCATCAGTTCGATGCTCTGCGCCATCGCGCTGTCGTCCTCGATCAAGAGAACACGCATGCCTTACTTCTCCCCTCGCCACCGGTGCAACCGGTGCCATTGTTGGTCCGCTAACCAACGAATCTAAGTGGTAATACTTAACAAAGCTTAATCGCCGAAACGATTTCGTAAATCGGCATGACCAAATTGTTCCGACCGCGGACGTATTTTGGTGACACTGATTCGAGGCCGCAACCGTAAGCCAACCTTAAGCGGCCCTAAGCCATAGTCGTTCCCGTGGTTTAGGTGGGCTTAGTTCATGCAGGCACTCATCAGAGCGGTGGCGGAAACGCCAGCGATCCGGACCTACGGGCGGGTTGCGGGCGTTCAAGGCTTGCTGGTCGAGGTTGCAGGAACTGCCGACTCGCTTGCGATCGGTACGCGGCTGCGACTCGAAAGTGGCCGTGCCGGTTCGATAGCCGCGGAGGTTGTCGGATTCCGCAGCGGACACGCGCTCGTATTGCCGTTCGCACAGCTCGACGGCGTGCGCATGGGCTGCAAGGCATGGGTCGAGGCGGAAGCGGCGGAGCTGCATCCGACGCGCGGCTGGCTCGGCCGCGTCATCAACGCGCTCGGCGAACCGGTCGACGGCAAGGGCCCGCTGCCGAACGGCGTCACACCTTATCGTCTGCGCGGCACGCCGCCTTCGGCACACGCGCGTGCACGCGTCGGTTCGAAAATCGATCTCGGCGTGCGCGTGATCAATCAATTCGCAACGGCCTGTGTCGGTCAGCGCCTCGGCATCTTCGCCGGTTCCGGCGTCGGCAAATCCGTTCTGCTGTCGATGCTCGCGCGCAACACCGAAGCGGACGTCGTCGTCATCGGCCTCGTCGGCGAACGTGGACGCGAGGTCCAGGAATTTCTCGAGGACGATTTGGGTCCGGAGGGTCTCGCGCGCTCGGTCGTCGTCGTCGCGACGTCGGATGAAAGCGCGTTGATGCGCCGGCAGGCCGCGCTCTCGACGCTGGCGGTCGCCGAATACTTCCGCGATCAAGGCGCAAACGTTCTCTGCCTGATGGATTCGGTCACGCGATTCGCGATGGCGCAACGCGAGATCGGTCTTGCCTCCGGCGAGCCGCCGGCGACGCGCGGCTACACGCCCTCGGTGTTCGCCGAGCTGCCGCGTCTGCTCGAGCGGGCCGGGCCCGGCGTGCAAGGCTCCGGCGCCATCACGGGGCTCTTCACCGTTCTCGTCGAGGGCGACGACCACAACGAGCCGGTCGCCGATGCGGTGCGCGGCATCTTGGACGGCCACATCGTCTTGGAGCGCGCGATCGCCGAGCGCGGACGCTATCCGGCGGTCAACGTTTTGCGCTCCATCTCGCGCGTCATGCCCGGCTGCAATACGGCGGAGCAGCAGGCGCTGGTCGACGAGGCACGGCGCGTGCTCGCGACCTACGACAACATGGCCGAGCTCATCCGGCTCGGCGCCTATCGCGCCGGCGCGGACGCCGAGGTCGACGCCGCGATCAAGCTGTTTCCGAAACTCGAAGGGTTCATGCGTCAGTCGAAGACTGAGCGCGCGGATCTCGACGACGGCTACAAACAACTCGCCGCCATCTTGAGCGGCAAGGCATAAAGGGGAAGGGGTGTCATGAAATCTCGCGAGTCACTCATCAGGCTGCATCGCTTCAAAGTCGACGAGATTCGTCGCCGCCTCAAGTCGCTCGACGACATGCGCGCGGATCTGACGAAGAAGATGTCGGACCTCGAGGTCATGATGCAGGAGGAGCAGCGCCGCGCGGCGCACTCGGACCTCGGACGCCTTGCTTATCCGTCGTTCGCGCGCTCAGTCGTGCAGCGGCGCGAGAACATCCAGCGCTCGATCGACGAAGTCGAGCGCGAGGCCAGCACGGTGACGGAGCAGCTTCAGGCGGCGTACCGCGAGCTCAAGAAATACGAGATCGCGGCGGAGAACATCGCCGAGCAGGACCGGGTCGAGATCGCGCGGCAGGTACAGGCTGAGCTCGACGACATCGCCATGAGCCGCCATCAGCGCAAGGCGGAAGAGACGACCAAGGTGTCGTAGCTCCAACTTTTTTTGCCGAGTTGTGAAAGCGCGCGGGCTCAGCTCGCGCGCTTTGTTTATTCGCTAGCGCATGTTCAGCGTCGTCGCTAAATCGGTTTCACACAAAGCCGCGAAACCAGAACAAGGCTACGGAAGGGCGGTTTATGCCTTTCCTTCCTGTTTGTGACTTTGTGTGAAAACGTTCTGTTATTTCGCGCGGGGTTTGACTCGAAGCGTGCGGACGACATTGGCGACGATTTCGTCCTGCAGTCGCGTCTGTTCGTTGAGTGCACCGTCATAGGTGCCACGCCAGATCGCCATGCGGCCATTCATCAGCTTCACGTTGATCGCGACGCGCGGGCCGATCTTGCGCGCGGTGCCTTCAAGCGTGAGCGAAGCCGCCTCGTCGCTGACCGACGGCTCAAGGCGCTCGAAGCGCTCGAGGCGCGTAACTAGCTCGCGCGAGAAATTGCGGCCGAGATAGAGGTATTCGGGATCGGGCGCGAGCTCCTTCAATGGGCGTACCACGAGGCGCAAGCCGCCCTGTTCCGGAATCGGCATGGGGCGCCGCTTTATCAACGCGTTGACCAGCAAAGCGAGCGCCGCAACCACGACGCCCAAGCCCACAACGGTCAGAAGTTGATCGTCCATGCCACTTTCGAAAAACGCACGCCTGGCGGCGCAGGCACCCCGTGAGTAGAATCGGCCGAAGCACTGCTGCTGCGCAAGCGGTCTTTCGAGGGGAAAATCATGTCTTTCGGCGAGAATATCTCACCGTTTTTGGGCCGAGCGCTGATGGCGCTGTTCTTTGGGCTGGTCGGTTTGCAACAGGTGCAGAATTGGGAAGGTGCGCGACTCAATCTTCTGAGCCACGGGATTCGCCCGCCCGATGCCGTTCTCGCGGTCGCCGTGGTTCTCGAACTCGGATGCGCGGCGGCACTGCTGCTCGGATTTCGAACGCGCCTCGCAGCGCTCGCGCTCTTCGTGTTGACGCTCGCGGCGAGCCTCGCGCTCAACGACTTTTGGAAGATCGACGACGCCGCCGAAGCCTATGTCCAGCAGCAGCTCTTTCTGCGCAATCTGGCGATCGCGGGCGGGTTGCTGGTGATCGTCGGCATGGGTGCGGGACGCTGGTCCTACGACACGTGGCGCGACGATTGAATTCGGTCGCGACGATCAAGTCCGTGTGGAGACAGGCTCAGTGATCAGGCTTGCGCCTGAACATGTCTTGGCGCGTCAGGCTGAAGACCACGATGAAGAAGGTGAAGGCAATCCATTCCATGCCGGCGGCCAGCGGATTGATCTTCTGCAGAGTGTCGGTCGCCGCGGTCATCATGGCGTCGCGCGCCGCGTTCTGCTGAAACAGCGGCCAGACCACGGGCCAAAGGTGCTGCACCGCGACTGCGACGAAGGCGAATATCCCCGCCGCCACGACGCGATTCACCAGAAGCGAGACGATAAACGCGATCGGGAGCGCCAACAGCACCCACTGCCACGTGAACGTTTCTTGAAATGTCTGCGTGACTAGTTCCATGGCGACGCCCAAACCCTACCGAGGCGCCGCGCCTTCTAACGGGCGCGGGCCCATGCACTCTTATACGCTACCGGCTGGCAAGCGTTGCCGCCAAGCGTTTATTTAATGATGGCCGCCGCCACCACCGCCGCCCGCGAATGAGCGCAGGATCGAGACGATCCCCATGACAATCGCGAAGGCCAAGAAATAAACGACCAGGTCGCCCACGGTCATGACCTTGAGGTCGCCCCAGGCGGTTCCCGGCAGGGAACCAGGATCGGCGCCCTGGTAGACGGAATAGGCGAGGCGCGCCAAGCCATAGACGATCAGCGCTGACACGGTCAGCGTGATGACGTCGCCGAAGCTGCGCAGCATAAGGCCGAAAAGGACCACAACCGCCAGCATGATGATCAGCGACACGGCGTCGGCCCCGCCGAACACCCGCATCACGATGTCCCACATGTCATTCAGAATTTGTGTCAGCATTCACTCACCCTCCCCCAAGAGCATTAACGGCGACTGTAACCGAGATCGCCCGATCCGCGAAGGACGCCAGCCACGCAGGCCCGGCGGTTGTGGCGTTCGCGCAACGCTCGCGCAAGCTGCTCTATTAACTGAGAAAACGTACGCGTTTGGGGGATTTGCACGCGATTGCACGAACCGCTGGCGGCCGCGGCCATTCGGATCGCATTTCGTTCTCACTTATTTCCAGTGGCGGAAGAGTGGCGACAGCGTGCCGACAGGGCCGCGAGATCAGGTGTGTGCTTACACCTGACCCAAGGTGCGCAGGCGGGCGCTTGGGTGGACCTCGTTTTGCGACATGACGAAGGTCTGGGGCCGGAACCGTTCGATGATCGAGCGCACGTACGGGCGGATCATCGGGCTCGTGAGGAGGACCGGAATCTCGCCCTCCGCCGTCGCGGTTTCGAAGGTGCGGCGAACGCCGGCGATGAATTCCTGCAGACGTGAAGGCGGGAGCGCGAGCTGCTTCTCCTCGCCCTGACCGATGAGGGCTTCGGCAAAAGCTTGCTCCCACTGCGGCGACAGCGCGACCAGCGGCAGATAGCCGGCGGGGGACATGTTGGCGCTGCAGATCTGGCGGGCGAGGCGCGTGCGCACGTGCTCGGTCGTCTGCACGGTCGAAGCATGACGCGAAGCGGCCTCGGCGATGCCTTCGAGGATCGTCGGCAGGTCGCGGATCGAAACGCGCTCGGAGAGGAGCGACTGCAGAATGCGCTGCACGCCGGTGACCGTGATCTGCGAGGGGATGAGATCGTCGACGAGCTTCTTGTGCTCGGCCGGCAGATCGTCGAGCAGCTTCTTCGTCTCCGCGTAAGAGAGAAGCTCCGCCATGTTTTCTTTCAGAATCTCCGTCAGGTGCGTCGTCATCACCGTGGCAGGGTCGACGACGGTCAAGCCACGGAACGATGCTTCGTCGCGCAGACCTTCTTCGATCCAAACAGCGGGGAGACCGAATGCGGGTTCGCGCGTTGCCTTGCCGGGCAGGTCGATCGGATTGCCGCGCGGATCCATGACCAGCAGCTGGCCGGGTTGGATCTCGCCCTTGCCGGCTTGCACTTCTTTGACGCGGATGACGTAGTCGTTCGACGCGAGTTGCATATTGTCGATGATGCGAACGGCCGGCATCACGAAGCCCATCTCGCTCGCGAGCTGGCGACGCAGCGCCTTGATCTGGTCGGTGAGGCGATAGCCCTTGGTGTCGTTGATGAGCGGCAAGAGACCGTAGCCGAGCTCGACTTTGAGGTAGTCCATGGCGAGCGCGGTCGAGATCGGTTCGTCCGCTTGCGACTTCGCTTTGTCGGCGCTCTCAATTGCGTTCGCTTCGGCTTGTGCCTGTGCTTCGCGGCGCTGGCTCGTGACATACGCGAGCGCGCCGGCGCCACCTGAGAGGCCCAAGAAGATCAGCGTCGGGATGCCCGGCAAGAATGCGATCAGCGCCATGACGAAGGACGACATGCCGAGCGCCTGCGGATATCCGGAGAGCTGGCGTATCAACGCTTTCTCGGCCGAACCTTCGACGCCGGCCTTCGACACCATCAAGCCGGCTGCGGTCGAGACGAGCAGTGCCGGCAGCTGGGTCACGAGGCCGTCACCGATGGTGAGCAGCGTGTAGGTTTGGCCTGCTTCGCTGAAGGTGAGGCCGTGCTGGCCGAGGCCAATGATCATGCCGCCGATCACGTTGATAAAGGTGATCAGCAGGCCGGCAATGGCATCGCCGCGCACGAACTTCGAGGCGCCGTCCATCGCGCCGTAGAAATTCGCTTCGTCTTCGAGTTTCTTGCGCCGCTCGCGCGCTTCCTTTTCGTTGATGAGACCGGCAGACAGGTCGGCGTCGATCGCCATCTGTTTGCCGGGCATGGCGTCCAAGGTGAAACGCGCCGCGACTTCGGCAATACGGCTCGAGCCCTTGGTGATGACGATAAAGTTCACGATCACCAAAATCGCGAAGACGATGATGCCGATGACAAAATTGCCCTGCATCAAGAAGTTGCCGAATGCGGCGATCACGTGACCGGCAGCCCCTGGCCCTTCGTGACCGTTCGTCAGAATGAGCTTGGTCGAGGCGAGGTTGAGCGACAGGCGCAACATCGTCGAGATCAGGAGGATGGTCGGGAATGTCGACAACTCGAGCGGGCGCTCGATGAAGACTGCCGTCATCAGAATCAGAACGGCGAACGTGACCGAGAGACCCAGCGACATGTCGAGCAGCGTCGTTGGCATCGGAAAGAGCAGCACGCCGATGATCGCCATGATGCCGAGCGCAAGCGAGAGATCGCCGCGCTTGAGCATGTCGAGGCTGGCGCCGATCATGCTTTGATTGGCGCCTTGCTTGGCTACACCTGCGTTTGCTTCGGCCATCGATGCAGACTCTTTCTAAGTCCGACTGGCCCCCCGATTTTCGAGGGGCAGGTAAAATCTAGTATGCGGCGCGGACTTCGCCGGGCAGCGGTACGCGCACGCCTTCGTCCGTGTATTGCTTCAGCTTGTTGCGCAACGTGCGGATCGAGATGCCGAGGATATTGGCCGCGTGCGTGCGATTGCCGAGGCAGTGGGTCAGCGTCTGCAAGATGAGGTCGCGCTCGACGTCGGCGACCGTGCGGCCGACCATCTCGCGATTGACCGATTCGGCCGCTTGCGCCGCGCGGGCCACGACGCCCGGCGCCGTGATCGGTACCGTATCGGTGACCTTCGAGCCGTCGGGCAGGCGGATGGCCGCTTCGCCGATCTCGCCTCCCTGAGCGAGGAGGACGGCGCGATGAATCGTGTTTTCGAGCTCGCGCACGTTGCCGCGCCATTGATGCGACATCAGCACGTTCTTGGCGCTTTCGGCGAGCGGGCGAACCGGCACGCCGTTCACATCGGCATATCTGCGCGCGAAGTGATTGGCGAGCGCAAGGATGTCCGCCGGACGCTCGCGCAGCGGCGGGATCTTCAGATTGACGACGTTCAAGCGATAGAGCAGGTCCTCGCGGAACGTGCCGTCAGCAACGGCTTGTTGCAGGTCACGGTTCGACGTCGCGATGACGCGGATGTTGACCTTGACCGGCTTCGAGCCGCCGACGCGGTCGATCACGCGCTCCTGAAGCGCACGCAGCAGCTTTGCCTGCAAGCGCACGTCCATTTCCGAGATTTCGTCGAGAAGCAACGTACCGCCGTCGGCCTCTTCGAATTTGCCGACGCGACGAGCGACGGCGCCGGTGAAGGCGCCCTTCTCGTGACCGAACAACTCGGACTCGAGCAGGTTGTCGGGGATCGCGGCGCAATTGATCGAAATAAAGGGTTTGTCGGCGCGGTTCGACTTGCGGTGAACGTGGCGCGCGATCACCTCTTTACCGGTGCCGGACTCGCCGGTGATCAGGATCGAGGCTTCGCTCGGCGCGACTTGCTCGGCGAGCGCGATGACATTCGCCATCGCTTTGTCTTCGAAGATGACCTGATGGCCGTCGTCGGCGACGGCCGCGAGGATGGCGCCGATGAGCGAGGCGTCCGGCGGCAAGGGGATGTATTCCTTGGCCCCGCCTTTGATCGCTTCGACGGCCGCTGTCGCGTCGGTGCCGATGCCGCAAGCGACGATCGGAACGTGGATGCGCTCGGTCTGCAGCTGGGCGTGAAGCTGAGCGATCGGCTCGCGTACGTCGACCATGAGCAAGTCGGCGCCGTGGCCGTCGCGCAGTGCCGTGACCGCTTGATCGACTGTGCCCGCGTGCGCGACCTTCGCGCCTTTGTCGATGGCGATCTTGGTGGCCGCGCCGATCTGGCCGTTGAGTTGTCCGACGATGAGAAGGCGCATGGTCTATGCTCCGATAAATTCCGTTAGTTCCGCTCGCCCTTGACGATTTCCGTCATGGTGATGCCGAGGCGGTCTTCAACCAGCACCACTTCGCCGCGCGCGACGAGGCGGTCATTGACGTAGATGTCGATGGCTTCGCCGATCTTGCGATCGAGCTCGACGACCATGCCGCTCGAAAGCTTCAACAGCTTCGAGACCTCCATGGTCGACTTGCCGAGGATGGCCGAGACGTTGACGGGGACGTCGAACACGGCCTCGAGATCGGCGGCCGTGCGCTTGGCCTCTTCGCCGTTCTGATCGGCCGGGACTTTTTGCCCTTCGAGTTCAGGCAGCTGAACGTCGGTCGACTGCGTGGTCATGACTTGCCTTCCGCTTCAATGAGAGTGCGCCAACGCGCGACGGCTTCGTCGATCGCGGCGAGATTGGTTTCGAGATCGCGCTCAAGGCCGCCGCCGGCCCATTCGACGCGGCAGTCGGCACCTTTGATCGAGGGCTCCGGCAAAATGACGATGCGGCCGGAGAATCCGTGGCGATCGGCGAGGCCGTGAATTTCGGCTTGCAGCTCGTCGCTGATGTCGGCGGAGACGCGCACGACCAAGCGTGGTTCGCGGTGCAGTTTGTGCAGGCAGTCGGTGATGACCTGCTCGATCTCTTTGAGGGGGAATGCGTCGAGCGAGGCGCCCGCGAGCTTGCGCGCGACAGCGATGGCGAGCTCGACACTCTCGGTGCGGAGCTGCGTCTGGGCATCGTCCAACGACTGAATGACGCGCGCGACGCCGGCGCCGATGTTCTTTGCGGCGTCGGCCTTCGTCGCCGCGGCGTGTGCCTCGGTCTCGGCCTTGCCGGCGGCGAAGGTTTCGTTCTTGATCTTCTCGACTTCGTCGGCGGAGTAGGAGCTGCGGACACGCGTTGCGGCGATCTGCTGGTGCTCCTGAGTTTGCGCGTCGAACACCGTGTCGAAGGTGTATTTGATGGCGCGAGGCGCCTGGGCTTGATTGCTCATTGCGGCCTCCCTAGTAGATCAGCTCATCGTCGCCGTTGCCCTGCGCGAGCATGATCTCTCCCTTGGCGGCGAGATCCTTGGCGACGTTGACCATTCCGGTTTGTGCTTCGTCCACGTCCTTGAGACGGACGGGACCCATCGCGTCCATGTCCTCGCGCAGGATCTTGCCGGCGCGTTCGGACATGTTGGAGAAGAAGAGATCGCGCAGCGTGGCCGACGCGCCTTTCAGGGCCACGCCCAGCTTGTCCTTGTCGACGGCGCGGAGCAGGGTTTGGATCGAGCCGGCGTCGAGCTTGCCCAGATCTTCGAAGGTGAACATCAGCGCCTTGATCTTCTCGGCGGCGTCACGGTTGCGCTCTTCGAGCGCGGTCATGAAGCGGCCTTCGGTCTGGCGATCGAAGTTGTTGAAGATCTCGGCCATCAGCTCGTGCGCATCGCGCTTCGTGGTGCGCGCGAGGTTCGACATGAATTCGAGACGAAGCGTTTGCTCGACCTTGTCGAGGATGTCCTTCTGCACCGACTCCATGCGCAGCATGCGCGTCACGACCTCGAGCGCGAATTCTTCGGGGAGTGCGCCCAGAACACGCGCCGCGTGCTCCGATTTGATCTTGGTCAGAACGACGGCGACGGTCTGCGGGTACTCGTTCTTCAGATAGTTCGCGAGCACTTGCTCGTTCACGTTGCCGAGCTTGTCCCACATCGTGCGGCCGGCGGGGCCGCGGATTTCTTCCATGACCGAGCCGACGCGTTCCTTGGGCAGGAACTTGGTCAGCAAGCGCTCCGTCGAATCGTACGAACCGAGCAGCGAACCGGTCGAGGACATCTGCGAGACGAATTCGATGAGCAGTCCTTCGATGAGTCCGGAGGAGACCGCGCCCAGATTCGACATGATCTGGGAGACTTCCTTGACCTCCTCGTCGTCGAGCGCATTCCAGATCGGCGCGCCGTGGTCGTCGCCGAGCGCAAGCAAGAGTACGGCGGCTTTCTCCGCTCCCCTGAGAGAGCGGGTGTCCTCGCGGCCAGAAGATTTACCCGGTTTTGCCATCGGTCAGCTCAGCCTCATGCCGACTCGTGGAGCCACGTGCGCATGATCGCGGTCGCTTCGTCGGGGTGCTTGGCGACGATCTCGCCGACCTTGCGGACGGACGACTCCTTCACCTGGCCTTCGATTTGCGCGATGTCGATCATGCTGCCGGCGCTTGGTCCGAGTGCGGGAAGTGCCGCATGCGCCGGTCCGGCGAGCGCTTGTTGCGGTGCGCCCGGCGGCAGTGCCGCGCCACCCGCACCGGCGGGCGCGGATGCCAGCGCCAGCTGTCCCGCGGCCTGCGGCGCCGTGAGGCGCAGCGCCAACGGACGCGCGACAAAGAAGATGAGAAGGAGCGCGATGACGCCGAGACCGCCGAACTGCGCGATCTGCCAATAATCCGCCTTGCCGAGACCGAGGAACGGCTCCTCCGCCGGCGGCAGCGTTTCGGGCTCGGGCTGGTCGAACGGCAGATTGACGACTTTGAGCTGGTCGCCGCGCTTCTCGTCGAAGCCGATGGCGGAGCGCACGAGCTGTTCGATCTGCTGCATCTCTTCCGGCTTGCGCGGTACGTAAGTGCGCTTGCCGTCCTGGCCGGTCGTGTAGCTGCCATCGACGGCGACGGCGACGGAAAGCTTCTTCACGCGGCCGCCTTCTTGAATTTCGGTCTCGGTCTTCTTGGATATCTCGTAGTTGATCGTTTCTTCGGTCTTGGCGTCGGTCGAGCTCGAGCCATTGCCCGAGGTCGGCGTGGCGCCGGTTTGCGTGCCAGCCGGAAGCGAATTGGTCACGGTCACGCCTTGTGCGCTGCGATTGTTTTGATTGTTCGAATTCGCCGATGTCGTCTGCGTCGAGCGAACCACCTGACCGTCGGGATCGAAGGTTTCGCTGGCGCGGGTGATGCGGGCGAAATCCATGTCGGCCGTGACCTGCACGCGCGCGCGGCCGGGGCCGACGATGCTGGAGATGATGCTCTCGACCTGGCTGCGGATACGGTCTTCATATGAGGCTTGGCGCTCGTCGTGCTGGATCGGCGCGTCGTCCGCGCCGGCCTGGCCGCCGCCGAGCATGATGCCTTTCTCGTCGATCACGGTCACCGTGCCGGGCTTCATGCCGGGAACGGCGCTGGCGACGAGGTTTTGGATCGCCTGTACCTGGCTGCTATTGACTTGCCCGCGCGCGCGGATGACGACGGAGGCCGAAGGATCGGGTTGCTTCTCGACGAAGAGCTCGTGCTTCGGGATGTTCAGATGCACGCGGGCGTTCTCGATCGAGTCCAGCGAGCGGATGGTGCGCGCCAGCTCGCCTTCGAGTGCGCGAAGCAGATTGACGTTCTGCACGAAGGCGGTTTGCCCGAAGGCGTCGGAGCGGTCGAAGATCTCGTAGCCGACGGAACCACCGGTCGGCAGGCCGTTGCCGGCGAGCTGCATGCGCAAGCGCAGCGCTTGATCGGCAGGCACCAAAATCGTCGTGCCGTCGCCCTTCAGCTGATACTGAACCTTCATGCCTTCGAGCTTGCCGATGATCTCGGCGCTGTCGTGCGGATCCAATCCGGCGTAGAGCAGCGACATGGTCGGCTGCGTCATCATGTTCATGACGTAGACGAACGCACCGACGAGCGCGATGGTGAGGCCCATCATTGCGCCCAGGCGTGCAGGACCCATCGATCTGAGGAAACCCAACGTCTGCTCCATGAAGTCCGGTGAATTCAATTCATCCGGACGGAGCACTTCTTGTTCGCAGGCTTGGTGCGATCGCGTCCGGATAGGCAAAAATTACCCAGAACGCTGTAAATTTGAGTTTAATGCGGCGGCATCGGAGAACGATAAAGGCGACCCGCGGAACTCCGCGGATCGCCTCTCGATTCCTAATCGTTCGTTTACGGACTAATTGCGGTATTGCTGGACGCGCGTGGTACGCAAGCCCGCCAAGCCGTACTTGTCGATCGCGCGCTGCCAGGCGAGGAACTCCTCGACCGTCAGCGTGTAACGCTTGCAAGCCTCTTCAAGGCTCAACAGACCGCCACGCACAGCTGCGACGACCTCCGCCTTGCGACGAATAACCCACCGCTTCGTGTTGGGCGGTGGCAGATCGGCGATCGTCAGCGGTGACCCATCCGGTCCGATGACGTAAGTCACGCGCCCTTGCCGTTCTTCGCTCATCACCATACCCACTCCTGCACGCAAACAAACTTAACTGCCGCACACTCTACGGATGCCGCGTGAAAGCGGCGTTCAGAAAGGTGGTAAAGACCCGGTTCTCCAAACGCCTGCAATTTCACGGCATCATCGAAAGGAGCCATTCATCTGCGTGAACGGCTCATCCGATCAGAACGGCGCTAACGCTTGAGTCTCGTCAGCTCGTCCAGCATTTCGTCCGCCGTCGTGATAATCTTTGAGGCGGCGCTGTACGCGCGCTGGATCACGATCATGTCGGAGAACTCTTTGGCGAGGTCGACGGTCGACTGTTCCAAAGCGGAACTCTGAACCGTGCCGGCGCCGCCTTGGCTTGCGACCTTCAAACTGACGTCGCCCGAGTCGACCGTGCCCGCATAGGCGTTGCCGTCGAGCGCGCGCAGACCGTCCGGATTGAGGAAGGTCGCGATCGGCAGTTGATAGATGGGCTTTTCGATGCCGTTGTCGAACAGGGCGATGACCTTGCCGTCGCCGTCGACGCGCACACCTGTCAGCGCGCCGAAGAGGGCACCGTTGGTCTGCGTGGCGTAGAGCGTGGAGGCGGCATCGTACTGCGTCAAGCCAGTGGCTGTGCCCGGTGTGCCGAGATTGAAGTCGATGGTCTGCGACGCGAGGCCCGATGCAGCGGCCCACGGAATCGTAATGCTGACAGCCGATGCGGGCGTCGCAATCGTGCCATCGGTGTTGAAGGTGATGGTGCCGGTCGCGATCGGATTGTTGGCGGCGCCGCCGATGTTCGCCGGATCGCCGTCGTAGATCGCTTCATAGGCCCACGTGTTCGCGCCCGTTTTGACGAAAGCCAAACGGATCGGCTGCGAGCCGCCCTGGCTGTCGTACACTTCGAGGCCGGTCTGATATTGCGGCGTTACGGTGCCGGCGTTCATGTCGCCAGCCGTGTAGGTCTGCGCCGTGGCGCTCGACTGCAAATTGATGCGCAGGCCGACCGTCGTCGTCGGCTCGGCCGTGCCGGTGATTTGACCAAGGTCAATCGCCGTGACGTCGGCCGGGTTCGAAGGAATATCGCCGTTGTCGTCGAGCTGCCAACCCTGGAGGTAGTAGCCCGAGGCGTTGCGCAAGAAGCCGTCGGCATCTCTCACGAAGTTACCGGCGCGGGTGTAAAGAAGCTGGCTGACCGACGGATCGGCATTCGCATCTTTCGTCACGACGAAGAAGCCGTTGCCGGAGATCGAGAGGTCGGTCGATGAGCTCGTCTGCGTGATCTCGCCTTGGTGCGAGATCTCCTGAACGGGGACCGCCTTAACGCCGCCGCTGGAGAATTGACCGATGTCGACGTTCTCGGCGAGCAGGGTCGAGAACTGGCTCTGCGTTGTCTTGTAGCCAACGGTGTTGACGTTGGCGATGTTGGTCGAGGTGTTCGACAAGGCGCGGCTGTTGGCGTTCAAGCCCGCCACGCCCGTAAACAAGGCTCCGTAAATGCTCACGGCGTTTGCTCCGATTCACTTGATGGAGGTTGGCCCTTCGAACCGCGCTCCGCTTTTTCAACCGCGGCGCTTCCGGCCGCGAAACCAAAGAACGGCCGAAGCCGTCAGTTCTTAAGGCCTACGATTTCGCCCAACGACACGGCGCGCGCGCCGACGGTCACCGTCGGTTCGGTGCCGGACATGTCGACTTCCTTGACGACACCGATGCCGGTGATGGTCGGCGTCAGCGTCTTGCCGGATGCATCTTTGGCGGCGATCGAAAGCGTGTAGGTGCCGTCCTGCTGAGCGACGCCGGCGTTGTTCTGACCGTCCCAGCTGAAGTCGTGATCGCCGAGATTCGCGTCGCCGGTCGTCGTGTAGACCGTACGGCCGTTGGCGTTCTGTACGTTGATCGTCACGCTGGCTGCGTCGTTCGGCAGCGTGTAGCGCCAGGTGGCTGCTCCGTCGACGAGCGAAGTTTGCGCTCCTTGCGTGAAGGCAGTGCGGCCGAGATAGCTGACGGCGTTGGCGCCGGCGGCCGTTTTCTGCAGCGCGATGAGGGACGAGAGATTGTCGTTCGTCGTGATCTGCTGTTCGACCTGCGAATACATCACCAGCTGCTGGGTGAACTGCGTGGAGTCCATTGGCGACAGCGGATCTTGGTTCTGCAGCTGCGCCGTCAGCAGCTTCAGGAACGTGTCGTAGTTCGAGCTCAGCGTTTGGCGCGCGCTGGAGGCTGCGGTGCTGGCGGCGGATGAGGTTGCGGAAACGTCCATGATTGTCCTCAGATCCGGATATCGAGACCGTCGCGCACATTGACGACGGTCGTCGTTGCCGCGATCTGCTCTGCTTCAGGGGTTGTGGTGAACGTGCCGCCGAATTTCGGTTCGGCGAAGGCGGATTGCTGATTGCTGCCGCCGCCAAGGGAAAAATTCAGCGAGCCGGAGTCGACGTTGAATCCGCTGCTGCGAAGCTGGTTCTCGAGCACGCGCGCGTCGCGTTGGAGCATGTCGAGAGTTTCCGGGCGCTCCGCGCGGACGACGGCTTGCAGGCGGCCGTCGTCGGCAACGGTCATCGATATGTCGAGTTTGCCGAGTTCCACGGGATCAAGGCGGATCTCGAAGCGGCTTTCGCCGGATTCGAATTTGCGCGCAATGTGAACCGCGAGCGTATCCAGCGGCACGGCGACGGGCTGCTGCGGGAGGGGCGCCTGCACAGGCGCCGTCGTGTCGACGGTGCTCGTGTGGACAGCGACGGCCACGGGCGAGGCCGTGCTCGGAAGCTGCGGCGTCGTTGTGTTGCCGTTTGCGCCGCCGTCGCCCGTGTGAGCGCCGCCGTTACCGTTGTTCGACAGCGCATGTTGAATGGCGTCGGCCAGGTGCGTGTTAGCCGCCAACTTGCCGTCGGTCGTCGGCGGGGTCGGATTCGCCTGACCTGTCGAGTCCAATTTGGCAAGCGCCGGAACATCTTTCGATGTTTCGGGCTTTGACGGCGTCTTGGCGGAGGCCGGTGTGCTCGATTGAGTTTGCTGCGGATTGGCGAGGAGGGTCGCCACGGCGGCAGCGCCTAACGAAGCTGCGGCCGTCTGCGGGACGGGATTTGCCTCAGGCTTCTGAGCCGCGTCGGGCTGTGCAGGCGTCTCTGCTGCTTGCGCAACCACCTGCGCAACCGGAGTCGGCGTGGAAGCATGCTGAGCCGCAGCCGCTTGGGCCGGCGGCACGATTGCCAGCGACGTTTCAGGGATAGATTGTTGAGCGGCCGTAGTTCCGGCCACAGGCTGCGGGGACGCTGCGCCTTTGCCCTGAGCCTTCGTCTCGACTGTCAGTGCTGAGCCCTTTGGTGCTGCCAGCAAGACGTTTGCCGCCTGCGTCTGTGCCGCGGGCGTTGCAGCTTGGACCGTGAGCGCTTCTTGCTGCGCCTGTTGCTGGGGCAGTGCCGGCTGCAGAACCAATCCCGGGACCACCGGTACGACGACCGCCGTTTGATCTTTCTTGTCGGTGGCGGACGATTGCTGCGTCGTGGTGGGTTGCGACTTAGGCGCATGAGAAGACGCTTGCGGCTGGGCTTGCGTTGCCACGCCGAGAAGGGCGGCAAGCGCGGCAGCGAAACCTTCACCAGTAGCTTGCGATGTGCCGGCGCCGGCGGTGCCTGCGGTCAATGCCGCCGCTGCCGGTGACGCTTTCGCGCTCGCGATGCCGCCAGTCAGCGCTGTAGACGCCGGCGTGGTCGTCACTGGAATTGCAGTCGCTGCGGTCATCGTCGGTCCAATGTTCGAAGAGAGCGCACGTCGCCCTCGGTCTTTTCGAAAGCAAGGCGTAGGCCAGTGGGGAAAGGCGCGGCGATCCGCGATTTTCTTTCGACCAGCGCTTTGCGAAGAGGCGGCAGAGTTTGCTCGACGCGGCAAGGAAGAGCCCGGCAACAACGCCACGTTTGCGCTGGCATCGGCGTTGCAATCGATACGATCGGCGGCGAACGCCCGAGGATCAATGCGTCATGGGTCACCAGACCCGTACATTGCAGAAATGCCCGTCAATTCGGCGCGAAATGCGCGACGAAGGTGTGGGCGTATCGCTCGGGTCGTGCGTGGCCGCGCGGCAAATTTTGCCGAGACGCTAGGAGCAGTCTATGTCGCTCAACAGTATTCTAAGCACGGCGGTCAGCGGTCTTCTCACCAACCAGACGGCGCTGCGTACGACATCGAACAACATCGCGAATGTCGACACCGACGGCTACAACCGCCGCGACGTACAGTTCGGGCCTCGTTTGACCGGCTCGACGTTGACGGGTGTGCAGATCGACGAGATCCGCCGCATCGCAAATCAATATCTCGATCAAGAATCGTTGTCCGCGACGAGCGCGTTTTCGAAGGCCGATACGTTGTCTTCATATTTTTCGCGCGTTCAGCAGCTGGTGGCGTCGCTGACGGGAGATTCTTCGCTGCAGGCGCGCATCCAGACAGCGATGACCGCGCTGTCGCAACTTTCGACCAATCCGTCCTCCGCCGCCACGCGAGCTTCGGCGCTCTCGGCGGTGCAGACCGCCCTCTCGTCGATCTCCTCGATGGCCGACGGCGTTCAATCGCTGCGCCAAGATGCCAATACCCAGCTGACGGACAGCATTTCAACTGTCAACGATCTGATCAGCCGGATCTACGACCTCAATACCCAGATCAAGCGCGCCTATCAGAACGGCGACACGTCGACCGGTCTGCTGGATGATCGCGACAAGGCGATCGCACAGCTTTCGGAACAGATCGACGTTCGCACATTCGAGCAACCAGACGGACGCGTCTTCGTGTCGATGGGCGACGGCACGTCGCTGATCTCGGATCTGAAATCGGAACTTCGCTATAATAGTCCGACGACGGTGACGTCGGCGACCTCGTTCCCGTCGATCATGCTGCAGCAGATGAACGCGAATGGCGTCGACATGGGGCCGCCGACGGCGATCGAGGGGCGCGTGCGCGGCGGCACGTTCCGCGGATTGCTCGATCTGCGCGACAAGACGCTGCCGGATCTCGCGGAACAGCTCGGCGCGCTTGCCGGCGGATTGGCCGAGCAGCTGAACGCTATTCACAACGACAGTTCGTCGGTGCCGCCGCCTGCGACGTTGACTGGGCGCAACACGGGCCTGCTGAGCAGCGACGCTTTGAACATGAGCGGCGTCGCAACGATCGCGATCGTCGATGCGCAAGGCCAGCTGGTGCAGAAGCTCGATCTCGATTTCTCGACGCTTGCGACCGTCGGCGACGTGGTGAGTGCGATCAATTCTGGTCTCGGCGGCGCGGCAACGGCGACGTTCAGCAACGGCGTGTTGTCGATAACGGCAAACAATTCGGGCCAGGGCATCGCGATCAAGCAGGACGATACCGATCCGAGCTCTCGCGCCGGTCGGGGCTTCTCGCAAGTGTTCGGATTGAACGACCTCATTCAGGCGTCGAGCCCGTCCAGCTTTGCAACCGGCATGGCGAGCGGCGACGCGCACGGCTTCACGGCCGGCGATCAGGCGAGCTTTGTGCTGCGTGGAACTGACGGAGCAATTCTCAAGACCTTCAGCATCACGATCGGGGGCACGACGGTTGGCGACATCGTCAGCGATTTGAACACGGCGGCCGCGGGGGCGGCGACGTTTACGCTGGGGAGCGACGGCACGTTGACGATGACGCCGGCAACGCCGGGCGCGCGCCTCGAGGTCACGGACGACACGACTTCGCGCGGTACGACCGGCGTGAGCCTGTCACAATTCTTCGGGCTGGGGACGGCCGTGCGCGCCGATCAGGCGGCAGGGCTGACTGTCAGGAGCGACATCGCGTCGAACGGCCAGTTGTTGGCCTTGGCGCAGCTCGAAGTGGGGCCGACCACCGCTGCAGGCGACGTGGTGCTGGGCGCTGGCGACAATCGGGGAGCGCTGGGTCTCGCCGCTGTCGCCAATGCCTCGTTCACGTGGCCTGCAGCCGGTGGCTTCGGATCGACGACGATGTCGCTCAGCGATTTCACGGCGCGCATCATCGGCACGCAATCCGATCTGGCGAGCTCGGCGGAAGCCGACCAAGCCTACCGCAGCGACGTCAAGCAAGAGGTCGCCGCGAAGAAGACATCGGTCGAGGGCGTCAACCTCGACGACGAACTGTCGAACATGATGCTGTTCCAGAAGGCGTACAACGCTTCGGCGCGCATGCTGACGACGGTTCAGCAGATGTACGACACGTTGCTGCAAGCAGTATGAAGAATTGAGGGCTTAGTCACATGATCGACCGGATTGGCACGTACGGGCTCGCGCAGACGCTGCTGTCGCAGTACCAGAGCATCCAGCAGAGCTTGGCGAACACGCAGCAGCAGATTTCGAGCGGCAAGGTCGGCACGCAATATTCCGACGTCAAGGATCAAGCGAGCGTGCTTGCATCGGCGAAGTCGAAGGCGGCCTCGATCGAAAGCTATACGGCGGCGACGAAGTCGGCAGTCGATCGGCTCGATCTCTATGACATTCAGCTTCAGAGCCTCAGCGATGTTTCGGCGCAGCTGCGAGCGGCGATCGGCGACGCACTTTCGACGGGCAGCGGCATCGGCTTCACCGAGAAAGTGCGCGCGCTTTACGATCAGGCGGTGAACATTCTCAACACACAGGTCGACGGAAAGTACATCTGGAGCGGTTCGCGCACCGATGTGCCGCCGGTGAACGCGCAGTCGCTCGACGACCTCGTTGCCGCGCCGACAGTTGCCGCCGTATTCGACAATACGACCGTGAAGCAAAACGACCGCATCGGCGACAACGAAACCATCCAAACGGGCATCACCGCCAGCGAAACGGCAACCGACCTGTTTCAGATGTTCAAAGACATCGGAGCTTTCGCCGCGGGCGCGAGCGGGCCGTTCGGCACCAGCTTGGATCAGACGCAGACGGCGTTTCTCACCACCCAGAATATTGCCGCTCCGTCGATCCAGGACGGCATCGATGTCGTGGCCGCCGAAAACGGCGTGCGCTACAATCGAGCGAGCACCGCGCTGGACCAGCAGCAAGCGATGGCGGACTATTTCACCAAGTTCATCAGCGACATCGAGGATGCGGATCTGCCGACGGCGATCGCCAAGCTGAACGCGGATCAGACCGCAGCCGCCGCGTCGGCCAAGATGATCGCCAGCCTCAATCAGCTGTCGCTGCTGAACTTCCTGCCCGTCGCGTAGCGCGCCGCGCGATCGCAGCCTTGCGCCCGGCGTTTCGCCGCTTATATTCGCGCGCTCATGTTGGATGTCGACCATATTCGCGCGTTGATGGATCTGCCCGGAGAGCCGGCGCGGACGCGCGTCGTCGCGGCCATGTCGGGCGGTGTCGACAGTGCCGTCGCGGCGGCGCTTGCGGCACGCGCCGGCTATGAGGTCGTCGGCATCACGATGCAACTCTACGCCAGCAACGCGCAGCCGCAGCGCAAGGGCGCATGTTGCGCCGGCCAAGACATTGCGGATGCGCGCGTTGCCGCGGCCAAGATCGGCATCCCGCACTATGTCGTCGATTACGAAGCGAAGTTTCGCGCGTCCGTGATGGAAGATTTCGCGGCGTCGTATGCGCGCGGCGAGACGCCGGTGCCGTGCGTGCGCTGCAACGAGAGCGTCAAGTTTCGCGATCTGCTGGGCGCGGCGAAAGACCTCGGCGCGGCTGCGTTGATCACGGGTCACTACATTCGTCGTGTGGCCGGCGCGCGCGGGCCGGAGTTGCACCGGGCAGCCGACGCGCGACGCGACCAAAGCTATTTCTTGTTCGCAACGACGCAAGCGCAGCTCGACTTCGTGCGGTTCCCGCTCGGCGGTTTGCCGAAGAGCGAGACGCGAACGATCGCGGCCGATCTCGGACTCGAGCTTGCCGAGAAGCCTGACAGTCAAGACATTTGTTTTGTCGGCGGTGGACGCTATGCCGACGTCGTCGCGAAGATGCGGCCGAACGCGATGGCACCGGGCAACATCGTCGATCTCGGCGGGCGCGTGCTCGGCCAGCACGGCGGGGTCGTCAACTTCACCGTCGGTCAACGCAAGGGGCTCGGCCTCGATCATCATGAGCAACTCTTCGTGCTCAGCATCGACGCGGCGAAGCGTGAGGTCGTGGTCGGTCCGCGCAGCGCACTCGCGACGCGGCGGATCTTCTTGCGGGACTTGAATTGGCTCGGCAACGCGCCTCTCTCTTCGACGCCGCTCGACGTGCTCGCGCGCGTGCGTTCGACGCGTGAACCGGTGCCGGCGCAAATCCGCACGTTCGACGAAGGCGCCGAGGTCCTTCTGCCGGGCGGCGAAGAAGCCGTCGCTCCGGGACAAGCATGCGTCTTCTACGATGCCGGCGGCGGATCACGCATGCTGGGTGGCGGTTGGATCGTGCGTGGCGAACGCGGCGTCGCCGCTGCGGCGGAGTAGTTCCACTTTGCCTTGACAGGGGGGAGGGGCGCGCCTTACATCGCGCCCTCTTGCGAGCCGTGGCACCGTAGCTCAGTGGTAGAGCAGGGGAATCATAATCCCTTGGTCGCTGGTTCAAATCCGGCCGGTGCTACCAACCTTCTTCCTCGCGGGCATGACGATCAGTGCCAAGGCTGCGAAGACCAGCAGGGCGCCGAGGGCATCCGCCATACTCAAAACTTCGCCAAGCATGGCGATCGACAGCAGGATTGCGGTGAGCGGCATCAAGCTCGTGAACACGCCGGCGTTGGCGGCTTCGATGCGGCGGATGGCGCTGTAGAACAACAGGAACGACGTGACGGACGGGAAGATGCCGTAGTAGACGGCGCTGGCCCACGACGTCCACGAAACGCTCGCGAGATCGATGCGCTGAGCGTCGACGAGAGCGAATGGCGTGAAGGCAATCAGACCGAAGAGGCTGAGCCAGGCGCAAACGGCGACGGGCGAGACGCGTCCGCCGAGACTGCGGGCCAACACGGTGTAAAGTGCTTCGGCAAAGACGGCGGCAATCACAAGAAGCACGCCCCAGCCATCGGCGCCGGTTGTCGATCCGGCATTCTGTAATTCAAGCAGGATCATCGCAGCGGCCGCGAGCGCGACGCCGATCCAGACGCGCAAGGCCGGACGCTCGCGCAACAGCAGAACGGCGAGCACTGCGACGACGGCTGGCATCGCGCCGAGAATTACGCCGGCCGCGGTGCCGTTTGCGGTCTTCAATCCTTGGAATAGAAGGACCGGGAATAGAAATACGCCCGGCAAGGCTTGGGAGAACAACAGCCGATGATCGCGCGGCGCGATGTTCGCCAGCGACTCGCCGCGCCACCAGAGCAGCGGCAAGGCGATCGCGACGGCGGCGACGAAGCGTACGCCGCAGGCGAGGAAGATCGGCAAATCGCGCACCATCAGCTTCGCCAACGGCACAGATATGCCGACCAAGACGAAAGAGGCCGCGACCTGGGCGTAGGCGATCCAGATGGCGCCGTCGCGTTTCGTCACGCTCAAGCTCGGGCGCTCTAGACGCGACCGGTGACGGGTATCAATGCGCCGGTGATATCGCGCGCCTGATCGGAGACGAGGAAGAGCAGGACTTTCGCGAGATCTTCCGGCTTCACCCAGGTCGACGGATCGGCCTTGGGCATGTCGGCGCGGTTTTGCGGCGTGTCGAGGATCGAAGGAAGCACGGCATTGACGCGTACGCGGCCCTTCTGCTCTTGCGCGAGACTCTCCGTGAGCTTGTGAACGCCTGATTTCGACGCGGCATAAGCTCCCATGCCGGCCGACGCGTTGAGCGCGGCGTTGGCGCCGATGTTGACGATCGCACCCTTCGCTTCGATCAGGAACGGCAATGCCGCTTTTGTGGCGTTGAGCGCCGTTTTGAGGTTGAGCGTGAACATGCGATCCCAGGTCTTGGCGTCGCCGTCAGCAACCGTCTGCCAGGCAAAGCCGCCCGCGATGTTCAAGAGCGCGTCGATGCGGCCCGTGTCGTCGCGCACTTTGCGCATTGCGGCGGCGGCCGACTCCGGATCGGTCAGATCGGCTTTCATTGCGATGGCGCCTGAGACCGGATTCGTTGCCGGGACCGCGATGTCGAGCATGGCAACTTTGGCGCCCGCTGTGGCGGCCGCCGCCGCCGCGGCGCGACCGAGGATGCCGAACGCGCCGGTGACGACAATCGTTTTGCCTTGCATGTTTGCGCTCCGCTGGCGGCGAAAAGAGGGTTGGCTCACCTATACCAGACTTAAGGCGCCGCGGGTGCCGCTGCCGTGGGCATCGTGCCGAGTTTCCGCCGCAGCTCGCGGAAGACGAGCGCGAGGCTGATGATCGCTTGCGATCCGGTCGAGGCGACGGAAAGCCACCAGAACTCCTCCAGCGTGACGTGGGGCTTCTGTTCCAACCACAGCGCCGGCAGGACGAAGGTGAAGATCCGGCTGGCGCTCGACATCAGCGAGGGCGTGGTGTTGCCCATGCCTTGGAAGACGCCCGAGCAGGTGAAGACGATGCCGGAGGCGACCAGGTTCCAGGAAATGATCCGCAGATAGAGGTTGGCGTTGTCGAGAACGCCCGCGTCCGGCGAGAACGGCGCCGTCAGCGTCGACGGGCTGATGTGCATCAGAAGCGCGAGTGCCACCATGATGGCGGCGCTGATGCTGACGGCCGTGTAGAAGGCTTCGCGCACGCGCGCGGCGTTTCCGGCGCCTAAATTCTGGCCGACGATGGGCGAGGCCGAAAACGATATCGCCATTGCCGGCAACATCACCGACTGCAACACGCGGCTGCCGATGCCGAAGCCTGCTTGCGCCTCGGCGCCGAATTCGCGGATGACGTAGTAGACGACGCCGACGATGACGAACATCAGGAAGAATTCGGCGGCCGAGGGCGCACCGACATAGAGCAGACGGCCCCACTCGACGAGCCGTGGCGCAAGATCGCCGACATGGGTGCGCATCTTCGACTGAACGCGCGGGAAGATGGCGTACATGGCGAGGAGACCGACGCCGACCGCGATCGTGCTCGCCCAGCCGGCACCGGCGACGCCGAACGCAATACCGGTTCCCCAACCTGCGATGAGCACCGGCGCCAGGATGATATTCAACAGCAGAGACAGCGACTGCACGATGGTCGGCGCGCGCACGATGCCCGCCGCGCGCAAGGCCGAGCCGAGCGCTACGGTCGGAAACATCATCGCGAGCGAGGGAATGAAGGCGCCGAGATACGAGCGCGCCTCGACCGCCGTCGCGTCGTCCGCCGCAAGGCGGCTCACGGCGCCAAGGCCGAACGCGTAGCCAACGACCAGCGTGATCACGGAAATGATCAGCGCCATTCCCATGCCCTGATTGAACAGCCTGTTCGCCGCCGCGGTATCGCCGGCACCGATCGAGCGGGCGACGAGCGACGTGATGCCGACGCCGATCGCCTGGCTGATGGCCATCGCCAAGAACATCATGTTGCCGGCGGTGCTGACCCCGGCCACGGCTTCCTTGCCGATGCGCGAGACGAAGTAGAGGTCGACCAGGAAGTAGGCCGTTTGAACCAGCATCGTGACGGCGATGAACAGGCCCATCGTCAAGATGTGGCCGGTGATCGAGCCCTTGGTCAGGTCGTGCATTGCAGATGTTCTTTCGTCGCCGCGCGTAGGTCAGACCAAGACCCAAGGTCCGGGTCAAGCGCCCTTGCCTCGTGACGGGCGGCTTGGTTTAAGGTCGCGCCACTTTGCACAAGAGGCGTCCGATGCCGGTCACACTTGCCGATGTGAAAGCCGCCGCGAAGGCGATCAGAGGCGCTGTCGTGCGTACGCCCTGTCATCTGTCGCGGACGTTGTCGGAGATCACCGGCGCTCAGGTCTATCTCAAGTTCGAAAATCTGCAATTCACGGCTTCGTTCAAGGATCGCGGTTCGCTGAACAAGCTGCTCAGTTTGACGGCGGAGGAGCGCAAACGGGGCGTGATCGCGATGTCCGCCGGCAATCACGCGCAAGGCGTCGCCTATCACGCATCGCGGCTCGGCATTCCGGCGACGATCGTGATGCCGGAGACGACGCCGTTCGTGAAGGTGAGGCAGACGATGGGTCACGGCGCGCGGGTCATTCAAAAAGGCGCGACGCTGGCCGAGTCGGATGTCTTCGCGCACGAAATGGCCGAGCGCGACAAGCTCGTCTTCGTGCATCCGTACAACGACGATAAGATCATCGCCGGCGCCGGGACCGTCGCGCTCGAGATGCTGGAAGATTATCCGCAGCTCGAAACGATCGTCATTCCGGTCGGCGGCGGCGGATTGGTGGCGGGATGCGCGGTCGCGGCGAAGGCAATCAAACCGTCGATCAAGATGATCGGCGTCGAAACCGAGCTCTTTCCCGCGATGTACAACACGCTCAAGGATCGGCACGAACCGATCGGCGGACAGACGATCGCCGAAGGCATCGCGGTCAAGAACGTCGGCGCGAAGACGGTCGCGATCTGCAAGGAATTGTTGGACGACATATTGCTGGTTCCGGAGCAGACGATCGAACGCGCGATCGCGCTGCTGCTGATGATCGAAAAGACCGTGGTCGAGGGCGCTGGCGCCGCCGGTTTCGCGGCCCTTCTTGAGCATCCCGAGCCGTTCAAAGGAAAACACGTCGGGCTCGTGCTGTGCGGCGGCAACATCGATCCGCGCCTACTGGCGAACGTCTTGATGCGGGAGCTGCAGCATGAAGGACGCATCCTCTCGATCGGCGTCGAGATCGAGGATCGGCCCGGCGTGCTCGCGAAGGTCGCGGCGATCATCGGCGAAGCTGGGGGCAACATCCTCGAAGTCGTGCACAACCGCATGCTGGCCGACGTGCCGGCAAAGGGCGCCGAGCTGCACGTCAACGTCGAAACGCGCGACGCCAAGCACGCTCAGGCGATCTGCAACGCGATCCATCACGCGGGGTTCGTGTTGCGCGTACTCGAGACGACCGCGCGCGCTTAGAGCGGAGCGCGAATCCCGCTGCCGGTTAGCGGTCGAATTTTACGCTGAGAACGATCGAGGACATCGTGCGCTCGACGCCCTTGAGGTGGCCGATGGCGTCCAGGATGGTGTCGATGCGTTCGGTGGACTCGGCCCCGACTTCCGCCATGAGGTCGTAGGTGCCGGAGACGGCGGCGAGCCGGTAGACCTCCGGCATCTTCTTGAGTTCGGTGACGAGGTGGGCGGCCGCCTTTGGATCGGCGCTGATCATGACGTGCGCCTGAATGCGGCGCTGAACGTGTTCTTGGCTCAGCCGGACCGAGTAGCCGGCGATGACGCGTTCCTTCTCGAGGCGCTTGAGGCGGTCCTGCACCGTCGAGCGGGCGAGGCCGAGCTTGCGGGCGAGCGCGGCGAGAGGCTCACGCGCGTTGGCGCGGAGGAGCGACAGGAGCTTTTGGTCGGTTTGATCCATGGCGACAATCTAACGGCTGATCCGTTAATTTGACGGAAGTTTCGCCTAGTTCCGACGGTTTGTACACTCCATTCCGGCTGGTTTGAGGGGTAGATTCGGCGACATCCAACGACCCCGAAGACCTTCAGGAGACGGCCATGGCGACCAAGCTCATTCTGCTCGGCGGCGGCAAGATCGGCCACGCGATCGCATCGCTTCTTTCGGCCACCGGCGAATATCAGGTCACGGTCGCGGACCGCGATGCGGAGAGCCTGGCGCGGTTGCCGGAGAAGAACGTGCGCAAGCTCGTGCTCGACGTCAGCGACGCTTCGGCGCTACGCGGCGCAATCAAAGGGCACGAGATCGTCGCGAGCGCGATGCCGTTCCATCTGACGCCGGTCGTTGCATCGGCCGCCAAGGATTGTGGCGCTCACTATTTCGATCTCACGGAAGACGTCGAAAGCACGCGCACGGTGAAGCAGCTCGCCAAGGGCGCGGATACGGCATTCATTCCGCAGTGCGGCTTGGCGCCGGGCTTTATTTCGATCGTCGCGCAGGACGTGGCGAAGCGCTTCGATTCCTTGCGCGATGTGAACATGCGCGTCGGCGCACTGCCGGTCTATCCGACGAATGCTTTGAAGTACAATCTCACGTGGTCGACCGACGGCTTGATCAACGAGTATTGCAACCCCTGCGAGGCGATTGTCGACGGGAAGCTGCGCGAGGTGCCGGCGCTCGAAGAGATGGAGCACTTCTCGCTCGACGGCATCGATTACGAAGCGTTCAACACGTCGGGCGGCCTCGGCACGCTGGCGGAGACGTTGGAGGGGCGCATCGAGAATTTGAACTACAAGACCGTGCGCTATCCGGGGCACCGCGATATCATCAAGACGCTGGTGCGCGACCTGCGCCTCGGCCTGCGCCGCGATATCCTGAAGGACGTGCTGGAGACCGCGATTCCGATCACCTATCAGGACGTGGTTCTCGTCTTCGTGACGGTGTCGGGTCAGCGGCATGGCAAGCTGACGCAAGAGAGCTATGCGAAGAAGATCTATGCGCAGGAGATCAACGGCGAACTGATGAGCGCGATCCAGATTACGACCGCGTCCGGCATTTGTGCGATGATCGACATGCTGGTCGCCGGGCAGTTGCCGAAGAAGGGTTTCGTGCGGCAGGAGCAGGCCGATCTGAAGGTCTTCCTCGCCAACCGCTTCGGCAAGTACTACGCGTGATACGAATGCAAGGGCTTGAGCTCGACGCGGTAGTCTTCTTCCCCCCTTGCGGGGGAAGGGGGGACAACTCGTCCGGTGAATCTTCCGAAGCGCTATCCCCCCATCCGTCTGCGCTCGCCTGGGGGCTCGCGCATCCACCTTCCCCCGCAAGGGGGGAAGCTTCGCGAGGAGCTTCATGAGCAACTTACGAACGGGCGGGCAGATCCTCGTCGATCAACTCAAGATCCACGGCGCCGATCTAGCGTTCTGCGTGCCAGGCGAAAGTTATCTCGCGGTGCTGGATGCGCTCTATGACGCGCGCGACCAGATCAAGCTCATTACCTGCCGGATGGAAGCGGGCGCGGCCAACATGGCCGAGGCCTACGGCAAACTGACCGGCCGGCCCGGCATCTGTTTCGTGACGCGCGGACCGGGCGCGACGCACGCGAGCGTCGGCCTGCACACCGCCTTCCAAGATTCGACGCCGATGATCCTCTTCATCGGGCAGGTGGCGCGCGATCAGGCGGAGCGCGAAGCGTTCCAAGAGATCGACTATCGCCGCATGCTCGGGCCGCTGACGAAATGGGTCGCGGAAATTCCGTCCGCCGACCGGGTGCCGGAATTCGTCGCGCGCGCGTTCCATACGGCGGTAAGCGGACGGCCGGGGCCGGTGGCGTTGGCGCTGCCCGAAGATATGCTGACCGAGCGGATGGAAGCGCCCGACACGAAGCGCTACGCGCGCTCGGAGGCGGCGCCGCGCGCTCACGACCTCGGCGAGATGATGCGCCTGCTGTCGTCGGCTGAGCGGCCGCTCGCGATTCTCGGCGGGGGCGGGTGGACCGACAAAGCTTGCCACGACGTACGCGTGTTTTTGGAAGCTTGGCATCTGCCCGCAGTGACGTCGTTCCGTGCCAAGGACCGGCTCGACAATCGTCATCCGCTTTATGTCGGCGACATGGGTATCGGCATCGATCCGAAGCTCGGCGCGCGCATCGCCGAAGCCGATGTGCTGCTTGCCATCGGACCGCGGCTCGGCGAAATGACGACGAACGGCTACACGCGCCTTATGCCGCCTGTGCCCAAGCAGCGCTTGATCCACGTTCATCCGAGCGCCGAAGAGCTGAACCGGGTCTATCAAACCACGCTTGCTATCAATGCTGGTGTCGAAAGCTTTGCTTATGCCGCTCTTCAGGCAACGGAGACGGGGCGGCCCGCGCATCGTTCCGATTGGTCGGCCTGGGCGAAGAGTGCGCGCGAGGACTATGAGGCGTGGATCAAGCCCGTGAAGGTGCCGGGCGAGGTCAATCCCTCGGAGATTTTTGCGTGGCTGAACACGCGCCTGCCGGAGGATGCGATCGTCACCAATGGTGCCGGCAACTATGCCGGCTGGCTGCACCGCTTCTATCTGCACAAGCGGTTTCACACGCAGCTCGGACCGACGAGCGGCGCGATGGGTTACGGCGTGCCGGCGGCCATTGCTGCGAAGGCCGCGCACCCGGAGCGTATCGTTGTCGCGGCGGCGGGCGATGGTTGTTTCCTGATGACGGGACAGGAACTCGCGACCGCGGCGCAGTTCAAGCTGCCGATCGTGGTGCTGGTGTTCAACAATGGCATCTACGGCACGATCCGCATGCATCAGGAACGCGAGTATCCCGCGCGCGTGATCGGCACCGACCTCGTCAACCCGAGCTTGGCAGCACTCGCCGATGCCTATCACTGTTTCGGTGCGACCGTTCGCAAGACGTCCGAGTTCGAAGCCGCGTTCGAAGAAGCCCTGGCGAGCGGCAAGCCCGCGCTCATCGAAATCATCACCAATCCCGACGCGATCACACCGACGTCGACATTGAGCGGCATCCGCAAGGCCGCGCAGGCGAAACACTAAGAGGTCAAGCCCATGATCACTCCGATCCTGCAAGCTCTCGGCATAACCCAAGAAGACGTGTCGCGCGGCGATATCACGGTCAAAAGCCCGATCGATGGCGCCGAGATCGGCCGCGTGATGAGCGACAACGCGGAGAGCGTCGACCGCAAGATCGCGGCGTCGGTCGCTGCCTTTCACGCGTGGCGTGAAGTGCCGGCGCCGCGCCGCGGCGAACTCATCCGCTTGTTCGGCGAGGAACTCCGCGCGCACAAGGAGCATCTGGGCAAGCTGGTCACGCTCGAGGCCGGCAAGATCCTGCAGGAAGGCCTCGGCGAAGTGCAGGAGATGATCGACATCTGCGATTTCGCGGTCGGTCTTTCGCGGCAGCTCTACGGCCTGACGATCGCCTCCGAGCGGCCCGGCCATCGCATGATGGAACAATGGCATCCGCTTGGGCCGGTCGTGGTGGTCAGTGCGTTCAACTTTCCGGTTGCGGTGTGGGCTTGGAACGCGGCGCTCGCGATCGTGTGCGGCAACAGCGTGATCTGGAAGCCGTCGGAGAAGACGCCGCTGACCGCGATGGCGACGCAGAAGCTGTTCGATCGCGCGGTGGCGCGGTTCGGCGACGCGCCGAAGGCATTGTCGCAGGTCGTGCAAGGCGGGCGGCATATCGGTGAGACCTTGGCGCGCGATGGGCGTATTCCGCTCGTCTCGGCGACGGGATCGACGCATATGGGCAAGGCGCTGGCGCCGGTCGTCGCGTCGCGTCTTGGCCGTACCATCCTCGAGCTTGGCGGCAACAACGCAATGATCGTGGCGCCGTCGGCCGACCTGAAATTGGCCGAGCGCGCGATCACGTTCGCGGCGGTCGGCACAGCCGGCCAACGCTGCACATCGCTGCGCCGTTTGATCGTGCATTCCTCGATCAAGGATCAACTCGTCGAGCGGCTGAAGAACGTCTATGGCAAGATCAAGGTCGGCAATCCGCTGAGCGAAGGCACGCTGGTCGGGCCGCTGATCGACGGCGCGGCGTTCGAAGGAATGGAGCGCGCGCTCACTCAAGCGAAGAGCGAGGGCGGCAAGGTGTTCGGCGGCGGGCGCGTCTCCGGCGCGGAGTACGGGCAAGGCTATTATGTTCGTCCGGCGTTGATCGAAATGCCAGCGCAATCCGACGTCGTGAAGCGCGAGACGTTCGCGCCGATCCTCTACGTGCTTACCTACAATACGTTCGACGAGGCGGTGGCGCTGCAGAACGGCGTCGTGCAGGGCCTGTCGTCCTGCATCTTCACGCGCGACATGCAGGAAGCCGAGCGCTTCGTTGCGGCGGCGGGCAGCGATTGCGGTATCGCCAACGTCAATATCGGACCCTCGGGAGCAGAGATCGGCGGCGCCTTCGGCGGCGAGAAGGAGACGGGCGGCGGGCGCGAGTCGGGCTCGGATTCCTGGAAAGCGTATATGCGCCGACAAACGGCGACCGTGAACTACTCGAACGCTTTGCCGCTCGCGCAAGGCATCAAGTTCGACGCGGAGTAGTGCCTCAGCCCGCCGTTCTTCGCACGGCCACTTCGAGCGGCGTGATCTCGCTGTAGCCGAGGTCTTTGCGGATACGCGCCGTCGCCATCAATAGCGGCACGGTCAGGTTCATACGCGATGTCGCGCGGGCAAGCGGCAGGTTCTGGTCGTCCGATTCCTCGATCGAACCTTCCCACCCGAGTGCGGCGGCGAAGCGCTGGGCCCATTGGGCGTGCGACGTTGGCTGCGCTTCACCGAGATTGAAGGTTGCGTTGCTGGCGGACGGATGGGCCAGGGCGAGCAAAATTCCTTCGGTGACATCGTCGACGTAGCCGTAGGTCGTGCGCCAGGCGGCCCATGACTGCGGGATCACGATTTGTGTTGAGCTGGCACGCATCGGGGCCGTCGCCCAGGCAAAGCGGTTCAGGTGATCGCCTGGTCCGTACACCATCGGCAGGCGCATGATTGTCCATGCGGTCGCCTGCATTTCGCGCACCGCATCCTCGATGGGGATCTTGTCGTAGTCATCCATCCAGCGCTGCGGGTCGTCCGACGGACGCGGCGTTTGGCCTCGATAAGGAAACCTGCTGATGCGGAGCGGGCTCTGTTCGTTGAGCCAAATTTCAGTGGCCGGGCCGATCTCGCGACCGTTGACGATATCGTATGTCCGGTAGACGTCGCCGGAGCTCAACATAATGTAGCGCGCAACTGCGCCGTCGAGCGCCTTGAGTAACGGCGTGGTCGTCGCGCAGGTGAACGCAGCACAATCGATCACCGCATCGATCCGCTGCGATCTGACGGCGTTGAGAATCTGATCGGGGCTGGTCCGCTCGATTGCGTGCTGTTCGATAGGCAGGCCGCCCACGTCGGATGCGGCTCGTGAGGCGCCAGCAACAAAGTGGCCGAGTTCGACGGCGCGTCTGGCGACGGCGCGGCCGATAAAGCCGGTGTGGCCTAGAACGAGGACCCGCACGGCTTCTCATCCAGCACGGTGCACATCAGATATCGGCCCACATGCGCATGAGATTGGCGTGGGCTTTCGACATGATGTCGAATTCGCGCGTCTTGCCGTGCTTGTCGAAGAGGCCGCGGCGGGCCGTGTCGAGATCGTAGAGGATCTCGCGCTGGCCCGGATCGCGGAGCTGGCTTTGACACCAACCGACGACGGCCCAACGTTCGCCGCGCGTAACCGGTGAGACACGATGCAGCGTGTTGGACGGGTAGGTGATCATTTGGCCGGCTTCGGGCTTGTACGCCTGCTCGCCGCCCGTCGTCTCCATGACGAGCTCGCCGCCTTCGTACTCTCGCGGATCGCTCAGGAAGACGGTGAACGAAACATCGGTTCTGATGTTGTAGATCACCGGATCGTCGACATGCGTGCCGTACTCCATCTCGTCACGATAGCGGCTGAAGAGCAGCGGCGTGATCTGGCGCGGGCGAACCGCCATGCGGAACGTCGGGTTGCGCATCAGCGCCTCGGTCACGCCTTTGTTGAGCGGCGCAAACTCGGGCTGATTGCGGTCGACTTGCAGATTCTTCTTCACCAGCTTGGCGTGCCAGCCGGCGGTTGCCGTTCCGTCGACCCACCTCATCGTCTCCAGCTTGGCGCGAATCTGAGCAATGTTGTCGGGCGTCAGAACGTTCTGAATGACGAGAATCATCGCGCGGAGATCCCAACTGAACGGGCAAGCCATAGACCCGCTTAACCCTAAAGCCAAGCGGGCACGCGGCTTGCAGCCGACGACCTCGTCGGTGTGTTGGGGATCAAATCCCGTGCGTTTGGCACAGTTCGCAGGAATGGCAATGACGGCCGCGGTCGTCACCGGTGTCGACCTTCCGATCGAGTGGGCGACGACGATCGGCGTTCTTGCGGGCGCGGCGACCACGTTTCTGGTGACGCTGATTCTGCAGCGCCGATAGAACGACTTCCGTGAAAACGACTCTTGCTACGCTTCGGCGGGGATGTTGTTGAGCGCTTCTTCGAGCACGATGAAGCTCGGCTGATAGCTGCTCGGGACACTGCCGCGGCCGATTTCGACCGAGACTTGCGCGGCGTTGCCGTGCAGATGCGCGACGAGGATGTCGCGGATCACTTGGTAGAAATGAGCATCTTCGTCGTAGATCGCCTTCAAGCGATTGGCCATGGGTGCGATGAAGCCGTAGGCCAGGAACACGCCGAGGAACGTACCGGTCAAGGCGCCGCCGATCATGAGACCCAAAATCTCGGGCGGCTCGGTGATGGAGCCCATGGTTTTGATAACGCCGAGCACGGCTGCAACGATGCCGAGCGCGGGCATGCCGTCGCCCATGTTCTGCAATGCGACCGCGGGCACGCAGGCTTCGTGATGGTGTTTCTCGAGCTGTTTTTCCATCGCGGTTTCGACCTGATGGGGATCCTCGAGGCTCATCGTCATCATGCGGATCGTGTCGCAGATGAAGTCGATCGCGAAGTGGTCCTTGGCGATCTTCGGGAAGCGCTTGAAGATGGTCGAGTCGTGCGGGTTCTCGATGTGCTGTTCGAGCGCGATGAGGCCTTTCGACTTCATCATCTTGGTGAGGAGGAACAGCAGCGAGAGAAGGTCGATATAGTCCTTCTTCTTCCACTTCGGACCTGAGACGATCTTCGCGAGATCGCCGACCACCTTCTTCAAGTCACCGCCCGACGAGGCGATGAGCATGGCGCCGATCGCGGCGCCGAAGATCTGCGTTCCTTCGTACGGCAGCGCGTGCAGGATCACTTCGAACTTGCCGCCGGCGAGAACGTAGCCGCCGAACACGGTCGCAAAAACGAAGATGATGCCGCCGATTTGAAACATAGAACGCGCACGACCGATGCGCTCCAGCGCGGGGTTGCGCGGGAGCTCTGTGTTACGACGCAGTATGGCTAGCGGCGCTTAAGGATGCTTGAAGCGAGCGGTTAAGCGATGGTGACCGTGCGCGGCCGGCTTAAGACTTCAGATACTTCTGGACCTCTGGGCGCTCGCGCAACCAACCGGCCCAGCGCTTCAGAACCTTCTCGATGCGCGGCGCGGCGACACCGAGTTGGGCCATGGCGACACCACCGTTGACGCTCTCGCGATATTCTTCGATCAGCCCATCGCGCACCACGAAACGGCTCATGCCGTCGATGACGACATCCTTGCCTTTGAACTCAGGGATGGTCGACTTGAACTTGGAGAGCGACCAGGCATAGCCGGTCTTGCCGTCGAAGACGGGATCGAACATGCGCCAATCGTAATCGGCGGCATCGCGATGAAAGAGATTCTCGAGCATGTCGGCGATCGCCGCGCGGCCGGTGTGCGGTCCGTAGATGTAGTCGTGATAGACGCCGTCTTCGGTGAAGCACGCGGCAAAGGCCTTGCCGTCGCCGCGGGATGCGGCGTCGCAGAAGCGAGCGAGAAGGTTTGCGAACTCGGCTTGGTTCATCTGCGTCATCCGCATTTTGCCGTGACGAGCCAGGTCGCGCCGGCAAGTTTCACCGGCGACGATTTCGCATAAGGCGCAAGCGCCTCGCGAATGGCGTTGGCGGCCGCTTCGCGCTGCGACGGCGACGCCTCGTTCAGAAGGCGCGAGATCGGACCGAACTCTTGGAGATGCACCAGGGCCTCGTCGAGCGTTTCGCCCAAGATCATCTGCGTGTCGAAGGGACGCATCGTGATGACGTCGAAGCCACCATTGGCGAGAATTCGCCGCACGCGTCCGGGATTGGCGAAGGCGAAGGGGCCAGGGTCTTCGGGTCCGAGCGAGGGCTGGGGCGGGACGTGCTCGCGCGCCGCGGCGACCGGCACGCGCACCCAATCGTTTTCGCGCGGCTCGCGCCAACAGACGAAGGTGAGGCGGCCCGTGGGCTTCAGGCTCTTGCGTAAATTGGCGAACGCGGTGTCCGGATCGGTGAAGAACATCACGCCGAAGCGCGAGAAGAGCAGGTCGAACTGGCTGTCGAAGCGATGCGAGGCGGCGTCCGCCTGCATGAACGAGAGCTGCGATCTGGAGCCGATACGCGACTTGGCGCGGGCCAGCATCGGCTCTGAAATATCGGCGCCGACGACGCGGCCGCTCGGGCCGACCGCATCGGCCAGCAGCAGCGAGGTTTGGCCGCAGCCGCAACCGACATCGAGGACATGTTCACCCGGTTGCGGCGCCGCGGCCTTGAGCACAGCCTTGCTGACGTCGGCGAGCATGCCGTCGAGCCGTTCTTGCTGCGCCGCCCAACGCTTGCCGGCGTCACCGTTCCAGTAGTCGATTTGCTCTTTGTTGGACGCAGGTTGCGTCATCGGTGAGTCTCCAAGGGAGAAAACAGCTTCTATCATTCTCTTTGGCGTCGTCAGAAGGGCCATTGCGCAGGGGCTGCTATCCCAGCATTAGCAGGCTGGAGAAGCCGCACGTTGAACGCGCTGCCAGATGTCTTCGCTCATCTTGTTTCGCCAGACGCCGCCGAGCAGCTCTTGGAACCTTGTGTCTAAGCGGGCCTGAACTTCAACACGATCGATGATCGCCGCGCCATTGTTGGCCAAAAGGTCTTCGAGTGGCCCCGCGGCGAGAACGAAGAAGGTTTCCTCGCTGATGTGTTTCGCTAGTACCGCGAGGACAAATTCGAAGGCCAACTCGGGATAGCCGTAGCAGAGGTCCGAGGCGGCATCGAACGCCCATGATAGGGATCTGTATGCTGGCTCGTCTTCGCGGGCATTGTTGAGCGCGATCCAGCCCTCAACCAGTTCTTCCATGGTTTTGGGCCAGTGGTCGCCGGTCGCCTTGGCGAAGAACTTGACGTTGCTTAGGTCCGTTTGCATGACGCGGCGCGGCCCATCTGACGAGGACCGTTATATCCAAAGTCCGCGCCACCGGGGCACGAAGCTTAGGCGACTTCGCCCATTTGCGGGGACATGCCGAGCTGCGGCGCCAGCATGCTGGCCTGATTGAGGAACGTCTCGGCCGCCTTCTGCAGGCGATGACGCGCGGCGACGAGCGAGGCACGTGCCATCTCGATCTCGTCGTTCGAGCCGAATTGCTCGGACGGCGCCTTGAGGGCGAGGCCGCGCTCACCGGCGACGAGCGTGATGTGACCGATCGCGTGACGCGGCTGGCCGCCGTCGGGAACCACAAGCTCGATGGCGCCGCGGGCGCTGTCGATCAGGTTGGTGCCGTCGAAGGTCGCGCCGGCGGCGACGGTATCGACGCGCCCGCGAAGCTCTTCGTAGCGATCGGCGATCATCGCGCGCTTTGTCGGATCGGGATGCGACAGGGCGGCTGCCGTCAGGTCCAAGGCTTCCGTCAGATAGTCGTTGATCGTGTCGATGGCCACGAGCGTGCCTTCGACGACCGAGACCGCGCGGGCCGCGGACTCCTCAACCGACGCCGGCGTGAAGCCGCGCTTCGTTTGACGCAATGCGCGATCGATCCCCGAACGGATGTCGACGGGTTCGATTGGAGCCTCGACGGGCTCCTCCTCACGCGACAGAATGCGGCGCGCGAAGGAGAACAAGCCTTGGGCTTCAGCTCTTTGCTGCGAGACGGACATGATATTCCCCGGGACCAATGGATTCGCGCAACGTTAAACGGACAGGGGTTAGGGAAGCCTTTAACGTAAGCCTCGTGTTGCGCCTAAAGGTTCCGACAGAATGGTGATGAAGAGGCTGATCCGGCCGACTTTTGCGGCCTACGAAAGCGTCGCCAAAGTGATCAGGCGCGCGCGCTGGCCCTTAACAATTGGTGTACGCGTCGTCGTGCGCGACGAGGACAAACGCGTGCTTTTGGTTCGGCACACCTACTCCGCGGGTTGGCACTTTCCCGGCGGCGGCGTCAACAAGCGCGAAACGGCGGTCGACGCCGCGGTGCGTGAGGTGCGCGAGGAGACACAGATCGAGCTCATGCAAAAGCCTGCGCTGGTCGGCGTCTTTCTCAATTTGGTACAGATCAAATGCGACCACATCATGTTGTTTGAGGCGAGCACGTGGCGCCGCGTCGACGAGAAGCCGCCCAACATGGAGATCGCCGAGGCGCGCTTCTTTGCCGAGAACGAATTGCCTTCCGATGCGAGCGGCGGCACGGTTCGAAGGCTCGCGGAGCTCGCTGGCCGCCAGCCGCAGGGCACGATGTGGTGAGTTTCAACACCTAGATCGGAGGGCGCTTGTCGAACCAGGGGCGCGCTTGTTCGAGTTGAGCGGCGAGGCGGAAGAGCGTCGGCTCGTCGCCGAAGCGGCCGGTGAACATGGTACCGATCGGCAGGTTGTCCGCGTTCCAGACAAGCGGCACGTTCATCGAGGGTTGGCCGGAGATGTTGTAGAGGCCGGTGAAGGGCACGAAGCCGATGAGGTCGCGGAACATGCCCTCGAGATCTTCGCGATCGAGGTTGACGACGCCGAGCTTCAACGGCGGTTGCGTTACCGTCGGCTGTAGCAGGACGTCGTAGTTCTCCATGAACTCGGCCATCGTGCGGCCGACTTGATGAACGACGACCATTGCCTTGGCGTAGGCGGACGAATCGACTTCGCGGGCGCGTTCAACGCGAAACCAATTCGCTTTCTCGACGTCGTCGGCGCGCGCGGGCCGACCGTGCAGCGCGGCGGCTTCGTCGATCGCGGCGGCGATGTTGGCGCTGATCACGACGCCTTGGGCGTTCATGATCTCCATGCCGTTCAGCGACGGCGCCGCTTCTTCAACGTGGTGGCCCAAGCTCTCGAGCAGCTTTGCGACGTCGCGTATGGCTTCGACGCAGTCCGGATGAACGGTCGCCTTGATCGCCGGCGTCGTGGAGAAGGCGATGCGCAACTTGCCGGGCGATCGCTTCACCTCTTCGAGATAGGGCCGTTCCTGCTTCGGCGCGTAGTAAGGATCGCCGAGCGCTGGTCCCGCGGTCGCGTCGAGCAAGGCCGCGCTGTCGCGCACCGAGCGCGAGACGCAGTGGCCGATCGACATCCCGCCCCAGCCTTCGCCGCGCTTCGGTCCCGACGGCGTCCGCGCGCGGGTCGGCTTCAAGCCGAAGAGGCCGCAACACGACGCAGGAATTCGGATTGAACCGCCGCCGTCCGTCGCGTGGGCGAGCGGAAGGATGCCGGCTGCGACTGCGGCCGCCGCGCCGCCACTCGAGCCGCCGGCGATGCGCTCAAGATTCCAGGGATTGCGGGTCTTGCCGAAGAGGCGCGACTCCGACGTCGTGGTGGCGCCAAGCTCGGGCGAATGAGTCTTGCCGAAAATCGTGAAGCCCGCGGCCTTGATGCGTTCGACATAGGTCGTGTCGTAGTCGGCGACGGCTTCACGCATCAGGCGCATCCCGCCCGTGGTCACGGTGCCCTTGAGAGAGGCGCCCAAGTCCTTGAGCAGGAACGGCACGCCGCTGAACGCGCCGTTGGGCAAACCGTCTTTGATCTGCTTGCGCGCGACGTCTTCGTGATCGATGACGATGGCGTTGATCTTCGGATTGACGGCGCTGGATCTCGCCAGCGCCGTCTCCAGCAACTCTTGCGCCGTAACTTTCTTGGTGCGAACGAGTTCCGCCAAACCGGTTGCGTCGTGGTTCGCGTATTCGGCGTAAGAGAGCATGATGCGTTTCCCTCGATGTTATGCGGCGGTGGGCACGTCGGCGATGAGGATCTCCGACGCCTCGGTGGCCGTGATTTCGAGGGCATCTTCGCCTGTGATCGCGACGCCGTCACGTGCTTTCACGGGCCTGCCGTTGACCGTGATCAGCCCCGCCGCCGGTACGAGGTAGAGAAAGCGGCCCGGCTCAACCTCGTGACGCACGGTTTGGCCGGGCTTGAGGTTCGCCGCCAATATGTCCGCATCTTGATGGATCGGCAGTGCGGCAGAGTCCGGCTTGCGGCCCGAGGCAAGCGTGATCAAAGCGCCCGACTCATCATCGCGAGGAAAAGCGCGCGTCTCCCAGCCGGGCTTCACGCCTGTTTCGTTCGGGATGATCCAAATCTGGAAGATTTGGGTCAGGCTGCTTTCGAGGTTGTGTTCCTCATGCTCGATCCCGCGCCCGGCGGACATCACTTGCACGTTGCCGGAGACGGTGCGGCCGTCGTTTCCGATGTGGTCGCGATGCGTTATGGCGCCGCGGCGGACATAGGTGACGATCTCCATGTCACGATGGCCGTGGCGGCCGAAACCGGTGTGCGGCTGGATGGTATCGTCGTTCCAAACGCGCAGCAGGCCCCAGTTCTGGCGATCTGGATCATGGTAGCCGCTGAAGCTGAAGTGATAATGGGCATCCAGCCAGTCGTTGCGGAACGTTCCAAGAGATTCGAAGGGTCGAACGTCGATCATGGAAACTCCAATCATTTCTGGAACTCGTCGGCGGCTGATCTGGTTCTTGTGGAGGGCGTGTACAAATGCCGAGTTCGTGAACAGCCGTTCATGGTCCGGACATGAGCCTGCGCCTAGCTTCCGACCCTGGGCTCAAGATCAAAGAGGCAAAATCACATGCGAACCTTGCTCGTTGCCCTAGCAATCCTTGGATCAGCCGCTGCGTTTGCCGCGCGTGCAGACGAGCCGCGGACCTACGACGAGCGTGCCCTGCCGCGCACCGAGGAGGGCCTCAGCGCGCTCGACGCCAAGCAACTCAGCATCGTGCGTCGTGCCACCAACCAATGCGACGCGACCGAAACCATTATTGTTCGCACGTCGGTCAGACAACGTCCGTGCATCATCAGCCGCGTCGATCATGCGATCGAAACATCGGGCGATCCCGCGTTGCAGGCCTATCACGCGGCGTTGCCCTTCAACGCTCGCTACGACCGCTACCGCTCAAGCTACTACTACCAGCAGATACTCATTCGCGTTCGGAAGTAGGGCCGCCACCCGTCAGTGGTGGGGTGACCCGGCGATGCGCGTAAAGTCGAACGAGTAGACGGGATCGAGCGGATAACCGGGCGGTGGATCGACGTGTAGGCTGTTGGCGTCGCATCGATACCTTCCACCGAGAAATGGACCGAGGCCCAGCGGCGCATAAAGCGGCTCGTCCTTGGTCTCGGTATCGGGCGTATTGTAGTGGTGCACGCGGTGGTGGATGACTTTGTGCATCGTGCCGATTGGCGAGTGATCGGTGTATGAAAGAAAGAGCACGTTGCTAACGGCCGCCCAACGCGTGTGCCCTGTTCCATTGAAGCTGGTTTCAAACGAGCCGGCATTCGAGGCTGCAGGAAATTCGCCTCTGAACGCCACACCTTCGAAGACATAGAGGCCGGTTCCTTGCGTGTAGGGCGCGCGCGTCGACTCGAAGGTCAGGCGTAGGCCACCGCTTGTCGCGTTGCAAGTCTGTGCACTCTTCGGGCAGAGCACATCCTTTATGTTGCGGGCGAAGTCTGCCGCCGTCATTTGCCAGGACCCAAGGATGCAATTGGCGGCGCTGTGTTCTTCTCCTTCGTGGGCTTCGCAATCGGCTGGCTCAACGTTGTCCGATATTCGAATCGTTTGTCCGCGAGCGCCGGCGGACATAGCCGCGATGAAGTAGGTCGGCTCTTGGTGACATTGCACATCAAGCGAGCTGGGCAACTCTGGCCAACTGGCGCTCGATGCGTCAGGTGAAGCGCCGTACGGTAGGGGCGTCGCGACGGTGTGGAGTTGATGCTGGCCTGGCGGGCCAAATACGAGAACGCCGCCGAGAACGACGAGAGGGTCCGCCGTCAGACGCACGTCGGCGCCCTCTCCGATCCGGTGACGAGGCAACGTGCTCCAGTCGGCGCCTATTCCCTCTGTTGTGCCCGGAATGCGGATGTTGTCACTCATGAACGCAATTGCGAAATCTTTCCAGTCGCTGGCGCTAAGAGCGGCCTCAGCCTGCACACGATAGGATTGGCGATCGCGTCCTTGAGAAACGACATCCAAAAATCGTTTAACCGCGGGAGCGCCGTGCGTTTGGCCGAGCCAAGAAAAGAACACGAGGTCTTCGTACGACATGTCGAGCAAGGACGTGGACATTGCGTGTGCAACAAAGTCGCTCACGACGTTGTTTCGAATCCGAGCGCGAGGCGCGGCCAACCGCGCAAAGTAGTCGGCCGATCCTTCGACCCACCAGTTGCGCCCGGTTGCTGCAAGCGACCCGGGCCACGTCTTCTGCTGAATGCAGTGAAACATTTCGTGCGCGAGAACGAGTTGCGACACTTCCGGCACGTAGGTGCGGTCGAAGGAAAACACGATGCCCAGGCACTGCCCCGGATAAGGCTGTACCGGTAAGACGTAGGCCCAGGCGGGAATTCCACCGACCTCAGGTTCCGGTAAATTCGTTATCATGATCGTCGGGTCGTCGAGTTGGAGCCCTCCCATCTGATCCATGGCACGGCCCAGCCCGGCTGCGACTTGACGAATCCAGGCCACGGTTTGGTTCACTTGGAATCCGGCGTGGACGTCGTCAAGCGCCAGAATGCGAAACCAAGCAGTGCCGCCGCTCCAACGAATCGGCACGCGCGTGACTTCGTGACAGCGCCGCCCAGCAAGACTTGGGTTGAAACTGCGAACGTAGTCAGCGTCGTTGCAGTCATTCACGGCGTAAGCCGGCGTGGACGTTGCTGCGGCCAGGCTCGTCGCCAGAAACACGAACGGAAGGATTCTGTGAACGCGATGCCACATCTACACGAACTCCTCTGTTCGACCGCGCATCGCGTTCGTGTGACAACGCTAGATCGTTTGGATGAAAGTCACCAGGCGGCTTGAAGAATTGTCATCAGATCCGACACGCCGGCTATCGGGCGCACGTTCGACCGCACAACGGGGTGCTTGGCCGCCTCGTCGGCTATCGCCGGCAACTGATCTTGCTTGATGCCGACGTCGCGCAGGCGGGCGGGCAGCCCAAGATCGGCGATGAGTTCGGCGACCGCACCGCCCGCGCTCATCCCGGCACGACCGAGCGCGGCGCTCAGCTGCTTCTGGCGCTCGGCGGTGACTTGCGCATTCCACCGCAAGACGTGAGGCAGCATCACGCAGCTCGAGTAACCGTGATGCACGCCATATCGGCCGCCCAAGATGTATCCGATGCCGTGGCTTGCACCGGAGCCCGCGCGCGCAAAGTTCGAGCAGGCGAGGTAGGCCGCCATCTGACTGTCGAGGCGCGCGAAGAGATCGTCCGGCGCTTTCTTCGTTTGCCTCAGGGACGCTGCGAACAAAGATAACGCACGCAGCAAGCCCGCCTCGTAGACCGGCGTTATGTTCTTCGCGAGATAGCCTTCGCAGCAATGGTCGACGCCGCGAACGGCGCTCGAGAGCCACAGCCACTCCGGGGTCAGCGAACCCAGCGCCGGATCGTAGATGACGACTTGCGGCACGAGTTGCGGTGCACCGAAGCCTAGCTTCATGCCGCGTGCGCTGTCGGTGCCGCCGCCGAACTGCGTCACCTCGGCGCCGGACAGCGTCGTCGGAATGGCAATCTGGCGAATGGCATTGGGTTTGGTCGGGCGTGAGCGGGCGCGGGCGATCAGCTCGTCGAGCGATCCGATGCCTTCGCTCAAAGCGAATTGCACCACCTTCAAGCCGTCGATGATGGTGCCACCGCCGACGCCGACGAGAAGGTCCGCCTTCGTCTCGCGCGCCACGTCGACCGCCCTCATCACGGTCGCAAGCTGGGCGTGTTCGGTGATGCCATCGAAGATCGCGGTACATTTCGAGCCGAGCGTCGTCGCGAGCAGCGAGATCGCGCTCGATTCGTTGCGAAGCGTCTTGGAGGTCGCGAGGAATACGCGCTTGGCGCCGAGCCGATCGATTTCGGCGCCGAGCGCATCACGCACTGCGTTGCCGAAATGCACGCGCTCTTGCGGCAGCGCTTCATAGGTGAAGGCGTGCGACATCTGTCCTCACGTACTTTTGTGACCGAGGTTAGTGTGCCGCGGCTGGTCGCGATAGGGCAATGTGAGGCGGCAAGTCATGCGGCGCGATCAGCCGGCCGCCTTTCTTTTGGTCTGCATCGCTACGCCCTCGCGCAGTTTCGCGACCAAAGCATCGATGAATGTTCTCACCTTCAGCGGGACGTACTGAGAAGCGGCAATCAGCGCGTGGACAGGCGTCGGCGGGCTTCGCCACTCGGGAAGTACGCGCTCCAGTCGTCCTTTGGAGAGCTCATGAACAACATCGACGTCGGATTTGAAGGCGATGCCTTGTCCGGCGAGAGCCCAATCCGTTACAGCGTCGCCGCTGTCGGCCCGCAAGCGGCAAGGCGTTTCGGCTTGGACCTTGCGGCCGTTCGGCCCGACGAGGAGCCAGGGCGTCAGGCTATCGTCGTAGCGAATGAAGCGATGGCCGTGCAGATCGGACGGCTGGCGTGGGCGGCCGAAGTTCTTGAGATAAGCGGGCGAGGCGACAAGAACGCGTTCGTTGTCGACGAGCTTGCGAAACAGCGCTGAACTGTCGCGCGGCTCGCCGATGCGGACGGCAATGTCGATGCGCTCCTCGACCAAGTCGATCACACGATCGGTGAGCTTGAGTTCGACATCGAGGTGCGGGTAGCGCTGCACGAGATCGGCCGCGAGCGGCACCAAATGCACGCGCCCAAAGGAGATCGGCGCACTGACGCGTAACAGACCGCGCGGCTCGTCGGCGCCGCTTGCCAAATGCGTTTCGGCTTCGGCGAGTGCCGCAAGAATGCGTTCGGCGTGCTCATACAGCTTGCGGCCGTCGTCGGTCGGCGAGAGCCTGCGTGTGGTCCTGTTGATCAACCGCGTACGCGTGTTGCGCTCCAAGGTGCGGAGCCTCTTGCTGACCACCGCGAGACTAACGCCGAGATCTTTGGCGGCAGCAGACATGCTGCCGAGGGCGACGATGCGCGCGAAGCATCGCAGTAGATTGAGGTCGTCGAGCATTATTTCCTTTGGGTAGATAATATATGTGCTGCGACAAATATTATCATCGACTGGGAAAGAGTCCAATTTGGTGCGCTAAGCAATTGGAGCACCATAATGAACGACCTGCTGAGCCAAACGCTGCGTCTTCCGTCGGGCGGCGTATTGCCGAATCGTCTCGCCAAAGCCGCGATGAGCGAGGGGATGGCCGACGCCAAAAACCACGCGACGGAGCGCTTGGCGCGGCTCTATCGACGTTGGGCCGCGTCCGGCGTCGGTCTGCTGCTCAGCGGGAACATTCAAGTCGATCCAAATCATTTGGAGCGGCCGGGAAATGTTGTGCTGAGCGACGACGGCGGCATGGACGCGCTGCGGAAGGTCGTTGAGGCGGCGACCGCCGGCGGCGTGCACTTTTGGGCGCAGCTGAGCCACACCGGCCGCCAGGTATCGGAAGCGATCAATCCACGTCCACTGTCGCCATCGGACGTTGAGATCGATCGTGCGTTGCGCAGTGTCGGCTATTCCTTCGGGCGTCCCAAGCCGATGAGCGAGCGCGAGATCGAGGCGGCCGTCGGCCAATTCGCGCGCGCCGCGGTGTTGGCGAAGCAAGCCGGCTTCACAGGCGTTCAATTTCACGGCGCGCACGGATACCTGATCTCGCAATTCTTGAGTCCGCTTACCAACCGGCGGAACGATCGGTTCGGCGGTACGCTCGAGAACCGTGCGCGCTTCCTGCTCGATGTGATCGCGGCCGCACGCGCCGCCGTCGGCGCCTCGTTTCCCATCGGCCTCAAGTTGAACTCGTCCGACTTCCAGAAGGGCGGCTTCACGTCGGCGGATTGCGTTGCGGTCGTGCGAATGTTGAACGAGAGTTCGCTCGATCTGCTCGAATTGTCGGGCGGCTCGCTCGAGCAACCGAAGGTCGTCGGTCACGCGTTCAAAGACGAAGGCGAAGACGGATTGCGCACGAGTACTGCGAAACGCGAAGCCTATTTCCTTGCACTTGCCGGCCAAGTCCGTGCCGCCGCGCGCATGCCGGTTATGGTGACGGGCGGCTTCCGCACTCGGTCCGTGATGGTCGACGCGTTGGCTAGAGGCGAACTCGATGTCGTCGGGATCGGACGGCCGTTGATTGCCGATCCGAAGGCCGGCGCCAAGTTGCTCGCCGGATTGCTTGACCGGTTGCCGGCCTACGAAGCAGAGGTCGGCCTTTTCAACATCATTCCCTGGTTCACGATGCAGATGGAACGGATGGCCGACGGACTCGACCCCGATTTGTCGATGACGGGCGAGGCGGCGACGGCCTTGTTTCGTCCGCTCGAGGCAGGCATCACCGAGCGTCTGCTGCGCCAGCGCCGGGAGACTGTGTGCGCATGACGGTGTCGCGGCTGGCGCACGTGTCGCTCCGCACGCCGAACCTCGAAACGGCGCGCGAATTCTATTGCGGCGTTCTCGGTCTTCGCGCCGGTTACCGGCCGCCGTTTCCGTTTCCGGGATTGTGGCTCTACGACGAGAGCGGCGTGGCAGTCGTTCACCTTATCGCCTGCAGCGATGGAGCCGATGGTTATCTCGGCCGCCGCGAAAGCGGTGTTGGCGACGTGTTGGATCACGTCGCGTTTGCGGCTCAGGATTGGCCGAGCCTCAAGCTGCGCCTGGAGACGCGCGGACTGTCATATCAGGTGCGGGTAGTACCCGAGCTCGAGCAACAACAGGTGTTCGTGCGCGATCCATGCGGCGCGGTCGTGGAGCTTCTCTTCCCGGCGGACGCATCAGCGGCATTGCCGAACAGGACCCGCGCAGCGGCTCTTTGAAGGCGGCGGGCTCAGCAAAATGGAGCGGCGCAATGCAGGCGCATTGCGCCGCCCACTAACGAGATCGAGCTAGATCGGATCCCAACCGAAGACCGAGGTCGTGGCGCCGGTGTCGAAGAAGTTCGACTTCAGCGCCGGGATCAAATGCTCGGCGATCTGCTCGGGTGTCCAGCCTTCGACACGCCCGATGCCGCGCGTCGGACGCGGTTGGCTCATCAAGAAGTACTCGTTGCCCCGAGCGGCGAAGATTTGACCGGTGACGTCCTTGAGCGCCGGCGAGGCGAGTGCGACGGCAAGCGTTGCGACCTGATCGGCGCGCATGCGCGTGCGCATCCGTTCGACGCGTTTGGCGGCCGCTTCGTCCTTGATCGGAATCGTCGCGATCATGCGTGACCAGGCGAACGGCGCGATGACGTTCGAGCGCACGTTCTTCTGCAGGCCCTCCATGGCGATGATGCGCGAGATGCCGACGATGCCCATTTTCGCCGCTGCGTAGTTGGCTTGTCCGATATTGCCGATCAGACCGCTGGTCGAGGTGAAGAGCACGAAGGAGCCTTCGCCTTGCTCGCGGAAGTGATTGATGGCGGCGCGGCAGACGTTGTAGGTGCCGTTCAGATGGACATCGATGACCTGATCCCAGTCCTTGTCCTCCATCTTGTGGAACATGACGTCGCGCAAGATGCCGGCCGGATTGATCACGGCATGCAGGCCCTTGAATTCGTCGAGTGCCTGTTCGACGAGGCGCTTCATCGCCGGGCGGGACGTGATCGAATCCGAGTTCGAGACCGCTTGGCCGCCGGCAGTGCGGATTTCCTTGGCCACCGCTTCGGCGGGGCCTGCCGAGCCTTCGTCGCCGCCGCCCACGCCGCCGCCAAGGTCCGAGACGACGACTTTCGCCCCCTCCTTCGCGGCGAGGAGGGCACACTCCTTGCCGATGCCGTTGGCGCCGCCCGTGACGAGAACGACCTTGCCGTCAAGCATTCCCATGACTTTTTCTCCCTTTAACGATGCCTGATGTTGGGGCCGACCTTAACGGGATGTGAGGTTGATCGCTACGGTCTGGCGTCGCGCTAGGTTCTATAATTACCTATTCGAGTCACCCCCGGACGCGGGGTCAGTCAGAGGGATCAGCCGGCCATGTCACTGCACGCTTGGGTCGAGAAGTGCGAACACGTTCTCGGGCTCGGGACCGACGCCGCGTCGAATAGGGCGCGCAGGATCCTGAAGTCGGTGGCCAACCGCTCGATCATTTCGCGCGACGTCGCGAGCGAGATGGACAAGAAGGAGACGTTCGGCGAATGGCTCGCCGATCGGGTCGCGACCTTCGGCGGCTCGTGGACCTTCATCATGGCTTTCGGCGTCTTCCTCGTCTTCTGGGCCTCGGTCAATACCGTCGTTCTTATTACAGGCGCTTTCGATCCCTATCCCTTCATCTTTCTCAATCTGATGCTGTCGATGCTTGCCGCACTGCAAGCGCCGATCATCATGATGTCGCAGAATCGGCAGGCGATTAAGGATCGTGCGGCGGCGGAGCATGACTACGAGGTCAATCTCAAAGCCGAGATCGAGATCATGGCCCTACACGAAAAGCTCGATCAGCTGCGCAACGAACATCTGCAACAAATGCTGGTGCAGCAATCGGAGCAGATCAAGCTGCTGACGCAGTTGCTTGCGGCTCAGGGCGTGAAGGTGCCCGGCTCGGGGGGCTGAAGCTTGCGCCCGGTTGGTGTTGCCTATAACGGTGCGCGCGCCATGGCGACCTATCGCTCCGAGAAGCCCGAAGATGGACCAGCAATCGATGCGCTGGTGAGACAAGGATTCGGGCCCGGACGTTACGCTAAAACCGCTTATCGACTGCGTGAAGGCGTCGGGTTCCTAAGCGAGCTCGCGTTCGTGGCCGAACTTGACGGCAAGCTCGTCGCAACCGTGCGCTATTGGCCGATCGATGTCGGCGGGAAGAGTGCGCTCATGCTCGGGCCGCTCGCCGTGCGCAACGAACTGCGCGGGCAGGGCATCGGCATCGGTCTGATGGAACATTCGTTGAGCGCAGCACGGCAACGCGGACATCGCGCCGTCTTGCTGGTGGGCGACGAGCCTTACTATGGGCGCGTCGGCTTCAAGGCCGTCAAACCTTTCGGACGCATCACAATGCCGGGGCCGGTCGACTGTTCGCGGTTGCTCGGCCTTTCCTTGGCCGAGGGTGCGCTTGAGAGTCTGAGCGGACACGTGGGACGCGCGCACCTCGACGATCCCGTCGCGGCGGCGTCAGCGCCCCTCGCGGTGCCAACCAAACAATAGGCTGCCGATAATCAGGATCAGCGCCAGGGCCGGATGGAAGAGCGGCGTCTGACGTACGGCGCGGACCGCATAGGCTTCATTGGCACGCAGGCCGATCCAGCCTGAGCCTGCGGCAACCCGATTGGGCCGGACGCGACGGATCTCCGGGATGCCGTCGCGCTTGATCCAGAAGATGCCGCCGTCGGCGGCTTCGACGACGGGCTTCAAAATCGTGTCCGTGGCGCGCACGTCGGAGAGCTCTTTCGGATTGAGCGGGCCGGCGGCAGCGACCGCCGTCAGCTTGCCGTCCTTCAGTCGATAGAGCCCTATCTCCTCAGCCTTCAGCGTGCCGGAGAAGACACCGCCCTCCGACGGCGCGAGGTTCACGGTCTCGACGCGTCCTGACGGGTAGGTGACGCTCACGGTCGCAGCCGTGTCCGCCATCGTCCGCCGCGTGACGATCAGGCGATCACCGCGTACGACGGCGCTCAGACGCTCCTCCTCGAGGTCGGGCTCCTTCATCAGCCAGTGCGCGAGGCGGCGCAACAGCTCGGCCTGCGGACCGCCGCCTTCGAAGCCACGGGTCCAAAGCCAGGCTTGGTCTGACAGCAGCATCGCGACACGGCCCTTCTGCACGCGATCGAGGACGAGCAGCGGCTGGTTTTGTGCGCCGCTCATGAGCGTGCTGCCGGAGAGTACGGAGGCACGCACGAGCCTGAACCAACGGCCCCACTCGGGCTGCCCGTTCTTTCCCTCCGCGCCCGGCAAACCGGCAGTGACGGGGTGACGTTCACCCGCCTGCGTCAGCTTCGGCTTGTAACCTTCCTCGTAGACTTTATCGGTCGGCTCGACGGGTAGGACGGACGCGAGCGGCGAGCGATAGAGGCTCAGCGGCGACGCAAACTCCGGGCCTGCGGCCACGAGCAGGGCGCCGCCGTCTTGAACGTAGCGCGCGACGTTTTCGTAGTAGGCGATCGGCAGAATGGCGCGCCGCTGATACCGATCGAAGATGATCAGGTTGAAGTCGTTGAGCTTCTCGTCGAAGAGCTCGCGCGTCGGAAATGCGATCAACGACAATTCGTCGACCGGCGTTCCGTCCTGCTTCTCGGGCGGGCGCAGAATCGTGAAGTGCACCAGCGACACCGACGGATCGGCTTTCAAGAGATTGCGCCAGGTGCGTTCGCCGGCGTGCGGCTCGCCGGAAACGAGAAGAACGCGCAAGCGGTCGCGGACGCCGTTGGTTACCACGGCCGCGCGGTTGTTGAGCAGCGTCAACTCGTTCGGACCGGGCGCGACTGCGATCTCAATTACGTTCTCGCCGCCATGCGGAAGCTTCAGCTGGAGCGGCGTGCTCTCGCCGGCTTTGGCGATTTGATGAAGCACTGTGGCGCCGTCGACGCGTACCTCGAGATCGGCTGCGGCGCCGGGCTTGGAGCCGAAGTCGTCGACGCGCACGACGAACTTCACCGGCTCGCCGACGATACCGTAGCGCGGCGCCTGTTGGATCGTGAGCTTGCGATCCTTTTCGTTCGGCTGACCCGTGAGAAGAACGTGCAGTGGATAGGAGAGCTTAGCGCCGTTGCCCGTGGGGACGTCGTGGACCTGGCCGTCGGTGACGAGGATGGCGCCAGCGATGCGATCCGGCGGCACGTCGGCGAGCGTCTCCGAAAGAGGGCCGAAGAGCGCGGTGCCGCCGTCGCTGGCGCTGCCACGTGCTTCGGTAACGGTGACAACGCGAACGTCGAGATCCTTCGTTTCCGCCAAGCGCTGGCGCAGCTTTTCGACCGTCGCGGTGACCGTTTTCGAACGATCGCCGATCGCTTGGCTTTGCGTTTGGTCGGCGACGATGACGGCGACATCGGGAAGACCCGCGCGGTCTTCTTCCAGGATGGCTGGATTGGCGAGGACAAGAAGCGCGCCTGCAAAGGCCAAGGCGCGCCACAACGTGCCGGAGGCCCGCAGAAGCAAGCTCGCCAGTACGGCGGCGAAGCACATGAAGGCGATGACCGTAATCGCCAGAATCGAAAGGTGCGGGACGAAGACGATATCGAACGACATGGTGCTATTGCCCCAAGCGTTCGAGGATCGCGGGCACGTGCACTTGATCCGTTTTGTAGTTGCCCGTCAGCGTGTACATGACGACGTTGACGCCGAAGCGCAGCGCGTATTCGCGCTGTTGGTTGCCACCGGGCGCGACGGCGGCGAGCGGGCGGCCGTAGTCGTCTTGCGCCCAGGCCGCGGCCCAGTCGGCGCTGCCGACGATGATCGGTGAGACGCCGTCGCCTGAGCTCGACGTTGCCGCAACCGTTCCGTCGGCGGCGACTTGCTGAGCCTCGACCCAGACCTTGCCGCCGGCCCAGCGGCCGGGGAATTCGCGCAGCAAGTAGAACGACTTCGTCAAAACGTGTTCCGGTGTCAGTTGCTGCAACGGCGGGAGGTCGAGACCCGCAAGCAGTCGGCGCAACGTCATCGTCCCGCTGGAGCTGCGGCCGGTCGCCGTCGGCAGGTCGGTCTCATGGTCGCGCGTGTCGAACAAAATCGTGCCGCCGTGGCGCATGAAGGAATCGATCTTGGCGAGCGCCTGCGGCGACAGCTTCGGCTGCGCCGGCGACATCGGCCAGTAGAGCAGCGGGAAGAAGGCGAGCTCGTCCTTTTCGACATCGACGGCAATCGGGTCGCCGGGCTCGACGGCCGTGCGTTCCTTGAGCACACGCGAAAGGCCCTTCAATCCCGCACGGCTCATGTTGTCGACTTCCGGATCACCGGTGATGACGTACGCCAAGCGGTATTCGAGTGATGCCTTGAGTGCGAAGGCGTCGTCGGCATGGGCGACGCTTGCGGCAACGAGCGTCGCGGCAAGGCAGACGACAACGATGCTTGCAGTCCCGCCGACGCGTGCAGGTATCCGTGGCATACCGATGAGGCCGCGGAGCACAAGCCCGGCGACGACGTCGACGAGCGCCAAGAGTATCGCGAGCGCGATGATGACGTATTTCAGCTCGACAGCCTGCTGAAGTCCGAAGGCGCTTATGGGCACCCCCGACGGCAGCGGTGGTAGTGGGCGCAGTTTCAGATCCGGCTTGAAGAGGTTGTAGGCGCGGCGCACACCGCCTTCGCCGTAGAATCCCGGCGGATGCTGGGGCCCAGGCATCGCCGTGTCGAAATCGCCGGAGCGCAAGGGCAACGCGGCGGCGGCCGGAGCGCCGAGCCTGCCGAAGCCGTCGAGCGTTTCGATCGGCGCCAGTGGACCTTTCGCCGTCTCGATGTTTGCGTGCTGGTCGCTTATCCCTGCGGAGAGGGCAACGATACGGCGCAGCATCTCCACAAAGAGACCGGAGATGGGCAGCGACGACCAACTCGTGTTGGCCGTGACGTGGAAGAGCACAACCCAACCTTTGCCGCGCTGCTCGGCGGTCACGAGCGGCGTGCCGTCGGCAAGCCGAGCCCAGGTCTTGAGCGCCGTGCCGGTTCCGGGCTCCGTCAGGACTTGGCGGTTCACGGTGACATCGTTCGGGATGCTGAGGCCGAAGAACGGGCTGTCCTCCGGAATGGCGCTCAGCGGCTGCGGCGCGTCCCAGGAGAGCGCGCCACCGAGCAAGCGGCCGCCACTGCGGAGCTTGCCCGGAATCAGATCGTCGACTTGAGCTGCAAGTTTGGGACCGGAGAAGCGAACGAGAACACCGCCACGATCGACCCAATCGGCGGCCGCACGTTTGTCGTCGCCGACGATTTGACCGACATCCGCCAGCATGAGAACCGAGAGGCCGGACTTGAGCAATTCACCGATACGCCCCTCGTGCAGCTCGGCATATGGCGACAACGCGCGGCGGAGATAGAAGAGATCGGAGAGAAGCGGCTGTGCGGTGTCGACATTTTCACCGGAGACGAGGCCTACCGGTCTGCGCCGCCAGCGCTCGTCGATTAGCGAGATACTGCCGGCCGATTGGCGATCGGCAATCTCGACACGGGCGAGATCGTTGCGCAGCTCCGTCGCAAGATCGAGCTTGATATCGGCTTCGGTATCGCCGTCCGGGATCGTGAACTGCTGCGCGGCAAGGAACCGACCCTGCGAACCGGTCGCTCGCAGCGTTGCCTTGATTTCGCCGGCGCCTTTGGCGCGTACGGCGCGAAAGACGAGTACGCCGTTTTCGGTTCGCGGCGGCGTCAGTGCGAGCGCGGCGTTGACAGCCTCGTCGCTCATGACGCGAAGCTTGCCAAGCTTCGAGAGCTCCTCCGAGAAGCTGCCGGCGTGGCCATCGTCGAGACCGTCCGTCAACCAGACGATGTCGGGTGTGCCTTCGAGATGCAGCTTCTCGAGCGAGTCCGCCGCTTTGGAACGATCGACGCCGAACGGTTGCGGCGCCACGGCTTTGATCGCGCCCTGTGCTTCCGAGCCGGCGAGCAACTTCAATGCGATCGCGGCGTCGGTCATCGCCGTCGGCACGACGACCAAGGGCCGTCCGTCGCGCTCGGCTTCGGCGGCAATCGTTTGCATGGCGCCGACGCGATCATCCCAGCGCGCCGCTGCGGCCCAGCCGTTGTCGACCACGATGACGACTGCACTTCGTGTTTTCGTATGTGCGCTCGGATTGAGAAAGGGATCGGCGAGCCCGACAATGATCAGTCCCGCGATGACCATGCGCAGAAGCAGAAGCCAGAACGGCGTGTGGGCGGGCGTCTCCTCACTTTGGGGCAAACCAAGCAACAGACGCACCGCCGGAAATTGCACCTTCTTCGGTGCCGGCGGCGTGACGCGCAGAAGCCACCAGATGACCGGCAGGGCGACGAGCCCGACAAGTATCCAAGGCGCCGCGAATGCGAGTGGACCAAACGTCGTCATCGCAAGCTCACATCATCGCGAACGGCTTGTGCGCCGTGAGCGCGGCGTAGGCCGCGAGTAGTGCGCCTTGTGGAGGCCGGTCGGTGCGGTGACTGGCGAAGGTCCAATTCTGGCGGCGCGTCGATTGAGCGAGCGAGTCGCGCAAGCTCGCGAGACGATGGCGATAGCCTTCGCGCATCGTCTCGGCGCGCCGGGCAACCATCTTCAGGCTGCTCTCGACATCCTCAAACTCCGTGCGGCCGTCGAAGGGCAAATCTTCCTCGGCCGGATCGAGCACTTGGATCAGATGGCCACGTACGCCGATGCCGCCGTAGTGGCGCAAAATGCGCATCGTGTCTTCGATCGGCGAAAGCCAATCGCTGATCAAGATGATTTGCGAAAAGCGCGGAAGCGACAGAAGCGGCGGCGAGTTACGTCCGCCGGCCATCGTCATCGTCAGGCCGTGCGCGAGGCGGTTGAGCGCCAAACGGCCCGTGGTCGGCGGTTCGGGTGCGCCGAGCTCGGCGATGCGCTCACCGCCACGCACGAGAAGCGATGCGAACGCCAATGCGAGCACGGTGGCGCGCTCAACTTTGGAGCAAGGTGCGAACGATGACTTGTATTGCATCGACGGCGACGTATCGCGCCATATCCAGACGCTGGCGGCTGCCTCCCACTCACGCTCGCGAACAAAAAGATGCTGTGATTTGCCCGACTGGCGCCAGTCGATGACAGAGGAGGAATCCTCGTCGCGAAAGCGCCGGAACTGCCAGAAGGTTTCGCCGATGCCGACGCGCCGGCGACCGTGCGCGCCTTGGGCAACGGTCGCTGCAATGCGCTCCGCTTGAATCATGAGCGGCGGCAAGCGCGCGCCGAGCAACTCCGCTTGCTCACGCGGCGTCATCTCGCGCTTGGTCTTGAAGCCGAACACGGATGTCCGCGCCGGCGAACTACTCACCATCGCTTTAGGACCTCATCTTCCTTCTAGCGCGGGCTCGCGTCCTACCCAACGAGTCCACCTGGCCGTTCGTCAGGCAAAGGGACGAGACAAACGCTCGACCACCTCGCTGATCGTGACGCCGTCGGCCCTGGCGGCGAAGTTGAGCGCCATTCTGTGGCGCAAAATGGGCTGAGCGAGCGCAACGACGTCGTCCACCGACGGAGCGAATCGCCCTTCGAGCAGCGCGCGGGCGCGAACCGCTAAGGAAAACGCTTGGCTGGCGCGTGGGCCGGGGCCCCATGCAACATGCGCGCGGATGTCCTCCGAGCCGCCGGCCTCGGGCCGCGCCGAGCGGACAAGCGCGAGGATCGCGTCGAGCACCTTCTCGCCGACCGGGACCGCGCGGACGAGCTTTTGATAGAACATGATGTCCTGCGCGCGCAGCACCTCGCGCGGCTGTTCGTCGTGGACGCCCGTGGTCGCGACGAGAACGCGTTTTTCGGCGTCGAGATCCGGGTAGCCGACGTCGATCTGCATCAAAAAACGGTCGAGCTGCGCTTCGGGCAGCGGATACGTGCCTTCCTGCTCCAGCGGGTTCTGGGTCGCGAGAACGTGAAAGGGATGCGGCAGGTCGTAGCGCGCGCCCGCAACCGTCACATGATTTTCCTGCATGGCCTGCAGCAACGCCGATTGTGTCCGCGGACTCGCGCGGTTGATCTCGTCGGCCATCAGGAGCTGAGCGAAGACCGGGCCCTTGATGAAGCGGAAGGAGCGGCGGCCGGACTCCGA
>WGNJ01000002.1 GCA_016124635.1 Alphaproteobacteria bacterium | reverse complement strand
TCAAAAAGATGGTTAAGACAGGCTTCATCATCCGGGAAGCGCTTGAAAAAATCTTGGATGGTCAACGCCTTAGCCATGGCCTAGGTCTCCCTAGGAACCAATATAGGTATTCAGCTAACATGCGTCAAGTTGATAATGTCGTATATACTTGACATTATGTATGTCACATATTACATCATGTCTGCCGTACTTTACGCGATGGCGGAGACGACAATGAGCTTTCGGGAGACGAGCGCGTGGATATCGCTGACGTCGATCCTCGCGGTGTTTGGATTCTATTTCACGGTCGTTGGGCGCGCGCTCTCGGCGGGTCCGGTGTCGGCCGACACGTTCCTTGGCGAATATGTCGGTGCCGTCATCTTGCTCGTTGTCTTGCAAATCGTGCTGCAGATCATCGCTGCCGTGGGGACGCGTATCGGCGGCGGCGATGTCGAGACTGCGCGCGACGAACGCGAGAAGCTGATCGAGCTTAAGGCAAATCGATTCGGCTACTTCATCGTCCTCTCGGGCGCTGTACTGGTGGCAGGTGCGATCGGATACGGCCTGCCGGGCTATTGGACGGCAAACGCTCTTGTCGCCGCGGTGGTCCTCGGAGAACTGGTGCGGTTCGGCGCGCAACTCGTCTATTACCGCATCGGCGTTTGAACCATCGTGGCGATCCGTAACGAAATTCGGCGCCTGCGCTTCGATCAGGGCGAGATGACACAACAGCAGCTCGCCGAGCGCGTCGGCGTCACCCGACAAACCATCATCGCGATCGAACAAGGCAAATATTCGCCATCGCTCGAAGTCGCGTTCAAGATCGCCGACGCCTTCGGCGTGTCGATCGAGCGGGTATTTCAGTATGACCGGGGGAGAAAATAGGCGCCGCGCCCACGTTGAACGGCGCGAGTCTTTGCGTCGCGATCAAAGTGAAAGCCCCGGAGCGGGTTCCCCGGGGCTTTCGGCGACGAAGCTTCTATGAGTAGAAGACGTCGTAGCGGACCTGAATGATCTCTCCCGTCTCAACGTCGATCAGCAGCGCGTCGGGTCCGTAGCGCACCCAGACATAGCCCGGAGGCGGCGCAAAGAGGCCGAAGGCGATGTAATCGAGCAGCCAATAGCTACGCGCATAGAACGCGATCGGCAGGCGATCTCCATAGTGCCACCGGCGATAGTGGTAGTCGCGCGGGGCGCGATAGGCGCCAATGTGATAGCGGCGCGGGGACGTGATGTTGCGCCGATAAATTTCGACGTTGATCTTCGGCCGATTGCGATCCCACCTGTGATCGTTGCGATGATTCCGATTGAAATCATCCCGGCGATCGTGGCGGTCGGAACTTGCATCGTCGCGGCTGCGGCGCTGGTCGTCCACATTGTTGCTCTTCTGCCAATCAGCTTTGTTCATCCCGCTCGGGGCACGCCCATTTTGACTTTTGGCATCGTCGCGACGATCGCGATGCCGATGCTTGTCGCTCTTGCCGTTTTGATTCTGATCTTGCTGCTGGGCATTCGTTTGATCGTTTCGATCTTGCCCGTGCCCGTAGTCGGCGGCAAATACGGGCGTTGCGGCAAAACCCAAACCGAACGCCAGTGCCGCGATCGAGGCACCCGTTATCGTCCTCATTGGCTTGTCCTTCTTCTGGTTTCACTTGCGCCAGCCGGCCAGACGATGTTCGCCAACAGGAACCTGCGCCGGGCCATAGCAGCAGAGACAACGGCCCGGCTGCGCACACGTTCCCGATCAATTCGCCGACGATATGCGTGTTCCGGAGCGACGATTGCGCGCGGACCATTGTGCAAAGCAGAAAAGATTAGACCGACGTGTCCGTCGCCGATCGGCACGTTTCGCAAATGGATTTGCGACGCTCACCATACTTGATGCGTGATGCGCGAAATCGCGCCGGCACTGACTTGCGACGGCAGGAAACAGTGGAGACGTTGCGCTCCGACCTTCCGGCAATGCCATCCTCATTTCCACGCGGCTAGCCGCGCCGCCAAGGCATCAAGTCCACGAATGCGGATTCTCGCCGGAGAATCGAGCGGTGTGGGAAACACAACGTTGCGCCGACTTGGGCGGGTCTGGCATTACTCGTGCACTGATTTGGAGAGCGCATGGCGACCGGGATCTTGGCCGCGGCCGTAAGCAGCGAAAGCTTCGAGGCGGCGCATCGCCATTTGCTGAAGGACTCGTCTCTTCAGTTCAAGTTCGCCGTTCCGCCACCGCAGCAACCGCCCTCCGCTTGGCTCAAGGCGCTCGGAGAGGCACTTCAGGCGCTCGCGCCGTTTCTCAATGTCATCTTCTGGGGCGGCGTGGCCCTGATCGCCGCCTACATCCTCTATATCATTCTGCGCGAAATCATCGCGCGTCTGCCTGGTCCGCCCAAACCTGCGGCGGTCACGACGCCGCAATCCAAGCCAAAATTCAAGCCGACGCAGGCGCAGGCTCAGGCATTGCTCGAAGAAGCCGACAGATTGGCGCGCGAAGGACGCTACAGCGAGGCGGCGCGCGTGCTGCTTCATCGCAGCATCAACGACATCGAGGATGCATTCCCAAATCTCGTGATGCCGAGCCTCACGGCGCGCGAGATCGGGCGGCTCGAGCCGTTGTCGGCGCGCGGGCGCGATGTGTTCGCTTTGATCGCCCGTGCCGTCGAGCGAAGTCTGTTCGGCGGACGCACGCTCGATGCCGACGATTTCGCGGCGTGCCGAAGCGCCTATGTCGACTTCGTGTTCGGAGCGGCGCAGCGATGACCCAGCGGGGCAACACCGGCGGAGCCTTTTCGACGCGCATCATCATCGCGCTCCTTATCGTCGGCGTCTTTTCGTTCTCGTCATTCATTACGCTCTCGACCTTCGCGCCGGACATTCGGCGCGGCGACAACGGGGAGGCGCATGCACTCTCACGCTCGGCGATCGGTTTTGCCGGCGCCGTCGAGCTGATGCGCTCGCTTGGGACGGACGTCAGCGTCAGCCGCAAGCCCGGCGGAAATGAACAGGCCGATCTCGTCGTCCTGACGCCCGGCGCGGAACTCACGCGCGAACAGCTGAACAGGCTTGGAGGACTTACGACGCTCGTCGTCCTCTCGAAGTGGGCGACTTACCCGGTGCGTGAGCATCCGGGTTGGGTCGCACGAGCGTCGACAATGGCCAACTCGAGGGTCGTCGAACCGATCAGCGCGTTTGCTCCGAACGTCAAGATCAGTCGCGCCGCTAAACCCTCCAGGATCAACCTGCGCGTCGGCGGCACGTTCTACACAGCCGGAGAGATCGACGAGTTGCAAACGTTGTCGGGTGACGGGCTGGACCCGATCGTCACGGCTCCCGGCGGCGGCATCATTCTGGCGCGTGTCGCCAAACAAACCGCCGTCTACGTGCTCGCCGATCCCGACTTCTTGAACACGCAAGGGGTCGCCAATTTCAACACGGCGCGCGCCGGCATGGCGATTGTCGACTTGTTGCGCGACGACGGTGCGGTGGTATTCGATGTCACGCTGAACGGGCTGGAAACAGGACGCAGCCTACTGCGTGTTGCGCTGACGCCGCCTTTGCTCGGCGCCACTTTGGCGCTGCTCGCCGCAGGAGCGCTGCTTGCCTGGCGAGCCGCGATGCTGTCCGGGCCTCGCGCGCGGCAAGAGCGTGCTATTGCGCTCGGCAAGAAGGCGCTTGCCGAAAACTCCGCGGCGCTCATCCACATCGCGGGGCGCGAATATACGATGGGCGGACGCTATGCGGCTCTGCTCGCCGCAGCCGCCGCCGAAAAGATCGGCGCGGCGCGCACCGAGAGCGCTGAAACGTTCGCCATGCTCGACCGGGTCGGCGCGATGCAGGGCATGTCGACATCGTACTCCGCGCTCGCCGCCCAGGCGGCGAATGCGCACACTGCCGCCGAAGTCGTCGCGGCGTCCCGTCAACTCAATGCTTGGATCGAGGAGATGCTGCGTGCAGCTCGCTGAACTCAAACCGCTCGCCGATCGCATTCGCGCCGAAATCGCAAAGGCGATCGTCGGTCAATCGGATACCGTCGACTTGATGCTGACCGCGCTTTTCGCGGGCGGGCACATCTTGCTCGAGGGACCGCCCGGGACCGCAAAGACATTGCTGGCACAATGCTTCGCACACACGTTGAGCCTGCAGTTCGGGCGTATCCAATTCACGCCCGATCTGATGCCTGGCGACATCTTGGGTTCGAACTTGTTCAACTTTCAAACTAGCACGTTCACGCTGACCAAGGGCCCGGTTTTTTGCGACGTGTTGCTGGCGGACGAAATCAACCGCACGCCGCCCAAGACACAAGCGGCCCTGCTCGAAGCCATGCAGGAGCGCGGCGTGACGCTCGACGGCAAGCGGCACGTGCTGAGCCCGCGTTTCACCGTGATCGCGACGCAGAACCCAATCGAACAACAGGGCGCGTACCCCTTGCCCGAGGCGCAGCTCGATCGCTTTCTCTTCAAGCACATCCTGTCTTATCCGAGCGCGGACGAGGAAAGACGTATCGTCGCCGAACACGGGCTTGGCACGCGCGTTCATGACGTCACCGCGCTCGGCATTCAAACCGTGGTGAGCGCCGACGAGTTGACGGCAGCGGTCGCAACCGCATCGAAGACCAACCTGACGAGTGAAGTCGTCGACTACATCGTGCGCGTCATTCGCGCGACACGCGAGGCTACGACCTTCGAGCTGGGCGCGAGTCCGCGCGCCGGCGCGATGCTGGCCTCCGCAGCGCGCGCTCGGGCGGCGCTCGACGGACGCGATTACGTAATTCCGGATGACGTGAAGTTTCTGGCGCCGCCTGCCCTGCGTCATCGCGTATTGCTGTCGCCCGCAGCCGAAATCGAAGGACGCACGACCGATGCGGCCTTGAAGACCATCCTCGAGCAGACCGAAGCACCCAGATGATCTCGCCGACCAGCCGCGCCATCTTGCTTGCCGCGCTCGGCGCGCCGATCGCGCTCGTGTTGGTCGCACTGATGCCTTCGGCATGGCCGGTCGGACCTGCATGGGCCCTAGCGGTCGCCGCGCTCATTTTGGTCGACGCACAGATGGCAAGCGATCCGGCTAGCTTGCGTGTGGCGACCAAGGCGCCGACCTTGACCGGCATCGGCGCCGGTGCGTTCGAAGTGTTGATACGATTGGGCTTTGCGCCGGAACGGGCACCGCAAAGCGCTGAAGTTGCAATCGAGACAAACCCGCTGATCGAGCTGACGCCGCGCCTGCGCGAGCCCGACGTTGTCGATGCACTGGCAGAAACCGGATTTCGGGCGACGCCGACGCGGCGCGGCGAAGCGCGCCTCACGCGCGCATTCGTGCGCTGGCGCGGGCCGTTGGGGCTTGCCTGGCGGCAAAGCGAGGCAGAACTCGACCACCGCATCGCAGTCGCGGCCGATATCGGTTCGATCGAACGGTACGCGCAGCGCTTGTTCTCGCGCACGTTCGTTCACGGCTTGAAGCCCATGCGCGACCGTGGTGACGGATCGGAGTTCGACGCGCTTGCCAAGTTCGAGCAAGGCATGGACCGGCGCATGGTCGATTGGAAGCAGAGTGCGCGGCACATGGTTCTGCTGGCCAAGGAGGTGCGTGCCGAGCGCAACCATCAGCTTGTCTTCGCGATCGATACCGGGCGGTTGATGTGCCAGCCGGTCGACGGTACGCCGCGCGTCGACGCGGCGCTGAATGCGGCACTCATGCTGGCCTACGTCGGCTTGAAGCTTGGCGACCGTGTCAGTTTCTTCGGCTTCGACGCGCGACCGCATCTGGCCACGGGCTTTGTTTCCGGACCAGGCGCCTTTGCAGAGCTTCAAACCCTGACTTCGGCAATCGATTATTCGACGGAAGAAACGAACTTCACCCTGAGCCTCTCCACGCTGGCCGAGCGCCTAAAGCGGCGCTCGATGGTGGTGGTGTTCACGGATTTCGCCGACACCGTCAGCGCGGAGTTGATGGTCGAAAACGTGACGCGGCTGACGCGCCGGCACATGGTTGTGTTCGTCACGTTTCGCGACGAAGAGCTGGAGAGCATGCAGGGCGTTTTCCCCCGCACCGCCGGCGACGTGTCGCGCGCCGTGATTGCGGGGCAATTGCTGAACGAGCGTGACGTGGTGCTGGCGCGACTGCGGCGGCTCGGTGTGCACATCGTGAGCACCACGCGGGCGCAGTTGGGACCGGAGCTGGTTCGTGCCTATGACGAACTCAGACGGCAGGAGCGGGTGTGATGAACGAGACGAACCTCCGCTCTCTGCGTTTTCGCCGCGAACGCGAGGCGTCATGGCGCCATCTCGAAGCGCTGTTGCTGCAGGTCGAGCGGCGGTCGGCGAATAGCCTGTCCGACGATGACATGGTGGCGTTTCCGGCGCTCTACCGAGCCGCCCTATCGTCGCTCTCCGTGGCGCGAGAGACATCGCTCGATCAGGCGCTGATCGACTACCTCGAGGCGCTGTGCGCGCGCGCCTATTTCTTTGTGTACGGCGCGCGGATGACCTTGCTCGGACGCATCGAGCAATTCTTCAAACGGGATTGGCCGGCCGCCGTGCTCGATTTGTGGCGCGAGACGCTGGCGTCGGGCTTGTTGATCCTAGCCGGCGCGATCGTCGCCTATGCCCTCGTGACGACGGAGCCGGGCTGGTATTCGTCGTTCGTTCCCGAAGACCTGGCTGGCGGACGCGATACGTCCGCCTCGACCGAATCGCTGCGCGAGACGCTGTACACGGATGTCGATGCGAGCAGCGCGCTCGGCGTGTTCGCGACGTTTCTGTTTACGCACAACGCGCAGATCGCACTCTTTGCGTTTGCGCTCGGCTTCGCATTCTGCGTGCCGAGCGCACTTCTGCTGGCCTATCAAGGCTGCATGCTGGGGGCGATGATCGCGCTCTTCGCTTCGCACGGTCTCGGCTACGAATTCACCGGTTGGATCTTCATCCACGGCGTCACCGAGCTGTTTGCGGTGACGCTCGCTGGCGCGGCCGGTTTGCGGATCGGCTGGTCGATCGCGTTTCCAGGTGTTCTGACGCGCGTCGCAGCGGCCGAACGCGCCGGGCGGCAGGGCGCAATCGTCATGCTGGGTGTGGTCGTCATGCTGTTCTTTGCCGGCCTGCTCGAAGGCGTGGCCCGGCAGGTGATCACGTCCGACGTCATACGCTGGAGCGTCGCGATCGGCACCGGGACCGCCTGGGCGCTCTATTTCTATTCGCCCCGCGGGCACGAGGCGGTGTGATGTCGGGAGCGATTGCCGATCCTCTGGTCAGACCGTTGATCACGCCGGAAGGCGTCGATCTGCGGGTCAAGCTCGCGGCGGTCAGCGAACGAGCGGTGGCGTTGATCACCGATCTCGCGATCATCGTCGGCATCCTGGTGGCCCTGCTCTTCGTCGTGCTCGGCGTGCTGTCGGCGATGCAAATCGAGGGCGGCGGCGCGGCCGCCTTGATCGTGTGGTTGCTGGGCTTCTTCGTGCTGCGCAATTTCTACTTCACGTTGTTCGAGTGCGGCGCACGAGCGGCGACACCAGGCAAGCGGCTGATGGGCTTGCGCGTCGCCGCGCGCGACGGAGGCGTATTGAGCGCGGACGCGGTGGTCGCGCGCAACGCGATGCGGGAGCTCGAGCTTTATCTGCCGGTCAGCTTTCTGGTGCAGCGCGGCGCCGAGATCGATGCTTGGATCATTCTGGCCGGCATCGTGTGGTGCGGGATCTTCGTTCTGTTCCCGCTATTCAATCGCGACAAGCTGAGAGCCGGTGATCTCATCGCCGGCACCTGGGTATTGCGCACCCCCAAGCCGGTGCTGCTGCCCGATCTTGTCGAAGCTCTGCCAACCGCTCAGACGCTTTTCGCGTTCAGTGCCGCGCAACTCGGCGTCTACGGGGTCAAGGAGCTGCAGGTGCTCGAAAACGTGCTGCGGGTCGGCGAGGCGAATTCGGTCGAAGCCGTCGCCGTACGCATCCGCACCAAGATTCGCTGGACGAAGCGCCCGGACGAAGAGGACGTCGCATTCCTCAACGCTTACTACGCGGCGCTTCGTCAACACCTCGAGCATCGCCTTCTATTCGGCAGACGCAAACTGGACAAGCACGACGCCAACTGATCAGTCGAAGACCGAGGCCAGCTCGGTGACATCGACACCTTCCTTGATGCGGCGCAGCTCGAAATAGACTGCGGCAACGCCGACGGTCGTGACCATGATCACGAAAGTCTGAGCGATGCCGTTGATCAGGCCGAAGACGATGCCGCCGGACTGAGCCGCGGCCAAGGCCTGCAAACCAACTGAACCCGTCACGATAAGCCCAACGATCATCGCAACGATCATGATGGCGATGTAGAAGACGACAATGATGCCGAACAAGGCCCAACGGTGGCCGCGGGAGAGATGCAGACTGCGCTGCATGGCCGCGAATATCCCGAGATGTTCCACCACCAGAGCGGGCGAAGCCACGAGCCAACAGGTGACCAGGATTAGGCCCGGTATGATCAACAGCATGAATCCGATGCCAACCCCTAGGCCCACGACGATCGCAAGGCCGAGCAGCGGGAAGAGATTAGCTACACCTGTCTGCAACGCGTTCGGAATCGACACCGGCTTGCCGTTCAGATCGTCGATCGAGGCTCGTGTCAGGGCTGCCTGCAACACGAACCCGGGAAGAATCACGACAAACGACAAGAGAAGGCTAAGGACGATTGTCCCGCCGCTCATCCCGGCCGCCGGGCCGGGCCGCATCATCATCGTGAAGATTGCGAGGATAAGTGTGGGTAGACCGCTCAGCAGGGCCGACGCCGTCACGAAGGGCACAAAGTTGCGGCTGATCAGACCGGTGATTTGATTGCCTACGCGACCGAAGTCGAAGCTTTGTTCTGCCACAGCGCCTGACATGACATCCTCCCGCTCAAAACGAGGCGCGCGATCCCTTCGCGCACCTTTGGAGTGATGGTCCTGCGATTCGAATTAACAAAAGATTGATATGTGTTAATGCGGATCGGGGCGTTCAGAAAGCGACGGCAGCAAATGCGTCTCTCACGGACGTAGCACCGCCGCGCCGGAAAGGCGGCCTGCGCGCAAGTCATCGAGCGCGTCGTTGGCGCGCGACAACGGGTACTCCGTCGTCCTGACCTGCAAGGCGACTTTACCGGCCAGATCCAGAAATTCGACGGCATCGGCCCGTGTCAAATTCGCGACCGAACACACCTGGCGCTCGCCCCAGAGCAATGCGTAGGGGAACGACGGGATATCGGACATATGGATTCCGCCGCAGACGACCCGGCCACCCTTCTTCACGAGAGCGAGCGCGCGGGGCACCAGCGCGCCGACGGGTGCAAAGATAATCGCCGCATCCAGGGGCGCTGGTGGCTCGTCATTCGAACTACCGGCCCAGGCGCAGCCGAGTTCGCGCGCTAATTCTTGCGCTTTCGCATCGCCGTCACGCGTAAAGGCGTAGATGCTGCGACCTTGGGCGACAGCTACTTGCGCGATCAAATGCGCGGCGGCGCCGAAGCCAAAGATACCAAGCACCGGCGCATCGCCCGCCGTCTTGAGCGTGCGCCAACCAATCAGGCCGGCGCAGAGAAGCGGCGCAACATCTTTGTCAGACATTTGCTGCGGAACGCGGAAAGCGAATCGTGCGTCGGCAAGCACGTGCGTTGCGAATCCGCCGTCGCGCGTGCACCCTGTGAATGCGGGCGTGTCACACAGATTCTCGCGGCCCGTTCGGCAAAATTCGCACGTACCGCAGGATCCCCCGAGCCAAGGGACACCAACCCTTTCCCCCACCGCGAAGGCCGTCACGTTGGCTCCGCATTTCTCGACCCGGCCGACAATCTCATGACCAGGGATAATGGGGTGAACAGCTTGAGGCAGCTCGCCGTCGACGACGTGCAGGTCGGTGCGGCACACGGCGCCCACCGAGACGCGCACGAGAAGTTCGCCGCGTGCAGGCTCCGGCACAGGCCGCGCCTCCAATCGAAGCGGTTCGTGCGCACGGTGCAGCACCATTCCTTGCATGAGGCTCATCGGCGCCTGCTCCTACTGCGATCGCATTTGCAAAACCTTTGCGGACGCTGCCACAAACAGTTGGCTAAGATGCCGTGAAAATAACGCCGTTTTCACCATTGGGCCATGCAGACGTCCGCAAGAGCGGCAGCCGAACTTCGTCTTAAGGCCAGTGCGACAAGCTCAAGCTGGCTTTGTGACTTGGAAAACGCCGCATGATCGAAATGGTCAATGGGTACGTCTGCCGTGATTGCAGCGATGTCGCGCTCGCCAAGCGCAACATAGATCCGGCCCACCCGAAGGACGATCCAAACGCTGTGAACAAGGCCGATGCGACTCAGCGCGACAACGCCGTCAGCTTCGGCGGCAATCTCACGCCCGGTTCCAAGCTCGATCCGACACGCGTGAACGAAGCGACGACGGCTCAACAGGCGGACGACGGCCAACGGCGCGCGGGAGCAGCGCTCGATATCTACGCCTGATGCTCGGGCGGTTGTTCCGTACGATTTGCGCAAAATTCGCACGGTCGGTTTGCCCCGATATTAGGCCCTGGTCGTTATAGTCGGCGTCATGCGGGACCCTAAAACCAGCATTGCAACAGATGTCGTGGCAGAGCGCGACGCCGAACTGCTCGCGGAGTATCTGCGCGCCTTGCAGGACTGCGGAATCTCGAACCGCCAGATTCTCGAGGGGCTGAGCGAACAATCGCCGCGTCCGGACAGCGGGCGGGAAGCCTTGGTCCGCGCGTTCTGCGACCCTGATGAGCGCGACCGCTACTGCCAATAGATCACACGGCACCCCAGTGGCCGCCGCGGCCTAAGAATGCGGCACCGCCAAGAAGTTGAAGGCAGTGGTCGAAACGGCGAGAACGATGCCGACAAAAACCCAGATGGCGCGATCGGTCACGTAGCCCACAGTCCTAAAGAAGGTCGCGCCACCTTTTCCCAGCATCTCGGTCAACGAAATTCTGGAATAAAGCTGCACCAAATTCTTCACGACGAACGCTACGATCGAAGTCAGAGCTGCAACTGCAGCCAATGCGCTTGCGTTATCGCCGAGCCATTGCCAAATCGTCGATACATCCATAGCCGGTTCCCTTGCTTCGCGTTGTCGCGACTGGTCGAAATCAAGATGACGGACAAACGCGGGCGGCGAGACGACGCCGTCGCCCCCGTGACGTCGGTGGGGAGATCGGTCCAGAGGGCCGATTGACCTTGGCAACGCGCGTCTCGTCGTGCGGTTCCGCGATGGACTCAGTTGCGCCGACGGCCGCCGGCTTTATTGCGCGGGCTTTTCCAAGCCGCGGTGCTCCAACATAGGCCCGATATCGGGGTCTCGACCGTAGAACGCGCGGAACATCGGCCCATAATCCTGCGAGTGGCCGCGCGACAGAATCATGTCGCGAAAACGCTGACCATTTGCTCTGGTCATCCCACCGTGCGTCTTGAACCAATCGAAGGCATCGTCGTCGAGCATCTCAGTCCAGAGATAGGCGTAGTAGCCGGCGGCGTAGCCGTTCGCCCAAATATGCAGGAAGTAGCTGGAGCGATAGCGCGGCGGCACATCCGTGAAATCAACGTGGGCCTTGTGTAGCGCTTGGCTTTCGAACGTGTCGACGTCCTTGATCGAGGTGCCGGCGGGGAGTGTGTGCCATTGCATGTCGAGTTCGGCCGCTGCCAGCAACTCGCCAAGCTCGTAGCCCTGATTGAAGGTCGCGGCCTTCTTGATCTTGTCGACAAGCGACTGAGGCATCGGCTTTCCGGTCTTGTAGTCGACGGCATAGTGCTTCAGCACATCCGGATAGAGCGCCCAGTGCTCATTGAATTGCGACGGGAACTCGACGAAGTCGCGCGCCACGTTGGTACCGGACAGCGTCTCGTAAGTCTGGTCCGCAAAGAGACCGTGTAGCGCGTGACCGAATTCGTGAAACATCGTGGTCACGTCGTCGAAGGTCAGCAGCGCGGGCTCTCCCGCCGCCGGCTTGGTGAAGTTTGCGACGTTGTAGACGACGGGCTTTGTGCCCAGCAGCTTCGATTGTTGAACGAAATTGCCCATCCAAGCGCCGCCGGTTTTGTTGTCGCGCTTGAAGTAGTCGAAGTAAATCATGCCGAGCTGCGACCCATCCTTGTCGATCACGTCGAAGACGCGAACATCCGGCTGATAGACTGGGATGTCGTGACGTTCTTTAAAGGTCAGGCCATAGAGCTGATTTGCGGCGTAGAACAAACCGTTCGTGAGCACATTGTTGAGCTCGAAATACGGCTTCAAATCCTCTTGATTGATGTCGTATTGCGCCTTGCGGACCTTCTCGGAATAGAACTCCCAATCCCACGGCTTCAGCGCGAAGTGCCGGCCCGCTTTGTCGATCAGAGCCTGAATGGTGGCAGCCTCCGACTTCGCCTCCGCTCCCGTTGCCGGTACCAGCTGGTCCATGAATTTGAGAACCGCGTCCGGCGTTTGAGCCATCTGGTCGTAAAGCACATAGGCCGCGTAGTTCGGATATCCCAACAGCTTCGCCTTTTCGGCGCGCAGCTTTGCTAGTTCGCTGATCGTTGCACGCGTGTCGCCAGGACCGGCCTTCTCAGTCCGCATCCATGAGTTCTCGAAAAGCTTTTCGCGTGTCGCGCGGTCGCTCAAGGAAAACAGCGACGGCTGCTGCGTCGTATTTTGTAGCGGGATCAGGTATTTCCCCTTGAGACCGCGCTGCGCGGCGTCGTGCGCAGCTGTCGCGATCTCAGCGTCGGTGAGCCCCGCCAGCTGTGCCTTGTCGGCGACCACAAGCGCTCCCGCTTTGGTAGCAGCGAGCAACTTCTGCTGAAAGGCGGCTTCGAGAGTTGCATCACGTTGATTGATCTGCCGCAACCGCGCTTTGTCGGCATCTGACAGATTGGCGCCCGAGTGCACGAAGAGCTTGTAGTAGACGTCAATGAGCTGAAGCGCTTCCGGATCGAGGTGAAGATTGGCGCGCTGATCGTAGATTGCTTTGACCCGCGCGAAGAGCTTGGAGTTCAGATAGATCGCGTCCTGGTGCGCGGCTAGTTTCGGCGCTTCCGCGGCCTGGACTTTGTCCAGAAGGTCGTTGGTGTTCGCCTGCACCACCGCGAAGAAGGCCTGCCCCACGCGGTCCAACATGCGCCCAGACTTCTCCATGGCGACAATCGTATTTTCGAATGTCGGCGCCGCCGGGTCATTGGCGATCGCTTGGATCTCCTTCAATTGTTGTTTCATCCCCTCTTCGAGAGCAGGCTGGTAGTCGCTATCTCTGATCTTATCGAAGGGCGGCGCGCCAAGCGGTAATGTGCTGGGCGAAGCTAGGGGATTGCTCCTGGACGACGTCGCAGCGATCGCGTCTTCGGAAGGCGCGATCGCGAGACTCGCAAGCGCCGCGATCACAGCTACGGATGCCGAGAAGATTTGAATTCGCATTTTCTTGCTTCCCCTGGAGCTTCTTCTTCGCCGGTTCTTAGCATACGGAGACGCGCGAGCCAGGACTCTTCGGCTAAGATCGAAGCAAGGATTTTCACGTTTGCGCGACACGAGTTCCGCAAGCCGAAGCGGAGCCTCGATTCCATGCCTGAGCGCCGCACCTGAGCGCCCTTTCACGCTTTGCGCGAATGAACCATTGCGCAGCGCAGCGCGTTATCCGAACAAATGATCTCTCATTCCTTTCTGATCGCTGCGGCCGCTACGGCAACGTTTGCTCCAGCCTTGGTCGCTCCAACTCCTTTCGCTCCCGCGCGAACATGCGTTCACACCAGAGCCATCTACGACTGGAAGCCGACGAGTCTCACGACCATCGTCGTCAGCACAGCGCCGAATAGACGCTACCGCGTGAAATTCATGGCGCCCTGCTATCACATGAAATGGAGCGTCTTGGATCGCGTTTCGACTCGGCCAACCGGCGCGGTCCCCTGCCTCTCACCCGGCGATATTTTCATCTTCGGCCGTGGCGGCACGCTTCCAAACGGTCACTACGACGAGGAGGAGCGCTGCATGGTCGGTTCTTTCGGGGCGACGAAATGATCTCGCCTTGCATTGCAGATACGGCCGAGCGTGACCGAGCCAAACGTCTAGGAGCTGAGCCTCATGGCGCCAAAACATCTTGCACTCATTGTCGCAATGGCGATTGCGGCGACGTTCGCGACGGAGAACGCTCATGCCGCCCTGATGGTCGAAACGGGTCGCCAACTGAAGGCCGTGTGCGAGGCCTACCTCAACAAGAGTGAGCGCGAGAACGAAAATGCGCTGGTGAAGGCCGACGAATGCAAGAGTTATCTGACGGGGTTTGTCGATGTTTACAATATCGACGGCGGAGCGAAGCTGAACTCGGAGCTCAGCGGAACGATGGCGCACGCGCCGCGCTCGACGACTTGCTTCAAGCTGCCCGACTATCTCGCCTTCCACGATTTTGCTCGACTCGTGGTGAGCTTCGTAAAATCGCACCCGGGCTACGAAGAGCGACCGGCGTATGTCGTAGCCGCCGCCAGCCTTGCCGGGAAGTATCCGTGCTACTGAGCGGCGCCCGGTCTTCGACAAGGCGCGCATTCGCAATCGAAATGTGAATCGACAGCAGATTTGCGCGTCGCACAAATTGTCGCGATCGAGGAACTCAAGATCGGCTCTCCGAGTTTCAAAGAGCAGCAGGCTCAATCCTTTGTTCTTCACCGGCGATTTGTGGCTGCCGTTCTGGCGCAGCCCGATGCCCTATCGAACGAGGTTTGCGATGCGCACTTTCCTTATCTTCATAGCGCTCGCTGCAACGTTGACCCTCGGCGGCTGCGATAAATGGCCAACCGGGAGCGCCTCGCTATCAGCCGCCTCAACAGCACGTGCAGAAGCACCCGTCCCTGTGCGACCTGCCGGCGTTCCGGGCACGCTCGCGCCGATGCTGGCGAGGGTGACGCCGGCGGTGGTCAACATCTCCGTACAAGGCACGATGAGCGTCACGCAGAATCCGTTTTTTCAGGATCCTCTGTTCAGGCGCTTCTTCGACGTTCCTCAAAACGGAGCCACGCATGAACGCTTTCGCGCGGTCGGATCCGGCGTCATCTACGACGCGCGCCAGGGCTACGTCGTGACGAACAATCACTTGGTCGAACATGCGGAAAAAGTGCTCGTCACGCTGAAGGATCGTAGAGAGCTCAATGCCACAGTCGTCGCAACCGATCCGCAGACCGACGTCGCGATTCTCAAGATACCGGCGCAAAACCTGACAGGCGTGCCGTTTGGGACATCCCGCAATCTGCAAGTCGGCGATTACGTCGTTGCCATCGGAAACGCCTTCGGCGTGGGTCAAACGGCAACCTTCGGGATCATCAGTGCGCTCGGTCGAACTGGCCTCGGCATCGAGGGCTATGAAGATTTCATCCAGACAGATGCTTCGATCAATCCCGGCAATTCGGGCGGCGCGTTGGTCGACACCTCGGGCCGGCTGATCGGAATCAACACGGCGATCCTCAGCCAGAGCGGCGGCAATGTCGGCGTAGGCTTCGCCATACCGATCGACATGGTCAAGGCGATCGCCAACCAGCTCATCGCAAACGGCAAGGTCTCGCGGGGAGAACTCGGCGTCGCCATCCAGGACCTCACGCCGTCGCTGGCGCGCGCCATGGGCGTCAATGCAACCGAGGGCGCCGTCGTCTCGCAAGTGATGAACGGATCCGCGGCCGCAGACGCCGGCATTCGACAGGGCGACATCATTGCCGCACTGGACGGACGCTCGGTGGTCGACAGCGCCAAGCTGCGTAACGAGATCGGCGCCATGGCGCCCGGCACCAACGTGAGACTGACGATCCTGCGCAACGGCCAACAGCTTTCGCTCAACGCGAGGCTTAAAGCGCAATCGACGAGTAACCAGAGCGCGATGAACGATGCCGGCCAACATTCATCATCGCACATGGGCCTTTTGGGTCTGACGGTGGCCCCCGTGCCCCAGCAAGACAACGGCCAGCCCCAAGCCGCCGGCGCCTACGTCATCGACGTGCGGCCGGGGAGCGCCGCCGACGACGCCGGCGTTCGCCAAGGGGACATCATCGTCGGTGCCGCGCACCAGCCGGTTCGTTCGCCCGCTGATCTCGCCAGGCTCGTCCATCAAAATCAAAGCAACAGGCCGCTGCTGCTCCGCGTTCGCCGCGGCGACGCGTCCTTCTTCGTGGCGGTCGCCTAACGTGACCGACAAGCCAATGAAACCAGCATTCGCCGGTCCAAGCCACACCACTTCGGATCACGACGGGACAACACGGCGCGATTTCATCTACGTCGCCAGCGGCGCGCTGGTGAGCGTCGGCGCGGTATTCGCCACGTGGCCGTTGATCGATCAGATGAACCCGTCGGCCGATACCCTCGCGCTCTCCTCGATCGATGTCGATCTGTCCGCAATTCCGGTTGGCCAAGAAGTGACCGTCTTGTGGCGCAAACGGCCGCTCTTCGTTTGGCACCGCAATGCCGAGCAAATCGCGGCGGCGGAGAACACGCCTCTATCGGATCTGATCGATCCGCAAACCGATCAAGCGCGGGTGAAGAAACCGGAATGGCTTGTCGTCGTCGGGGTGTGCACGCATCTCGGTTGTGTGCCGATGTACGGCCGCGGCCCCTACGGCGGCTATTTATGTCCGTGTCACGGCTCCCTCTACGATACGTCCGGCCGCGTCAGACGCGGACCGGCACCGCGCAATCTGGTGGTCCCGCCGTATACCTTTACGAGTCCGACGACGATCAAAGTCGGCTAGCGGTCGCCAAGCGGAGGTCGACAAACCGCATCCGCGAGCCGCTCGAGCGGCGCAAATCGAACCGAGTGAGATAAATGGAGCGGGCGAGGCGAATCGAACGCCCGACCCTAACCTTGGCAAGGTTATGCTCTACCCCTGAGCTACGCCCGCGCTCCTTGAGACCTTCGAGCCGGTCTGATTTGGGTCCCGGCCCTGGTCGAGGGCGAGGGTTATGACCTAAAGCCTCATGTGTTGCAACACCCGCGACGCGGAGCGCCACACGATGAGCAAAGTTACCGTTTTCGCCGCCGTGTGCGTAGCTTGCTTCGTTGCGGCCGCTCAGGCTGCGCCGGTCATCTGGTCGCAGCCCCAGCCCGTTCGCATCGAGGGGTACGACGGCGAGGCGATGGAACCGTTCCTGTCGCGCGACGGCGCCTTTCTCTTCTTCAACACGCGCAACGATCCGGGCAGCGATACCGATATCCATGTTGCACAACGGCGCGACGATCTGACATTCGTGCATCGCGGCGTGGTCGCCGGCACCAAATCAAACGACCTCGACGGCGTACCGACGATGGCGCGCGACGGCACGTTCTGTTTCATCTCACCGCGCAACTACCGCCAAACCCTGAACAGCGTGTATTGCGGCAGGTTCAACGGCAGCGACGTCGTTGACGTTCAGCCGCAAGCGGGACTTAAGACCGATCGCCTCGGGCACTTGATCTTCGATGTCGAACTCAGCGCCGACGGGACGCAGATGGTGTTCGCTGAAGGAAGCTTCAGCGGCGGCGCGGCGCCTGATGCGGCGGACTTGCATCTGGCGGTGCGCGGCGCAACCGGTTTCATCCGTCCAGAAGACGGCGACAGAGTTCTTGCCAACGTCAACGCGGTGGGCGGGCTCAAATACGCGGCGGCGCTTTCGTCAGACGGGCTTGAGCTCTTCTTCACGCATCTCAGCGGGTTCTGGATCTTTCGCCATGTCGAAATCATGCGCGCCGTGCGAGCGAGCGCGCGCGAGCCGTTCGGCAAGCCCGTGCATGTTCCACTCGAAGGCTTCATCGAAGGCCCGACATTGTCGGCGGACGGACGCTTTCTTTACTTCCACAAGAAGATCGATGGGCGCTTCGGAATCTGGCGCATCTCGAGATAATAGAAAGGGCCGCTTCGCAGCGGCCCTCATGTATTCGTGTAAGTCCGTAGAGACGATACTTAGTCGGCGATCGGCTGCATCGGGACATAGTGGTACGGCTGAGGCGCCGGCGCGGGGGCCGGAGCAGGAGCCGCGGGTGCGTCCTCGACGACCGCCGCGTAGTTGTTGTGCGCGACGCGGACATCGTCGTCGCGCGACGCCGTACGCTCACGCGTGTCGGCTTCGGCGCGATCGTCCCGCTTGTACGGGCACGGCGTGCCGGCGGCAGCCATCGCCTTCTGCACGTCTTCGTCGACGCAGACGAGCGCGACCGCCGCACGGGTGAAACCGAGCGAGGCCAGCTGACGAGAGTTCTTCAGACGCTGGCAGTTCGTGTCGGTCCAAGTCGTGCCGAGCGACAGACCGAAGCCAATGCCTTGGCCACCAACCGAGCTCGAACCCATGCAGGTATCTTCGCCGACGGTGAGAGGCGCGGCATAGGCCGTGTTCACCGGTGCGCGCTCGTTGCGGATGTCAACGCTCGACGTGTTGGTGTTCGTGTTGGTGTTATCGTTGTCGTTCAGATTGACGTTCGCATTGACGTTCGTGTTGTCGTTACGGTTCGAGTTCGAGTTGCGGTTCGAATTCGAGTTATGGTTCAGGTTGGCATTGAGGTTCAGGTTGTCGTTCTTGTTGTTGAGCGACTGATGCTGGCCTTGCAGCTGACCCTGCACCTGACCCTGCTGTTGTTGCTGCTGTTGATTGGCGTCGCCGCCCTTACCGATGCCAACGCCAACGCCAACACCAACGCCGGTGCCACCAGCGCCGCCCTGGCCGCCCTGGCCCCCGGTGCTGCCGCCACAATCGGTCGGTCCGCCATTGCCGACGCCGACGCCGCAGTTGCCGTTGCCATTGCCTGTGTTGCCGTTACCGCCTTGCTGCGCGAATGCCGGTGTGGCGATCGCAACGCTGCCAAGCAGAACTGCCGTGAGAGTGAGTGCCTTCAAACGCATTTACGATCTCCTAACGATGTGAAGTGCAGAACCGCTGGACTGCACCCAGCACGCCAGGTTTTTGTGCCGCTTCGGCACAGCGAAATTAACGCGAAAGAAACTTTAACCAGGGGGGGTGGCCCGCCTCGGCTGACCGCGCTTTTCGTCGGCCAAAAGCGACAGGTGCCATTTCGAAGCATTTGCCAGCGCGCCGCGTCGAGTTACAGGGAGGGCACGCTGAAGCGACAACGAAAGTGGAGGCAATCGCGCGCCCCGATTCCGAGAATGGGGAGACGCTGTCTCGGTTCAGCCGGCGCTCGCGTTGCGTTGCGTGCTGAGATCTCTTTCGATTCCCTCACTCAATCGCGCATCGCTGGTTGCCTGGCTACGTGGCTAGCGAGACGAACTCCTGCATGAGCGTTCGACGCGACACGCGTGAGCACGTAGATCTACGGCTCGGGGTCTTGGGCTGGGGCCGCTCACCGAGGCTTTTCGCGGTGCGGAATGGCGGTATAGACTGGGTTTCCAGCCAATACCCCTCCTTTCTGCCTTGGCTTTTGACCAAGACGCTCCCATCTTTCCCCGAATTGCCAGAACCCGCCGAAAAGGACCGTCATGCAGCCAATTCTCGGACAAAATCCCGCCGCAAGGAGCGACGGTGCGGCGGCGCCTGCCGGCGATCTCATAAAGGAATCGTCCACGCGCACATTCGTGGCGGACGTCATCGAGGCCTCGCGCGACGTTCCGGTGCTCGTGGACTTTTGGGCGCCATGGTGCGGGCCGTGCCGGCAGCTGACGCCGATCCTGGAAAAGGTGGTGCGTGAGGCAAAGGGCGCGATCAAACTCGTCAAGGTCAATATCGACGAGAATCAAGGCATCGCGCAGCAACTGCGCATTCAGTCCATTCCTGCTGTCTTCGCATTCCGCAACGGGCAACCCGTCGACGGCTTCATGGGCGCGCTTCCGGAAAGCCAAGTACGAGACTTCATCAAGCGGTTGACGGCCGGCTCCGGCCCATCCCCCGTCGACCAACTCATCGCGATCGCAGAACAGGCGACAGAGGCAGCCGACCTCGGCACGGCGGCACAAGCTTACGCTCAGATCCTGCAAGAGGAGCCGCAAAATCCGGTCGCCCTCGGCGGCTTAGCGCGCGCCTATCTCGCAAGCGGCGATGCCGATCGCGCCAAGCAGACGCTGGCGCTCGTTCCGCCCGAACACCAAGGACACGAGGCGGTCGCCGCCGTGCAGGCACAACTGAAGCTTGCCGAGATGGCGGATAAGGCCGGCGATTCCGTGGCGCTGCTCGCAAAGATCGAAGCCGACCCGAACGATCATCAAGCGCGCCTCGACCTCGCGACCGCACTTGTCGCGCAGGGCAAGACCGAGGCCGCAATCGCCGAGCTGCTGGAGAGCATTCGCCGCGATCGCAATTGGAGCGAGGCGGCTGCGCGCAAGCAATTGCTGACTCTCTTCGAGGCTCTTGGACCGACCGACCCTGCGGTTCAGAACGGTCGACGGCGATTGTCGTCGATCCTGTTCTCCTGAGCGAGTGTGCGGCGATGGAAGTCGGACGTCCGTCTCGCTTCGAGTTGCCAGAGGTCATTCCGGTCTTCCCGTTGGCGGGGGCTCTTCTGCTACCGAGAGGCCGTCTACCGCTCAATATTTTCGAGCCACGCTATCTGGCCATGGTCGATCACGCACTGCGCACGACACGCACCATCGGCATGATTCAACCCTGCGGCGGAAGCTCGACGCGTCCGGATTTGTTTCCCGTCGGTTGCGTCGGACGACTGACCTCTTGGAGCGAAACGGGCGACGGACGATTTCTCATCACGCTGACGGGTCTGGCTCGCTTTCAAGTCGAAAACGAGATCGAGACGAACACGCCCTACCGCCAAGTGCGCGCGTGCTACAAGGCGTTCTCTACCGACCTTGAGGATTGCGGCGACGCGAGATTCGATCGTGCAAGGCTCGCCGAGATCTTGCGTTGCTACTTGAAGCAAAAACAGATTGAGGCGGATTGGAAGTCGATCGAGCGGGCGCCGGCGGAAGTGCTCATCAATTCCTTGGCGATGATTTGTCCTTTCGATGTCGCTGAAAAACAAGGGTTGCTCGAGGCGCCAACTCTGTGCGAACGCGCGAATATGCTGATGACGCTCATTGAAATGGCGACGGCCAACAGCAACGGCGAAGCGGGAGGCACTCTGCAGTGAGCAACGAGACATCCCCTCCCAAGCCAGACGCAAAGTTACTCGAGATATTGGTTTGTCCGGTGACCAAGGGTCCATTGGAGTACGACGCGGCAGCCCAAGAGCTGATTTCGCGCTCTGCGCGTCTGGCCTACCCCATACGCAACGGCATCCCGATCATGTTGCCCGAAGAGGCGCGCGAACTCGGCGAGGACGGAAAGTCGTGAACGGCGCGGTCGCCCCGTGGCCGATCGAGATCAAGTACTCGAAAGCGAGGCGCGTGCTGTCAATCAAGTTTGACGATGGCTCGTTGTTTCAACTAACGGCGGAATACTTGCGTGTCGAAAGCCCGAGTGCCGAAGTTCAAGGCCACGGCGCGGCGCAAAAGCAGACGGTATCCGGCAAGCGAAATGTCGAAGTGAGGGCCATCGAGCCTGTCGGGCGCTATGCGGTTCGCATTGTTTTCAACGATGGACATGATACCGGGCTCTTTTCCTGGGCGTACCTGCACGAGCTCGGACGCGAACGATCAAACCGTTGGGCTGATTACGAGCGGCGGCTAAGGGCGGCGCGACTTACGCGCGACGACTGACACATGTTGCCCGAAATCGCTTTGCCTGAGGGCTTTTGGTTTCTCGTCGGTCTGGCGGCGCTGCTTGCAACATGGCCGTTTTGGGGACCGCGCGTGAATTCCTTCTTTCAACGGCTCGAGCAGCGGCGCCGTGACGCGGAGCTACAAGCGTTCTACGATCGCATGAATCCGAACGCGCACTTTCGCCAAACAGTCGACGCGATCAACGAGGAAACGTCGGCGGTTCAAGGCTTTGCCACGGCGGCGGGGGCGAGCGATCCGCGCGCGATCTGGGAGAACCAGATCTTTGCGACGCGCGAGGAAGCGGACGCCGCGCGCTGGCGTCACGTGTTGATCAAGGCGCGCGAGTTCTACATCGACATCGATCGCATGCACGGACGATCCGTACGCGGAAGACGTGGCGAAAAAATCGGCAGCGACGCCGACGATCAAGGCAAGCGCTAAGAAATAAGCACGGCGCATATTCGTAATGCAGAAATTTGCACCGCGATGAAGCACGCAGTGTCACTGCGTTGCCGCAGTTTCTTCGATTTCACAACTTCCAATTCCCAACGACGTTTTGTGCTCTTTCGCAAATGCGAACGCTCGCTAAGCATTCGCTACTAGACAAATTGGGGCAATGCGATGGGGAGCATTATGGAATCGTGGGGCGGCGCATTGGTCAAACTCGTCGATCCCTACCTTCAAACGTTTCAGGGCCTTTGGTCGCTTGCGGTGGGCGCGCAAATCGGCACGCTCGTCGTCGGCGCGGTGTTGTTGTTGTTTTCGCTCGAATTTCTGCGTGCGAGCAAAGGTTGGATGAAGATTGTCGGGCGCGCCGCCTCCGTCGGTTCGGCCGCTTTTCTCGTCGCGGCAATCCTCTACGGCGACTTTCTTGCCGGACCCGCGAGAGCCGCCTACACGCTGATTTCCGAACGGGCCGGCGCGGTGCCTCCGGACGCGGGCGCCTGGACGACGGTCGGTGTTGCGACGGTCGGCGTGCTTGTCTACGTCGGCCGCAAAGCTGCGCTTAGCGCGCGGCGCGGCGAAGAACCGCGCTGGCAGCCGCGCCGCTATGCCGGCTCCGGGGCCTTTTCGGCTTCGCTCGCCGACTTGACGCGTCTCGTCGCGCTCGATCCGGCAGGTCGACTGCAGGTTCGCAGCTTCACGCGAAATTCAAAGAAGCCCGTGAACACGGTGAAACCGATGCGTGGGATGCGACGGGCGTGAATACGGCCGTGTTACAGCGCTTCGCCTTTGAGCAACCGGGGGAGCTCTCCCACCGCGCCACCGGCATGACGCATGAACAATCGCTTCAGCGGAGGAACGGAGTCGACAAGGTCCAAACCAAAGCGACGGGCGAGCGCCAGCGGCGCAAAGCTATTCGAAAAGAGCCGATTCAAGAGGTCGGTCGAGGCCGCCAATACAACGTTGTCGAAACGCCGCCACGATTGATAGCGCGCGAGCACTCCGGCCGACCCGATGTCGAGCCCGAGGCGTTTGGCCTCGACCAGCACTTCGGCGAGTGCCGCGACATCGCGAAGGCCGAGGTTCAGACCTTGCCCGGCAATCGGATGAATACCGTGCGCCGTGTCGCCGGCGAGAGCGAGACGCGGCGCGGTGTAGCTCAACGCCAAATGCAAACTCAGCGGATACGACCATCGAGGGCCCTCGGGACGCACCCAGCCCCAATGATCGCCGAAACGTTTTGCAACCTCGGCCGCGAAGGCCTCGTCACCCATCTTCAGAAATGCGGGCGCGAGATCGCTGCGCTCGGTCCAGACGATCGAGGAGCGTTTGCCGGTCATCGGCAAGATCGCGAATGGCCCGGACGGCAAAAACAGTTCGTGTGCGACTCCGCGATGGTCGCGCTCGTGAGCGATCGTTGCCACGATACCGGTTTGCGCGTAGCTCCAGCCGATGGTCTTGATCCCGGCAGCCTCGCGCAGCGGCGAGTTTCTTCCTTCGGCCGCGATGCAGAGCGCCGCTTCGATCTGACGTCCATCTCCCAGCGTCAAAGTGGTCGCGCCGGCGCGCGCATCGGCTTTGGCGACGCGCTGGGGCGTGATGAGCGTCAGTGCGGGCGTTCCGTCGAGCATCGCCTGCAACGCCAAACGGTAGTGCCGGTTCTCGATCAGATTTCCGAGCGGTTCATCGCCGATGTCGCGATGGTCGAAATGCAGGAAGGCCGCGGCCGCGCCACTGCGAAGAGAGCCATCGGTCACCATGATGTCGAGAATGGGCTGCGCGACAGTTTCCAAGTGCGGCCAGAGGCCCAGCGCTTTCAGCATTCTGCACGAAGCGTGCGCGATGGCGCTGACGCGACCGTCGAACTTGGCGTCGATGACCGCGCTCGTCGGCAGCTGATCGATGACAATGGTTGCAATTCCGGCGCGAGCGAGCGCGAGCCCGAGCGTGAGCCCAACCATGCCGCCGCCGGCAATGGCGACTTCAGTCTTGAGCGGGTGAGTATCGGACATCGGCGCGAATTTGGTGGCGGAGTGGCAGGGCGTCTAGGCGCGCTCTGCCGCAGCGTGATGCGATCCTGTGCAGTGCGAAAGATTTGCACAAAGTTTGTGCAGACGAAAACGGGGCGCCGCGGACTCAAATCATCCAAGATGCGAATTTTCCCTTCTGAATCAAACTCTTACTGTCACTTCGCCAAAACGGCACAGTTCTTGAGTGAGCAGGTCCGTCCGCTATTTCGAGGAGGCGCACTCATGAAATTCATCACGGCAATCATCAAGCCGTTCAAGCTTGACGAAGTGCGCGAGGCCCTGACGGGGCTTGGCGTTCAAGGTTTGACGGTCACTGAAGTCAAAGGCTTTGGCCGACAGAAGGGTCACCGCGAGATCTATCGCGGCGCCGAGTACGCGGTCGCGTTCGTTCCCAAGATCAAGATCGAGATTGCCGTGACGGAGGCCATGATGGACGCCGTCGTCAACGCAATCTCGACCAAGGCGAAGACCGGCCAAATCGGCGACGGGAAAATCTTCGTCACGCCGCTCGAGCACGTCGTCCGCATCCGCACAGGGGAAGCCGATGCCGAAGCGCTCTGAGACCCATTCCATTTCTGTCGATACTGGGGAGACCAAAATGTTCCGTGGACTGACATCTATCAAAGGCTACGCCACGTCGGCGCTGGTCAGCGCGACGGTCGCGCTTTCGACAGTCGCGGCGTGGGCGGACGAGACGCCGGCCGCGGACGCGGCTGCAGCTGCGCCACCGCCGCCCTCGGGCGCATCATCAGCGGTCTTGGCACTCAATACCGGCGATACGGCGTGGATGTTGACGTCGACAGCGCTGGTGTTGCTGATGACGGTGCCCGGCCTTGCCCTCTTCTACGCGGGCATGGTGCGCAAGAAGAACATCCTAGCGACGGCGGCGCAGAGTTTTGCCATCACCGCGCTCGTCACGGTGTTGTGGGCGATCATCGCCTACTCGCTCGCCTTTACCAACGGCGGCGACATGAACGCCTATATCGGCGGTCTCGATCGCTTCATGCTCGCAGGAATGGGCATGGAGGTGGCGCACGCAGCGGCGCCGACCATCCCTGAGTCCGTCTACATGACGTTCCAGATGACGTTCGCGATCATCACGCCGGCGCTCATCTGCGGTGCCTTCGCGGACCGCATGAAGTTCTCCGCGCTGATCGCGTTCATGGCGCTATGGCTTCTCATCGTCTATGCGCCGATCGCGCATTGGGTATGGGGCGGTGGCTTCCTGGGTTCGGCCGGCGTGCTCGACTTCGCGGGCGGCACGGTCGTTCACTTGAACGCCGGTATCGCGGGTCTCGTGTGCGCCCTGTTCCTTGGGCCACGCACCGGCTACGGCCAAGACAATATGGCGCCGTATAACCTGCTCTACGCCCTGATCGGCGCGTCGCTGCTCTGGGTCGGCTGGTTCGGCTTCAATGCAGGCTCGGCGGTCGCCGCGAATTCGCTCGCGGGCATCGCCATGGCGAACACGCAGATCGCCACGGCGGCGGCGGCGCTGTCGTGGATGGTCGTCGAGTGGATCATCGCCGGCAAGCCCAGCGTACTCGGCATGCTGTCGGGCGCAGTCGCGGGTCTTGTCGCGATCACGCCGGCGGCCGGTTTCGTCGCACCGGACGGCGGGCTCTATATCGGCCTGATCGCCGGCGCCGTCTGCTATCTCGCGGCCGTGTGGTTGAAGAAAGCGCTCGGCTACGACGACTCGCTCGACGCGTTTGGCGTGCACGGTATCGGCGGCGCGACGGGTGCGTTGCTCACCGGCGTGTTCGCGCTCAAGAGCATCAACAGCGCGGGTTCGGGCCTCGTCGACGGCAATCCGGCGCAAGTTTGGACGCAGGTGACGGGCATCGCCTACACCGGCGTCTATTGCGCGATCGCGACGCTCGTCATTTTGATCGTCGTGCGCTTCACGATCGGGTTGCGCGTCAGCAAAGAGGAAGAGATGGAAGGTCTCGACCTCACGCAACACGGCGAGACCGTGCACTAAAGAATCAAGAAACCGCGGCGTCGGCATCGCGGCTCTTGGAAGGGCGCCTCCGGATCCTCCCCCGGGGCGCCCTTCGCTTTTTGGCGGACGGGGCGATAGTGTCGGCGCATGCCGAACTTCGACGCCATGCCGACCTCGCCGTTCACGAGGCTCAACAAACTGCTCGAGGGCGTGACGCACGGGCCCGATCCGATCGTGATGTCGGTCGGCGAGCCGCAGCATGCGCCGCCCGACTTCGTTCTCCCCATCATCGAAAGGCATTTGGCCGAGTTCGCCAAATACCCGCCGATCATCGGGCCCGAGCCGCTGCGCCAGGCGGTGGCGCAATGGGTGAAGCGGCGCTACCGCGTGGAGCTCGATCCGGCGCGCCAGATCCTGCCGCTGGTCGGGACGCGCGAAGGGCTGTTCAGCGCGGCGTTCGTCGCGGTGCCGGAAAAGAAGAACGGGAAGCGGCCGGCGGTCTTGATCCCCAACCCGTTCTATCAGGCGTACTCGGCGGCGGCGCTGTCGGCGGGGGCCGATCCCGTTTATGTCAACGCGACACGCGAGAGCGGGTTTCTGCCCGACTTCGCAAGCGTGCCGCGCGACGTTCTGGAACGGACCGCCGCGATTTATATCTGTTCGCCGTCGAACCCGGAAGGCGCGGCGGCAAACGGTGCGTACTGGAGACAATTGTTCGCGCTTGCGGACGAGTACGATTTCACCGTGCTGGCCGACGAATGCTACGGCGAGATCTACACGGAAACGGCGCCGACCGGCGCGCTCGAAATACGAAGCGAGACGTCGCGTTCGCTCGAGCGGCTGCTCGCGTTCCATTCCTTGTCGAAGCGTTCCAATTTGGCGGGCCTGCGGTCGGGCTTCGTCGCGGGCAACGCAGAGCTGATGGCGAAACTCGTGCAGTTCCGCAACGTCACCGGCCCACAGCTGCCGCTGCCGCTCGCCGCCGTATCGACGGCGGCGTGGAGCGATGAGACCCACGTCGTCGCCAACCGCGCACTCTACGCCGAGAAATTCCAGGCGGCACAGGCAAAGCTCGGGAACCGGTTCGGCTTTCATATTCCCGCCGGCTCGTTCTTCTTGTGGCTCGACGTCGGCGACGGGGAAGAGGCCGCGTTGAAGCTTTGGCGCGAGGGCGGCGTCAAAGTGCTGCCCGGCGGCTATTTGGCCCGGGAGACTGCGCAAGGAAACCCAGGGAAATCGTTCATCCGCGTGGCCTTGGTTAACGATATCGAAACGACGCGGGAGGCATTGGATAGGATCGCCCGCATTCTCTGAGCGGCGCACTTTGCGCCCGCTTCGAATGCGCGCGGCCCATAGGTGCCAAGCCATGAACGATCTTCGCGCCGCCTTCAGCGTCTTCGGTTCGTCCGAGCGCGTTCCGTTGCTGCCCGACGAATGGGAGGGCTGGCCGCACGCGCTGCGCATCACGCTGGCGCGACTCTTCGCGCGCGGGCTCGGGCTCAGCTGCATCGTCGCGGCGATCGCGACGATGATCGCGCTGCTGACGCACAACGCCGGCGATCCGAGCTGGAACAACGCCTCCGACGGCGCCGTGACGAACGCGATCGGAAGCTGGGGCGCCAAGATCTCCGACATCCTCTTTCAGACGTTCGGCTATGCGGCGTGGGTGGTGGCGCTGCCGGTGCTGTCGTGGGGCGTTTGGCTGATCGACGGGCGCATCGGGCTGAAGCTGATCCTGCGCGTCGCCGCTTGGGCGGTCGCGATCACGGCGCTCGCGGCGTTCCTGTCGCTGTTTCCGCCGCTGTTGAATTCACACTCGACGGTGCCGCTCGGCGGCGTCGGCGGCGAGCTGACGCTGACGGCCGTCGCACGCGGCGTAACGTCGCTTGGCCTGCCGACGCCCAAAGCCGTCGGCGGGATCACGGCCGGCGCGCTCGGCTTTTTCCTCTTCTTCTTCGCGCTCGGCTTCAATCCCTTAAAGCTCACGCTGCCCGTCTTGCCGTGGGATGCGATCGGCAGCTTCTTCGGGCGCGTCTTCGGCTTCGCGACCGCGCCGCTCGGCTTCCTGTTCCGCAAGCGGCCGCGGATCAATCGCTCGCGCCAGGCGATCGACGATGACGACGACACGCCGTACGAGGACGACGAGGAGGAAGAGGAGGACGACGGCGAGCACCGCTCGCTCGCCGATGCGATGGGCCGCATCGAGCCGCGCATCATGCGCAGCGCACCCAAGAAGCTGAGCCCGCGCGAACGGCGCGAAGCGCAGCCCAAGCTCAACATCATCGATCCCGAGGACTACGAGCTGCCGCCCTTGTCGCTGCTCGAGAAGAACCGCGGCGGCGTCGCGCATCGCGAGTCCGACGAGGCGCTCGAAGCAAACGCGCGCATGCTGGTCAGCGTGCTCGCCGATTTCGGCGTGCGCGGGCAGATCACGCAAGTGCGGCCCGGCCCCGTCGTCACGCTCTACGAGCTCGAGCCCGCGGCCGGCATCCGCTCCTCGCGCGTCATCAGCCTGGCCGACGACATCGCCCGCTCGATGAGCGCGGTCTCGGCGCGCGTCGCGGCGGTGCCGGGACGCAACGTCATCGGCATCGAGCTGCCCAATCAGAAGCGCGAGAAGGTCGTGCTGCGCGATCTGCTGTCGGCCAGCGAATACGAGAACACGCATGCGCAGCTGGTGCTCGCACTCGGCAAGAACATCGGCGGCGAGCCGGTGATCGCGGACCTCGCGCGCATGCCGCATCTCTTGATCGCGGGCACCACGGGCTCAGGTAAGTCGGTCGCGATCAACACGATGATCCTGTCCCTGCTCTACCGATTGCCGCCGTCGCAGTGCAAGCTGATCATGATCGATCCGAAGATGCTCGAGCTCTCGGCTTACGACGGCATCCCGCATCTGCTTTCGCCCGTCGTCACCGACCCTAAGAAGGCGATCGTCGCGCTGAAGTGGACGGTGCGCGAGATGGAGGATCGCTATCGCCGCATGTCGAAGCTCGGCGTGCGCAACATCATGGGCTTCAACGAGCGCATCGCGCGCGCGATGGCGAAGAACGAGACGCTGACGCGCACGGTGCAGACCGGCTACGACAAGGAGACGGGCGAGCCGATCTACGAGACCGAGACGATCGAGCTCAGCCACATGCCCTACATCGTCGTCATCGTCGACGAGATGGCCGACCTGATGATGGTCGCGGGCAAGGAGATCGAAGCGGCGGTGCAGCGCCTGGCGCAGATGGCGCGCGCGGCCGGCATCCACATCATCACCGCGACGCAACGCCCGTCGGTCGACGTCATCACCGGCACGATCAAGGCGAACTTCCCGACGCGCATCTCGTTCCAAGTGACGTCGAAGATCGACAGCCGCACCATTCTGGGCGAGCCCGGCGCCGAGCAGCTCTTGGGCCAAGGCGACATGCTCTACATGGAAGGCGGTGGGCGCGTCAGGCGCGTGCACGGGCCGTTCGTCTCCGACGACGAGGTCGAGGCGGTGGTGAAATTCCTCAAGGCGCAAGGCGAGCCCAGCTATCTCGACGCGATCACCGAAGAGCCGGACGAGCCCGATCCGCTGTCGCTGCTCGACGGCGAGGGCGAAGGCTCGGGCGACGATCTCTACGATCAGGCCGTCGCGATCGTGGCGCGCGACAAGAAGGCGTCGACCTCCTACATCCAGCGGCGTTTGCAGATCGGCTACAACCGCGCGGCGCGCATCGTCGAGAAGATGGAAGAGCAAGGCGTGGTGTCGACGCCCAACCACCAGGGCAAGCGCGAGGTCTTGATCGGCGATCACTCCGGCCGCGGCCACGACGATTAAGCCGCTCGCTCATCCGCCATCGATTTAGAGGCCGCCTTTCCCGCGCCTCAGCATTTGCTTTCCTCCCCTGCGTCTTCGCGGGGGAGGTGTCGCGCGCGCGACGGAGGGGGTGCGCAGCGAGAATCGTTTTCACACAAAGCCACGAAGCCTCGAAGGAAGAGACGAAGGTTCAATCATCCTCCACCGCTTTAGCGGGGGAGGTGTCGCGCGCTCGTAAGCGCGCGACGGAGGGGGTGGCCTCGACGTCACAATAGCCGATGCAACCAGCAGCCGAAGACAAACGCTTCGAAGTTCACACAGCGTCACGTCGTTGATTTCGCACAACAATCGCCGTCACAAAGCTCGTACGCGTGACGGATGAAGCTCGTACAAACCGCGCTTTCGACGGTTTCACGCGCTTCGATCCTGGTCAGCGCCGAAGCATCACACGCACGAGTTGCGTTTTTCGCACTATGGCCCCTTCCATCCGCTACATCGGCGGAATTCCGCCATTTCATCCGCTACATATCCTCACACATGTGTATGCACAGCGACTGCAAGCGCGCCACACGAAATCGCCGGACAAGACAAGCACAATCGGCTGTATTCCCGTACGCGGGAGGCCTCGGCCTCGAGCGGGTTCACCAGCACACATATTCACAAGTTCAATGAGCGCGCCGCCCGAAGGAGGCGATTTGGTACCATTCCACTTCTTTGCGATTATGTCAATGAGCGCAAGCTGCAAACTCTGCCGTCGGCATTCCCCTGAAATCAGGTAAGTTAGGGATCAGTACCTGACGGATCGCGAGATGGACCCGACCAAACCCATTGACCCAGACGATCTGTTTCGAACTGCGGCTGCATCACTGCAGCATGCGTCCGGGGATTGGCCGAAGCATTTGCTTCATTACACGAAGCTGAACATCTTCCAGAAGATAGTCGAATCCAAATCCATTATTCTGTTCAATCCGCTCACGATGAACGATCGAACAGAGATGCTTCGCGGAGCAAGCTTCCTTGCAGCGATGCTCACAAAGGATGCTAGGGCCGCAAAGATCATCAACGCCATCGACGCCGTTTTGCCCGGATTCACCAAGGAGTTCTTCGTGTTCACGGATGGCCGATTGCATCAGGATACGTTTGGTTCCTATGTTTTTTGCTTGTCCGTTCCAGATCCGAAGCATCCGACGGGATTGTTATCGATGTGGCGAGCGTACGGTGCTGATGGCGCCGGCGTTTGTCTAGCTTTCAACAGTGAAGCGATCGCCGCCAGCTACAACAAGGTGAGACTGCCGGTTGTCCTCTACCCAGTTCGATATGAGGAACGGGAGGAATTCGAGGTCAAGGTTCTCGATATCCTAGCTCTAGCGGCCTCGTTAGCTCCGCTCGCCAGCGCCCGGTGGAAAGCGGGTCCGGCGAATGTATTGTGGGGCGTGTATCAACTTTTGCTAATTGCTGTGGCGACACACAAGCACCCCGGTTTCGCAGAGGAGCGAGAGTGGCGGGCCATTTCGTTTGCGACCTTCGCGGATGACAACGCTTTGCTGACAAAAGAAGTCTTTACCTCGGGGTCAAGTGCTCGGATAGGCCTGCGGTTCGATTTGGAGAAGTACGCCAATCTAGTTGGGGTGACTGTCGATAATTTGTTACCCGAAGTCATTATCGGGCCAAGCGACCATCAACTTGCCGCTGCCGACGTAGCTGTGCACCTGCTCGAATCCTTGGGCGTCGCCAACGCAAAAACTAGAGTGAAGTTTTGCAGGACTCCATATCGTCCAAATAAGTAGCGCCCCTCTTCGCGCCACGCCCTGGGCACTGATATCCAGGACTGTTAATCGATCGGTCTACGGGCGGTTCCGATGTGCGCGAATTTCAATTGCAGTAACAACTAGAGCTTCGACGACCGTAGATTCTTGATCTTGCTGTTGCCGTGGAGGTCGTTGCGGTCGTTGTCGAGGATGTGGGCTTCGACGCCGGGTATCACGCTCGCGTAGGCGGCGTCGATTGCGGCGCAGATCTTGGCGACGGTCGATGCGTCCTCGGGCGCGGCGACATGAACGAAGCCGATCTTGCGGCGCGAGTTCACGTTGACGATCTTGCCGTTCTTGCGCTCGTGAAAGGCAACGGTCGCTATACCGTCGAGGCCGAGGTCGATGGCGAGACGGCGCTCGATCAAAGCGACATCCGCGCTGTTGCCGGTGACGAGAGCGTGGGCCATGCGATCCGCCTCCGGGCCCGAGGCAATGCGCTCATCGGCGATTTCCTTGTTGAGGCGGCGAACTTCGCGGGCACGATCGATTTCGCCCCCGATTAGGGCCATCACCACTGCGAGCCCGACGGCGGCCGCGGCCCATAACGGAATCGCGCCGGCGATTTGGCCGCTGACGATTTCGACCGTCTGATTGGTGCTGAAGAAGATTGCGGCGCCGACGAGCAGCGGCAGCGCCAATGCGAGTGCGAATTGCCAGGTGCGCGATCTGTCCATGATGTCCCCCCATGCGGCGGCCGTGTGCCTGTTGCGCTCCGCGTCCGCCTGCCCCGAGCCAAGGCTAGCACCCCTATTGGCTGCAATTGGAGGCGCTTTAGGGCGAATGCTGCGCTATGTTGCGCCGAATCTACATTTCCACGACGGAAGTACAGATCCGGCGACGCACGGTATGAAGGCTCAAGCTAGGACGGCGCGGCACATGAGCGTATGACCTTCGGCCGCTGACGACAGGGCGGCGAGACGATGCACTACGTCACGATCTGGGAGTATTCGCCTCAGCTGTGGTTCACCGGCTTGTTTGCGCTGTTCGTGCCGCCCGTTGTCATCGCGATGGTTTTGCGTCAGCGACGCTGGTCCATTCGAACGCGCGCGCCAGCGCTGATCGTTGCCGGCGTGTTCTGCTCTTTCGTATGGCCTCACGTCATCACCGCCTTTCTTGAGACTTCGCGCGCGGTCGACAGTGCTCACGTGATCACCGTCGAGGGCCGTGTCCACGACTTGCGCGTCGTATGCAAGGATCGGCAAACATATGTGGTGGGTGATACGGCGTTTACTTATCCTGACAGTTGCCCGCCAACGCCTGGGTTCGTGCAGGCACCAAAGTGGTCTGCGGCGGCGCTGCGCGAGGGAACGCAAGCGCGGGTGACGTATTTCGACTCCAGCTGGGGCGAGCGCGTCGTTACGAAAGTCGAGGTTCAACCGGAGTGAGGAGGCTCGCCGCTGGGTGGACGGGTCACCACCCGTCTATGATGGATCAGTGGGCCCGCGTGGCGTGGGAGATGCAAATAGGATAGCCGCAATCCGCCGCGTTCGCTGAAAGGGCAGAAGGAGTTCACCTTGGTTTGTGTCTCCGCGGGCAAGGTGCTGGCTTGTGATACCCGTGCGTGGCAACCTTGCTCGGGCGGCGTGCGGACGGAGGGCGAGATGCGGCGGCTCACGATTGTTGGATTGATATTGATCGTCGGCGGGATCGTGGCGCTGGCGGTGCCGTACATCACCTATTCGCAGGAAAAGCACGTGATGAACGTCGGGCCGATCCAAGTGCAGGCGACCGAAGAGAAACGGTTGCCGATTCCGCAGATCGCCGCCGTGGCGGCAATTTTGGCGGGGTTGGTGCTGGTGTTCTTGGATCAGCGCGCGGGGAGATGAAGATAAGAAAGAGCAGGCAGGATGCCTGCGCTCCCGGGAGAGAACGCGCTTGGCGATGTCGGCGCGCTTCATTGAAGCCCGTAAGAGCGGGCGAGGACGCCCGCGCTCCCAGGCAATACTACTTTGTGCGGGTGGCGTGGGAGATGAGCCAGGGTTTCAGCGTCGAGGCGGTCGGGCCTTGGCTGATCGTCATGGTGTGCGCGTCCTTGGCGATGCCGCTCCACACTTCGCGCGAGGCGACGCGCTTGCCGTTGCGCTCGAAGGTTTCGGTGAAGACGAGATCGTCGCCGTCCCAGCGGATGATCGCGGGCGAGAGCGTGCAGGCGGGCGCGCTCGACGTGCACCAAAGCTCGCGGAAGGTTTTCGCGCGCGCGTCCCACCACAACACGGCGTGCGCGGTCACGCGGCCGCGCGGCGTGTCGGAAGCATAGTCGTAGATCAGCGACATGTTGCCGGGGCCCGCCGTCCAGATCTCCGTGCCGCGACCTTTGCCGGCAGCGCCGGCACTTTCCGGATATTCCTCTTCGATCGTCCACGAGCCTTCGAAGGCGTCGATCGCCTTCTTCATCTCGCGTGCGGGTTTCGGCGCGGCAGCCTGGGCGACGGCCGTCGCGAGGACGAGAAGAAGGAGGGTGAGCGCGATTCGCATGCGCCGTGCATGATAGCCGTGCGATCGCATCGCGACATTGCGATTTGGCGGCGGGCGCCGCGGCGCGGTTCCCCCCACCCGATCGATCTCGGCCTTTCGGCCTCGCACGATCGACCGCCCCACAGCGGGGGCGGTACTAGGATGAACCGGTCGTGCCGCGCGTGCGGTCGACCTGCGTAAACACCTGCGAAGTTGCGCGGGGAATTTTAGCCCTGGCGCTCTTTGCGAGCCGAATGAACGCCCGAAATGGCCACGTAAAAGATGAACGCAAGTGCGGCGGCACCGGAGAGACCCCACCAGACATTCTGCGCAAACATGTGCGGGAGCATCAGAATCGCGACCGCAAGGAAGCCAAGAGCGACGGCTAGCAGTGTTACAACGCCAAGCCACATCGACGCGCGCGCGACGACAGTGTTCGGGAAGAGCCATCGCAGCAGCCGCGACGTCAATAGGATGGCCGCGCAAATCGGCAGGACCCAATAGAACGCACCTTGTTGGATAAGCGACAGGATCATCTGGCGATGAGACCAAGTTCGCCCTGATGCCGCAATGAGCCGGGAGCGAGTGTGCGGAACTAGCGATCCCCCCACCCGATCGGTCTCGGCCTCTCGGCCTCGACACGATCGACCGCCCCAAGGGCGGTACCAGCTCGAACCGGCCACATCGGGCATTTGATCGCTGCGTATGAGAACGGCGGCGCCGGGCTTGGCGATGGGGGTGGTCAAGCGCGGGCGCTCGGCATATATTCCCGGCCGTGACGGCTGCACGCCCATACGACCCAAGGTCCAGGGGCTCTTTCGCTTAGGACGGCTTAAAACCCTTCTCAACGTTTGGTTGGCTTATCACGTCGCCCGGGCATGTCGCCGGGGCGGCAACACTCGCTTGCAAGGAATGCGACTATGTCGATCACCGGAACGGTGAAGTTCTTCAATACATCCAAGGGTTTTGGTTTCATCACGCCGGACGCCGGCGGCAAGGACGTCTTCGTCCACGCCACCGCCGTCGAACAAGCCGGCATGCGTGCACTGTCGGAAGGCCAACGCGTCAAGTTCGACGTGCAGCCGGACGCGCGCGGCTCGAAGGCCGTCAACCTCTCCGAGGCGTAATCGCCGCAACGACTTCCTCGGGGATGCAAGCGTGCTCGCTCGCGCGGGCGCGCGCCCCGAGGAGATTTTGCCTCAGCATCGGGCGCCGCTCTCAACGATGCCGAATGCCCTCGCGCGCGAAGGACGGCGGCGCGCATGTTTCGATCCCGCTCAGCCCAGATCTTTTGCACCATTCGCTCGCGATTGCGGCGACACGCGATTCACACATCACATCTCATGAACGCATCCCGCGTCGCTCACCGCTACGGGGAATAATGCAGTGATTTCATCGCGTTAGCGTTGACGGAGACGACCGCGCGCTTGCACGATCAGACGCACATCGCGGCTCGGGGCACGCGACGGCGATCCAGCGGGGGTTCATGACACTGCGCACATTGCTTGCCGGCGCGACCGCGATCGCGACGCTCACGGGCCTCGCGCACGCAGGACCCGTGCACGGCTGGTACGTCGCGCTCGAAGGCGGCGCCAACTTCGTCGACGACATCAACAGGGTCGAAGAGTATCAGCCCGGCCCCGTTTTCCTGCACGAGACGCTGAGCCTCAAATCCGGATGGGGCGTCTTCGGCACGATCGGCCGCGCGCTCGACGAGCACTGGCGCGTCGAAGGCGAAATCGGCTACCGCGAAAACAAAGACGATCACTTGACCGGTCTGTCGGGCGAGATCGACGTGCATCCGGGCGGCATCAACAGCGAGTTCACGCTGATGGCCAACGTGATCTACGACATCATGCTCGACGAGCGCTGGTCGGTGTCGCTGGGCGCAGGCCTCGGCGCCGATCGCGGGCACACATCGTCGAAGACATACGGGTTCGAGGACACGGACTGGTCGTTCGCGTATCAAGGCATCGCCGGGGTGAACTACGCGATGGGCGAACGCAGCGCGCTCTTCGTCAACGTCCGCTATCTCGCGGTCGACGGCTTCGACTACCACGACGGGTCGAGCCCCTACTTCGGCATCTGGCACGACAACGATATCCGCAAGGAAACGGTCACGATCGGCCTGCGCTTCGCGCTGGCGCCGCCCGGGTCTTGATCAGACCGCAGACTTGATCCCGATCGTCAGCGACGCGGCGATTGCATTCGCCTGCCGCATGACTTTCGGCCACGAACCGTCCGCGCCGCGCGATTGCGAAATGATCGTGTCGGTGCGGTTGGTGACGTCGGGCTGGCCGTGCCCGACATACGGCGCGGTCTCGTAGATCGCGCGCGAAAGGGCGTCGTCGAAGAAGAGCTGCGTCGTCGCCACTTCGCGCTCGCGCACGAAGGCCTTGAGATGGATGTGCGGCGTGCGGCCCGGATACCAGCCGGGATAGATCGTCGTGAACTCGACGACGCCGTCGTCGCCCGCGATCTGGCGGCCGCGGAGAAAGCGCGTGTCGTCTGCCGGCTGCAGATGACCGTGCGCATCGCGGCGCGCGTCGCCCATGCGCTTGGGGGCGGCGCTGTAGGCGCCGGCGGCGTCGCAATGCCAGATGTCGACGGCGGCGCCCACGATCGGCGCGCAGGTTCCGGCTTCGACGATCTTGAGCTGGAGCGCGGTCGCGAGGCCTTGGCGATCCTCACGGATGTCCGAGCGCACGAGCGCTTGGTCGACATAGTACGGCCCTTCGACCGCTTGCGCGGAGAGGATGCAGCGCCCGGTGTCGGCGAAGCTGTAGCTGACGGGCGTGAATTTCGAATTGTCGACCGGCGTCAAGGCGCGCAGCGCGGCAAAGGCGCCGCCGCCCAGCATTGCGCCGGTGCCGACGATGAGCATGCCGCGGCGCGTGAGAGATTCGATGGACATGGCGGCTTGATTTAGCGCTACAGCGGCGGCGCGCCAGCCGGAACATGTATCCGCGTTGTCGTCGCATCAGCGGCTGAGCGCGGCCGATACAATTTTGTCGGAGCGACCCGCGGCGGCGTTGCGGACGTCAGGTCGTTGCGCCAGTCGGCGCCGCCGGCGCGCGCGTCGTCACTCGCGCTCTCAGTGCGCCCCAGACGCCGGCCGTGAAGAACAAAAGTCCCGCCGCGACGATAACCAGCGGCACGAGCCATTTCCATATGCCGCGATCGATCATGGCGCTCGACGACTCGGCCGGCGAATAGAGCACCTTCACCTTGTCGCCGGTCGCATACATCGGCGGCGAGGAGCCGATGGTGTCGCGATAGACGACCTTGCGGCCGCTCTGATCGGTGAAGGCGACCACGGCGTGATAACTGGGCGACGCATCGCTCGTGTCGCTCTCTTCGTTGCGCAAGACTGTGCCTTCGGCTTCGAGCGCTTTGGCGACGAAGGCGGCCGTGCTCTGCAGCCAAAAGCCACCGCCGATCATGAGCGCGGCGCCGACAGCCATCAGAAGCGGTCGCGCATAAGACAATTGCTTCGTCTGCGCGGCGACCGCGGCGTCGATCTGCTTGGCCGAAAGAGCGACCGGATGCGAACGGTCTTTGCGGCGCGTGAGAAAAGCCTTGCGGGTTTCGGCAAAGCCGTTTTGGCGTGCCGAAACCAGAAGCGGGACCAGGCCGCGCAGCTTCCAAGCGCCATAGGCCGCGAGAGCGAGGACGACGAGCGCGGTGCCGCTCGTCCAATGCAGCATCGAAAAGCCGAGACCGAGAAACGGCGCGCCGAGAGCGGCGAAGATCGCGCCGAAGACAAACACGATCCACCAGTCGCCCTCCAACATGACGGCGTCGGGCGCCGAGGGAGCGGCGAAGATCGTGACCTTCGTGCCCGGCGTGTGGCCGACGATGCGCGACGAGCCGGAATTGGCGACGACTTCGCGGCGCGTGCCGCTCGTGTCCGTATAAGCGACGAGCGGCCAGTACATCTTGGAGCCCGGCTTGTCCGTCCGTACACCGACGATTTGCGCCTGGTACTGGCGCTCGGCAATGCGGACGTACGCAGCGTAGCCCAGAATCAAGCAGCCGATGCCTGAGAAGATCGCGCCACCCAGCAAATAAAGCAGCGCGTTCCACGCCGAAAAGACGTCGAAGATCGCCTCGAACATGGCTCGAGGCTAGCCAACGACACTTAAGAACTGATCGAGATAACGCTGAAAATGCGTGCGACTCTGCTCACTGCCGCAGCAGATCCGCCTGCGGTCGTACATCGACGGTTGCGGTACGAGTCGGTAGCTCGCGCAGCCGGAAGTCCCGGCGCAATGATTGTTACTGGCGCGCAATACGCTGTGGCGGCGAAACTCAATTGATTGCGGCCGAGCGAAGGATCAGCTTTCCGCGCGACGACCGCAGGTGTTCCGGTGCTGGGGCCCGGCTCGCGGTACGCGCACCGTCAGCGCCTCAATCAAAGGGGGATCAGAAAAAATGAAGACGAGAACGATTCTGCTCGGCAGCGCCGCGCTTGGACTTGCATCGGCCACCGCGCCCGCACAGGCGGCGCATTTCCACGGCTGGTATGTAGGCCTGGAAGGGGGCGCGGATTGGGTTCAGAATTGGGACTTCACATCCGGAACCATTACGCACACGCATTTCGATACCGCGAGCTTCGACGCGGGCTGGGCCGTGCTCGCGACCGTCGGCTACGCTTTCGACAATTGGCGCGTGGAGTTCGAAGGCGGCTACCGCGACAACAAGATGGATACGATCTCCGGCAATACCAGCCTCGGCGGACCGTTCACGACGAATGCGAGCGGCTCGCTCAAAGAAATCACTTTGATGGCGAACGTCCACTACGACATTCCGCTGACGCAAAAGCTGATGTTGTCGCTCGGCGCCGGCGCGGGCGGCGATCGCGTCGACGTCAACTGGAAACTGAATCCGGCCGCGGACATCAAACAGTGGCGTTTTGCCTATCAGGGAATCGTCGGTCTCAGCTATGCGATCGGCAGTCGGACTGATCTCACGCTGAACTACCGCTATCTGCACGTCAGTTCGCCCGACCTGAACTCCGGTCCTTTCTTCGGGCATCTCATCAACGATACGGACGACATCCAGAAGCACACGGTGACCGTGGGCTTGCGCTTCGACCTGTCGCCGGACGAAGAGCCGATGGAGGCCGCGCCGCCTCCGCCGCCGGCACCGCCACCACCGCCGCCGGCGCACTTCGTGATCTTCTTCGGTTTCAATAAGTGCAACATCACGGCGGAAGCGGACAACGTCCTCAGCGAGGCGGCGTCAGCCGCAAAGAGCATGGGGTCGGCCAGTGTGACGATCGTCGGGCACACCGACACCTCCGGCTCACAGCGCTACAACCAGAAGCTTTCGGAATGCCGCGCTCACGCGGCGGCCTCAAATCTCGAAGGCAAGGGCGTCCCGCACGACGCGATCTCGGCCTCGGGCAAGGGTGAAACCGAGCTCATGGTCCAAACGGGAGACGGCGTGAAGGAGCCGCAGAACCGGCGCGCGACGGTCGACCTGAATTGAGCCCGCGCGTTAACTCACCGAGGTCGGGGCGGTCCATCGGGCCGCCTCTTTTTTGTGGTTTGTGGCTTGTGATCAACGGCACAGGTCTACGCGCCCAGCCATCATCGCGCCTTAACATCGCCTCGATTCGTCGGCATCTCTGCCCATGGGGACGGGGGACGTGAGAGTGAGACCATGACGCAACCCACTCCGTTGCTTGTGCTGGCGCCGGCTGCGGCGCGTAGCGATGTCCCTACCCCGCTTTCAGCCGCCGTCTTTCGCGCCAAGGTCACGGTGCTGCAGATGCGGCGCATGTTGCACAATCTGCGCGCGCGGGTACGGCCGTGCCGCAAGAGCGACGGCGCCGGCTTTGCCACCACACTCGTGCAATCGCGAACCAAGCTGTGGTCGGATGAGCGCGATGCCGAACGCATCTATCAGCTCGGCAAGGTCCAGAATTTGCGCCGCGCGTGCGCCAAGCTCGATCATGTTCTGATCGAACCGGGCGCGACTTTCAGTTTTTGGGCACAGATCGGGCGCGCGACCAAGCGGCGCGGCTTCGTCACCGGGCGCATGCTGCAGCAAGGCTGCCTGGTGCCCTCGACAGGCGGCGGTCTCTGCCAGCTCTCGAATGCGCTTTACGACGTCGCGTGTCAGGCCGGCTGCGAGATCGTCGAGCGGCACGCGCATTCTCGTATCGTACCCGGCTCGGTGGCGGCGCAAGGACAAGACGCGACCGTCGCGTGGAATTACGTCGATCTGCGCTTTCGTTCCGACGTGACCTTGCTTCTCGAGGCGAAGGTCGAGCGGGACGAATTGGTCCTGCGCTTGAAGCGCGGACCGCTGACAGCGGAAATGCCCGCCTTTCTGCGTCCGTCGACAACGGCAAAGGAAAAGCCATCGCTTCGGGTCCGCACGATATTGCGAGACGGAGCGCCGGCGCAGAGCTGCAGCACCTGCAACGAGACCGCGTGTTTCAGGCACGAAAAAACCGACGTGTGCGAACGGCCGAGCGAAGGACGCGCCGCGTTTCTGGTGGACGAGAATTGGCCCGAGTTTCGCGCCTACGTCGGCACAAAGCGCACGAAGCACGACGTTCTCGGCTTACCGCTCGACGGGGCGCGCCTTCGACTTGCGCGCTATCGCTGGCCGACCGACGGCTTCGGCCGCGTCGGCTCGGCACCCGTGGCGACACTCAAACGTGCGCTCGCCATTCGCGGCAAAGCGCAGGGACCCGCGCGCCGCACGGCTGAGATCAACGGGGCGCAGCGGATCGCGCTGCGGCTGTCGCGGCTGCTCGGACCCGAAGTCGAGACTGTCGTGATCGCGCAATCGCTGCTGCCGTTCGTGTGGCGGAACGGCGATCTCGGCGGTCGCGACGTCACCGTGCTGATGACGCGCCTGCCGATGACCGCGCTTCAGGCCAGGCTCGATGCGGCTTTGGCGCGACATCCCGAGCGCAAGACACTTGGCGATTTTCGCGCGCCCGCGTGGCTCGTGAAGGCGGAGCGCGAAGCGTTGGCCTACGCTTCGCGCATCGTGACGCCGCACGCCGAAATCGCCGCCATGTATCCGGGCAAATCCGAATTGCTGCCATGGGCGATGCCGAAGATCGCACCAGTTCTGCGCGCGTCCGATGCAATCAAGAAGATCGCCTTCCCCGGGCCGACCATTGCGCGCAAGGGCGCATACGAGCTGCGCGAGGCGGCAAAGGCACTAGGGCTCGAGGTCGTGTTGCTCGGCAGCGGCCTCGAAGGCGCGGGCTTTTGGGACGGTGTGTCGACCTCGCGCGCGTCAGAGAATTGGCTTTCCGAAGTTTGCGCCGTCGTGCAGCCCGCCGTCGCTGAGGAGCGGCCACGCCATCTGCTGGGCGCGCTCGCCGCCGGCGTTCCCGTGATCGCGACGGCGGCGTGCGGGCTTGGACCGCGTGACGGCGTCGAAACCATTCCCTCCGGCAACATCGATGCGCTCATTGCCGCTCTGCGGGCGAGGCTACTCTGCGGCTGAGCCTCAGTGCGGGACAGCACGCGTTCGATTGGACAGCTGGCGCACCATGTCAATCGGCGCGAAGCGACGCTCGCGGTAGGGAATTGGTTTTCTGAAGGGCCGCATGCGCTCGTAGGTCTGCGGCAGAGCGATGCGCGGCGCAGCGCGAAAGACCATCACATCGTCAACATTGCGTGCGACGAACCGGAAGCTCGCGTAAACATAGCCGTGATCGCCGGCGTTCGGCCCAGCGGAGTTGCGGAGGATGAAGTAGCCGCCTCCGCCGGCGCCGCCGAGCCATTGCTGATAGCCGACGATCGCCATCGTATGTTCTACTCGGTTCGGGCCTGGCGGCTCGGTATCCCACGCAGTGACGCCGCCGAATTTGGCGGTGGTGATCGCATCATTGAGCTGGAAGCCGGCCGCGACAGGCACGCCTTGGTCCAACAACTTGAAGATTTGCGTCATGATATCGCGCGACAGGCCATACGTTCCGTCCCAAGGACTGATCATCGAGGGCAAGAGCCGGCGGTTGGCTTTTCCTTCCGCCAAGAGGTTCGCCGGAATCTTCAAGTTCGGATCGTAATTGGTTTGGTAAGGCAGCTCCGCTTCCGAGACTTCGCCGTACTTCGCGTAACCATCTCCGACATCCTCGAAGAATCCGCCGTCGTAGGCGCGGCCAATGCCACTGTTCGCAGCCCAATTCAGATATTCGACGGATGCGCGCCAGCCGGGCGGCCGATTCGGCTGCATGTATTCGATAAGAAACGACGTCGCGAAAATGGTGCAGGTGCCGCGACCGTCTTGATCGCGAACAGTCAGACCGCGTGCATCAATCTCAGGACGAAGGTCGACGCCTTTGGGTAGTATCGGCTGCGAGGAAACAGGCCCGGTCTTGATCGGGGGCGCGGCCAAAGCTGGAGACGCGATGGCGGATGCGCAACCAAGAAACAAAACAAGCGCCGCTAGCCGCATGACGATACTCCAGTGCATGGCGAAGAACGCCGCCGGAGTGAACTAAAATTTAGAATAGCTCAGGGCCTCCGACCGCGACACGCTGTGAGAGTTGCGCGCCCCTTCCCGCTCGCGCCCGGCGAACCGAGGTACGCTTGAGCGGCGCCCAGTCGCTTCGGTCGGCCTTCGCCGTCTATGAGTTCCCCCAGGTTCACGCGAAAGTTGCGCGCCCTGCCCGATGCGCAAGGCTCGACCGCTGTGCTATTGTGCCATGAGTTCGGTGCGCCGCTCGTTCGGGCTTTGGCGCTCCATCGTTTTGCCCCAATCGACCACTACAGGCTTCGACCCCTATGTCCAGGCTTTTCCGCCTCTTTGTTCTTGTGCCGCTCATGGCCCTTGCGGCCGTCGCCAACGCGCACGCCGCGCTGTCGGCCCGGGATATCGCCGATCTCAAGCGCGTGTCCGACTATTTGAATTCCATCAGCTCACTACAAGCCGGTTTCGTGCAGGTGGGACCGAACGGCGAACTCGACCAAGGCGTAGTCTACGCGAAGAAGCCCGGACGCATGCGTTTCGAATACGCCCCGCCCTCGCCCTACCTCATCGTCTCGGACGGCCAGACAATCGCGGTGTCGAACAGTCAATTGCGCACGGTTGATCGCTATCCGCTGCTCGAGAATCCCTTAAGCATCATTCTGAAAGACGGCATCGACATCGCGCACGACGCGAACGTCGTCGCGGTCGACCATCAGTCGGGCACCTTGCGCGTGACCGCGCGCCAGGATTCGGGTCCCCTTAAAGGGCAGGTGACCTTGATCTTTTCGGACCCGGCGATCGAATTGCGTCAATGGATCATCACCGACGCGCAGGGTCTGCAAACGATGATCGCACTCAAGAATATGAAGACCCAGGTGCAGATCGATCCGTCGAAATTCATCTTGCAAGATCAAAACAAATTCCGCCGGCGCCAAGACTAGGCGAAGCAAGGGGCGGGATTTTCCCGCCCCATCCTTTCTGTCGCCTTCTGTTCGCCGCTCGTAGCTGGATCATCTCGCAGGCGTTCGCCTGGCGGCATTGCCCGGCTTTAGGCCGGCCATCACGAAATGAGTGAGAAGCTTGATGTCGGCGTCCATGTCGACATGGCGCGGATCAAGCATGCGCTGAATGCGCAAGCCTTCAATCGCAGCGATGATGATTTGCGCGATCTTTTCCGCCGTGAATGCTCGGGAGAAGACTTTTCGCGCTTGGCCGGTGCGTACGACTTCCGCCACCAAACGCCGAGGGTAATCGTAGAAACCCTCGCCTTGCGCCAAGAACAGATCGCGCTTTGCGTTCTTGTCGCGCACCACCACGGACCAGTAGTCGATCAAGATCGTGAAGAAGGAGGAGGCTTTTTCGTAGCTCTCCAACACCGCGACGATCACCGTTTTCAATCCTTCGCGCGGGTCGCCGAGGAATCGGCTCTTGTCCTGGGGCCAGCGCACGAGATGACGGCAGAGTTCCAGGAATAAGTCCTCCTTGGATGGGAAATACTCGTAGACCGTACCCTTGCCGATGCCCGCTTCCTCCGCGACATCGGCCATCTTGGCGTTGGCAAAGCCATCGCGGGCGAAGACAACGGCGGCGGCTTCGATAATGCCGCGCTTCTTCGCGTCTTTGTCGACGATGCGGGCCATAGTCGAATCAACCTCAATTGCCGCATCGCGGCCTTAGCACCGGCACCACGTTCACTCCAATAATAATTGACCGACCCGCCGGTCAATTATATCGTGACCTTCGGGCCGCCCTTGCTGTGGTCGCAGGAGTGTCAATGTTCGAGCACGCCACCGTCGCTGCCCGTCTTGCTGCACCAGCCGAGCGTGTTTGGCCCTTTCTCCGCTGGGAAAGCCTGGAAACGATGTTGCCGGGAGGATTCTTCAAGCGCGTCGATTATGACGAACGCCGGCCGGTGGCGGGTGCCACGCGCACGATCACGCTCGGCGACGGACGCACGATCCGCGAACGGTTGGAAACTATCTCAGCCGCCGATCTTGCCTACAGCTACCGCCTTATCGACACCGCGGACTTTCCGCTCGCTGAGTATGTAGGCCATGTCCGCGTGACGCCGGCGGGCGCAAAGGCCTGTTCCATCCGCTTTGCCTGCGAGTTCACGCCGCTTGGGATCACGGCGGCGCAATGGCGCGAGATCTACGGCGGTATGCAAGAGGCCAACATCAGTTTCATTCGCGCACAAGTCGAAAACGTCAAACCCAATGCGGAACCGAGACGATGAGTACAAGTCTACACGCGCAGCACACCAATCCGAGGACACCCCCGCCGGGACCGAAGCGGGTCCTCAACGAAGGCGAAGACGGGCTTTTCACGCAGAGCTGGTTTCCAATCTGCCTCTCAAGCGACGTTCCGCCTGAAACGGTCAAAGGCTACGACTTTCTTGACGGACGCGTTGTGGTCTACCGGGGCGCCGACGGGCGCGTGCAGGTGGCGAGCGCCTATTGCCCGCATATGGGCGCGAGTCTCGAGGTCGGAAAAATGATCGGCGACTCGCTGCGCTGCGCCTTTCATCACTGGGAATACAATCTCGACGGCGTGTGCACCAAGACAATGGTCGGCGATCCGCCGCCGCCCAACGCTTGCCTGTTCGTGTTTCCGACGCAGGAGCGCTACGGCCTGGTGTGGGCGTTCAACGGTGATGCCCCGCTCTACGATTTGCCTTCGTTCCCATTCCCCGAAGACGAACTCGCGTTCAAGACGATCGAACTTCCCGGCCTTTCGGGCGTCGATCCTTGGGTTCAATGCTGCAACACGCCGGACATGCAACACATCAAGGCGCTGCATGGGATTACTTTCGGACAAGCCGATCCTCACGATCTCGTACGGTGGACCGATCACTCATGCTGCTACGATTTCGTCGGCACGCACGTGAACGGCGAGCACGTGGAGAATTCGATCGGCGTGTACGGAACGTCCCTCTACTATCAAAGCACCTATATCAACGGAAAATGGTTCGGCTTCCTGGTGCCGATGGGATTGCCGCGCCCGGGGAAATCAAAAAACTTCATGGTCGCGGCGGGGAAGATCTCGGACGGAACGCCCGACGAGGTCGCCGCGTGGCTCGACTTCGTGCTCGATTTCGAGATCCGCGTCGTGGGCGAGGATCTACCGATCATGGAGACGATGCGCTTTCGCCCCGGCACGCTGACGCAGAGCGATAAGACCTTCGCGCGCTATTTGTCATTCTTGCGACAGTATCCGCGCGCGCACCCATCGGCCGATTTCATCAAATAGACGCCGAGCCCGTTGTCCCGGCGTCGCCATTGCCGTTAATTGCGATGACGTGACCAACGTACGCGCGATTTGTTCTCCGCGCCTGTAGGCTCTCTCGCATGTGGATGCGGCGGATATTCAAGACGATCTTTTGGACACTCGCGACGCTAATCGTGGCGGTTGCAGCGGCGGCGGTGCTCAACGCTTCGTTTTGGTCGAACTACCGCGGGCAGGTGACGCTGCTGGCGCATCGGGGAATGTCGCAGACGTTTTCTCGCGACGGTTTGACGAACACGACTTGCACCGCGAAGCGCATTCATCCACCGACACATCGCTATCTCGAAAACACGATCGCCTCGATGAAAGCGACGTTCGCCGCCGGCGCCGACATCGTCGAGTTCGACGTGCATCCGACGACGGACGGACATTTCGCCGTGTTTCACGATTGGACGGTCGACTGCCGCACCAACGGACACGGCGTCACGCGCGAACACACGCTTGCCGAATTGAAAGCGCTCGACATCGGTTACGGCTACACGGCCGACAACGGCAAGACCTTTCCGTTTCGCGGGAGGGGCATCGGGTTGATGCCATCGCTCGACGAGGTGCTCGCGAATTTTCCGGACAAACGGTTCCTCATCAACGTCAAGAGCAACGATCCGCATGAAGGCGATCTCTTGGCCGATCGCTTGACGCAGCTGCCTCCCGCACAGCGAAGCCTGTTGATGGCTTATGGAGGCGACAAGCCGATCGAGCGGTTGCACGAACGAATCCCCTCGATGCGCGTGATGTCGCGCAAATCACTCCTGGATTGCGGTCTACGCTACATCGCCATCGGCTGGAGCGGGACGATGCCCGACGCGTGCCGAGATACGATCGTACTCGTACCGGTCAACATGAGCTGGCTCGTTTGGGGTTGGCCGAACCTGTTCCTCGAACGCATGCACGCCGTCGGCAGCGAAGCTTTCGTCGTCGGAGCCGTTGCGCTCGGAGAGACGGGTACGCCGGGGATCGACAGCGAAGACGATCTGGTGCGGCTGCCGTCGGACTATAGTGGCGGGATTTGGACGAACCGCATCGAGCTCATCGCGCCACGCCTCAAACCGGGCGTCGGATTCGAGCAGTAAACAGCCGCCGCTGCGATTTTTGAAGATCTGCGCTCTTGCCCGCCGCGCGGGCCGGCGCTTAGTTGCCTTGTTCATCTCGGGCTGGACGGCTTCGCGGAGGAGAGACGATGATCCCAAGCGTCAAGATCGTATCGAAGGACGAGCGCGACAAGGCGCTCGACATTTTCACAATGGCCTTCGTTGACGATCCGGTCATGCGCTGGCTCATGCCGGAGAGCTCAAGCTATTTGAAGAATCTCGGCGCTGCGCAGGCTTCGCTCGGCGGCCGCGCTTTGTTGCATGAGACGGCGCACTGTTTGGAAGACGGATCGGCGGCGGCGTTCTGGCTGCCGCCCAACGTCGGACCGGATGAAGAAGCGATGGCGGCGTTCATCGAGCACGTGCCGTCGGAAAAGGTTCGCGGCGACATCTTCGGGCTCGTCGAACAAATGGGGAAGTATCACCCGCAAGAACCGCATTGGTATCTGGCGGTTCTGGGCGTCGATGTGCACAGCCAAGGCAAAGGATTGGGCTCGGTCCTCATGAAGCATGCGCTGACACGTGTCGACCGCGAGAAGCTGCCGGCCTATCTCGAATCTTCAAACCCGCGGAACATTCCCTTCTACGAGCGGCACGGATTCGAAGTGATCGGGCGCATCCAAGCGGGCTCGTCGCCGGTCGTCACGCCGATGCTGCGGCGGCCGCGCTGAGCACCCTTGCCGCGGGCGCTGGGTCGCGCTTAGCTCCTGGACATGGCCGGTCCAAAACCAATCGTCGGAATCCCTTGCGACCATCGCATGATCGGGGCGCACCCCTTTCATGCGGTCGGCGAGAAATACATCGTCGCCGTGCGCGACGGGGCAGGCGCGCTGCCCGTGTTGCTGCCGGTGCTCGAAACGCCGATCGACGTCGACGAGATCGTCGAAACGGTTGACGGACTCTTACTGACCGGATCGCCTTCCAATGTGGCGCCGCGTCATTATGGCGGCGCGGGCCCGAGACCCGGCGTCATGCAGGACGAACGACGCGACGCCACGACGCTGCCGTTGATCAAGCGCATTGTGGAACGGAATGTGCCGCTGCTCGCGCTGTGCCGCGGTTTCCAAGAGCTTAACGTCGCGTTCGGCGGCACGCTGCATCAACATGTCGAAGAAGTTCAGGGCCGGTTCGATCACCGAGAAGACAAAAATCAACCACTCGACGTTCAATATGCCCCGGTTCACGACGTCCATCTGACGCCCGGGGGGCGCCTCGAAATGCTGGCCGGAACGCCGACGATCAAAGTGAATTCGCTGCACAGCCAAGGCATCGACAAGCCAGGTATCGGACTTGCCGTGGAAGCGGTCGCGCCCGACGGCCAGATCGAGGCGGTGCGCGTGCGCGATGCGAAGGGCTTTGCGATCGGCGTGCAATGGCATCCCGAATGGCGCTTCTGGGAGAACGACTTCTCGAAGGCACTGTTTGCGGCGTTCGGAGCGGCAACGAAGGCCCGGCACGAAAGCCGCGTGTGATGAGCTCCAACGACGAGCTGATCCGCGATTGGCTCAAAGATCACCGCATCACCGAAGTCGAGATGCTCGTGCCCGACATGGCGGCGATCGCGCGCGGCAAGATTCTGCCGACGAACAAGTTTCTGGCGGGGCTCGAGAACGACACGCTGCGCCTGCCGGAGAGCATCTTCGGGCAGATGGTGACGGGCGCCGACGCGGAGACGAAAGCCCTCAGCCAGCAAGCGCCGGACATGATCTTGGCGCCGGACGCCGAGACCATCCGCATCGTGCCCTGGTATCGCGAGCCGACGGCGCAAGTCATTTGCGATTGTGTGCGCCGCGGTGAGCCGGTGCAATTGGCGCCACGGCAGATCCTGAAGAACGTGCTGAAGCTTTACGACGATAAGGGCTGGAAGCCGGTGGTCGCGCCGGAGGTCGAATTCTTCCTGTCGCAGAAGAACATCGATGCCGACTATCCGCTGCTGCCGCCCGCGGGCAAATCGGGACGGCCGCAAACCGGGCGCCAGGCCTATTCGATCGATGCGGTCAACGAATTCGACCCGCTGTTCGAGGACATCTACGACTTCTGCGAAAGCCAAGACATCGGCATCGACAGCTTGATCCACGAAGAGGGCGTGGCGCAGGTCGAAATCAACTTCTATCACGGCGATCCGCTTCAGCTCGCGGACCACACCTTCCTGTTCAAGCGCACTGTGCGCCAGGCGGCGCTGCGTCACGACATCTATGCGACGTTCATGGCCAAGCCCTACGAACAGGAGCCGGGCAGCGCCATGCATATCCACCAGAGCATCGTCGACGCGAAGGGGCACAACATCTTCGCGTCGCGAGGCGGCAAGGACACGCGGCTGTTCATGGCCTATATCGGCGGCCTGCAAAAATATCTGCCGGCGGCGATGCCGCTCATTGCGCCCTATGTGAACTCGTATCGCCGGTTGGTGCGCTTTCTTTCGGCGCCGGTGAACACGCATTGGGGGCATGAGAACCGAACGGTCGGCTTGCGCATTCCCGAATCCGAGCCCAAGAACCGGCGCATCGAAAATCGTGTGCCGGGTGCCGACGCCAATCCCTATCTGGCGATTGCGGCGACGCTGGCGTGCGGCTATCTGGGCATGACGCAGAATCTGTCGCCGACCAAGGCGATGGAAGGCAACGCCTACGAGTCGATGCGCTATCAGCTGCCGCGGCATCTTCTGGACGCGATCCAGAGATTTCGCGCGTCGAACGATATGCGCGAGATCTTGGGCGAGGCGTTCGTCGACCTTTTCTCCGACGTGAAAGCCTCCGAGCACGACGCCTATCAACAGGTCATCAGCCCCTGGGAACGGCAGCATTTGCTGCTGAACGTTTAGGCGCCGGCGCAACCGGTCGGTGCGCCTTCCGCCTATGCTCGCGGTGCGGTGCGCAGACAACGCTTGCCGCTTGCGACACAGTTCTCCGCCTTGCACGCCAATCATCGGAGACTGAGATGCTGCGCCCGTTGCTGTTATCGATTGCGTTATCGGTTGCGGGTGCGGCCGCAGCAGCCGCCGAAACTCGCGAGGTCGACAATCTCTTCCGCTTCGAAATGCCGACGGGCTGGCATGATCAGGCGGTGCCTGTGTCGCAGATGAAGCTACTCATAGCTTCGCCTCGCGTCGCGGAGACGGGCGGCAGGTGCACCGTGGTCGTCGAGGACATGCCAGAGCTGCAATCCGCGGATCAAGACGCGCTCGATGCCGCGGGTGAGCAAACCTTCACCGATGAGTTCTGGCACACGGAACTCGGCAAGTTGCCGAATGCAACGATCGAAGCGACAGGCAAGCGCCGGCAAGGCGGGCGATTGGTCCAATCGGTGCGCTTGTCCGCCGACTTTCCAGGCGCAGACGGTGCGCCGGTTCGGGTTTCCGAACAGCAGGACGTTCATCTTGTACCGGGTCGTATGCTCCTGGTGACCTGCGCGGCTCGCGTCAGCGGCGTCGCGCGCGAAGAAGATGACTTCAAGACGATCATGACCTCGTTCGAACCGATCGTCGAAACGCCGACGGCGGCGCTGCAGCCGAACGCGGTTCCATCGCTCACGCTCTACGACGGCGTGCAGTTTTCAGGCGTCAGCCGTGTGGTCACTCAAGACACGTCGGACCTGGCGCGCTTCGGCTGGACGCGGCCGACGGCCAGTTTGAGCATCGCCGGCGGCGGCGCCTGGCAGGTGTGCGACGGCACAAATTTCACCGGCCGCTGCCTCACGCTCAGAGGTAGCGCGTCGTCGCTTCCGGCCTTCACGGCGGCCTCCGTGCGACACGTCAAAACGCGGCCTGGAAACTTGGCGGCCGTCGGAGCGGTGCGCGACGCGCTCAAAGCCGGGCTTGCCGCTGCGGCCGCGCATTAGGAGCGACAAACGCCGCCGGATGCCGGGGTTGTGTGTGACCTCCTGGCACTCGTTGAGCCCCTTGCATCTGGCTATTTTTGAGGCGTGGGGGATACACACACGATCGCATGGGTAGCGGCCGCGGCCGCAGTTGCCATGATTTGGGCAGCGGGTGAGGTTTGGCGAGACCTCTTCAACCGCCGCTATCCACCATACGCCGTCCTGAAGGCCGGAGCCGAGGCGTTCGATGCCGGGGATACGCAGTCAGCACTGCGCCGATTTCAGAAGGCCGTCGTGATCGCGTCGCGACATGGCGACTTGGCGGCGGTCGCGGCTGCCTGGCAGGGCATTGCGCGTGCCCGCGCTGCGCTCGGCGACACTGAGGGCGCAGAAGCGGCGTCAGCAAGTGCAGAAGATGCGGAGCGCCAGCTGCACTAGGCCCAGAACGGCTCCAGATTCGTGAATTTCTTCCAGCGCCTGGCGAGCTTCTTCATCGTGCGCGCGCCGTGTTCGGTGTGCCAGCCGACGATAGCTCCGCCGGCATAAGCAAGGCCCGAAGCCGATGCCGGATCGCCGCCCTCGTTGGCCAACACGTCCTCAATCAGGGCGCGGGCGACGTTGGCGTCGTTGAGGTGACCGAGCAGATCCTGAAGCGCTGCGATATTCTTCTGGTACGAGCGCACGGGCTTTCTTTTGTAGAAGCACGAAAAGAAATCTGCAGCGTAACGCAGCTTCTTCAAACGCACGCGAAGTTGGTGGCGCTCCTGCGGTTCGAGATCCTCCAGCTTCGTCACGCTCTTGATGATCCTGGCGTGGCGCTTGGCAATGTGCTTGTCGGCAAAGTCGTGCGCCTGGCCGTGGCCGGCCTCGGCGCCGTTTCCCTTTATCGCCCAAGGCTGCAGCAAGGTCGCGGCGCCGAGGTCGAGCGCGAGCTTGCGGAAGCGATCCGATTCCAAGGCGTCCAAGACAGTGCTCCAGGCGCCGCGCCGCCGGGCTCGAACGGCGGCGCCCAGCTGGGTCATGCGGGCATCGTCGCCCATCGCTTTGGCCGCCGGCTTGAAGATGGTGTCGTGGAAGACGTCGAGATCGCGCGCTTCGCCGAGTGTTTGCGTCAGCCACTTGATTTCGTTTTCAAGCTCGCCGAGCGACGAGCGGAACGGCTCACCGAACACCGATAGGGCGCTGCGCATACGGCGCATGGCGACGCGCATTTGGTGGATGCCTTCGGGATCGCGTGTTCGCAGGACGCAGGGCACGTTGCGCAAGAGGTGCGCGAGGCAATGCGTGAGGATCCGGGCAAAGGCGTCGTCGGCGTAGGCCTTGCGATCGAGTACGACGCTGCCCGCCTTGACGGGATTGTCGATGTCGCCCTCAACCAGCGCGTAGCCGCGCTCCGCCTTCGATTGTGTGCCGAGCGTCAACGGCAATCCAAGCGTCAACGCTCGGGCAGCGTCGACCAAATCACCGGGGCTACCCTTCTTCAGCTCGAGCTCGAACTCGGAGACGGGAACCGAGGCACCCGCCTTCGGTCCCAGAGCCTTGATGCTGCCGTGATCGATCGAAGCCTCGATCGTGACACCGCGGCGCGGGCTCAACATCACCTTGGAGCGGCGCACTTCGACGGCAAAGAGCGGGATCAGGGCTGATTTCTTCACGACCGCTTTGACGGCGCGCCGCGTTTTCTTGTCCTTGATCGCCTCAAGAGACACTTCCGTTGAAGGAACGTCGGCATTCAGTTCGTTGCGCGCGGCGATGTTCGTGTTGCGCGCCGACTTCACCGTTTGAATGAAGCGGTCGCCTTCCTCGCGCACGCGCAGGATCATGCCGTGATCGCGCAGGGCAAAGTCCGGCGTATCGTAATAGATCGACCGCAAGTTCTGGGTGTGAAAGCGGCGACCGCCGGCGAATTTTCGCAGCGCCGGCAGGCGGCGCACGCGATCCAGCGCGTCTTCCGGGCCGAGAAATTTGAGCTCAACTTCTTCAGCCGCGGCGACGTTCTTTTGTTTCTTCGGGTTCCGCACCACCGCTGCCCCAACTTTTCCCCACCTGATACTGGGCGGAGCGCAAAGCGACTCGCAAGTGTCACAATTTCGTCAGACGTATGTCACGAATTGAGCAATGGGGAGCGGCGCGCTTCCGCACCCCAGTATTAGTCAGCGTCCTTACGTGTGGCTTAAGAAAATTTCGCGTGTTGCGAATTGACCGCGACGCCTGCCGGCAACTAGTCAGGCATATTTGGGCGCACCGGAATTCCGGCTCTTGCCAGGTGCGTTTTCGCCGCACCGATCGTGGCTTCCCCGAAGTGGAAGATCGAGGCGGCCAGAACGGCGCTCGCATGGCCGTCGCGGATGCCTTCAACGAGGTGGTCCAGCGTGCCGACGCCGCCGCTGGCGATAACCGGCACGCTGACCGCGTCGGCGACCGCACGAGTGAGGGCGATGTCGTAACCCTGTTTCGTTCCGTCCCGGTCCATCGACGTCAACAGGATCTCCCCCGCGCCGAGCGCGACGACTTCTTTCGCGTATTCGACCGCGTCGATCCCGGTCGGATTGCGGCCGCCGTGGGTGAAGATCTCGAACTTGTCGGGCGCCGTCTGCTTCGCATCGATGGCGACGACCACAAGCTGCGCACCGAATTTTTCCGCGGCGTCCTTGACGATCGCGCGGTTCTGAACGGCCGCCGTGTTGACCGAGACCTTATCGGCGCCGGCGAGCAGGAGCGCGCGCATATCCTCAAGCGTGCGCACGCCGCCGCCAACGGTGAGGGGCATGAAGCAGGCTTCGGCCGTGCGATGCACCACGTCGAGCAAGATACCGCGCTTCTCGTGGCTCGCCGTGATGTCGAGGAAGCAAAGCTCGTCAGCACCCGCCGCGTCGTAGGCGCGCGCGGCTTCGACCGGGTCGCCAGCGTCTCGCAAGTCAACGAACTTGATACCTTTGACGACGCGGCCGTCTTTGACGTCGAGGCAGGGAATGACGCGCGTCTTCAGCATCAGCCCGCCTTGGCCAAGGCGAGGGCGGCGGCGGGATCGACGCGACCGTCATAGAGCGCGCGGCCGATGATCACTCCTTGGATGTTCGGATGGTTCAGGGCTATCAGCGCTCGCAAATCTTCGATCGAACCGATGCCACCCGACGCGATGACCGGTATCGTGACGGCGCTCGCGAGCGCCGCCGTCTCTTCGAGGTTGAGGCCCGTGCCCATGCCGTCGCGCGCGACGTCGGTATAGATGATCGCGGTCACGCCGGCATCTTCGAAGCGCCGCGCCAAGTCGATCGCCGTCATGTCGGCGGTCGCGGTCCAGCCTTGAACGGCGACGAAGCCGTCACGTGCATCTATACCGACGGCGATGCGGCCTGCGTGGGTCTGAGCCACCTCTTTGACGAGATCCGGATCCTTTGCCGCGATCGTACCCAGAATTACGCGGCGCACGCCGGCCTCAAGCCATTCGGCGATTGCCGCACGGTCGCGAATGCCGCCGCCCAGCTGAACGGGCAGGGCGCTCGCGAACAAGATCTTGTGCACGGCCGTTTCGTTGACGGAGCGCCCCTCGAGGGCGCCGTCGAGATCGACCAGGTGCAGCCACTCGAAACCCTGAGCCTCAAACGCCTGCGCCTGCGCGACAGGATCTTCGTTGAAGATCGTGGCGCTCGCCATCTCGCCGCGCATGAGACGGACGACTTGGCCACCTTTGAGATCGATTGCTGGGAAAATGATCATACGAGTTCCAAGTGCATCCTATTCGACGGCGCCGCGACGGCCGAGTTCGCACCGCCGTCGCAGTCGTTGGTCATGGGCTCCACTTGAGGAAGTTGGCGAGGAGATGCAAGCCGACGCGCTGGCTTTTTTCCGGATGGAATTGAACGCCGACGAGATTATCTCGGCCAACCACCGCCGTTACATCGCCGCCGTAGTCCGTGTCGGCGAGCAAGGTATCCGGGCTCGACGCGCGCAGATGAAACGAGTGGAGAAAATAAGCGTGATCATCCGGACCGAGACCGGCAAGCAACGGGTGCGGCCGCCTCACGCGCAACGTGTTCCAACCCATGTGCGGGACTTTGAGCGCGCGATCCGGATTTAGTCTGACGACATCGCCCGGAATCCAATCGAAGCCTTTGTGCTCCCCATGCTCAAGGCCGCGCGTCGCCATCAGCTGCATACCGACGCAGATTCCAAGAAAGGGCCGCGCGTGAGTGACGACGGTCTGCTTCAAAGCTTCGAGCATACCCGGCAAGGCGGCGAGGCCCTGCATGCAGTCGGCAAATGCGCCGACGCCAGGGAGCACGATGCGATCGGACGCGGCGACATCTTCGGCTCGCGACGTCACCAACACACGTTGGCCCGTCGCAGCATCGCCCGCCGCGCGCTCCAGAGCCTTTGCCGCTGAAGCAAGGTTGCCGGAGCCGTAGTCGATGATAGCGACAGTGGCGTTCAACGCTCTCTATATCCCAAGAACGGCAATGCGATTGTTGCGAGGACGATCAACTCGATGAATGCGCGATAGATGAACACGAACGACGACACCAGCAAGTTCTTCGGATTGTTCGAGAGATCAGAGACGCCGCAATCGTAGATTTCGAAGAAGTCGAGGAACGTCGCCTTCAGCGTCATGTCGACCCAGAACATGAAGAAGGGCCTGTAGCCCCGATCGCCGGTGACCGGATCGGCGACGGAATGAAACCCTTCGGGCAGCCAGGTCGCGATCGATTGTTTGCAATCGGAAAGCTGCTGATCCTGGAGGAAGACGAGAGGGATATTGACGGTGGTGCCGACGGGCACGTTGCGCTCGATGTTGCCGGTCGCATCGAGCGCGGCCTCCGTCGCGAGCGCGCCGGCCACCGGCAGCGCCACGATCGCCAAGATGGTGTAGAGCGCAGTCCCCAATCGAGGCAGCCGCTGCACGTAAGCTTGCAGCAGAGGCAGCGCGATCGGAACGACGATCGCCGCGACGAGCAGGAAGATCGTGGCGAGCTCGGCCAGAGCAATATTCGATTCCGTGGGATCGCTCTTTGCCCGCAAGGTCATTGGCACGATGATCACCATCGCCAGCCCCAGCGGGACGATCCGTCCGAGTACCCACCAGTTGATACCGGCCGCGCGGCCAATCAGCACGCGACCCAACACGAGGATCAGATGCATGGCGGGCATAGCGATCGTGAGGATGCCGATGAGCGCAAATGCCGCCCAGGGAATGTCGTACAGAAGTTCGCTTGCGAGATAGCTCATAACCCAATCGCCCCCAACCGGCCCAGGTTTCACCAGGGCCCAAGCCTGACGTCAACAATAGGGCAAATGCTTGGCATGGGCCGCCCCGATAACTTGCGAAAGGCGGATTTGCTTCAAACCAGCGTGGCCTTGACGCCTGGAGGCAGGCCCCTGCGGGCGGCGTTCACGTCGAAGGCCTCGGAAATCGCGGCGCCGAGCGCTTCGATCGCAAGCGGCCAGAACTCTTCTGGGCTCGCATGGGGCCGGCGTTCATGCAGGAAGAAACTTGCGCGCATGCCCCCGGCGAGCGCGTCGATGAAGTCGTCGATGTCTTCTGTGCGCACGCCGCCGAAAGCGTGACCGCCCATTACGTGTTTCCAGCGAAACGCATCGGCGGGTTCCGCGGCGACGACTTTGACATATTTGCGACCCTCGACGCTGACCGCGGCGCTGACGGTCGCGGTCTCGAAATCTTCCCGCGTGCGCAGGCTCGAGCCGGCGCCGTTGATGCCCGTCGCGTTCATGCGATCGCGCAGCATCTCGAAGATGCCGCTGCCAATAGCGAGCGCCGTGTCCTCAAGCACGACGTGGCTGGAGGAGAGGCGTGTCGCGGTGAACTCGACGCTGAGGTCGAGATTTGCGGCTTTGGCGAAGACATCGAGGAGGGCAGGAAATGCCGAGACGTCGATCGAGTCGGCGACTTTGAATTTGGCGTTGGAACGACCGCCTTGGGCCCGGCCGATGGTCATGACGACGCTGCTCTCGGCCGTGATGCGCTCGACCGTCGCTGCGCCATCCGGCGTCAAGCGGATGCGTAGGCGGCCGTGTGTCTCCGTCGTCGATGCGGCAGTGGTGGCTTCGCTCATGTCCGGAGCCTCGCCAAGCAAATACCGACCGCGCGGAACAGACCTTCCCAGCTGTGGTGCGGATCTTCGAACGTACACATCCGCGCAGTGATGTGGGCGCCAAGACCGTCAGCAAAGCCTTCGAGCATCTTCAGAAGGTCGGCGCCGGCCTTGATTTGCTCGACGCGCATGCGCTCGATCCGCTCGCGGGACAGATCCGAGTGGACGCTGAAATCGAGGCCCGGCGGTTCGTCGAGCGAGATCAGGACTTCGGATGCGCCGTCGTCGATCATGCCCAGCGCCGAGGCCGAACCCTTGCGGAAGGGAATGCGCTTGACGCTGGTGCCGATCAGGTGGCCAAGGCCGTACCAATCATCGTTGCGCCAAGCGAGATCGATGCCGACGCCGAGGCGCCAGGCAATATGTTCGGCCATATGGCTGGCGAAATCGTTCGGTGTGTCGAGCGTTTTTTGAATCGGCTTGCCGTCGACGAGCGTGCAGCGTCGCGGTCCGAACCTCTGATACGTCACGTCGGGAAGCGTACTTGCCGTCAGGTCATCGAACGATGCCGGACCGGTGGCGACAGCGATTGCGTAACTCAAGCCCGCCGCTTTGCCGGATGTCAGTCCCGTGATCGAGTCTTCGACAAAGGCACATTGAGACGGTGAGACACGCAAGGCCTCGGCGGCGCGCCGATAGAGATCGCCGGCGGGCTTCGGTTTGATGCCGTTGGCGCCAAGGCCTGAAACGGCAGCAAACTGAGACTTTATTCCCGCGCGCTCCAAGATGTCGTCGACGACTTCCGTCGGATTGCTCGAGGCAACCGCGCATTTGATGCCTTTGGCATCACAGGTGGTCAGGACTTCGCTGATGCCCGGAAGCAGGGCGAACTTCGTTTCTGCGCGCAGTTCGTCGTAAACCTCGACGAGCTTCGCCAATTCCTGCGGCGATACTTTTCGCGGCGCGGCGCGCGTGAGCTCTGCCCAGAACGACGGCGGATCAAGCGCAAAATTGCGGCGCACATCTTCGATGCCGATCCAATCGCCGCTCCCGACAACGCGTTTCGCCGCTGTCACGCAGAGACCATGATCGGCGGTGAGCGTATCGACCAGCACGCCATCCATGTCCCAGATGATCGCTTTGGTCGTCGCGGGAACTTGGAGAATGCCGGCAATATCGATCGGCGCTGCGTTCTTCATTTTCGGTTCAGCCGCCGGCGTACCGCCTGCGCATGCGCAGGGAAACCTTCGTAGTCGGCGAGCGTCGCCGCCGTGGGTGCGAGCGCGCGAAAGCCTTCCTCCGTCACCTGGACGAAGGACGAGCGCTTTTGAAAATCGGGAACGCCGAGACAGGAATGCGAATGCGCGAGCCCGCCCGTCGGCAGAATGGCGTTGGTGCCGGCGCAGAAATTACCGAGCGTGATGGGCGCGAACTTGCCAATCATCACTTCGCCGGCGTTCTCGATGCGATCGAGCAACGTTTCCGCATTGTCGGCGTGCAAGGACAGATGTTCCGGACCAAATTCGTTTACGAAGGCGAGCGCTTCGTCCTTGTTTCCGGCGACAAAGACACCGCTACGCTCCGAGAAGTTCGTCGTAACGAACGCGCGGCGCGGCTCAGGCAGCGCATCGATCAATTGCGGCAAGAGCGCCGCGACCTCGCGGCCGAGCTTTTCCGACTCGGTCACGAGAATGGCCGTCGAATCCGGCCCGTGTTCTGCCTCTATAAGAAGATCGTGGGCCACAAGATCTGCGTCCGCGGACGCATCGGCGTAGATCGCAGACTCGCTCGGGCCCGCCGGAATCCCCGGATCGATGACGCCGAAAAGCGCGCGTTTGGCGGCCGAGACGTACGAATTGCCGGGACCAAGAATTTTCGGCACCGCCGGAATTGACTCCGTGCCATAGGCCAGCGCGGCGACAGCCTGAACCCCGCCGACGCGATAGACTTCTTTCACGCCAGACAACTCGGCAGCGACCAACGTCGCGTCATCGACGATGCCGTTGGGGCCGGGCGGCGTCACGATCACGGGCCTCTTCACGCCGGCGACCACAGCCGGGATCGCGAGCATCATGACAACCGATGGGAACGAGCCTTTGCCGCGCGGCACATAGAGGCCGACGGAGGCAAGCGGAAGCGTGCGCTCGCCGATCGTGACACCTGGTGCAATTTTGGTCTCGATCCGCGCGGGGCCAAGCTGATCCTCGTGGCCGCGGCGGATGTTGCCGACGGCGACTTCGATCGCGCGCATGACTTCAGAGGGCAGGCGCTTGCGCGCCGCATCGAACTCTTGCGCAGTCGCGCGCAACGGAAGGTCGCCGAGATCGACCTTGTCGAATTCCTTGGTCAATGCGCGGACCGCTTTGTCGCCTTCTTGCCGCACGCGCTGAATCAACGGACGCACGTAGTCGTCGAGCGCCGCGATATCGGCCTCAGAGCGGCGCATCAAGCGACCGCGCTTGTCAGGCGCGAGCTTGGCAATTGGCTGAACGTCGATCTTCACTGCGATCCTTCATTCGTGCGGCGGCAAGTGTCTCATCAATATGGACAAGCCTGCCGCAAAGGCCACGGGCGGTACATATAGAATGCGCCGGGTTCGCCCTGCGTCTGCCACTTCGCCGCAGAAATCTAGCATAGCGGCGATGATTAATTCCGTGGCAGAGACAGGTGCATGAACGGCGTGATGCAAACGCGCGATGCGGCTGCCGGTGGCGGCTGAAAGCTCAGTTCCATATGGCACAGCCGGGCCAATTCAAGGATTTGCGAAGGCGAGGCTGGAGCGCCATATAGCGGGCAAGCATGGCAGACGAAAGGCGACAAATTCATGGGTGAGCGAGAGCATGAGAGCTGGCGGCGAACAACCGTCTTGTCGGTGCGCAAAGGCGGCAAGGTCGTCATTGCGGCGGACGGACAGGTGAGCCTCGGTCAGACCGTGTTCAAAGCGAACGCCAAGAAGGTGCGGCGGCTTGCCGGCGGCAAGGTCATCACCGGCTTTGCGGGCGCCACGGCCGATGCGTTCACGCTGTTCGAGCGGCTCGAGGCGAAGCTCGAGCAGCATCCCGGCAATCTCACGCGCGCCGCGGTCGAGTTGGCGAAGGACTGGCGCATGGACCGCTATTTGCGCCGTCTCGAAGCGATGATCGCCGTCGCCGATACGCAGACCAGCTTGATCCTGTCCGGCGCCGGCGACGTGCTGGAGCCCGAGGACGGTCTGATCGGCATCGGCTCCGGCGGGAACTACGCGTTGGCCGCTGCACGGGCGCTGATGTCGTTCGACCTTAGCGCCGAGGAGATCGCACGCCGCGCACTGAAGATTGCCGCCGACATCTGCGTTTACACCAATGACGAGATCACGATCGAAACGCTCGAGGCCAAGCAATAAATGTCCGTTCTAAGTCCCCGTGAAATCGTCTCGGAGCTCGATCGCTATATCGTCGGGCAGGCGCCCGCCAAAAAGGCGGTCGCGATCGCCTTGCGCAACCGTTGGCGGCGTCAGCAGCTCAGCCAAGCCCTGCGCGAAGAGGTTCTGCCGAAGAATATCTTGATGATCGGACCGACAGGCGTCGGCAAAACGGAAATCTCGCGCCGGCTCGCAAAGTTGGCTCAGGCGCCGTTCCTCAAAGTGGAAGCGACGAAATTCACCGAAGTCGGCTATGTCGGCCGCGACGTCGAGCAGATCATTCGCGATCTGGTCGAGATCGGCATCGCGCAGCTCAGGGAGCGCAGGCGGCGCGAGGTGCAGGCGCGCGCACACAAGGCCGCCGAAGACCGCATTCTCGACGCGCTGGTGGGGCGGGATTCCTCCGAGGCGACGCGTGAATCCTTCCGACGCAAGCTCAGAAACGACGAACTCGACGACAAGGAGATCGAAATTCAAGTCGCCGATTCCGGCGGCGGTATGCCGTCGTTCGACATTCCTGGAATGCCCGGTGCGCAGATCGGGATGATCAATCTCAACGAGATGCTCGGCAAAGCCTTCGGACAGCGACAGAAGGTGCGGCGGATCAAAGTTGCGGACGCGCATGCGCCGCTGGTCGCCGAAGAATCCGACAAGCTGATCGACAACGAGGCCTTGGTTCAGGATGCGATCACGCTCGTCGAGAACGACGGCATCGTATTTCTCGACGAGATCGACAAGATCTGCGCGCGCGAGGGGCAGGGACGCGGCGGCGACGTGAGCCGCGAGGGCGTCCAGCGCGATCTGCTGCCGCTGATCGAAGGGACGACGGTGTCGACCAAGCACGGGCCGGTGAAGACCGATCACGTGCTCTTCATCGCCTCAGGCGCCTTTCACATGGCCAAGCCTTCGGACTTGTTGCCCGAACTTCAGGGGCGGCTACCGATCCGTGTCGAGCTGGCGGCGCTGACGCGCGACGACTTCCGCCGCATTCTGACGGAGCCCGAGGCGAGCCTCATCAAGCAGTACAAGGCTTTGATGCAAACGGAGGGCGTGGAGCTCGACTTCACCGATGACGGGATCGACGCGCTGGCCGACGCCGCGGCGGAGGTGAACGCAACGGTGGAGAACATCGGCGCGCGGCGGTTGCAGACCGTCATGGAGCGCGTGCTCGAGGACATCTCGTACCATGCACCGGATCGGACCGGACAAAAGGTCACCGTGGACAAGGACTTCGTCGCCAAAGAGCTGGCTGGGTTAACCAAAAACGCGGATTTGTCGCGGTTCATTCTCTAGTGTGAGGGGAATTCCGCGTGCATTGCGCAACAGTGTGATGCGTACGGCATATGCGCTGTTGCGTGCAAAATTTCGAAGCGACGACCCTAGGTCGCAAAATCGATCTCACAGAATTCACCTGCTTAACCGAATACCCCGGCTCGCTCTTCGCGTTGGCTTCCTGTAGCGTTAACTTCTAGCGGTGACGTGCTGGAAGCTGGGTCCGGCACTTTTTGTATTCGCGTGTTCGTTGGGGGACCGTAGGTGTCGAACGGGGCTCTGTTCGTCAGCTTTGCCGAGAGCGATGGCGGGCATTCGTACTTGGCGGCAAGAGCAATGCTCGAGCCGAGCCAAGTCGGCCACCTCATCTTTCGCAACACGGTCTCTGAGGCGCTCGACGCCCTCATGGGCGGACAGTCGAACTTCGCCGTCGTGCCCTTCTATAATTCGATCACGCAGTGGGAAGGCGCCACCGTCAAAGCGCTCTCGACGGGTCAGTTCGAGATCTTTGCAGAGACCTGCATGCCGACGAGCTACGTGCTCGCCGCGCATCGCGAGCACATCAACATCGCTCTTGCCCTTTATGCGAACGAACGCGGCATTCCGGCCGGTACGTTGCCGGACTTCACGCAGCTCGACGAGTGGGTTGCCAATCGCCTCCGGGTGTTTCGAGCCACCGGTTCGCCCACTGAAGAAGAATACCAAAAGCAGGAAGCGCGCGAGTGGGAGAACGCGAAGGACGCCCTCAAAACGTATACCCGCCTACTGACGACGATCTATGTCGGCGCACAGGCTGACGAACAATATCGCGGCAGGCTGCTTCGACCGGACATGAGCAAGGTCGAAATCGACCTCACTCGAAATCCGTTACGTGTCCTCGAGGAGGTCAATCGCTCCGATCTGATGAAATCGATTGCGCGCGGCGGCAGCTTCCCGCCACCGCCGCAAGGTCTCGGCCAGAACGTCTCCGGCGGTTCAATCAATCTCGGCTTCGGTGTTCCTTCAGCGACGCTGACCGACTTCAAAGGCCCGGCGGCGCTTGTCGCCAAAGGCCTCATGGAGCCTCCCGGCAATCAGGAAGGCTGGGACAAGCCGGGCTCACTCGGTGAAATCGTCGCGCTGCTGCGCAAGCTTCAGGTGTTGCTGGACGTCTATTCGTTCGGACCACCTGATCTGCCGGACAATAAGACGCAATACCTACTTCTCGGCCGCAAAGGCGAAAGGATCCGCCCGGACTTCGCCAGTATCCCCGACGCGCACAATGCGCCGCTGCGCACGATGGCATTGGTCCGCGGCAACCCGAACGCGCACGGCAAGGAGATTTGGCTGAAGCCGCGCGAAGAGCTGCACAGGCGCGTCGAGCGCACGCTTCACGTCGTCTACGACCGGCCGCCGTTGATGGTATCGCCGCCCGGGCGCACGCTCTTCCTTCAGGAAGGCGGCGTACTCAGGCCGCTGCTCGGCGTGCACGGCAGCGTCAAGGACCTTGGCGAGAAGCTTAAGAAGACGATTGAGCGCAAACCGACTGAAGGCGGCTGGGGCAGTGCCGCCGCCTCGCGGCTGGATGCCTCGTTCCTCGGCGTCTATCCGACCTGGTCCACCTGCCTCGACAAAGACGGAAAGTGTGACCAGTGGATATGCGGGCCCACCGGCGCGAAACCGGACAAGCCGCCGCCGTGGTTCTTGGTGTGGCTGCTGAAGAGGCTGCCGTGGCTATTGCTGCTGCTGCTTCTGCTCGGTGGTCTCTACTATTCATACGAGACTTGGCGCGACGCCTGCGTCACGTCCGACTCGATGTGGTGTACGGGTCATATCGACTGGCCGAGCGCGCCTCCGCCGACGCAGCCATCGAGCCAACCGGCGCCCAGCGAGCCGCCGTCGATGCCTGGAGCGCAGCCGACAACGCCGAGCGAACCGCCGCCCGGTTCGAGCGGGCCGCAGCCGAGCGAGAGCGGCTCGCCACCGTCCTCCTATCCGACGTCTCCCACAACCGGCGAGACGACCGCGCCGCCGCCTGGGCATGAAGGCGAGGGTGAGCCGCCGCAATCCGAATCCGAGGGCCATGCCACGCCGCCACCCGTCGCCGGCCCTCCGCCCTACGCGCCACCGGAGACAGCGAAGCTCATCGCCTTCTACGAGGGCAAATCCAATCTGACCGCGCCGGCACTCAACATGCTGCGGGATTCGGCCATGCGCGCCATGGAGACGGATCGCGTCGTTCGATTGCGTCTCGACGCGCTAGGGCCGCGCGAGAACGATGCCGAGCTGTGGCGGCGGCGCTTGCAGGCGGTGAAGGACGAATTGGTGCGGCTTGGGGTACCGGCCGATCGGATCGTTCCAGATGGAGCAGGTCCCTACGAAGTGATCATCCGCCAGCGCGTTGTGCCGACCAAGCGATCGGACCGCGAGCGCGTCATGCTCGAGATCGTCCCAGACCCGCTCTCCGGCGACGACGGCGAGTAGCCATTAGCGCGCGCGTTTGCGGCGGAGGTAGACGTAAAGTGCACCGCTGCCGCCGTGGCGTTGGTGCGCACTCTGAACGCCAACCACCATGCTGCGAACATCGCTTTGGTTCAGCCAATGCGGCACCAAGGTTCTAAGTATGCCGGCGCGCGAACGCTCCGGCATGACGAAGCCCGGCGCCGAGTCTTCGCGCTTCGTCGAGCCCTTTCCGGTGATGACCAGGAGACAGCGTGCGCCTTCGCCGTGGTGGCGGCGGATGAAACTTAAAAGGGAGGCATAGGCGCGATCTTGCGTCATGCCGTGCAAGTCGAGCACGGCGTCCGGCACGATGCGTCCGCGGCGCAGACGTTCGGCTGTCCCGCCGTCGACCCCGTGCATCGCTTGCCCCTGGGTCACTGGCGCCAGTACACGAAGCGGTTCGGCCGGTGCCTTCTGCGGCTTGGCCGGATGCCGCTGACGCGGCGAGGATTTCGCCGGCTCGCTCTTTAGCTGAGGCTGAGTGTGAGGCTTCGCGACACGTTTGCTTCGCGCCGGTTTGACCGAGCGTGCAACTTCTTCCCACAACGCGTGTTCGTCGGGATGAAGGTCGCGGCGCTTGCTCACGGTTTCAGCTTGGCGGCAACCGCTTTGGGCAGAAGCACGTAAAGCGTTCCCTTGTGCGCCATGCGGCCCGCGATGCTTTCGGCAACTTTGCCGGCTCCCCAATAGACGTCGCCGCGCACGGGGCCGCGAATGGCGCCGCCGGTATCTTGGGCAACGAGCAGGCGGTCGAAATCGACGTCAGGCTGGGCGGCATCACGCGCAGGCGCGTGAGCTTCGATCCACATGGGCGCGCCGAGGCCGTGAAAACGCGTGTCGACAGCGAGACTTGCCTCCGCGGTCAACGGCACGCCGGCCGACCCCGGGGCGCCTTGGTTCGGATCGCTGATCGGCAGCTCCTTGAAGAAGACATACGACGCGTTTTCGTTCATCAAGGCGCGGGCGTCGCCCGGGTGCGCGTCGAGCCATATCCGGATCGACTGCATCGAAAGCTGATCCTTCGGGATCGCACCGCGCTGGACGAGGACACGGCCGATAGCGGTGTAGGGAAAGCCGTTCTGACCGTCGTAGCCGACACGGATAACCGAGCCATCGGCAAGTTTCACGCGGCCTGAGCCCTGAACCTGCAGGAAGAAGGCGTCGACCGGATCGTCGACATAGGCGAGCGCCTTGGCCCGGGAGCCGAGCGCGCCGGCAACGATCTCACCGCGCTCCGCGTAGGGGACGAGCTTCGCGCCTTCGACTCGGCCGGCAATGCGCTCGCCCTTCAGGTTGTCGCGAAAAGCGCCGAGATCGACCGTCACCAGATCCTGAGGGCGCGCCAGCAACGGCGTTTGGAAACGACCGTGCCGTTTGCGGCTGCCGTTCAGCTCAGGCTCGTAGTAGCCGGTGAAGAGGCCCGTCTCGTTTCCGTTGTTCGTCGCGCGGACCGGCGTGAAGTAGCGGCTGAAGAAGCCGCGCGCCGCTGCGTCAGATAGGTTCGGCGAGTTCAGCGCGGCAGTGCAGGCGGGCTTCCAGTCGGCAACTATGCCGTAATCGGCGCTGCCGCCGAACGGCGTGGCGTCGTCGCGCAGCACGAGCTTGGCGCATGTCGCGCCGAACGCTGCGTACGCGGAGCGGACGCCTGCGTTGTCCCAACCGCTGAGTGCTGCGAATGTCGCCGGTTGAAAGACCAGCTTGTCGGGCGGTTGCGTCGTCGGTGGTGAAGGTGACGGCGCGCAAGCCGATAGCGCGAAGAAAATGCCTAAGGTGATCGATACCCTGCGAATCATCGCCGGGATTAGATTAGGCCGAGGCGGTGGCCACAAGCTTCCAGTTGGGGTCGCTCGAACGCGGATCGCGCGCGAAGGTCCACACGTCGGTCACCTCGCGAACGGCGCCGGCCGCTCCTTCGATGACAGCACCGGCGGCGTCACGCGTGGCGCTGATCAATTCGGAGACAAATCGCACCGTGATCTCCGCCAGGCGACCGCGAAGCGTCACGTCCTCCAGTGTCGCTTGCTTCAAGCCGACGAAGGAAAACTCGACCTTGGAACCCGCCTTCTCGCGCGCCGTGATCGCATCATCGAATCCGCGATAGACGTCGTCGGACAAGAGCGGCTTCAATGCGCGGCGATCGCCGTCGGCAAAAGCCTTGGCAATCATCTCATGCGCGACTTTCGCACCGCTCAAGAAACCGTCGGCCGAGAAGTCGCGATCAACTTGACGCAAGTCGGCAATGCCCTTCGCCACCGGTGAACCGACGGGCAGCTTGGACTCGATCGAATCGACGACAGGCGCACGCGCTAGCTCGCGCGGGCGCGGCGGCAGCTGAACAACCTTCTCATCGCCCGGTTGCGCGCCGCGGGCGTCGATACGCTCGCGCCGCATCGGATCGAACGGGGTCCGTTCATTGCCCGTGCGGCGACCGAGAACACCGTAGAGCTTGTAGGCGATGAAAGCCGCGACTGCGGCGAGGAACACGATTTCGACCAGAGCAGAGCTCGACATTTCTTACGTCCGTCCCATGGAACAAGCGCACGCTTTGGGGGCTTTACCTCTTGTGTGGCGCACAGGGAGGCGAGCCCCGGCTCTGTCTATCCGCGCTTGAGCGAAGAGCCTACAGGGGCAATCCTTTCCGGTCCATACCACGACGATCAACTTCGGCATTTGACGCAAAATGGTGCATCCCTTGTGCCCCGAGCCCTGGGCGTGATAGCCACGCCGCGTCAAGCAGAAATTGATTGGAAATGAGACGCTTTCAAGGACGTAACTTCAAATGAGCGATACACCTGGCGGAAACGGTAACGGCGAGGCGCTGGACAACCAGTCTGGTAACGGTCCGCAAATTCAGGTCCTGGCACAATACGTTAAGGATTTGTCATTCGAGAACCCGTCGGCGCCGATGAGCCTGCAAGGGCAGAAGCCCGCTCTCGAAGTCGGCGTGGACGTACAGGGACGCGGACTCGGCACCGATCAATACGAGGTGATGCTGCGCGTTCGGGCGGATGCCAAAACTGGCTCGCAGACCACGTTCGTATGCGAACTGACCTATGCGGGCGTGTTCATGCTGAAAGGCATTCCGCAGGAAAACGTTCAGCCGGTGCTGCTGATCGAATGTCCGCGGCTTCTGTTCCCGTTTGCGCGGCGCGTGGTCGCCGATACGACGCGCGATGGCGGCTTCCCGCCGTTGCTACTCGATCCGATCGACTTCGCCGCGCTTTTCCGAATGCAAATGGCGCGGCAACAGGGTGCGCAGCCCCAAAGCGTTCAGGCCTAAGAAGGCATCTGTGCCGGGTTAGAATTTGGCGGCGGCCACGATCGGGCCGCCGTTTTGTTTTTGCACGAGGATCGCAGTCCCGAAATTCGGATCGGAAGGCGGGGCGACCGGAAACGAGACCGGAGATCCCGCCCACGTGCCGAGATGAACGAGATCACGCACGATATTTTTGTGCGGCAGGGTGCGGCCCTCGTTTTCGCCGGCCGAAATCGGCACCGGCAACGTGCGCCGATCGAAATGCACGAGCCATACGTCAGCGGGCGCCTGCGCCTCTGCGGGTCCAATTCCGAGCCTGCCATTTTCGAGCGAGATGAGCCGTGAGGATATGCGTTGAACACGCGACATCGCGGCCGACAAATCGGAGGCGTTGACGCCGCTGAGATCGATGCGGCCGTTCAACACGACTTGCGGGGTATAGACGTTCGAATGGCCGAGCCCGCGCGCGTATGCGTACTGGCGCGCCGTGAATTGCGGTTTGGCGAACGTATCCCGCCAGCCTAGGTTGTCCCAGTAGGTCACGGCAAAACTGAGAACCACGACGTCCGGTCTGCCCGTGATTGCGGCGACGTTGGCGTTCGCCGGCGGACAGGAAGAACATCCCTGGCTTTGATAGAGTTCGAGGACGATCAACGAATCCCCTTGTGCTGACGCCGTTGTCCGCGCCAGCGCCACACCGGCAACAACCGCCAGCGCAATGCAGAAGAGTGTTGCCGCGATCCTCATGGCTCTGACCTCTTGCTTTGAGGCATGAGGCAGGCATCTAGGCACACTTTGAAATGACGGTTGCGTGAGCGGCGCTAGACCGCAACGGCGTGGCGACCCTGTTCCGGTTGCAAGTAGGCGTCGAACACCGCGCAAACCAACCGGACACCGGCGCGCATCGCGTCCGGGACAAGGATGTGTGCACCGTCGATCCGAACCAGCCCTTGCTGCTCAAGCGCACGTAACGCCGTGAATTCCTGGCGCAATGAAACGGTCCGGCCATGACGCTCCGCGACCGCCTCCAGGTCGACATGGAGATCGCACATCAGGCGTTCGATAATGTCGGCACGGAAGCGGTCTTCGGCGGTCACGGCGCGTCCGCGCGCGATCGGCAGATCGTTGCGCATCAGGCTCTGGCGATAGTCGGGTACGGCGGCGGCGTTCTGTGCGTAGCCTTGGCTGTACGACGAAATCGCGGAAGCGCCGAAGCCTATGAGCGTGCGCGCACCGTCGGTCGTGTAGCCTTGGAAGTTGCGCGACAGCTTGCCAGTGCGCTGAGCGACCGCGAGCGGATCGCTGGGCAGGGCGAAGTGGTCAAGGCCGATCGGCTGGTAGTCGTGCGCCACGAGACGCGCGTGAACCGCATCATATTGCTGCAATCGCTGCTCGGCGTTGGGGAGCGCGCTCGCGTCGATGAGCTCTTGGTGCCGCTTCATCTGCGGAACATGTGCATAGCCAAAGACCGCCAAGCGCTGCGGACCGAGCTCGACGGCCCGGTCAACGGTGGCACGCACGTTGGCGACGGTTTGATACGGCAGCCCATACATCAAATCGATATTGATCGCTCCGATGCCAGCGGCGCGCAGTTGTTGAATGGCCGTACGCGTGACTTCGAGCGGCTGCCAGCGGTTGACGGCACGCTGAACGTCGGGATTCGCATCCTGCACGCCGATGCTGGCGCGGTTGACGCCTGCGCGGGCAAAGGCCGCAATGATCTCTGGTTTCAATCCACGGGGATCGATTTCAACGGCGAACTCGGCGTCTGGGCGAACATCAAAACGGCTGCGTATCGCCGCTGCTATGCGATCGATGTCCTCGGCGCTCAGGATCGTCGGCGACCCACCGCCGAAGTGAATGTGGCTGACCGCGCGTTTGGTCTGCAGCGCGGCGGCAACGAGATCGATCTCTTTCAGCAGAAGGTCCACATAGGCCTTGATCGGGCCGTAGTGGTTGACCACGCGCGTGTGGCAGCCGCAGAACCAGCAAAGCGTGTCGCAGAACGGAACGTGGAAATAGAGCGACAGCGCATCGTCTTGCGGAATCTCCGACAACCAGTGGCGCACGGTCGGCGCCGTTACGCTTGCGTTGAAATGCGGCGCCGTTGGATAGCTCGTGTAACGCGGAACACGCGCCGCAATGAGGTCGGCTCTGAGCCGTTGACGTGCATTCACGTGACGTCGCGTCCTTCCGGCACGATGTAAACGACCTGGCCGAGCTCGTCCTTAACCGGCGTCAGCGAGATGTCGATCTTGCGAACATCGCCTTCGGCGCGATAAAGGTCCGCCGTGTAACGCACGACGTCGCCCCGTGCTGCATCGGCGATTGCGTTCTTCAAACGCTGACGAGCGCTGTCGTCGGGCGCGAGGTCGCTCCCCGCCCACGGCAAGTCCCAGAGCGGCAAGCCGACGAGCTGCGAGCTACCCTCGGTCATCAAGCGGCCCGCGCGATTGATTTCCAGCACCGTGCCATCCGGCGAAAGCAGACCCATGGCTTCAAACGCGTGGTCGAAGATGGCGCGGAAGCGGCGCTCGCTTTCCTTGAGCAAATCTTCCTGGTGTTTGCGGCGCGTGACGTCGCGGGCATGCGCCGTGAAGGTGATGGCGCCACCCACCGTAACCTTGGTGATCGCGACCTCCATCGGAAATTCCTCGCCGTTCTTGCGGAGGCCAACGACGGCGCCGCGCTCGTTCATCTTGCGCGAGGCTTGTTTGCCCGTGCCGAAGGCTTCCACCTCTTTTGCGTGGCGGTGGCGATAACGCTCCGGCAGCAGCATCGAGAGCGGGCGGCCGAGAACATCTTCGGCACGATAGCCGAACATTTGTTCGGCCTTGAGGTTGAAGAAGGTGATGTTCTGCGCGGCATCCGCCGAGACGATGCCGTCTTCCGCGATCTGCAGAATCCGCGAGGCTTTGAGATGCGCTTCCTTGAAGGAAGCTTGCTCGCGCCGGCGCGCCGTGTTGTCGCGAACCGTGATGAAGTAGCGCCGCTCGCCCTCGATCTCGCGTTCCGTCACGCGCACGTCGACCGGCATTTGGCGGCCCGATTTGCTTTGTGCGATCAAATCGAGGAAGCGAGATTGCGTTTCGTCGGGCTCGTGCGCCCAACGCTCAAGCCACTTCATCACGTCCGCACGGCGGTCGGGCTGCGGCGGCACCAACATCGTGATGTTGCGGCCTATCACTTCGTCTTGCGTGTATTCGAGCAGCCGCTCCGAGGCCGGATTGAAATAAGCGATGGTTCCGTCGGGTGCGGCGATAATGATCGCCTCCGGCACACTCTCGACGATCGTCTTGAAGAAGGCCGGTGAAATGTCTTTGCGTGAACGGGTCAGGTTCGTCACGTGGCCGTCCTCCTAAAATGGGGCCGGGCGTCGCCAAGGAGAGTCAACGACGCCCGGTCCTTCTCGAGATCGCTGCTTATTCCGCAGCGGCCTCGAGGCTGGGGGTTCCACCCTCCATCTGCTGAAGGATTCGTTGATCCTCAGAGATCTTGATACCGGCTTCCTCGTACTTCTTGCGCACGCGCGGCGTAATCAAGCCGACGCGGGCGATCGCCGGAAGCATCAGGTCGTCGAGCGAATGGATCTGGCCCGGCGGCAGCTCGGTCATCACGCCCATCTCGGCTGCTTCCTCGAGACCCTTGAAGAAGTCGTCGGGCTCGATCTCCGAGTTCTTCAAGACCTGCATGAAGCCCGGATCCGCGCGGCTTGCGAGCGTCTGCGCGCCGCCGACCTGAGTCCCTTGCGCGATCAACGAAATCGCGTTGAAGGCGAAGTCGGCGAGTTCTTCGCGGGTGTTCTCGTCGAGCTTCTTGATCACCGGTCCAAGGAAAACGTGACCGAAGGACACGTGACGCGACTCGTCGCGCATGACGTTGAAGGTCAGCTGCTTCAGCAGCGGACAACCGGTGGTGTGATACATATTGTTGAAGGCGCCCAGAGCAAGACTCTCGACAATCATGTTCATACCGATCATCACCTTCTCGTAACGATCGGACTTCAGCGTCGCGTCGATGAGCGCCTTGAGCCACGGCGTCATCGGATAGACCATCGCGATCTTATCGCAGTATTTGGAGTAGACCTCGACGTGGCGGGCTTCGTCCATCGTCTGCGTAGCAGCGTAGAGCTTCGCCGTCGTATCCGGCACTGAATGCGTGACGCACGCCGCCGTCATCAGCGCGCCTTGCTCGCCGTGCAGGAACTGCGAAAGCAGCTGCGCGGTCGAATGTGCGATGAACGTCTCGCGCTGTGACTTCGACAGCTTCGAGAAGAATGGCATCTTGTGATAGACGGAAGACCGGTCGGAGATCAGCGGGTTTGATGGATCGACCTTGGTGTCCCAAGGTAGAATCTCATCGGCGTCCCACTGGTTCTGCTTCGCGCGCTTGTAGAGATCTTCGACTTTGCCTTTGCCAAACAGGTAGTCGAACGACCAGGCGATCTCCATCGGATTGCGATAGAGATCGTCGGGCGTCATGGTCACTTCCCATTTGCCCTTCTTGACGACTTTACCGAGTGCTTGCGTGGCCATTTGCTCCTCCCGGTCTTCAAGAGACCTCTGCGTTTGGCGTTCGTATAAACAATGACGCGGGCGTCAAGATCGTGAATTGATTCAGGTCAAAAGCGGCGAGGTAAATTTCGGCGATTGCGAGTGAATCGCGTCAGTACTGACGCGCGGGCGTGCGAACGATCAGGCCTTCGAGCGCCGGTGAAACTTTGATCTGACAAGACAGCCGGCTGTTGTCGTTGACGTCGAAGGCGAAGTCGAGCATGTCGCGCTCGAGCTCGTTCATCGGCGTCACTCTGTCCTTCCAAGCATCGTCCACGTAGACGTGACAGGTGGCGCAGGCGCACGCGCCGCCGCAATCGCCGTCGATACCGGGGATCGTGTAACGCACCGCGCCTTCCATGACGGAGAGGCCGTCTGGGACGTCGACGGCATGTTCAGTGCCGTCGTGTTCGATGTAGGTGATCTTCGTCATCGACGCCGGTGATAGCTGCGGTCGACGGCGCCGCCGTTGATCTCGATCAAGTCGCTCAGGCTACCAGCGGTAACCGATGCCGACGCCGACGATCCAGGGATCGATATGCGTGTCGGCGCGAACGCCCAGCGGCTGAATTGTCACGTCGGTCTGCAGGAAGATCTTCTTGACGTCGACGTTGAAGCTCCAGCCATTGCCGAGCGGCACGTCGAAGCCCGCCTGCAGGGCGAAGCCGAAGTTGTTCTTGTAGTCGATGTTCAAGCCGGCGGGCTCTTCGGTCTTGTAGAACATCGTGTAGTTGACGCCCGCGCCGAGGTACGGACGGAAGCTCTCGCTCTCAGGGAAGAAATGGTACTGCACGGTGAGCGTCGGCGGCAGCAACCAGGTCTTGCCTAGGTCAAGACCGGTCGGCGTGTGCTTCACGTTGTGCGGGGTCGTGGCGAGGATCAGCTCGGCGGCCCAGTGCTTGTCGAAGAAGTAGCTGATGTCGAGTTCTGGGACGATCGAGTCGTCGATCTTCACGTCGCCACCGATCGGCGTGATCGTCGCGCTCTCGTCCGGCAACACGCCAAGAATACGGCCGCGCACCATCCACGGACCATCGTGGTCGGCGGCTGCGGGAGGGGCGAAGATGGCAAAGCCGGTCACGAGCAGACCGAGGCCGAGTGCAAGCCGACGCATCACTTAACTCCGTGGAGAAATGGGCGTCGAACGACGCACCAGGAGGGAATAGTTGCGTCGTGCTGGCTATATGATCGTCAGCTGAGGCGATTTGATCCAAATCACCCGATGTACGGACAAAGTGACGCGTTGCAGCGTCTCAAACTTTCGTCGGGTCGGCTTTACCCAGATTCCAGATCGCATTGGGGAGGGAGGCGATCGCCGCCGCGTGGCGCGCCAGCTCTTCCGCCGTGACGCGTGGCGCCAAGGGCTCTGGCCGCGGCGGCAATGGCTTGTGGTTCGCAAGGTTCGCAAGGCTTGCAGCGTTGAGCTCGGCGATGAGCTCCAGATGGGGCTGACGACCGCCGCACAGTTCGAGATACACCTGCGCCAGTAGCTCGGCGTCCAGCAGTGCGCCGTGGCCTTTGGATTGGCGCTCATCGAGCGCGATGTTGAAGCGTTTGCAAAGCGCGTCGAGCGAGGCGGGCGAGCCCGGATAGCGAACGCGAGCCATTTGCGCGGTATCGACCGCGCGCGCGGATTGGAGTGTTGGCCGCTCGATCCTGCTCAGCTCGAAGTTCAGGAATTTGAGATCGAACTCGGCGTTGTGAATGACGAGGGGGCTGTCTTCGATAAAGGTCGTGAAGGCGTCGGCGACATCCGAGAATAGTGGCTTGTCGCGCAGAAATTCGGTCGAGAGGTTGGTGATGCGCTGCGACTCGAGCGGCACGTCGCGCTGCGGATTGACATAGGTGTGGTAGCGGCGACCGGTCGGCGTGCGGTTCTTGAGCTCGATGCAACCGATCTCGATGATGCGGTGACCTTGGCTCGGCTCGAGCCCGGTCGTTTCCGTATCAAGTACCACTTCTCTCATTCAGCACTCACAACCCGACGCGCTCACTCCCGCGGCCACACTTTCGACTCGCGGCCCTTGAGCGCTTTGACGATCTCTGCCACCTGGGCGCGAGCATGTTCAAGACCCTTGGACGTGTCGACCACGAAATCAGCCCGCGCGCGCTTTTCCACATCGGCGAGCTGCTTCGCCAAAATCGCGTCGAGCTTTTCCGGCGTCATTCCCGGGCGCGCGAGGACGCGCTCGCGCTGCACGTCCGCCGGGGCCGAAACGACGACGGTGACGTCGACGCGCTTGTGACCTTCCGTCTCGTAAAGCAGTGGGATGTCGAGCACGACCATCTTGGCGCCTGCGTTCGCCGCTTTCTGCAAGAAGGCGCGCTGCATACCGGCGACGAGCGGATGGACGATTGCTTCGAGACGCTTCAGCGCCGCTTTGTCATGAACGACGCACGCCGAGAGCTTCGCGCGATCGACGCGGCCGTCGACAACAACACCTGGGAAGGCGGCGTCGATCGGTGCAACGGCGGCACCGCCGAATTCATAGAGCGCGTGCACGGCGGCGTCCGAATCGTAGACCGGAACGCCGAGAGCCGCGAACATCTTTGCCGTCTCGCTCTTGCCCATGCCGATCGATCCAGTGAGGCCGATGAGCAGCATCGCTAATCCTTCAGCGCTTCAATCATGTGGGCGCGCAGGGCCGGCGTGACCTTGGGTTCGATGCCGAACCAAGCTTTGAAGGCCGGAACGGCCTGGTGCAGCAGCATGCCGAGGCCATCGACAATTTTGAGGCCCGCCTTACGGTGTTTTGATAGGAACGGGGTTTCCAGCGGGCGATAGACGATGTCGATCGCGTATGCGCTGCCCGGTTGTGCATCGAAACGAAGTGCCGGCAGAGAGGCATTCTCGCCGGCGTCCTTCCCAATCATTCCCACGCTCGTCGTGTTTATCAGGACGTCGACATTGCCCAACTCCGTGCCTTCCGATACGGCAACGACTGCGGATCCAGGGATCGAGAAACGTTTGGCCAGGTCCTGAGCCTTACTCTGCGTTCGGTTGGCAATGAAAATCTGGGCGGCTTGGAGCTTCGTCAGCGCAAGGACGACAGCCCGTGCAGCGCCGCCGGCGCCGTAGACCAGCGCATGTTTGCCCGCCAGCGTTGCGATGCCAGCGTCGTGCAACATACCGATGACGCCGGCGACATCGGTATTCTTGCCGACGATGCGGCCGTCTTCGAAAATGAGCGTGTTGACGGCGCCGGTCGCTTTGGCCGCCTCGTCCTGCTCGGTCGCGAGCGCGAAGGCCGCTTCCTTGTGCGGGATCGTGACGTTCAGCCCGCGCAGGCCGAGCTTCGGCAGTAGCGCAACTGCGGGAGCGAAGTCCTCAGGGCGGATCGGCAAGGGGATGTAGGCGGCGTCGAGCTTGTATTCGGCAATCCAGTAGCCATGCAGCCGCGGCGAGAGCGAGTGGCCGACGGGCCATCCCGCGACACCTGCGATTTTTGCCTGGCCGGTGAGGCTCATGTCTTCAACACACCTTGTGCCCGCAGCATATCGAGGAGCGGCAGAAGCGGAAGGCCGAGGATGGTGAAATGATCGCCATCGATGCGTGAAAAGAGCTGCGCTCCACGTCCTTCGATTTGGTAGGCGCCCACGCTGGTCAACGCCGCGTCACCCACATCGGCCAAATATTCGTCGAGGAATGCGTTAGAAAACGGCCGCATCGTGAGCTTGGCCTCGCGCACTTCGCGCCAGATCGCGCTGCCGTTACGTGCTACAACGACCGCACTTGTGAGCTGGTGCGTGTGACCGCGTAGCGCCTGAAGCTGCGCGCGCGCTGCAGCGAGGTCGCGTGGCTTGGAGAAGAACTTCGTCCCCAGGCTGAGGATTTGATCTGCGCCGATAACCAAGGCGTCCTGGTGCCGGGTACTGACCTTTACCGCCTTCATTTCCGCAAGCATGTCCGCCGCTTCGCGGGGCTTTGCATGTTCGGCTTCCAGGGACTCAAGGACAGAAGCTTCATCGATCGACGCCACATCCACAGCGAAGTCCACACCGGCGTTGCGCAGCATGGCTTGGCGTGTGGAACTGCCAGAGGCGAGGATCACATTCGTCATTTCATCACGAAGGGATCGGTGCGCGCGCACGCGTATATAGCGACATTACGGCTGCAGCCGTTTCCTCAATCGAACGACGCGTCACATCGATCGTCGGCCAATTCTTGTCGGCAAACAGCTTTCGCGCGAAGGCAACCTCAGCTCGCACGCTATCAAGGTCGACGTAGTCGGTCTCAGCGTTCTCATTCAACGACAAGAGGCGATTGCGGCGGATCTGGATCAAGCGCTCCGGGCTCGTAAGCAATCCGACAATCAACGGCTTGGTGACAGTCTCCAGTTCTGCAGGGAGGCCGAGACCAAGAACGATCGGTACATTGGCGGTCTTGATGCCGCGATTGGCAAGGTAGATGCAGGTCGGTGTTTTGGACGTACGGCTCACGCCAACGAGAATGACGTCGGCCATATCGAGTGTTGCCGTGCTTTGACCGTCGTCATGAGCCATCGTGTAGTTGAGGGCTTCGATGCGAGCAAAGTATCTCGCATCAAGTTCGTGTTGGGCACCGATACGGTGGCTAACTTCGACACCAAGGTAATTGCCCAACATCCCCATCACCGGATCCAGGACAGCAATTGTCGGTTGTCCAGCCTCTCGGCATTTGTCTTCGAGGTAGTTGCGCAACTCAGGCGTCATCAATGTGTGCAGCACGAGGCCAGGCGCACCTTCGATCTCCGTCATCGCACGATCGACTTGTTTGCGGTTACGGACCAGCGGATAGATGTGCTCGATCGGCCGCCCCATTTCGAATTGCGCGCACGCCGCTTTGGCGACAGCATTGAGCGTCTCGCCGGTTGAGTCCGATACGAGATGCAAATGGAAATAGACAGCGGCACTGCGTTGGCGGTCCACGAAGCCCTGCAGATCACATTGTGAAAAACCGTGATGATAAGACCGGGAGGTTCCTGCGTATGCAAGGGGCCATCACGTTACCCCTATCCGGCGCAGACTCAATTCTTGGATTCGTTCCCAGGGGTTCTGGCCAATCCCCAGTTAACCTCGAGCTGTTTACGCGTCGCGTTATTCAAGCAATCGTCCACAATAGCGGCATTGACCAATTCGCGCTTATTGCCGTTTGAATCGTCGAACATATTCGGTTGCCAAAATTCCTCCGCAGCATGCGGACTAAGTTCGCCCTTGTCGATCACCTTGGGGAATATCCTTGGGCAAGCGCTTATCCCCGCGCTCCACACCACCAACTATCTTCCACTCCTTAAAGTACTTCTATACTTAAGAATTAGAAGGGCGATGAACGGGACGTGGTGGGTTTGGAAAACGATAAAGTGATTTTGCGGGCATTGCGCGGTGAGGCGCTCGAGGTTCCACCGCTTTGGCTGATGCGCCAAGCCGGCAGGTACTTGCCGGAGTATCGCGCGCTGAGGGCCAAGGCGAAGAGCTTTCTCGAGCTTTGTTTGACACCGGACATTGCCGAGGAAATCACGCTGCAGCCGGTTCGTCGTTTTGGCTTCGACGCGGCGATCTTGTTTGCGGACATCTTGCTGGTGCCATACGCGCTTGGGCAAAAGCTTTGGTTTCAAGAAGGCGAGGGGCCGCGACTTGAACCATTGACGGTAGATGCGATTTCTGGATTGACGCGCGCGGAGGTACCGGAGCGATTGGCGCCTGTGTTTGAGACGATCCGCCGTTTGCGGAAGTCGTTGGCTGGGGAGACGACGCTGATCGGCTTTGCCGGTGCGCCATGGACGGTTGCGACCTACATGATTGCCGGGGCCGGGTCTGATGATAGCGCAGCGGCAAGACTGTTTGCTCTGAAGGAACCGAAGGCGTTTGCGCGACTGATCGACGTGCTTGTGGACGCGACGGTGGACTACCTTGTGGCTCAGGTGAGCGCAGGCGCTGAAGTGCTGCAGTTGTTCGAGAGCTGGGCCGCGACGATTCCGGCTGAGAGTGTAGCCGTTTATTCGATCGATCCGCTGACGCGGATTGTCGAGGGCGTTCGGGCGAAGGCGAGCGTGCCGATCATTGTTTTTCCGCGAGGCGCTGGCAGCAATTATCTGCGCTATGACGCGATCGGTGCCGACGCTTTGTCGCTTGATACGCATGTTTTGCTCGATAGCGTTGTGGGAGCGCTCAAAACGACCTGTTTGCAGGGGAATCTCGATCCTTTCCGGTTGATTGCCGGTGGAAAGGCACTGGAGGATTCTGTGCGTCATATTCGGCGAGCAATGAGCGGACGGCCGTTTATTTTCAATCTTGGCCATGGCATTCGGCAGGAGACTCCGGTTGAGCATGTCCAGCAGCTGGTGCGATTGGTACGGGAGAAGGCGGCGTGAAAATCGCCGTGGTGCTCTTCAATTTAGGAGGGCCGGAAACGCTCGACGACGTCGAGCCGTTTCTGTTCAATCTATTTTCCGATCCAGCAATCTTGCGTGTGCCGGGCTTCCTTCGATCGCCGTTGGCGTGGTTCATCGCCCGGCGACGCGCCGTGATTGCTCGAGACATCTATGCCAAGATCGGCGGCGGTTCGCCGATCCTCGGCCAAACCAAGGCGCAAGCTGCGGCGTTGGAACAAGCGCTCGAGCAAGAGGAATTGGCGGCGGAGACGTTCATCGTTATGCGCTACGCGAGCCCGCGGGCAGCCGATGTTGTCCGAGACGTGAAAGCATTTGCGCCCGATCGGATCGTGTTGCTGCCGCTCTATCCGCAATTTTCCACCACCACCTCGGGGTCGTCGCTGGCGGAGTGGGAGACGGAGGCGGCAAAGATTGGCCTACGCGCGCCAACGAGCGAGGTTTGCTGCTATCCGATCGAGACCGGGTTCATCGAAGCTCAGACAGCGCTGATCAATGAGGCGATCTCCACGCTGCCTGCCGACGTGAAGTTTCGGCTGCTGCTTTCAGCGCACGGTTTGCCGAAGCGTGTGGTTGCCGGCGGAGATCCCTATCAAGCACAGGTCGAGCAGACGGCGAAGGCAATCGTGGGCGCGCTGGAGCGGGAGGGGCTTGATTGGTCGGTGTGCTATCAAAGCCGCGTTGGTCCGCTTCAATGGATCGGGCCAGCCACCGACGCTGAAATCAAGCGCGCCGGGGGCGAGGGCTTGAGCGTCGTCATCGCGCCAATTGCCTTTGTTTCCGAACACTCCGAGACGTTGGTCGAGCTCGATATCGAATACGCACATCTGGCAAGAGAGGCGGGTGTGCCGACCTATCTGCGTGTGCCCGCTGTCGGAACGCAGGCGAATTTCATCGGGGGCTTGGCTCAGCTGGTGAAGGACGCGCTGACCGTCGATGGCGTGCTCCCTGCCGGCGGTCAGCGGATTTGCCCGGCGACGTGCAAGCAGTGTGAGCTTGATCGGAGGGCTGCGTGACCGAGGCTCTGGCCCCGTTTTACTTGTGGTTCAAAGCCTTGCACATCATCGCGGTGATCGCGTGGATGGCGGGCATGCTCTATTTGCCGCGGCTGTTCGTGTACCACTGTGAGGTGCGGCCCGGCACCGCGGAGTACGCGCGCTTCGTGATGATGGAGAAGCGCTTAATGCGGATTATCGTCAATCCGTCGATGATCGCGGTGTGGGTTTTTGGAATTCTGCTGGCAACGTCGATGGGAGCGTGGGCGCATCTGTGGCTGCACGCCAAGCTGTTCCTCGTTGTTGTCCTGTCGGGCTTGCATGGGATGTTTTCACGCTGGCGGCGGGACTTCGAGCAGGGCAAGAACATACGGCCGGCGCGCTTCTATCGCATCGTGAACGAGGTACCGGCGGTGTTGATGATCCTCATCGTCCTGCTGGTGGTTTTGAAGCCGTTTTAACCTTTGCCTTGTGGCAAGTCCGTCCGGGATTACCGCAGGTTCTCAAGCTCGTGCGGGGGGCCTGGAACTGATGTCTCCGGGCACCGATATCTCGGTACCGGGTAGTGTCGCTTGCCCGGTGTGGCTGGCGGTCCTCTTGTGTTCGGGGCCGTTTCGGTGTGTAATGCGTTCTCTCCTTTGATCGTGCGGAGAATCCCCAAAGGTCCGAAAGCCGTCATCGCGTTGTCGCGCGATTCGGCTTAGGCCTGAGAGGGGATCGAGAGCCGAAGCGCTTTCACCACGTTCCCCCCGGCCTCACATGCGCCCAACGCAATAGTACAGCTGGGGCGAATCAACACTTCCTTCCTGCCTACGTACCTAAATCTTCATTCGAGAGTATCCGCCTATGACGCTTCAAATCATGAAGCTCCAAGACCTCAAGACCAAATCGCCTGCCGCTTTGCTCGAGCTCGCCGAAGAGCTGAAGATCGAGAATGCGAGCGCTATGCGCAAACAAGACATGATGTTTGCGATTCTGAAGCAGCTTGCCGAGCAGGAAGTCGAAATCACCGGCGGCGGTGTGGTCGAAGTGCTTCCCGACGGGTTCGGTTTCTTGCGCGCGCCCGAATCGAATTACCTGCCTGGCCCGGACGATATCTACGTCTCGCCGTCGCAGATCCGACGTTTCGCGCTTCGTACCGGCGACACGGTCGATGGGCCGATCCGCTCGCCCAAGGACGGCGAGCGCTACTTCGCGTTGCTCAAGGTCAATACGATCAATTTCGAAGATCCGGAAAAGCAGCGCCACAAGGTGCATTTCGACAACCTGACACCGCTCTATCCGGACGAACGGCTGAAGATGGAGGTCATCGACCCGACCATCAAAGACCGCTCGGCGCGCGTGATCGACATCGTTGCGCCGCTCGGCAAGGGCCAGCGTGGCCTCATCGTGGCGCCGCCCCGCACCGGTAAGACGGTGCTGCTGCAGAACATCGCGAAATCGATTACGGCCAATCACCCGGAGACCTTCCTGATCGTTCTTCTCATCGACGAACGTCCGGAAGAGGTCACCGATATGCAGCGAACGGTGAAGGGCGAGGTGATCTCCTCGACCTTCGACGAGCCGGCTTCGCGCCACGTACAGGTCGCGGAAATGGTGATCGAAAAGGCGAAACGCCTCGTCGAACACAAACGCGACGTCGTGATCCTGCTCGACTCGATCACACGTCTCGGCCGCGCCTACAACACGGTGGTTCCGTCATCGGGCAAGGTGTTGACCGGCGGTGTCGACGCGAATGCGTTGCAGCGTCCGAAACGCTTTTTCGGCGCGGCGCGCAACATCGAAGAGGGCGGTTCCTTGACGATCATCGCGACGGCGCTGATCGATACCGGCAGCCGCATGGACGAAGTCATCTTCGAAGAGTTCAAAGGCACCGGTAACTCGGAAATCGTGCTCGACCGCAAGGTCGCGGATAAGCGCGTCTTCCCGTCGATGGACATCCTCAAGTCCGGCACGCGCAAGGAAGAGCTGCTCGTCGAGAAGGGCACGCTGCAGAAGATGTACGTGCTGCGGCGTATCCTCAATCCGATGGGTCCGACCGACGCGATCGAATTCCTGCTCGACAAGCTCAAGAGCACGAAGACGAACGGCGAATTCTTCGACGCAATGAATACCTAGCCGTTGGCCGATTACGGACATTATCGGCCTTCTTCGCTGCATACTTCGCGGCTCGTACTCGAACCGCTGACGGCGGCGCATGCTGACGTTCTGTATGCGCCGCTAAGCGATTCTGAGCTTTACACGTTTCTGCCCGGAGATCCGCCGGCGTCGACGGAGGCCTTGCGGGAGCGCTACCAGCGGCTTGAAGCGCGGCGATCGCCGGATGGTTCCCAGTTGTGGCTGAACTGGGCGGTCCGAAAAGGCGAACCTTTCGTTGGGCTTGTCGAGGCTACCGTGCATGGCGATGCAACGGCGGATATCGCCTACTTCGTGTTTCGTGCGTTTCAGCGGCAGGGATTGGCGGCGGAAGCGGTCGATGCGGTGTTGAAACATTTGAAAGCTGCTGTTGGCCTGCGCGAGGCGCGGGCGTTGCTCGACACGCGCAACGAAGCGTCGTGGCGTTTGCTCGAACGGCTTGGATTTCGCCGCGCGCGTTTGATCAAGAACGCCGACCATTTCAAGGGCGCGCCGAGCGACGAGTTCGAGTACGTGCGCGAGCTGGTCCCGTGAAGCTTGCGACGCGAACATTGCGGGTTCGCACCAAGGGGCCGGGGTTTAGCGATATCACGAGCGATGTGCGCGCTTGGGTGCGCGAGCAAGCGGCGAAGGACGGGCAACTGACGTTGTTCGTCCGGCACACGTCGGCCTCTCTTGTCATTCAGGAGAACGCAGATCCCGATGTGCTCGGCGATCTGCAACGCTTCATGGAGCGGATTGCGCCGTGGGATGCAGCGCTTTATGCGCATACGACGGAGGGCGCAGACGATATGCCGGCGCATATTCGCTCGGCCCTGACACAAACGGCTATCACGATTCCGGTGCTCGGCGGCGAGCCCGTTTTGGGCACCTGGCAAGCGATTTATCTGTGGGAGCATCGCGCGCGCGGCTCGACGCGCGAGATCGTGTTGCAACTGCTCTGCTGATTTGTGCGAGCAGGCACTCCCCAAGCGGCGGAGGCCTCGCTATGGTCCCCGTCCTCATTGGCATTCGGGAGCGTTCCTCATGCGGGTACTGGGCGCAGCCATTCTGGCGTTTGTTTCCACGGTCGGTGTTGCGAATGCAGAGGGCATCAATCTGACGCCCGAGTTGCAAAGCAAGCTCGAAGGCGTGTGGAAGGGTATCGATGCCGCGTCCGACGCGAGCAAGCTTTGCTCGGCGCATTCGCTCGCCCGCAGCACGATGTCGCTCGAGTTCATGCGTACGGGCGGCACGATCTTTTTCGACGATGGGACCGACGCTACGACGCGCGCGCCGCTCACCGGCGCGGACGAAGCAAACGGAATCGTAACGCTGACGGCCGGCAATCAGGTTTGGCGCTTCCGCGTTACCGGCGCCACCACGATGAACAGTGTGCGGAGCTCGGCGTCGCTCGGCGCCGATATCGACGATATGGTCTACAAACGTTGCCAGGTGCCGGCCGACCGCAATGCGATCGCGCTCGACGAAGCGCAGCTGAAGCTGCTGGCGGCCGACATGCCCGGCGACGAGGCGTTCTTCATCGATACGCGCATTGCGCCGAAGACTGGCGATCGCTGCAAGGTCGACGAGACGCAATATCTGTTCTTCGCCCTGATCGGTCCGTCCGAATTTCGTTTGAGCCGCTGGAACAGCTTTTCACTCGCTGAAAAGATCGAGGGCGGAAAGAAGCCGAAGCTTCCGCTCGATTCCGTCGCCGACTGGACGATTACGGGCGCGCGCGTGGACGGCGGCAAGTATGTCTTCCAAATTAAAGACTACGAGAAGCCGAAGGCGGCGGTGAAAACCATCCACCTCGAGGCGAAGGCGAACGGCGAGTACTCAATTCCGGAGTGGAAGAGAACCTACGTTCGCTGCACGGGCTTCCAAAGCCGCAGCTAAGCCGCAGATCGATTTGGCCGATCAGCCTTGCATGTGTTTCTGCGCCCGTTGAAAAGCGGGGCGTGATGCCAAGCGTTCGCGGTAGGCCGAAAGCTTGTCCGAGAGGGACTTGCCGAGCGCGCCCTTCCACATGCCGAAGGCCGTCGAAACCGAAATGTCGGCAAGGGTGAAGGCATTGCCGGCCAGATAGGGATTGTCCGCCAAAATTCCTTCGACATAAGCGATCGCTTGGTCGAGACGCTGCTCGGCGCCGCGAACCGACCAATTCTTCTTGTCGGCCTCGGGCGCCATGAAGTGCGCGGCCATCAATGTGTTCATCTGCGCGCCGAGCGTCGTTTCGCCGAACACCGTCATCTGCAAGACACGCGCGAGGGTCGGATCGTCTTTTGCGGGCAGCAGGGGCGTCGGGCCATACCGCTCGGCAAGGTAGAGCATCATGGCGACCGACTCGTTGATCGCGACGCCGCCGGCGTCCTCAAGGAACGGGACCGAGCCAAGCGGATTCAGCGCGCGATAGGAAGCTGGCGGCGGGAAGTCGAACGCTTCCAGCTGATAGGGGAGCCCCATCTCTTCGCAGACCCAGCACACACGCAATCCTCGGGCGCCGCGCTTGAAGTTGTAGACCTTGATCATGTTTGGACAGGGCGTCTTGTGGAGACGCGTAAGCGTCCGCCGAGCCAGACGCTTGGGAACGCAGTGACCGCCAGCGCTATAGGGTACCAATCGGGGCCCATGTGATTGACGGTGTTGGCTACGACGCCGGCGACGCTAAGAACCAAGCCGATCACACCCAAGAAGATTGCATGAAACATGGGTTTGGCAGGCGCAAGGGTCGCGGTCGCGTATCCGCCTACAACGCCGGCGAGCGTGCGATAGACCGTTGCCGACGCAAACATTTCATTGGTGTAGGCGGTCGGCTCGCTGAGCGGCGGGAAGACCCCGATGCCGCGCAGCAATGCATCGGTTCCCTCCGAAAGAACGACGACTGTAACAATTCCCGCAACTAGGGCAAAGACGCTGCGCACGAGACTTGGCATGACAACTTCTTTCCCTCAGCTAAGAACGCGGCGTGTAGTTTTCTGCGCACTTGGGTTGCCAAACCTATGTCTTGTTTGCGTTCTAGTCGGGGATCAAAACCAGGGAGCCTTTGGTCTGGCGGCTTTCGATCGCCCGATGAGCGTCGGCTGCTTGGCTCAACGGGAATTTCTGCGGCGGCCGGACGCGGATCGTGCCGCTGGATATGAGGGCGAAGAGTTCGCCGGCCGCCGTATCCAACTCCTCGGGCGTCGACACATAGCTGGCGAGCGTCGGGCGGGTGAAGAAAAGGGAGCCTTTTTGCGAAAGCAGCTGCGGCTCGATCGGCGGCACAGGGCCCGACGCGTTGCCGAAGCTGACCAGCAGACCTAAAGGGGCGAGCGAGTCGATCGAGGCCATGAAGGTGTCGCGGCCGACGGAGTCATAGACGACCGACACGCCCTTTCCGCCGGTGATCTCGCGCACGCGCGTCGCTATGTTTTCGGTTTGCGAGACGATCACATGCGCGGCCCCGAGGCGTTGTACGAAGGGGATCTTCTGGTGATTTCCGACCGTCGCAATAACGACTGCGCCGAGCGATTTTGCCCACTGAACGGCAATCATGCCGACGCCGCCAGCTCCCGCGTGGATGAGGATCGATTCGCCGGCTTTCACGGGATGCGTGCGGCGGAGCAAATAATGCGCCGTCATGCCCTTTAGGAGGGACGCTGCCGCGATGTCGTCGGAAACGCCCTCGGGTAATTTCACGAGGCGCGTTTGGGGAACGTTCGACGCTTCGCTATAGGCGCCGACCGGTCCGCTGGCGTACGCCACACGGTCTCCGACGGCAACGCGCGTGACCTCGGGGCCTACCGCCTCGACGACGCCCGCCGCTTCCAAGCCAAGGCCGGTTGGCAGCTTCAGTTTGTAGAGGCCGGTGCGATGGTAGATGTCGATGAAGTTGACGCCGACCGCTGTGTGACGCACGCGCACCTCACCGGGGCCAGGGGCTGGCAGATTGATATCTTGAAGCTCAAGGACCTCCGGGCCGCCGATCTTCTCGAAGCGGATCGCTTTCGTCATGAGACTCAACTCAGGTTGTTGCGTAGGAACTCGGCGCTGCGCTTGTTCGCGGTGTCGGCTGCCTTCTTGTCATAGTGCTGACCGCCAACGCGCGCGAAGGCATGGTCGCACTCAGGGTAGGTGTGAATGGTTACGCCGGGCACGTCTTTGAGCCCGTCGATGACCTGCGATTGCGCGACGGGCGGTACGAATTGGTCCTTGCCGGCGATGTGGAGCATCAGCGGCTTCTTGATTTTCTCCTTCTCGGCGAGATGCCGGTCGATCGAGACGCCGTAGTAGCCGACGGCGGCATCCGTATTCGTGCGCGTCGCGCTCAGATATGCGAGAAGCCCTCCTAGGCAATAGCCGATCGTGCCGACCTTGGGTCCGGCGCCAGGAACGCCGCGCAGGTGCGTGATCGCCGCTTGAACGTCCTTTACGCCGGTATCGACGTTGAACTTCTGGAAGAAGTCGAACGCCTTCTTCCACTCCTCCTCGCTCTTGTCAGTGATCTGAACGTTCGGCTCGATCCGCCAAAAGAGGTCTGGCGCGAGCGCAAAGTAGCCTTGTGCTGCAAGGCCGTCGGCGATGTCGCGAATCACTTTGTTGACGCCGAATATCTCTTGGATGACGACGATGCCAGGACCTTTGCGCGTGTCGGGGACGGCGAGATAGGCGCCGAACGTACCGTCGGGTCCAGTGATCGTAATATCGGTTCCGGCCATGATGTCTTCCTAGGAGGGTTGTTTACGGGTTGCGCCGGCGACGCAGATTTATGCGTTCTCGGCCGCGTTGGCGTCAGGGAAATCGAAAGCGCGCGTCTTTAGCTGCGTCTCCAAAATGAGCGGGTCGGTAATGGGCTGAGAGCAGGTCTGGGCGTTGCACACGTAGGCCGTCGCCTTGTTGCCGACTTGGGTCTTGCCGCGCGCAGGGTGTCCCTCATGTAATTCTTCGCCGGGCGCGACGACGTTCAGGATGCGGTTCGGCAGGCTGACCTTGCGCAGGACTTCGCGGAAGGCGTTGACGTTCGCGTCGGTGCGCGCGCCGACAATGACGATCTGCCGACCGCGGAGAATGAGGTCGAACGCATTCAGGAACGTCGCGGTCGTGAAGGGCGAGCTGCTGGCCGTCTCGGAGAAGGTGCTCAACAAGAGGTTCGTGCGCGCCATGTGATCGGTGTCGCCTGTCAGATAGAACAGGCGGGCGAGAACGTTCAGCATTGTGCCGTTGGCAGACGGGACGGCGTTGTCAGATACTGTCCGTACACGGACGATTAGCTGATCGCCGTCGTCCGCCGCCATGGCGTAGCCGCCGATGTCCTGACGCCAGAAGTGGTCGTTCAAAATTTTGACCCAAGCCTTGGCGCGCTCAAGATAGGGCGGGTGGCTCGTCGTCTCATAGAGCGCGAGCGCGGCCCTGGCCATGTTGGCGTAGTCCTCGGCGAGGCCGTTGTGGTTGGCGGCGCCGGCGCGCCAACTGTGCATCAGCCGATCGCCTTGACCGAGGTTTTCCGCAATGAACCAGAACGCCTTCACCGCAGCCGCTTGCCAGTCGGAGCGGTTGAAGACCTCCGCGGCGTTTGCGAGGGCGGTGATCATCAAACCGTTCCAGTCGGTGAGAACCTTGTCGTCGAAGCCGGGGCGAACGCGTTGATTGCGACGCGCCAAAAGCTTCTCGCGCATCGCGTTGAGCTTGCCCTCCTCGACCGCGCCGAGCGGCAGCGACGCGCGCAGGCGATTGAGGATATTGCGCCCCTCCCAATTGCCGCGCGCACTGACGTCATAGACTTGCTTGAAGAGTGCTCCTTCTTTGCCGAGCACCTCGTCGATCTCCGCCTCGGTCCAGACGTAAAACTTGCCCTCTTCGCCGTCGCTGTCGGCGTCGAGCGATGATGCGAACGCGCCGCCTTCGACGAGCATTTCTCGCGACGCCCAAGCGATCGTTTCCTCGACGCGCGCGCGATAGATCGGATTGCGCTGATGCGGGTAGACGAGCGACAGGATGTCGATGAGCTGGGCGTTGTCGTAGAGCATCTTCTCGAAGTGCGGCACGAGCCAATATTCGTCGACGGAGTAGCGGGCGAAGCCGCCGCCAAGGTGATCGTAGATTCCGCCTTGGCACATATTGATCAGCGCCGTGTCGACGGCCTGCGAGAATTGTGGAAGGGTCGTGCGGTTGTAGGCGCGCCAAAGCAGCTCGAGGATCGGCACGTTCGGAAACTTCGGTGCGCCCGTCATGCCGCCGTTGAAGACGTCCATCAGCTGACACTGACGTTTGGCAGCGATGTCGAGCGCCTGCATCGTCAGCATGCGACCGGCGGGGAGATGTTCGTAGAGTTGGGTCAGACGACCGCGCAACAGGTTGATGTTCTCGGCGACCTGGGTCTTGTTCTCGTGAAAATTGCGCGAGACGTCGTGGAGCACTTGCAGGAAGCCAGGACGTTCGAAGCGCGGCTCGGGTGGGTAGTAGGTGCCTCCCCAAAACGGCTCACCCTGCGGCGTGAGGAACATGCTCAGCGGCCAGCCGCCCTGCTCACCCATGCTGGCGAGCGCGGCCTGGTAGATCGTGTCGATGTCGGGGCGCTCCTCGCGGTCGACCTTGATGCAGACGTAGAGGTCGTTCATCACCGCGGCGACGTCGGGGTTCTCGAAACTTTCGTGCGCCATGACGTGGCACCAATGGCATGCCGCATAGCCGACCGAGAGAAAGATGGGCTTGTTCAGACGCTGGGCTTCATCAAGAGCTTCGGGTCCCCATTGGCGCCAATGGACAGGGTTGTCCTTGTGCTGAAGCAGGTAGGGGCTCGTCGATTGGGCGAGCATGTTTGCCATAGGGATCAAGCGTCCTTCGATGCGGTGTCTTTTGGGTTGGACCCACGGGCTGGTTGCTGCGTCCTGGCGCTAGGCAGGCTAAGGTCGCCAGCAGCGACAACAAACGAGAAGGCCATACGGGGCGCAGATGAAAATCACAATTGAAGTGGATTGTACACCCGCCGAAGCCCGGGCCTTCATGGGCCTGCCGGACGTGGAGCCGCTGCAGGACGAGGTCATGAAAGAAATCCAGCGGCGGGTCATGGGCGCGCTCTCGCTGACAGATCCGCAGCAGCTGTTGCGGATGTGGTCGCCGCTTGGAACTCAGGGGTTCGAGGCGCTGCAAGGGCTGATGCGCGCCGCCACCGGAACGTCGAAGCGGAGCAGTAGCGGCGACGAGCCGCCCGCCAAGGGCAAATCTCGAAGCTGACGGAGATGGGTGACGGCGACACGATCTTCGCGCTGTCCTCCGCGCGGGGACGAGCAGGGGTGTGCGTGATCCGCGTCTCGGGATCGCGGGCGCGCGTGGCGGTCGCTGCGATGACGGGCAACAGCGCGCCCGAACCGCGTCAGGCGACGCTGCGGCGGTTCGTGGATGCGAGGGGCGAGCCCATCGACCGGGGGCTCGTTCTTTGGTTTCCCTCACCCCACAGTTTCACCGGCGAAGACATCGCCGAGTTTCATGCGCACGGAAGTCCGGCGGTGGTCGCCGCTTTGGTCGCGCGCCTCGGACAACTCAATGGGCTTCGCCCCGCGGAGCCGGGTGAGTTCACCCGACGCGCCTTCGCGAACGGCAAGTTCGATCTGACCGAGGCCGAGGGGCTCGCCGATCTCATCGCGGCCGAGACGGAGCAACAACGCCGTCAGGCGCTGCGGCAGATGGATGGAGCTCTGCTCGAACGGTACGAGCGGTGGCGTGAGATGTTGGTCAAGACGCTCGCCCATCTCGAGGCGGTTATCGATTTTTCGGAAGAGGATTTGCCGAGCGATCTCTTCGAGCGCGTGAGCGAATCGGCGTTGGAGTTGAAGAGCGAGATCGATGCGCACCTCTCCGATCGCCGACGCGGCGAGATCGTGCGCGACGGATTTTCGATCGTGATCCTGGGTGCACCTAACGTCGGAAAGTCATCGCTGTTGAACGCGCTTGCCGCGCGCGATGTTGCAATCGTCACCGCGACGGCAGGAACGACGCGCGATCTCATCGAGGTCGATCTCGATCTCGGCGGCTACTCGGTGACGGTCGTCGATACTGCGGGCTTGCGCGAAACGAGCGATGAGATCGAGAGCGAAGGCATAGCGCGTGCTCGCGCTCGTGCCGAACGCGCCGACATGCGCATCGCCGTCGTCGATGCGACTTCACCATTGATCGACGATCTCGTCGCGCGTTCGATGGTCGGGGGCGATCTCGTTGTCGCGAACAAAATCGATCTGACAGTTTCACATGAGTCAGCGGTGCCTGATTCATCCGCGCTGGAAGTTGCGCAGCCGGACGAAATTGGAGCTGAGGCCGATGCCCCCGATGCGGATAGTGCAGACGCCGCGTCCGAGTCACGCGATGAGGAAGCGGAGACGATACCGGCGGACGTCTCCCAGCTGCTTGACGCGAGCACCTATCGCGTGAGCAACGAGCTGACTCTGCCGATCATTCCGATCTCGGCGCGCGATGGTACGGGGATCTCTCGGTTGCTCTCGTATCTGACGGAGCAAGTGATCGCGCGTACCGGCGGCGGAGAAGCCGCGCCGCTCACACGTGCCCGGCATCGCAATGCACTCGAAGCAGCGCGCGACGCGCTTGCACGCGCCGCGGCCAACTTGAACGAGACGCGAGCGATGGATCTCGCGGCGGAGGACTTGCGGCTCGCGGCGCGCGAGATCGGCCGCATCACCGGGCGTGTCGACGTCGAAGATTTGCTCGAGGTGATCTTCCGAGAATTTTGCATCGGCAAGTGATCAGATCGCAGTCCGAAGACCGCGGATTGTTCCATGTGAATCATTCATCCGTGTGCTGAGAGTCCGTAGGCGGATGACGCACGGCGTGGCGCATGCCCTCATCGCCTCCGACGGAGGGTCGGCCTTCACCGCTTTGACTTTGTAGATGTCACCCAGTATCGGCATGCGCCCATGAGCGGTGCGTTCGACGTGATTGTGATCGGTGGCGGGCACGCCGGCTGCGAGGCGGCGGCAGCCTCGGCGCGCGTGGGTGCGCGGACCGCTCTCATCACGCACAAGGTCGAGACCATCGGCGAGATGTCCTGCAACCCGGCTATCGGGGGATTGGGCAAGGGGCACTTGGTCCGCGAGATCGACGCCCTCGACGGCGTTATGGGCGTGGTGGCGGACCGTGCGGGAATCCAATTCCGGATGCTCAATCGGTCGAAGGGACCGGCGGTGCGGGGTCCCCGCGCTCAGGCCGACCGGAAGCTCTATCGCCGCCACATGCAGTCGTTGCTGCTCGACTATCCGAACCTGACGGTGATCGCCGCTGAGGCAGAGGATTTGATCGCACAGGATGGACGGGTTGCCGGCGTTGTGACCAGCGACGGGCGCCAGTTGCATGCGGGGTCCGTGGTCCTCACCACGGGTACCTTCCTTCGCGGTCTGATCCATATGGGCGAGGTCAAAATCCCGGCCGGGCGGGTCGGGGAGGCGCCGGCCATCGGGCTCGCCAAAACGATCGAGTCACTCGGGTTTGCGATGGGGCGCTTGAAGACCGGAACGCCGCCGCGATTGGACGGCAATACTATCGATTGGGCGGCACTCGAGATGCAGCCGGGCGACGATCCGCCGGTGCCGTTCTCGTTCCTGACCGACCGAATCGAGAATCGGCAGATCGCTTGTGGCATCACTACGACCACACCGGAGACCCACGAGATCATCCGGGCGAACCTCCATCGGGCGCCGATGTACTCGGGGCAAATCGAAGGCGTCGGTCCACGCTATTGCCCGTCCATCGAGGACAAGGTCGTGCGCTTTGCCTCGCGTGATCGCCACCAGATCTTCCTCGAGCCCGAGGGACTCGATGACGACACTGTCTATCCCAACGGTATCTCGACCTCGTTGCCTGAGGAGGTGCAGCGGGCGCTCGTTGCGACCATGCCGGGGCTTGAACGGGCGGTGATCCGCCGGCCGGGCTATGCGATCGAGTACGACTATGTCGACCCGCGCGAGCTCTTCGCGACCCTGGAGACGAAGAAGCTGCGGGGACTGTTCTTGGCAGGGCAAATCAACGGGACGACAGGGTACGAGGAAGCGGCAGCTCAGGGGTTGGTGGCGGGGCTCAATGCGGCCCGCCGCGCAGGGGGCGGGGAGGGACATGCCTTCGACCGCGCCGACGGGTATCTGGGTGTCCTGATCGACGACCTGGTGACCAGGGGCGTCAGCGAGCCCTATCGGATGTTCACCTCAAGGGCGGAGTACAGATTGACGTTGAGGGCCGACAATGCTGATCAGCGCCTTACCTCTGTCGGTACCAAATTGGGCTGCGTCGGCTCCCAGAGGCAGCAGCAGTTCGAGGCGAAGATGTCGGTGCTGGCGGCTGCTCGGCAGAGGCTGAGCGGTCTGGCGCTGACGCCGAGCGAGGCGCAGCGCCGTGGCGTGCGCCTGAACCAGGATGGGCAGCGGCGCTCGGCACTCCAGCTGCTCGCCCACCCGCAGGCCGGCCGGGCAGAGATCATTCGGCTGTGGCCAGAGCTTCGGGAGCTTGGCGACGCGGTGCTCGATCAACTCGAAGCCGATGCCCTCTACGCTGGGTACCTGGAGCGTCAGCACGCGGACATTGCAGCGTTCCGGCGGGACGAATCGTTGGCTCTGCCGGCTGACCTCGACTACACCAAGGTGCATGGTCTTTCGACCGAGGTGCTCCAGAAGCTCGTTCGGACAAAACCTATGACGCTCGGTCAGGCCGCGAGAATTGACGGCGTCACACCAGCGGCGATCACCGCTCTGCTCGGTCACCTGAAGTCCCGTTCGAGGCGCGTTGCGTGAGCGGTGGGGAGGGACCGTATGGTCCTCTTGACTTTGCCCGCGACTCAGAAGTCCCACGTGAAACACTAGAACGACTCACGAATCACGCGCGGCTTTTGGTGGAACGAAACGCGCACTTGAATCTGGTCGCCGACTCTACATTGGCGGATATGTGGCGCCGCCATTTTCTCGACTCGGCGCAGCTGGTGCCGTTGGTCCCTGCGGAGGCCCGGACGATCGTCGACCTGGGAAGCGGGGCGGGGTTTCCAGGCATGGTATTGGCCATCATGCTGGCGCCGGACCGCCCCGGACTGAGGGTCCACCTCATCGACTCGACGCAGAAGAAGTGCCGGTTCCTGGAGGAGGTCGCAGAGGCGACGGGGGCGCCTGTTGAGGTCCATTGGAGCAGGGCAGAGGACCTGTCGGGGCTGACTGCGGACGTGGTTACCGCCAGGGCCGTTGCCCCCCTGGCCAAGCTCCTGGGCCTGGCCGCCCCCTTCTTCGGAGAGGGCACAATCGGCCTATTTCTGAAGGGGCGTGCTGCCGCCGCTGAATTGACCGAGGCGCGCGAATCCTGGAAACTGCAAGTGGAGATAACCCCCAGCCGGTCCGACCCCTCCGGCAGTATTTTGCGCGTGACAGGATTAATGCCTTGGCGGAAGCCCCGGAAACTCTCCTAGAGCCTCGGCGGCCCCGGGTGGACCGAACGCGAATCATCGTCATCGCGAACCAGAAGGGTGGCGTCGGCAAGACGACGACCGCCATCAATTTGGGTACCGCGTTGGCTGCCGTCGGCAAGCAGATCCTGGTCATCGATGTGGATCCGCAGGGCAACGCATCGACAGGGCTCGGCATCACCAAGCCGCAGCGCTCGGTCTCGATCTACGAAGTCATCACCGGGCACGCGCCACTCGCCGAAGCGATCGTCGAGTCGCAGATACCGGGTCTCCATGTCGTGCCGGCGACGCCCGATCTCGCCGGTGCCGAGATGGAGCTCGTCGGCGTGCCACGCCGATCGTTTCGACTGCGCGACGCGCTCGACGGCTACCACACTCAGATCGCCGAGCCGTCAACGCAATCGGGCTCGACGGCACTTTCGACCGAGCGTTCGAAGCTCATGGTCTACGACTACATCCTGATCGACTGTCCGCCGTCGCTGAACCTGCTGACGATCAATGCGATGACAGCGGCCGACGGAATGTTGGTGCCGTTGCAATGCGAGTTCTTTGCGCTCGAAGGTCTGTCGCAATTGCTCCGCACGATCGATCTCGTGCGCGGCAGCTTGAATCCGCAGCTCGAGATTCAAGGCGTCGTGCTGACGATGTTCGACAAGCGCAACAACCTCTCTGAGCAAGTGGCCGAGGACGTGCGCAAGCATCTCGGCGAGAAGGTCTATCAAACAATCATTCCAAGGAATGTACGTATATCGGAGGCCCCCAGTCACGGACTGCCGGCGCTCCTTTACGACGTGAAGAGCGCGGGCAGCCAGGCGTACATCAAGCTGGCGGGGGAACTCATTCAGCGTGAAAGGTCGCGCAAGGCCGCATGAACACTCCAGTAAAACGACCACAATTCGCGGGCCTCGGTCGAGGCCTCTCTGCGTTGCTCGGCGAGAGCACTGAGCGCGATACGAACTTCAATCCGACGGCGCCGGCTCCGGGCGCGGCCGGTGAGCGCATGCCGCCACGCATCCTTCCGATCGCGCAACTCAAACCCAATCCGTTTCAGCCGCGCCATACGTTCGATACCGAGTCGCTCGAAGACCTCGCAAATTCAATCCGCGAGAAGGGCATCTTGCAGCCGATCTTGGTGCGGCCCGTGCCGGGCGCCGAGAACGAGTATCAGATCGTCGCCGGCGAGCGGCGCTGGCGCGCCGCGCAGAAGGCGCGGCTGCACGAGGTGCCGGTCGTCATCAAGGCGCTGACCGATTCCGAGGCGCTCGAGTTTGCGTTGATCGAGAACATTCAGCGCGCCGATCTGAATGCGATGGAAGAGGCGCGCGGCTATCGTCAGCTGATCGAGAAATTCCACTATACGCAGGAAGCGCTCGGCCAGGTGATCGGCAAGAGCCGCAGCCATATCGCGAACACCATCCGGCTGATGCAGTTGCCGCAAGCCGTGCAGGATCTGATCACGTCGGGGCAACTGTCGGCGGGTCATGCGCGCACGCTCGTCGGCGTCGACGACCCCGAGAAGCTGGCGCGCGAGATGATCGCCGGGCGGATGAACGTGCGCGAGGCCGAGGATCGCGGCCGCCAGGCGAAGGGCAAGAAGAAGAGGGCACATGGCAAAGACGCCGACACGCGCGCGCTCGAGTCCTCGCTCTCATCCCAACTCGGGCTGACGGTCACGATCAACGGCAAGGGCGAGAAGGGCGAGATAAAGATCGCCTACAAGACCCTCGAACAGCTCGACGACATCTGCCGGCGTCTTGGACAAACGAGTTAATTCCGTCGACTAGAATTTGCGATTTCGCAAAGGTCGAACTGGCGCTGGTGATCGTGCCAGTTCCATTGCGCGCATTGCTCTGACACAGTGCGAATAATGTGATCGCGACGCGGCGGGACGATTGTCCGACTTGCGAAACGATCAACTGCTTCAACGTCACATAATCAGGCGGCCGCTCGTCGGGGAGGCAACCCGTGTTCGTTCAAATCGCGTTTGGGATGCTTCTCGTCCTTATGCCTTGGGCGGCAGATCGTGCCAACGGCGATCGCCTCACCTCCTTCGACAATGATGCACCGGCGACTTCAGAGTGCGCTTCGCCGAGCCAAGGACCATCGTTCGACGACCCGAATGTCGATACCGATCCCGACCGCCCGATCATGGAACAAGTCGCAACGCCCGGTGACGATGGCGATGATTCGAGCGACGACGATGCCGACGGGATGTGTCTGTCGCAGACGCTCGAACTCTGGTTCGAACGGGAGCCTAAGGTGTTCTTGCAGGCGAGCACCGCCCTGAAACGGGCGATCAGCTAGGCCCGCGCACAAGCCTTCGGCGCGATCAGACCAACGATGCCGCCTCTTCCGGTTGCCATTAACATATTGTTTTCCAACGAAATAATTCCGTCTTGAAGAAATCATAACGCTGCTTATATTCAGTCGGCTTATTTGATGCTGCAATGCCAGAAAATCTCGACCGAGACTTCCTCTACCTGCTTCACGACGTAGCCCGGCTGATCCGCGTGAAGGCGGATCAGCGCGCGCGCACGCGCGGCATGACGCGAGCGCAGTGGGTGATCCTGTCGCGGCTCGAGCGCCAGCCGGGGCTTTCGCAAACCGAGATGGCCGCGATCGTCGAAGTCGAGCCGATCACGATCGCGCGCTTGGTCGATCGTCTTCAGGCCGCCGGCTATGTCGAGCGGCGCGCCGATCCGAAAGACCGCCGCGTCTGGCGGCTGCATCTGACGCCGGCGGCGAAGCCGGTCCTCGCCGAGCTGAAGAAACACAAAGCCGAGCTACACGACGAAATCACCGCGGGCGTCGATCCCGCAATGCTCGACCAGATGGTCGAGGGACTTCTCAAACTCAAAGCAAATTTGACCTCAGATGGACGCGCAATTCTCAGAGCAGTTTAAGGAGCGTACGGCTATTCCGCCGCCCGCCAAATGGCAGCTCTTGCTCGAACGAACCGGCGACTATGCGCGCCGTGGGCTGCAGCTCGGGCTCAGGGCCTATCGAGAAGTCCGGGCGCGCAACCTGACGCGGCCGGTCTTGATGATCGGCGGCGTTCTGCTCGTTGCGATCGTCTCCGTCTATGTGTGGCTGACGGGCGGGCGCTACGTTTCGACCGACGACGCCTATGTCCAAGCGCAGAAGGTGACCATGTCGGCGGAGGTTTCCGGCGTCGTCACGGAAGTCGACGTCCACGAGGGTCAAGCGGTGCACAAGGGCGACGTGCTTTTCCGCATCGACCCGAAGCCGTTCCAAATCGCGCTGGAGAACGCGAAAGCGGCGTTGGCCAACAGCGCGCTGACCGTCGAGTCCATGAAGCAAGACTATCAGCGCATGCTCAAGGACATCGAGGCGCAGAAGGCGCAAGTCGCGCTGGCGCAATCGAATTTCGAACGCACGGCCAAGCTGTTCGCGCGAAAATTCGTGAGCCGAGCCGGCTACGACCAGGCGCGTTTCACGCTCGATGCCGCGCAGAAACAGCTGCAATCGCTGCAGCAGCAGGCCAAGGTCCAGCTCGCCAAGCTCGGCAACGACCCCAATATCGCGCCTGAGAACCACCCCGAATATCTGACGGCGAAAGCCGCCGTCGAGGAGGCACAGCGGCAACTCGACAAGACCATCGTGCGGGCGCCCTTCAACGGCATCGCGACACAGGTCTCGTCGCTGCAGCCCGGCATGTACATCGTTTCGCAGATGGCCGCCTTTGCGGCGACGTCGGCCGTCGGCCTCGTCTCGACCGAGAACATTTGGATCGACGCCAATATGAAAGAGACCGACCTCACCTACGTGAAGCCCGGCGACAGCGTCGATGTGACGATCGATACCTATCCCGGCAAGGTGTGGAAGGCGACCGTGGATAGCGTGGCGGCAGCCAGCGGCGCGCAGTTCTCGGTGCTGCCGACCACCAACACGAGCGGCAACTGGGTAAAGGTCGTGCAGCGGATTCCGGTGCGCATACGGCTCGAGACCCATCCCGGCGATCCGGTGCTGCGCGCGGGAATGAGCGCGAATGTCGAGATCGATACGGGACATCGCCGCTCGATCGGCGATTTGCTTTAGGCGCTTGCGATGACTGCTGCGTCCGCCGCCGCCGGCCACCTAACGGTCGCACATCCGGCGCACATGAAGCGCGACCGTATGATCATCACGGTCTCGGCGATGATGGCGACGCTGATGCAGGCGCTCGACAACACGATCGCGAACGTCGCGCTGCCGCATATGCAGGGCAGCCTGTCGGCGACGTCCGATCAAATCACCTGGGTGCTGACCTCCTACATCGTCGCAGCGGCGATCTTCACGGCGCCGGTCGGCTGGCTCGCCGGCCGCTTCGGGCGCAAGAACTTCTTCGTGGCGACGCTCGTCGGCTTCACCGTGGCCTCAATGTTGTGCGGCGTTGCCGAGACGTTGCCGGAGATGGTGCTCTTCCGCGCGCTGCAAGGCATGTGCGGCGCGGCGCTCGTGCCGCTGTCTCAAACGACGATGTTCGACCTCTACCCGGTCGAGCAGCGCGGCTCGGCGATGGCAGCGTGGGGCATGGGCGTGATGATCGGACCGATCATGGGCCCGACGCTCGGTGGCTATCTGACCGACATGTACAATTGGCGCTGGGTTTTCTACGTCAACGTCCCGTTCGGGATCTTGGCCGTCTCCGGTCTCTGGTTTTTCATGAAGGACGAGGGACGGAACGCCGGACTGAAATTCGATTGGCTTGGCTTCGCGGTACTCAGTCTCGGCCTTGGCGCGTTCCAGCTGTTCCTCGACCGCGGCGAGGGCCAGGATTGGTTCGGATCGACCGAAATCATCATCGAGGCCGTCCTGGCGAGCTTGGGCATCTATCTCTTCGTCGTGCACATGTTCACGGCAAAGGCGCCCTTCATCACGCCGAGGATCTTCACCGACCGAAACTTCCTCGGCGGCTTCTTCATGATGTTCACGATGGGGCTCGTGCTCTTGTCGAGCTCGGCGCTGCTGCCGCCCTATCTGCAGAATCTTGGAAATTATTCGGTCACCGATGCGGGGCTGCTCATGGCGCCGCGCGGTGTCGGCACGATGATCGCAATGATGATCGCGGGTCGACTGTCGAGCCGAATGGATCCGCGGCTCCTGATGTTCGGCGGCATTATCATGATGACGGTCGCCGTGTGGTTCATGACCGGCTGGACGCCCGACGTCGACGGACGGTCGATCGTTGCGGCGACCATGCTGCAGGGCTTCGGCATGGGCTTCGTGTTCATACCGCTGCAGGTCGTCGCTTTTGCCACGCTGGATCCGAAATACCGGACGGACGGCGCAGCACTCTTCAGCTTGATGCGCAACATCGGCAGCGCGATCGGCATTTCGGTGTCGGTCTTGCTGCTGACGCAAAGCACGGCGACCATGCATTCGCAGCTTGCCGACCAGATCACGCCGTTCAACCGGGCGCTCGAAGTGGGCGCGACCGGGCTCTTCATGAACCCTCATGTGCCCATGGGTTTGGCGGCATTGAACGCGCTCATTACGCGCCAGTCGTCGATCATCGCCTACAGCAATGTGTTCGAGGCGATGCTGTTCGCCGGCTTGCCCGCGGCGCTCGCATTGTTGTTGATGCGGCGGCCACCAGCGAACGCAATGCGACCACCGGCAGAGGATGCCGAGGCGGCGGCCGCAATGGTCGAGTGATCAGCGCGACGCTTCGTCGGCGATCTTCTCGAGGCGTTTCATGAACTTGTCGTGTTCACCCCGCGTCAACGGACTTGTGGCGAACAATTCGACGAAGAGCAGGCCCTCGAGTGCGAACCAGGCCAGAAGCGCAAGCTCGGGGTCCTTTGTTCCCTTTTTGAGACGGGACCAGATTCGCTTGTGTGCGGAGCGAACGGGGTCAAGCAATTTGGGCTGTTCCGCAATCGCGGCAATCATCGAGAAAGACCCCGTCCGCTGCTTGTCGGGATCTTCATTGCCGCGCGCGGCATAGCGGGCTTTCAGGAGACGGCGGGCCTCGGACAGCTTCGGCTTTGCGGCACCGGCGTCGGTTCCGTTTTCCAGGCGCTCGACGTATCGTTCGAGCATCCCTTGCAGAAGGGCCACTTTGGACGGAAAAAGATAGAGTAGGCCGCCCTTTGAAATTCCGGCGCGGGCCGCGACGGCATCCAGCGACATGTGATTGGCCCCGACCTCGGAAACGAGGGCGTCGGCGGCGTCGAGGACGAGCGCGCGGGAGTTGGGGCGTTTACCCATTGCTAATCACTGGGTCGTGAAGGCCGGTTGCACATCTGGACAAACTATACCGTCCGGACGGTATAGTGAACCTTGACGATCTTAGAAATTTTCACGGGATTTTGGCGATCAAAGGGCTAAAATCCCGCCGCGCGCCCGACCGACGCTCGGGTGGCAGGACCAGTGAACGCCACATGAACCGACGCATCATCATCGCCGCGATTTTGATCGGCATCGTCTGCGCCGGCCTGGTCGGCTGGAATTTCGCGCGCAGCCTCTTCGGCGGCGGGCACGGTCTGCAGCTTCCGCCGACGGCGGTCGAGGCGATGACGGTTCAACCCGCGCCTTGGCTGCCGAGTGTCGATGCCGTCGGCACCGCCCGTGCCGCTCGCGGCACCGATGTCGCGGTGCAGATCGCGGGCGTCGTGAAAGAGATCAAGTTCAAGCCGAACGATCATGTTAAAGCCGGTCAGCTGCTGGTTCAGATCGACGACGCTGTGGAGCGTGCGGAACTCCTGTCGGCGCAAGCCAATGTCCGCCTCTACGCGGCGCAGCTCGCACGGGCGGCAAAACTCAAGGCGCGAGGCTTCGTCAGCCAGTCGACATACGACGACACACGCGCACAGCTCGAAGTCGCGCGTGGTGCGCAAGCACGGGCGCAAGCGCTGATCGATCAAAAAGGAATCAAGGCGCCGTTCGATGGGATCGTCGGCATTGCTCGCGTCGACGCGGGCCAGTACCTGACCGTCGGTACGGTCGTGGTGACACTACAGGACCTTGACCGGATGAAGGTCGACTTCACGGTGCCGGAACAGACCGCGGCCTCGCTGTCGATGAATCAACCCGTGCGCTTCGGCGATGAAAGCGCTCAACGCAAATTCAACGGACGTATTATCGGCATCGATCCCAAGATTGATCCGTCCTCACGGCTCGTCGCGGTGCAGGCGGAAGTTTCAGACGCACAGGGTCGCGTGCGCCCGGGCTCGTTTCTACGCGTGCGGGTCGATATGCCGGCGGAGGCGAACGTGATTGCCCTGCCCCAGACCGCGATCATTCCGAGCCTTTACGGCGACTATGTCTTCGTCGTCGGCCCGCCGAAGGCACAGCCAAAGACGGAAGACGCGAAAGGCGGTGCCGTCGCCGCTAATGAGTCGGCTCCTGGACTGGTGGCTGAGCAGCGCTTCGTGACGACCGGGCGCCGTGACGGTGAACGCGTTGAAATCGTGCGCGGTGTCAAAAGCGGCGAGCGCGTCGTGACGTCTGGGCAAAATCGCCTGCAAGACGGTGCGGCTGTGGCGTTGGCGGAAGCGCCGAATGAAAAAGCGGCGGCGGCGCCGGGAACGCCGCGGCAAACGCCATGAATTTCTCCGAGATTTTCATTCGTCGGCCGGTTTTATCGGTGGTGACGAGCTTGCTCATCCTGCTTCTCGGTGTCCAAGGCTTCATGAGCATGACCATCCGGCAATTTCCGGAGGTCCAAGAGACGGTCATTACGGTCACGACCGCCTATCCTGGTGCGAGCGCTGAGCTGATCCAAGGATTCATCACGACGCCAATCGCTAAGGCGGTCTCCAGTACGGAAAACGTCGACTACGTCACCGCCTCGAGCACGCAAGGCGCAAGCACCATCCAAGTGCGGATGCGTCTTGGCTCCGATGCTGACAAGGCGCTCACTGAGGTCATCAGCAAGACACAGCAAGTGCGACGCTTTCTGCCCACCGATGCCGAGGACTCGATTATTACCAAAGGCACGGGGCGCTCGTTCGCCCTCATGTATTTGGCGTTCGCGTCGGACCGCATGAAGTCGGAGCAGATCACCGAATACCTGGCGCGGGTGATTCAGCCCCGCATGTCGACGATCGAAGGCGTGGCGGATGCGCAAATCCTCGGCGCGCGGAACTTCGCGATGCGCATTTGGCTTGATCCGGTGAGGATGGCCTCGCACGGCATCACCGCAAAGGACATTTCCGAGGCGGTGAGCGACAGCAATTTTCTGTCCTCGCCGGGATCGACCAAAAGTCAGCTCGTCGCGATCGCCATCGACACCAACACGACACTCAAGACGCCGGAAGCGTTTGCGCAACTGCCGATCCGCGGGAGCGGCGACACGATCGTCCGGCTGGGCGACGTCGCAAGGGTCGAACTCGGCACCGACAACGATACCGTCAAGACCTCGTTTAACGGCCGCGAAGGCGTCTTCATCGGCATTTTCCCGACGCCGTCCGCCAACCCGATGACGACCGCGGCAGCGATCCGCGACATGCTGCCAAGCCTCAAATCGGAGCTGCCGGAAGGCATGGACGTGATCCTGGTCTTCGACTCGACCGTGTTCATCCAGGCTTCGATCGACGAAGTGTTCAAGACGGTCGGCGAGGCCGTCATCATCGTCGTGTTGGTGATCTTCCTGTTCCTGGGTTCCATTCGATCCGTCGCCATTCCGGTGATCACAATCCCGCTGTCGCTCGTCGGCGTGTGCTTCGTGCTCTTCCTAATGGGCTATTCGATCAATTTGTTGACCATGCTCGCGATGGTCCTGGCGATCGGCCTCGTGGTCGACGACGCCATCGTTGTGGTGGAAAACATCCACCGTCACATCGAGGAAGGTGAAGCGCCGCTCGATGCCGCCGTGCACGGGATGCGGGAGATCTTCTCCGCAATCGTGGCGATGACGATAACGCTCGCCGCAGTCTATGCACCGATCGGCTTTACGCAGGGTTTGACCGGCTCGCTGTTTCGTGAATTTGCATTCGCGCTCGCTGGCGCTGTCGTTATCTCCGGTTTCATTGCCGTTACGGTATCTCCGATGATGGCGGGACGCTTCCTCAAGCCGCACGAGGAAGAGAAGCCGGACAGTTTGGTCGCGCGGATCGATCGTGCTTTCGATTGGCTCGCAGTGCGCTACTCGCGCACGCTGTCGGCGGCGCTCGATTCGCGGCCGGTCATCCTTGCCATCGTTGTGGCGATCTTCGGCACGCTTGTTTTCATGTTCTTGCACACGAAGCACGAGCTGGCGCCGACCGAAGATCAGGGCGCGCTCTTCGCCGTCATAACCGGACCGCGGTACGCGACTTCGACCTATACGAAGCATTATGTCGATCAATTCGACGAGGCTGTCGGACCAGTTCCCGAGACAAGCCGGCGCTTCTCGATCGTCGGGTTCGGTGGCGGCGCGTCGGGCGGCAATGCCGGTATTGCCGTGTGGCGCTTCGTGCCTTGGGGTGAGCGCAGCCGCAGCGCCGCGGAGATTCAGCAGCAGATTCAGGGTGGATTGTTGAAGATACCGGGCGTCTCCGCGCTTGTCTTCAATCCGCCGTCGTTGCCAGGTACGGGCGGCCTGCCGGTGCAATACGTCATCCGTTCCGTCGGTGCGCCGGATCAGGTCTTCGACGTCGCCGAACGCCTGAAAGAAGAGGCGATGAAGAGCGGCAAGCTGATCTTCGTGCAAGACTCGCTTGCGTTCGATCTGCCGCGGGCAAACCTGGCGATCGATCGCGACCGCGCGGCGGCGCTCGGCGTCAAGGTCGCCGATATCGGCACGACGCTGAACGTACTCTTGAGTGAAAGCCGCATTTCGCGGTTCGATCGCGACAATCGCAGCTATGACGTTATCCCGCAGGTCGAGCAACGATACCGGCTCGATCCGGTGGCGCTCGGCGAATTCTACGTGCGGGCCGAGGACGGCAAAATGGTGCCGCTGTCCGCGTTGACCAAGACTGAAACGCGTGCGGGGCCGGTGGCGATCGAGCAATTCAATCAGCTGAATTCGGCGACGCTTTCGGCGCTGCCCATGCCCGGTGTAACGGCGAGCGAAGGGCTGGACGCAATACGCGAGGCCGCGGCGCGCGTGATGCCTACAGGCTTCTTTGAGGATTTCGCGGGCGAGTCACGTCTATCATTGCAGGAAGGGAACTCATTGGCCTTCGCGTTCGTGCTGGCCGTTCTCGTGATCTACCTGGTACTGGCGGCGCAATTCGAAAGCTTCCGCGAGCCGTTGATCATCATGATGGCGGTGCCACTATCGATTTTCGGCGCGATGATCCCGCTCTATCTGGGCTTCGGCACGCTCAACATTTACACGCAAGTCGGCCTGATCACGCTGGTCGGACTTATCACCAAGCACGGCATCTTGATGGTGCAGTTCGCCAAGGAGCGTCTCGCGGCGGGCGTTAGTCCGCGCGCGGCCATCGAGGAAGCCGCGCGCGTTCGTCTGCGGCCGATTCTGATGACGACGGCGGCGATGGTCCTCGGCGTGATGCCGCTCGTGTTGGCGAGCGGCGCAGGCGCTGCGTCACGTCACGCCATTGGCCTCGTCATTACGATGGGCATGGGCGTGGGCACGCTCTTCACGCTCTTCGTCGTGCCTATGTTCTATACCTATATCGCCGAGCGGCCGCGACGGACCGTCATGACGGAAGTCCCGGCCGAGTAGTCAGCGCCGCCTGTCGGAAGTTTTGCGCCCGAGCTCGGCGACCGCGAATAGTGCATGTTGCGCGATCGGGGCATCGGGGAGAACCGTCGTGCGCGTATCCGCTTCGGCTTGCGCGAGCAACTTCATGGCGGCGATCAGTCGCTGACGATCCCAGCCGCGCAGCTGGGCTGCCATGCGCTGGCCGTAGGGCGAGGAGCTGAAGCCTCCGCCGCCGCTCTCCGAGAACGAGGTCATGCGCTGAAACAATCGCAGCGTCGCGCCGACGACACCGGTCCACGAGATGCCGGCGTCGGCGGCTTTGAGAATGAGCTGGTCGAGCAGCTTGACGTCGCCAGCGGCGACGGCATCCGCGATCTCATCGGTTTCGACGCTACCGCTGTCGCCGATCAGCGTTTGCGCCTGAGCGCGAGTGACCGTCGCATTCGCTTCTCCGAGGCCCAAATAAAGGGTGAGTTTTTCGAGCTCGGCGCGCAACAGGCGGCGATCCAGGCTCAGCGCCTCGCTGAGATAAGCGAGCGCGTCGGGCTCAACCTTCCAGCCGATCTCGGCCAGTGTTTCCTTGATGAGGCGGCCGGCATCCTCGGGGCGATCGTCATAGCACTCGATGGCCGCTGCCGACTTCGCGCCCTCGAACACCTTGCGGAGCGCCGAGGTTTTGTTGAGCTCGCCGGCTTCGACAACGACAAGCGCGTCGCCCTTGTGGTCCGCAATGAAGGCTTCGAACAGCTGAGCCAAGGCGTCGACGGCGTCGCGCACACGGACGATACGGCGGCCGCCGAACATCGAAATCGCCGCTGCTTCGTCCGAGAGTCGCGCGGCGTCCTTCTTCAGCACATCGGCTGTGAGATCGGCGACGCGGAAAGCGTCCGACAAATCGGGCACGATGGCGCGGGCGGTTTTGTCGGCGCGCTCGCGAACCAGACCGGCGTTGGGTCCGAAATACAAAACTGCCGCCCAGGTCTTGGGCGGCGCGTTTTGCAGTTTATCGGCTTCGCTTGAAGAGACGCGCAAGGCGATCAGGATTTGTTGAAGCGTTGTTCGAAATAGAGGCCGAGGCGGATGCGAATGTCCTCACCCACTTCACGCGCGGCACGCTCCTGCGCGTCGCGTTCGGCCGACAGCGTCGCGAACTGCGAATCGACCACGTTGTACGGTGCGATCGCGCGGGAGATGCCGTGGTCGAGGATCCGGCCGGAAACCGCGTCCTTCAATTCGTACTTGGCGGTCAGGTTGTAGTTGTAACGCGTGATGCGCGTGTCCTGCTGAATGGCGAGGCCTTCTTTCTGTTCCTCAAGCCGGATCGACAAGCGATACGCGGCATTGGACGGTGTGCCGCCCGGCGTGAACGCGTCCATCAGCTGGTTGCGCAGGTGAACGCCCTGGCGGCCTTGGATCGGCTCGACCAGCACTTGCTGATAGTACTGCGTCATCCCGAGTGTCGTGCCGGACGACGGCGTCGCGTAGAGCGGATGAAAGCCGCACGCGCCAAGCGAGACCGCAAGGCCGACGACGCCGGCGAGACCAAGAATCCGTTTCATACGCCGCTTTGCTCCATAACCACGTTCGCAATGCGATTCGGGACGATAATGACCTTTTTGATCTTACGTCCGTCAATGGCTTTGCGCACGGCATCGACGTCGAGCACGGCCGTTTCAACCGCTTTTGCCGCGGAATCCTTGGGCATTTCGATCTCTGCCCGGCGTTTGCCGTCGATTTGGATGGCGATTGTGACGGTGTCCTGACGCGTCAGATCGGGGTCTGCTTTCGGCCAGGCCGCATCAACCACAAGTGTCTTGGAGCCCAGCAATTGCCAGGCCTCCTCCGCCAAATGCGGCATCATCGGTGAGATCAGCATGATCCAAGACTCCAGCGCCTCGCGCAGGGCCCAGTGATCGTCTGCCGTGGCCGGCTCGAAACTCTCGATGGCCTTGGCGAATTCGTAGAGTCTGGCGACGCCTTTGTTGAAGCGAAACTGCTCGAGATCGCTCGTGACCGCCGCGATCGTGCGGTGTGTCGCTTGCCGCAGCGCCGTCGCCGATGGGTTGAACTTCGCGGGCATCGGTGCGCCAAGCGCCGGCAGAGTTTCGGCTGCCTCGTTCACCGTGCGCCAAACGCGCTGCACGTAGCGCCAGGCGCCTTCGATGCCGGCCTCACTCCATTCGCTGTCGCGTTCCGGGGGCGAGTCCGACATCAAGAACCAACGCGCGGCGTCAACACCGTAGCTGTCGGCGATGACCTCAGGGGGCACGACGTTCTTCAAGCTCTTCGACATTTTCTCCGTGGCGCCGATGGTCACGGCAACGTTCGTGCCGCGCTTGATCGCGACGCCGTCGCGCTTCTCGACCTCCTCGGGAAACAGCGACTTGCCGTCCGGGTCCTTGTAGGTCTCGTGCGTGATCATGCCTTGCGTGAAGAGGCCGGCGAACGGTTCGCTCGCTTTCGTGTAGCCGCCGAGCTTCATCGCGCGCGTGAACCAACGCGCATAGAGAAGATGCAAGATCGCGTGTTCGATCCCGCCGATATACTGATCGACGGGCAGCCAGTAGTCGACCGCTTCGCGATTGACCGGTGCTTCCGCCGTCGGATCGGCAAAGCGCGCAAAATACCAGGCGGAATCGACGAAGGTGTCCATCGTGTCCGTCTCGCGCCTCGCCTTGCCTTTGCATTGCGGGCAGTCGACGTGCTTCCATGTCGGATGGTGATCGAGCGCGTTGCCGGGCTGATCGAAGGTGGCGTCCGTCGGCAACTTTACCGGTAGATCCTTCTCAGGCACCGGTACGACGCCGCATTTCCCGCAGTGGATCATGGGGATCGGGCAGCCCCAAAAACGCTGGCGGCTGACACCCCAATCGCGCAGGCGATAGGTGATCGTACGCTTGCCGATGCCCATCTTCTCCAGGCGATCGATGATCGAGCGCTTGGCGTCGTCAACGGACAGGCCGTTCAAGAAATCCGAGTTCTCCAAGCGGCCGTCGCCGACATATGCCTCCGTGCCGACCATGAATTCGTCGGCCTTCTCACTCGACGGGATAACCACAGGACGAATGGGCAGCTGGTATTGCCGCGCGAAATCGAGGTCACGCTGGTCGTGTGCGGGGCAGCCGAAGATGGCGCCCAGGCCGTATTCCATCAGCACGAAATTGGCGATGTAGACGGGCAGATCGCGTCCGGCGATGAAGGGATGCTTGGCGCGCGCGCCGGTGTCGAAGCCCTTCTTCTCCGCCTTTTCGATCTCGGCTGCCGACGTGCCCAGATGTTTGCACTCGGCGATGAATGCGGCCGCGTCGGCGTTGTTTTTGGCGATCGCTTGTGCCAGCGGATGATCGGCGGCAACGGCGCAGAAGCTCGCGCCGAACAACGTGTCGGGCCGGGTCGTGAAGATTTCCAACGACGGAATCGGCGAATTGGTCAGCGCGAACATCACGTTTGCGCCTTCCGACTTGCCGATCCAGTTGCGCTGCATCGTGCGCACCTTTTCCGGCCAGCGCGGCAAGTCGTCGAGCGCACTCAAGAGCTCTTCGGCCATGTCGGAGACGCGGAAGAACCACTGCGTGAGTTTGCGCTGTTCGACCTCCGCGCCCGAACGCCAGCCGCGGCCGTCGATCACCTGCTCATTCGCGAGCACCGTGTGATCGATCGGATCCCAGTTGACGTAAGATTCTTTGCGATGCGCGAGGCCGAGCCGGTAGAAGTCCAAGAACAGCTTTTGCTGATGTTTGTAGTAGCCGGGGTCGCAGGTCGCGAATTCGCGGCTCCAATCGAGCGACAGGCCTAACACCTTCAGCTGCGCCTTCATCGTCGCGATGTTGGCGTAGGTCCATTTGGCCGGATCGATCTTCTGCTCCATGGCGGCGTTTTCGGCCGGCAGGCCGAAAGCGTCCCAACCCATCGGATGCAGCACGTTGAATCCCATCGCGCGCTTGAAGCGGGCGACGACGTCTCCCATCACATAATTGCGGCCATGGCCGATGTGGATCTTCCCCGACGGGTAGGGGAACATCTCGAGCACGTAGTATTTCGGTTTGGGCGAATCGTTGCGCGTGCGGAAGGCCTGGGCGTTTTCCCACACCTTTTGCCACTTGGGCTCGACCTCGCGGGCGTTGTAGCGCGACATCTACGAAATTCCGGCGTCAATCATTGGTTGTGAACACGTTATGACGGGCCGCGGCCCGTCTCGACAAGGGGCTGCGGCCGGTCCAAGGCGGACCGAATGTCTCGGTCCGTCAGTCGGCCGCGAGCTTAAGCTCGCGCGCCCGCGTTAGGATGAGGTTCTCGATCTTGGTCGTGGTGTCGGGATCGACGGTCGCGTCGGTCCAATTGCCCGCAGCGTCCTTCGTCTGCTGGAACACCGTCACTCGCAGCGCATCGGTGCGCAGACGCGTGTCGAGAATGAAAACCGTGACTTTCAGACGCTGATTGGGCGATTGCACGGCGGAGTACCAATTCGTCTTGATGACGCCCGCGTACGGATCGGCGCTCTCCATCGGCATGAAATGCAGCGTGTCCAAGGAGGCACGCCAAAGAAATTCGTTGACGCCGACGCCCTGCTGCTCGCCGCCACCGAATATGCCGAACATGCCGCCGCCGCTGTCCTTACTGGAGGAACTGGCGTCGGCCGGTTCGGGCCGGGGCAGCGGTGCGTCGACCTGTGGAGCGGGAGCTTGATTTTCATCGCTTGAGCAAGCCGCCAGCCCGATGGCGGTCGCACCTGACAGGAGAACTAGCGCGAAAACGCGCGCGGCTACTGAGTGGGATTTCATGTTGGGCCCGAGGATGGAGCAGCGTTACGGCCAAATTGCGTCGCTGTTATAGGGCAAGCTACGGGTGAGCGGCAATCGGGTTCCTGCCCAGGTTGCGACGCGGATCACGGGGCAAGGTTCATTTGACTTTTCGTCAGCAGATACGAACACTTAGCGCCCCAAGGATTCGAGTGTATCCAGTTGTATCAATGGTCGTCCGTCCGGCGGCGTTTAGGGCTTGAGCGAGCGCATGCGTGAGATGAGACGGGTGTTGCTGGGTGGCGCGGTTCTCCTCGGCGTGCTGGCGCTGCCCGTTGGCGCGTCGGCCGAAGAGTACGGCTACGACTACGGCGGATACGCGAACTTCTCGGGCTACCTATTCGATCAAGACGATTTTGCCGGCGCCAACTCCGACAGTTTCGGATTTGCGGCCGACGCGCATGTGCGTGGGCATGCAAAGGTTATCTTGGACGACGGAATCGAGCTTGGCGTTCGAGCTCAGCTGCGCTTCGAGTCGAGCGAAGCGCGGTTTTCCGACGACGACATCCGCGGTGCGCCGCAAATCCTGGATAAGTTCTTCGTCTATATGCAGCACGCGTTCGGGCGGCTTTCGATCGGCGACGACTATGGAGCCGCAAAGCAAAACGGCATCTTTTCACCACTCGTATCCGAGGCGAATAGAATCGACGATGCGCGGCATTACGCGCTTCAGGATCCGCTGCGTTCAGACTTCACGCCTTACGCGCCAAATGGCGCGCATATCCGGACCGATCTCAACGCCTCCGGCGAAGCGTTCAAAATTCAATATGCCTCGCCACGCCTGATCGGCGCCGAACTCGATGTGTCGTATACGCCGAAGCTGACGCGCGGCCTGAACGATCTCTTCAACGGCCGGGATGAGTTCGACCGGCAGTCCAATATCTGGGAAGCCAATTTGAGCTTCCAGCGCTCACTCGGCGGCTTCGATTTCGGTGTGTATGCGGGATATTTGACCGGCGACAACGAGCGGCCGAGCGTTGTGGTGCTGCCCGTCGTGGCGCCGCGTCTCAGCGATGGCGTGATCGTCACCTTTGCGTCGAACGCATTTAGGCCAGATGACGTCGAGGAATATGGCTTTGGCGGCCAGGTGGCCTACGAGGGCTTCAAGCTCGGTGGGTCGTGGCGGCATACGAATGTCGCTGGCGGCGGGCCGCTTCAGGACCACGACGTGTTCCCGTTTGCCTCGACCGGCTGCATCCAAGTGGGCGGCTGCGTGTTGCCCAACGCAAACACCGAAGTCTGGGGCGCCGGCCTAACCTACGAAACCGGACCGTGGTTGTTCGGGGTCAACTACGCGAACCTGCACGAAGAATTGCCGCCGTATGTCGACTCTACGGTGCTCGCCGCGCCCACTCGCCATTTGGCGCAGGACGCGGAGGCGTGGCAAGGCACGGTCGGGTACGAGATCGATACCGGGATCGATGTCTATCTCGGCTATCAGCGCTACAATTTTGATGGCCCTACCGCGCAGTGTTCAGCGGTCGCGTGTGACTCAATGGACGCGAACATCGGATTTTTGCAGACCGCGTTCTCGTTCCCCTGAGCGGGTTGCCAATCATTAACCAATGCAGCGTAGCCATCGGGAGGTAATGCGCCTGCTGGTTGAAACTGGCCGGCGTGTGATCCGGTCCGTGCGGCGAAAGACGCGATTTGCTGTAGGATTTGGTGGTCGGCGTTCGAATCGCGATCTGACTGCGCACATTGGCGATTCCATGAGGGGCCCATGTTCAAGGCGGTGATGCTGAGTGTCGCGAGCGTGATCGCGATGGCGGGCGTAGCCTACGCGGCGCAAACGAAAGTCGGCGACGTCAATCTGAAGCTCTCGGGCTACGGAACTTTGGTCGGTGAGGCCCTCGATCAATCGAACATGGACGGCCTCGATTCCGTCGTGGGTGCAATCGATACCTCTCTAGTTGGTGCGTTTTGGATCGATAGCGACGGGCTCGAGGTCGGTGGCGTCGTCGCGCTCGACGTCGATTATGCGACGAACTTCGAGTCGTCGCTGAACGATCAGGGCTCGAGCACAATCCTGAACGAAGCTTGGCTTTATGCCGACACGCCTTGGGGCCGGCTTCAAGTCGGGCAACAGGACGGCGTGGCGCGCGTCATGGGAATGCGGCCGCCATCTGTTTCAGGTAGCGTGCGCATCGATAATCCGGAAGTCTTCCTGCTCGCTTATCCGTGCCGGATGTTCTGCGACAGAGACAATCCGCAATGGCCGGGGTCGATCTTCAGCCCGAACGGAATGCAACTGCGCTCGGACATCCACTCTTCCGACGTGTGGCTGAAGGTGGCGTATTACACGCCGCGCATCAGGGGCTTCCAGTTCGGCGTCTCGTTCACGCCCGACGGCTCGCGCGATTTGGCGCCGTTCTTCGGCGGCGGCGACGATGTCCGCAACAAGCAGAGCAATGTTTGGGATTTTGGTCTCAACTACATCGGCACTATCGGTGACGTCGATGTCGGCGCCAGCGTCGGCTATGTGATGGGCCAGAACGAACTCAACGATAGCCCCTTCATCTTCACGGATTTGCGCGATTGGGGCGCGGGACTTACGCTTGGATATCGCGAGTGGACCGCCGGTGTCGCCTATCGGCGGACGAACGTCGCCGGCGGCGGACCGGTGCTGCACGGTTCTTTTGCGAGCAATGTGCTTGACGGCGAGCACACCGAGGTTTGGTCGGCGGGCCTCAAATACGAGACCGGCCCCTGGGCTTTCGGCGTCGACTACATCACCGAGACAGAAGACCTTCCGTTCACGACCAGGCAACAGGATGGCAGCGGACTCGAGGCGGCGGTCGGCTACACCTTCAACAGCTACCTTCGCATGACGGGCGGCTATCAGCACTTCGAGTTCAGCGGCCCACGAAACAGTTGCACGACCGACAGTGGCGGCATCTTCTTCCCGCAGTGTGACACGCAGGATGCCAACGTCGGGTTCATCGAAACGAAGTTCAGCTTCTGAGCCAACCGCCGATCAGCGCGACGCCTGCGGCCGGTGTTCCCGCGAGCTGTTCGACGGTCGCGGCGGTCACACCTCCGAGTGCGTAGACCGGCATAGGAATCCGGCGCGTCATCGCTTCGAAAGCTTCGACGCCGAGCGCAACGGTCCCGGGATGGCTTTGCGTCGCGAAGACAGGCGACAGCAGGACGGCGCTCGCGCCGTCGGCTCGCGCGGCGGCTTGTCTGTTGTGGATGGCGCCTGTAATAAGCCAGCGCAAATGCCGCGCTCGCCATTGTTTGATGCAGTCGAGATTTGCCTCGCTCGCATGGATGCCGTCGGCGTCCAGTCGCTCGGCGAGGTCTAGATCTCCGGCAACCAGAAACTGGACGCCGAGGGGGCGTGCCGCGTCGCGGAGCGTGACCGCCAGGGGCTCGAGTGCTGCCGGATCGCGATGTCGTACGATGACGGCGGAGCCTTCCGGCAATGCGCGCACGGCTTCGAGATAGTCGGCGCCGCGCCGATCGTCGGTCATCAGGATCAGTGGCGGGAGATTGAGACCAGCGGCGTTGCGCGCGTTGAGCTCAAGGCTCACGCGTGCCAGTGTCCGGCGCGCATCCGCAACGGTGTCTTCGGTCATGAGTTTATCGATATCAGCGAGCGACATTGCCGCCAACCTTGCCGGCGTGCGAGCCCGCATCGCCAAAGCGGCGCAGACCGCCCAGCGCGCCTCTGAGGACGTAACCTTGATCGCCGTCAGCAAAGGCCATCCGGCCGACGCCGTTCGCGCGGCCATTGAAGTCGGTCAGCGCACATTCGGCGAAAATCGGGTGCAAGAGGCGAAGACCAAGTTTCCGGAGCTGCGTGCCGCTCATGCAGATCTCGACGTGCATTTGATCGGACCGTTGCAGACCAACAAAGCGCGCGATGCCGTCGCGCTGTTCGACGCTATTCACAGTGTCGATCGCGAACATCTGGCGGAGACGTTGGCTTCAGAGATTGCGCGTGCTGGGCGAACGCCGAAGCTTTTCGTGCAAGTGAACACCGGTGAAGAGCCACAGAAGGCTGGCGTGGCGCCGCGCGAAGCGCCTGCGTTCGTTCGCCAGTGCCGGGAGCAGTTCAAACTGAAGATTTCGGGATTGATGTGCATTCCGCCGGAAGACGAGGAGCCGTCGCTTCATTTCGCCATGCTCGCGAAGCTCGCGCGTGATGTAGGCGTCAACAATCTAAGCATGGGGATGAGCGCGGATTTCGAAACGGCGATCAAGCTCGGTGCAACACACGTTCGCGTCGGCACTGCGATCTTTGGCGAACGTGTGAAAGCTTAGCTGTTTGGGAGAGCGAGGGCCTGCGCTGTCTGGTAAGCGTGGGCGGCGCGGTAGGGATCACTCGAGGCGGTTGCGATCGAGGTCGGGGTCGCGTCGTCATCGCTATCGAATAGCGACATCACCCTTTCGCCAACATCTTCGCCAGTGACGGCCTTCAGGAATTCGTTGCCGAGAGCACCGAGGAAGCCGAAGACGCCGAAGTAGAGCGCGCCGCCGGCAATCGACGCCGGAGCGCCCATCTCGTCGCCGGTGATCTTGCGATAGAGCGTGCCGACGACCGGAATGTGCTGCAGCGGATTGATCATGTCGATCAACGCGTCGAAATCGAAATCGTCAGCCGTGATCGCACCATGCGGATGTGCGGGCGCAGGCTGGCTCAATATGACGGGACCGGTGGCATCGATCATGAGCGGCGTACCGCAAACCCCGCGCCATCTTTGAAAGCCGGAGAATCAGCGGCTTTTGGTCGGGATGACGATCGCGCGGCGGCAAAATTTGCCGAGCTGGAGAGCAGACGCGCTTCAGAGTGCGTGGCCCGCCTTTGCCTTCTTCGTCGCCAGATACGCCTCGTTGTGCGGATTGGCGGGGAAGATGTGCGGCACGCGCTCGACGACTTCTATGCCGTAGCGGGTCAGCGCGCCGACCTTGTCGGGGTTGTTGGTGAGGAGACGAACTTTGGTGAAGCCCATGTGCTTCAGCATTTCGGCCGCAGCTGCAAACACGCGTTCGTCGGCCTCGAAGCCCAAGCGCTCGTTTGCTTGGATGGTGTCGAAGCCTTGATCTTGCAGTTCATAGGCCTTGAGTTTGTTGATGAGACCGATGCCCCGACCCTCCTGCGCCAGATACAGCAACACGCCGGCGCCGTTTTGACCGATGGCTTTGATCGCGCCGCGAAGCTGGTCGCCGCAATCGCATTTGAGAGAGCCTAGGAGATCGCCGGTGAGACATTCGGAATGCAGTCGCACCAGCACCGGGCCCGGCGGTTCGGGTTCGCCGACGATAAGGGCTAGATGTTCGTTGCCGCCGCTTGCCGGGCGGTAGGCGACGATACGCGAGTTGGGCGCATCGGCGAGCGGAAGCTTGGCGTGCGCGACGGGCGATAGCGTCGTTGCAATGTGTCCGTCGTAATTCGCGATGTCCTCCGCTTTGACGGCGATTAGGCCTTCGGCCTTTGCGACAGCGACGGCGGTGCGCGCGTCGATCGAAGCTTCAAGCACGGCGGGCAACAATCCGGCAATCTTGGCAAGGCGAATGCCTTCGCGCGCAACTGGCGAGAGTGCTTTGCGCTCCGCGCTCCAAGGTCCGAGCAGCGGATCACGCATGTCCCGCGTCGGATCCGCGAGGACTTGCGCCGCACGCACGGCATCGTCGGCCGGTAATGGCACCGCGACCACTTCGTCCGTATAGAGCCGAATTTTCAGCGTCCTCGCGCGATTGTGAGTTAGGAGCACGTGCGGTCTATGCTTTGCCCACGCGGTGAGCGCGGCAATGAGAGAGGCATTCGCAAGTTCCGCGGCGGCGATTAGCGACGGACGACCGCGTGGCGGCACGATAACCACGGGAAGACCGCGGCGCAGGTCTCCCGCAGCGCGCTCAGCAGCGACGAGGCTCAAGTCGATGTGCGGCAGCGATCGCCTCGCGGCGGGCCGTTTTGCGGTCCGTTTGGGACGACTGCGCGGTTTCGGCTTCGGCGCCATCGTTGGCTGGACTCTCCCTTGCGTCCGTGAATTTGCTATAGCTTAGGCCCAAGACCCCGCAAGTGATTTGACTTCAGAGAAAGCCCCCGCATGACGACTTCCAAACGCGTGCTTTTGGTCGACGACGACACGCCTTTGCGCGAGTCGCTGAAAGAGCAGCTGGACCTGCAGGGTGAATTCGCCGTTACGGAAGCCGCGACCGGCGCGTCCGGCCTCGAAAAAGCGAAGACCGAAATGCCGGATGTGGTGATCCTCGACGTCGGCCTGCCGGATCTCGACGGGCGTGAGGTTTGCCGTCTCATGCGTAAGGCCAATGTGCGCTGCCCGATCATCATGCTGACTGCCAACGATGGCGAGGCGGACCAGATCCTCGGCCTCGAAGCCGGTGCGAACGACTATGTGACCAAGCCGTTCAAATTCAACGTTCTGCTAGCCCGGATTCGCGCGCATTTGCGCAATCATGCGCAGAGCGAGGACGCGGTCTTCAAGATCGGGCCGTATACGTTCCGGCCTTCGGCGAAGCTGCTTTCCGGCCCGCAGAACACCAAAGTTCGGCTGACCGAGAAAGAGACGTCGATCCTCAAATTTCTCTATAGGGCGGGCGATAAAGTGGTCGGCCGCGACGTGCTGCTTCACGAAGTGTGGGGCTATAACCCGGCCGTGACGACGCATACGCTCGAGACGCACATCTATCGGTTGCGGCAGAAGATCGAGAGGGATCCGGCGCACGCCAAGCTGCTCGTTACCGAAAGCGGCGGCTACAGGCTCATTCCATGAGCGATGCGCTTGAGGTTGCCGAGCGCTTCTTCCGGGCGATCGAAGCCGGCGACGTCGAATGCATTAAGGCGATCTACGCGCCTGACGCCGTCATCTGGCACAACAACGATCAGAAAGAGCAGACTGTCGAAGAGAACGTGCGCGTGCTCACCTGGGTCACGCGAAATCTCAGCAATCGGCACTACCGCGTGAAGCGCCGCGTCGCCATTCCGGGGGGCTTCTTGCAGCAGCACGTTCTTGAAGCGGACACCGCGAACGGGCCGTTCTCGATGCCCGCCTGCATCGTCGTCGAGGTCAAAGACGGGCGGATCAGTCGGCTCGACGAGTACCTCGACTCGGGACAAACCGCCGCACTCACGAACCTCGTGCGCGGGAGTTAATCGCCGTTAACCTTTTGATTTTGCTGAGGGCGGGCTGGCTGGCGATCCCGTTGCCAATCCCCGCGTTCGCCGCTATTGTTCACTTCACATTATGAGCCTTCATTCACTGGAGTGCAGATATGAGGACCTTTGGCGCTGTTTCCTTGTTTGTGCTTGCGGGCGCGCTGCAGGCCTGGGCGGGCGGCCCAGTCGATCAGAACTTCACAACCAAGAAGATTCACCTCGACGGCCTTGTGGCCCAGGTGACGTTCGACAACGCGCCATCGGGCGCTCCGATCCATGTTGTGGCGAACGGGAAACCTGAGGTCCTCAAGCGCCTCGAAGTGCGTGCGATCGCCGGCGATGAGGTCTACGTGCACCTTGCCGATAGCCCGACAGGTGACGCTTGGTTTCCATGGAACCTGTTCAACAAATGGCATGAGGAGTCGGCGGTCGCGGACCTCCAGGTCCACATCACTGCCCCGCTCGGCACGCCTGTCGAAATCGAGGACATGGTCGGTCGTATCACGGCGGGCGATCTCGATGCGCCGCTGTCGCTGCAAGGCGCGGCGCTCGATGCGCACTTCGGTCGCGTCACTATCGCGCGTGTTTCCGTCGGCGGCTCGGGAAAGATTCAGATCGGCGCTGTGCAACAAGCGCTGGACGTGGAAATCGCGGGCAGCGGCAAGCTTGAAGTTGCATCCGCGGGATCCGCGCACGTTGAGATCGCGGGCGGTGGCGACGTCAATGTCGGATCGATCGCCGGGGGCTTGCATAGTGAGGTCGCGGGCTCCGGAGACATTCGGGTCGCGTCGATCAACGGTCCGCTCAGCGTGGAGATCGCGGGTTCAGGCAGCGTCTACGTCAATGGTGGGCGCGCCACGCCTCTTAAGGCTGAGATCGCCGGTTCGGGCGACGTGGTGTTCAACGGCCATGCCGTCGATCCAAGCATTTCGATTTTCGGTTCGGGCAGCGTGAAGGTGCGCTCGTACTCCGGGCAGCTTCATCAAGAAGTTGCGGGATCGGGAAGCTTCGAAGTGATGGATCATGGGCAATCGACTGCGGCCGGGACGCAACCGCCTGTCCCTCCGGCTCCGCCCGCCCCGCCGGCAGTGCCGCACTGACCCGTGTAACCGCGTGGTCGCGTCCTTCAGGACGCGACCTTGCAGGTCTCCTTGAAGCTTTCGCCGTGACTGTTCGAAGAGGTCAGTGTTTTGGCCGCGCGATCGTAACGCAGCGTCCAGCTTAGGTCGCCTGCCGTCTCGACGGTCCATTCGATCGCGTCGGGCGAAATCTTCGCGTCGTGAGTCCTGGAGTTGAGTACGTTGCCGCGGATACCGTGCAGCACGACGGTGACCGTGCCGGCATCGGTGTCGACGATGTATTCCTCTGATTCAGATTTCGGCGTGCTCTTCACAGTGCAGCGAAACTTGATCGTCGCGGCGTGCGCCGTTGCAATTGCCAGCGCAAGCACGGAAGTCGTGACGACAGCCATCCTTTGCATCGAAACCTCCCGATATCCGAGAGCGACGACGAACCTTACCACGAGTGAGGTCGGCAGCTAGGCTGCGCGTGCAATTAACTACGCTGGCGCGCGCTATTCGTAACGGAGCGCTTCGATCGGATCGAGACCGGCTGCTCGGCGCGCGGGGAAAAAGCCGAAGACGATGCCGACCGCCGCGGAGAAGACGAACGAGACGACGACCACCCAGGGGCTCAAGACGAACGGGACGCCGATGGCGTAGGCGATCAACGCTGAGGTGCCGAGTCCCAGAAGCGCGCCGATAAGTCCTCCGATGCAGGAGAGGAGAACGGCTTCGATCAAGAACTGGAGCAGCACATCGCGCTCGAGCGCGCCGATGGCGAGGCGGATGCCGATTTCGCGGGTCCGTTCGGTGACGGAGACGAGCATGATGTTCATGATGCCGATGCCGCCAACGAGCAAGCTGATCGCGGCGACCGCCGAAAGGCCCGCGGTGAGCAGGGTCGTCGTCGATTGCACGAGGCTCGATATCGACTGGATGTCGCGAATAAGGAAATTTTCCTGCTCGCCGGCACGGATGCGGCGGCGCTCGCGCATGAGCGCCTCAATCGAGCTTTGTACGGAATGAATTTGCTGCGCGCTGGCGGCAGAAACGAAGATCTGCTGGACGTCGTCGCTGCCGGTTAGCCTGCGTTGCACGGCGGCGATCGGCATGAGGATCGTGTCGTCCTGGTCTTGGCCGAATGTCGACTGGCCCTTCTCGGCAAGCAGGCCGATCACTTCACAGGCCGTCGTCGAGACGCGAATCTTGGCACCCAAGGGGTTCTGACTGCCGAAAAGCTGCTTCTTCGTCGTGACGCCCAAGATGCAAACCGGGCGGCCGCCGCGAAGCTCACTTTCGGTGAACATGCGGCCCTCAGCCACGCCCCAATCGCGAACGATGAAGAAGTCGTTTGTCGTGCCGGTAACGGTGACGCTCCAATTGTTGGCGCCGTAGACGGCCTTGACCTGCTTCGTTGCAGCGGGGGCAACCGCGGCGACGCCAACGATCTCGCGCTTGATCGCGTCCGCGTCGGCAATCTTGAATGGCGTTTGCGGCGTCGCCGGCCCGGCACGTTGCTGCACGAACGGCAGCACGAACAGCATGTTGCGGCCCATAGCGGAGATGTCGGAGGTGACCTTGAGCGTCAAGCCCTGGCCCAGCGTCACCACGATCACGACAGCGGCAACACCGACGATGATGCCGAGCGTCGTCAAGATCGAGCGCAGGAAGTTGGCCCGAAGCTCACGCCATGCAAGTTGCAGCGTGGTCCAGATCATTGTGCGGCGCTCCGATCGGTCAGCGTGTCGGAGGCGATGTGTCCGTCGCGGAATCGCACCTGGCGCTTGGCGTAGGCGGCGATGTCCTCTTCGTGCGTCACGAGAACGATGGTGATACCGCGGTCGCGGTTGAGCGACTGCAGGAGCTTCATAAGATCGTGACTGCGGGCGGTATCGAGGTTGCCGGTCGGCTCGTCCGCGAAGACGACGGCCGGATCGGTAACGAGTGCTCGCGCAATGGCGACGCGCTGTTGTTGACCGCCGGAGAGTTCGGAAGAGGTGTGATCGGCGCGGTTTGCGAGACCGACGAGATCAAGCGCATGGAGCGCCTTCTTGCGCCGCTCGGCGGCCGGTTCGCCCCGGTAGATCAATGGCAACTCGAGGTTCTCGCGCGCCGTCGTGCGCTTCAGCAGATTAAAGCCTTGGAAAACGAAGCCGATGTAGTGGCGGCGGAGTAATGCACGCTGCGTGCGATCGAGGCCGCCGACATCGACACCGCGGAAGAAATACTTACCGCGCGTCGGCGTATCGAGGCAGCCAAGAATGTTCATGGCGGTCGACTTGCCCGAGCCCGACGGACCCATGATTGCGACGAACTCGCCGTCGTCGATGCGCAGATTGATCCCGTCCAAGGCACGGACTTCCGTTTCGCCCTTGCCGTAGATCTTGCTGACGCGCTCGAAGCGGATGAGCGGTTCTTGCGCCATCGGCTTACGACGTCTTTTGCGGCGCGACGTCGAGGATGAATTGATCCCCGGCCTTCACGTTGGAGCTGGTGACCTGTGTGCGGCGGCCGTCGCTCGCGCCGAGCGTGATGTCACGCGACACCGGCTTGCCGTCGGCACCGACCGTCCAAACCTTGCCCTTGCCGGTCGCGATCGGATCGACGGGCGCGATCGGATTTACGGCGCCAGGCCCGGCATAGGTTTGTGCGTCGGGCGTAAAGCGAAGCGCGCCGTTGGGGATCGTCAGCACGTTTTCCACGACCTTGGTCGTTATGTCGGCCGTCGCGGTCATGCCGGGCTTCAGCAGCCCTTGCGAATTGTCGACCGAAAGAACGCCCTGATAGGTGACGACGTTGGACACGGTACGCGCCGCATTGCGCAGCTCGCGCACTTTCGCGCTGAAGCTTGCCGCCGGATAGGCATCGACGGTGAAGGTCGCGCTCTGTCCGACGCGAACCTGGCCGATGTCGGCTTCGTCGATGTCGACGTCGAGCTCGAGCTTGGTCAAGTCGGAGGCGATGACGAAAAGCTCCGGCGTCTGGAAGCTCGCGGCGACGGTTTGTCCAGGATCGACTTTGCGATCGAGAACGATGCCGTCGATCGGCGAGCGGATGTCGGCTTTCGAAAGATTGGCTTCGGCTTGTTCCGACTGGGCCTTGGCGCTTTTGAGCGTGGCTGCGGCCGTGTCGCGCGCGGCCTTCGCGGTGTCGTAAGCCGAGGTAGAGACAAATCCCGACTTCTGCAGCGAGATTGCGCGCTTGAGATCGTTCTCCGCCTTCTGAAGATTTGCTTGCGCTTGCGCGACCGCGGCTCGCGCTTGCAGGGCTATCGCCTTCAGCGAATCCGTGTTGATGTGGGCGATGATCTGGCCCTTGGTCACGTGATCGTTGAAGTCGACGAGCACGGACTCGATGCGGCCGGAGACCTCCGCGCCGACGGTCACCTGCTCGAGCGGGGCAAGCGTGCCCGTCGCGGTGACGATGGCGCGCACCGTCTGCATCTCGGCCTTGCCGTAGATGTACTCAGTCTTTTGTTTGGGTGTCAGCGACCACCAGGCGGCGATCGCGGCGATCACGATCGCGCCCGCGATCATCCACCAGCGCCGCCACCAGGGCGTCTTTCCTCGACCCACGCCGAGCGTCTGCTGAATATCGCTTGTTTGAAATGCACCCGTCCCTGCATCGGCCATGGTGTCGTCCGACAATCCGCCTTGCGCGCGCCCCGCGCGCTTATATAGGGATCGGCCAGGGACCGTTCAAACAGTTGTTTGAATCCATTTGTAACAGGGCTAACGGGCGTAGGGGTCTGCCGCATCTCGCAGGCCGTCGCCGAGGACGTTGAAGGCCAGGACGACGAGGACGACGGGCACCAGCGGCGTCAATAGCCAGGGGTAGAGCTCGATAGCGCCGATGTTCTGCGCCTCGTTGAGGAGGACGCCCCAGCTCGTCACAGGCGGGCGTAGACCGAGCCCCAAGAAGGACAGCGCCGTCTCACCCAGGATCATATGGGGCACAGCGAGTGTGACGCTTGAGATCAGGTGCCCCGAGAAGTTCGGCAACATGTGGCGGAAGAGGATCCGAACCCGTGAGGCGCCGATCAACTCAGCCGCCGTGACGTAGTCCTCTTCGCGCAGTGACAAGACTTTAGCCCGGACCGCTCGGGCGAGGCCCGGCCAATCGAGCAGACCCAAGATGATCGTGATGCCGAAGAAGACCCAGACCGGCGACCACGTCGCAGGCAATGCCGCCGATAATGCCAACCAAAGCGGTAGTTCGGGAAGCGAGCGCAACAGCTCAATGACGCGCAGCACGCCTGCGTCGGTCCAGCCGCCGAGATAGCCGGCCAGGCCGCCAAGCAGGCAGCCGAGGAAGAAGCTGAGCGCGACACCGACGAGGCCAATCGTCAGTGAGATGCGCGCGCCGTAGACAATGCGGCTGAAGATGTCGCGACCCAATCGATCGGTGCCCAGCAGATAGAAGGTTGAGCCCTCCGCTGGGCAGACGAGATGGGTCGTCGATTTGCCGAACAACCAATGATCGTAGGCGTCGCCGTTGCAAAAGAAGCGCAGCGGCTGAACCTTCGTCTCGTCGACCGTGAAGTTGCGTTGGTAGGTCTTGAGGTCGACCGTCGACGTGTAGCCGTAGACGTAAGGTCCGACGAACGAGCCGTCGTGAAAGATGTGTATGGTCTGCGGCGGCGCGAAGAGCGCGTCGTTGCTGCGCGTGTCGGAGGCGTAAGGAGCGATCACATCGGCGAAGGGCAACGATGCGTAGAGCAGACCGAGGAAGATGAGCGCAACGAATGCGCTTGGACGCTGGCGCATGAGGCGCCGCCAAAAGCCCGGCGCTTCGGCGGTTGAGATGACGGGCGTGTCGACGGCGCTCATCGATCGGCGCCCTGACCGAGGCGCACGCGCGGATCGATGAAACCCAACAAGAGATCCGATACGAGCGTGCCGAGCAGCGTGAGCACGGCGGCGAACAGCAAGATGAAGCCCGCCAGAAACTGATCCTGGCTCTGCAGCGCGCGAACAAGGATCGGTCCGATCGTCGGCAGACTGAGCACGACGGAAACGATCACCGAGCCTGATACGAGCGACGGTAGGAGATTGCCGATGTCGGCGATGAACGGGATCATCGCGAGGCGCACGGGATAGCGCAGCAGCAGCCTTGTTTCGCTAATGCCGCGGGCGCGCGCGGCGGTGACATAAGGCTTGCGCAGCTCGTCGAGCAGGTTGGCGCGAAGGCGGCGGATCATCTGGCCGACGCCTGAAAAAGCGATAACGACGACGGCAACGCCGAGATGCGCCGCGATCGATGCGATCTTCGTTGCGCTCAGCGGCGCGCCCTCAAGGTCCGGATCGACGAGACCGCCGATCGAGAGGCCGAACCAGCGGTGCGAATAGGTGAGAACGAGAAGCGCGAGGAGAAAACCGGGCGTCGCGAGGGCGACGTAAGCAAAAGCGGCGACGACGTAGTCGATGAATTTGTCCTGCTGCACGCCGGCCAAAATGCCGAGCGGCATCGCGAGCAAGTAGACGACAAAAACCGCAAGCACGTTGACCGCGATCGTCGGACCCAGAGCGTAGTCGACCACTTCGCCGACGGGTTTCGAGAACTCGAACGACCAGCCCCAATCGCCTTGCAACAGTCCCGAAAAGCCGCGTGGGCCGGGCCACACGCCGATCCACATGCCGAATTGTTCGATCACCGGCCGATCAAGGCCGTGCTCGTGGCGGAGATACTGCGCCTTGGCGATCGCCGCGGTGTCGTGTTGGGCCTGCAGTTCGGCGATCTGATTGGAAAGATAGTCGCCAGGCGGCAGCTGAATGACGAAGAAGATGAGCGCTGAGATTGCGATCAGCGCCGGCACCATCAAGATCAGCCGCTCAACGGCGTAACGCAGCATCGATTATCTCGATCGGTCGAACCAGAATTCGTCCATTCGGTACATGCCGAATTGAGCGCCGGGATCCCACGAGAAGATGCCGCGCTCAGGCACGTTGTGCAGTGTCGAGCGCACGACGATCGGCTGCATCACGCCGGAGACGATGCCGATGACAAACGTCTGGTCGGCGTGGATGGTGAGCATCTTCTGCCAGATGGCAGTCCGCTCCTGGGTGGTTTTTGCATTACCCCATTGGGTGTTGAGTACGACCAACTGTTTGGCTGGCGCGAGATCGGGCGCTTCGCCAGCCTTACCGGCCGTCTCATAGTACTGGCCCCATTTCGGCCAAATCAGGAAGTCTTGATGCAGTGGTGCCAGCTCGTCGGGGCTCATATCGGCCGTTGGAATGCCGTTGTCCCAGCCCGATCTGGCAGTCATGAGTGAGTCGCCGGCATAGGCGCGCGTGCGCATTGCGGTCCGATCGGAAGGCTTGACGATCAGCTTCAAACCGACGGCTTTGTAGTGCTGAGCCACGAGCTGCAGCACGTCGGTTTCTTCTTTCGATTCGCCCGACGTTTCGACGACGATCTCGGCCGCCCTGCCGTCCGGCAGCAAGCGCGTTCCCTCGGCGTTGCGTTTGGCGAGACCCAGCTGATCGAGCAACGCGTTCGCTTGCTTCGGATCGTAAGTAGCGTTTCGCGTCACGTATTCGGGCTTGAAAAGCGGGGAGGCCTTCTGCACTGCGTTGTTGCCTTCCACGGCAAGGCCGAAGAACAGCGCCTTGTTGATGTCGCTCCGATTGATGGCGAGCGAGAGTGCGTGGCGGAAACGAACGTCGCGGAACAACGTGCGCCAGGTCTTGTCGTTGGTATTCAGATTCGGAAAGAGGGCGATGTGAGATCCTTTGGCGATGGGCCAGGTGAGGACCCTGTATTTGCCTCGGGCCTCATTTGCCTTGAGCGATGTGATGTCGGCGAAGTTGATGCCGCGCGCCTGCAAGTCCGTTTCACCGGCTGCTGCCTTGGCGGGGATCAGGCCCGCGTCGGCAATTAGAATGTCGATGCCGTCGATGTAGGGCAGCTGATTGCCCGCCTTGTCCACACGATGGAAATAAGGATTGCGCTGGAAGACGAAGCGGTTCGCCGGCATCGCCGTGCGCGCGACCCACGGCTGCAGCGTCGGCATGTCGGGATTGTCGTTCTTATCGAGCGAGTCCATCCGGTTGTGCAGTTGCGCCCAGGAACTGGCCTTTGCCGCCGCGACAAGCGCCGCGAGCTTCTTGGGATCGGCGTAGCGCGCGTGAAATTGTTTCAGATAGTGCGCGGGTCGATAGATGTAGGGCTCGGTCGCCTGCGCGAGGACGGCGAGGAAACGCGGGTTCGGTTTCGACCAGCTGTAGCGTACCGTCGTCGCATCGACGATCTCGACCTTCGGCGCTTCGCCGTTGTTCAGCAGATCCGAAGGTGGACCGGCCGGCGAGATGTCCTTGTTGTTGGCGACATCTTCCCAGAAGTACCGGAAGTCCTCGGAGGTGAACGGCTGGCCGTCCGACCACTTGTGGCCCTTGCGCAAATGCATCGTGAAGATGCGGCCGTCCTTCACGTCGATCGACTTCAAAATATCGGGCTCCAACGTGAGCTTCGGCGTCCAGCCGACGAGGCGCGCGTAGCCCCAGGTGTTGAGCAGGCGTATGTCCTTCTCGCGGCTCATCAGCATGCGAATGGTGCCGCCGGGTTTGCCCAGTTCTCTTCCATCAGCGCTCAGGTCGACGACGAGCGGCTCTTGCGGTACGCGCTGCGCCACCGGCGGCAGCGAGCCGGCTTGAACCTGGCCTGCCAGCTGCGGGGTTTCCTTCAACGCAAGTGCGGGCGCTGCTGGCGGGAGCGGCGTTTTCGATGGGGCGGGAGGTTTGGACGCGGCTGAAGCGGAAACGCCGAAGGCAAAGACGAGGCAGGCAAGCGAGGCGGCCAGACGCATGTACTATCTCCTCACGCCACGGCCACGACATGGCCATCACCGACCGTCTCATAGCGCGGCTTTGCGCCAGGCTGAAGGCGGTACGGTTTGGGCCAGGCCGCGGGGTCGGAAGCTCGGCCTTCCATCAAGGCTGCCAAATCCAGGGGGCGGTCAGGATCCGGTTCCGGATTGGCCGCCAATAGCGCTTTTGTGTAGGGGTGAGTCGGCTGGGCGAACAGCTCTTTTGTGGGCGCTGATTCGACGATGCGGCCGCGGCACATAACGGCAACTCGCCCAGCGATTGCTTTGACGACGGCCAGGTTGTGGCTGACGAATAAGTTGGCAATCCCCAGGTCAGTGCGAAGTCCGTCCAGCAAACCTAAGACCTGAGCCTGGACGCTGACGTCGAGTGCGGAGACGGGCTCATCGCAAATCAACAGGTCGGGACCTAGCGCAAGCGCGCGCGCGATGCCGATGCGCTGCCGTTGGCCGCCGGAGAACGCGTTCGGATGCCGGCGCAACATCGCCGGGTCGAGGCCGACGAGTTCGAACAAGGCGCCCGCCCAGCGTATGCGCTCGCTCGCAGTGCCGTAGCCGTGGATGGCGAACGGTTCCGTGACGATGTCCAAAACAGTGAGGCGCGGATTGAGCGAGGCGAATGGATCTTGAAAGACGTATTGAACGCGGGCGCGATAGCGCTGCAATGCCTCGCCGGACAATTGGTCGAGCGAGCGCATCTGATGGCCGTCGAGAACGAGGATGGAGCCCGCGTCGGGCCTCATCACCTTCATGATCAGCCGTGACAGCGTCGACTTTCCGCAGCCGCTCTCGCCGACGAGACCAAGACATTCGCCAGCCGTGATGTCGAGACCGACGCCGGCGACGGCTTCGATGACGCCCGCCGGATTGACGAGTCCTTGCTTGCGCGGCGTGAAGCGCTTGACGACCTTCTCCATGTGAATGAGCGGGGTGCCCGGCGGCGGCGCCATGCGGTCACGCCAAACGGGTGTTAGGACCTCGATCGCTTTCGAGTTCGCGTGGGTCGCCGTAAACGGTTGCGCTTCACCTTCGAGACGTGGGACGGCCGCGAGAAGATCGCGCGTGTAGCCTGCTTGCGGCGACTTCAGAACGTCGCGCGCGGTGCCTTGTTCGACCACTTCGCCTTGACGCAAAACGACGACGAAATCGGCGATATTCGCGACGACGCCGAAATCATGTGTGATGAAAAGCAGGCTGAGGCCCATTTCATCTTGGAGATCGCCAAGCAGTTTCAGCGCGAGCGCCTGCACGGTCACATCGAGCGCGGAGGTCGGCTCGTCGGCGATGACGAGCGGAGGGCGCGTTATCAAACTTGCGGCGAGCATCGCCCGCTGGCGCAGCCCGCCTGAAAGTTCAAACGGGAAGTTGCGAAAAGCACCTTCGGCGTCTGGGAAGCCGACGCGGCGCAAAGTGTCGATCGCGCGGCGTTTCGCTTCGGCGGCGGAAACGTTCTCGTGCGCTTGCAGCGCTTCGACGAGCATGGCGCCGATGCTCCAGACCGGCGACAGCGCGGCGGAAGGCTCTTGGAACGCCATCGCAATCCGCGCGCCGCGCAAGCGGCGATAACTCGCGGCGTCCAGCTGCGTGAGACTCACGTTCTGCGTCACCGCTTTGGGATCGCTGAACAGAATGCGGCCGCCGGTGATGCGCGCGCGGGCCGGCAGGAGGCCCATCACCGCCGAGGCGATCGTCGATTTGCCGGAACCGCTCTCGCCGACCAGGGCCACGGTCTTGCCGGCCGGTACAGAAAAGGTGACGTCGCGCAACACCGGCACGTCATGCGCGCCGACGCGAAAGGCGACCGACAGGCCCTCGATGCGCAACAAGTCTGGTTGACTCATGAACGGACGCAACTCATCGGCTTCGGGACGGGGATTTGGGCAGCAAACCGGCAGCGGTCAGGTTCGCATAAGTCGATGAAGAAATCCCAAGGTCGCGTGTTCGTGCGGCTTCCCAAGCCCGCTCGAGGATCGGGCGAAATCCGTCGAATCGGTCGTCCAGCGCGACTTTCGTGCCACCCCCTGCCAATTTCAGGTCCATCCACCCCGCCTCCTTGTCGCGGCGCAATGTGTAATAGCGCAGGGCGAATTGGTCGAGCGCGTCCCAACGAATGGTGTCGGTGCCCAGAATTCCTGAGATCGTGAGGCCGTCCGGCCCAAGCACGAGCGTCGTACGTGACCGCAGAATGGTTTGGGCGAGATAGAGTCCGAAGATCGCGGTAAGGGCGAGGAAGAACACGGAGGCGATCGCCGGTGGTGGCACCAACACCAAAAAAATCGCACTTAGCGCGAAGCCTGTCCCACTACGCCAATAGTCGGCGACGATGGCGGAGTGAGGCCAGCGAAAGACTTGGTCGCTCATTTCGACGCGTCTAACTCGAACGCCTGCGACGCTTTCACAAAGCGAACAGCCGCATGCGACTTGAGCGTATCGAGCAACCCGATGACCAGTTTTTCTTTGCGCGCGTTCCAAAAAGCGTGATGCGTAAGCAGTCCGAGCGGTTCCTCCATGCGCGATTGCTTCTCTCGGCGCCAACGCAATTTGCGTAGGAGAAGGCCGGCGATCGTCTGTTCCGATTTCAAGATGCGGTCGTGACGCCAATCGATGACGTCAAGATGTGCGTTGACTTGCAGCAAGCCGGGCGCGGCAAACTTTTGCGTGCGCGGCTTCCAAGTCGAAAGGCCCTTGAAGCCGAGCTTCGGCAGATGCGGCACGGCGCGCGCCGTGATGCGATTCCAAGGCGGCACGAGAACCGGAAGGCATTTCGTTCCAAAGCGCGCACGTGCGAGGCGCAAGCCTGTTGCCGCGTCCAGTAGAACCGCATCCAGAGACGCTTCGCCGCCAAGCTCCCGCTTGGTTCGATCGCGCGTCGCGTGATTTTCGTGGCGCAAACCGTGCACGAGGATTTCGGCGACTTTCGATTTGGCGACGAGCTTGGCGAGACGGGGTGTCGCCCTCGCGGGAATTGCCGAAAGTGCGACCGGTGTATCGAACTCTTCGGCCACTGCGAGCAAGCGCTCCAGTTTTGCGTTGGCGTCGGTCGCATCGTCATCGCGCCACCAAAAGAGCGCGGGCTTCTTCTTTGCCTTCCAAAGGTCAAGTTCGGCGCGAATTTCCGCCCAAGTGTCTTTTGCGAGCACCTGTCAGCTCCGCTGCAGCAAGCTGCGAAGGATTTTTCCGGTCGCGGGGCCGCCACCAATGTCGAGGTTCGCGGGCACCGGTTGTCTGTCAATGAGCGTGTCGATGGCTGCGGCGAGGGACTGCGGCGTAAGCTCGGGCTGATGCATCAGTCTGATCCAGCCGCGCGCGGCAAACTTTTCGGCGCGCAGGCGTTGCTCCTTCTCGCGATCGGTTTCGAACGGCACGGCGAGGGTCGGTGTGCCGGCAGCGACGGCTTCGACAAGCGTATTGTAGCCAGCTTGCGAGACTGAGACAGCGGCGGCGGCAAGGTGGCTGCGAAAATCCGGGAGGCTGCGGACAACGGTCACATTTCCGGGCGATGGCGGACCTTCTTCGCCGAGCGGTCCAGTGACGAACGTCCAAGGCCGGCCTCGATTGCGCGAATGGTCGCGGGCGTTCAGTGCGATTTGGATCAAGCTCTTGCCCGCGGCGCCGCCGCCCGCTGAAGCCAAGATCTCGTCGCGCGTGCCGGACGATCTCGGCAGCTCTGCGCAGACATAGCCTGTGTAGCGGATAAGGTCGCTGAGCGATGCCGTTTCGGCGAAGCTTTCTTCGAGTCGTACGACGGACGGATCGCCGTGCACGAGCAGCGCGTCGTAGTTCGCCCGCGCATACTCGACCATACCGATCGCGCGATTTGTTTTGCGCGGCCGCTGTAGAATGTCGCGCAACGAGGCGACGATCAGCGGCTTCGGGTGCCGCGCGCGGGCGGCTTCGATCAAAGTGTGCAATTCGAAATTCAACAAGCGGCGCCCGAACGGGAACGTCTCGGTGATGACGACATCGGGGCGAGCCTGCTCGAACGCAGCAAGCAATGCCTCGCGCCGCGTCTCGTGCCAGCATTGATCGACAAGCGTGCCCGTTTCGTCGACGAGTTCGTCGAACAGCTCGTCCTTGGCGCGCGCCGGCGGTAGCTGAACGAACACTGCGCCGGATGGCGCTATGTTCGGCGGCGTAACGCCGCCGGTCACCAGCGTCACGGCAAAGCCATCGTCGCGCAAGGCGGACGCCAATGCCGAGGCGCGGGAATAGTGGCCCATGCCGAGCAGGTGCTGCACCCAGATGAAGACGCGTGCGCTCACTTCGGTTTGATCTCAGCAAGGACGGTGTTGAGTGTTCGAGCGGCGGCCTCGACGCTTCGCTCACGCCGCGCGAAGGCGCGGCCGGCATTGCCTAACTTTGCGCGAAGGTCGTTGTCTTCGATGAGAAGGCGAAGGTTTGCGGCGTAGGCGGCGGCATCTCCGGGCACCGAAAGCAAAGCGGTTTCATCCTCCCGCACGACGTCCGGAACGCCGCGATCGCGGCAAGCGACAACGGCGAGACCGGCCGCCTGAGCTTCGAGATAGACGAGGCCATAGGCTTCGCCGATGCCGGGCCAGGCCAGAATGCCGGACAAGAGCAGCCGATCCGGGATGTCGGCAGCCGCTATCGCGCCCAGAAAACGAATGTTGTGCGCGTCGGCGGGTTTGAACATTGACACGATATCTTCGCGTAGGATCCCGTCGCCGGCGATTTCAAGATCGAGGCGAAGGTCCGGCAAAAGGCGCATCGCTTCCGCGAGCAAGCGATAGCTCGCGACCTTGCGCTCGTTGCGCATCATGCCGACAGCAATGACGCGATTGCCTCGCGTTGCGTTTGATTTGTTACGAGTGAACGGGGCGGGGTCGATGAAGGGTTTGAGATCGCGGACGCGGGCCTTGTCGATCCGCTCAAGGCAAACGCGATCGAAACTTGTCATCGCAAGGAGGCGGTCGGCCGTCTGCAGCGCTTTTGTCGTCGCGTCGTGGCCAAAGGCCCAAGGACTGTTGGCGCGCTTCGGCGCGTGCGAGCCTTCGGCGACTACGTACGGAATGCCGAGCGACCTCGCGATGCGCGGTCCAACCCAATCGGGCGACTTGTAATAGACGTGGTAGGAGAACCAGAGATCGGGCCGCGGCTCTTTGCCGAGAGCAATCGCCTCCAGGTAGTTCGTTCCCGCTGTCTGGCATTCGGCGAATATTTGCTTTTGGCGCTCTGGATTGCCTTTGCCTTCATAGCTGCGCGGCAGCAGCGGGATATCGACAATGTGACCCGCCGCCTTGAGCGCTTGAACGAGCAGTGCGCCGACCCGCGAAATACCCGACGGGGTCGTATCGTTCGGCTTGGCGATGGGCGAATAGAACCCGATGCGCATCAGTTCAGCTCGCGGCGAAGGAGCGCTGCAATGCGATCGTATCCCGCTTCCGCGTCGAAGCGTTCGGCGACGTTGGCATAACCGGCGTTGCCGAGCTTGGCGCGTTGGGCCGGATCTTTGATCAGTTCCTCGAGCAGCTTCGCGAATTGGGCTGCGTCGCCTGCGATCGTGAGCCGGCCGGTTGCTTTGTCTTTGACGGCTTCCGCGACGCCGCCGACGTTGCAAGCAAGCACGGGCACTGCGCGTCCCTGCGCTTCGAGGATTGCGTTCGGGATGCCGTCGCGATCGTTGTCGCGCGCGACGTTTGCGGGCAGCACGAAGAGATCGCCGGCGTCGAGCTCTTCCAAGACACGCGCGTGCGACTGAGCGCCGAGCCAAGTGATCCTTTCGGCGACGCCCGCGGTTCTTGCTCGCCCCTTGAGCTCGTCGAGAAGTGGGCCGCTGCCGATGTGGTGGAGTTCGTAGGCTATGTCTTTGGGAAGAAGCGCGAGGGCTGCGATCAGCGTGCGCAAGCCCTTCTTCTCCACCGCGCGCGCGACGCAGACCAGGCGCACCGGAGAGCCCGGGTCTCGCCCGTCGCGAAATTGAGCGCGTAAGACCCTCTGTAGGCTCGAATGCGGAAGGCCGTGATGGATTAGATGGATCTTCGATGCCTTGCCCAACGTTCTGAGGCGTGACGCGCCCGCTTCGTTGCAGACCGCAACGAATTGCGCGTCGGCGATCTTCTCCGCCAAGTCCCAATCGGGCGCTGTCCAGATGTCCTTTGCGTGCGCCGAGATGCTGAACGTGATGCCGCGCATGATGGCTGCGTAACGCACGACCGAAGCCGGGCTGTGCGCGAAATGCGCGTAGATGTGGTTGATGCTGGGCGGTAGTTCCGTGGCGAGCACGCAGGCTTGGCCGAGGCGGCGGATTCGCGCGCGGCCGCGGTCGCGTGGCCGATCTTTTCGAAACGCCTCCCAAGCGCCGGCGAAGCCCGGCAATCGACGGGCGGCCATGTAGGCGCGGACGACGCGCCACTTCTCGTCGTGCAGATACTCGGGCAAGTATGCGGGCTTCGCTCGCACGGCATTGTCGACAAGCTTGGCGTCGGCACCCGGGTGGCGAAGAGCGTGCAGCGTAAAGTCGATACCTCGCGCTTCGAGTGCCGCAAGTTCGCGCGCGACGAAAGTTTCGGAGAGGCGCGGGAAGCCCTTGACGACGACGGCAAGGCGAGGCGTTTGCGTCGCCGTCATGTCAGCCACGGCTTGCTCCAGGCGACGATGTTGTCGATCCCTGAAAGGATATTCGCGATCGGATGCGCGGACGGCGGCGGCTGCGTCGGCAAGCCGCGCAATGCGTTCGCCATGAGCGCTATGTCGCCGTGTGTGCCGAAGGCCGGCTCGGGCAGTGTGCGGGCAAGGCCCAGACGCTCTGCCGCTTCGGCACGGATCGACTGTTCAAAGCGTGGCGTATGGCGCGGTACGATCAGCGCGGATTTGTCGAACGACAAGATCTCACAAAACGTGTTGTAGCCGCCCATCGAGACGACCGCGCGGCAGTCGGCCAGCAAGTGTTCCATGCGCGGCTCGAAAATCTCACACGGCAGACCGAGGGCCGCCGCGCGGGCTTCGAAGGTTGAGCGTGCCTCGGCGCGCATGAAGGGACCGAGCACGATGGCCGCCGTGGGTAAGGTGTCGTGTTGCGCTTCGTAGGTCGAGAGAATCCAATCGATCAAGGCTTCGCCATCGCCGCCGCCGCCCGTGGTGATGAGAATGCGCCTTGCGAGATCGTTGACGAAGGTCACCGGAAGCGCGGCGGGCTTTGTCCGTCTTAGGTAGCCCGCGTAGCGCATCTTGGCGCGCGTGCGGTTCGATAGCGCGATCCCCTGGAGCGGGTCGTAGATCTCCTTCAAACCGTAGATCCAGATGTCGTCGTATAGTTCCTCGAGCGCGGGCGCCGCGCGTTTGCGCGCCCACTCCTTGGCGAGCGCCTCCGGCTCATCCATGACGTCGCGCAAGCCAAGCACGAGGCGGGCGCCGCGCGCTTTGAGCTTGTCGAGCGTGCCTTCGAGCTCGCCGCGCAGGCCGAGCGGCTCCTTGTCGACGATGACGAGATCGGGTGCGAAGTGGATGGCCGTGTCGGCAATCAACGACGCGCGCAACTCCGTCATCTCTTGGATCGACGAGTGCCGGTCGAGCGGAACGTAGTCACCGTTACGAAGCTTGATGATCGAAGGGACGCGAACGAAATCGACGCGGGTTTTGAAGTCGAAGCTGCCGATGATCGGCGAGCCGGAAACGATCAAGACCCGGAGTTTCGGGAAGGCGTCGGCAAGGGCATGCGCTATCGTGCGGCAGCGGCGAATGTGGCCGAGACCGAAACTGTCGTGGCTATAGATCAGAACGCGCGCCATACGAACGACAAGTGGTTAAACCGACAGTAGCCTTTGATGGCACGGGAAGCCTGCGGCGGAAAGGGGCGGTGGTCTTTAACCGCCTTTGTGTCTAGTTTGGCAGCCGAGATTCCTGCGGGACCAACCGAAGCGGCTGATGGCGGGCGAGTCGAGCCTTTATCGCTATATCTGGCGGCATTCGCGGAGCGAGCAGCTGACGGTGCTCGCGGTCGCGCTTGCGGCACAGCCCATCTATTTTTTGTCGCTGACCCTGCCGAAGCTGATCGTCAACGGCGCGATCTCGGACAACGACTATTGGGCCGCGCACGCCACGCGCAACTTCCTGCATTTGATCGTCGACATCCCGCAGTCGCTGCAAGCGTGGCTGGGCAAGCAATGGGTGATCCTCAGCGGATTCGATCTCGCGCGGGAATCGTATCTGCTCGCGCTTTGCATCTCGTTCTTGGTGCTGGTCGGATTCACGGGCTTCCTCAAGTTCCTGATGAACACGATGAAGGGGCGAATGGGCGAGCGCTTGCTCCGCCGGCTGCGCTACGAGCTCGTCGACCGCGTTCTGCGGTTTCCATCTTCGCAGTTGAGGCGCGCGAAGCAGGCTGAGATCGCCTCAATGGTGAAGGATGAAGTCGAACCGCTTGGCGGCTTCATCGGCGACGCGGTTGTTTGGCCAGTGTTCTTAGCTGGGCAAGCCCTGACTGCGCTCACCTTCATCCTCGTGCAGAACGTTTGGCTTGGGCTAGTTGCCGGCGGCGTCGTGGCGGCACAAGCAATGATCATTCCGCGGCTGCGCAGGCCGATCTTGAAGCTCGGGAAGCAGCGCCAGCTGACGGCGCGTCAATTGGCCGGACGCGTCGGCGAGATCGTCGACGGCGGCGCCGACATTCGCGTCCACGGTACTTCGAACTGGGAACGCGCGGAGATCGTGCGCCGTCTAGCGAAGATCTACGACATTCGCTTCGATATCTATCAGCGCAAATATTTCGTGAAGTCGTTGAACAACTTCATCGCACAGATGACGCCCTTCGTATTCTATCTCATCGGCGGTTATCTCGCGATCAAGGGGAAGATGGACGTCGGCCAGTTGCTCGCCGTCATCGTCGCCTACAAGGACCTACCTGGACCGATCAAGGAGCTGATCGACTGGGACCTCGCACGCCAGGACGTGCAGATCAAATACGACCAAGTGATGGATCAATTCCATCCCGACGATATGGTGCCTCCGGAGCTACAGGCGCCGCTCGACGAAGTGCCGGAGCTTTCCGGCGACGTCGAACTCAAGAACGTCACGGCGGTCGACGATGCCGGGTTCACACTGCTCGACGACGTCGAGCTCAAAATCGCGCTCGATCAGTCGACTGCGATCACGGGCGGCGCGGGCTGCGGCAAGGAAGCACTCGGGCTGTTGTTCGCACGCGCAGTCACGGTGAAGTCGGGCTCTGTGAAGCTCGGCAGCGTCGATCTCTCGCAAGCGAGCGACGCATTTTTCGGGCGGCGCATCGCTTACGCCGGGCCGGACGGCTATTTCTTTCCGTTGACGCTGCGCGAGAATTTGCTCTACGGCCTGAAGTACAAGCCCGGCGCGCTGCCGAAGAACTGCGATCACGCGGCTATCGATCGCTACGTGGCGGAAGCGCGGCGCGCGGGCAATCCGGATTTTCTGACGGATGTCGACTGGCTCGACTACGAGGCGTTGGGCGCGCGGACGCCGGCCGAAATTACCGACCGGATCGCCGAAATTCTCGATGTCGTCGGGCTCGAGTACGACGTCTACCAGTTCGGTCTGCAATCGCGGCTTGATCCCAAGGCCAATCCCGCTGCCGCCGAGCGCGTGGTCGAAGCGCGACACGCGCTGCGCGCGCGTCTGCAGGCCGAGAATCTATCGAGCTTGGTCGAGTCGTTCGATCCAGGCGTCTACAATCGAAACGCGTCGCTTGCCGAAAACCTGTTGTTCGGTGCAAGCCTAGATCCCGAGCTGCAGGCGAGCGCGCTGCCGCATCTGCCGCACTTCCGGCGCGTGGTGGCGGAAGAGGGGCTCGAAGGGGAACTCGTGGCGATGGGACTCTCGATCGCCGAGACGATGATCGAGCTGTTCCGCGACTTTCCGCCCGATCATCCGTTCTTCGAAGAGTTCAGCTTCATCCCGGCCGCGGAGCTTCCCGCCTATCAAGCGATCGTAAAACGTGCCAAGACGGGCGGGGCCACCTACGCCGATCGCTCGCAACTGTCGATCTTGCCGCTGCGCTACGTCGAGGCGCGGCATCGCTTGGGATTGATCACGCCACAAATCCGCGAACGGCTCCTGGCCGCACGACGCACCTTCGCTGATACGCTACCCGACGACCTCAGACCACGCATCGAGTTCTATTCGCCGGACCACTACAACGCGGCGGCGAACCTGCAGGACAACATCCTGTTCGGTCGCATTTCTTACGGCATCGCCGAAGCCGGCACGCGCGTCAATGCGGTGATGCGCGATGTGCTCGATCGGCTCGACGTCCGCGATGTGATCATCGACGCCGGTCTTGCGTACGGCGCCGGCGCCGCCGGGAAGCGGTTGACGCCGGCACAGCGGCAGAAGCTCGGCTTGGCGCGAGCCTTAATCAAGAATGCGGACTTCCTGGTGCTGAATAGTGTGGTGTCTGGGCTCGACGATCAGCAGAAGTCGGACATCGTCGATCGCGTGCTGGCCTATCGGCGCGGCCGCGGGACAGTTTGGGTGCTGACGAAGGACGATCTCGCGCCGCGGTTCGATCGGGTCGTTACGTTCGATCACGGGCGCGTTGTCGGCGACCGGACGCGCGAGGCCGGTGCAAGGGTAGCTGCGCAATGAGTGTAAGCGATGGGCCTCATATGAGCATCTTGAGCGAAGTCGACCGTCTGCGTCGCATTCCGCTGTTCGCGCAGATCGATACCTCGAAGCTGAAGCTGCTCGCGTTCACGAGCGAGCGGCTCGCCTTCGAGAAGGGCGCGGTGCTGTTCAAGCAGGGGGATCGTGGCGACTCTGCGTATCTGATCTTGGAGGGGAGCGTCGACGTGGTGGTCGACTCCGCGAACGGACCCGTGACCGTCGCGCATCTCGGCCAGAACGCGTTCGTCGGCGAGATGTCCTTGCTCTGCGACATGCCTCGCACGGCGGCGATCGTGGCGACGGCGCCTCTCGATACGCTCAAGATCAAGAAGGAACAGTTCTTTCAGCTGCTCCGCGACATGCCGCAGATGGCGCTCGAGATCCTACGCGAGCTCGCCGAGCGGCTGAACAACACGAACAAGGAACTGTCGTCGGCCTATGCGAAGCTGCGTAGCGCCGGCATCGAATAGTCATCCCCAGCTCCGCCCGCAAAGGCCGTTTTGCTTCCGAGCGGCTTGAGGCATGCTTGCGGGCATGCCGCACTATCGCCACGAACGAAAGATCGACGGGCCCGTCGCGGGGATCGACGAGGCTGGTCGTGGACCGTGGGCTGGCCCGGTGGTCGCGGCCGCGGTGATTCTCAATCCGGGAAAGATCCCGCGCGGTCTCAACGATTCGAAGCAGCTCTCGCCCAACATCCGGGAAACGCTGTTCGACAAGATCATGGCGTCGGCGCTTGCCGTAAAAGCCGTGACGATCGAAGTCGAGGAGATCGATCGGCTCAACATCTACTGGGCGACGATGCAGGCGATGCGGCGCACGCTCGACGACCTCGCCGTCTCGCCAATCCATGTACTGATCGACGGCAATCGGGCACCAAAGGAAATGCCGTGCCCGGTGCAGACGATTGTCGACGGAGACGCGATCTCGCAATCGATTGCCGCCGCCTCCATCATCGCCAAAGTGACGCGCGACCGGCTGATGTGCGAACGCGCGCGGCTCTATGGCGACTATGGATTCGAGCGGCACAAGGGCTACGGGACACGCTTCCATGCCGATGCGCTGTTAAGGCTCGGTCCGTGCCCTGAGCATCGGCGTTCCTTCGAGCCGGTGCGCGTGGCGCTTGAGATTCAATCGGGCAAGGCCAGCGCCGAGGCGATCAACGAATTCGTCGGCGAACGACGCGACGCCGCGGAATAGCTAAAGATCGAATTCTGTCACGATCGGGACATGGTCGGATGGCCGGGTCCAGTCGCGAGCATCCTTCAGGATCTCGTGCTTTGCCACCGAGCCCTTCAGCGCCGGTGAAATCCAGACGTGGTCGAGGCGCCGACCGCGATCCGACTTGCGCCAATCCTGATTGCGGTAGCTCCACCATGAATAGATCTTCTGATCATGCGGTACGCGCTCGCGTGTGACGTCGATCCAATCGTGCGCCGCGTAACAGCGGTTGAGCCGCTTCGTCTCCGAAGGCGTATGGCTCACAATTTTCAGAAGCTGTTTGTGGCTCCAGACGTCGTTCTCGAGCGGCGCGACGTTGAGATCACCGACGACGATGCGCGCAGCCGAGCCCTTCGCGTCCATCTTCGAGAAGAAGGCTTCCATCTCATCGAGGAAGCGGAGCTTGTGTTGGAATTTCTCGTTGACCTTAGGGTCGGGAATGTCGCCGCCGGCCGGGACGTAGAAGTTATGGAGTTCGATGTTGCCGGGGAGCGTCGCGCTCATGTGCCTGGCGTCGCCCTTTTTGCAGAACTCGCGGGCATCGATTTGGGACAGCGGCAGGCGCGAGAGGATGGCCACGCCGTGATAGCCCTTCTGTCCGTTGATGGCCGTGTGCTCGTATCCAAGGCGCCGAATCGCCTTCATCGGGAAGCTCGAATCGGCGACCTTGATCTCCTGCAGGCAGACAACGTCTGGTTGGTGCTCGCGTGTTAACTTGCGCAGAAGAGGCATCCGCAGGCGGACGGAATTTATATTCCAGGTCGCAAGTTTGAGCTGGGGCATTCGTCCTTAGGCTGACCTTCTGTCCGTCGTTTTGGCCAGGATTTCTGCGGCCAAAAATGAAAAGACCCCCGGCTGTGCGTCCAGCCGGGGGTCAAAACGCGCTTCAAACGCGCCACGCACTGGGAGGGGATGGTCCAGTGCTTAGTTGGTCGATCACCGATCCCGCAAGCGGGGGGGGGCAACGCAGAATCGGCTCACATCAACCAACTGCGGCGACTATATGCGTGAAGGACACAGGCGGCAACTTTTTTCTATGGCCTAAAGCAATTTTAATGACTGAGGAATTGACGTCACAGGCGGTTTCGATTCGTGGGAACCCGGTAACGGTTGTTTACAACTCACCCTGTGGATTTCCCCAAGTCGCGTGCGGTCAGATCGAAACATCGCCAAGCAAGGTTGATGATCTCATCGATTTCATTTTTGGAAATGATGAACGGCGGGGCGAGGACCATGGTGTCGCGAATCGCGCGCATGACGAGTCCGTTTGCGAAGCAGTGATTCCTGCACTGCGTGCCCACATCGATTCGGCGATCGAAGAACTTCCGACTCGCTTTGTCATCCATCAATTCAATCGCACCGAGCAGACCAACACCGCGCACTTCGCCCACCAGGGGATGTTTGGCGAGTTCGCGAATCTTCGACTGAAAATAGGGTCCGATGTCGGCGTGGACTCGCTCGACGAGCTTCTCGCGCTCGAGGATCTCCAAATTCCTTAAGGAGACCGCGGCGGCGACCGGATGGCCGGACCAGGTGAAGCCTGTGACGAGCTCTTCGTTTGCGGTGGCGATCGCCTCGCCTACTCGATGCCCGAGTCCTATCGCCGCGATGGGTTGGTACCCGGACGACATTCCCTTGGCCATCGACATGATGTCGGGTTCGATCCCGTATAGATCGGCGCCGAACCACCTACCGGTGCGTCCGAAGCCGGTGATGACCTCGTCCAGGTGAATCAGTACGTCATATTTGCGACAGATGCGTTGGACCTCGGGCCAATAGCTGTCCGGTGGGAGCATCAGTCCGCCGGCCCCGTGGATCGGCTCGGCCGAGAAGGAGGCAACGTTCTCCGGGCCGAGCTCGAGGATCTTCTCTTCGAGTTTCTTGGCGACTGCGAGGCCGTATTCGTTCGGGTCCTGATTGCCGCCGAAGCCGTACCAATAGACGGTTGGCACTTTCTCAAAGCCTGGCAATGGTAAATCCCATTGCGTCTGCATGGGTGTCAGCCCGGAGAGCGAGGCCGCGCCCATCGTGACGCCGTGGTAGGCATACTCGCGCGAGATGTGAATCTTCTTCGCCGGCTTCCCCATCAAGTTCCAGTAGTAGCGAATCAGCTTGATCGCCGTGTCGTTCGCTTCGGATCCGGAATTGGCGAAGAGAACGCGCGTCATTCCCTTGGGGAGCAGCGCCGCCAGTTTGGCGGCCAGCTCGGTGACGTAGGGGTGCGTCGTCTGAAAGAAGGCGTTGTAGTACGGCAGCTCCTTCAGCGCTTTATAGCCTGCCTCCGCCAGCTCTTCGCGGCCGTAGCCGACGTTGACGCACCAAAGGCCCGACATGCCGTCGATCAGCCTGTTGCCGTCCGAGTCCCAGATGTAAACGCCCTTCGCCTTGGTGATGATGCGGACGCCCTTCTTGTTGAGGGCCGCCGTCTCGGTGAAGGGGTGGATATGGTGGGCGGCGTCGAGTTCTTGCCAGTGCCGGGTCTGATTGTGAGTCGCGGGTTTGGTCATGGCTATGCGGCTTTCGAAAGGGTCGTGAGCGGGTCGAGCTACGCGCGTGAGCCGCGCGAAATCACGCAGCAGCCGGCGGATTGAAGCCGATGCGCGCGCAGAGGATCAAAAGCTCGTCCTTGGCGACCATTTATCAAGCGTAGCAAAGCTCAGCCCGACCGGCCAGCTTGGTGCGGGTTGCCGCCTAGGCTATTTCACCGCGAAGGTACGAAGCATCCGAAAGGTCTCGAAGGATTGGTGGCGTTTGCGCCGATCGTCCGGACCGTCATTCTTGGAGCATCTTCGTGTGTGTTGTGCCTTCGTGGTGAACCCTTCTTTTTTGAGCGGCGATGAAGAAAGAAAAGATCGAAGCGATTTTCGAGCGGTTCGAAAAGGCGAACCCGAATCCGAAGGGCGAGCTTCAGTCGGTCAATCCTTACACGCTGCTCGTCGCCGTCGTGCTGTCGGCGCAAGCGACGGACAAGAGCGTGAACCTCGCGACCGAAAAGCTGTTCAAGGTTGCCGATACGCCGAAGAAGATGGCTGCGCTCGGCGAAGCGAAGCTCGTGCCTTACATCAAGACGATCGGCCTCTATCGAGGCAAAGCGAAAAACGTCATCGCGCTTTCCAGGATCCTGCTCGAACAATATGACGGCGAGGTGCCGCGCGATCGCGATGCGCTCGAGGCGCTGCCTGGCGTCGGCCGAAAGACGGCAAACGTCGTGCTCAATATCGCGTTCGGCGAGAAGACGATCGCCGTGGACACGCATGTCTTCCGTGTCTCGAACAGAACCGGTATTGCACCCGGCGAAACCGTGCGCGAAGTCGAAGACAAGTTGATGAAGGTCGTGCCGGAGCGCTTCAAGCTCCATGCGCATCACTGGTTGATCCTGCATGGCAGGTACGTCTGCTTGGCTCGCAAACCCGGTTGTCCCAAATGTCTGATCAACGACCTCTGCCAGTACAAGGCGAAAACCTTGCCGGAGGCGGCGGTGCGTGCGCCGATGCGCAAAACCCGCTAGCCTCGCCGTCGACGGGGGATGCTCATGGCCAATCTAAAGCTCGCCGGCGCGGTGATCGTTGTCGTTCTTGCGACGGCGGCGCTCGCGTATTTGTGGCAGTCGCAGCTCCGTGCGCCGGACGGTGCGATCGATACCGGTTTCAGCGAAGAGCACGCCTACGCGACGCTGTCGAAGATCTGGGCCGAGCAAAAGCCGCACTCGGCTGGATCGCCTCAGAACGCCATTGTCCGTGATCGCATCGTCGAAGAGCTGACGTCCTACGGCTATCAGCCCGACATTCAGAGGGCGGTCGCGTGCGGTCCGGCGGAGCGCAATCCCGGTTGCACGGCGGTTGAGAACATCATCGCGGTCCACAAGGGCACAGGCACCGGCAAGGCGGTGCTCACCACCGCGCATTATGACAGCGTGCCCGCGGGTCCCGGCGTCAGCGACGACGGGGCGGGCGCTGTCGTGGTGATGGAGCTTGCGCGCTACTTCGTGGACAAGCAGACCAAGAACGACATCATCTTTTTGATAAGCGACGGCGAGGAAACCGGGCTGCGGGGCGCGATCGCCTTCGCGCAGAAGCATCCGCTGATGGCGCGCGTCGGCATTGTCGTCAACGTCGAAGCGCGCGGCGCTTCGGGTCCGTCGATGATGTTCGAGACCGGCGTCGGCAATTCGAAACTGATGGATCTGTTCGCGTCGGCCGTGGCCAGACCTTCGGCGAATTCCGTCACGTATGAGATCTATCGCCTGCTGCCCAACGACACGGACTTCTCCGTCTATCGCAAGCTCGGGCTCAGGGGTTTCAACTTCGCCTATTCGAACTCGGCCTCGCTCTATCATTCGGCGCGCGACAATCTCGAATTCATTTCGCGCCAGTCGTTGCAGCATCATGGCGAACACGCCTTCGCCGTGACGAAAGCACTGGCGGACGCCGATCTCGGGGCGCTGAAATCGGACTCCGACGCCAGCTATTTCGACGTCTTCGACGAGGCGATGGTCGTTTGGCCGAGCGCGCTCAATCTGCCGCTCGCGGTGTTCGCGCTGATCGCGATCGTCGCGCTCATCGTGGTGCATCGCGCCGCTTTCAGCTTGGGCGGGACGATATGGGCGGTCGGCGGCTTCCTTCTCGTTCCGGTGCTGTTGTTCGGCGTCGGCTGGCTGTTGTCGTTTCCGCTCGGCATTTGGCCGGGCGTACATCCGATCGACCATCCTTTTCCGTGGCCCGGACGGGTCGCGACGCTCTCCGGCGGTTTGTTGGTTGCGTTGGTCGTGGCGGCGATCTTGCGCGGACGCGCCGAGATGCGCGCCGTCCTGCTGATCAATTGGCTTGTGCTCGCGGCGCTCTCCGCCGTTATCGCCTACGGCGTGACAGGTGCTGCATTTCCCTTCCTGTTGCCGTCGGTCGCGTTCGCCGTGGTGGCGTGGATCGAGACATTCGTGCGCCGCAAATCGCTCTCGATCTCGGCATGGATCGGATTTCTCAAGATTGCCTTCTTCCTGATCGTCTTCGCGATGGCGCTCGAACTCGTGCTCAGCTTCAGCCTGACGCAGTACAAGATCCTGGTGCTAATGCCGATCGTGCTGGCGCTGGTGCCGGTGTTCATGGCGTGTCTCGAGGAGATGTCGGCGCCTGCGTGGGTCTTGTCGGGCGTGACCGCCGCGGTCGTGGCGGGCGCGGCCGCGATCGCAAGTCAAACGCCTGCCTATGCGGTCAATCATCCCCGCGGGCTCAACGTCATCTATTACGACGACAAGGCCGCGAAGCCGCGTTGGCTGATCAACTTCATCGGCGCGCCGGACGAGGCGTACCTCAAGGCGCAAGGTTTCCCGGCGCAGGACGAAGCGTTCGATCCACTAGGGCTATTGCGAACGGATCATGGGCGCTTCAAGCCGGCGACCGATCAGCAGGTGCCGGGCCCAAGTTTCTCGACGACCGACGTCTCATCGGCCAACGGTTTGACGACAGTGCGCGGCGTGCTGCGATCGGGACGCGGCGGTTTTGTTACGGGCATCGTGTTTGCGCCGAATTCCGGTATCCGATCGGTGCGCTACGACGGTCAGCAACTGGTTGCTGAAGAGAAGTTGCAAGGCAGCGATCCCATCCGGACGAGCTTTTGGGGCCTTGCAGAAGTGCCGCTCGAGATCTCCTTCGTTGCCGACAAAAAGCCAAAGGCTGTCGCGTTTGAACTTTCGCCGCTGCCGGACTCAGACGAGGAGCGCGCGCTTATCGCGGGCCGGCCCGAGGATGCCGCGCCAGCTTATCGCGGCGACTGCGCGACAGTATTCACGACCATCGATCTGGCAGGAAGCAATTCGCCCTAGGCCGTCGTCTTCTGGCTGTCTTCGTTCGGCGATTTGATTTCGTAGCGCATGAGCAGCGGCGTCTGCGCCATGAAAAAGATGAAGGTGAGGGGGAGAAAGCCCCAGACCTTGAGCGCCACCCAGGTCTGCTCCGAGAAATTGCGCCAGACGACTTCGTTGAGGATCGCCAAGACGAAGAAGAAAGCAGAGATGCGAATCGTGAGCTTGCGCCACCCCTCGTCGGACAGGTGGACGGCCAAGTCCATCACGTCCTTGATGACGAGACGACCGAAGATCAGGCCGCCGGCGAGAATGGCGGACACCGTCGCATAGTAGATCGTCGGCTTGACCTTGATGAAGGTTGGATCTTGAAGCCACAGGGTGAGCCCGCCGAAGATCATCACGACGACGGTCGAGAAGATCATCAACGGCGGGATGCGGCGCGTGAACGCGTATGACAGGCTCGCCGCGATCAACGTCGCGGCCATGAAGACGCCCGTCGCCCAATAGATGTTGACGGCATAATAGGTGCCGAAGAAAACGACGAGCGGGCCGAGGTCGAGGATGAGTTTCGCGAAGGGGTTCATTCCGATCGTGTATACGCCCATCACGCTGAACGCTTCCACCGGCGACGCGGGTCATCCGTCACGTTTGCGTGCGCTGTGATGCGCTGGCGCGACGCTTTTCCTCGCCTCTAGATCACGCTGCGGCGGAAAGTCCCACGAGTGCCCTTGCGAACGCGTCAGGGTCGAAAGACTGGAGGTCGGCAGCGGTCTCGCCGACACCGATGTAGTGAACAGGCAAATCGAATTTTTCGGCCAGCGAAACCAGGATGCCGCCGCGCGCGGTTCCGTCGAGCTTGGTCATGACCGAGCCCGAAATCTTGGCGATATCGCGAAAGACTTCGACCTGGCTGATCGCGTTTTGGCCGGTCGTTGCGTCGAGCACCAGGATCGTATTGTGGGGAACGTTCGCGTCGATTTTCTTCATGACGCGAATGACTTTTTCGAGCTCCGCCATCAGGCCCGCCTTGTTCTGCAGGCGGCCGGCGGTGTCGATCAAAAGGACGTCGTAGTTTTCCGCACGCGCTTTTTCGAGCGCCTCGTAAGCGAGGCCCGCAGCATCGGCGCCCGGTTCCTTGGCGATGATCGCGGCACCGGTGCGGTCGGCCCAAATCTTCAGCTGCTCGATCGCGGCGGCACGGAACGTGTCGCCGGCGGCAAGCATCACCTTCAATCCCTCGGCGCGATATTTCTCGGCGAGCTTGCCGATGGTCGTCGTCTTGCCGGAACCGTTGACGCCAGCGACGAGGACGACGTGCGGCTTGTTCTGCGGATCGATGTGCAACGGTTTCGCGACACGGCGCAGGATCTTGGCGATTTCTTCCGCGAGCGCCGTGCGGACCTCGTCGTCGGTCACTTGCGCATTGAACTTGGTCGACTTCAACTCGACGACGACATCGTGCGCGACGTTGGCGCCCAAATCGGCCGCGACCAGCAGGTCCTCGAGATCGTCGAGCGCCGCTTGGTCGAGCGTCTTGCGCGTCAAGGCCTGCGTGATGCCCTGGGTCAGCGATTGGGTCGTGCGCGTCAAGCCAGCTTTCAGCCGCGCGAAGAGCCCGGGTTTCTTGGTTTCCGTATCGGCCACTTATGCTGCCTCGGCGTAAGCGAAACGCTCGTCGGTATGTAAGATGCGGGCACGCAGAATCGAGCCCGGCGTTGCGGCAGCGCTCAGCTTCACCGGCGCGAAACTCGGTGCGCGCGCCAAGATGTCCTGTTCGACGAGAACGTCGAGCGTTGCGCCGTTGAGCGTCCGTAGGTGCCGGGCGACGGCGGCTTCGCCCGCCTCGCGCAGACGTGCGGCACGTGCCTTCACGATATTCCCCGGGAGTTGCGGCATGCGCGCGGCCGGCGTCTTCTCGCGGGCGGAGAACGGAAAGACGTGGAGATAGGTGAGGCCGCAATCTTCGACATGGCGCAGCGTGGCTTCGGCCATCTCATCCGTTTCCGTCGGGAACCCGGCAATGAAGTCGGCACCAAAGACGATCTCCGGACGGCGGGCGCGCAGTGCGTCGCAGAAGGCGACCGCTTGGGTCGTCGAGTGGCGGCGCTTCATGCGCTTCAGGATCATGTCGTGGCCGGCTTGGAGCGAGAGGTGAAGATGCGGCATCAGCCGCGGCTCGCTCGCGAGCAGATCGACGAGCCGTTCGTCGCACTCGGCGACATCGAGCGAGGAGATGCGCAGACGCGGCAGCTCAGGCACGAGCTTCAGGATTTGCTCGACCAAGCGGCCAAGCGGCGGTGAGCCCGGGAGATCGGTGCCGTAGGCGGTGAGATCAACGCCGGTCAGCACGACCTCGCGCAAGCCTTGCGCGACGAGATGGCGGATGTTCTGGACGACTTCACCGGCCGGCACACTGCGCGACGGACCGCGGCCATACGGAATGATGCAGAACGTACAGCGGTGGTCGCAGCCGTTTTGAATTTGCACGAAAGCGCGGGCGCGGCCGTCGAAGCCGGCCACCAGATGCCCCGCCTGCTCGCGCACCGCCATGATGTCGTTGACGCGCACGCGCTCGCTCCGCGCGTCGAAGATGTAGGCGCGCGCTTCGAGCTTGTCGGCATTGCCGATGACCTGATCGACCTCAGGCATGCGGGTAAAGGTCTCGGCCTCGGTCTGCGCCGCGCATCCGGTGACGATGATGCGCGCCGCCGGATTGTCTTTGCGGGCGCGGCGGATCGTCTGTCGAGCCTGTCGAACGGCTTCGGCTGTGACGGCGCAGGTGTTGACGATCACCGCGTCGGCAAGTCCGGCTTCACGCGCCTTCGTCTTGATGACTTCGGACTCATAGGCGTTGAGACGGCAGCCGAGGGTTATGACGTCGAGGCTCATGACGCCTTCCCCCCGCTTTGCGCCTCGAAATAGCGCGCCGGCAGAACGCCGGTGAAGGAGAGTTCGACAGGTCCGGTCATCAGCACGTGGTTGTCGCTCTCGCGCCACTCGATATCGAGCGGGCCGCCGTCGAGCACGATGCGGACCTTGCGGTCGGCCATGCGGCGGCGCGCGGCGGCAACGGCGGTCGCACAGGCGGCGGTGCCGCAGGCGAGCGTTTGGCCGGCGCCACGTTCCCACACGCGGGCGCGGATTTCGCCCTTCGAATTGATCTGAGCAATCGTGATGTTGGCGCGCTCGGGAAACATCGGATGATATTCGAGCATCGGGCCGATCTTCTTCAGATCGTGCGTCTCGGCATTGTCGACGAAGAAGATGCAGTGCGGATTGCCCATGTTGACGGCGGAGGGCGCGAACAAAACCGGCGCGTCGATGGGGCCGACCTTGATGTCGATGGTGCGCGTATCCATACGCTCGGCAAGAGGGATGTCCTGCCAGTCGAGCTTCGGTTCGCCCATGTCGACGGTGACGCGGCCATCTTCCTGCCGGGTACATTCTAGGAGTCCGCCCTTGGTCCAGAGCGTCATCTGCGATTTGCCTGTTTCGCCGAAAACGAGGCTGGCGACGCAGCGCGTGCCGTTGCCACAGGACTCGACTTCGTCGCCGTCCGCATTCCAGATGCGCATCTCGGCGTCGGCGCCGTTCTTTGCGCCGCCGATGAGCAAAAGCTGATCGTAGCCGACGCCGCGATGCCGATCCCCGATCAGACGCGCGGCCTCCGCGGTCATCGATATCGGCGTTTTGCGCGCGTCGATGATGACGAAGTCGTTGCCGAGGCCGTTCATCTTGAGAAACGGGACATCCATGACGCCGCTATATACGGTGCGGCGCACAACTCTGCCAGGCTCACCAAGGCGTGACCGGATGTCCGCAGGCGGCAGGGTTCGCGCGTTTCTTCGGGCATGGTAGGAGGCGAACCGCCGTTAACGGGGTCTCCCACATGCGTTTCCTCTCGCTCCTTTCGATTGGTGCTCTCATCATGACCGTTGCCTCATCCGCCGATGCGAAGCCTGCAAAGCCAGTGGCGTCGGACGATCCGTTCGCTTGGATGGAGGAGATCGAGGGCGCCCGGGCGCTCGACTGGGTCAAGGCGCACAACGCCGAGACGCTGCAGATTCTGAAAGGCGATCCGTTCTATGAGACGGCCTACAACGCCGCGACCGAGATTTTGACGGCGAAGGACCGCATTCCCTACGTCACGGTCGAAGGCGGCTACGCCTACAATTTCTGGCAGGACGACGTACACGTGCGCGGGCTTTGGCGGCGCACGACCGTTTCCGACTACGAGAGCGCGGAGCCGGATTGGGAGACGGTGATCGACGTCGATCAGCTCGCCGCGGACGAAAAAGAGAATTGGGTGTGGAAGGGCGCGCAATGTTTGCCGCCTGAGTTCTCCAAATGCCTGGTCGTGCTATCGCGCGGCGGCGGCGACGCGAGCGTCGTGCGCGAGTTCGACGTGAAGGCAAAGGCATTCGTCAAGGACGGCTTCTACGTGCCCGAGGCGAAATCCGACGTCTCGTGGATCGATGAGAACACGTTGTTCGTCGGCACCGATTGGGGCAAGGATTCGCTCACGACTTCCGGCTATCCGCGCATCGTGAAGATCTGGAAGCGCGGGCAGAAGCTCGACGAAGCGCGGACGCTGTTCGAAGGCAAAGCGAGCGACGTCGCGGCGAGCGGCTTCGCGCATTTCGACCCCGACGGCAAGACCGAGCGTTTCATCAATCGCGCGGTCGGCTTCTTCGACAGCGAGCTCAGCTATGTGACGCCGGACGACAAGATCGTTCCCGTTCCGGTGCCGACCTACGCTTCACTGGTCGGCGTGCATAAGCGGCAGCTGCTTTTCAAGATGCTCAAGGATTGGAAGAGCGGCGCCGAGACCTACAGACAGGGCTCGTTGATCGCCTTTTCGCTCGACGATTTCATCAAGGCGGGGGCGCTGCCGAAGATCACAACGGTGCTGGCGCCGGACGACCGCTCGTCCATCGAAGGGGTGTCGACGAACCGCGACGCGGTCTTCGTCGCGATGCTCAGCAACGTGAAGGGCAAGCTGCTGCAGCTGTCGTTCGACGGCGCCACGTGGTCGGAAACCGATGTCGGCCTTCCCGACAACGGCTCGGTCGGGATCGTCACGGCGAGCGACTTCGATCCAACCGTGATGGCGAGCTATACGAGCTTTCTGGTGCCCGACCAGCTTTATTCGCTGCAAGCCGGCACGAAACCGCGCGTGATCAAGCAGCTACCGGCGCGCTTCTCGGCCGACGGATACGAGGTCAAGCAATACGAAGCGACCTCGAAAGACGGCACGAAGATTCCGTACTTCATCGTGCGCAAGGCGGGCGCGCCGCTGAACGGCGACACGCCGACGATCCTCTACGCTTACGGCGGCTTCGAGATTTCGACGACGCCTTGGTATTGGTCGACGGCGGGCCGGCTGTGGCTGCAGAACGGCGGCGCCTACGTCATCGCCAACATCCGCGGCGGCGGTGAGTTCGGACCGCGCTGGCATGAAGCGGCGCGGCTCGAGAACCATCAGCGCAATTTCGACGACATGGCCGCGGTCGGCCGCGACGTGATCGCGCGCGGCTTCACGTCTTCGCGGCGCCTGGGCGAGCTCGGCGGCAGTCAAGGCGGTTTGCTCGTCGCGGCGACGATGGTGCAGAACCCGGATCTCTTCAACGCGGTCGCCTGCCAGGTGCCGCTCGGCGACATGATCGCCTTCACGCATATGGGCGCCGGGGCGAGCTGGGTCGCCGAGTACGGCGATCCGGCCGATCCCAAGATGCGCGCGATCATCATGAAGTGGTCGCCCTATCAGAATATCAAGCCGGGCGTGAAGTATCCGAAGGTTTTCTTCCTCACCTCGACCAAGGACGACCGCGTGCACCCCGGTCATGCGCGCAAGATGGCGGCGAAGATGGAATCCTTCGGCGAGCCGTTCCTCTACTATGAGAACATCGAGGGCGGTCACGCCGCGGCGTCGAACCTGCAGCAGCGCGCCGAACAATTGGCGCTGACGTACGTGTATCTGCGTCAGCAGCTGATGGGACCGGACGTGAAGGCGGGACCGTAAGGTGACGGCCTCCGAGACGACAGCGAGCGGCTCCGTCCTTTGGGCGGAGCCGCAGTTGTTTGTGACCGACATCGCGCGGGCGTGCACGTTCTATGTCGAGAAGCTCGGTTTCAGGATCGTCTTCCAGCATGGTGAGCCCTTGTTCTATGCACAGGTGGCGCGCGGTGGGGCTCGGTTGAATCTCAGGCATGCAGATCGGCCTGCGTTCGACGCGACGTTTCGGGCGCAGGAGGGCGACGTGCTCTCGGCGACGGTGACGGTCGATCAGGCGGAGCCGCTGTTTCTCGAGTTGCAGCAGCGCGGTGCCACGTTTCATCAGATGCTGCGCACGGAGTCCTGGGGCGCACGCACATTCATCGTGCGCGATCCCGACGGCAATCTCATCGCGTTCGCCGGCGATTGACCGACCGCATTGCGAAGCGCCAGCCAAGCCAAAGGAGGTTGTTTGCGGAAACAATTAGTAACACGGCCACCGGGAATCCTAACCCTAGCTCGAACACCGTCCCAATTGTGATTCCCGGTCCTGGTGCGGGTGGCAACATCGGGCCCATCACTAATACAGCCACCACGCTTATGCCGCAAAGAACGGCACATACCTTTAGGAGAGCTATTTCTGCAGAAGAAAATTCATGAAAGGGATCGTCCTTGCCACTCATTGGCGGCACCCCGTCCTGACAGTGCAAACTACGAGCGCATCCTCTACGTCATCCGAGATGGCTGAAATTCAACCCCCTTTGGACTTTGAGTACGAACATCAGATATGGCAGAGCGTCGATGCTTGCACTCGCAATCGTTCTTGCGTATATCGCAACACTGAATTTCGCGCCTTATGGTGCGCGCTCTTTGACACTGTGAATAGGGATGCTGGAGAACCCGCTTGAGCCTTGAGGGCTCTTGCTCACGGGATCGATGGGGGTTGCGCGAAGTGTGCGCCAATCGTCGGGCTGTGAGAGCTTCATCCGTCACGCGTGACGGATCTGTGCGAACTTGTTTCGGCGGAAATCCGCCATTGTGCGAATGTGAGAGGTTGAGGAACATCATCGCACGCGAACGAGGTAGAGGGGCCTGAGCACCAAGGCGCCGGGCCGTTCGCGGGGCGTTGACTTCGGGACGCGTGGCCCATAGTTTCCGCGCCGATTTCCGGGATCGACTGAACGCCGATCCGCCTTGGGGACGCGCCCCGAGGTCAACGTCCGCCAGCGCGTTGCGCCCGCGGGCGCGATAGGCGTTTGGCCGAACCTCATCTTTTGCGGATTGCGGATGTTCGACGCTTTAACCAATCGCCTGCAGGGCGTGTTCGACGGTCTGACCGGGCGCGGCGCGCTCAGCGAAGCCGACGTCGACGTCGCGCTGCGCGAAGTGCGGTTGGCGCTGATCGAAGCCGACGTCGCGCTGCCGGTGATCAAGGACTTCCTGGCCAAGGTGCGGGAGCGCGCGGTCGGGCACGACGTGCTGCGCTCGATCACGCCGGGTCAGCAGATCGTCAAGATCGTGCACGACGTGCTCGTCGACACGCTCGGCGAAGAGGCGCAAGGGCTCGATCTCGAGGCAACGCCGCCGGTCGTCGTGATGATGATCGGTCTGCAAGGCTCGGGCAAAACGACGTCGACGGCGAAGATCGGCCTCAGGCTGCAGACGCGCGAGAAGAAGAAAGTGCTGATGGCCTCGCTCGATACGCGCAGGCCTGCGGCGCAGGAACAGCTGAAGGTTTTGGGCGAGCAGACGGGCGTCGCGACGCTGCCGATCATCGCCGGACAAAATCCCGTCGATATCGCCAAGCGTGCGCTGCAGGCGGCGAAGCTCTCGGGCTACGACGTCGTGATGCTCGATACGGCGGGCCGTCTGCACGTCGACGAGGCGCTGATGGCCGAGATCGCGCAGGTGCGCGACATCTCGCAACCGACTGAGACATTGCTCGTCGCGGACAGCTTGGCCGGTCAGGACTCGGTCAACGTCGCCAAGACGTTCAATGAGCGCATCGGGCTTTCGGGCATCGTGCTAACGCGCATCGACGGCGACGGCCGCGGCGGCGCGGCGCTTTCGATGCGCGCGGTGACCGGGGCGCCGATCAAGCTATTGGGCACGGGCGAAAAGCTCGATGCCCTCGAAGACTTCCATCCGCGCCGCATCGCGGGGCGCATCCTTGGCCAAGGCGACGTCGTTTCGCTCGTCGAAAAAGCAGCCGAGACGATCGACGCCGAGAAGGCCGCCAAGATGGCGGCGAAGCTGCAGAAGGGCGCCTTCGATCTCGACGACCTCGCCGACCAGCTGCACCAGATGCGCAAGATGGGTGGGATGCAGGGCATCCTCGGCATGCTGCCCGGCATCGCGAAAATGAAGGATCAGCTGAACAACGCCGGTCTCGACGACAAGATACTGAAGCGCCAAGAGGCGATCATCTCGTCGATGACCATGAAAGAGCGCAAGAAGCCGGACATCATCAACGGCTCGCGCCGCAAGCGCATCGCAATGGGATCCGGGACCGAAGTCTCGGAGGTCAACAAGCTTCTCAAAATGCATCGCCAGATGGCGGATGTGATGAAGAAGATGAACAAAGGCGGGCGCGGAATGCTCAGCGCTTTGTTCGGCGGTCAGGCACCGCAACTGCCGCCGGGTGCGCTGCAAGGCGCAGGCCCCGGTATGCCGCAAGGATTGCCCGGACTCGGGGGCATGAAATTGCCGCCCGGGTTTCCGGGGAAGAAGAAGTGAATTCGGTAACGCGTCAAGACGAGCTTCGAACAACCAGGGAATTTCGAAGAATGCTGAGAATCAGAATGTCACGCGGTGGGACGAAGAAGCGTCCGTTCTACAAGATCGTCGTCGCCGACGCGCGCGCACCGCGCGACGGCCGCTTTATCGAGCGCATCGGTCACTACAATCCGCTGCTGCCGAAGGACAATCCGGAGCGCGTGAAGTTCGACCTCGACCGGATGAAGCATTGGCTCGGCAACGGCGCGCAGCCGTCCGAGCGCATCGAGCGCTTCCTGGCGGAAGCGGGTTTGGCCGAGAAGAAGACCAAGTTCAACGACCCCAAGAAGTCCTCTCCGCGCAAGAAGGCGCAGGAACGGATGGCGGCCGAGAAGAAGGGCGAGGAAGCGGCGGCCTAACGGCTCCCGCATGAACGCATGTCGGACAAGCGTATCCTCATCGGCCGCATCGTTGCGGCGCACGGTCTGAAGGGCGAGGTGAAGATCAAAAGCTTCACCGAGGCGCCGCTCGACGTCGCGTCCTACGGTGCAGTGCTCGCGAGCGACGGGCGCAAGTTCCAGCTCGTGCACGAGCGCTTGCAGGGCGAGACGGTGATCGCTGCGATCAAAGGCATCAACGACCGCAACAGCGCCGAGACGCTGCGCGGCCTCGATCTTTACGTCGATCGCGCCGATCTGCCGGAGCCCGAGGACGACGAGTTCTATCACGCCGATCTGATCGATCTGCCGGTGACGGACGCGAGCGGTGCCGAAGTCGGGCGCGTGCTGGCGTTCCACAATTTCGGCGGCGGCGACGTGATGGAGGTCAAGCGCGGGACGGCCAGCGTGTTCGTGCCGTTCACGGTCAAAATGGTGCCGACGGTCGACGTCAAGACCAAGCGCGTCGTGCTCTCGGCCGACGGCCTCGCGGCGATGCTCGAGGTGAACGAGAAGTCGGCGGCGGGTGCGGCATGAGCAACTGGTTCGCGAGCGTTCTGACCGTGCAGCCGGAGATGTTTCCGGGCCCGCTCGGCATGTCGTTGTCGGGCAAGGCGTTGGCCGAGAGGAAATGGTCGCTCGAAACGGTCGACATGCGTGCGTTCTCGACGACGCGCTACGGCTCGATCGACGACACGCCGGCCGGCGGTGGGCCCGGCATGGTGATGCGCGCGGACTTCGTGGCCGCGGCCGTCGACTCGGTTGCGCGCAACGGGCGTCCGCTGATCTTGCTCTCGCCGCGCGGCGTGCCGTTCACACAGGCGCGGGCGCGCGAGCTCGCGCATGGCCCCGGCGCCGTCCTCGTGTGCGGGCGCTATGAAGGTATCGACGAGCGCGTGATCGAAGCGCGGGCGATGCAGGAAATTTCGATGGGCGACTATGTGCTGTCGGGCGGCGAGCTCGCGGCGATGGCGCTGATCGATGCTTGCGTGCGCCTGTTGCCCGGCGTCGTTGGCGACGATCAATCGCTCGACGAAGAGAGCTTCGAGGACGGCCTGCTCGAATATCCGCACTACACGCGCCCGCCGTCATGGGAGGGGCGCGACATCCCGAGCATCCTGATGTCGGGACATCATCAACGCATTCGCGATTGGCGTCGCGAACGCGCAATCGAACTCACAAAGGCGCGGCGCCCCGATATGTGGGACGCTTATCTGAAGCGCGCGCCCAAAACCAAACACTGAAAGGACGAGACCGATGAATTTGATCAAACAACTCGAGGCCGAACAGGCGAAGAAGTTCGGCAAGGGCAAGGCGGACGTCCCGTTCGTTCCGGGCGACACGCTCAAGGTCAACGTGAAAGTGGTCGAAGAGTCGAAAGACGAGAAGAGCGGCCAGATCAAGCGCCGCGAGCGCATTCAGGCGTTCGAGGGCGTCTGCGTGGGGCGCGCCGGCGAAGGCCTCAACGAGAATTTCACGGTGCGCAAGATCTCCTACGGCGAGGGCGTCGAGCGCGTGTTTCCGGTCAACAGCCCGATGGTCGACTCGGTCGAGGTGCTGCGCCGCGGGCGCGTGCGCCGCGCCAAGCTCTATTACCTCAAGGGTTTGACGGGTAAGGCCGCGCGCATCGCCGAGCGCGCGCGCGACCGCAGCGAGGGCGAAGGCGAAGCCGCCGCCGAGAGCGCGTAGCTCACAGCTTGCATTTGAACGTTCCTCCCCTGCGAATTCGCGGCGCGAATTTGCGGGTGGAGGTGGCGAGCTTGCAGAGGCTCGACGTGAGTGCAGAGAGCTAGCGGCGAGCCGGAGGGGGTGGGCGCGCCGCGCGTCGATCGTCACCGGCAAACGCTCCAGCGCACCCCCTCCGCCTCGCCACATACACTGAAGCCAATATTCAACACGCTGCGGGCTCGGCACCTCCGCCCGCACGCCTCACGGCGTGCAGGGGAGGAAAGAAATGAGCGGTCGCCGAGGGGGCCCAGGTACCTCACTTCTCTCAAGCGGTTGCGCCTTTCGTTCGTTGTTCGTTGCCACGAACGGTGGAGGAAAGGCGAGGGCGGCGGATCTTGCGCCTTCACTGTTCATAGCGCTGCTGGCGGAGCCAGTCTGCGCGCGTGAGGCGGTAGAGGATGTGGCGCTTCAGAGGGTGACCGTCGGGGACGCGCGGGTGGTCGAAGTCGCCCTCCGCATCACGCGTCATGCCGATACGCTCCATCACGCGCCATGACGGCTTGTTCGCGAGCACGGTCATCGACAGGATTTCGTCGAGGCCTTTCTGCTCGAAGCCGAACTTGAGCGCGGCCTTGGCGCCTTCGGTGGCGTAGCCCTTGCCCCAGTGCGCGGGTGCGAGGCGCCAGCCGACCTCGACGCCCGTCTCGAGCGGCGGCTCAAAGCCGTTGCGCGCGAGACCCAGAACGCCGATCAAGGGCGCTGCGCCCTTGGCTTCGACGGCCCACATGCAAAAACCGTCTTCGGCTTGGCGCTGGACTTGCCGCGCGACGAAGGCGTCGCTCTCGGCGTGCGTCATCGGCTGCACGAAGTGGCGCATCGCGACGGGATCGCCGTTGATCGCGGCGATGAGCGGCAAATCCGCCGCGCGCCATTCGCGCAAGATCAGCCGGCCGGTCTCGATCGTCATGGTGCGCGAATTGCACATCTTGGGTGGAACAAACGTCGGTCGCGGCGGTTTTGGAGTATGTTGCATCGAGACTCAAGATCAGCTGTGGGCGGTGCCGCCATGGGCCAGAGCACGACCGTGTGCGTCGTCGATGACGACGATCTCGTCCGCCAGACGATGTGCGGCGCGCTGGAGGAGGCGGGCTTCCACGTTCTGGAGGCTGCGGGCGGGGTCGAAGGTTTGGAGACGATCGAGCGCGAAAAGCCCGCCGTCGTCGTGCTCGACATCATCATGCCGGACCGCGAAGGCACCGACATCGTGCTCGAAGTGACGCGGCGCTCGCCGGAGACGAAGATCCTGGTGGTGTCGGGCGGAGGGCGGTCGAGCGCTGAGGACTATCTCGAGCTGGCGCTGCAGCTCGGCGCGCACGACGCGCTCGCGAAGCCGTTCGGCAAGAAGGCGCTCGCCGCCAAAGTCGCGGCCCTGGCGAAGAGTTAGACGGCGCAAGGGTTGCGGTTGATTCCGCGGTGCAAGGCGCTAGAACCATCGCGTCATGACCGGCAAAACGCTTTACGACAAGATTTGGGACAGCCACCTCGTCGACGACACGCCCGGCGAGGCGGCGATCCTCTATATCGACCGCCATCTCGTGCACGAGGTGACGAGCCCGCAGGCCTTCGAAGGCTTGCGCCTGGCGGGGCGCAAGGTGCGCCGGCCGGATCTCGCCATCGCCGTCGCCGACCACAACGTGCCGACGACCGACCGCTCGAAGGGGATCGCCGATCCGGAGTCGGCGCTGCAGATCGCGACACTCGAGAAGAACGCGGGCGAATTCGGCATCACCTATTTCGGGATGGACGACATCCGCCAGGGCATCGTCCACATCATCGGCCCTGAGCAGGGGTTGACGCTGCCGGGCATGACGATCGTGTGCGGCGACAGCCATACCTCGACGCACGGCGCGTTCGGGGCGCTGGCGTTCGGCATCGGCACGTCGGAGGTCGAGCACGTGCTGGCGACGCAGACGCTGGCGACGCGGCACTCGAAGAACATGCGCGTGACCGTCGACGGCAAGCTCGCGCTCGGCGTCACCGCGAAGGACATCGTGCTCGCGATCATCGGCAAGATCGGCACCGCCGGCGGCACCGGCTACGTCATCGAATATGCCGGCGAGGCGATCCGCGCGCTCTCCATGGAAGGGCGCATGACGGTCTGCAACATGTCGATCGAAGGCGGCGCGCGCGCCGGCTTGATCGCGCCGGACGAGACGACCTTCGCCTATGTCCGGGGCAAGCCGCATGCGCCGAAGGGCGCGGCCTTCGAAGCGGCGATGCACTATTGGCGCACGCTGAAGTCGGACGACGATGCGGTGTTCGATGTCGAGGTGAAGATTGATGCGGCGGAGATTGCACCGCTCGTCACGTGGGGTACGTCGCCGGAGACCGTCGTGCCGATCACTGGGCGCGTGCCCGATCCGGCGGCCGAGCAAGACGCGGCGCGGCGCGCGGCGATGGAACGCATGCTCGACTATATGGGTCTTGCCGCGGGCACCGCGATGAAGGACGTCAAGGTCGACCGCGTGTTCATCGGCTCGTGCACCAACGGGCGCATCGAAGACTTGCGTGAGGCGGCGAAGGTCGCGCGCGGGCGGCGCGTCGCTGCGCATGTCGGCGCGATGGTGGTGCCGGGCTCGGGCCTCGTGAAGGAACAAGCGGAGGCCGAAGGGCTCGACCGCGTGTTCCTCGACGCGGGCTTCGAGTGGCGCGAGCCCGGCTGCTCGATGTGCCTGGCGATGAACGCCGACAAGCTTCAGCCGCAGGAGCGTTGCGCCTCGACCTCGAACCGCAACTTCGAGGGACGGCAAGGGCGCGGCGGACGCACGCATCTGATGTCGCCTGCCATGGCCGCCGCCGCTGCGATCGCCGGCCACTTGGCCGACGTGCGGGAGCTTGGCGTTTAGCGCGCGTTGGCGCAGCGTTGCTGGTGGGTGCTCGGCGGTTCAGCGCACCCCCTCCGTCTCGCCATCATCGCTCTGCCCTATCGTCGATGCTCCGCAGGCTCGCCACCTCCGCCCGCATGCGTTCCGCATGCAGGGGAGGAAAAGTGCAGAGCGCAGCAGTCTCTTTCCTCCCCTGCGCGCGCGATGCGCGTGCGGGCGGAGGTGGCGAGCCGGCCGTGAGCTGAAGCGAACGCTCGAGAGTCAGCGGCGAGACGGAGGGGGTGCCGCAGACGTGATGCGCGCTAGATATGTCCGGTATCGCGCGTCTCGCGCCAGATCGTCTCGAGCACGCCGTCGAGATCGTCATAGACATCTTGATTGGTGACACGCATTTCGCGCCAGCCTCTGTCCTCAAGATAGGCGCGCCGGCGCATGTCGTGGAGCAGCTGCTCGGGCGTGTGATGGGTCTCCCCGTCGACCTCGATCACGAACTTGCGTTTGGTGCATACGAAATCGGCGACGTAAGGGCCGATCGGATGCTGACGCCGAAAGCGCAGCCGGCGAAACTGATCGCGGCGCAGATGAGACCACAAGATGACTTCCGCATCGGTCATCGAACGTCGCAGGCGCCGCGCCAATTGGATTGTGTTTGCCTCTCGCTCGCGTGCCGACATGCGTAGGATTGTGTCGGCGAAAAGGGACGCCGGCGTGCATCGGCTTGTAACAGCGTGTGTCGTTGCGCCGCCCGGTCGCAAGCGGTTACCGCGCGGTGCTTCAACGGCACCCCCTCCGTCTCGCCGCAAGCGCTCTGCCCTATCGTTGATGCCCCGCAGGCTCGCCACCTCCGCCCGCATGCGTTCCGCATGCAGGGGAGGAAAGATGCCGAGCGCAACAGTCTCTTTCCTCCCCTGCGCGCGCGATGCGCGTGCGGGCGGAGGTGGCGAGCCGGCAGTGAGCTGGCGTGAACGCTCGAGAGTCAGCGGCGAGACGGAGGGGGTGCGGCTGACGTGACGCTCACAAACGCTCAGCAACGCTTACAAACGGTTGTCAACGTCTGGACAAGCGGCCGCGCATTCGCGTCCTATAGCCGAAAGATATTGGGAGCGAGCAGATGACGGTCCACGGGTTTTGCGACGAGCGGTTCGAGAAGGCGCGGACGGCATTTGAAAACAATCTGGCGAGCGGCGCCGACGTCGGCGCTTCGTTCTCATCGACGCTCGAGGGCAAGACGGTCGTCGATCTGTGGGGCGGGTATCGCGACGCCGCCGGCACGCAGCCGTGGGAAAAGAACACGATCATCAACGTCTATTCGACGACGAAGACGATGACGGCGCTGACCGCGCTGATGATCGCCGATCGCGGCGGGGTCGATTTCAGCGCGCCGGTTGCGAAGTACTGGCCGGAGTTCGCGGCGAACGGCAAGGCGAACGTCAAGGTCTCGCATTTGATGAGCCATTCGGCGGGACTCTCCGGCTGGAAGGAGAAGCTCACCAAGGACGATCTCTACGACTGGGAAAAATGCACTTCGCTGCTGGCGGCGCAGGCGCCCTATTGGGAGCCGGGCACCGCGTGCGGCTATCACGCGATGACGCAGGGCTATCTCGTCGGTGAAATCGTTCGCCGCGTGACGGGCAAGACCGTCGGCACGGTGTTTCGCGAAGAGATCGCAAGGCCGCTCGACGCCGACTTCCACATCGGCTTGCCGGCGACGGAAGATGCGCGCGTGGCCGAACTCATTCCGCCGCCGGCGGGACAGGGGATCGCCGACGGCGATCAGAACGATCTGACGCGCAACATGTCGAGCAATCCGGGCGTCGATGTCAGCGAGACGAAGACGCGGGCTTGGCGCGGCGCCGAACTTCCAGCGGCAGGCGGCACCGGCAATGCGCGCTCGGTCGCACTGGTGCAGGCGATCCTCGCCAACGGCGGGACGCTGAACGGCAAGCGGTTCCTGTCGGAGGCCGGATGCCGCAAAGCGCTCGAGCTGCAGATCGAAGGGACGGATCTGATCCTCGGTCAGCCGGTGCGCTACGGCATGGGCTTCGGCTTGCCGGGGCCGATGCTGCCGTTGCCCAATCCCAACATGTGCTTTTGGGGCGGATACGGCGGCTCGCTGGTGATCATCGATATGCAAAATCATGCGACGTACGGTTACGTCATGAACAAGATGGCCGGGACCACAAGCGGCGACATGCGCGCGTTCAGCCTCGTCATGGCGATGTGGGGCATGGGATGATGTTCTCTTTTTGTTCTTGACGGCGATGCGGTCCTGAGCGACAGTTTTGTCGAGGACAGAGGGAGACGCACATGCTCGGTTACGTGACGATCGGTGTGAACGACATCGACCAATCGGTGGCGTTCTATGACGAGGCGCTGGGGCCGCTGGGCTACGCGCGCACATTCAAAGACGGCGGCTGGGCCGGCTACGGCCCGGGCGGCAAGTCGGGCGACGACCTGCTGATGATTTACCTCGCGACGCCCTTCGACAAGAACAAAGCGGACTTCGGCAACGGGTCGATGCTTGCGTTCAAGGCCAAGGACCGAGCGGCAGTCGATGCCTTTTACCGGACAGCGCTCAAAGTCGGCGGCAAAGACGAAGGTGCGCCCGGTGTCCGCGGTGAGAGCAAGCCGGAATGGTACGGCGCCTATGTGCGCGACCCCGTCGGCAACAAGATCTGCGCCTATTACAAAGGCTGAAGGTAGGTTCGCCTTTTCCTCCCCTGCGCGCGCGGAACGCGCGTGCGGGCGGAGGTGGATCGCCGAGGAGCGCGGCGAGACGGAGAGGGCTCTCGGCGCCCGCACTACCCCCGTCGATGCGCACGTCACTTCAGCGCACCCCCTCCGTCTCGCCACGGAAGCTCTGCTTTTTGCCGACAGTGTTCTGCAGGCTCGACACCTCCGCCCGCACGCGTTCCGCGTGCAGGGGAGGAAAGAAATAGGGCACGCGCGGGAGCAAATCCCGCGTGCAGGGGAGGAAAGAAATCGAGCGCGCGCGGGAGCAGGTGAGGCTTGGAGAGGAGGAAACAAGGCGAACCTGAAGGGAGGAAAGTCGTGGAGTGGCGTGCTATAGGGACGACGCCAACATTAGACGGTTCAGTTCACATGCAGAAGTTCAAGTCTCTGACCGCCGTTGCGGCGCCGTTGCCGATGATCAACGTCGACACCGACATGATCATCCCGAAGCAGTTTTTGAAAACAATCGCGCGCACCGGCCTCGGCAAGCATCTCTTCGACGAGATGCGCTACACGAGCGACGGAAAAGAGATCCCCGATTTCGCGCTGAACAAGCCCGCCTATCGCAAGGCGCAAATCTTGGTCGCGGGCGAAAATTTCGGCTGCGGCTCGAGCCGCGAGCATGCGCCGTGGGCGCTGCTCGACTTCGGTATCCGCGTGATCATGGCGCCGTCCTTCGCCGACATCTTCTACAACAACTGCTTTAAGAACGGCATTTTGCCGATCGTGCTGCCGCAAGCGGAAATCGACAAGCTTCTCGACGATGCGTCGCGCGGGTCGAACGCCGTCATCAGCGTCGACCTCGAGAAACAAGAGATCCGCGGTCCCGACGGCGGCTGCATCACGTTCGAAGTCGACGCTTTTCGGAAGCAGTGTTTGCTCAACGGATGGGACGACATCGGCCTCACGATGCGGCACAAGGACAAGATCGATCAATTCGAAGAACGCCGCCGCGCCTCGATGCCGTGGCTTTAATTGTTTTCAGACTCTGAGGAACTGCTTTCGTGACGTTCAAACTGCTGCTGCTGCCGGGTGACGGAATCGGGCCTGAAGTGATCGCCGAAGTCGAGCGCGTGATCGCTTGGCTGACGACCAAAGGTGCGCGCTTCTCGGTCGAACGCGACCTCGTCGGCGGTGCTGCGTTCGATGCGCACGGAACGCCGATCTCCGAACCCGCAATGAAGAAGGCGCTAGATGCCGATGCCGTTCTCTTTGGCGCGGTCGGCGGACCGAAATGGGCGAACGCTCCCTACGACAAGCGGCCGGAGGCGGCATTGCTGCGCTTGCGTAAGGACCTGGGGTTGTTCGCGAACCTCCGGCCGGCAATCTGCTTCGACGCGCTGAAGGATTCCTCCGCGCTGAAGCCGGAGATCGTCTCGGGGCTCGACATTCTGATCGTGCGCGAGCTGACGGGTGGGGTCTATTTCGGTGAGCCGCGTGGGATCACCAAGTTGCCGGACGGCGAACGTCGCGCCGTCGACACGCAAGTCTACACGACAGGCGAAATTCGCCGCATCGCACGCGTGGCCTTCGAACTGGCGCGTAAGCGGCGGAATAAGGTCGCTTCGGCGGAAAAGCACAATGTGATGCACTCTGGCCTGCTCTGGAAGGAGGAGGTTACCTACGTTCACGGCGCCGAATTCAAGGACGTAGAGTTGTCCCACATCCTCGCCGACAACTGCGCGATGCAGCTTGTGCGGAATCCCAAGCAATTTGACGTCATCGTCACCGATAATTTGTTCGGCGACGTTCTCTCCGACGAAGCCGCCATGCTGACCGGCTCGATCGGCATGCTGCCGTCGGCTTCGCTGGGCAACCGAGACGAGAAGACCGGTAAGCAGCGCGCGCTCTACGAGCCGATCCACGGGTCGGCGCCAGATATTGCGGGCAAAGGTCTCGCCAATCCGATCGCCGCAATTCTGTCGTTCGCGATGTGCCTGCGGTATTCGTTTGCCATGATGAAGGAAGCGGACCTCATCGAGCGTGCAGTCGCAAAAATTCTCGACGATGGTTACCGCACCAAGGACATCATGCAGGCGGGTAAGCGCGAAGTCGGGACCCAGGAAATGGGCTCAGCGGTGCTTGCCGCGCTTGACAAGCTTGCCGCCTGACCTGAGAAACTTGAGGATGTCCCGCGCGGCGAAAGACCGCGCCGGGGGCCGGGGGGCTTTAGGAGCTTCAAATGACTTGGAAGGTCGCTGTCGCCGGCGCCACGGGCAACGTGGGCCGCGAGATGCTGAATATTCTTGCCGAGCGGCAGTTCCCGGCCAGCGAAGTGGTGGCCTTGGCCTCGCGCAAGAGCATCGGCAGAGACGTCTCGTACGGTGACCACACGTTGCACTGCAAAGACCTCGCGACATACGACTTTCGCGGCACCGATATCTGCCTGATGTCGGCCGGCGGCAGTGTGTCCGGCGAATGGTCGCCCAAGATCGCGGCCCAAGGCACCGTCGTGATCGATAACTCGTCGCGATGGCGAATGGATCCTGACGTGCCGCTCGTGGTGCCGGAGGTCAATCCGGCCGCGATCGCCAAGTTTGCGAAGAAGAATATCATCGCCAATCCGAATTGCTCGACGGCGCAGATGGTGGTGGCGCTGAAGCCGCTGCACGATGCGGCGAAGATCAAGCGCATCGTCGTGTCGACCTATCAATCCGTGTCGGGCGCCGGCAAAGACGCGATGGACGAGCTCTTCAGCCAAACCCGCGCGATCTTCGTGACCGACCCGATCGAGCACAAAAGGTTCACCAAGCAGATCGCCTTCAACGTCATCCCGCACATCGACGTGTTCATGGAGGACGGCCAGACCAAGGAAGAATGGAAGCTGGGCGTCGAGACGCGCAAGATTCTCGATCCCGACATCAAGGTTTCGGCGACGTGTGTGCGGGTGCCCGTGTTCGTCGGACACTCGGAGGCGGTCAATATCGAGTTCGAGCGTCCGATCTCGGAAGCGCAGGCGCGCAATCTTCTGCGCGAGGCACCGGGCTGCATGGTGGTCGACAAGCAGGAAGACGGCGGCTACGTCACGCCGGTCGAGTGCGTCGGCGACTATGCGACGTTCATCAGCCGCATCCGCAAGGATCCGACGGTCGAGAACGGATTGTCGATGTGGGTCGTGTCGGACAATCTTCGCAAGGGCGCGGCGCTCAACGCAATACAGATCGCCGAGATCTTGATCTCCCGCCACCTCAAGAAGGCAGCCTGATCGATGCTAGGACCCTCGAAAAAATATCCGAGGGGCTTCGAGCATCGCACGCGCGTTGCGTTTGAGCGTCTGAACGAGGTGCCGCGCGGCCCGGGCCTCTATGTCTGGAAGTTCGACGGCGTCGACGGGCTCGAGCATTGGACGTATCATTTCGTCGGCAAGGCGCAGAATCTGCACACTGAACTGAGTGGGCAGCTATCGGCGCATTCGCATTGCAGTGAACTGCGACAGAAGCTGGCGGCACTGCTGCAATTGCCGGCGAAACGCAGCTTCTTCGGGCGGCTCAAGATCGCGGCTGACCGCGAGGCGTGGCTCAGCGATTGGATGCGCGGGCACGGCTCGGTCTGGTACTTCGAGACCCGCTCGTTGAAATCTCTCGAGAAGAGCTGGATCAAGTCCCTGCAGTCGCCGCTCAATTGCGAGCGCCACGATCCGTTGGGTCTCAAGTCGCTGCACGCCTCGCTCGGCCGGCGGCGGTAGTCCTCTCACTCTTCGTCGCAAGATATCCGTCATGGCCGGGCGTTCCTGACCCGCCAATCCACTTTGTCGTCGGCGACTTTGCGGCAACGACAGACAGGCGAAAGCGCGCGGCAGACGACACCCGCTCACCTGAAGGTCAATTCCGTTCAAGACCATGTGCATTGCCCATCATAGGTTGCGCGGGTCACGCTGATGTCGGGCATTCGGGGACAGGATATGAAAACGACCCGCAGAGAATTCACCGCCATGGCTTCTGCTTTTGGCGCGGCGTTGGCGTTTGGGAAGGGCACGGCGCTGGCGGGGCCCCCTTGGCAGGAGCGGCGCGATCTCTATCCGCAAGGCGTCGCGTCTGGCGACCCGCAATCGGACAGTGTCATCTTGTGGACGCGGCGAGCGCCTCTCGGCGGCGATCACAATGCGCATCGGCTTGCCGTTGAGGTCTCGGCCAACCCCGAGTTCACCGACATTGTCGCGCGCGGGACCGCGAATGTGAGCGCGGAGACGGATTGGACGTGCCGCTTCCTCGCCGCGGGTCTCAAGCCCGCGCGCGAATATTGGTATCGCTTCAGCGACGAACAGGGATTCGGCAGCCGTATCGGACGCACGGTTACGGCGCCGGCGGAAGACGACGAGCGGCCGGTGAGGTTCGCGTTCGTGTCGTGCCAGGATGTCACCAATAGCGCGTGCCACGCCTATCGCCGAATGATCTTCGAGGACGAGCGGCGTCCGCCCGCCGAGCGGCTGATGTTTGTGCTGCACCTCGGCGACTTCATCTACGAGGTCGTTTGGTATCCGGAGGACAGCCCCGGCGGCGTGAATCGCGGCCGGCGCCTGCGCGATATCGTGCGCTATAAGAACGGCGAGAAGATAAAAGATTTTCATCTGCCCACGACACTGGAGGATTATCGCACCGCCTATCGCGGCTATCTCACCGATCCCGACCTGCAGGATGCGCGGGCGCACTTTCCGTTCGTGCACGTGTGGGACAATCACGAATTCTCCTGGACAGGCTTTCAAAGTTGGGAGGTGTTCAACGACGCGGTGCGGCCGGCGCAGACCAAGAAGGTCATGGCAAATCAAGCTTGGTTCGAATATCAGCCGGCGCGCGTCGCTAAGCCCGGCAATCCCTCGCTCGATCGCTTCGAAGCGCCAAGGGTCACCAACGCGGCGATGACCACTTTCGACGACAGCGGCGTCGGGCAGGAGCCGAACAACCTGACGGCAGTGCACAGCTTGCGCATCTACCGCGCGCTGAAGTTCGGCAAGAATGCGGAACTCATCATCACCGACAACCGATCGTTCAACTACCCTGGGGGCAGTGCGGGTGCGGAGTTTGCGGTGAAGGGCTTTCCCTTCGTCGGGGTGCAAGACGCGAGCGAGATCATCGACGGCGGACGCGGCTATAACGGCGGGAAGCCGCCCGCGACGATCAGGTTCGGTGGGAAGGACCTGCCGAACCCCGGGCTCAATGAGATACCCGCGCAATATCTCGGCGCCGAGCAAAAGGCTTGGTTCTTCGACCGGCTGAAGAAATCGACGGCGCCCTGGAAGATTTGGGGCCACTCGTTCGGCACGCTCTCGTGGCGCACCGACATGCAGAATCTGCCGCCAATTGCGGACCGCGTGTGGCCGTCCCAGAGCTACGGTTTGTTCAATGGCGGCTATGTCGTCGAGCATGCCGAGATCTTCGACATGGTGCGCGACAACGGCATCACCGGCCTCGCGATCGTCGCCGGCGACAAACATTCGTTCTGGGCGGGCCGCGTGTCAAAGGCGCTGCCGCCGCAGAAGTTCGAGCCGGTCGGGGTCGAGTTCATCACCGGGTCGATTTCGCAGCAAGGCTTGGCCGAAATCGCGGAGATCGTGATCAAGAAGGATCACCCGCTGCGCGCGCTCTATCTGTGGGATAAGCCGGACGGAACGGTCGAGGCGTCGATGAACATGACGATTCTGCACGGCGTGAAGTCATCGCTCGAGCTTGCCAAGACCGGCGACAAGGCGCGCGCACTCAAGCTCAGCAACCCGGATGTCGCGCCGCACCTCGCGTTCGGCGATTACGGCGGACACGGCTACGCGACGGTGCGTGTGACGCGCGACGAGCTCGAGACGGAGTTCGTTTGCATCCCGCGGCCGCTCGAGCGCAACACGGCACCCGACGGCGGCCCGCTTCGCTATCGCGTCGCGCATCGCGTGCGGCGTTGGCAGCCGGGGCAGGCGCCGCAGCTCGAGCAGCGCGTCCTCGAAGGCGATCCGGAGCTGGCGATCTAGTGCGACTGTTGTTCGGGGCGGACCACGCGTGGACCGACTTGAGCCAAGACCTGACGGGCGTCGAAGGCTTCGATGTCACGGTCCCGACGAGGGCCGCGGATCATGATGATCTCCGCCGTTGCCGTGTAGGTCGTGACCGGCTCAACGTCGTAGGACGGACGTCCCCAAGGATCGCGATGCCATGGATCGTGATGCCAACGCGGGAAGCCGTGGTAAAAGTAACCGCGGCGGCCGTAGAGGTCGACCCAATAGCGATATGATGTCTTCGCCTCCGTGTCGCGACCGACCATGATGAAGTGATCGAAGCCGTTTTGCAGCGTCAGCTCGGCTGCGCGGTAGAGTAGATAGTCTTCGACGGTTTCGCGCGGCGTCGATGAGTTGCCGCGGAAAGTGATGCGATAGCGGTTTTGATCGAGCCGGTCTTCGTTGTAGCCGAAGCCGCGAGGCGGCGCCTGCTGATACGGCGTCGGGTGGACGCACGCGGACAGCAGACCCACCAACGATAGAGCGAAGATCAAACGCAGCAACGGCGACTTGATCATCGATGCCTCCCTCTGGCGTGGCCGCATTCTATCACGGCCACGGCGTTGCGCGCGACGAGCGGCTATAAGGTGATGGACGAAAGGCGCGGGATCGGATCGATCAAGAGCTGCTGCGACTGAACCAACTTGAGCTCATCCTGGCCGATGCTGTTGCAAATGATGGCATTTGTGGCAGAGGCGGCCTTCTCCAACGCTTCGCGGGGAGATGCGCCCGACAAGCGTCGCTCCAAGTAAAGGGCAGACAAGAGATCGCCAGTGCCGTGCGGTACACCATCCAATCTGCGCGTCACCGTCGCTGCCGCCTCAGTCCGCGTCACCACGAGCGAGCCAATCTCAGCGCCACCGAACGGAACTGAAGTCACCAAGACCTCGCCACGTGCCAGTGAGCGCGTTGCCGCGACGGCATCGGCCGCGTTTGTGATCGAGCGTGCGGTCAGACTGGCCAGTTCGAAGCGGTTGGGGGCCACGATATCTGCGAGCGGAACGAGATGCCGTGCCATTGCTTCGGCGACGCCCGGTCGCGCATAGGCGCCGTCGTCGTCACCGAACACCGGATCGCAAAGATAGAGTGCGTTGGGGTTGGCCTGCTTTACCTGCGCGACGGCATTGGCAACGAATGCGGCTTGATCGGCGCTGCCGAGATATCCGGACACTACTCCAGCGCACTGGCTCAGCCAGCCGTTGTCCACGATACCTTCGAGCAATGCGCGGAGATGCGTTGTGGGCGTGGTCTCGCCCCGAAACTTGGCATGACCCGGATGATTGGAAAGAAGGATCGTCGGCAACGCCCACACGTCGTAGCCCAGACGCTGAAGCGCGAACCGTGCGGCTCCGTTGCCGACGTGGCCGCGGATGACGTCCGACTGGATCGATAAGATTGTGCGCCGTTCAGGCATCGTTAGGTGACCCTCAAATGCCAACGATGAAGCATAGCCAAAAATCTCGGCGTCAGGGACCGCGCATGCGGATCCGGCTGTGTTCGCCGGGCGCAATGCGCTCAAGAAAAAGGCAGGCCAATTCGAACTCGACAGGGCCGCGAAAATTTCTCACAAAGCGTCGCGCCACTTTTCGAGCCGGCATGAGGATTCACCATGGCCTTGTCTGTCCGTCCCCGCCGCAGTGTTCTCTACATGCCTGGCTCCAACGCGCGCGCGATGGAGAAGGCGGCGACGCTTCCGACCGACGCCGTCATTCTCGACCTTGAGGATGCCGTCGCGCCGGAAGCGAAGGAGACCGCTCGGGCTCAGGTGTGTGCGATGGTGAAGTCCCGACCCTTCGGCAAGCGCGAGGTCATCATCCGCGTCAACGGGCTCGACACGCCTTGGGGACACGATGACATGGAACAGGCATCGCTGGCCGGCCCCGATGCCGTGTTGGTTCCGAAGGTCAGCACGGCCGGCGACGTCGCGCACGCCAATCAGCATCTTGGCAGCGCGCCGCAGTCGATCGCCCTTTGGCTCATGATCGAAACGCCGACATCGATATTCCATCTCGAAGAGATTGCCGCGGCGGGCGGGCGCCTCGCGTGCTTCGTGATGGGAACAAACGATCTCGTCAAAGAAATGCGCGGCCAGCACACGCCCGGACGGGACGGTCTAATGGCCGCGCTTAGCCTCAGTGTGATGGCGGCACGCGCTCACGGGCTCGCCGTTTTGGACGGCGTCTATAATGAAATTTCAAATGCGAAGGGGTTTGAAGACGTTTGTGTTCAAGGCCGGGCTATCGGTTTCGAAGGCAAGACGCTGATTCATCCGTCGCAGATCGAAACTTGCAACCGAGTGTTCTCGCCGGACAAAGAAGAGGTCGCGCGCGCGCGAGCTATTCTCGCGGCGTTCGCGTTGCCGGAGAACAAGGGTAAAGGCGCGATTTCATTGGACGGCCGGATGGTCGAATTGCTTCATGCCGAAATCGCTAGGCAGACGGTCGCTCTTGCTGAGGCAATCGACGCGTTGCATGCGTCTTAACCTTGGCGTTGAGCCCTTTTTGCGCCGCAATGGTGTTGGAGCGTCGGGGCGCTGAGCCGCACGTCACAAAGAGTCCGCGGCCTGGCTTTTTCGAGGTCCGTCAGTAAAATCGCGGCTCCTTCGAATGGCTCAGAACACAGGGGAATGTCGATGATGAAGCGCCTGGCAGTTTTCATAGTGGGGTGGCTTGCCGTCGTCGCAATTGCGACACCCGCCAATGCGATGGGCATTCAGGAGCATAGGTCAGAGATGAAGCAGCGTGCGAAGGAGGAAGGTCGGCTCGGTGACGAAGCGCTGAACAGCAAGAATTACGACGAGGCCATCGATCACTACACGAAGTATCTCGATGCCCATATTTGTGAGGGGAGCGAGTGCGGCACCTACTACTTCCACCGCGGCGTGGCCTATCAGCAAAAGCAAGATTGCGCGAAAGCGATCGCCGACTATGAAGAGGCGCAGAAGACGCTCACGGACAACGGCGAACTCTATTTCAATGCATCGCTGTGCCATACCGCGCTGAATCAAAACGACGCGGCGCTGGCCGATCTCAACAACGCCCTGCGCGTCAATCCGGATTCGAACATCTACCACGTCGGCCGGTGCATCGCGCTCTTCAACAAGCAGGATTTCGCCGGCGCCTTGCCCGATTGCGAATTCACGCTCGGCAGCGCGCCCGACGACCAGAACATGCTCTACGCCACGGCGATGTCGGCCGAACAAACGGGCGATAAAGGGAAGGCCGCGAAGTACTACAAGCACTTACACGATCTGAACCCTGGCGACACGCGGGCGTCCGATGGCCTGGCGCGCGTCGGTGGCTGATCAAGAAACGGAACATCCCTAGGTTTTGATCGTTGATTGCTGCGGCCCTCTACCCAGAGGGCTGCAGTTTTGTTTGAATGGACGCGGTTGGTTCGAAGGAGACGGAAGCACATGCGCCTCGTTGTGGCCCTTGCGTTATCTTTGGCACTTGTTCCCGCAGCACTGGCGGCGGAGAGTTCGACAGCGGCGGCGCCAGCTGCGGCTCAAGCTCCCGTGACGCCTCCGGTGCGTTTCGATTGGCAAGGTGTGCACAAGAAGGCGCAAGCCGCGCTGGCGCAGCACGACTACAAAACTGCCATCCAACTCTTTACTGATGTCATCGACTCTGGCCGATTGCCGAGGACGTGGGTTGCCCCGACGTTCTATTTGCGCGGGAAAGCCTATCGAAGCGCGAAGAAGTACGATCAGGCGATCGCCGATTATCAGAAGGCGACCGAAGCAGATCCGAAAATGGACATCGCTTATTACGAAATGGGCGCCGCCTATCAGGAGTTGAACCAGCACGCGAAAGCCATCGATGCGTTCAGCAAGGCGATTGCCATCAAGAGCAACAACGCGGGTTACTTTTACGCACGTTGTGTTTCGGAAAGCTGGATCAGCAGATTCGCTGATGCCACGCGCGACTGCCACACCGCTTCCCAGATGAAACCCGGCGACGCCGATATGCTGGCGACGCTTGGCCGCCTCTACGAGGACCAAGGACGGAAGGCCGACGCGATCGCGACCTACAAGGCTGCGCTCGCGATCAATCCGAGCCAGAGCGAAGCCAAGGAAGGGCTGGCGTTCCTTGAAAAGCGCAAGTGAAAAAGTGCGAGTGACGTTCGGTTTGGTCTGCGCTAAGGCTTGCGACTCACGGCTTTAGCGGATGCAATCATGACGGGCGGCGGGAACTATTTTGAGGATTTCCGAGCCGGGCAGAGTCTCAATCATGCTCCTGCGCGTACGGTCAGTGTAGGAGACGCCGCCTTATACACGGCGCTCTACGGTGGGCGGTTCGCCGCGCAATCGTCCGACGAATTTGCGCGCTCGTTGGGATTGCCCTCGGCGCCAATCGACGATCTCCTGGTGTTTCACCTCGTGTTCGGCAAGACCGTGCCCGAGGTGTCGCTCAACGCAATCGCCAATCTTGGGTACGCCGAATGCCGGTTTTTGAAACCTGTGTTTGCCGGCGACACGCTTGGCGCGCGTTCCGAGGTGCTTGGTACCCGCGAAAATTCCAACCGAGAGAGCGGTATCGTCTACGTGCGATCCACCGGGTTCAATCAACGTAACGAGCCGGTGCTGAGCTACGCGCGATGGGTGATGGTGCGCAAGCGCGCCGCGAGTGCCGAGGCGCCGCCGGCGCAAACGCCCAAGCTTGCCGCAGCCGTCGAAGCGCATGATCTCGTGACCGACGGAGAGTTGCAGCTTCGCGCGTTCGATCGGCATGGAACCGGCAGCGCCGCCTTCTTCAACGACTATTCCGTCGGTCAGCGCCTTGATCATGGCGACGCCATGACGGTCGAGGACGCCGAGCACATGATGGCGACGCGGCTCTATCACAACACCGCACGTGTGCATTTCAACGCTCACTCCGAGAAGCAGGGCAGGTTCGGACGGCGCATCGTGTACGGCGGACACGTGATTTCGATCGCGCGGGCGCTGAGCTTCAACGGCCTTGGGAACGCGTGGTTCGTTCGCGGCATCAATGCCGGACGGCACGTGGCACCCTGCTTCGCCGGTGACACCGTCTATGCGTGGAGTGAGGTGTTGGACAAAGTGGACGCGCGAGGGCGCGACGACCTTGGTTATTTGCGTGTTCGAACCGTTGCGACGAAAGATCGTGCGTGCTGGGATTTTCCCTACAAGAGCGGCAGCGACGCTGCCTACGATCCATCCGTCATCCTCGATCTCGACTATTGGGTGTTGATGCCAAAGGCATGAACATGTGCATGCGGTTTGCTTTCGTCTTGGCGCTGTTTTTGGGTGCCGCGGTCTCCATGCCGACACCCGCCGAGGCATGGAATGTCGTGCTCAGCGGCGCCGGTCGCGACGCGCCGGAATGCGTGTCGTGGGGTGCCGGGCGTTTGGATTGCTTCGTGCGCCTGGCGAACGGGCACATGGCCTGGATCGCTTACGCGAACGGCAAGTGGGCGCCTGCCAAGGATCTCGGCGGCGATCTGCCGACCGTCCCCAGTTGTGTGGTGCGCGGTCCGGGCGGCATCAATTGCTTCGTGCCAACGGCCAAGGGTGTTCTAGGAGAAATCCATCTCAATGGCACGACGTGGAGCAGCTGGTCGTCGCTCGGCGGTGAACTTGCACAAGGGCGCGCATCATGCGTCGGTCTCGGCACGGATCGCATTGCCTGCTTTGCCCGCGACAAGCGAGGGCGTCTCGTCTCGCGAAGATGGGACGGCGGCGCGACGTGGGGCGAGTGGCGGAATCTCGGCGGAACTCTAACGGGCGAGCCGGCGTGCGTCGGGCTATCCGGCGGCCGCGTTGCTTGTTTCGCTCGTGGGCAAGAGAGGCACCTGGTTGCCTATCTTCCCAACGACGCGGGCGGCGGGATGTGGGTGAATTACGGCGGCCGCATTGTGGGCCGGCCCGACTGTGCAGCGCTCGGGACAAACGATGTCGCTTGTGCGATGCGTGGCGACGGCGACCGCCTCTTCGTGGTGCATGGCGCCGCAATGGCCAGCGGTGAACGGGGCAAATTGATAGGGACCGGCGACCGAGTCACGTCGGAACCGACTTGTGTCGCGACAGGTGGCGACTTTACCTGCTTCGTTCGCAATCAAGAGGAGGCTTTGATCCGACGGACCATAGCCTCGAACGATGACATGTCCGATCGACGGACGCTCGACGATACGCCGGCGTTTGCAGGCGTGACCTGCTTGTCGCTCCAAACCACCGCCCTTGCTTGCCTGATCGTCGACAGGGCGAGACAGATTCAATTCGCCGTCGGCGGCGACCTCAACGGCGAGCGGATTTCGAGTGCCGACATGGCCGGCGTCGATGAGAGCCCGCAGGGCGACTGGTACCTGTCGAGTCTCGAATCGAATGAAAGCTGCCGGGTCCGCCTTTTCACGGAAAGGGACGACGGGGTCAGGCGGGTCGACTTCGATCCTGATTGCGACGACTTTCCCTGGCTGACACGCGCCACGCATTGGGACGTGGACGAAGACCTGTTGGAATTCACGCGGTCTCGAGGACGCGTGGTCGCGCGGTTTCGTCTGACTGGATCGGGGCGCTGGATCAGCCCGTCTCCCAGAAGGCCCTTCATGCTCTCACGCGAACGTCCGGCAAGCAGAGTGGCCGAAGATGCTTTGGATCGGTCGCCGCCTGCGGGACTGCGGTTCGACGAGGGCGACGTGCGCGGCGTCGTGGGCCAATGGCGTCTCGTCGACGAGGAGGGTGACCGAAGCTGCGGCATCCGACTGACGAACTGGCCGACCGGCGGTGGCAATGCCGTCGTGCTCAACGGGCCGTGTCCTTTGGATTTTCGCGCCGTACAGTTCTGGTCAATGGAGCGAAATTCCGTGGTGCTTGCCGCCGGCAGTGGGCGGCTGGTTGCACGGTTCACGCGACAATCTCCGGGAATCTGGGAGGGCGAGAACGCGCAAGGGACGGCGAGCTATACGCTGACACGATGAAGGAAGCGCCCGAGAAGGAGCCTGTCTTTTCGATTGCCGCGCGCGTGCGGAGCATACGGCATGCGCTCGCCGGCCTTGGATTGATGCTGCGAACGCAGCACAATGCTTGGATCCACTTGGGCGCGACCATCGTCGTCGTCGCGATGGGGCTCTTCCTCGGGCTGACGACGGAAGCCTGGCTTGCCCTAATTCTTGCGATCGTCATCGTTTGGATTGCCGAGGCGTTGAATACGGCATTCGAACTTCTTTGCGACGTTGCGTCGCCGGACTTTCACCCACTTGTGAAGGCAGCAAAGGACGTCGCTGCCGGTGCGGTGCTGTTGAGTGCGATCGCTGCCGCGGTTGTTGGAACAATCGTTTTTTTGCCCCGGATCATTCGGCTTGTTGCGCTCGGCTGACTTCGGCTAGAGCCGAGCGCAACGGAGTGCTAAACAGCCCGACAAATACGGCGCGGGCAGACGCGTCATTTAGGAGGATCACATGGTGCGGGAATTTACGCATTTCATCGGCGGCAAACACGTCAAAGGCACGAGCGGCCGCTTCGGCGACGTCTACAATCCGACGACGGGTGAAGTTCAAGCGCGCACACCGTTTGCCACGACGGCCGAGGTGAGGAGCGCGGTCGAAGCGGCGCAACGTGTGTTTCCCGAATGGTCCTCGCTGAACCCGCAACGGCGCGCGCGCGTAATGTTCAACTTCAAAGCGCTCGTCGAGAAGAATATCGACGAGCTTGCGCACATGCTGTCCGCGGAGCATGGGAAGGTGCTGGCCGACTCCAGGGGCGACGTGCAGCGCGGGCTCGAAGTCATCGAATTTGCCTGCGGCATCCCGCACTTGATGAAGGGCGAGTACACCGAGAGCGCGGGCACCGGTATCGATGTCTATTCGATGCGTCAGCCGCTTGGTGTCGTCGCAGGCATCACACCGTTCAATTTCCCGGCCATGATCCCGATGTGGATGTTCGGCGTCGCCATTGCCGCCGGCAACACGTTCATCTGCAAGCCGAGTGAGAAGGACCCCAGCGTACCGATGCGGCTCGCGGAGCTCTTCCTGGAAGCCGGCGCACCCGCCGGCGTGCTCAACGTCGTCAACGGCGACAAGGAAGCCGTGGATGCGATCCTGAAGGATCCCGACATCAAGGCCGTAAGCTTTGTCGGTTCCACCGCGATCGCCGAATACGTCTTTACGACCGGTACGGCGCACGGGAAACGCGTGCAGGCGATGGGCGGGGCGAAGAACCACGCGATCATTATGCCCGACGCCGATCTCGATCAGGTGGTCGATGATCTCATAGGCGCGGGCTACGGTTCGGCGGGTGAGCGCTGCATGGCGATCTCCGTCGCTGTCCCCGTTACCGACAAATTGGGGGACGAGTTGGTGCGGCGCTTGCGGCCGCGCGTGGAGTCCTTGAAGGTCGCGCCGTCGACCGATCCGGACGCGAACTATGGGCCGCTCGTCACGAAGGAACATCGCGAGAAGGTGAAAGCGTATATCGACCTCGGCGTGAAGGAAGGCGCCGAGCTTGTTGTCGACGGGCGCGATTTCCGCCTGCAAGGGTATGAGAACGGCTTCTTCCTCGGCGGGACGCTGTTCGACAAAGTAAAGCCGAACATGAAGACCTATCAGGACGAGATCTTTGGTCCTGTGCTGCAGATTGCGCGCGCCAAGGATTTCGATGAGGCGGCGTCGCTGCCCTCGAAGCACCAATACGGCAACGGTGTCGCGATCTTTACGCGCGATGGCGATGCTGCGCGCGAGTTCGCGTCGCGTGTTCAAGTCGGCATGGTCGGCATCAACGTGCCCATCCCCGTACCGCTGGCCTATCACACCTTCGGCGGTTGGAAGCGTTCCGCGTTCGGCGATGTCAATCAGCATGGCCTGGAGGGCGTGCGTTTCTTCACCAAGATCAAGACGGTGACGGCGCGTTGGCCGAAGGGCGGCGTGCGTGAAGGTGCGAGCTTCGTCATTCCGACGATGCGATGAGCGCTATGCGTCTTGCGGCGATCGCGGTTGCGGTGATCGTTTCCAGTGTCGGTGCGGCTCGTGCCGCGCCGAGCTTTGATTGCCGCAAGGCACAGACGATTTCAGAGAAAGAGGTTTGTCGCGTTCCGGAGCTGCAATGGTTCGACCGGCAGCTTGCCCACCTGTTTCGCGAGGTGAAGGCGAAGGGCGGTCCGCAGGTCGTCGCGGATCAGCGCGCGTTTCTGGCGAAACGGGAGGGATGCGGGAACAATCTCGAATGTCTGGAAGGGGCCTATCAAGAGCGTCTTAGGACGCTGGGTCAGCTGAGCGACGCGACCGATGCCGTGGCGTCGTTTCGACCGACGCAATTCGGCGGCGAGATGTGGGTGGTGCGCTACGGCGGAATGACGGGTGCAATCCAACTTCTAACGGTGGGAGACGGCGGGCATACCTGCGTCTTCGAGACGGATGACGCGACGCAGGCCGGCAAAGGCGTGCTGAAAGCGGTCGTGCAAGGCGATGAGGGCGCATGCCGGCTTAATGTGCTGCCCGAAGGCGACGATCTGCGCGTCGAGACGCACAACTGCCAAAGCTTCTGCGGCATGCGTGCGATCATGGACGGCCTTTACACGCGCGTGCGACGGTAGGCCGTTGACCGCGCTGTCGCTGAGCCGCTAAGCCATAACCGGCCCGCCGATCGCGGGCCTTTTTCTTGAGGACGGATGATGGCCGCAGGGCCGCTGGAGCGATATCGCGCGGCCGTCGCCGGCGGACATTTGACGGGGGATGCGGGTCAAGAGCGCATCGCGACCGCGCTCGACGGGCTTGCGTCCGCGGTGGAGGCGCGCAAGGGGTCCCGACGTTCATTCTTCTCGCGACGTGGCGGTGTGTCTTCCACCCGCGGGCTCTACATCCACGGCCCGGTCGGACGCGGAAAGTCGATGTTGATGGATTTGTTCTTCGACACCGCGGCCGTCGACGCCAAGAGACGCGTGCATTTTCACGCGTTCATGGCTGAGGTGCATCGCGGCGTGAAGGCCTGGCGCGACCGGGACGCCGACGATCCCGTCGGCCGGATCGCCCGCGATATTGCCGGCGACACCCAACTCCTGTGCTTCGACGAGTTTCAGGTGACCGACATTGCCGATGCCATGATCTTGAGCCGCTTGCTCAAGGCGCTGTTCGATGAAGGCGTCGTCATCGTTGCGACGTCCAATCGAGCACCCGACGAACTCTACGAGAACGGAATCAATCGTCAGCTGTTCCTGCCGGCGATTGCGCTGATCGAGGAGCATATGAGCGTGATGGCGCTCGAGGGGCCGATCGACTATCGGCTCGCGAAGCTGGGGCGAGCGCGCGTGTATTTCACGCCGCTTGGCAAGAGCAGCGATGCCGCGCTGGACGAGGTCTGGCACGATCTTACCGGCGTTTCGCACGGTGCGCCTCGCGCGCTGTCGATACTCGGACGCAATCTAACGATTCCGGAGCAGGCGAAGGGCGTGGCGCGCTTCACCTTCGAGCAGCTTTGCGCCATGCCGCTGGGGCCAAACGACTATCTGGCGATTGCCGAGGCGTTCCATGCGCTGGTGCTCCGGGACGTACCGGTGCTGCGACCGGAGCAGCGCAATGAGACAAAGCGATTCCTGACCCTCATCGACGCGCTTTATGAGCGCAGTGTGAAGTTCATCTGCTCGGCCGCTGCGGCGCCGGACGCGCTGTGCCCAAACGGCGAGGTCGCGCGCGAGTTCGAACGCGCCGCGTCGCGCCTTATCGAAATGCAGACGACGGAATATTTGGCGCGGCCGCATCAGCCGCGCGAAGCCGTGCGCGGTTGATCGAGGGCAATTGCGTCTTGCTATTGCGGCATTGTGAGCGGCGTCGGGCCACCGGTCGGCGGTCCCTGCGTCGGCGGCGGCGTCGTGCTGGCCGGCGCGCCCGTCGCTGGGGCTGGCATCGGCTCCTCGTCGCCTAGCGCCGGCGTTGCGCTCGGAACGTACGGTGCGTTGAGCGGATCCGGTGCCGGCGGCGTTGTTTCCTCTTCATCTTCGTCTTCGTCGGCTTGTCGGGCGGGTGCAGACGTTGTCGTTACACGCGCAGGCGTGCGCGGTTTGGCATGGTGGACCGGCGCCGGTGCGCGTGCCGGTGTGTGAATCGCCGGCTTCGCGCGCGGGTGCGCCGGCTCTACGGGCGGCGCTGCGACGGGTTCGGCCGCAGGCTCCGGTGCATGCGTTACCGCAATGGCCGGTGTCGCAAGCGCCTGCTCGCTCGGCGGCGCGGAGATAACGGTCGGTTCGACTGCGTCGTCCGGACTGGTTGTTTCGACCGCGGTTGCCGTCGGCGTCACAATCGGCGCGATGCGCAACGTAAGCACCGGCTCTCCGTTTTCGAGCTTTGCGGAGATCATTGCGCTGGTCGTTTCCGTCGCGATCAATGGTCCGCCCGTTGCGGTCGGCATGCCGTTGGGAGGCGAGATGCGCGCGAAGGCCTCTTCGGTGATCGGCCCCGGCATGTCCGAGCTCGTTCCGGCAGCCGGCGCGGACGAGGGAGCTTGTGCCTGTGTCGACGGTGAGGGCGTGTCGGCTGGCGCCGTCGTGTTCTCGACGTTGCGCAGGCGGTGTGCGGTCTGGCTTACCAGCGGTTCCCCTTCGAGACGGGGCGCCGCCGCCGCTGTTTGAACGACGGCCAATGGATCCAGCGGCGAGGCGCTGCTCATTGGCGCATGTTTCGCCCCCTGCTGGCGGACGTGCTCCCCAAGATAGGGACCGACCAAAAAGGTAGAAGCGAACCCGGCTGAGCCGGAAACCACGACTGCTGAGGCAATGAATCCGGCGAGCGCCGAAGAACGCATAAGCCCAACTCCACTGTTACGACCTAGTCAGGCTGGACTCGCCCCCCGAATCAAGATCCGGGCCAGCGCGGTGACTTGGGTTAACGAAAGCTTAATGTGGCAGAAATGTACCTGGTCAAGAGCTACGAATCAATGTCCAGGTAAAGTTGCATTACAAAATGCTGCGACCAGCGAGCGTGGACCAGCTATCCCTCGGCCCCAATACCTTGGTGCTAACTGCCTGGACGGGCGCGCGCATCCGATGAGCGAGAAAAAATTTTTTCTAACCTGATCGCCATGGCTGTGAACGAGCGTCACTCGGTCGCGACTCATTGCGAAGATGTAATCGCGTTCTTTGCCCCAGAATCGAGAATTGGCTCGCTTGCGACGCGAACGCTGGGTTGATAGGGGTGCGCCGCTCAATACTCCGCGCAGCTCTCGGCGAAGGATTCCAAATCATGTCACGCAATAAGATCGCGCTGATCGGCGGTGGCCAGATCGGCGGAACGCTTGCTCATCTCGCTGGATTGAAAGGGCTCGGCGACGTCGTGCTCTTCGACATCGTCGAGGGCTTGCCGCAAGGTAAATCGCTCGATATCGCGGAAGCCGGACCGATCGAAGGCTACGACGCGCACTTCAAGGGCACGCAATCCTACGCCGACATTGCAGGCGCCGATGTCGTCATCGTGACGGCCGGCGTGCCGCGCAAGCCCGGCATGAGCCGCGACGATCTTCTCGGAATAAATCTGAAGGTGATGGGCGCGGTCGGCGAAGGCCTCAAGCAATACGCCAAGGACGCCTTCGTCATCTGCATCACCAATCCGCTCGACGCGATGGTGTGGGCGCTGCGCGAGCTCTCAGGCTTGCCGCACAACAAAGTCGTCGGTATGGCCGGTGTGCTCGACAGCGCGCGCTTTCGCCATTTCCTCGCCGACGAGCTCAAGGTGTCGGTGCAGGACGTGACGGCGTTCGTGCTCGGCGGACACGGCGACACGATGGTGCCGCTGACACGCTTCTCGACGGTCGCTGGGATTCCACTCCCCGAACTGGTCAAGATGGGATGGCTCTCTCAGGACAAGCTCGACAAGATCGTGCAGCGCACGCGCGACGGTGGCGCCGAGATCGTCGGCTTGCTCAAGACGGGCTCGGCGTTCTACGCGCCGGCCGAAGCCGCGATCCAAATGGCCGAAAGCTATCTCAGGGACAAGAAGCGCATTTTGCCCTGCGCCGCCCACGTCAAAGGCGAGTTCGGCGTGAAGGACCTCTATGTTGGCGTGCCGTGCGTGATCGGTGCGGGCGGGGTCGAGAAGGTCCTGTCGCTTAGCCTCATGCCGGACGAGCAGGCGATGTTCACGAAATCGGTCGACGCAGTGAAAGGTCTGATCGAGGCCTGCAAGAAGCTCGAGCCGAAGCTCGGCTAAGCTGCGAAGAGCAGGTCGGGTCGGCTGCTGACAGCGATGAGCTGATCGGGCGTCTATGTTTGCGAAGCTGGCTGAATCCGACGCCAGCCGAGTGCGCGTGAGGGTATGAACATGGTCATTCCTACACTCACCAGCGAACGGTTCATCCTGCGTGCGTTTCGCGAAGATGATGTGCCTGCGCTTGCGGCGCTGCATGGCGATCCCGAGGTCATGCGCTATTTGCGACCCAACGGGCAGGTGGAGCCGCGGCCGCGCCAAGCGTGGGACTACATCGCCGGACAGATCGGTCATTGGACGCTCAAGGGCTACGGCAAATGGGCTATGGCGGATCCGGATAGCGACGCGCTGATCGGGCGGGTCGGCTATTTCAACGCGCCCTATGAATGGCCGGGACTCGAGCTCGGCTGGACGATTGCACGTCCGCTGTGGGGTAAGGGCTACGCGACCGAAGCGGCGCGATTGGCGCTCGACTGGGGTTTTGAGTCCCTGAAGACCGACGAGATCATCAGCGCCATTCATCCCGACAATGCGGCATCCATCCGGGTCGCCGAGCGGCTCGGCGAATCGTATTCGCGCGATGCGCCTCTCAACGAGCATTCGTTCCGGATCTATTCGATCACGCGAAGGGCGTGGCTGAACAGGCGCACTTGATTTGTGCGGTCTCGCGCGCTCCGATGTGTCGGCAACATCGGACGCACCGCCATGGATCTTGCTCTTTCCCAGGAAGACGAAACGTTTCGCGCGGAAGTGCGCCGGTTTCTCGACGAGAAGCTGACGCCTGATCTTCGCGAAGCGGGCAAGCGCACCGGCGGCGTGCTGACCGATCCGCCGGCCACGACCAAGTGGCATCGGGCCCTTCACGAGAAGGGTTGGGTGGCGCCGGCCTGGCCGAAGGAATACGGCGGACCGGGATGGTCGGAGATGCAGCGCTATATCTTCGCCTCCGAACTCGCGGCGGCGCACGCGCCCGTGCTGCCGAACTTCGGCACGCGGATGTGCGGTCCCGTGTTGATGAAGTTCGGGCGGCCGGATCAGAAGGCGTTCTACCTGCCGCGCATCCTTTCGGGCGAAGATCGCTGGTGTCAGGGCTATTCGGAGCCGGGCTCGGGTTCGGATCTCGCGTCTCTGCAAACAAAGGCCGTGCGTGACGGTGATCATTACGTCGTCAACGGCACCAAGATCTGGACGACGCACGCTCACTTCGCCAACCGCATGTTCTGCCTGGTGCGAACCTCGTCGACGGGCAAGAACCAGGAAGGCATCAGCTTCATTCTGATCGACATGAAGACGCAGGGCTTGATGGTGCAGCCGATCATCACGCTGGCGGGCGATCACGAGGTGAATCAGGTGTTCTTCGACAATGTACGCGTGCCGGTCGAAAACCTGGTCGGGGAAGAAGGGCAAGGCTGGACGATCGCGAAGTATCTGCTCGAGTTCGAGCGCGGCAATGCTTATGCCGCCGCGTTGGAGGCGAAGTTCAAATCGGTGCGCGAGGCGGCGCAGATCGAGCGCGCGGACGGCATGCGGCTCGCCGACGATCCCGACTTTGCACGCAAGCTCGCCGAGATGGACATCGATCTCATGGGATTGATGGTCACCGAGCACCGCGTGATGTCGCAGCTCGCGTCCGGGCAGAATCCGGGGCCGGCGTCGTCGCTGCTCAAGGCGCGCGGTACGGAGACTTCGCAACGCATCAGCGAGCTCTCGATCGAGGCGCTCGCGTTCTACATCGCGCCGTTCGAGCCCGAGGCGCGCAAACAAGGCGCCAACGTCGCGCCGATCGTGCCGATGCATGGGCTCGTGTTCATGCCGCAGTACTTGAATTCGCGCGCGGCGACGATCTACGGCGGCTCGTCCGAGGTTCAGCGCAATATCATGGCGAAGCTGATCCTGGGCTTTTGACGCGCGTCACGGCTTCGACTGTTCGTACTTCATCGCGCCGACGCGGTTGCCCTCCGTGTCGTCGAAGTAGATCAGCTCGCCGACCGTCGGGATCGGCGACTTTTGCATCGTGACGCGGCCGCCATTGGCGACGACCTTGGCCGCGACGACGTCGACGTCATCGACGGAGATCGTGCATTCGAAGCAGTTCGGCCCGCCATCGCCGCGAGGGTGTTGACGCTTGTGCATGAGGCCGCGAATGCCCGGCTCGTCGGGCGTGCCGGTGTGAATGAGATAGAAATCCGGTGGACCCCATGGCTCGAACTGCCAGCCGAATACGGCTTCATAGAATTCGCGGGCGCGACCGACGTTGTCGGCGTGGATGGCGAAGGCAGCGATATTGTTTGGCATGGTCCCGCAAGCTAGATGGGTCGCCTTCTTGTCGCAATTGCGCTAGTCTGCCAAATAATGTCGAGAAAACGACACGCTGCGGCGGACGAGCCGTTCTTTCTGATGCGCTCAATGCGTGGTGCCTATCCAGACGGCCACGCGATCCCACCGCATGCACACGACTGGCACCAGCTCATCTATGCCGACAGCGGAATCATGACGGTGTCGGCGAACATGGGGCTCTGGGTTGTGCCACCACAGTGGGCGATTTGGGCGCCGGCCGGAATCGAGCATGCCATCCGCTTCAGCGGCGCGTCGTCATTCGCGACGCTCTACTTGCGGCCAGACCATTGGGATGACCTGCCGGCAACGAGCACGGCGATCGCGGTGTCGCCGTTGCTGCGCGAGTTGATCCGGCACGCATGCGATATCGGCATGCTTGATCGGCGCAATCGGCTGCAGGAAGCGACAGCGCTACTCATCGTCGACAGTCTTCGAACGAAAGAAGCGCTTGCGCTTGGTCTGCCGATGCCTGCCAGCGAGGACCTTCGGCGGGTAGCCGAACATTGCCGCGACACGCGTGAAGATGCGGGTATTGCCGAACTGGCTGCATGTTTCGGAATCGGCGCGCGCACGCTCGAGCGGCGTTTCGCCGTCGAAACGGGGATGACGCTCGGCGCATGGCGGCGGCATGCGCGCTTTCTGTTGGCGTTGCGCTTGTTGGCCCGAGGCGTGCCAGTCAAGGCCGTTGCGTCGGATGCGGGTTATCGCAGCCAAAGTGCGTTCGTCGCCGCGTTTCGCGAGACGTTTGCGACAACCCCCGGCCGCTACTTTGGTGTACGCGACTGATTTTGTTTTGATTACTTGGGAGGTTATTGCGGCGGCGCCGCGCGGTAGCTAATCCGAGACTGCCGGAGGTCCTCATGCACGAACATATTCAGTCTGCTTTCAAGGGTACGCTCGTCGACACCCTTGGCATTCGCTTTGTCGAGGCGTCGAGGACGCGTGTGGTGGCGGAGATGGAGGTGACGCGCGCGCTGTTCACCTCGAACGGGCGACTGCACGGCGGGGCAATCATGGCGCTTGCGGACACTGTCGGCGCGACAGGTGCGTTCCTCAATATTCCTGAAGGCGCGGCAGGAACGACGACGATCGAATCCAAGACCAATTTCTTTGCGGGCGTGGCGGAGGGTGTGGTGCGGGCCGAGGCCCTTCCGGTGCATGTCGGCAAGCGCACGTCGTGCTGGCAGACGAAAGTGACCGACGCGAAAGGCAAACTCGTAGCGCAGGTCACGCAGACACAGATGGTGCTGACGGCGTAGGAATTGTCGATGAGCGAGACGGTTCTGGTGACCGGCGGCACGGGATATGTCGCCGGCTTCTGCATCGCAGACCTGCTGAAGCGCGGCTACGCCGTGCGAACCACTGTGCGCGATCTTCAGCGAGAAGCGGAAGTGCGGGCGTGGGTCGGCGGAGCACAAGATCAGCTCACGTTCTACAAAGCGGATCTGACCGACGATGCCGGATGGTCCGCTGCCGTGAAGGGCTGCGACTACGTTTGGCACGTGGCATCTCCCCTCGGAACGAACTCTCCGAAGGGTCCCGACACTTTGATCAAGCCCGCGCGTGACGGTGCGCTGCGCGTTTTGCGCGCGTCGCTCGACGCCGGCGTGAAGCGCGTTATCTTGACCTCGTCGACCGCGGCATCGGCGCCACCTCCGCCGAGCCCCGACAGCGTCAGCGACGAGACGATGTGGACAGATCCCAAAGCGAAGGGCGTCAACGCTTATCGCCAATCCAAGGCGATCGCCGAACGTGCGGCATGGGATTTTGCCGCCAAACAAGGCGCGACGAAGCAACTGACGACGGTATTACCGACCGGCATTTTCGGCCCAATCCAAACCACCAAGAACATGGGCTCGGTGCAGATCATTCAACGCATGTTGGACGGGCGCGTGCCGCGGGTGCCGCGCCTTGGGTTTCTGCATCGTCGATGTGCGCGATGTGTCGGACGCGCATATGCGAGCAATGACGGTGCCGGCTGCCGCGGGCGAGCGCTTCATCGCGACCAGCGGGTTCATGTGGCTGATCGACGTGGCGCGAATGCTGAAGAAAGAGTTTGGAAAACAGGCCGCAAAAGTGCCGACGAAAACGATGCCCGATTTCATCGTGCGGATCGCCGCACTGTTCGATCCGGCCTTGCGCGAGCTGACGCCGGGGCTCGGGCGCAAGCATGAGTTCAAGGCCGACAAGGCGAAACGCGTGCTCGGCTTCGCACCGCGACCGGCAGCCGGCGTGATGCTCGACTGTGCGCGCAGTCTTATCGAGAAGGGCGCCGTCTAACGGCCTTCGAATTTGGGTGGGCGTTTCTCGAAGAAGGCTTTCACGCCTTCGCGCACGTCTTGCGTCGGGTTCGACACCATCACCGAGAGCGCGGCATCGGCGAGGGAATGTTCGAGCGTCGAGGTGAGCCCGCGATGCATCATGCCTTTGGCGAGGCGCACCGCGAGCGGGCCCTTTGCAGCAATGGCGCGGGCGAATTCGAGCGTGCGACCTTCAAGCTCGGCGGTCGGCACGACCTCGGTGACAAGACCTAGATCTTGCGCAGTCTTGGCGTCGTAGATCTCGGAGAGCAGGGTCATCTTCAAGGCACGGTCGAGGCCCATCGCGCGCGGAAAGAACCAAGCGCCACCCTCGTCCGGCAGTAGCGCGAACTTGCCGCTCGTGTCACCCAATCGCGCGCTGTCGGCGGCGATGCGGAAGTCGCAGGCGAGCGCGAGCGTTAGACCGCCGGCAACGGCCGCGCCGTTGATCGATGCAATCACCGGCTTGTCGAGATGATGGAGGGCCAGAATCACGCGGTGCATGCCGTCGCGCATCTCCCTTGCGTGGCTCATCTGCGACTGCATCAACGTATGGTGCGCGTCGTCGGCACCCGAGACGTCGCCGCCGGAACAGAATGCACGGCCTTCGCCGGTGATGATGAGCACGCGCTGTGTGTCGTCACGCAAATAGGCGTCGATCGCGTGCACCACTTCCTCACACAACCGCGTCGTGTAGGCGTTCATCTGCTTCGGGCGCGCGAGCGTGATGCGTGAAATCTGCGGTTCGGGCTTGTCGACGCGGATCTCGCGGAACTCGGTCATCTCAGGCCTCGCTGTTCGGGTGGCGCCATTGTGCGCTAGTCTAGCGCATCCAGGGACCAGAAATCAGTTATCAGTGATCAGAAGGCTCGAGTTCTCTTCGCAACACCTCGGCGCCCTGGTCACCGAAAACTGATCACTCATTGCTGATTGGAGGACGCCGCCGATGACCGAATATGCCGACATTCTCTACGCCGTGAAAGATCGCGTCGCGACGATCACATTGAACAGGCCGGACAAACTCAATGCCTGGACCGCGGCGATGGAAACCAGCGTCAAGCGCGCCATTGCGGACGCCGCGGCACGCGACGACGTGCGTGCGATCGTCATCACCGGAGCAGGACGCGGCTTTTGCGCGGGTGCCGACATGGGCTTGCTGCAGAGCATTACACCCAAGGGTGAGCGGCCTCAGCCGCGCGACGATGCGGCGAAAGTGAATGTGCCAACGTCGCCCTATGGCCCAAGTCTCGAGGGGCACTACAAGAGCCGCTTCGGCTATCTCTTCAGCGTCGGAAAACCCATCATCGCCGCGATCAACGGACCATGCGCGGGCATCGGCCTGGTGTTCACGCTGTTCTGCGATCTGCGCTTTGCCTCGCACGAAGCGCGGTTCACGACGGCATTCGCTCAGCGCGGCCTGATTGCAGAACACGGCATCTCGTGGCTGCTGCCGCGCTTGACCGGCTCGGCGAACGCGCTCGATGTCCTATTGTCGGCACGCAAGTTCAGCGCAGAGGAAGCGGAGCGCATCGGGCTCGTCAATCGCACGTTCGCGCACGAGGCTTTCATCGAGAACGTGTCGGCCTACGTACGACAGCTCGCGGAGACCGTGTCGCCGCGATCGATGGCGGTGATGAAGGAGCAGGTGTGGAAGTCTTGGTTCCAGGACTTCAACGAAGCGCTGCACATAGCCGACGCCGAGATGCAGAAGAGCTTCGGCTCGGAGGACTTTAGAGAGGGGGTCGCGCATTTCGTCGAGAAGCGCGCCCCGAAATTCACGGGCCGGTGAGAGAGAATTCCCTCCCCAGATGGGGGAGAGAAGACGTATCCCGGCGCTGAACGGGCGGGATTCTGTCGCGGGCCGCGGGTTGCCCTGCGGTTGCACGGGGCGGCGCATCGCCGCTATACCAGCGGCCCCGATACGAGCTTCCGCCTCATCGCCAGCGGCCGGTCTCCGTGGGTCCACGGATACGGGACGTTGTGCTCCGAAATTAGGCCCAAGTCCCTATGAACATTCACGAATATCAAGCCAAAGCCGTCCTCAAAGAGTTCGGCGTGCCGGTGCCGCGCGGCATTCCGGCATTCTCGGTCGACGAGGCCGTCAAGGCTGCCGGCCAGCTCGGCGGTCCGGTGTGGGTGGTCAAGGCCCAGATCCATGCGGGTGGGCGCGGAAAAGGCGGCGGCGTCAAGGTCGTGAAGTCGGCCGACGCGGTGAAGGCCGAAGCAGAACGCATGCTCGGCATGACGCTGGTGACGCATCAGACCGGTCCGCACGGTCGTGTCGTTCACAGGCTTTATGTGGAGGAAGGCTCGGCGATCGCGCGTGAGCTTTACTTGTCGATGCTCGTGGATCGCGCGACGTCGCGCGTCGCCTTTATCGTCTCGACTGAAGGCGGCATGGACATCGAAGAGGTGGCCCACAAAACGCCGGAGAAGATTCTCACACTGCAAGTTGATCCGGCGACGGGCATTCAGCCCTATCACGGCCGGCGCATCGCGCAGGCGCTGAAGGTGACCGGCGACACGGCCAAGCAGTTGCAGAAGCTGGTCGGCGACCTCTATCGCGCCTTCCTTGCAAAAGACATGAGCTTGCTCGAGATCAATCCGCTGGTGATCACGGACAAGGGCAACGTGATCTGCCTCGACGCCAAGCTGAACTTCGACGACAACGCGCTCTATCGCCACCCGGAAATCCAGGAGCTCAACGATCCCAACGAAGAGGATCCGGCGGAGCTCGAGGCGAAGAAATACGATCTCAACTTCATCAAGCTCGACGGGTCGATCGGATGTCTGGTCAACGGCGCCGGCCTCGCGATGGCGACGATGGACATCATCAAGCTCTACGGCGAGGAGCCGGCGAACTTCCTCGACGTCGGCGGCGGTGCGTCGAAGGAGAAGGTGACGGCAGCATTCAAGATTCTGCTCAAAGACAAAGCCGTCAAGGGCATCCTGGTGAACATCTTCGGCGGCATCATGCGCTGCGACATCATTGCGGAGGGCATTATCGCGGCGGCAAAAGAGACCGGATTGCCGGTACCTCTCGTGGCGCGCTTGTCGGGCACCAACGCCGACCTGGGCAAAAAGATTCTCTCGGAATCCGGATTGAATTTGATCCCGGCCGACGATCTCGCCGACGCGGCGGAGAAAATCGTCAAGGCCATCAAGAAGGCAGCCTGAGTTTTACGGAGACAAGTCATGCGCGTTGTTGTGGCAAGCCTCGCAGTTCTGACGTTCAGTGCCGGCAGTGCATGGGCGACCGCCTTCGATAGCTACCGCATGGCATGCCTCGAGACCGGCGGCGATCTCGCCAAGGTACGCGCGACGGCAAAAGCCAAGGGTTGGGGCAATCTCTCCGATGCGGACCGCGAAATTCTGGCGCCGGGCAACGAGCGAGCGGTCGAAGGTTGGGCCATCAGTGACGGCGGCGCGCGCTATCTCGTATCGATAAAGGCGGGCGCTGCGGGCGCCGGCGCCGGCGATCTCTCGGACGCCGGCATCGCGACATGCACGCTGAGCGGACCGAAGACCGACGACGTCGCGGCGATTAAGGTCTACGCAGATTTTCTGAAGCGCCGCCCGGCTGGCGACGAAAACGCGGACGGCTTTCGCACTGCGACCTGGCAGGTGCCCGACGGCAGCGGTTTCGTCATGCACTATTACTTCGGCGGTACCGCCGCGACCGCTTCCATCTATTCCACCAGTGTGGTCAGGAAATAGGGAGCGTCGCGCGAGCCTATGACCTTCGGCGTCAGATCGTTGCGACGTATCTCTGCCGCGCTTGTGATCGCGTTGGCTGCGATGCTGTCCTTCGGCTTGACTACGGGGGTGCGCGCCGAGGTTTATGCCGACGATCCGTCGTCGCAGGATCCAAGCAGGGCGCAGATCATGGCAATGGCCGCGGATCTCGCGCCGATCGCGAAGACCTTCGGCTGTGAGTTCGCTTGGGGGCAGGTGATCGGCCCGCATTCGCTGACGCTCGAGTTTGTTCCGAAGGGCAAGGATGTCCGGAAGTGGGAACAGCTTGTCACGTTCACCACGTTTGAATTGCCTCCCGAGGAAGAAGGGCAGCGCGCACTTATCGAGCGCATTCGGTCACTGACCATCAACAATTTCAGTGAGCGCGGGACCGTGACGAACAAGCGGCTCGGCGCGGACCGCAGCAAGATGCCGACCGCCTATTTCGAATACGAGCTTGGCGAAGGCGCCGCGAAGGAATTCGGCGTGGCCGGAATCTACAAGGCGCGCCCCACGCTCGCCCTTATCGTTCAATATCAGATGCGCAAGCCACTTGCGCAAACGGACACCGCGAAGATGAGCGCTCTCGCGATGCCGACCCCGAAGAGCTAGGAGCAAGAATGGCCGTCCTCGTCGACAAGAACACCAAAGTGATCTGCCAGGGCTTCACCGGCAATCAGGGCACGTTCCATTCCGAGCAGGCGATCGCCTACGGGACGAAGATGGTGGGCGGCACGTCTCCCGGCAAAGGCGGGCAGACGCATCTGGGTTTGCCGGTGTTCGATACCGTGGCCGAGGCCGTGGCGAAGACCGGTGCAAATGCCAGCGCGATCTACGTACCGCCGCCGTTTGCAGCCGACGCCATCCTGGAGGCGATCGATGCCGGGATCGAACTTGCCGTTTGCATCACCGAGGGTATTCCGGTCGCCGACATGGTGCGCGTGAAGCGTGCGCTTTGCGGATCGAAGACGCGACTCGTCGGCCCCAACTGTCCAGGCGTGATCACGCCAGGCGAATGCAAGATCGGCATCATGCCGGGCCATATCCACAAGCGCGGCTCGGTCGGCATCGTCTCGCGCTCCGGCACGCTCACTTATGAGGCGGTTGCCCAAACAACAGCCGTTGGGCTTGGTCAGACCACCTGCATCGGCATCGGCGGCGACCCCGTAAACGGGACCAACTTCATTGACTGTCTCGACATGTTCCTCAGGGACCCGGAGACGAAGTCGATCATTATGATCGGCGAGATTGGCGGATCTGCGGAGGAAGAAGCCGCGGATTTCCTCAAATCTTCGAAAACCAAGAAGCCCGTCGTCGGCTTCATCGCGGGCGTCACGGCGCCGCCCGGGCGGCGCATGGGCCATGCCGGCGCCATCGTGTCGGGCGGTCGCGGTACCGCCCAGGGCAAGATCGAGGCAATGAAGGCTGCCGGAATTACCGTATCCGCGTCCCCGGCCGCGCTCGGCACGACGCTCGCCAAAGTCCTCAAAGGGCACTAATTCATAGCCAGATTTGAGCGATTCTGCGGAGCGCCACTGATTGCTCCGCGCGTGAGACGAAAATGGCCTCCCAACCTGAGCCTAAACCAGAGTCCAACGCCGTCTTCGAAGCGACGTCGTTTCTCTACGGCGCCAACGCCGCATTCATCGAAGACATGCAGGCGCGCTATCAGGCCGATCCGAATTCGGTCGATGAAAGCTGGCGCAATTTTTTTGCCGGACTGGCGGAGCGTTCGCCAGCGCGTCCGTCGTGGGCGCGCAAGGATTGGGTCGACGACGCCGACGAGGTCACTCGTGCGCTGACCGGATCGGCGCCGGCGAAAGCCGACGGCAAAAGTGCGAAAGGGCCGCGCGAGGCGACAGTTGTCGATCTGACGGCGAAGATCGCGCAGCGCCAACCCGGTGCCACAACGGAGGACATTCGCCGCGCGACGCTCGACACGGTTCGTGCGACGCAGTTGATCCGCGCATATCGCGTGCGCGGTCACCTCGAAGCCGATCTCGATCCGCTTAGGCTGCAAAAACAGGTTCCGCATACGGAGCTCGACCCGGCAAGCTACGGCTTTGGTCCGGCGGACATGGACCGGCCCGTCTACATCGATGGAATGCTAGGCCTCGAGACAGCAACGATGCGTCAGATCATGGAGATCCTGCGGCGCACGTATTGCGGTCCCATCGGCATCCAGTTCATGCACATTGCGGACCCCGAGGAAAAATCGTGGCTGCAACAGCGCGTCGAAGGGCCCGATAAAGAGATTTCGTTCACGCTGGAAGGCAAGAGGGCGATCCTAAACAAGCTGATCGAGGCGGAGGGCTTCGAGAAGTTTTGCGGCGTCAAATTCCTCGGCACAAAGCGCTTCGGCCTCGACGGCGGCGAGGCGCTGATCCCGGCGCTCGAGCAGATCATCAAGGTCGGCGGCAAGCTCGGGGCGAAGGAAATCGCGATCGGCATGCCGCATCGCGGGCGCTTGAACGTCCTCGCCAATGTGATGGCGAAGCCCTATCGCGCGATTTTCCACGAATTCCAGGGCGGCTCATCCAATCCGGACGACGTCAGCGGCTCGGGCGACGTGAAGTATCACCTTGGCGCCTCGTCCGATCGCGAATTCGACGGCAACAAGGTACATTTGTCGCTTGCCGCCAACCCGTCGCACCTCGAGGCCGTCGACCCCGTGGTGCTCGGCAAGGCGCGGGCGAAACAGCAGCAGCATGGCGACAAAGTCGCGCGCACGACCGTGATCCCGCTCCTGATGCATGGCGATGCGGCGTTCGCGGGCCAAGGCATCGTCGCCGAATGTTTCGCGATGTCGGGGACGAAGGGCTACCGCACCGGCGGGACGATCCATGTCATCGTCAACAACCAGATCGGATTCACGACGGCGCCCATGCACTCGCGCTCGTCGCCCTATCCATCCGATGTGGCGCTGATGGTGCAGGCGCCGATCTTCCATGTGAACGGCGACGATCCTGAAGCGGTTGTGCATTGTGCGCGAGTCGCTACCGAGTTCCGCATGAAGTTCCACAAGGACGTCGTGCTCGACATCTTTTGCTATCGCCGCTTCGGCCATAACGAAACGGACGAGCCGGCGTTCACGCAGCCTCTGATGTATCGCGCGATCAAAGCGCATCCGACGGTGATCTCGCTCTATTCGCAGCGCCTCGTCGACGAAGGCAGTTTGACGCCGGCCGACGTCGAAGAACTGAAGCGCGATTTTGAGCAGCGACTGTCGGATGAGCTCAACGCTGCCGGGTCCTATCGGGCGAACCGCGCCGATTGGCTCGACGGCGTATGGTCCGGCCTGCAAGAGGCGGAAGGCGACGAGCGGCGGGGTGAGACGGCGGTGCCGATCGCGATGCTGCAAGAGGTCGGTGCGGCGCTGACGCGGGTGCCGTCGTCGGTCAATCTGCACAGAACGATCCAGCGCTTGCTGCAGCAGAAAGCGCAGATGATCAACACGGGGGAAGGCATCGACTGGGCGACGGCGGAGGCCTTGGCCTTCGGCACGCTCCTGGTCGAAGGTTTCGCGGTCCGGCTGGCCGGCCAGGATTCGTCGCGCGGTACCTTCAGCCAGCGGCATGCCGCGCTGGTCGATCAGGAAACGGAAGAGCGCTACATCCCGCTCGCGCATATTTTCGATCGTCAGCAGGCGGAATTCGACCTCGTGGACTCGCTGCTCTCCGAGGAGGCGGCGCTCGGGTTCGAGTACGGCTATTCGCTGTCGGAGCCGAAGGCGCTCATCCTGTGGGAAGCGCAGTTCGGAGATTTTGCCAACGGCGCGCAGGCGATCATCGACCAGTTCATCGCCTCGGGCGAAAAGAAGTGGCTGCGCATGTCAGGTCTGACGATGCTCTTGCCGCACGGGTATGAAGGGCAGGGGCCGGAGCATTCCTCGGCGCGGCTCGAGCGCTATCTGCAACTCTGCGCGGAAGACAATATGCAGGTCGCGAACGTGTCGACGCCTGCGAACTACTTCCACGTGTTGCGGCGCCAAGTTCATCGCAATTTCCGCAAGCCGCTGGTGCTGGTGACGCCGAAGTCCTTGCTCCGGCACAAGCGCTGCGTTTCGCGGCTCTCCGATTTGGGACCCGGCACCTCGTTCCATCGCGTGCTTTGGGACGACGCCGAGGCTCATGTCGGATCGACGGTGAAGCTCGCGCCCGATAACGCGATCCAGCGCGTCGTCTTGTGCTCAGGCAAGGTCTATTACGACCTGCTCGAGGAGCGCGAGAAGCGCGGTATCGACAACATCTATTTGATGCGAGTCGAGCAGTTCTATCCGTTCCCCGCACGATCGCTGATCAAGGAACTTGGCAGGTTCGGCAATGCCGATATCGTGTGGGCTCAAGAAGAGCCTAAGAACATGGGCGCGTGGTCGTTCATGGAGCCAAATCTCGAGTGGGTGCTAAGCCGTGCCGGTTCGAAGACGCCGCGCGCACGGTATGCGGGGCGGCCGGCGGCGGCATCGCCGGCGGCCGGTCAGATGAGCCGGCATCTGGCGGAACTCAAGAATCTCCTTGATGATGCGTTGACGCTGGAAGCGAAGTGATTCACGACGGAGCTCGAGCGCAGCTCCCCCGACGAAGCGATTGAAGAGCAAGCACGATGGCCATTGATATTCGCGTTCCTGCCCTGGGCGAATCCGTGACGGAGGCGACCGTCGCCAAGTGGTTGAAGAAACCCGGCGAAGCGGTTGCCGTCGACGAGCCCCTCGTCGAGCTCGAGACGGACAAGGTGACGGTCGAAGTGCCCGCGCCGAGCGCCGGCGTGCTTTCCGAGATACGCGTGCAGGCCGGCGCAACGACGGCGGTCGGTAGCGTTCTTGGTACGATCGGCGAAGGCGCCGGCGCTGCAGCGGCGCCGCCGCGCCCGCAGCCGGCAGCGCGATCGGGTAACGGCCGCGCGGCATCGAGCGCACCGCAACCAACCTCCCGGTCGCAAGGACTGCAGCAGCCGTCGCTCAGCCCCGCGGCGCGTAAAATCGCCGAAGAGTACAACTTGCTGCAATCGGCGATCCAAGGCAGCGGCCGCGACGGACGCGTGACGAAGGGCGATGTCCTGAGCGCCATCGAAGCGCGCGGTGCGGAGCCATCACGGCCAAGCTACTCGCCGCCACCGGCTGCGCCGCTGCAATTGACGCCGCAGCAAATTCAACCGGAGCAGCCTCGTCAGGCGCCTCAGCCTCAACCGCAGCAAGCGGTGGTGCCTCAACCTCGCGAGTCGGCGCCGCCAATGGAGATGCCGCGCCCGCCCGTGTACACGCCCGGACGTTCGCATGCGACGCGCGAAGAGCGCGTGCCGATGACGCGTCTGCGCAAGACGATCGCGCTGCGCCTGAAGGAGGCGCAGAACACGGCGGCGATGCTGACGACGTTCAACGAAGCCGACATGACCGCGATCATGGGGCTGCGGACGAAGCACAAAGATGCGTTCGAGAAGCGCTACGGCGTGCGCCTCGGCTTCATGAGCTTCTTCGTCAAAGCCTGCGTCATGGCGCTGAAGGAGATCCCCTCGGTCAACGCAGAAATCGAGGGCGAGGAGATCGTCTACAAGAACTATTACGACATCGGCGTCGCCGTCGGCACGGACCGCGGCCTTGTCGTGCCGGTGCTGCGTGACGCGGACCAGATCTCGTTCGCCGACATCGAGCGCGCGATCAACGATTTCGGGGCGCGGGCACGCGAGAACAAGATCAAGCTTGAAGAATTGCAAGGCGGAACGTTCACGGTTTCGAACGGCGGGGTTTACGGTTCGCTGATGTCGACGCCGATCCTCAACGTGCCGCAATCCGGCATTTTGGGCATGCACAAGATTCAGCAGCGCCCGATCGTGGTCGACGGCAAGGTCGAAATCCGTCCGATGATGTATCTGGCGCTCTCCTACGACCATCGCCTTGTCGACGGGCGCGAAGCGGTTACTTTCTTGGTGCGCGTGAAGGAATTTCTCGAAGCACCTGAACGAATGATCCTCGAACTCTAAGACGCCTTCCCATGACCGATTCTTATGATGCCGTCGTCATCGGCGGCGGCCCCGGCGGCTACAACGCCGCCATCAGGCTTGGCCAACTCGGCAAGAAGACGCTGTGCGTCGACAAGCGCGGAACGCTGGGCGGCACATGCTTGAACATCGGCTGCATTCCATCGAAGGCGTTGCTGCATGCGTCCGAGCTGTTTGAGGAGGCCACGCATAACTTCGTCAATCTCGGCATCAAGCTCAAAGGCATCAATCTCGATCTGCCCGGGATGATGGCGCACAAGGATAAGACCGTCGATCAGCTCACCAAGGGCGTTGAATATCTGCTGCGCAAAAATAAGGTCGACTATGTCGTCGGGGCCGGCGTGATCGGCACCAACAATCGCGTCGATCTGCGCTTGAACGGCGGCGGACTGCGCCAAGTCGAGACGAAGAACATCGTGATCGCGACCGGCTCGGAGCCCACGCCGCTGCCGGGTGTCTCGATCGACGAGAAGACGGTGGTATCGTCGACCGGCGCACTGTCGCTGCCGAAGGTGCCGGGGCGGCTGGTTGTCGTCGGCGCGGGCTACATAGGGCTCGAGATGGGGTCGGTGTGGCGGCGTCTCGGCGCTAACGTCACCGTCGTCGAATTTCTGGACCGCATAACGCCAGGGCTCGACGGCGAGATCGCCAAGCAATTCCAGCGCCTTTTGACGAAGCAAGGCATCCTGTTCAAACTCGGCGCCCGTGTCGCCGGGATCGATCGCAAAGCGGGCGTGCTGCAAGTGATTGTTGAGCCGGCGCAAGGCGGCGCGCGCGAAGTGATCGAAGCTGATGTCGTGCTGTCGGCGATCGGCCGGCGGCCGTACACGGAGGGCCTAGGGTTGGAGCGCGTCGGCATTAAACCCGACAACAAGGGCCGCATTCCGATCGACAAGCACTATCGCACGTCGGCGCAGGGTATTTATGCGATCGGCGACGTCGTCGAAGGGCCGATGCTGGCGCACAAGGCGGAAGACGAAGCCGTCGCTGTCGCCGAGATCATCGCGGGCCAAGCCGGACACGTGAACTACAACGCCATTCCGGCTGTCGTGTACACGTACCCTGAGGTCGCCTCGGTCGGGCATACCGAGGAGGAGCTCAAAGCTTCCGGCGTGCAATACAAAGTCGGCAAGTTTCCGTTCACGGCAAATGCGCGTGCGAAGGCGAACGCCACGACGGAAGGCTTTGTGAAGATCTTGGCCGATGCCAAGACGGACCGCGTGCTCGGCGTTCACATTCTCGGCCCCGACGCGGGCAATATGATCGGCGAGGCGGCGATCGCCATCGAATTCTCGGCCGCCGCCGAGGATATCGCTCGCACGAGCCACGCCCATCCGACGCTTTCAGAAGCGATCCGCCAGGCGGCGCAGGCCGTCGGCGGCTGGTCGATGCAAATCTGATGGCGCTTCGGCCGCCGGCTTGTAAGACGCTCAGCCTTTCCATTCGGCGTGCCCGGCGTGACGAGATCCAGGCTTGCGCCGATCTCTATGAGCGCGTCGGGAGCGCGACGTTCTCGTGGCGGCCAAAGAATTGGTTCAAGGCGACCGATTTCCTTCGTTTCGCGAAGGAAGAGGCTGTCTATGTCGCCGAGTCGAACGGCCAGATCCTTGGCATCTTGTCGCTCTATCGTCCTGAGCGGTTCGTTCACTGTCTGTATGTCGACATGCCGGCGCAGGGGCTTGGTGTCGGCACGGCTTTGCTCGCTCATGTTGCGAAGGACGTGCGCGGACCGCTCGCGCTCAAAGTGGACGAACCGAACAGCCGCGCGCTCGCGTTTTACAAAGCCCTCGGCTTCATCGAGCGCGACAGCGGCGACGACCATGGCATTCGTTGGTTGCTGCTCAGGCAGGATGCCTAGCGCGCGCGAGGATGAGCCTGCTCGTAGACTTTCAGCAGGTGGGTCTGATCGACGGCGGTATAGCGCTGCGTCGTCGACAGCGAGGAATGGCCTAAGAGCTCTTGTATGGCGCGAAGGTCGCCGCCAGCACCGAGCAGATGTGTCGCGAAAGCGTGGCGCAGGGCGTGAGGTGTCGCGCTCTCAGGCAGACCGAGCGCCCGACGCAAATTTTGCATCAACGCTTGGACAATGCGCGGATGCAGGCGCTTGCCTCGCGCGCCTCTGAAGAGCGGCTCCCCGCGTACGGGTTTGTACGGGGCCAAGCCTAGGAAACGATCAACGGCTTCGCGGGTCTCCGGCAGCAGCGGCACAATCCGCTGCTTGTTGCCTTTGCCGGTTATCACGAGCGTTTCGGGCAGTGGGACGTCTTCGCCGTTGAGGCCAAGCGCCTCCGAGATGCGCAAGCCAGCGCCGTAGAGCAACGTCAGGACCGCCACGTTGCGTGCGGCGATCCAGGGTTCGGTGCCGCTCAGCTCCGCTTCATCAAGAAGCGCTTGGGCGCCGGGGACTGAGACCGGCTTCGGTACCGACGGCGGTAGCTTCGGCTGCTTCACCCGGCGGATCGATTGGTTCTCGATTCCATGATGCTTGTCGAGGAAGATGAAGAACGTACGGAGCGCGGATACCGCGCGCGCGACGCCGCGCGGACCAAGGCCTTCTTGTCTGCGTGTCGCGAGCCAGCCGCGGACATCGGCCGCGTTCACGTCGGCTAGCGCTTTATCGTCGATCGCTTCGCCGCGATGTTCATTTAGGAAACCCAAGAATTTTCCGATGTCGTGCGTGTAAGCCTCGACCGTGCGCGGTGACAGCCGACGGCCATGCGTCATCTGCTCGCGCCAAGAGTTGAATGCTGCCGCTGCGTCCATGCGCTAAGCGTGGCGCTGGGCTGATTAATTTTCGGTTGTTGCAGTTGTGGCGACGCTTATTTCCGCGGGATTGTCTGGCCGGTCTTTTGCCAATCGCTGAGGAATGCGGCGAGACCCTTGTCGGTCAAAGGGTGCTGTGCGAGCTGATGGAAGATATTGGGCGGTACGGTCGCGATATCGGCACCGGCCACGGCGGCATCTTTCACATGCATCGGGTGGCGGATCGACGCTGCGAGGATCTCGGTCTCGATCGAGTCGTAGTTGTCGTAGATGGCGCGAATCTCGCGGATCAGTTCCATACCTTCGCTGCCGATATCGTCGAGGCGGCCGATGAAGGGCGAGATGAAGGTCGCGCCCGCTTTGGCGGCGAGCAGGGCTTGGTTGGCCGAGAAGCAAAGCGTTACGTTGACCATGCAACCTTCGTCGGTCAGCGTCTTGCACGCTCGTAGTCCGGGCCAGGTCAGCGGTACTTTGACCGCAATGTTGTCGGCGATAGCGGCGAGGGCGCGGCCTTCGGCGATCATGCCGTCAACGTCAGTTGCGGCAACCTCGGCGCTGACCGGACCTTCGACAAACGTGCAAATCTCGCGCACGGCATCGACAAAGTTCCGCCCGGTTTTGGCGACAAGGGAGGGGTTGGTTGTTACGCCATCCACCAGGCCGGTCGAGACTGCGCTTTTCAGCTCCGCAATGTCCGCGGAATCGATGAAGAATTTCATGGCTCTTGACCTCGTCCAAATCGCCTGTGCGACCATAACGCATGCGACTCGCGCCTGAACAGCTAGTGCCTGCTGAACAATTCACAGCGCATTCGAGTGTCGCGGTGGTTGTGCCGCGGCCGCTGAAGCCGCTCGACTACCGCGTGCCCGAGGGCATGACCCTGCAACGCGGCGACATCGTCGAGGTTCCGCTGGGGAAATCGGGTACGTGCTTGGGGGTCGTGTGGGGCGCCGGCGAAGGCGTGCTCGATCAGGCACGGCTCAAATCGGTTGCGCATCATTTCGATGTGCCGCCGCTCAAGGAGGAGTTGCTGCGGGTCATCGCCTGGGTGGCAAACTACGTGATTGCACCCGTGGGTTCGGTGATCGATCTGGTGCTGCGCGTGCCCGACGCGCTCGAGTCCGAGAAGCCGCGGATCGCCTTCCGCCGTTCGACGCTGAACGTGCACCCGGCGCGCCTGACCGAGGCTCGCAAGCGTGTGCTCGCGGTTGCCGACGACGGCATGGCGCGGCGGGTCAGCGAGTTCGTCGAAGCGACCGGCGTCACCTCGCAAGTTGTGCGGAGCATGGTGAAAACAGGCTTGCTCGAAGAAGTCCTGCTGCCGCCGCTCGGCCCGGGGCCGCAACCGGATCCGGCGTTTGTCGGTCCGGTCCTGTCGGACGCGCAGTCGAGAGCCGCCGTACACATGGTCAAGGCCGTGCAAGCGCACACATTCTCAGCCGCGCTGCTCGACGGTGTAACGGGGTCCGGAAAAACGGAAACGTACTTCGAGGCCGTCGCCGCCGCGATGCAGGCGGGCCGTCAGGCACTGATCCTTCTGCCCGAGATCGCGCTCACGGTGCAGTTCTTGGAGCGCTTCGCGAAGCGGTTCGGCGCGCGACCCGCCGAGTGGCATTCCGATCTTACGCAAGCGCAGCGGCGGCGAAATTGGCGCCACGTGATGAACGGCGAGATTCGCGTTGTCGTGGGTGCCCGTTCGGCGCTGTTTCTACCGTTCAAAGAGCTTGGGCTCATCGTCGTGGACGAAGAACACGACAGCGCCTTCAAGCAGGAAGACGGCGTGATCTATCACGCGCGCGACATGGCCGTCGTGCGCGCACGAATGGAAAATTGTCCAGTCGTGTTGGCGTCTGCGACGCCGTCTCTCGAGACGTGGATCAACGCGGAGAGCGGTCGCTACGCGCACCTCAAACTACCGGAGCGGCACGGAAAGGCGACGCTGCCCACGGCGTCGCTCATCGATCTCAAGCGGGAGGAGATGGCCGCCGGAGAATTCCTTTCACCGACGCTGACGCAAGCCGTACGTGACGTGCTCGCACAGAAAGAACAGGTGATGTTGTTCTTGAACCGACGCGGGTTCGCGCCGCTGACGCTGTGCAAGGCGTGTGGGCACAAGATCACCTGCCGCAGCTGTTCGGCGTGGATGGTCGAGCACCGTTATCGCAAGAAGTTGGTTTGTCACCATTGCGGGAACGAGCGCAACATCCCGGCGGAATGCCCGGAGTGCAAGGCGACCAAGTCGTTCATCGCCTGCGGACCCGGCGTCGAGCGCGTCGAGGAAGAAGCGAAGATCAAATTTCCCGGCGCGCGTATCGCCATCGCTTCGAGCGATACGATGGGTGGGCCGCGTCAGATTCAAGCCGCCATTGAGTCCGTTGCCGATCACGCCGTGGACATTTTGATCGGTACGCAAATCATGGCGAAGGGGCATAACTTCCCGATGCTGACACTCGTCGGCGTGGTCGACGGTGATATGGGGCTCGAAGGCGCCGACATTCGCGCGCGCGAGCGAACATTTCAGTTGTTGCACCAAGTGGCCGGCAGGGCGGGGCGTGCGGATCGGCCTGGCCGCGTGCTCGTTCAAACGACCGATCCTCAGCATCCCGTGCTGAAGGCGATCGCGTCGGGCGACCGCGATGCCTTCTACCGAGCAGAGGCGGGCAAGCGCGAAGCCGGCGGGCTACCACCATTTGCGAGGCTAGCGGCGATCGTGCTTTCGGGCTGGAAGGAGCAACAGGTTCGCGAAGCCGGCGAAGCGCTGGTTGCTGCGGCACCGGTCGCGCATGGCGTGCAAGTCTGGGGACCGGCGCCTGCACCGCTCGCGATGATCCGCGGCCAGAGCCGGATGCGGATCGCGGTTCACGCCGAGCGTAGCGTTAACATGCAGGCCTATCTCAAGGCGTGGCTTGGGACACCGAAGCTTCCGGCGGGCATCGGCCTCACACTCGACGTCGATCCGCAGAGCTTCTTGTGACGGACGCGCCGGTCATCGAACGTGACCTTCGCCCAGCTATAGCGATAGGAACTCCGCCAACGCGTAGATGTAGTGCTGATGCTCGATGCACGAGGCCACTGAACCGGGGACTCCGTGCAACGCGAGCGACAAATCACGCCCATCCGATCGCCCAAACGCGGTTACCGGCGGAATTGCCACAACGAAGTGTGGTTCAACATCCTTTGCGCGATCTTCGAGGTAGGCACCATGTTCGCAAGGGGTAACAAGGGGAAGGGCAGTTCGTCGGACAACCTTCCCGTTCCGCAATCCCAGCGTCGCTCCGGCAAGTCGGCGCCGTCGATCATTTCGACCGATCTCGTCATCGTTGGCACTCTGACCTCGACCGGCGAAGTTCAAATCGACGGCCGCGTCGACGGCGATATTCGCTCTGGCTCGGTGACGCTCGGCGAGAAGGCGAGCTTTGAGGGCGATGTCGTTGCGGAGAGCGTGACAGTCCGCGGCCGCGTCAAAGGCTCGATCCGCGCGCGCAAGGTTTCCCTTGCCGGCACCTGCCACGTCGAAGGCACGGTTCTGCACGAAGCGCTCGCAGTTGAAGCCGGCGCCTTCTTCGAAGGCAATTCTCGCCATTCGGCCGACCCGCTCGCGGAGGTCGTTGCGAAGCCCGAGCAGCAACGCGCGGCATTCGATCCGAAGCGCGACCTCAGCGTTGTGTCGTCTTCATCCAACGCGATGCAAAAGTCCGCCGGAAGAACCGGCCGCTAGGACGGCTCTGCTTGCCACGATTTGCCAGCAGAACGGCAGACGTAGGTCGTCGCTGTGCGCGCCGGACTTATGCGTTAACCGGCCCGACCTCGGTGCAAAGTTTTCTCCAGTGTTACCGAGCGGTTTCTTGAGACGGTCGCTCTACCCGACGTAGCCTCCTGCTGTCGTCATGCGGGCGCTCACAAATGAGCAGTATGGATCCGGTGGTGGACAATGGGACTGGAGCGGCACCCGGTGCACCGATGGCCGCGCCGTCAGCGTCGCTTTTCAAGCGCGTGAATGCTTCCATCCGCAAGCACACAGCGCGATATCTGAATCTCGCGTCAGCGGTGACCCTGCTTGCCGTCGCGTCCATTCTCTTCCTGTGTGTCGCTCTTTGGGACATCGATTGGTTGCGCCCCATTCTGGCGACGGCTGGCGCCGGGCTTGCGGCGTTCCTTGGTCCAATTCCCGGGATCATCTCACCGGAAGCGCGCAGCAAGTGGCTGGTCACCATTTTTGTTAGCGCGCTCATCGCGGCAGGCACTTGGTTCGCGACGCAGGATCTCGCAAATCGCCTTGAGGCGAGCGAAGCGCAACGACTTGCGTTGAACGCACGGCTCGATGCGAACAACGGAGCAACTACCGCGCTCTTGCAGAAGCTAAGCAATGAGGCAAAAGACGACGTGTTCCTCAAAGCGGCGAACGTGCTGCACGAGCTTCAACTCGGTCACAAATACCAAAGCGTTTTAGACTTGGCGCAATCGATGCTTCGATCGCGCCCGGAAAACGGCACGGCTCTTGCGTATGTCGGCTACGCCTACCGCGGGCTCCAAAATATGCCCGAGGCGAAGAAGGCGCTGCAGACGTACATCAGTACCGTGGAAGAGCTGAAAAACCGTGCCCACGACGGAGCGCTGGACGAGTCGCATGATGGCGCCGGTCCAGTGTGTTACACGCGCGTTGGTGGGCTATGCGCCGAGCGAGGCGCGTGGGTGGAGCACCTTTTGGCCGGAATATCGCTTCGGTATGCGTGGCAGTCGACGGGCCACGAGCGGATCACTGCATTCAACGAGGCTCTGAATCACGAGATCGAAGGCGCGGGCTACAATTGGTCGGGCAAGCGCAAGGGGTTCGACGTCGAAGACGAGGAGCCGTTGTCGAGTTGCGCAATTCTGCAGGCGATCGTCGACGGACTCTCTGCGATGGGCTCCTCAACGGGCGAGACTGTACAGAAGGCGAAGAGCCTTCGCGCTTCTATGAAATGTGGCTAGAGCCTGAGGCGTTGTAAGGCTTAAGCTTTTGCGCGTGCGATCGCTTCCGTGATCAGACGTTCCGCGTCGGCGGCGTCGACCCAGTCGCCGAGCTGCGTCCACTTTCCCTTCTCGAGATCTTTGTAGTGCTGGAAGAAGTGGGCGATCTGATCGCGCAAGATCGGCGGCAGATCGCGGTAGGACTGGATCCCGGTGTAGAAGGGGTGCAGGTCGTCGACGGGGACCGCCAGAATCTTTTCATCCGGACCTGCTTGGTCCTTCATGATGAGCGCGCCGACCGGACGGCAGCGAATGACAGCGCCGGCTACGACCGGGACCGGCGCGATCACCAGCACGTCGATCGGGTCGCCGTCCTCAGACAGCGTGTGCGGCACGAACCCATAGTTGCCCGGGTAGTACATCGCCGTGTGCAGGAACCGGTCGACGAACAGCGTGCCCGACGACTTGTCCATTTCGTATTTGACGGGCACACCGCCGAAGGGGATTTCGATCAGGGCGTGGATGTCCTTGGGTGGGTTTCGCCCGGACGAAATCTTGGCCAGGTCCATGGGTTTCCTTCCGTTTTGGCGAACCGGCTTTTCCCCGGGCGCCTCGCGCGTGGAAGCGCAGATAACCGAGCAGATTGTTGCGCTGCAATGGGGCCTATGCTACCACCCGCGCGCCGCGTTCACCGGGGTCGGAAGACGCTCCCGTCCTGCGCAAAAGCGTTTTAAATCAAAGGCTTAGCCGCCCGGGCAACCGGCACCTCGGCGATGCCTTCTTTTTGTCTGGAGTTGCACAAAGTCGTGGCGGGCGAATCCACATCTTCTTCGAGCCTGGCGGGGCGTTATGCCACAGCCCTCGTCGACCTTGCGAGTGAGGGCAAATCGCTCGACACCGTGGCTGGCGAACTGAAGCAGATCAAAGATCTGCTGAGCGGGAGCGCCGATCTCAATCGTCTCGTGCGCTCGCCGGTTTTTTCGCGCGAAGAGCAGGGCGAAGCGATGGCTGCGATCCTCGGCCGGCTCAACGTCAGTCAGCTGACGAAGAACTTCATCGGCCTGGTGGCGCAAAAGCGGCGCCTCTCCGTGCTGCGCGACATCATCACGGCGTTCGAGAAAATCGTCGCCGCGCAGCGCGGCGAGCTCTCGGCGACAGTGACGAGCGCGCAATCGCTCAAGGCCGAGCAGCTGACGGCGCTCTCCGGCACGCTCAAGGACACGTTCAAGCGCGACGTTCGGTTGTCGACCGAAGTCGATCCGTCGCTCATCGGCGGGCTCGTCGTCAAAGTCGGCTCGCGTCAAATCGATACCTCTCTCAAAACGAAGCTCGCGCGGCTTACGCACGCGATGAAGGAAGGGGCCTGAACCCGATGGACATTCAAGCGGCGGAAATCTCCGCAATCCTCAAACAGCAGATCAAGAATTTCGGGGCCGAGGCCGAAGTCAGCGAGATCGGTCAGGTGCTGTCGGTCGGCGACGGTATCGCGCGCATCCATGGCCTCGACAACGTGCAGGCCGGCGAGATGGTGGAGTTTCCGGGTGCCATCAAAGGCATGGCGCTCAACCTCGAGAACGACAATGTCGGCGTCGTGATCTTTGGCAACGACCGCGACATCAAAGAGGGCGACACCGTCAAGCGCACAGGCTCGATCGTCGACGTTCCGGTCGGCAAGGGTTTGCTCGGGCGCGTCGTCGATCCGCTCGGCAATCCGCTCGACGGCAAGGGTGCGATCCAATCGAAGGAGCGCCGCCGCGTCGACGTGAAGGCGCCCGGCATCATTCCGCGCCGCTCGGTGCACGAGCCGATGCAGACGGGGCTCAAGTCGGTCGACTCGCTCATTCCGGTCGGCCGCGGCCAGCGCGAGCTCATCATCGGCGACCGTCAGACCGGCAAGACCGCCATCGCGATCGATACGATCATCAATCAGAAGTCCGTCAACGCGACGGGCGACGAGAAGCAGAAGCTCTACTGCATCTATGTCGCCGTCGGTCAGAAGCGTTCGACCGTCGCGCAGATCGTCAAGACGCTCGAGCAGTACGGCGCGATGGAGTACACGACGGTCGTCGCCGCAACCGCATCCGATCCGGCACCGCTGCAGTTCCTGGCGCCGTTCGCCGGCTGCACGATGGGCGAATTCTTCCGCGACAACGGCATGCACGCGGTCATCATCTACGACGATCTTTCGAAGCAGGCGGTCGCCTATCGTCAGATGTCGCTGCTGCTGCGGCGTCCGCCGGGACGCGAAGCGTATCCAGGCGACGTGTTCTATCTGCACTCGCGCCTGCTTGAGCGCGCCGCGAAGCTCAACGACGCGAACGGCTCCGGCTCGCTGACGGCGCTTCCGGTCATCGAGACGCAAGCGAACGACGTGTCGGCCTACATTCCGACGAACGTCATTTCGATCACCGACGGTCAGATCTTCCTCGAGACCGAGCTCTTCTACCAAGGCATCCGTCCGGCCGTGAACGTCGGCATCTCGGTGAGCCGCGTGGGTTCGTCGGCGCAGATCAAGGCGATGAAGCAGGTCGCCGGTACGATGAAATCGGACCTCGCGCAGTATCGCGAGATGGCCGCGTTCGCACAGTTCGGCTCAGACCTCGACGCCGTGACGCAGCGTCTGCTCGCGCGCGGTGAGCGTCTGACGGAGCTTTTGAAGCAGCCGCAATACGCGCCGTTCCCCGTCGAGGAGCAGGTGGTGGCGATCTATGCCGGCACGCGCGGCTATCTCGACAAGCTCGCGGTCGGGGCGATCGGCCGCTTCGAGAAGCAGCTCCTCGCGCACGTCCGCTCGTCGAACAAAGAGATCCTCGACGGCATTCGAACGCAAAAGGCGCTGTCGCCGGAGCTCGAAGCCAAGCTCAAAACCGTTCTCGACAACTTCTCGAAGAGTTTTGCGTAACCGCCGATGCCCAGCCTCAAGGACCTTCGAAATCGCATCGCGAGCGTCAAGTCGACGCGCAAGATCACGCGCGCCATGCAGCTCGTGGCGGCGTCGAAGCTGAAGCGCGCGCAGGAATCGGCGGAAGCCGCGCGTCCCTATGCCGAGAAGATGCAGGCCGTGCTGGCGAACGTGGCTGCGAGCATGGGGCAGGGCGGCAATGCGCCGAAATTGCTCACCGGCACCGGGAGCGAGCAGCGCCATCTCTTGGTGGTGATGACCGCGGATCGCGGGCTCTGCGGCGGCTTCAACACCAACATCGTGAAGCTGGCGCGCCAGCGGATCGACGCGCTGGCGCGCGAAGGCAAGCAGGTCAAGATTCTGTGTGTCGGGCGCAAAGGGCGCGATCAGCTGAAGCGGCTCTACGGCTCGTTGATCGTCGACACGATCGAGTTCACGGGTATCCGCCGCATCGGCTTCGATCAGGCGCTCGGCGTTTCCAAGCGCGTGTTCGATCTCTTCGATCGCGGTGAAGTGGACGTCGTGACGATGTTCTTCGGCCGTTTCAAATCGGTGATCAGCCAGGTGCCCACGGCGCAGCGCTTGATCCCGGCCGAGATCCCGACGGGCGCGAAGGCGGCCGATCTGAGGGGCGGAGCCTACGAGTACGAACCGGACGAGTCCGTAATTCTCGCCGATCTGCTTCCGCGCAACGTCACGGTGCAGATCTTCCGCGGCATTCTCGAAAACCAAGCGTCCGAGCAGGGCGCGCGCATGGCGGCGATGGATTCGGCGACGCGAAACGCCGGCGACGTCATCGATGCGCTTTCATTGCGCTACAACCGCTCGCGCCAGGCGCAGATCACCAAAGAGCTCATTGAAATCATTTCGGGCGCCGAGGCGCTCTAGAGGGTAGGACCCATGAACATTCAAACCAACATCACGGGCAAGGTCACGCAGGTCATCGGCGCTGTCGTCGACGTCCAGTTCGAGGGACACCTGCCGGCCATTCTGAACGCGCTCGAGACGAGCAATCGCGGCAACCGGTTGGTGCTCGAGGTGGCGCAGCATCTGGGCGAGTCGACGGTGCGCACGATCGCGATGGACTCGACGGAAGGACTCGTGCGCGGTCAGGACGTGAAGGACACGGGCCAGGCGATCGCCGTTCCGGTCGGGCCGGGCACGCTGGGCCGCATCATCAATGTGATCGGCGAGCCGGTGGACGAGGCGGGTCCGGTGAAGGCGGCCGAGCGTCGGCCAATCCATGCGGACGCGCCACCGTTCGTGGAGCAGTCGACCGAAGCGCAGATCCTCGTCACCGGCATCAAGGTCGTCGACCTGCTGGCGCCCTACGCGCGCGGCGGCAAGATCGGTCTCTTCGGCGGCGCCGGCGTCGGCAAGACGGTGCTCATTCAAGAACTCATCAACAACGTCGCGAAGAAGCACGGCGGGTTCTCTGTGTTCGCGGGCGTGGGCGAGCGTACGCGCGAAGGCAACGACCTCTATCACGAGATGATCGAGTCGGGCGTGAACAAGGACCCGAAGGAGTCCGGCTCGACGGAAGGTTCAAAGTGCGCGCTGATCTTCGGCCAGATGAACGAGCCGCCCGGTGCGCGCGCCCGCGTCGGTCTGACGGGTCTGACCGTCGCCGAGTATTTCCGCGATCAGGGCCAGGACGTGCTCTTCTTCGTCGACAACATCTTCCGCTTCACGCAAGCGGGCTCCGAAGTGTCGGCGCTCCTGGGCCGCATTCCTTCGGCTGTCGGCTATCAGCCCACTCTCGCGACGGACATGGGCGCGCTACAGGAGCGCATCACGACCACGACCAAGGGCTCGATCACCTCGGTGCAGGCGATCTACGTGCCGGCCGACGACTTGACCGACCCGGCGCCGGCAACCTCATTCGCGCATTTGGACGCAACGACCGTGCTCAACCGCGCGATCTCGGAGAAGGGCATCTATCCGGCGGTCGACCCGCTCGACTCGACCTCTCGCATCTTGTCGCCGCTCGTCGTCGGCGAGGATCACTACCGCGTGGCGCGTGAAGTGCAGCGCGTTCTGCAGCGTTACAAGTCGCTGCAGGACATCATCGCTATTCTGGGCATGGACGAGCTGTCGGAAGACGACAAGTTGCTCGTCGCTCGTGCACGTAAGATCGAGCGCTTCTTGAGCCAGCCGTTCCACGTGGCGGAAGTGTTCACGAATACGCCCGGCGTGTTCGTCGATCTCAAGGACACGATCAAGGGTTTCGACGCTGTGTGCAAAGGCGAATACGACCACTTGCCGGAGCAGGCGTTCCTGATGGTCGGCACGATCGAGGAAGCCGTGAAGAAGGCCGAGCGCCTCGCGGCGGAAGCGGCCTAATGGCGAACAATCTGCACTTCGATCTCGTCTCGCCCGAGCGGCTGTTGATGTCGTCCGAGGTCGAGATGGTGACCGTGCCGGGTGTCGAGGGCGACTTCGGCGTTTACATCGGCCATGCGCCGGTGATCACGACGCTGCGGCCCGGCGTGCTGACGGTGCAGCGTCAAGGCGGCTCGGACGAGCGCATTTTCGTGCGCGGTGGTTTTGCCGAGGTCAATCTCGACGGGCTGACCGTACTCGCAGAAGAGGCGATGCCGCTTGCTGAACTCGACGCCGCGGCACTCGATCAGCGTGTCAAAGACGCCGAAGAAGACGTCGCCGACGCGAAGGACGACGAGACGCGACAAAAGGCGCAGGAGCGCATGGATCGTCTCAAGGAATTGCGCGTTGCCTTAATGCACTGAGTGATTTTTGACCGCCCGGGGATGTAGGCAAAGCCTCGGTTTTTGGTTAGGTTGGGGCCGGAATTCCAAGGGGCGGTTGTGGGACCGCCCTTTCACGTTCGGAGCGGTAGACGTGCGCAATCATTGGACGCTCGACACCATCGATTGGTCAAAATTCGATCGCTCGAAGGTCGACCCGGCGATGATGCGCGCGGTCAAGGCGGCCTCCTTGGTCGAATACAACGCCCGCGACTATGTCGAGTATCTGAAGCAGGTCTTCAAAGGCGATCCCGATACGATCGACGCGATCGAGCAGTGGGGCGGCGAGGAGACCCAGCACGGCGACGCGCTGGGCCGCTGGTGCGAGATCGCCGACCCGACCTTCAACTTCAAGCGCGAGTTCGCCCGCTTCCGTCAGGGCTATACACCGGCGCATTTCGTCAATGCCGACGGATCGGTGCGCGGCAGCCGCATCGGCGAGCTGATCGCGCGCTGCGTCGTCGAATGCGGCACCTCCTCCGGCTACACGGCCCTGCGCGATGCGACGGAAGAACCGGTGCTGAAGCAGATCGCCGGGCTGATCGCGGCGGATGAATTCCGCCACTACCGGCTGTTCTACGATCTGATGCACAGGCAGCAGGAGCAGCTGCCGGCGTTTTGGGAGCGGCTCAAGATCGCGGCGACGCGCGTCTCCGAGGCGGAAGACGACGAGCTTTCCTATGCGTTCTACTGCGCGAACGTGACGCCGGAGCAGACGGCTTCGGTGAAGTACGATCGCAAGGCGTGCTTCAACGCCTATCAGGCCTGTGCCATGCGCATGTACCGCCGGCCGCACATCGAGCGGGCGACCGCGATGATCGGACGGGCGATCGGGCTGCATCCCGAGTCCTATGTCGTGAAGCTCTCCGGCCGGGCCTTTTGGGAGGTGATCCGCTGGCGCACGTGGGCGGCGGGCGGCGCCGATACCGTGCATCAAAAAGCGGCCTGAGCGCAGCCAGTCCCTTCGCCGCGCGGTTGTCGCGGAGCCGAAACCACCGTACCCCCCTCTTATCCGCTACATCGGCGGAATTCCGCCGTTTCATCCGCTACATATCTATGCACACGTGTATGCACAGCGCCCGCCGAGGCAACGTCGCGCACGCGCCGGTTGCGACAATGTCAATGCGGCTGACGCCGACCAATGTCGATGGGGACGTGGACGTGGTTCGGCCGGTGTTTCCGGATTTTGACGATGCCGACGATGTCAATGAGCGCATCGTCCGATTGCCGGGCGACGAGAATTTCAGCGCGGCAGGCTATCATATATTGCGGTTTATGCAATATATAGATTCGAAAAAAGAGGGTCATTCGGCGTTGACGCGGGCGCCGCTTCGCTGGACTCGATCCGGGACCGTTGTCTCGGCGTTTGAATGTGTGAGACCCTGCGGCGTGCTCAAAATCAAAAAACATCCAGGGACGCCGGGAATGATCAAGACAATGATGCGGGGTTTGCTTTTCGTCGGAGCCGTTGCCGCGCTCTCCGCCAGCGCGGAGGCGGCGATGCCGCACCAATTCAAGGTCGCATGCGAGCCGGGACGTTTCGGTCATGGAAGCGACGAGGCTTCGGCGCGCGCCGACCTCAAGAGCAACGCCGATCGCGGTCCGCAATATCGCGACACCTACGAATTCAATCTCGACGCGCGGACGACCAAGATGTCATGGGCGGACGGCATGCGTAGTCAAACACGCGCCATGACGGGCCTGACCGAAGACACGATCGAGATCTACAATTACCGTCTCCTCACCGTCGAAAGCGTGCGTACCTTCCACTTTCCGACGATGATCAACACCTCGGTGACGCACTTCACGAGCAAGGACGAGACGTATGCCTGGGCGGTCACCGAGCAACATTGCGCGGTGACCCGCTAGTTTCTCCGAGCTGGGCGTTTTGCGGTGGCGCGGCGCCTGCGCTGCTTGCGACCTGACGTTTGCGCGTTCTTGATGAAGCGGCTCACGGCACTTGCTTCCGAAAGGCCCAGCATGGGCGCGAATTCGGTTAGGGTCATGTTGGCAGGCTCGTAGTCGCGTAAAATATCCAAGCGGGTTTGGGTCAGCAGCTCTTGGAACGTGGTTCCTTCGTCCTCGAGGCGGCGCTGCAAGGTTCTAGGTTTCAGCGCTAGGGCATCGGCCGCGTGCTTGATCGTGCCTTTGCCGGAGGACAATAGCGGGCGCAAGAGCGATCTGACCATGGCTGTCACGCTGCGCCGTTGCTCCATTTCAAGCTCATGCAGAAAGCGCTGAAATATCGCCTTGGCTCGTGTGTCCGAGCGTTGGATCGGCCGATCGAAATCCTTTCGTGAGGCGCAGAGGGCATCGATGGTCTCGCCAAACGCAACGGGACAAGCGAACGTCGCCTTGTACGCGGCCGGCGCGGCAAGACGGCCGTGGCGGAACAAGACCTTGCGGGGCGACCATCCGGTCCCGAGCAGCGACCGGCCGAAATGAACGCAGGCGGCAATCAATGCTTCGGCATAATGGCGCGGCACGTATTGGCCTTGCGTGTCGATCTGAAGCCGCAGCACGTAGTCGGCACCCGACGGCGTCAGCGTGTAGCGCAAGGCGGTGTTGTGGAGGTGGGTGTAGCGCATTCCCTCTACGATCGCTTCGGCGACCGAACGGCAGTTCTCCATCAGCAAGCGGATGGGGCCCAGCATCAGATGGTCGCGCTGATTGCCGAGCAACAAACCAAAGTCGTCGCGGCCGCTCTCACCGGCGGCGAACTCGACGGCGTCGATCAGCTTGTACGACTCGATGTAGCCACCACGCTCCGAGGCGAGGTGCGGAGCGAGGCCGATCTCGCGCAAGATATGCTCGCGCTTCACGCCGTGGCGATCGGCGAGATCGATCAAAGGCGTCAGCAAATTGTTGCGTGCGAGATGCAACATTACGTGTGGGATCGGCGAAGGATGTCGTGAAATGTCAATGACGTGTCGTGATTAGTCAATGGCCCTTGCGCAGCGGGAGAAGTCCGCTCGTGTGACGTTGCAAGGAATTCAGCCGCCGGTGAGGGCGCCGAAGACATGAACTTCGCCCTTCACCGGTGCGGCCGTCGTCAGGGCGCGTTCGCCGTCGGCGAAGATGCGAACGTGCTCGCGGATACGGTCTTGTTCGTCGATGACCCGAAAGCGAATGCCCGGATAGCGAGCGTCTATGTCTCGGAGCGCTTCATCGATCGTTGCGCCGTTGGTGTGGTTGGCGAAGTAAGGCGTAGCAGACCTCAAGTATGGCCGTTATCGAAGGCATCAGAGATTTTTAGTTGTCCGGTGTCGCCGCAATGTTGGCGCGATGGGACGTAACCGAAATAAATTGCGTCGATACTATAGGACGCGCGAGATGCGATGAGTTCACCGGACCTGCGATCACGGATTTCCTGTCGCCTACCGACCAGGAGCTGACCGCTGCTGTCCGCCTTATAGACTCTTTTTGCGCTGAGTTCGTAGCGCGACCGAATTGAATCGATGCGCTTGAAATCGAGGCAAGCACGCTGAAGATCAAACTTCAGCCACCACGGCTTTTCACCTAACGCCTCCGCAGCAATTAGTTCGCTGCAGGCGTCGTCTGTTTTGAGTTGGGCTTCGTAATCGCCACTGCCTAAGGAAGGGGCTGGCCGGCGAGGGCTATTGTAACCAGCCTTGGCGATCTCGGCGTCATATTGACCCTGATCGAAGCGGAATTCGACGAACGCGACGCTCGAGCTTCGCAAAGCCGCGACGCAGGAGTAGGCGCAGCCGTTTTCGGTCAAGTCGAGGTATGATGAAGCCTTAGCGACGCTGTGAAAAACCTTTAACGTCGTGTCGGCGCATAGATCGTCGAATTCACTTCGCAACGAATAGCCGCACCCAGTCAAGACGAGTGATGCGGCAACGGCAATGATCGTTTTGAAATACATCTGCACTACTTTGCGCCGCTGATCCATCAGCTCCGCTGCTCTTCCGCACGCAGGGCGGGGAAGTGCGGTGGAGAACGAAGGTTAGCATAACGCCGCTCACCACGAAGAGAAGCTGGTCGCGATAGAGGGCGCAAAGGCCGACGAAGACCTTAGCGGCGTCGCTGTGCACGCTGTCGACTGGACCCCATAGCGCCAGGGACCATCGCGGCCAACGCGCTGGGCGGAGGCCATGCGGCTCGCGACTTATTTGACGTCTCGCTCGTACTGGAACATCTAACCGCCGGTGAGTGCACCGAAGACGTGAACTTCGCCCTTTACCGATGCGGCCGTCGTCAGCGCGCGTTCGCCATCGGCGAAGATGCGGACGTGCTCGCGGATACGGTTCTGTTCGTCGATCACGCGAAAGCGAATGCCCGGATAGCGGGCGTCTATGTCTCGGAGAGCTTCATCGACCGTGACGCCGGCGGCGCGCACGCTCGTCGCGCCGTTCGTGTAGTTGCGGAGCTGCGTCGGGATAAAGACAGTGATGTTGGCGTGTTCGTTTTTCATCCTGGTGCCCAGCTTCGCCCCCTCCACCGCTTCGCGGTCCCCCTCCCCCGCCAAAGCGGGGGAGGAAAGAGACGCGTGGGATCAGACTAGATGCGCTCGACCGCTTCGACCGAATATATCTCCGGCAAGTGAGTGGCGATTTGAGCAAAGCGGCCGCCTTCGTTGATGGAGGCCCAGACTTCGCCGCCGGTCGTGCCGAGATAAAGACCCACCGGCTTCTTGTCGTCACGGCAGAAGGCTTGGCGCTTCACGGTGAGCCAACCTTGCTTCTTTGGGAAACCTCTGTCCTGGCGTTCCCAACTCTTGCCGGCATTGCGTGTGCGATAGGCGGCGGGCTTGCCGCCCGGGCTCGTGCGCGGCCAAACCGTGGTGCCGTCCATCGGCCAAACCCAGGCCGTGTTCTCATCGCGCGGATGCGGCAGAATCGTAAAGCCGATATCGCCGACGTCCTTCGGCATCGCGTTGCCGATGCGATCCCATTTTTCGCCCGGACGGTCGAGCCGATAGATGCCGCAATGGTTCTGCTGCCAGATGCGGTCGGGCATGGTGGGCGCGAGCGCGATGTAGTGCGCGTCCTGACCGTACTCGGGGTACGGATCGGGCATGAAGCTCGCCTCGACATTCTTATTGAGCGGCCGCCAGGAGCGCGCGCGATCGATCGACTCGAAGACGCCCGCTGTGGAGGTTGCGATGTACATGTGGCTTGCGTCGCGCGGGTCGATCACGATCTGATTCAGCAGCGCGCCGTCCGGCGTGCCGGAATCCGGCGGGCACCATTTGGCGTACATTTCGTTGTCGTTGAAGCCCGAGACGCTTTCCCAACTCACGCCGTCGTCGGTCGAGACGAAAAGGCCCGGCGGCGAGGTGCCGGCCCACCAAACGCGCGGTTCGCTCGCATGGCCTGGCGACAGCCAAAACGAATGGCTGACGGCACGGCCGTTTTCCTTTTGCGGGAAGGCGGGCGGTCGCGCCGCCTCCTTCCACGTTTTGCCTTTGTCGGTCGAGCGGAAGATCGTGGGGCCCAAGTGTCCGGTCTTGGCCGCCATCAGCAGCGTGCCGGTGCCGCGATTGTCCTGCACGATGTGATTGATGATGTTGCCGAGGAAGTGCGGGCCGTCGACGCGCCAACTCTTGCGGTTTGCGTCGGAGGAGAAGAACCACGCTCCCTTGCGTGTGCCGATGAGCAGCGTCACGCCGCGCGGCGGTTTGGCCTTCGGCCGGGCGGTTCGCTTGGCGGGTTTCTTCCTGGGTTTCGCTTTGGCCATCTTCTCCTCGCTTTTGTTCTTGCCGCGGGCCTGCGATCGTCGGGGCGCCACCGACTATACGTCGAACGGGCAGGCGCCAGAACGACACCGTCTTCCAAAGAGATGCGGATTATCTTTCGCCGGCTGTCAGGCGCCGATTTCGGCGAGCCATTTCTTGACGAAAACGGCCGTCTCTTCCCAGCCTGGCTCGCCGATGAGCCAATGGCTGTGGTTCTCGACTTCGCGGAAGTATCCGTTGGACCGATACCGTTTGGCGATCGATGCAACCGTGCGTGGCGGGTTCACGCGATCATGCTCGGCTCCGACGCAAAGGACGGGGCAGATGACGGCTCGTGCCTCGACGTGGCTCGCGCGGCGCAGGTCCATGGGCCAATGCATGATCTCGAACGTCGCGAGGCCCGATTCCGGCACGAAACGGGAGAACACGGCTTCGCGCTCGCCGGGCGGCAGGAAATCGAGCGCATGCGTATCCGCGATCCATTGCTTGGGCTTCAAGGGCCGATTCCAGAATTGGCCCGCGTAATAAAGGCTATGTGCCGACGCGAGCTCCCAGGGCGTGGTCGGCAACGTGCCCCAAGGCGCAGACGGTGCGAGGAGCACCAACGCGCGCACCGGCACGCGGGTTGCCAGAATTTGTGCCAGAAGGCCACCCATCGAGTGACCGATGATCACGGGCGGCTCATCGAACGAGCGCACGATCGGCTCGAGGTCACGGGCGAAGTCCGTCAGGCTCGTCGTGCCCAGCGCTTGGGGCGCCCGCGAGCCGGGGACGGTGTCGTGATATCGCAATGTCGGTGCAACGACCTTCGCTCCCTCGGCCTCGAAGAAGGCGCGATAGGTGTCCATCGCCCAGCTGGCGCAAAAGGCGCCGTGGATCATGAGAAACGGGGGCATTGTGGGGCGTAGTTAAGCGGGTTTAGCGAGCGGGCGAAAGATGTCTACCACGCTCTGGTAAACCTGTCGTTTGAAGGGGACGATCAGACGCGGCAATTCGTCGATCTCGACCCAGCGATAGGCATCGAATTCGACGTGTTTGTGGGCGTTGAGATCGATATCCTTGTCGCCTCCGGCAAAGCGCAAAGCGAACCATTTCTGGCGCTGACCGCGATACTTGCCCTTCAGCGCCGTTCCGATGAGATCGCGCGGCAGATCGTAGGTCAGCCACTCCGGCGCCTCGGCGACGATCTTCGCCTTGGTGATGCCGGTTTCTTCTTCAAGTTCACGCAGCGCCGCGGCTCGCGGGTCTTCGCCAGCGTCGATGCCGCCTTGAGGCATCTGCCAGGCCTCGCCGGCTTCCTGCATCACGCGGCGGCCCAGGAAGATCAGACCCTCGCGGTTCAGCACCATGCAGCCGACGCAAGGGCGATAGGGTAGAGACTCAGGATCGACTTTACGCATGCGGTCAGTTCTGAGAGCCGTCGCCCGAGGGCAGCATCTGTGCGGGCGGCCGCGGCTCCTCGGGGGCCGGTATTTCGGCGGGCAGGGTGGGGGTGGCCTGATCGCTCGTGATAATGGCGCTCACCGGCGCTAGAGCAAGGCCCCTTTGTTCGAGATCGGCGGCCCAGGCGGTAATCCGGTCGATCGTCATCGGATTGGCCGTGGCAACGCCGATCGCCACACCGCGTGTCTTCGCCGCGACTTCGAGGTTCTTCAGTTCCAGCTCGACGCCTTCGCGGCTCGGGACGCGATCAAGGACGGAATCCGCGCGGGCAAACGGCGCTTGCGCGGTTTGCGCGGTCTCGGGGACGACGCTGCGGTCCGCCGAGCCGTCATCGAGGAAATAGAGGCCGCGACGCTTCGTCTGCTCGAGGATGGGGCGCAGGTCTTGGGGCACCGAAAGGAATTTGGCGCCCTGCATGTTCATGACGCCCGCGTAGCCCGAAATGCGGCTCATCAGCCATTGCAGATGCTGAGGATTGTCCATGGCCGCAGAGCCGGTCATCAGCGTGTTGGGACCGGGATCGTTGCTCGGATAATCGAACGGCTCCATCGGCAGTTCGAGGAGGACTTCGTGGCCTGCGGCTCTTGCCGCCGAGACGGAGCTTTGCAGCCCGGCGGTGCCGTAAGGCGTGAAGGAGAGCGTGACCGCTGGCGGCAGCTTGTCGATCGCCGATTGCGTGATCGCTTCGCCGATGCCGAGGCCCGCAACAACAATCGCGATCTTTGGGCGCGGATCGGTGCGGTCGAAGGGACGAGCGTAGAGGTCCATCGGGCGGCGACCGTCGGCAGCGATAATCGGTACCGGGCCGTCGTTCGTCTGCTCGGTGAGCGCCGGATCCGTGATGACGATGCCGTTGGCGGCGATCAGAGCCGCCGAGGAGGACGGCGCCGGCCCGGTGGGCGTCTGCGGTGTTTGCGCAACCACTTCGGCAGGCACTTGGGGATGCGGCTCGACCTTGAGCACGACCTTCGGCTCGCCGGCGTCCGGATCGCCGAGCCAGATGATGAGCGCCGCGAGGACGACAAAGGCGACAACGAGGACGATCACCAATGTGAGGATCGAAACCTGACGGCGCGCGTTCGCGCGGCGGTCAGTGCCGTTCCTGCCGGGTGGTGGGAGCGGGCTCGCCATCTCTCGAATTCGTATGCCCTAGATGTGAAGAACGGGGCAATTCGATATTGCCCCGTCCCTTATTTCCAAGTTGTTGCGCCGCGTTAATTCGGCTGCGCCGGCGGCGCCGCCGTCGTGGTCGTCGACATCGACACCACTTCCTGCCCGCGGAGCAGGCGCTCGGCATATTGCAGCTGGAAGTCGTCGATCTTCTCACCGGGCTTCGGCTTCACAATCGGGCCGACATGCGGCTTGGCTTGCGCGCCCGGGTCTTCCAGGTGATTGCGAAGGTCGGCTTCGGAACGGATGTCACGCGGATCGGGCGCCGGCGGCGCCTCGGCCGTCTGCCAGACCTCGATGTCGGGATCGATGCCGGTCGCTTGGATCGAACGGCCCGACGGCGTGTAATATTTTGCCGTCGTCAGGCGGAGCGCGCCGTCGGTGCCGCCGGAGAGCGGGATCACCGTCTGCACGGAGCCTTTGCCGAACGAGCGCATACCGAGCAAGCGTGCGCGCTTGTGATCTTGCAGCGCGCCCGCGACGATTTCCGAGGCCGATGCCGAGCCCTCGTTGATCAGCACGATCATGGGTACGCCGGGCAGGACCTCGCCGGAGCGGGCGTTGTAACGCTGCGTGTCCGACGCGCGGCGTCCGCGGGTCGAGACGACTTCACCCTGGTCGAGGAAGGCGTCGGAGACTGAGATCGCCTGATCGAGCAAGCCGCCGGGGTTGTTGCGCAGGTCGAGGACGATGCCCTTCAAACGCTTGCCGATCTGCTTCTTCGTCTGATCGACGGCATGCGCGAGACCTTCCTCGGTCTGCTCGTTGAAGGTCGTGATGCGAATGTAGGCGACGTCGTGATCGGCGCGGAAGCGAACGCTGTCGACGCGGATGACGGCGCGCGTCAGGGTCAGCTCAAGCGGCTTCTTCTCGCCTTTGCGGATGACGGTGATATGCACCTGGCTGTTCGCCGGCCCGCGCATCTTGTCGACAGCCTCGGACAGCGTGAGACCTTGGATCTGCTGGCCGTCGATCGTCGAGATGAGATCGCCCGACTTGATGCCGGCGCGCGCCGCGGGCGTCCCGTCCATCGGCGAGATGACCTTCACCAGGCCGTCTTCCATCGTGACTTCGAGGCCAAGACCGCCGAACTCGCCGCGGGTTTGAACCTGCATGTCCGCGAAGTTCTTGGGGTTCATGTAGCTCGAATGTGGATCGAGCGAAGCCAGCATGCCGTTGATGGCGCTTTCGACGAGCTCATTGTCGGGCACTTCACGTACGTAATCGTTCTTCACGCGCTCAAACACGTCGCCGAACAGATTGAGCTGGCGATAAGTATCGGTGCTCGCCACACCCTTCGACGTCATCGGCGCCACGAAGATCAACGCGGCTATGAAACCGCCCGCACCCGCCAACACCAGACCTTGTAGTTTGTTCATGGACAGACCACTCACCTTTTCTCGCTCGTCGTCATTAGCCGTTCGTCTTGTCTCTTAAAGCCGCGAACCACGGCGCCGGATCAATTGGCGCACCATTGCGGCGAAATTCCATATAGAGGCGCCCGCCCCTCGGGGCAGGTGCGGAACCCGTGCTTTGCGTTGGATTTGATCCCATCCGGCCTACAGGTTCGCCGGCGAGCACTTCTTGGCCGACAACACCGTCGACATTCGCCAAGCCGGACAGGAGAACATGATATCCGCCGCTGACACCGATGATCAACATTTGTCCGTAACCCCTGAAAGGCCCAGCAAACAGGATCTTTCCGTCACACGGAGAAGTGACCTGCGCCCCAGGCCTGGTTCCCAGCAAGATTCCGGCCAGGTGGCCACCCAAACCGTCGTCCGCGCCGAAGCCGGCCACCAGTTCACCATTGGCCGGAAGGCCTAAAAGCCCCCTTAACCCGTCCAGCGAGGCAATCTTGGCGGCGCCAACCGAGGCGATGCTGTCGACCACGACCCGGCCGCCGGTGGCCCCGGGCCGGCGCGCGTCCTCATCCAGGCTTTTGATCAGGCCGCGCAAGTCGTGCGCCTGCCCTGCGAGGGCCGCCAGGCGCTGGTTGGTGTCGATGAGCGCCTGATCCGTTCGTGCCGCCAAATCGCGCTTTTGTGTGATGAGGGTCTCAATTTTCCTTCGGTCGCGGTCCAGCGCATTGGCAGATGCGACCAAGACCATCCTTTGCGCGGCGACCTGCTGACGGAGTTTGTGCAGCTTCGTCAGGTCACCGGTTAGCCGGCGCGCTTCGTCCTGCACGGCAGGCACGACGGCGGACAGCATGATCGCCGAGCGCGCCGCGACCGCAGCATCGTCGGGGCGCACGATGAGCGCCGGCGGCGGCTCGCGGCCGATGCGTTGGAGTACGGCCAACATCGATGCCAGCTTGCCGCGTTTTCCCGCCAACTCGTGGCTGGCGCGTGCTTCTTGCGTTTCGAGGGCGGCGAGGTGTTGTTCGACCTGCGCCAGGTCGCGCTCATGCTGCTGGGCGGAAGCCGCGACACGCACGAGCTCTTGCGCCAAGCGTTTTTGTTCGTCGATGAGCTGAGCCTTGGAGGTCGTCAGGCTGTCGACGCGGTCTTTGTCGTCGTTCATCTGCTTCTCGATGCGATCGAGCTTCTCGAGCGGATCGGGAGCGTTCTCTTGCGGCGTCAGGCGATTGTCGGCATGCCCCGGCGCAGCTCCCAGCGCCGCGATCATCGCGGTGACGGCGAGGGCATGGCGGAAGACCGAGAGCATGGTTCGATTGTACTTGTTTAGCAGCGAATCTTTAGAGAATGCCATAATCATTCCGCATTCGCCTTCCCTCGCGAGCGGCGCGGCCGCGAGGCGAAAGCGACGGGCTTTGAACCGCCGGAAACGCAGAAAAACTTGAGGAGGATCAAGGTGACCTGTCGCTTTTGGCTCGACGGTTTCTCACCAAACGCTTGGAATCTTGCGCAGTGACGGCCACGGTTCATCACCACACTCACGACCTGCGAGCCCGCCGGATCGGCATCGATACGTATCAAGAGCTCGTCGTGTTCATGCGCGCCGACTGCCACGTCTGCCGGTCGGAAGGCTTCGAGTCGCAGGCACGCGTCAAGATCTCGGCGGGCAAGCGAACGATCATCGCAACGCTCAACGTTGTGCACGGCGATCTGCTGGAGATGAACGAGGCCGGGCTGTCGGAGTCCGCCTGGGCTGAGCTCAATGTGCACGAAGGTCAACGCTTGGTGATCGACCATGCCGAGCCGATCGAGTCATTTTCCAGCGTGCGCGCGAAGATCTACGGGCAGCGTATGAGCGGGCCGCAGATCGCTGCCATCGTCACGGATGTTGCCGCCGGGCGCTATTCCAATATCGAGATCGCCGCGTTCCTAACGGCATGCGCCGGCGGTCACATGGCGCACGGTGAGACGGTCGCTCTGACGCGGGCGATGGTGAACTCCGGGTCGACGTTATCGTGGAATCGTTCGCTCGTCGTCGACAAGCACTGCATCGGTGGATTGCCGGGTAATCGCACAACCCCCATCGTCGTGGCGATTGCGACCGCTGCGGGACTGACGATGCCCAAGACCTCGTCGCGTGCGATCACATCGCCGGCCGGTACCGCCGATGTGATGGAGATGTTGGCGCCCGTCCAACTCGATTTGAAAACGATGCGGCGCGTGGTCGAGGCGGAAGGCGGTTGCGTCGTTTGGGGCGGCGGCATGGATTTGAGCCCCGCTGACGACATTCTGATCCGCGTCGAGCGGCCACTCGATTTCGACAGCAACGATCAGCTTGTGGCGTCGGTGTTGTCGAAGAAAGTGGCAGCCGGATCGACGCATGTCGTCATCGACATTCCCGTGGGACCGACGGCCAAGATACGAAGCGCGGACGCGGCGAAAGCGCTCGCGAGCCGGCTTCAGGTCGTCGGCAGCGAGACCGGTCTCATCGTGCACGCGCTCGAGACTGACGGCACGCAACCGGTCGGGCGCGGGATCGGGCCTGCATTGGAGGCGCATGACGTGCTAGCGGTGCTGCGCGGCGAAGCCGGCGCACCGCGCGACTTGCGCGATCGTGCGTTGGCGCTGGCTGCTGCCGTTCTCGAAATTGCCGGCCGGCACCCGCACGGCGCGGCGATCGAAGCGCTCGATCTCCTCGAGAGCGGCGCCGCTTGGAAGAAGTTTCAGGCGATTTGCGAAGCTCAAGGCGGGATGCGCGAGCCGCCGCGTGCGAAGCACCGGCGGGATTTCAAGTCGACGATCACGGGTACCATCCGTGCAGTCGAAAATCGGAAGCTCGCTCGCGTGGCGAAGTTGGCTGGAGCGCCGCGGGCGGTTGCAGCCGGGCTCGAACTGCACGTTGGCGTCGGCTCGCGCGTCGAAAAGGGGCAACCGCTCTTCACGCTGTACGCGGAGGCACCGGGCGAACTCTCCTATGCGTCGAGCTACGCGTCGCAAACCGTCGGCATCTTCGAGATCGGATAGCGCAATGGCCGCCACAGTCATTTCGTATCCGGGCAATGAGAGGTTGGCGCGCGCTTTGGCCGACCGCCTGAGTCTCGAAGTGACTTTGCTCGAAACGCGGCACTTCCCCGACGATGAGCTTTATTTTCGCGTCGAAGGTGATGTGAAGGGAAAGACCGTCGTTGTCGCCTGCACTCTCGATCGCCCGAACGAAAAGATAGTCGGCCTTCAGCTGTTGGCATCGCTTCTGCGCGATCTCGGCGCCGCGAAAATTATGTTGGTGGCGCCGTATCTCGCCTACATGCGCCAAGACCGCGCCTTCCACGGTGGTGAGGGGGTCAGCGCGCGCTACGTCGCCCGACTGTTGTCGGCTGCGTTCGACGGGCTGGCGACCGTTGATCCGCATTTGCACCGGATTGCGGCGTTGTCGGACGTCTATTCAATCCCCACGCGTCTCGTTCATGCTGCGCCGGCAATCTCGGATTGGATCGTGAGAAACGTTCGCTCGCCCTTGGTGATCGGGCCGGACGGCGAAAGCGCGCAATGGGCCGAGGACATCGCGCGCCGCGCGGCGTGTCCCGCCGTCGTGCTCGAGAAAGAACGCCTGGGTGATCGCGATGTGCGTGTCTCGCTGCCGAACCCCGACAGCTTGACGGGGCGGACGCCGGTGCTCGTCGACGATATCATCTCGACTGCGCGCACGATGATAGCCGCCATAGATCATCTGCGCGCCATGTCCGCGCCGACGCCAATTTGCATCGGCGTGCACGCGATCTTCGCCGGCGATGCCTACGAGCTGCTCCGCACTGGCGGCCCGGCGCGCATCGTGACCTGCAATACGATCGAGCACGAGACCAACGGCATCGACGTGCGGCCGCAGATCAGAGACACGGTTGCCGGTCTAATCTGAATGCAATCGGCATTTTGATGATGTCGCGTGGCTCGTCGGGCCATTCGTTGGTAAAGCACCGGTTAGCATTTACCGGATGGCAACCTTTGCAAGAAGGTTCGCTCAACGCCGCCTTAAGAGCGTAGATGCGACGATGGCTACCTGTTGGTTGGGGCAGCCAAGGCGTGAGCGCTTATCTGAGTAAGCTGATCGACGCCGCCTTTGCGCGTACGCGCACGGGCGCCCAACGCTCGCCGTCTTTCTTCTTTCCCGAGATCAGACTCGCGCAACTCAAGATGGCCGAGCGCAGCATCCTGCCGGGCGTCGTCGCCATGCCACTCTTTGCCGTTACCATGGCAATGATGATGACGGCGTGGGCGTCGACTCAGTGGATCGCGCTGTGGGTCGGCGCGGTTCTTCTCAACACGCCGCGCTATTGGTTCAGCTTGGCTCTGTTGCGCAAGGAGCATCTCGCACCCGACGAAGTGAAGCGGTGGGCAAGCTTCCTCTCCGCGCTGACGACGATCGGCAATCTGATCTGGATTTGGCCCTGTATCGCACTCTACGCCGATGCGCCGCTTTCGGGGCAAATGCTGTTCACGTTGGTGGCGGCATGCAGTCTCGCCGCCGGTGCTGCCATGTGTGCGCCCAGCTACCCGCATGTGATCGCGCCGTTTGCAACCTTTGCGCCGGCGATGGTGCTGCCGCCGCTGTTCGGCGGCGACGGCTATCACGAGGGCATCGGAATCTTGGCGCTCGGCTATTGTGCCTTCATGGCTGCGATGGCCCGTGTGATCTATGCCAGCGCGCGCGACGTGCTCAGCCTGCGCGACGACAACGATGAGCTCATAACCGGCCTGAAGATCGCGCGCGAAGAATCAGAAGCCGCACGGCGCCGCGCCGAGCAAGCGCGTGAAGAGTCCGACAGCGCTCGCCACCGCGCGGACCACGCCAATCAAGCCAAGTCCGAGTTCCTGGCCAATATGAGCCACGAATTGCGCACGCCGCTGAACGCCGTGATCGGATTCGCCGAAATCATGCGTGCGAACATCTACGGGCCGCTGGGCGATCAACGCTACGACGACTATGTGGGGCATATCCACGCAAGCGGCCATCATCTGTTGTGCCTGATCAACGACGTGCTGGACTTGTCCCGTATCGAGGCGGGGCGGTTCGTGCTGTCGCCGATCGATATCGGTGTCGCAGACCTGATGAAATCAGTGCGCAAATACGTGGAGTATTCGGCAAGCCAGCGCGGTGTCGAAGTCGTGACGAAGATCGCGCCCGCTATGCCGCTGCTCGTCGCCGACGATCGCGCCGTCAAACAAGTCGTGCTCAATCTCCTCGCGAATGCGGTGAAATTCACGCCCGAGGGCGGGCGCGTCACCGCCGAGGCGCGGATGAATTCAGCCGGCGGCATCGACTTCGTCATCAGCGACACGGGTGTCGGCATTCATCCGGACGACCTCGGCAAGGTGTTCGAGACCTTCGGACAAGGCGAGCATCAGCTTGCTCGCAAGGAAAAAGGTTCGGGCCTCGGGCTACCGATCGCGCGCGGGCTCATGGAGGCACACGGCGGCACGTTGACTCTGACCAGCGAACTCGGCCGCGGCACGACCGTCACAGCTTCGTTCCCGCCCGAACGGTCCAAGAACCACGAAGGACCAAGCGGAGACGGCCGGGCGACGCCCGCCGCCGCAGCTCGCTAGAACTAATCGATCCGTACTCCGACCTGATCCTCGCCACCTTGGTGCCAAATCACCTTGGTTGGACGGCCCGCCACGATCGCCTCGAAGGTCAGCTGAATGTCCGCAACTTTGAGAAAGAAGTCGCGCTCGCCTTCGGCGAAAAGCGGCAGTTTGTCCGGACCGAGCAGGCAGACAAGGTGATCGCCGTCGCGCTCGATGGTAATCGTGTCGGTCTCGGAGAAGCGGTAGCGGCCGACGTAGCGATCGAGCACGGCGGGCGCGAGCGCAATTTCTTTGTGCGGCCGTGGAACGTGCATATCGACCGGGATCGACGGGTCGAGAAGATGAAGTCCGATATCGTCGACGCCGTTGCCGGTTTGGGCGTTGGCGAGAGCGACGACGCCGCGGCGCGCGCTCCGATCGAGTCCGACGAAGGTACGAAAACCGCCGACGTTTCCGTTCTTCCAAGCGATTTCGCGAGCGTCTGTCCGTAAGATGTTCCAGCCAAGGGCAATTTCAGTCGCCGGCTGCATGCCGCCGGGCCGGCGCGTGCTTAGCGTGAGGTCGAACGCTTGCTTGAGCGGAGACGGTTTCAGATCCAGCGCGGCGGCGAGCAGCTTCATGAGATCGTGAGGGGTCGAGCGGAGTGCTCCGGCGCTTTCGAGCGCGCCCATGTCCCAGTGCTTTGCGGGCGTCAGCGTCAAGGATGCAAGGTCGAGCGCGTAACCGGTCGCCATCCGATGCTTCATGTCACCGGTCAGATCGGCCCGCGTATCCGACATGCCGAGGACGCTGGTTATGCGCGTGCGCACGAGTTCAGCCCAGCTTGCACCGGCGCGGCGCGACAAGGCTGCGCCTATGAGGCCGTAGCCGACGTTCGAGTATTCGTAACGGCTACCGGGAGCGTAGGGCAGCTTGTAGTTGGATAAGAAGGCGTAGAGGTCGTCGAGCGAGTATCCAGCGTATTTGTTGTCGGGGTCTGTCGACCTGAGGTTCGCCGGACGCAGCGGCAAGCCCGACGTGTGGGTCGCAAGATCGGCGAATGTGATTTCGCGGCCGTCATATTTCGGCATCGTCACACTGGCGGCCGGCAGGTACTTCATGACGGGGTCGTCGAGCGAAATCTCGCCGTGCGCGGCCATATCGGCCAGCACGAGCGACGTGACGATCTTGGTGATCGATCCCACGTCGAAAACCGTGTCGGCGTTCATCGCGCGCGTGTCGCTCAGACCGAGCCTTCCGTAGGTGACGATCCGCTCGCCGCTGGGATCGACAATGCCGACGACGACGCCGGTCGCCTGGTACTGTTTGTCGACGCGCAACTTCAGCCACTGCAAGATTTCGGCATCGGCTGCCGCCGGTGCAGGAGACACCTGCTCGGCTGCGGCGGCGCTACCGAGCGACAGCAACAACAGAACCGCAGGCACAAACAGTTTGATCATGGCGATGTTGTTGCTCGGAGTTGTGAGGCGCACTCGCCAAAAATAAGATGCCGTGACAGTGTCGCAAAGCGAGCCCGTGAGGCGAAACGACCGATCGAGCCGCTATTTGTAAGGCGTGGGCATGCGTAAACCTAACATCGACAAGATCGATGAAAAGATCCTCGAAATCCTCGCCGCCGACAGCCGAATGTCCTATCGGGAGATCGCCAAGCGCGTGCGGCTCTCGGCACCGGCCGCCATGGAGCGCATCGCGAAGATGCGCGAGGCTGGGGTCATCCAGGGATTTACGATCAGCGTCGATCGCGCAGCTCTGGGCCTGCCGGTGCAAGCCTTGATGCGCATTGCCACCGACACGAGCCGCGGCGCCAAGTTGATGGCAACGATCGCAGCCGCGCCGGAGATCGAGGAGTGTCACAAGGTGACCGGCGCCGACAGTTACGTGCTCAAAGTGTCGGCGTCATCGATGGCGGGTCTCGATGATCTCGTCGACCGATTGTCGGCGGCGGGCGTCGTCAACACGTCACTCATCTTGGCGACACCTGTCCCGCAGCGCTTGCCGCGGGCGCCGAAGAAGAGCGTGATGAGTTGATCAGCGCTTGGTTTGGTTGGCGACCGACTGGATGCGGGCGGCGATCTCGTCCGGATTACCCAGGAACTCCGCGCGCTCGGCGAGGCATTGCTTGTTGAGCTTGTAGGCCTTCGGAATGCCGGTCGGCAGATTGATCTCTTCGATCGCCTTGTCCGAGACGCCTTCGAGATGCTTGAGAAGCGCGCGCAGCGAGTTGCCGTGCGCCGCGATCAAGACCTTCTTGCCGGCTTTGATTTGCGGCAAGATTTCGCTCTGCCAATAGGGCATGACGCGGGCAACGACGTCCCTCAGGCTTTCGCCGCGCGGAATTTCGGCCTCGGGTACGCCGCGATAGCGCGGATCATGTTTGGGGTAATCGCCGCTCGTCAGTTCGACTTCGGGCGGACGCGTGTCGTAGCCGCGGCGCCAAAGGTGAACCTGCGCTTCGCCGAATTTCTCCACCGATTGAACTTTGTTCTTACCTTGCAGCGCGCCGTAGTGGCGTTCGTTCAGGCGCCAGTGCTTGATCTCCGGGATCCACATTTGGTCGAGCTCTTCGAGCGCAAGCCAGAGCGTCTTGATGGCGCGGCTCTGAAGCGAGGTGTAGGCGAGATCGAAGCGCATGCCCGCCTCGCGCATAAGCTTCCCGCCGGTACGCGCCTCTTCGACACCTTGCGGCGACAGCGGGCTATCGCGCCAGCCGGTGAAGATGTTCTCCTTGTTCGCCTCGCTTTGGCCGTGGCGAATGATGACGAGGTCGAAGTCCTTGACTGACATGTGCCGTAGATCCGGAGCGGTGGTGCAGTTCGAGGACAAGTAGCGGCAATCGCGCCGCCGTTCCAGGCGCAGGAAACGCTTGCGTTCAAAAGGCCGCGGCTCGCGTTCCGCTTCAGCTGCGGTGGTACGGGTGGCCGGTCAGGATCGTGACGGCCCGATAGAGCTGCTCGGCGAGCATGACGCGGACGAGCATGTGGGGCCACGTCTGTTGGCCAAAGGCGATCGTCATCGAGGCCGCGGCCTTCGCTTCAGCCGGCAGGCCGGCTGCGGCGCCGATGAGGAATTGGACTTTCTGCGTTCCGCCGTCGCGCCAGCGCGCAAGCTGACGGGCAAAGGCTTCGCTGCCGATGCTCTTGCCTTGCTCGTCGAGCGCGACGGTGAGATTGCCCTTCGAGAGCTCGAGCATCTTCTCCGGGCGGCGCTCATCGATTTCGATCAGGGTAAAGCCGGTGAGTGCGAGCACACGGCCGGCGTCGCGCGCGCGCGTCAGATAGCTTTGCGCGAGCGCCGTCTCGGGCGTGCCGGATGCTCGACCGAAGGTCAGGACGTCGATGGCGAGAGCCAAGCGCTAAACCGCCTCGGCCGTCGGCGCATCCTCACCCCACATCTTTTCGAGATTGTAGAAGGCGCGGACCTCGGGGCGGAAAATGTGAACGATCGCGTCGAGCGCATCGACGAGCACCCAATCGCCCTGCGGTAGACCTTCGACTCTGGCCTTCAGGCCGGTCTTGCCGAGCGATTGAAGCAAATGCTCCGCGATCGCCGAGACATGACGCGCCGAGCGGCCGGAGGCGATCACAATGTGATCGGCCATCGGGTTTTTACCCTTGAGGTCGATCGACACGATGTTTTCGGCTTTGTCGTTGTCGAGCGATTTCAGAATCAGGTTGAGAAGCTCGGCATTTGCCTTTGATGTCTTTGCCGAGGTCTTGCGCGCAGCCGTTTTCTTGGCAGGCGTCTTCTTCTTATCCGACTTGACGGTTACAGACTTTGTCCGGGCGGACCGGACCGGGGTTTTCGGGGCCAGCTTGTTGCTCCTTCGGTTAGCCGATCAGTTGCTCGCGATAGACGAGATCCCGAGCGCGCATTCTGACCTTGAAGCAAAGCGTCATGCGATCCCGAAACCTGTCCTTCCTTGGGCGGCATAGAGCCGACGCGGCCCCACACACGCAAATAACCCTAGCATGATTTGGTTCACGGCTTAATGACGGCAAGCGCGAAATTTGCGGCATTAACGCCACAGGCCGCGCTGACGAAGGGCGGTTGACGAGGCGGGATCGAGTCTTTCCTCGATGAAGACCCAGGCGGGAGGTGCCTTCCCCGGCAATTCAGCCGCCTTCGATGCGGCTACGCGGGCGTCGGCAAAGAGCCGGGCCGCGGGCGCCGCCAGGGCGTTGATCGTGTAACCGGGCCTTGCGATCACGGCGAACGGCACGCGGCGCGCGATCTCCTGCCAGCGGCGCCAACGGTGAAACTGCGCGAGGTTGTCGCCACCCATGAGCCACACGAGTCGCGCCTTCGGGAAGCGGCGTTGCAGGGCTTCGACCGTGTCGACGGTGAAGCGTGTTCCAAGCGCCTGCTCGATGGCGGTGACTTCGATGCGCGGATCGGTTGCGATTTGTCGGGCACGCGCGAGGCGTTTTTCGAGCTCCGCGGTTTCGCTCGCGCCTTTGAGCGGGTTTTGCGGCGACACCAGCCAATGGACCGCATCGAGCCTCAGTCGGCGCAATGCGACCAGGCTGATGTGAACATGGGCCTCGTGCGCCGGATTGAAGGAGCCGCCGAGCAAGCCGATTTTGGCGCCGGCGTTGAGCTGCGCCAGCGCCTGTGGCGGGACGAGGTCAGGGTCGAATCTGGCCATCGCCACGCACGACGTATTTGGTGGTGGTGAGTTCGCGAGCGCCCACGGGCCCTCGCGCATGCAGGCGGCCGGTGGCGATGCCGATCTCGGCGCCGAAGCCGAACTCGGCGCCGTCGGCGAATTGCGTCGAGGCGTTCGCGAGTACGATGGCGCTGTCGACTTCCTTCAAGAACCTGTCGATGGCCGAGGCGTCCTCGGCGACGATCGCATCGGTGTGCGCTGAGCCGTATTTGGCGATGTGCGCGATCGCACCGCTCACACCGTCAACGACGCGGACGGCCATGATCGCATCCAGATATTCCGTGTACCAGTCATCCTCCGTCGCGCTCTTGACGCGACTGTCGACGGCTTGCGTGGGCGCGTCGCCGCGGATCTCGCAGTTGGCATCGAGCAGCATTTGCACCAGCGGCTTCAAGAACTTGTCCACGCCGGCACGATCGACGAGCAACTTCTCAGCCGCCCCGCAGACCGAGACACGGCGCATCTTGGCATTCAGGACGATATGCTTTGCCTTCTCGATGTCGGCGGAGGCGTCGACATAGACGTGGCAGTTGCCGTCGAGATGGGCGAGCACCGGGACGCGCGCCTCTTTCTGGACGCGGCCGACGAGGCTCTTGCCGCCGCGGGGCACGATCACGTCGATGCTGCCGTCGAGTCCGGCAAGCATGTGGCCGACGGCGGCGCGATCCGGCGTGTGCACGATTTGAATGCTCTCGCGCGGCAGATTGCTGGCGGCGAGCGCCGATGAAATCGCTTCATGAATGGCGACGGCCGAATGCAGGGCTTCAGAACCGCAGCGCAGGATCGCGGCGTTGCCTGCCTTGATGCTAAGCGCGGCCGCGTCCGCCGTGACGTTGGGCCGGCTCTCATAGATGATGCCGACGACGCCGATCGGAACGCGGATGCGCGCGATTTTCAGGCCGTTCGGACGCGTCCATTCGGCTTCGACCGCGCCGACGGGATCGTCGATATCCGCGACGACATCGATCCCGTGGGCCATTGCGTCGATCGCCTTCGGCGAGAGCGCAAGGCGGTCGACAAAAGCTGGCGTCGCGCCGTGGGCGCGCGCGCCCTCAACGTCTTTCTTGTTTGCGGCCAAGATGCGGTCGGTGGCGGCTCTTACCGCTGCCGCTGCGGCGTGAAGGGCGTTCGTCTTCGCCGTCGGTGACAAGAACATGAGCGCGCGTGCAGCTTGGCGCGCTGCTATGCCCATTGCGCGCATATCTGCGGCAAGCGTGTCGGTGGAGGCGGTCAGCGGTGCGCTCATGCGCGCGTCAAAGCCAAGTCGTCGCGGTGGATCATCTCGTCTCGACCACGGTAGCCGAGGATGGTTGCGATTTCACCGCTCTTGCGGCCGCAGATCTGCCGCGCGTCGTGAGCACCGTAGGCGATGAGGCCGCGGCCGAGTTCCTTGCCGCTCATATCCTTAACGGCAATGCAATCGCCGCGCTCGAAATTGCCCTCGACCGATTTGACGCCGGCAGGCAGCAGACTCTTGCCCTGACCAAGCGCCGCAGCCGCGCCGGCGTCAACGACGATCGTGCCTGCGGGTTTGAGCGTGCCCGCGATCCAGCGCTTGCGCGCGGCGGCCGGTGTCGCCGGCGCGATGAACCAGGTGCAGCGCTTGTCATCTTCGATGGCTTTGAGCGGTGCCAACGTCGCGCCGCTGGCGATGACCATGCTGCAGCCCGCATCCATCGCGACGCGCGCGGCCATCACCTTCGTCACCATGCCGCCGGAGCCGACGTCGGACGAAGCGGCGCCGGCCATCGCTTCGATCTC
>WGNJ01000009.1 GCA_016124635.1 Alphaproteobacteria bacterium | reverse complement strand
TCTGCACCTAGCGCGATTTTGCCCCGATCCGACAGCCTTTGGCCTACTCGACTAAGCTCCGAAAATCCATCAACTTTTCACACTATCGTGACAGATCGCCGCACGGTAAACAAAACAGTTTTTGAGTCTGCCGCGTCTACCAGTTCCGCCACAGGGGCACGAGGGTCCTCGATCGAAAGGACGAGCCGGTAGTTCTCGCCATCGAGGCCCCTAGAAGGGGGCGCATATTAGGGACGGCGCCTTCCTCGTCAACCAAAGAGCAGGAAGGGATTGTTCGTCGCGCCGGCGCCGGTCCCGGGCTAGATTGGGGCATGCAAAAGAGCCTGATTGCGCCGCCGCCGCCGCAGCCATCGGCGGTCGAGACTTTGCTTCAGCCGCCGACACTGGCTGCGTTCTTGGCCGCGCTGTCGATTGCGTTGCTGCTGGGGGCATTCGGATTCGAATATATCGGCGGGATCAAGCCGTGCCATTTGTGCCTGGGTCAGCGGCTGCCCTGGCCGATCATGACGATTGTCGCCGGTGCCGCGATGCTTGGCGTGCGGCGGGGCGCTCATCCGATGCTGGCGCCCGCCGCGTTTGCTGCCGCCGCGCTGATCGCCGTGTGGAGCGCCTATCTCGGCGCCTTTCACGCCGGGGTCGAATGGAAGTGGTGGCCTGGACCGCCGACCTGCACAGGGACGAGCCTGCCCTCTTCCGGCGGTCTCGGCTTCAACCCCTCCGACATCATCAAGTGCGACGAGATCGCGTGGTCGTTGTTCGGCATCTCACTCGCCGGATATAACTTCATCTTCTCGCTCGTCGCGCTCGCGGCGGCGGGTCTCGGCCTTCTGAAGACTGTGAGACGCGCATGACCGACGACATCAAGCCCACGCCTCGCCTGCCCGGCGACCAAGCGCAGGAGAACGACGTTGCGCGCATGATCCGCGTCGACCATGCGGGCGAACACGGCGCCGTGCAGATCTATGCCGGCCAGCTCGCGGTTCTCGGGCACACAAAGGCCGGCGACACGATCCGTCACATGGCGGCGCAGGAAGCCGAGCACCTCGAGACGTTCGACCGGCTGATCGCCGAACACGGCGTGCGCCCGACGGCCCTTTCGCCGATTTGGCACTTCGCCGGCTACGCGCTCGGCGCGGCGACGGCGCTGATGGGCGAAAAGGCAGCGATGGCGTGCACGGCGGCCGTCGAAACGGTGATCGACGAGCATTACGCCAAGCAGGCGGCGGCACTGACGCAGAACGGACAGGGCGATACGCCGCTCAAGACCACGATCGAGAAGTTCCGGGCTGACGAAATCCAACATCGCGATACGGCGATCGCGCATGGCGCGGAGGAGACGCCGGGCTATCGCCTGCTGTCGGACGCTATCAAAACGGGCTGCCGGATCGCTATTCGTTTGTCGGAGCGCTTTTAGATGGGCGACGACGCAAGCTTTGAACGACGCCGGCTGGCCGCTTCGCCGAAGCGCGCGACCAAAGCGGACGCCGACCGGGTGATCGACATGTTGACGGCTGCGTTCGCGAAGGACCCGGTGATGACCTGGATCAGCCGGCGCGACGCCAAGCGCGATCAAGGCCGGCGTGCGATGTTCGTCTACCTCGTCAACAAACTCGGGCTCGCCGGCGACGAGCTTTGGACTTCGGGCGATTACAGCGCAGCGGCGTTGTGGGTGCCGCCCGAACGCGCCGACCTGAAACAGCCATGGTGGGACGAGGTCATCATGATGCCGACCATCATCTCGTTCACCGGGATCACGGGTCTCGGACGCGTCGATGCCTTCCGCAAGTCGGCCGACAAGCACCATCCGAAAGACAAGCCGCACTTCTATCTCATGACACTCGGTGTCGATCCGCGGTTTCAGGGACAAGGATTGGGCTCGGCCATCCTCGACGCGACGTTGGCGAAGATCGACGCCAAGGGCTTGCCGACGTACCTCGAATCGTCGAACGAGAAGAACGTGCCGCTCTACAAACGGCACGGTTACGTCGTCACCAGCGAATTCCGGCCGATGCCGGATGCGCCGCCGCTTTGGGGTATGTGGCGCGACGTGAAGGCGCGGTAACAAGCAACGATTTGGTAGCCGTGTCTATGGACTCGCCGGCGCGACGCTTACGACAAGCAGGCCGCGCTTCTTGCCGGTGGAATCGTCGACGGTGTCCACGGCTTGAAAGAGGCGATCGGCTTTGACGAGCCAGGGACCGCCGTAGTCGCGATTGACGTCGCCGACAAAGACGAGGTCCTCGCCCTCGAGGTAACCCAAGATCGGCGAGTGATGGCCGTGACCGTGGCCGAAGAGCGGGCCGCGCGAAAAATTCACGATGTAGCGGCGTGAGGGATCGTTCATCAGCGGCAGCTCGGCGCGGAAGGTCGCGAGATCGAGATCGCGCAAAATCTTCACCGGCATTCCGGTCCGCAGATGCAGCAGCGCCGCTTCCTCATCGAGCGTCATGCCGGCCGGAGCGACGTAGCCGAATATCGTCCACACATTGCTGCCTTTGAGCACATCCTCCTGGCTGCTCTTGCGGCCAAGCGAGCGCAGGACATCGACGACGCTCGTCGGGCCGCAGAAGCTTTGGTTGCGCTGGTAATCGAATTCCGCCGCGTGATAAGCGGCCGCGACCGGAAGCTGCCATGCTTTGGCGAGAAGCTGCGGATCCCTGTAGGTGGTCGTCGTCTCAATGCTGACGACGCCCGCAAGGTGGTCACCGCCTCGCGGGACGAGCGCATAACCGATTGCCGCCAAGACAAGAACGGCGGCGACCAGCAATGATATTCGGGTTCTCGTCATGGGCGCCCTTCCCGGCGCAGCGTTAGCTTACGCCGGGGCTTTCAGGCAGCGCTTACGGTTCGAGTTCGCTGTCCCAGTACAGGTAGTCCTGCCACGACTGGTGCAGGTAATTCGGCGGGAACAGCCGGCCGTTCGTGTGCAGCAACTGCACCGAGGGGCGATGCGGCCTGTGGTGCGGATGCATGCCGGCGACGTGAGGCAACTTGCCTCCCTTGAACAGATTGCACGGCGCGCACGCGGTCACGACGTTCTCCCACGTCGTGCGCCCGCCCTTCGAGCGCGGCACCACGTGATCGAACGTTAGATCGTTCGCGACCTTGGTCACGCCGCAGTACTGGCACTGGAAACGGTCGCGCAGGAACACGTTGAAGCGCGTGAACGCCGGATGGCGCGACGGCTTCACGAACGTCTTCAGCGAAACCACCGACGGCAGCTTCATCTGGAACGTCGGCGAGTGCACGACGCGGTCGTATTCCTGAACGATGTTCACACGTTCCAGGAAGACAGCCTTGATCGTGTCCTGCCAGGACCACAAGGACAGCGGAAAATAGGACAGCGGCCGGTAATCGGCGTTCAGAACAAGAGCTGGAAACGCCTCCGGCGCGCGCTCAGCGGCTAACACGACACAAACCTCTGTCTTCGTTCGCGCGACTGAAGGCTCGGATTCCTCTCGTTCGGCGTCGATATTCTCACTCGTTAACGCTTTAGCCTAACTTAAGCGGCCTCGTCGCCGCAACGCCTCGGGCGCAGCAGCGACCATTCTACACGATCTAGTGTGACGCTGTTACGACGCGGGCGAAATGCCGTGGCGGCGTTAACCTGCCGATTTGGCGGGGATGGGTGCCGCGTCGGAGCTGAGCGCCAATTTTCCGGCATAGGCGTCCACAAGAAATCTGCCGCCCAGCTCAAGCCCGTCCGGGCCAATACCGTGGCCGATGCCGCGTGAGACGTGCCAGCGCACAGGCACGCCGGCGGCCGCGAGCCCGTTCGCAGTCATGTAGAGCGCCTGGACCGGAATCATCTGGTCAGCGTCGCCATGAACAAGGAGCACCGGCGGCCTCGATTGAATCTCGTTCAACAAGCGGTCGGGGCCCGCGAGCACGCCAGAGAAGCCGATGATGGCGGCCGGCGCCGGTTTGCGGCGCAAGCCGACTTGCAGCGACATCATGGTGCCTTGGCTGAAGCCGACAAGGGCGAGGCGCGAGCCGTCGAGATTGAGGCGTGAGAGCTCCGCGTCGATGAACGAATTGAGGAGCGGGGCCGCGCTTTCGACGCCGCGCATCATCTCCAACGGATCCATGCGCGTGATCGGAAACCACTGATAGCCCATGGGCGCGCCTTCGCAGGGCTGCGGCGCATTCGGCGAAACGAAGGCCGCCGTCGGCATGAGGCGTTGCCACTCGCCGCCGAGACCGATGAGATCGTTTCCGTCCGCGCCGTAGCCGTGGCAGAAGACGACGAGACGATCAGCGGGGCCACGCGCCGCGGGAAGACGCGGGCCGTTGAGAGAGAATGCCACCGTTCAAACTCTCCAATAGCGTTCAATCACTCTAGGGGCAGGTATCGCCTGGGGCTAGAGCCGACGGCTACCCGGTCCTTGAACAAAACAGACCGCGTTGGGCTCCGTGAGATGCCACGGCGGTGCCGCTTCCATCCAGACGTGAACGCTGGGAGCCATTCTCGATCCATCGTCGAGGCTGCCGACACGCACCGCACGGAACGGCAAATTCGGGGTGTCCGAATAGAGCGGCGTGCCGCATGTTCCGCAGAATGTGCGCACGACTTCCGTGCCGCTATCCGCCTTCGACGCATGCGCGACCGGTGTGCCTCGCAGCAGTTCGAAGGCGTCGCGCGCAACGAGGGCCGAGTGGTTGGCACCGCCTCCCGCGCCGTATTGGCACTTGCGGCAATGGCAGGCGGCCGTGCCGGCAATCGGCCCATTGAGCCGATATCGGATCGCGCCGCAGTAACAGCCGCCTTCGATAGCCGTCATTTTTCGGACCTCCTGCGGCGGGAAGGTAAGTGTCGCTTGCCGACGCCCCAATGACAGTTCGTCGACGAATCGTGCCACGCATTGTTGGCGCCGCGCGGCTGCGCTAGAGCGGAGCCATGTCAGAAACCACGCGCTTTGCGCCCTCGCCCACCGGGTACCTGCACTTGGGGCACGCCTTCGCGGCCCTGTTTGCCGCCGAGGCAGCGGGCGACGCGGGAACGTTTCTCCTGCGCATCGAGGATATCGATCGAACGCGCTGTCGCCCCGAATTCGATCAAGCGATCGACGACGATTTGCAGTGGTTGGGGCTTCAATGGCAGGTACCGGTGCGGCGCCAGTCCGAGCATTTCGCTGAATTTTCCGTGGCGTTTGAGCGGCTCAAAGAAATGCAGCTCGTCTACCCCTGCTTCTGCACACGCAGGGAAATCGCTGCCGAGATCCAAGCGAGTGCAGGCGCACCACACGGTCCCGACGGACCGATCTATCCGGGAACGTGCCGTGCGCGCAGCGACACCGAACGGCGCGAGCGCCTGGCGCGCGGCGATCTTCATGCCTGGCGTCTCGACGTTGCCGCCGCACGCGCGCGTGTCGGGCAGTCCCTGAGCTTCGAGGAGAGCGGCGGCGGACCCAACGGCGAACACGGAACGGTCAGAGCCACGCCTGAAGTCTTCGGCGACGTGGTTCTGGCGCGCAAAGATGTGCCGGCGAGCTATCACGTTGCGGTCGTGGTCGACGATGCGCTGCAGGGCGTGACGCTGGTGACGCGAGGAAACGACCTATTCCCGTCAACGCATGTGCACCGCTTGCTGCAGGCGCTTCTCGAGCTGCCGGCACCGCGCTATCGGCATCATCGGTTGATCACGGACCAGAGCGGGCGGCGGTTCGCGAAGCGTGATGAAGATCAAACGCTGCGGGCGCTGCGCGCAAACGGCGCAACGCCCGACGACATCCGGCGGATGGTCGGCCTCACCAGTCGTTGAGGCCGGTGAAGCTTTTGAAGCCCGCTGCTTGCGACCAAGCCGTCCACTCGTCGCGCAGACGCTGGGTTTGCCGCGGGTCATGCATGCCCTGCGCCAAGCCGAAAATGTAGAGCTGATCGCAACCGGCATAGATGGCGCGCGAAGGTATCGGCAGCGTGCCGCGGCCGTGCGAAAGATTGGCAAGCTTGGAGTCCTCGACGCCGTCGCTCGCCAAGATGACCGTCGCGGGCTGGGCACGACAGTCGATCGTCGCGGCCATGTTGTCGAGGAACGCGATGATGTTGGTTTGGTTTTGTGCGCGAAGCTTGCCCTGACGCACGAGCTTGGGCACGCCCGCGATAACGCTAGATACGAGGCGGGCCATATCCTCCGCCCGGGCGGTTTTGGGCGCGATCAGAATGTCGAGATTGAGCGTCGCGTTGGCGCTCGAGTCGTAGGAACCGAAGCTGCGAAGCACGAGGTGTGAGCGCGGTGCAAGGCCGGAGATCATCGGGCCGACTCGGGCCGCAACCTTTGCGGCGAAGGCATCATCGGCGATCAACGGGTTGGACATCGAGAGATCGATGCCGATGACGATCGTACGCGGCGGCGTATTCGTGCCGTAGTAGTAATCGTCAGCCCAACCTGCGTTGAGCGCCACGGCGGCGCTACCAAAGAGCACCATCAAGAACGTTGTTATCTTACCCATCAGTCGGCACCATTTTTCTTCGCAGAACCTCTCCGTCCGTTAGGAGGAAACACGATTCCCCTCAAACGCAAGCTCTCTTTCGGATAGGCGAAGGCGGCGGGCTACTCTGCGGCGGCCGCCCGGCCCCGGCGCGGGAATCGCTCCACATTGTCCCCATCGAGCTCGGAGCTGCTTGTTCCCGTCACGAGGTCGCCGATATTGGCCTCAACGTCCTCGGCGGCTTCCGTCGCCTTGTTGATCAGATGATCGGTTCGGCCGGCACTGAAGTGCCCATCGATCACGCCCTCCGTGTAGGAGGAGAGGAAGTCGCCGATCTTGCGCCTGAAAAAGGCCTCCTGGTCGGTATCGTGGTGCGCCCGGTCAAGCTCAGCGCGGCGCAGGTTATCGCGCATGGCGTTGCCGTGGCGCGCATCGCGATGCGTGTCGTAGAGGGCGCCGCCCGTGATGCCGGTGAATCCACGCATCGCGGTGTGAAGAGACATGGCGCCGATCGACGCGACGACGAGGAAGATCACGCCCAGCGAGAACAGCCAGATCACGATCTCGTAGTGCTTCAGCGCCCTGACTTCGGCAGGGACTCTCGGTGCATGCGGCGGCTGTATTCCCAACGACTTCATGAACGTGTCCACGTGCTGCGCGGACTCGTTCACGTCGAAGCCAAAGACTTTCGCGCCGGCCGGCAGGCTATTGTTTGCCCACAAGAGACCGATGCCCATGACCATCAATGCGGTCAGAACGAAGATGAAGAGCGAGTAGGCCACGCGCCCGCCGTGCCCGATGTGGCTGATGAGGTAGTGGACGGCAAGGGTCGCGAACAAAACCTGCAAGGACTTGAAGGTCACGGAGGTCGCTAGCGCGGGCGGCACCTCCATGAATTCATTGGCAAGGGCCCTCGTCCAAAATTCGTGAATGATGTTGTAGTCGACGAACAGAGCAATGACGAAGACGCTGAGCCCCAAGACTATGGCAGAAATGTGGTGGGTCGAGGCGCCTCGGCCATGGATGCGGCGATGCAGCGTTTCGGCGCGATGGCGAAGTTCGGTGCCGTTGTGCTCCCGCAAGCGATTGCGAAGCAGCGTCGTCGTCACTGAGACGCCACGCTTGCCCCAGCCGTAGGCCTTCTCGTCGGCCACCGTGGCCCCGCTCCGCGCAAAAATCATCGTCACTTCCCCTTTTCTTCTTTCCGTCAGTGGCGTGGCGGTCTCTCAATCGTCGAGGCGAATTGCCTCGCGTTCAGACTTTCACCACAATCGTGACGGAATTCGGGCAGACCTTTGCGCACAATGTGGCAAAGCACTCTGCGAACGAGACAGGGGGAGACGTGAGATGGGGAAAATAGGTTCAGCTGTGACGACGGTCATCATGTTGGTGCTGGCAAGCGCTTCCGCAAGTGCCGGGCCCAACGAAGATGCGGTCATGAATGCCGACCGTGCGTTCAACGCGATGGCGCAAGAGAAAGGTGTGGCCGCCGCGTTCCGCGATTACGCGGCGCCGAGTGCCGTCACCTTCGCGCGCAAGCCGGAGCCAGTGCGCGGACCGGAGGCAATCTTTGCTCATACGCAAAAAGATTTCGGCGGCGGAGGCAAGCTCGTCTGGGAGCCGAAGGAGGCGACCGCGTCGAATGACGGGACCTTGGGGACCACCTGGGGCCGCTGGACTTATACGGCACCCAAGGATGAGAAGGGTCAGTCGCTCGTCATCCACGGCACCTACCTGACCGTATGGCAGAAGCAGGCCGACGGCTCCTGGAAATACACACACGACATCGGGCAGAGCGACTTGCCACCGCCTCCGCCGAATGGACACTAGGCTCGGACACCGCCGTTTCGACTGGCAGATCATGAAGAGCTTCAGGATCTACGGAATCCTCGGCCCATTCGGCGCAGGAGAAGTGATCGGCCTCGATCTCGAGCGGGATGCAAACGACGAATCCTCGCGCGAGCGTTTGCGATCGGAACTGGCCATGCGTGGCGTCGTCTGTGTGCGCTTCAACGCGCCGCTCGACGACGCTCAGATGCGCTTGCTCGTCAGGATGATCGGACCGATCAAAGATCCGGTCGCGCGGACGCGCGATGGCGGCACCGTTCGTTACAGTGAGGAGCGGCAGGTCATCGACGCAGGTTTCGTGATGACCGACGAGGTGAAGAAGAAGCTCGGCGACACGTCGGTGGGCGGCGATGACCTAAGGCCCGGGCTGTTCCAGTTCTTCCACACGGACGACTCGTATACGGAGGCGCCAGCGTATGCGACGGTGTTGCATGCACGGCAGTTGCCGCCAAGCGGCGGTGGCGACACATGCTTCATCGACATGCGCGCGGCGTTCAGGCAACTCGACGAAGCATTGAAGTGGCGGCTGATCGGGCTTCGGGCGGTTCACGCCTACAACAACCGTGGCGCCTTTCCGCCGCGACCGCCGGCGAAGGGGCCGCTCGAGGCCATGATCGAGGTCTCGCACCCGATCGTACGACAACATCCGCACGTCGACGGCGTCGGCGCTCTCTATTTCGACCTCGATCGGGCGACACATATCGAGGACATGGACGAGACCGACGGCCGCGCGCTGCTACAGGCGCTGCAGGATCATGCCGAGCAGAACGCGCCGCGTTATGAGCACAAGTGGATGCCAAATGACGTTTTGATCTGGGATAACGCCTCCGTGCAGCATCGCGCGAGCGGCGATTTTCCCGTCGGCGAGCCGCGGCGGTTCTGGCGCTACATGGTCGAAGGGCCGAGGCCAGTCCTATTTGAGTGGCCCGAATTTGAGCATCGGGATTGATGCAAGAAAAAGCTCCGGCCGTTTCCGACCGGAGCTTCGCACTGCCTTTCAGCAGTCGCCTAGCGTCAATCCCAGCGGCACTCACGACGTGACACAACGTGTCCATCGCGGCGATGACAATCCCTGCGCGTCGTCCACCAATCGTGACGGCCGCGCTTGCAGCAGACGCGATCGCTCCGACGCTCGCGGCATTGCCGATTCTCAACGCGATGGCCGCCGGCGCGCCGACAGTCGTGCCGCGTCGCCCACCAATCGTGGCCACGGCGCTTGCAGCAAATACGCTCGCGGCTGTCGTCGCGGCATTGCCAACGCTCGACGGTATGACCGCCGGCGCGATGACACGAGCGGCGCGTCGTCCACCAATCATTGCCGTGGCGCTTGCAGCAGACGCGATCGGACCACGCCGCTTCTAAGTACGAGCCCGCAATGGGCGTGCTGTTCGCAACGGCGGGCTGCGAAGAAGCCGCCGGTTCTGCTTGCGCCGTCGACCCCGCGACGACCAGCGCAAAAGCAACAATCAAGAGTCTTCCCAAATAGGTCATGCGTTACACCTCCATGTGCAATTGGAGTTCCCAACGTTCGCGCGAGAAAAAGGCTCGGAAATTTCCCGCCCGGTCGGGCGCCTTTACCATCTGCTACATGAACGTCGGATGATCGGAACCGAGAAAATTGCGGAACAATCGGCGCAAAACATGCCATCATTGATCAACTTGCGACGCTGAGGGGCGGAAACAGTGAAGAGCAGACACCTGATCGCATTGGCACTGACACTTGTGACATGCGCCGACGTTGCGAGCGTTGCGGCGCCGTCGTTCGCGCCGACGCCGAGCGCGACCATGCCGCCACAGCGTGTTGCAGACTGCGTGACCTATGCGCTCGTCGATAACAAATGCACGGCCGATTGGTACCAGTGTTCGGCAGATCGCAAGACGTGCACGCGCGCCTGGAGCGATTGCTGCTCGTTGCCCGGTAATCCTGCGCGCACCACCATCGTCACCGCGCCACGAAACCCGTAGCCCTCGGCGAAGTTTGTTGTGGGCGCGCCCGCAATTCTTCGCGCCTTACATCCGACGCAGCGGCGCGGAGACGGGCGGTTCAGGCGCATCTTCCTTGCCGCTTAGCGCGATGCCCCAGACGCTGCTAACGTGAGCCTGAAGCGCCCAGCTTTTATAACGGGCGCCGAGGGAACGCATCATGAAATTCGGCATCTTCTACGAACATCAATTGCCGCGGCCGTGGGCCGAGGATTCGGAATACCGGTTGCTGCAAAACTCGCTCGCGCAGATTGAGCTTGCGGATAAGCTCGGCTACGATTTCGCGTGGGAAGTCGAGCATCACTTCCTCGAGGAATATTCTCACTCGTCGGCACCCGAGGTCTTTCTCGCGGCGGCGAGCCAGCGCACCAAGAACATCCGCCTCGGTCACGGCATCATCCAACTGACGACGAACCATCCGGCGCGCGTCGCCGAACGCGTGTCGACTCTCGATCTGCTGTCACATGGCCGTGTCGAATTCGGAATCGGCGAGGCTGCATCGGTGACGGAGCTGCATCCGTTCGACCGGCGCTTTCGCGACAAGCGCAGCATCTGGGAGGATGCCGTCAAGTGCTGCCTGCCGATGTTTTGGAGCGAGGGGTGGGAATACGAAGGCGAGTGGTTCAAGTTTCCGCTGCGCAACGTCATTCCGAAGTCGCGTCAAAAGCCGCATCCGCCGCTGTGGGTCGCGTGCTCGCAGCTTGAGACAATTCGCATGGCCGGGATGCGCGGCATGGGCGCGCTCGGCTTCCAATTCCTCTCGGCGGACATGGCGCACAAGTGGGTCGGCGTCTACTACAACTCGTATGTGAAGAGACTGCAGAAGCTTTGCGACTACAAGACCAATCCGAACATCGCGCTCGTCTCCGGCTTCATGTGCTCGCCGACCGACGAGGAGGCGCAGAAGAAGGCAGAGGGTTGGACGTTCTTCGCGTTCGCGCTGCGCTTCTACAACGCGCACGGACCGGTGGCGCCGGGCACGGTCAATCTCTGGGAGGAATACCAGAAGTTCAAGAAAACGCCTGAAGGCCAGAAGGTGGCGACAGGCGGGCTCATCGGTTCGCCGGAAACGTTGCGCAAGCGGCTCGCCGCGTTCGAGGATTCGCATATCGACCAGGTGATCCTGCTCAATCAAGCGGGCAAGAACACACATGAAGATATCTGCTCCTCTCTGGAGCTGTTCGCCAAGGAGGTGATGCCCGAGTTCCAGGCGCGCGAGCCCGAGCACCAGGCATGGAAGAAGCGCGTGCTGGCGGGCGAGATCGAACTACCTGACGTCGAGCCCGACCCAGAGAAGGAAAAGCTCGAGACGGCAATGGCGCGCGGGCGAGCTTAAGAACGATGAGCGCCAAGCTGGACCCCATTCGACCGATCAAGCTCGACGAGATCAGAGCAGCGCGCGAGCGTATCGCATCGACGATCGTGCGGACGCCGCTGGTGAAGCTGCAGCTTCCGGCCGGATCGCCCGACATCCGGCTTAAGCTCGAAAACCTCCAGCCGATCAATGCATACAAATTGCGCGGGGCGGCGAATGCGGTTGCGATGCTCTCGGACGCCGAGCGCAAACGCGGTGTGTGGACGATCAGCGCCGGCAACGCGGGGCAAGGCGTCGCCTACGCGGCGCGGGCATTCGGCGTGCCCTGCACGGTGGTTGCGATCGAGACGGCGCCGCAAGCGAAGCTCGATCGGATGCGCGCGCTCGGCGCGAAGCTACTGCCGGTTACCTATGATCAGGCATGGAAGGCGCTCGACGATCGCTCCTATCCCGGCGCCGAAGGGACGTTCGTGCATCCCTTCGACGACGACAACTTCATCGCCGGCCACGGAACGATGGGTCTCGAGATTCTCGAAGACGAGCCGAACACGACGGCGATCATCTGCGGGATCGGCGGCGGCGGGCTGATCACGGGCGTTGCGAGCGCGGTCAAGGCGCTCAAGCCTTCGGTCAAAGTGTATGGGGCCGAGCCCGAGACCGCAGCGCCAGCGGCGCTTTCGCACAAAATGGGCTCGCCGCAGAAATTCACTGCATGGGAGCTCTCGTTCGTCGACGGGGCGGGCGGACAGAGCATGTTTCCACGCATGTGGGAGCGCATGAACGGTCTCGTCGACGGCTACTTCGTCGTGACGCTCGAAGAAACCAAAAAGGCGATGCGGCTGATGGCGGAGAAAGCGCGCGTGATCTCCGAAGGCGCCGGTGCGTTGCCGCTCGCCGCGGCGCTGCAAGGCAAGCTCGGCGATGGGCCGATCGTTTGCGTTGTCTCCGGCGGCAATATCGATCTGGCCAAATTCAGCGAGCTGATCGCCTCGGCTGCGTAACGATCAGGCCGCGACTTGGGCGCGCGGCGCGAAGGCCCAGATACCGGCCAGAACGATCAGCGCCAGCGTGCCGTAGCCGACTTCGATATCGACTCCCGTGAGCGGGAGCAGGTGACGCTGCACCATGGCGGCCGGCAGGTCGAAGGCGAAATGGAAGGCGACGGCGGCAAAGTAGAAGACGATCCGCCGCGAAGCCACGGCCTGCCAAACGATCAGCGACAAGCCGATTTGCAAGATCAAAGCGGAGACGCGTTCGATGCCACCGAGCATCGCCGCACCAAACGACGCGCCGGTCAAGGCTTTGCGGATTTGCTCCGTCGCGGCTGCACCAAGGTTCAGGCTGTCGGCTTGACCTGTCGAGATCAGGAAACCGAGGACCGCAATGACGCCGATGTTGAGACCGATGAGGACAGCCTCAGCGCCGCCATGGCCGATGCCGTAAGCGAGCGGCGTACCGCTGCCGGGAACGCGCTTTGCCAAGAAGCGCATGGCAACATAGCGGCCCGTCTCTTCGAACAATGCCGCGGCCGCGGCGCCGTAGACGACGAAGCCCCAAGCGTTGGCGTCGAACCAGGCCTTCGTCACCGGATTGAACTTGAGAAGATAAGCGTGCATCGCCGCTTCGAGCACGACGACCATGACGACGAAAACACCGACGCCGATGAGTACGTTGCGAAGGCGCAGATCGAAGCGCTTGCGAAGCGCGAAAAAGACGAGGAACGGCAGCAGCGTCGCGACCAAGGCTGAAGTGGCCAGCCCGGCGACGGCTTCATTGCTGATCATGCGCGTAAACCCTCCCCAGCGGGTCGGGGGCATCACTACCGTAATTTTGTTATTTAGGCAATTAGCAAATTATTGCGAGAGTTGAGTGGGCGCCGCTGCCTCGTCCATGCCCCGGTTCATGGCAGCAAGCGCCCACTCCTGCCCTCGTGTTTCGAGGGTATCCCTTTGCGCTCAGGCCGCCGTGGCTCTCGGCCTGACCTTCGCAGCGTGATCGTAGCCGTAGTGGAATTCGGCGCCGTCGAGATCGATCGCCGGCAGCTGATCCTTCTCGGCCCAATAGTCCTGCGTGTGTTGCCACTCCGGCTTGTCGCCGCGTTTGGGGAGAAGGTGCATGGAGCGCATCAGATAGCCCGGGTTGAAATTCTCCGGATCGATCCACGGCAGCAGCTTCATGCCCTTGTCTTCCGGCCGCAGCTTCACCTCCACGCGGCGAGCGCCCTTCTTCTTCATGTGATTGAGCAAGCGGCAAACAAAATCGCCGAGCAGATCGACGCGCAACGTCCAGCTCGCGCGGAAGTAGCCGAACACCCAGACCATGTTTGGCACGCCCGTAAACATCATGCCGCGATAGGTGACCGTATCCGCGAAGTCGACCTTCTTGCCGTCGACAACGAAGTCGATATCGCCCAAAACGCTCAGATTGAATCCGGTCGCCGTGACGATGATATCGCCTTCGATCTCCTTGCCCGACTTCAGGCGCAAGCCCTTCTCGGTGAAGGTCTCGATCTCGTCGGTCACGACACTCGCCTTGCCGGCTTTGATGCCCTGGAAGAGATCGCCGTCGGGCACGAAGGCGATGCGCTGACGCCACGGGCGATAGGTGGGCGTGAAGTTCTTCTTCACCTCGTCTTCGCCGACAAAGAGCGCGACGCCACCGAGCAGCTCCTGCTTCACGACTTCGGGCTCGGTGAACGAGCGCTTGGTGAAGAGCGCCTGATCGTGCAGCGCTTTGCGGCGAACGATCTCGTGGATCCAGGTCTCGTCGATCTTGAGCTCACGCAGCACGTTGGCGAGATCGTTCTCGTTGCGCGCCGGGATGAAGTAAGTCGGCGAACGCTGCACGACGGTGACGTGCTCGCAATCCGGCGCGATCGCCGGAACAACAGTCGCGGTCGTGGCGCCCGAACCGATGACGATGACCTTCTTGCCCTTGTAGTCGAGGTCCTCAGGCCAGGTTTGCGGATGAACGATGCGGCCCTTGTAGCGATCCATGCCGGGCCATTCGGGCGTATAACCCTCGGCGTGGCGATAATAGCCCTGACACATCCACAAGAAGTTCGCGGTGAAGCGTACGGGCTCGTTCGTATCCGTGCGCACGCCTTCAAGCGTCCAGAGATTTTGCTCGCTCGACCAGCGCGCGGTGGCGATCTTGTGCTGATAGCGAATGTGGCGCGCGAGATCGTTTTCTTCGATCACCTCGTTCATGTAGGTGCGAATCTCTTCGGCCGTCGCAATCGGCGGACCGACCCACGGCTTGAAGCGATAACCGAAAGTGTAGAGATCGCTGTCGGAGCGGATGCCCGGATATTTGTGCATCAGCCAGGTGCCGCCGAAGCTCTCGAGCGCTTCGAGCACGACAAAGCTCCTGTCGGGCGATTGCTTCGTCAAGTGATACGCGGCGCCGACACCGGAAATCCCGGCGCCGACGATGACGACGTCAAAGTGCTCAGTCTTCACCGCTTTCCGCGGAAACGCTGCCTCGCCCATTGTCTTCCTGCCCGATCATGAAATTTCTCGATCGAGCAAGGTTAGGCAGAGCAGGCAAGCCTGCATTGATCAGGATCAAGCGGGGACGTGTCGCAGTCGCGCGGTTTCCGCCCTTGCTCCTCGGCGAGGGCGGAAAGCCGCGTCGAGCCTTTAGTGCCAAAGGCCGAGAATGATTCCGAAGACCAGGAATTGAACGACGTGATTTCCGGTGTTGATCAGCATCAGTTCGACCGGCGCGCGCTGAAAGAGGCCGTTGGTGAAGATCGACGTTCCGATCCAGCCGATGCCGCACGCAAGACCGGCGCCCACGGCAAAACCGAAGGACGGCTTCGGTCCCAAGAAGATCGCGAAGATGATCGCGGCGAGTACGGACAACAGCGCAGCGCCGCCCATGGCCACCGGAATCGGATATCCGCCCGGCGCCTTGGGATCGAACGGCATCAACTTCGCCCACGTGTTCGCGAACAGCAGCGGCGAATACCACAAACCGCCGACGCCAAAGCCGACCAATCCCGCGACAATCGCCGCAAGCCAATTGATACCCATGGATCCCTCCTGAGGCTCGTTCTTCCCGCGCGTCACGAATCGCGCGCGGCGAACTCCAGCATATCGCCCATGATGGCGTTGAGGTTGAAGTCCTTTGGCGTATAGACGCCCGCAACGCCCGACTTCTTCAATGCAGCTTCGTCTTCGGGCGGAATAATCCCCCCCACAATCACCGGAGTATCCTTGATGCCTGCCTTGGCAAGCTCGGCAAGCGTCTCCTTCACCAGCTCTTTGTGGCTGCCGGAGAGGATCGAGAGACCGATGACGTGCGGCTTTTTCTCGCGCGCTTGGGCGGCGATTTCCGCCGGCGTCAAACGGATGCCTTCGTAGACGACCGCGAAGCCCACGTCGCGCGCACGGCTCGCGATCTGCTCGGCCCCGTTCGAGTGGCCGTCGAGGCCGGGCTTGGCGACGAGCAACGCTGGCGCGCGTCCGAGCCGCTTGGCCAACGCCTTTGTCTTCTCGCGCAGGGCACCGATGGTCTCATCGTTTGACAGGCGCGGGTTCGAGGCGACGCCGGTCGGCGCGCGATATTCGCCGAAGGCGGCGCGTAGCGTGCCCGCCCATTCTCCGGTCGTGACGCCGGCTTTGGCCGCGGCAATCGAAGCCGGCATGATGTTCGTCTTGCCGCGCGCGGCCTCACTCAGGTCGGCCAGCGCCTTCTCGACGGCTTTGCCGTCGCGCTTGGCGCGCCATGCATTGAGGCGCTCGATCTGATCGCGCTCGGCGCGCGCATCAACGGTTACGACCGCAGCTTCGCCGGACGCGAGACCCGACTCCGCGCTCTCCTGATAAGCGTTGACGCCGATGACCTTCTGGTCGCCGCTTTCGATCGCGGCGACGCGCATCGCATTCGCCTCGACAAGACGCTCCTTCAAATAACCCGTCTCGACCGCCTTGAGCGCACCGCCCATTTCGTCGATCCGCGAGAGCTCCGTGCGCGCCTCGCGCTTCAGCTCCTCGACCTTGGCTGCAATCACCGGCGAGCCGTCGAAGAGGTCGGGGAATTCGAGCAGATCGGTCTCAAGCGCCAGAATCTGTTGCGCGCGCAACGACCATTGCTGATCCCAGGGACGCGGGAGGCCGAGCGCCTCGTTCCATGCCGGTAGCTGCACAGAGCGCGCCCGCGCGTTTTTCGACAGCGTCACGGCGAGCATCTCGAGCAAGATGCGGTAGACGTTGTTCTCCGGCTGTTGTTCGGTCAGACCCAGCGAGTTCACCTGCACGCCATAACGGAAGAGCAAGTTCTTCGCTTCCGTCACGCCGTAACGCGTGCGGCCGATCTCATCCCAGAGTTCGGCGAAGGCGCGCATCTTGCACATCTCCGTCACGAAGCGGATGCCGGCGTTGACGAAGAAAGAGATGCGTCCGAAGACTCTGCCGATGTCGCTCGCGGGAACCTGGCCACCGTTCTTCACGGCGTCGAGAATTGCGATTGCGCTGGCGAGTGCGTAGCTCAGCTCCTGCACCGGCGTCGCGCCCGCTTCCTGCAGGTGGTACGAGCACACATTCACCGGATTCCATTTCGGCAGCTCGCGATAGGTGAAGGCGATCGTGTCCGCCGTCAGGCGCAAGGACGGCGTCGGCGGGAAGATGTAGGTGCCGCGCGCGAGATATTCCTTGATAATGTCGTTCTGCGTCGTGCCTTGCAGCGTGGCGCGTGCCGCGCCTTGCTCCTCGGCGACGGCGATGTAAAGCGCGAGCAGCCACGGCGCGGTCGCGTTGATCGTCATCGACGTGTTCATGCCCGAAAGCGGAATGCCGTCGAAGAGCATGCGCATGTCGCCGAGATGGGCGACCGGCACGCCGACTTTGCCGACCTCACCCTTGGCTTTCGGATCGTCGCTGTCGTAGCCGGTCTGCGTCGGTAGATCGAAGGCAACCGAAAGGCCCGTCTGGCCGCGGCTTAAATTCTCGCGGTAGAGCGCGTTCGATGCCTTGGCCGTCGAATGACCGGCATAGGTGCGGAAGATCCAAGGTTTGTCAGCCATCGACAGGGTTCTCTGCTGCGCCGCAGCAACGATCTAACCGTATGGCACTCGGTTGTGCAACAAAGCTGCGCGAAGGGGTTAATGCGCCTTGCGAGTACCGGCGGCCCGCGTAGCGTCGTCGAACGGAGGACGAATCATATGACCGTTGCACGCGCCCTCGAACCGGCCGACCCCGTCGTGATCGAAGCGCCGAATTTGACGATCCGAACGCTCACGCCCGACGACGTCACCGACCGCTTCGTATCGTGGTTCGGGCAGGACGATATCCGCGGTGCGCTCAATTTGCCGGCGCAGAACCGGACGAAGGCCGACATGATCGGCTACGTCAAATCCTTCGATCAATCCTCGCGTCTTCTGCTCGGCATCTTCGACAAGGCGAACGGTTTGCTCGTCGGTCTCTTCACGGTGCATATCGAGCCGCGGATCGGCCGCTACCTGGTGAATACGGTCGTCGGCGAGGCGGCCTATCGCACCAAGGGCCTCATGATGGAGGTCACGCTGCCGTTCCGCGAGTATTTCTTCGAGACGCGTGGGCTCAAGGTCATGACGGCGACGGCGCTCGCCACAAACAAACCGATCATCGGCTATCTCGAGAAGACGGGCTGGACGCTCAATCAGACGCTCAAGGCGCACACGAAATCGCAGGCCGACGGCACGATGATCGATCTTCACCTTTACAGCATCACGCGAGACGCGTGGCAGGCCTGGAAGACCGCGAACCCGGACGCGGTTCAGGCGATGGCGAAGGGACTGCTGCGCGCCGAACGGCCGATCTAAAGATCGGCGAAAGCTAGAATTTCATTATTCCGCTCAATGCAGGCGCATTGCCAAAGGTCGGCGTATCCAACTCGGCCCCTGTCTCGTCGTTCGATCGTACGCTTGGCTGATCGAAGTAATACTTGAAGCCGAGCGAGACGCTCGTCGTTTGAACCGACGAAGTCGACCCATACTTGTCGATCGCGTCTCGCTGATAGTTCACGCCGAGGAAGCCCGAGAACTTCGAAGCGTCGAACTTGCGTTCGAACTCGAGGCCCAAGGTCGTCGAGTGCAACGACTTGTTGGTGAACATCAGGTCGTCGTAGCTGCCCCACATCTCCATCGCTTCGGCCGTGAGCGCGGTGTTGTCGTCAAAGTAATAGCGCGCCTTGCCTCGGACATACTCGCCGGAGGTCAACGCAACAAAGCAATTGCCGCAGGAAAAATCGTCGAAATAGCCGACCTGGCCGGAGAACGTCCAATTCGTGGTGAAGTATTGGCCTTCGAGTGCGACAAGCCCATACGTCACCTCCAACTGGCCGCTGAGAGGCGGAAGGTCGAAGACGTCATTGCTCCAAACCGAGCCCGCAACACCGACGCGCGCGCTTTCGCCGATCGGGTGCAGCAGATGCATTGACCCGCCATAGACCGTCGCGTCGCTCGACGACCAATTGTTGATCACGTTGTCGGTCTGCTGAGCGAACAGGTCGATCTGCAGATGAACATCCGGACTCAGCGACCAATATCCCTTTGCCTTGCCGCCGTAAAAATACGGATCATCGGCGCCGAGGAAGAAGTTGCGGTCGCTGGCCCAACCGGCCCCGCCGTAAACTTCGAGGACGCCCGTGAAATCCGGCGCCGCGTATGCTTGGCCGAACGTTGCGGCAAGCGTTAGGGCCGATGCCGACGACAGAAGAGTAAGGCGCATGAAGAGCTCCAACGGACACGCACGCGCGCGGACTGCGCGAATCACTTGCGCACAAGTTGGACATGCATTGGTTAAGCGAACAACAACACCGGCCGCGGTCGGTGTGGCGCAAATGCAATAGACCGGCTAGCCGAAGCCTTGCACCAAAAGGACGACCGCTTCGGCGCCGGCTTTGCGGTCCTTCGAGATCTCAACGTATTCGGGATCTTCCGCGAAACGTCGTGCTTCGGCCTCGTCCGGAAACGACATCATGACGAACTTCTCGCAAGGGCTCGAACCTTCGAGCACACGGGGGTTCTCATCCGCTACAAGGAGACGACCATTGAACCGCTTAAAGACGGAGAAGAAGCGCGCCTGATAGCGATCATAGGCGGCGCGGTCGGTGAATTTCAGCTCGGCGACGAGATAGACGGTCATGACGGCGGCCCAATTTGCCTGACGAGCGCGTCGTAGCACTCCTTTCCCGTTGTGAGGAGAGAAAGGTTCACGTCCAGTCGTTTGTGAAGATCAGTTTCGGTGAGGGATCCGTCATAGCTTCGGCGGCCTCGGAGAACGGAACGACGCGCGAGGTCACGTGCTCAGGGTGGAAATGGCCGTGGGCACAGGACTCGAGCACATCAGGCAAGTGGCCGCGAGCTTCGACGCGACCCGTTATGATGGTGATGCCTTTCGAATAAAGCTTCGAGAGCGGTATCGGTGTCGTCGGTGTGAAGTAGATCGCGATGATCGTGCAGACGCCGTTCGGCGCGGTCGATGCGATGACGAAGTCGAGCGCATCTGGATCGCCGGAACCGTCGACGGTGATGTCGAACTGTTCGGTGCTGGCGCCTCGCCCAAGACCGCGCTTTGCCTTCGCCGTTTCGCGGCGGTCCTTGAGCTGCAGCGCCTCCACCGTGATGCCGAAGCGCTGGGCGGTCGCGCGGCGAACGGCGTCGTCGTCGAGATAGACGACGCGGCCGGCGCCAAGCGCCTTTGCAGCGGCGGCGGCATAGAGCGACACGCTCTGCGCCGCGCCGCCAACGACGAGCACACTTGCGCCCGGACGCGCTTTCAAATGATCGGCGACGGCGCGCCAGCCATCAGGCGCGTTGTCGGCAGTCGATGCGATCGACACGGGATCGAGACCTTGCGGCACGCGGACGAGCATGTGGTCGGCGAACGGCACGTACATCAAATCCGACAGTGCGCCACCGAACTCCGTACCCGACATCGGCTTCAAGCCGTACGCGGCGCGGAAGGGATAGGCCTCACAGGTATTCATGTGGCCGCGCTTGCACGTCGCGCAACGTCCGCACGAAAGCTGAAACGGCACCACGACACGTTCGCCCGGTCTGACGCCCGACTTGTCGCCGGCGTCCACGACTTCGCCGACGCACTCATGGCCGAAAGCGAACGCGCCGCCCGGATAGGTGACGAAGCCGGTCGCGATGTAGAGGTCGAGATCGCACCTGGCGACCGCGATCGGCTTCACGATCGCGTCGGTCGCCGACTTGATCTGCGGCGCGGGCACGTCGCGCAATTCGAAGGTGCCGGGCTTGACGAAAGTGAGTTGTCGCATGGGACAAGGCTTAAGCGGCGCGGCACCGCGGCGACAAACGCGCTTTTCAGCGGATAGATGAAATGATTTCATCTGTCGCATGACCAACGGTGAAGCGATGCCGCCGCTGACGGCGCTGAGGGCGTTTCTGGCGGCGGGCCAACAGGGAAGCTTTCAAAGCGCGGCGCAAGAGCTCGGCGTCACGCCGTCCGCGATCTCGCATCAAGTGCGCACGCTCGAGGCGTGGCTTGGCGTGCCGCTGTTCGTGCGCACGGCGCGGCAAGTCACGCTGACGGCGAAGGGACGGCGGTTTTTGCGCGACATCGAAGGCGCGTTCGGCAAGATCCGCCTCAGTGCCGAGCGCATGCGCGGGCGCGGGACGAAGACCACGCTGCGCGTCAGCGCGCTGCCGCTCTTCACCAGCGCTTGGCTGATCCCGCGGCTCGCGGATTTCGAAGCGCGGCACCCGGACATCACGCTTGCGATCGAAACGACCAACCGGATCGTCGATCTCGAACGTGACGGCGTCGATGTCGGCATCCGAAACTTGCGCGCGCCGACGCCGGGCCTCGTCGTCAAGAAGCTGCTCGACGTGCGCGCGGTTCCACTAGTCGCGCGCAAGCTGGCGCCGCAGCTTAGGCGACCGCAGGATCTCGCGCAGCAGACGCTCATCCACATCTCGGCGCGTCCGGAGTCGTGGCGCGAGTGGCTCAAGGCGGCAGGCCTCGGCGATCTGAAGCCCAAGAAGGAGCTGACGTTCGACACGGTGCCCGCGGCACTCGAAGCGGCGGCGCGCGGATACGGCGTTACGCTCGGCATGCATCCGCTCGTTTGGGAGAGCCAAGCGGCGGCTTCGTTGGTCGTGCCGTTTGCAGCGAAGGCGAGCGTGTCGTCGTCCTATTATCTGGTGCACCGCAAGCATGACGGGAGCCGTGCCGAGGTGCGCGCGTTCGTCGACTGGCTGACGGGCGAAATGGCGCGCTTCGTTCGCACGCGGCCGCAAGTGCCGGTATCGGCGCGCGCCCGCGCAAACTGATTGACGCGCAGGCTTGGCTCGGGTCGTATCCGCTCAACAAGAGGGTGCTCTCATGCGGAATGTGATGCTCGGGTTCGCGGCGGCGGTTGCATTGGCGATTGCGGCGCCGGTGATGGCGAAGCCGCATCTCTCGGCGGCGCAAGAGTGGGAGAAGTGGCGCAAGGAAGAAAACGCCGCTTGGTCGAGCGAGAAATACGCGCTCCTGAAGATCGACGACGCGGTCTATCTGAAACCAGGCGAAACCGCAGTGCTGGCGCCCGAGGCGGACGCCAAGCCCGCGCACTACAAATTCACGCTGGAGCAAGCGCCGGCCGGCGGCGCAAGTTTCAGCGTCGAATATCGCGAGCCGAACGCGATCGTGACGCGGCACGGCAAGTCCAAGACCTACAAGCTCAGCGAGAAGACGACGCATATCCCGATGGGGCGCGGCATCGAGTTCGGGATGCAGCTTGCGCAGGTGACGCCCGGCAAGTTCGGCTTGCGCGCCTTCGTTTACAATCAGAACAATCCGCTGGCGAAGAATTTCGCCGGCCTCGATCACTTCCCGTTCGATCCGAAGTTCGTGATCGACGCCAAGTTCGAACCGGCGGAGAAGATCGAGAGCGTGACCTTTCAAACGTCGCGCGGCTGGTACAAGAGCTTCTACCGCGCGGGCTACGCCGTGTTTCAGCTCGACGGCAAGGACGTGCGGCTGCCGCTCTACGGCGACAGCGACGATCCGAAGAAGATCAAGGATCTGTCGAGCTTCTTCCTCGACGATCTGTCGGGCAAGGAGACTTACGGCGTCGGGCGCTACGTCAACGTCGAATTGAAGCGCTTTCCGCCGGCGCGCGTGACGATCGACTTCAACCGCGCCTACAACCCAAATTGCGCGCGCTCGCCGCACTACAATTGCCCGGTCGCGACCGACACGATCCCAGTCGCGATCCGCGCCGGCGAGAAGAAGCCGCCCGGACACTGAAGATCGCAACCTCCCCGGCGGCGGACTCAGTGTGCATTTCCGACTGCAGCCGCTCTGTTCGCTTCCACGCCGCCTAGTCTTCGTCTAGATTGCGCGGCGAACTTGCAGCGCTCGGGGAATTTCAGATGAGGATTCTCGTTGCTGCCGCGACGGCGGCGGTGCTCGCCGGTCTTGGCATCGCGCACGCGGCGATCGTCGATGTTCTGTCTGGCGACGTCATCCAGATCGAGAAGACCATCGTTCACATCGCCAATATCGATGCGCCGCCGCTGGACAGCCCGTGCCCTGCCGTGCGGCGCGTGGCAGAGCTGGCGCGCGCCAAGCTCGCCGAGTTCGTCAGCCAAGGCGAAATGGAGATCCGTCCGACCGGAGAGCGGGACGACGACGCGCGTCCGATGGCCTTCGTCAGTGTCAACGGCGAAGATGTCGGCGAGAAGATGATCGCCGCGCGGCTAGCGCAGCGTCACGGCCAGGCAAAGCCGCTTTGCGTCCCGCCCCCCAATAGGGCTCGTATTCTGCAATCCAGCCCGTCGTCGCCGAACCATTTGCCGCCGAGGGCCGGCAGCCGCGTGCCGGGGTCGGGGCACATAAGGTGATCAGCGGAGCAGCTTGAGCCACGGCGCGGCGTGGAAGGCGGTCATGAGCAGATACATCTGCGCCATGGCGCCGAGCGGCGAGGCTTGATGCCCCGCCGCGCACATCGCATCGCCGTCGCCGAAGACGATCGTGGCGAGCGCCATCAGCGCAAAGGTCGGCGCCGCGGCGAGCGACAACAGTCCGGGCGCGTTCGAGATCATGCGCTGCATGTCCGCCTCCTCTCGCCCGCTCACGCCTTGGCGTACATGTCGTGATGACGCCACCACATGCCGTTTTCGTTGCGGCCCAAGGGTGCGCGATCGAGCCACTGATACATGCCCCAGAGACCGTCGAGGCCGCGGGCATAGGCCGAGTAGGTGTGATAGACGGCATCGCCTTCGCGCACGAAAGCGCTCATGCCCGGGCGCTGGCGCGTGAAGGTCGCGGCGTCGGTGCCCGCGGCCGTCGCGTATTGAGCAACAGGCCCTTTGTCGGCGTTCGGCGGTAATGGCGCGCCGGGACGGTAGTTGTATTCGTATGAGCCGGTGCGCTGCTGCTCCTCGGTGATCGTCACCTCGAAGTCGAAGTTGAAGTCGGTGTCGCGCGCGGAGGCCCACGGAAACGACCAGCCCATGCGCGTCTTGAAGGCCTGAAGCTTGGCGAGCGGCGCACGCGAGACGGCGTTGAACGCGACGTCGTGGTTCTCCAGATGGACGAAGATGCCGTTGAAGCCGTCGGCGATCGCCGAGCAGCTCGGGCAGGCCGCCGTATATTCCGGGCCGAACATCAGATGATAGACGATCATCTGCGAGCGGCCGCGGAAGAGATCGCCGAGCGTGGCGATGCCTTGGTCCGTGTCGAAGCGATAGGTCTTGTCGAGGCGCACCCACGGCAGCGACTGGCGGCGCTTGGCGAGCTCGTCGCCGGCCCTCGTGTACGCCTTCTCGGCGGCGAGCAGATCGAGGCGCTGCTTCAGCCACTCATCGCGGGACGCTGTTTTGTGCATGATGTCGGCCATGTGCTTTCTCCTTCGGGTTCCAAGCGGTCGACCGAGAAATTAGACACCGGGGACGCGGGGCGAGAGTGACAAGTGTGTCGGGATTCTAGATGGATAGTCTGATCAACGCGGCGGGGCGCGCGCTCGCGGCCGGCGATCCGGTCGGCGCGTTGAAGCGCGTGGCGCTGCGCGACGATCCGCCGGCGCTGGCGCTGCGCGGTATCGCGATGGCGCAGCTCGGCGATCTGGCGAAGGCGAAAGATCTGCTCAAGCGCGCCGGCCGTGCGTTCGGCGCGCGCGAGGCGGTGGCACGGGCGCGCTGCGTGGTCGCCGAGGCCGAGATCGCGCTCGTCTCGCGCGATCTGACGTGGCCCGCGAAGTCGCTCGACGCGGCGCGCGCGGTGCTCGAAGCGCACGGCGATCCGATGAACGCGGCGCACGCGCGGAACTTGAGCGTGAGGCGGCTGGTGCTGATCGGGCATCTGGACGAGGCCGAGCGCGAGATCGCGATGCTCGACCCTGCGCCGCTGCCGGCGGCATCGCGCGCGGCCTACGAGATGGTGACGGCCGGCATTGCGATCCGGCGGCTGAGAACGGGACAGGCGCGCGCGGCGCTGGCGCGGGCACAGGTTGCCGCGCGCGCTGCCGCGATCCCGGCGCTGATCGCCGAAGTCGATGCGGCGGGCGCTGCGCTGACGGCGCCGGCGGCGCGTTTGATCGCGCGCGGCCAAACGCACGTCATCAAGCTCGACGAGGTCGAGGCGCTGTTCGCAAGCGAGGCGCTCGTCGTCGACGCCTGCCGCAACGTCGTGCGCGCGGGCGGCACGATCGTCTCGCTGGCGACGCGGCCGGTGTTGTTTGCGCTGGCGCGGGCGCTCGGCGAAGCGTGGCCCGCCGATGTCGAGCGCGCCGCACTGCTCGCGCGGGCGTTTCGCGCCAAGCACGCCGACGAGTCGCATCGCGCGCGGCTCAGGGTCGAGATCGCGCGGCTGCGCAAGGCGCTCGGGCCGCTCGGCGATATCGGCGCGACGGCGCGCGGCTTCGCGCTCGTGCCGCGTGCGCGCGAGGTCGTGGTGCTGGCGCCGCCGGTCGACGAAGAAAACGCTGACGTGCTGGCGCTGCTCGCCGACGGCGAATCCTGGTCGAGCTCGGGCCTCGCGATCGCGCTCGGTGCGAGCGCACGCACGGTGCAACGCTCGCTCGATGCGCTGGCCGCGCAGGGCAAAGTGCAACCGCTGGGCCAGGGCCGCGCGCGGCGCTGGATGACGCCGCCGGCGGTCGGTTTCCCGACAAGCTTGTTACTCCCCGGCCCGCTGCCGAGCGATTAGCTTCGCTCTCCATGGAGAATGGAGAACGCACATGAAAACCGCCGCTGCCGAGATCATCCGCGAATACGAATTCGAAGGCGTCGAGCGCGTCGGCGGCGTGTCGTTCGACGGGAAGAACGTTTGGATCGCCGTCGGCCCGGCGCTGAAGGCGTTCGATCCGGAGCGCGGCGCCATCGTGAGCTCGCTCGACGTGCCGAGCGACGCCGGCACCGCGTTCGACGGCACCTATCTCTATCAGATCGCCGAAAGCCGCATCGACAAGATCGATCCGAAGACCGGACGCGTGATCAAGACGATCCCGGCGCCCGGCAACGGCGGCGACAGCGGTATGGCGTGGGCCGAGGGCTCGCTCTGGGTCGGGCAATATCGCGAGCGCAAGATCCATCAGGTCGATCCCGAGACCGGCAAGATCCTGCGCACGATCGAATCCAACCGCTTCGTCACCGGCGTGAGCTGGGTCGACGGCGAGCTGTGGCACGGCACCTGGGAAGGCGACGACAGCCAGGTGCGGCGCATCGACCCTGAGAGCGGCGAAGTGCTCGAGCGGCTCGAGATGCCCAAAGGCGTCCCCGTCTCAGGTCTCGAGTCCGACGGACGCGACCGCTTCTTCTGCGGCGGCAGCAAGGAAGGGAAGGTGCGCGCGATCCGGCGGCCGAAACGCGCGCAGCCTTAAGGTCAGCTGAAGACGTTCTTCAGGATGTCGACGACGATGCGCGACGTCGTATCGACGAGCACGACGTCATGGCCGACGAGGTAATAGCGCGAGCCCGGAAAGTAGGGCAGCTGCGCCTCGAGCCCGTCGGGCAGATAGCGCTTGGTGATGCCCGGCGGCAGCGGCTTGCCGCGCGCATAGTTCTTGGCGATGCCCGGCGGCAACGACGACCAGCCGCGGCGACGGCCGGAGAAATAGGCGCGCACGATCTCATCGTCTTGCGCGGTGAAGCCGCGGGGCTTGGCCTTCTTGCCGCCGTAGCTGTAGCCGTAGCCGTAACCGTCGTCATAGCTGTGGCCGTGCGGCTGCATGAACGCGCCTTTGGCGTGACCGGGCGGCGTGAACGGCGGCTTGGCGTCGGCTGCCGGCGCCGCGACGAAAGCGAGCGCGACGCAGAGTGCAGAGAGTTGGATGAGGGCGCGCATGGGCGGGCTCCTTTTCTCGATTGCGCGTAAAGCTTGACGCCGCGCCTCTCAACAAAGCGCAAGAACTTCATGCGCAATTTTCGCCAAGTTTGAGGCTGAGTTGAGTCGCCTTGCGCGCCGGTAAAGCGAGCCGAACACGGGCACCCCCTCCGTCTCGGCCTTCGGCCGATCCACCTCCGCCCGCACGCCTCACGGCGCGCAGGGGAGGAAAGAGTCAGGTGCACTTCTCAAGGATCGCGTCGACGACGCGGTCGAGCGGCGCGGTCGCGTCGATGCGGACGCCGCGCTTGGGCATGTCCTCTTGCGTCGCATGCAAACGCTCGATCAGCCGGCGTTCGTTCGGCCTGCCGCCGAACTCGTCGGGCGGGCGCGCGGCGAGGCGGCGATCGAGGGTCGCGCGATCGATCTCGAGGATGAAGACTTCGTCGAAGAGATCGATGAAGCGATGGAGATTGCGCGAGCCGCCGCAGAAGAAGGTCAGCGCATGACCGCGATCGGCGACGAGCGCTTGGACTTTGTCGACGCGCCAAAGGTGGTGCTCATGGATCCAGGACGCGCTGTCGGCCGCGCGCTCGTGGCCGCGGCGATCCAACGGTTCGCCCGTCGCTGGATCGCCGACATAAGCGAGCTCCCGATCGCCGTGGACGACGTGATGGCCGCGCCGCTGCAATTCCTCGGCGACCGAGGTCTTGCCGGCGCCGGACACGCCTTCGATCAGGTAGTTTTTGACGCCCATGCGCATGCTCTACCACGCGCCTCGCATCGTTACCGCCCCCTCCGTCTCGGCCTTCGGCCGATCCACCTCCCCCGCATGCCTCGCGGCGCGCAGGGGAGGAAAAGTGGGCGCGCGCCTGCGGGTGCAGTGGGAAAAGGGAGGTCGCGCGCTGCGCCTTTGATTTGCGGATTGTCTTGACAAAAACGCAAGATGACGCAAGGCTGCGGACCGGCCCAGCGACTCGGCGCGGGCCCTCCCCCCGACAGCTCCCGACATGCACGACATCCTCCCGGTATCCCTGCACGAATTGCTCGCCCACGAATTCCAGCCGCGCGAGGACGTGCTGGCGCCGTTCTTGAAAACGCAGGGATCGGCGATGGTCTATGCCTATCGCGGTATCGGCAAGACGCACTTCTCGATCGGCTGCGCGCTCGCGGTTGCGACCGGCAGCCAGTTCCTGCGCTTCCGCGCGCCGAAGCCGCGCCGCGTGCTCTTCGTCGACGGCGAGATGCCGGGCGTCGAGTTGCAGGAGCGCTTTGCCGCCGCGGCGACGCGCCTGCCCGAAGGCAGCGAGATGCCCGATCCGGATTACTTGCGCATCGTGACGCCCGATCTCTTGCGCGATGCGCCGATCCCCAATCTCGCCACCGAAGACGGACGCGGCGCGATCGAGCTCCACATCGAGGGCATCGAGCTTTTGGTGCTCGATAACATCTCGACGCTGTTTCGCGGGCGGGGCCGCGAGAACGACGAGGATTCGTGGGTCGAGGCGCAGAACTGGATCCTGGCGCTCAGGCGTCAGGGCATCTCGACCTTGCTCGTGCATCACGCGGGCAAAGGCGGCGCGCAACGCGGCACCTCGAAGCGCGAGGACGTGCTGCACGCGGTGATCACGCTGAAGCGGCCGCAGAACTATCGCATGAGCGAGGGCGCGCGCTTCGAATGCCACCTCGAGAAGGCGCGCGGCATCTTCGGCGCCGACGCCAATCCGTTCGAAGCGTGGCTGCAAGGCGACCGGTGGACCATCAAAGACATCGAAGACGCGGGCGATGCGGACAAAGCGCTGGTGATGAGCCTGCGCGAGGCGAAGATGTCGATCCGCCAGATCGCCAAGGAATCCGGCATCGACCGCAATAAGGTCCACCGCATCATCCAAGCCAACACGCCGGCGGAGGCGACCGCGCCGCCGTGACGAACGAGCCGGCGTCTCGCGTCTCGCCGTCTCGGCCCTTGGGGTTCGAGACGAGACAGACAGGGGGCCTCTCGCTCAAGGCTTTGGCGCGCGCGGCGTTGGCGCGGCAGACGCAGCCGGCGCAAGCCACGGCGGCAGTCGCTGCGCCAGCCTGTCCGTCTGTCTCTGATTCACTTTCTATAGGTGTTGAGACAGCGAGACAGCCGCGCGCGGGCGCGGCGCCGCGCGCTGTCGAGTTGCCCGATCCGGACGCGTGGGTCGAGGCGTGTCTCGCCGACGGCGAGGCGCCTGAAACGATCGCCTTGTTCGCCGATCTTGCGGAAGCGATGGCGACGGAGCCGCCGCCGGCGCGGCGCAAGCTTTGGGGCGCCGGCGATTGGCCGGGCTATTTCGACGAGCGCGCGGCGATCCGCGAGTACGACGGCGGGACGGCGCGCGCCGAGGCGGCGTGGTTCGCCTATCTCGATTGCGTGCGACTTTATTCGCAGCGCCATCCGCCGATCGCGTTGGGGCACCACTGCGTTGCGTGCGCCGAGCCGATCAGCGTGCTGCCCGCGACTTACATCGATTGCGACGACGGACGCACGGGCCGCATTCACACGGGTTGCGTCGACCGCTTCCGCCTCGCCCGCATCAGCCGGGCGATGGATTCCTTGGCGGCGCTCGGCGTGCACGATCCCAGACTTTTAGCCGGATTGGAATGATGGCGCCACAAACTACATTGGCAGTGCACAACCGCGATATGGGGCCTACTTCCTGGTTACACCCCCATCTCCTTCGGACCATCTTCAATTTACTTGTGTTCCGTGAGCTACTATTTTCGCGCGATTTGCAACGATCCGGATTTGCGATGGCAAGCACGCGAGAGAAGGTACTGAGCTACCGACGCGCAGAGTGGATAGATGCGCCGGGGTTTGTCCTGGAGACCTGCGTTAGGGACGCAATCAAGACTCTAAAGGATGTTGCCGATCGCACTGTTTGGCGCAGCGGGCAGGTTGTTCACCTTGCCAGAGTGAAGTCTGTCCCGAAAGGCGGGGTCCTCCTTCACATCACCGCAGATACACCCGGTGAGTCCGCATCGGTCGTGCCACAAATCAAGAAAGGCTCCGAAGAGCTGCACCTGAAGACGGCCAAGGCTCCGCTACCAGGTGAAGAATGGCTTGATGGCGATGCGTTCGTTTTCATTAAGGGCGATGACGTTTGCCTGTGCACCACAAGCTTGAGGGATGCGTCCATAAGCTACTTTCTCCAAATGCTGTTTGACAAAGCAAAGCTTAACAAAGACGCGAAGAAATTTATCCTGGCAAAGATTGCGAACACGAGCAAACTCAAGCTGCTGCACCAGCGCGGCGTGAAGGAAATCGAAATTCGCGCGACGACCTATGATGCAACCGCTCGATATCTCAAACGCAAGTCACACGTCGTGGGAGCGATTGGAGAGGCAATCAAAGCGGTGAAGGCGTTTCTCGGACGGCAGAACGACGCGAATGCTGACGGGTTACGCGTCGCACTGACGATAAAGACCGACGGGCGGTCAAAAGCTCTTACCATCGGCGAAAAAGAGATCAAGAAACTGGCCGCCGATATCGTTCAAAACCCGGATGATGAGGATTATGTGATTGTGACAAATGATGGCCAAAAGATCACGCCATCGGAGATTTTCATGAAATCGGTCGCGACGATCAAAAGCGACGGCAAGACGGTCAATTGTGATCACGCGTGGGCAGAGCTACAGAAATTTCACGGAATGTTAGATGACTCAGGAATCTTGGAAGGCGGATAAGGTTCGCGTCGGGCTGGTGCTTGCGAGTCTGATCGCGGCTCTTGCCGGTTCATATTTCGCGGAGCCATACGTTCGTGAGAACACTGACGCCATAACGATACTGATAACTGTCTTCACAGTGTTTGCCGGCTTCCTCTTTGCCGTCATTGCTGTGCTGGGAGACCCTGCCCTCATCCAGGGCGATAGCTGGCGCAGTATCGAAGGTCAGCGCGATGCGATTGCTGCGCGGGTACTCCTTCATTCCATGCTGTTCACGCTGTATTTGATTGCGATCGGGCTGGTGTTTGTTGGGGTCGTTCTACGCAAAGCGGCTGACGTTCCGACGGCAGTCAACGTGTGGATTACGCGAGCGTATCTATTTCTTGGCATCTGGTCATTTTTGCTTACGTTTGGGTTGCCGGCATCGCTTCTTCGACTTCAGCTTGCACGTCTCGACGCTGAGACTGAGAAGAGACGAAAGGCAGCGGGCATTGATGACACTAAGGGCGCCTAGCGGAATACCGCGCTCGTTTTCAACCGACGGATTGGTGAACATTGCGGCGCTCTTTACACCGTCGTGATCCATCGCTTTCCCGTTCGGGACAGTGATCGTGCGATCTGCGAATCGATTGTGTGCCCTTGGACAGGCGATCGGCGCGAAATAAACTTTCGACCTCTGCCGCCCTGCTGATAGTAAACCGCCGGAATTCTGTGACAAAATTCCCGTTGGTTGCGCCAGGGTCATATTGCGACGCAGCAAGTGGCGTGATACTTGCGACTGATTCCCCCTAGGGAAACCCCGGCTGTCCGCGCCTGCCAGGCGTTATGGCACTGCAGCAGGGGCTAACGCGCGAGATGCAAGAGGAACCCGGCCGAATGAACGTCACGGCGATGAAGCGACAAGATTCGCTCAAAGAGCTCTACGACATCGGCGAGATCCCGCCGCTCGGCTACGTGCCGCCGAAAATGCACGCCTGGGTCATCCGCAAGGAGCGCCACGGGCCGCCCGAGCAATCGTTCCAGCACGAGGTCGTGCCGACGTGGGAGCTCGACAGCCACGACGTGCTCATCCTCGTGATGGCGGCGGGCGTGAACTACAACGGCGTGTGGGCGGGCCTCGGCACGCCGGTGTCGCCGATCGACGGGCACAAAAATCCCTATCACATCGCGGGCTCGGACGCGGCCGGCATCGTGTGGGCCGTCGGCTCCAAGGTGAAGCGCTGGAAGGTCGGCGACGAGGTCGTCGTGCACTGCAATCAAGACGACGGCGACGACGAAGAGTGCAACGGCGGCGATCCGATGTTCTCGCCCTCGCAGCGCATCTGGGGCTACGAGACGCCGGACGGCTCGTTCGCGCAGTTCGCGCGCGTGCAGGACCGCCAACTGATGGAGCGGCCGAAGCATCTGACGTGGGAAGAGAGCGCCTGCTACACGCTGACACTGGCCACCACCTACCGCATGTTCTTCGGCCATCGCCCGCACATCTTGAGGCCCGGCCACAACGTGCTGGTGTGGGGCGCGAGCGGCGGCTTGGGCTCGTTCGCGATTCAGCTCTGCGCGGTGTCGGGCGCGAACGCGATCGGCGTGATCTCGGACGATTCGAAGACCGAGTTCGTGATGGATCTGGGCGCCAAGGGCGTCATCAACCGCTCGAATTTCAAATGCTGGGGCCAGATGCCGACGGTCGGTACGCCCGAATACGACGCGTGGACCAAGGAAGCGCGCAAGTTCGGCAAGGCGATCTGGGACATCACCGGCAAAGGCAACGACGTCGACTTCGTGTTCGAGCATCCGGGCGAGGCGACGTTCCCGGTGTCGTGCCTCGTCGTGAAGCGCGGCGGCATGGTCGTCTTCTGCGCCGGCACGACGGGCTACAACCTCACCTTCGACGCGCGCTATGTGTGGATGCGGCAGAAGCGCATCCAGGGCTCGCACTTCGCGAACTTGAATCAGGCGAGCCAAGCCAACCGATTGGTGCTGGCGCGGCAGATCGACCCTTGCATGTCGGAAGTCTTCGGCTGGAAGGACATCCCGAAAGCGCACACCAAGATGTGGAAGAACCAGCATCTGCCCGGCAACATGGCGGTGCTGGTCAACGCGGTGAAGCCGGGCTTGCGCACCATCGAAGACGCGATCGAAGCGGGCGCGGAGCGCTGACATTTTCTTCCCCCCTTGAGGGGGAAGGTGGATCGGCGCGAGCCGTTGCTCGCGTCGAGACGGATGGGGGGACAGCGCATCAGAACGAGCGCTATCATTCAAAACTGCTGATCCTCCTTCGCTCCCCCTCTAATGCTTGGCGGCCGATAAGTTTTCCTCGGCGTTCGCCCCCCATCTGGCTGCGCTCGCACCGCACGAAGCGCGCGACCTCACCTTCGTTGTTTCCCTCCCCCTTGTGGGGAGGGACAAAGGGTGGGGGTCGCTCGGCCGACGAAGACGTTGCCAGCGGTCGCATGTGTTGTGCTTCGTCCTACCCCCACCCAAGCACCGCAAATTGCCGCGCAAAGCGCGGCGCGGCGCTATCCCTCCCCACAAGGAGGAGGGATGGCGTTCTCAGCACTGCCTCCGTCTCGCCGCGATCGATAGTGCGTTATGGTCGGCGCATTGCGGGCTCGACACCTCCCCCGCTAAAGCGGAGAGAGGAGAGAAGAAGCGGCACATGACGACAGCAGGGGATGCCAATCATCGGTCGACGTCGGAGGTGCTGCTCTCGGTGATCCGGGACCACCCGGGCGAGCGCATGTCGCTGCAAGACGTCATCAACGGACTCGCCGAGCGTTCGTTCGGCTTTCTGCTCCTGTTGTTCGGGCTCGCGAGCGCGGTGGCGCCGCCGGGCGTCGCGACCTTGACCGCCATTCCGCTCTTCTTCTTCGGGCTGCAGATGCTCGCCGGCTATGCGACGCCGTGGCTGCCAGCGTCGATCGCCGGACGCAGCTTCGCGCGCGGCGACCTCGAGAAGACGATCATGCGCGGCATTCCGATCATGCGCTTCATCGAGCGCATGTGCCGGCCGCGTCTCGAATTCCTGATCGGCTGGCTTGGCGAGCGGCTGCTCGGCCTGCTCGTCTTCATTCTTGCGCTGGTAATCGCGGCGCCGGGTCCGTTGACCAACGGGCCGCCGGGGGTGGCGATCGCCTTCCTCTCCATCGCCATCATCAACCGCGACGGGCTCTTGGTGCTGTTCGGCGTGCTGACGTCGATCGTGGCGCTCTATCTCGGCGGGCTCGGGCTCTATCTCGTCGTGGTCGAAGTGCTGCCGTGGCTGTGGGAGCACGCGCAGGAACTTTGGCATAAGGTGTTTTGAGACTCATGACGAAGACCGACACATCCTCTCTGTTCAAGACGGCGGCGGCGACGGTCGATGCGGCCGACCGCGTGCTCGACGCGGCGCGGCGCGCGACGCAAGCCCGCGTCGCCAATGCGGGCGCCGGCGGTGTCGATCAGGAGCAAGAGCAGGCGCACGGCTATGCGTGGCTCGCGACCTATGTCGAAGCGCTCCGGCAGATGCTGCGCTGGGCGCGCGATCTGGAAGCGGCGAAGAAATTCGGCACCATCGAGCAGCTGATCTTCGAGATCGCGTTCCGCGAATACGCGCCGCAGATCGTGGGCGGCATTCCGATGAGCCAAGGCGAGATCGTGCGCGCGGGCCAGCTCGGCGTGCCGGGCGAGGTCATCGGCAAGTTCATGGACGCGGCCGGCGCGCTCATTCACGGCGAGAGCGAGGCGAAGGCGCGGCTCGCCAAGGAAATGGCCGAGCATCCGCACGCGGTGACCTTCGGCAATATCGGGCTCGACGAAGACCTGGCGCTGGTGCGCGACCAGTTCCGCAAATTCGTGCTCGACAAGGTGGCGCCGCATGCACACGGCTGGCATCTACGCGACGAGCTCATTCCGATCTCCGTCGTCGAAGAGATGGGCGCGCTCGGCGTCTTCGGTCTCACGATTCCCGAAGCGCACGGCGGCTCGGGTCTCGGCAAGCTCGCGATGTGCGTGGTGTCGGAGGAATTGTCGCGCGGCTATATCGGCGTCGGCTCGCTCGGCACGCGCTCCGAGATCGCGGGCGAACTTATCCTCGGCGGCGGGACGGACGCGCAAAAGAAATATTGGCTGCCGAAGATCGCCTCGGGCGAAATCCTGCCGACGGCCGTCTTCACCGAGCCGAACACGGGCTCCGACCTCGGCTCGTTGCGCACGCGCGCGGTGCGCGAGGGCGACGTGTGGAAGGTGACGGGCAACAAGACCTGGATCACGCACGCGGCGCGCGCCGACATGATGACCTTGCTGGTGCGCACCAACAACGCACCCGCCTATCGCGGGCTCTCGATGTTCCTGGCGCCGAAGCCGCGCGGCACGAGCGGCGATCCCTTTCCGGCGAAAGGCATGTCGGGCGGCGAGATCGGCGTGCTCGGCTATCGCGGCATGAAGGAATTCGAGATCGGCTTCGACGGCTTCGAAATTCCGCACGCCAATCTGCTCGGCGGCGAAGAGGGGCAAGGCTTCAAGCAGCTGATGGTGACGTTCGAGAGCGCGCGCATTCAAACAGCCGCGCGCGCGGTCGGCGTCGCGCAATCGGCGTTAGACCTCGGCTTGCGCTACGCCTTGGACCGCGTGCAGTTCGCCAACCCGATCATCAACTTCCCGCGCGTCGCCAACAAGCTCGCGATGATGGCGGTCGAGATCATGATCGCGCGCCAGCTCACCTATTACGCCGCGCGCGAGAAGGACGCGGGACGGCGCTGCGATCTCGAGGCGGGGATGGCGAAGCTCCTCGGCGCGCGCGTCGCGTGGGCCGCGGCCGACAACGCGGTGCAGATCCACGGCGGCAACGGCTTTGCGATGGAGTATCCTGTGAGCCGCGTGCTGTGCGACGCGCGGATCCTCAACATCTTCGAGGGTGCTGCCGAGATTCAGGCGCAGGTGATCGCGCGGCGGCTGCTCGAAGAGAAGAATTAGGTTCGACCTGCTCCCTCCCCCATGTGGGGAGGGATAGCGCCGCGGCGAGCTGGCTCGCCTCTTGCGGCGCTTGGGCGGGGGTAACTTCGTGTTCAAACAGCGACGCTTCTTAGAGCGTAGGTACCCCCACCCTTAATCCCTCCCCACAAGGGGGAGGGAGATCGCTGTGCGTAGTTCGAAGCAGCAACCGGGGGTTAGGGCGGCGGCACGCGGTGGTTGGCGGACGGGCGCAAGCCGCGCCGATAGGTTCGGGCCTCGGGGGATGTTGCAACAATCGTTTCAGGTTCAATGCCCCGTTTCCTCGCCGCCCTCGCGCGCACCGCGTTGCCGATCGTCGCGCTGATCTCATCGCTCTCGCCTGCACTCGCCGAGGACTACCCGCCGTCGCCGCAGCCGAAGCCTGCGATCGTCGTCGAGCGCGTGGTCGAAGTCGAACCGGCGCCGGCGCCCGCGGCGCCTTTACCCAGCGCGGCGCCGAGCGCGTCCGAAGACACGGCGGCCGGCGTCTATCGATTGATCTGGCTGCTCGCGGCGATCGGGCTCGGCGTGATCGGGCTGCTCGCATGGCAGGTGCTGACGCAGCGCGACGCCGCGCGGCGGCGGACGCGCGCCTACATCTCCGTGCGGCCCGGCGCGGCGCCGCAACTCGATACCGATTGGACGGACGCGACGGTGATCGTCAAGAACAGCGGCACGACGCCCGCCTTCGCGCTCGACCATGCGACGACGCTGATGATGCTCGACTTTCCGGAGGCGCCGCTCGAGGAGGTGATGGGCGCGGCCGACAAGATGTTCGGCAAGAAGAGCATCGTGCTCGCGCCCGGCGAGGAGATCACGGTGCCGCTGCGCACGGTCTTGACCGAGGACGAAAAGCGCGAGACGGAAGACGGCACGCACAAGCGGCTCTGCGCGCTCGGCGAGATACGCTATCTCGACGCCTTCAAGGCACGGCGGCGGACGCGCTTCTGCTTCGTCTTTGGCGGGCCGTCGATCATCGCGAGCGGGGCGATGCAGCTCGCCGACAGGGGCAACGAGGCGGATTAGCGACGCTCTTGTGACGCGCTTCATCTTGTCATCCCGGCCTTAGTGGAGCCCGATTGCGAAGCAATCGGAGTGCGACGCTTAGAGCCGGGACCCAGGCGCCCTTGGCGCTCAGCCATTCGATCCTTGGGTCCCGGACGCAAAGCTCGCGCACCAATCGCGTTGCGCGATTGGGCTCGCCTAGCTCCGGGATGACAGTTTGATGCGGTCGCCCATGTTCTATTTCGTATCGAAGATCGTTTGGTTCTTTCTGACGCCGTCAAACGCGCTCATCGTGCTGGCGATCGCGGGGCTCGTGGTGATGCGCACGCGGCTTGCGCCCGTCGGCTGGTGGATGACGACAGGAGCGGTCGCTGCGCTGCTGATCGCCGGCCTCTCGCCGCTCGCCTATTGGATCATCCTGCCGCTCGAGGAACGGTTTCCGGCGTTCGTCGACGACGGACGCACGGTCGACGGCATCGTCGTCATTGGCGGCACGTTCGATACGGAGCCGACGCTCCTGCACCGGCAAATGGCGATGAACGAGGCGGGCGAACGGATCGTGGCGCTCGGCGATCTGGCGCGGCGCTATCCGAATGCGCGCATCGTCTATTCGGGCGGCGGCAGCGGCTTCTTTCACGAGGAGCCGGAGGCCAATCTGCTCGAGCGCACGATCGGCGAACTCGGGCTCGCGCCGTCGCGCGTGACGTACGAGCGGCGCGCGCTCAACACGTCGCAGAACGCGCGCTATGCGAAGGACGTGGCGGAGCCCAAGCCGGGCGAGCGCTGGCTGCTCGTGACGTCAGCCTTTCACATGCCGCGCGCGATCGGTGCGTTCCGGGCCGCCGGATTTCCAGTCGAAGCGTATCCGGTCGACTTCCGCACCGCGGGCTCTGCATCGCTCGACAAGCCGTTCGCCTTCATCAGCCAAGGCTTGCGGCTTACCGACACGGCGACGAAGGAATGGATCGGGCTCCTCTCCTACTACGTCGCAGGCAAGACGAGCGCGCTGTTTCCAGCACCGGAGCCGGCGGCGCCAGATGCGACCGAACGTTAGCTACGACGTTACGCCGATTGCGCGAGCAGGCACGAGGCGCTAAGGGAACGCCATGCTCACAGGCAAGATTCTGGTCGGGATCGCAACGGGCGCCGTCGCCATCGTGCTGATGATCGGCCTCTACAGCCTCTATCGCGGCGGCGACTTCGCGCGTACGCATTCGAACAAGCTGATGCGGCTGCGCGTGTTGCTGCAAGCGATCGCGATCCTGATCATCATGGTGGTGATCGCGTTCACGAGCCATTCGACAAGCACGCCTTGAGGTTGCCTCATGGTCGTTTTGAATCGCATCTACACCCGCACCGGCGACAAGGGCCAAACCGCGCTCGGCTCGGGCGAGCGGGTGGCGAAATATTCGCTGAGGATCGAGGCCTACGGCACCGTCGACGAAACGAACGCGGCGATCGGCGTGGCGCGGCTCTCGGCCGAGGGTGAGCTCGACGCGGCGCTGGCGCGCGTTCAGAACGACCTCTTCGATCTCGGCGCCGATCTGTGTGTGCCGGCCGACGAGAGCGAGAGGTCGGCGAAGGCGCTACGCGTCAGCCAAGCGCAGGTCGACCGGCTCGAGCGCGAGATCGATACGATGAACGAGAAACTGCAGCCGTTGCGCTCGTTCGTGCTGCCGGGCGGGACGCCGGCCGCGGCGCAGCTGCACGTGGCGCGAACCGTATGCCGGCGCGCCGAACGGCTGATGGTCGAATTGGCGGAGGCGGAGCCGGTCGGCGAAGCGGCGCTCAAATACGCCAATCGGCTGTCGGACTTCCTGTTCGTGGCGGCGCGCTTGGCCAATCTTGGCCGCGGCGGCGATGTGTTGTGGGTACCGGGCGAGAATCGCTGAGCGACGACCGCCCTCGGTCGCGCCACAATCGCTGATACAATCGCGGGTGATTCACTGTCGGCTCGAACCTCGCGCGAACACGCGGAGGAAGTGAACATAATTCGGAGACGCTCAATGCGGACGATCGCAATTGCTGCGCTGGCCCTCGTGGCACTGACGACTTCCACACTGCCTGTCTCGGCGGACGTGGTCTATTCGGACGGAATCTCACGCCGCGATCTGTTGGTGCTGCTCAGCGGCTTCGGCATGACGGTCAAGGACACCACGGAGAAAGATTCCGACCCTTGGCTGCAAGCACGCACCTCGAAGGGCGTTCGGTTCTACGTCAACATGTACGAATGCCAAGGCAGCGGGCAGAGCGAGCAGCACTGCAATCTGATCCAATTCCAGGCGCAGTGGCAAAACGACAAAAGCAGCATCAAGCAGGACGACATCAACGCGTATAATCTCAAGTTCGTGTTCGGCCGCGCGGCGTTGTCGCGCGACGGGAAGTCGGTCGTGTTCGACTATCCGATGAACATCAAGGACGGCGTCACGCGGAGCAACATGAAGCGCAACGTCGACAATTGGCTGCGCGTACTCGACGACGTGCGGTCGACCTTCAAGGTGTTCTGAAAATGGTGTTCGTTCCGCTCTACGACAACAATCACCTGAAATTCATTCCGTTTCAGGCAACGACCTGGTCGTTGATCGCGGTCAATGTCGCGGTCTTCATCTGGCAACAAACGATCGGAGGCGACGCGCAAACGGCGATCGACTACGGCGCGGGCGTCATTCCGGCGAGCTTGTTCGGCGAAGCGAAGCTCCCGCCGGATCTCGTGCTGACGCGCCCTGAGTTCACGCTCGTCACCTACATGTTTCTGCACGGCAGCTTCTGGCATCTCGCCGGCAACATGATGTTCTTGTGGGTCTTCGGCGACAACGTCGAAGACGCGATGGGCTCGATCCGGTTCCTCGTTTTCTATCTTCTGTGCGGCATCGCAGCCGGGCTTGCGCACAGCCTCGCCAATATCGGATCGGAAGCCCCGTTGATCGGTGCGTCGGGCGCGACGGCCGGCGTCATCGCCGCCTATCTGATGCTCTATCCGCGCGTGAAGGTGTGGGTCCTGGCGTTCGCACGCATTCCGCTACGCCTCGCGGCATGGTTCGTGATCTTGTCCTGGATCGTGGTGCAGTTCCTGTTTCTGTTCTTCGGCTCCGACGGATCGACGGCATTGTGGGCGCATATCGGCGGGTTTGCCGCAGGCATCGTGCTGATCCCGATCTTCAAGCGGCGCGGTCAGCCGCTCTTTGCGGCAGGGCGTCCAAACTGAGCATCTTCTGCCGTTACGAAATGCAGATGCGCGGCTTGAGCGTGCCCGCGCATTAACACTGCTCGTCGTTTGTGCTGCAGTGCCGTCGCTGTCGGCAGCGCCAGGAATAGCGCGAACCGGCAGATTTCTAACGCTTTGAACAGATTGGACAATGACTGTTCGTTGACAGGCCGGTGGGGTGCTCGTATTTTTTGCACCGCACAATAACGGGGTCCGCCCTGATCGCGAGCCTTCGGCTTCCAGTTCAAGGGCGCCAGCGGAGAATCTAGCCTGATGAAGGTGCTTGTCCCTATCAAGCGCGTGGTCGACTACAACGTCAAAATCCGCGTCAAAGCGGATCAAACCGGCATCGATCTCGCCAACGTCAAAATGTCCATGAACCCGTTCGACGAAATCGCCGTCGAAGAAGCGGTTCGGCTGAAGGAAAAAGGGGCGGCGACTGAAATCGTCGCCATTTCTATTGGTCCGCAGGAGTGCCAGGAGACGATCCGTACGGCGCTCGCGATGGGCGCCGATCGCGGTATCCTGGTCAAGGCCGCGCATGACGTCGAGCCGCTGGCGGTGGCGAAGATCTTGGCGGCGATCGCCAAGGCCGAGAGCCCGCAGCTGGTGATCCTGGGCAAGCAAGCAATCGACGACGACAGCAATCAGACCGGCCAGATGCTGGCCGCGCTGCTCGGCTGGCCGCAAGGCACCTTCGCCTCGAAAGTGGTGCTCGAAGGCGGCAAAGCCGAAGTGACGCGCGAGGTCGACGGCGGTCTGCAGACCGTGAAGCTGAACCTGCCCGCGATCGTGACGACGGACCTGCGTCTCAACGAGCCGCGCTACGCTTCGCTCCCCAACATCATGAAGGCGAAGAAGAAGCCGATCGATCAGAAGGAGCCCGGCGACTACGGCGTCGACGCGGCGCCGCGGCTGAAAGTGTTGAAGGTCACCGAGCCGCCGAAACGTAAAGCCGGCGTGAAGGTGAAGACGGTGCAAGAGCTCGTCGACAAACTGAAGAACGAAGCGGGGGTGATCTGATGTCCGTTCTCCTCGTCGCCGAGCACGACAACAAGACGCTCAAGGAAGCCACCGCGAAGGCCGCGACGGCCGCGCTGAAGATCGGATCGCCGGTCGACATTCTGGTCGCAGGCTCCGGCGCGAAAGCCGTTGCAGATGCCGCCGCGAAGATTGCCGGCATCGGGAAGGTGCTGCTTGCGGACGACGCGCAGTACGCCAATCAGCTCGCCGAGCCGATGGCGGCGCTGATCCTCGAACTTGCAGGCAAGTACGACGCGATCGTCACCTCGGCGAGCGCAAGCGGCAAGAACTACATGCCGCGCGTCGCCGCCACGCTCGACGTACCGCAAATCTCCGAGATCGTGTCGGTCGACGGGCCGGACACGTTCACCCGGCCGATCTATGCGGGCAACGCGATGATGCAAGTTCAGGCACCAGGCGGGGCGAAGAAGGTCATCACGGTGCGCACGACCGCTTTCAAGGCCGCCGAGATGACAGGCTCGGCCTCGGTCGAAACGATCGGCGCGGCCAAGAATCCCGGTATCTCGGAGTTCGTGAAGGAAGAGCTGTCGAAGTCGGAACGTCCGGAGCTCGCCTCCGCCAAGATCGTGATCTCGGGCGGACGCGGCATGCAGTCGGGCGAGAACTTCCACTTGCTCGACAAGATCGCCGACAGGCTCAAAGCGGCCGTCGGTGCGTCGCGCGCGGCGGTCGACGCGGGTTTCGTGCCTAACGAATACCAGGTCGGACAGACAGGTAAGGTTGTGGCGCCGGAGCTCTATATCGCCGTCGGCATCTCCGGCGCGATCCAGCATCTCGCCGGCATGAAGGATTCAAAGGTCATCGTCGCCATCAACAAAGACGAGGAAGCCCCGATCTTCCAAGTCGCCGACTACGGTTTGGTTGCCGATCTCTTCAAGGCAATCCCCGAACTCGACGAAGAATTGAAGAAGCAGGGCTACGGGTAAGGAAGCGGGAAGGATTTCGCATCAACCTTTTCGAGGATTCGGACCGGCGACGGTTCCCAGCAGAAACGACAGCGAACCATGAACGTACAACGTATCGGCGTTATCGGTGCCGGCCAGATGGGCAGCGGCATTGCCCATGTCTGCGCGCTAGCCGGCTATGACGTCCTTATCAACGACATCGAGCGCGACAAGCTAGAGCACGGGCTCGAGGTGATCTCCGGCAACCTGTCCCGGCAGGTGGCCCGCGGCAAGATTTCCGATGCCGACAAGGACAGGACGATGAACCACATCCGTCCGGTCAACTCGCTCGAGGCGTTCAACGAGGTCGATTTGGCGATCGAGGCGGCGACGGAAGACGAGCAGGTCAAGCGCAAGATCTTTCACGATCTGTGCCCCAAGATCGGCAAGAACGCGATGATCGCGACGAACACATCGTCGATCTCGATCACGCGGCTGGCGGCTTCGACCGACCGCCCCGAGCGCTTCATCGGCCTGCACTTCATGAACCCCGTGCCGGTGATGCAGCTCGTCGAGCTGATCCGCGGCATCGCCACCGAAGACGAGACGTTCCAGACGGTGCTCGGCATCGTCAAGAAACTCGGCAAGACGCCGGCGAATTCCGAAGACTTCCCGGCCTTCATCGTCAACCGCATCTTGCTGCCGATGATCAACGAGGCGGTCTACACGCTCTATGAGGGCGTCGGCACGGTCGAGGCGATCGATACGGCCATGCGGCTCGGCGCCAATCATCCCATGGGCCCGCTGCAGCTCGCCGATTTCATCGGCCTCGACACATGTCTGTCGGTGATGCAGGTGCTCTATGAGGGCCTGGCCGATTCCAAATACCGCCCCTGCCCGCTCTTGGTGAAATACGTCGAAGCCGGCTGGCTTGGCCAAAAGACCAACCGCGGCTTCTACGACTATCGCGGCGAGAAGCCGGTGCCGACGCGGTAAGGCCTTTCATTCAGCTTCTGAGATTTACGGCGCGCCCGGAGAAATCCGGGCGCGTTTTCTTTTGTTTTTTACCCTTTTCCCGGTGGGGAGAGGGCGGGTCGGCGCAAAGCGGCCACACGGATGAGGGCGCCCCCAACCTGAACGGTATTTGATCAGGCAGAGCGATCACGGCAGATTGCTCCTGAGCGCGTGACAGCTGGCGGGTGATTTCGCAAAGAGGAGAAGATGCTGCGTCTTCTGTCGTGTTTCTTGCCGCTGGTCCTCGGACTGTTACCGCAGTCGATCGCTGCCCAGGCCGCGGCATCACAAGTCGGCGACCTGCCTGGAGATGTCTATGACATCCGATTGGAGCGCGAAGGGGCAACGACGAAGAACGACCATTCGTCGGGCTCCTCGCACGACGTTTGGGTGCTTGTCGAACGGGTGATCGCGTTGCGCGATAGCGGGATCGAGCTGGAGTTCGATCTTCCAGCCCGTGTCTCTGTGCAGGAGCGGAGGCAAGCGTGGGAATTCCCAACGCGCGTCCTCTTGTCGCCCAGCGGAACGCTGACATTGCTCAACGGTGCGGACGCCGAGGCGCGCCTCAAGTCCTGGTTAGGTGATCGAGCGCAAAATCTCTGCGGTCACTGGGTGTTTGGCTGGACGGCACAGTACGTCGACTGCGACCCGCAATCAGTCCTGAAAGTACTTGAGCCTTATGTGAGGCCCGGTGATTTGCGCGACGGTGCCATGTACATTGAACGAGGGGCGCGCGGGCCAACGCATCTGCGCGCCGTAGCCCGAAGGTTAAATCGTACGACGCTCGTCGCCGAGATGGAGATCGACCCCGAGGCGGTTCGCCAACGGCGCGCCGCTAGCGATGTCGCCATCGCCGAGATGATGCACCGGGAACCACTGGCGCTTGACGATGCGCTCGCTGCGCGTGCTGGCGAACGTATCTCCGGTACGCTCGTCGTCACGTTCGAGACCGACGCGGACGGTCGAGCGACGCGGCGAACGTCTGTCTCCGAGATCGACATCACAAGCCGAGATGGTGCGCACGAGCACGAGCGCTCGACGCAGACAACGACCTGGCGACTCGTTTCGCGCACCTCCCGTTAACCCCTGCGGTGAGCGGGCGTTCCTTCCGCTCCCAAAATATCCGTCTTGGCCGGGCCATGACGATGGACCAGGACGCTGCTATAAACACCGCCATGGCTGATGTTTCTGTTCCAACGTTGCCGATGCGCGACGTTCGCGAGACGCGCGCCTTCTACGAGGCGCTCGGCTTCATTTGTGCGCACGAACACGAGGCGCCGGATTCGTTTCTCTTCATGGTGCGCGGCGGTGCGATGCTGCAATTCTTTCCGGCACACGTCGACACGCGGGCCTCGACTCATACGTTCCAGATCATGGTCGACGATCTCGAAGGGACCTTTGCCGCATTCAAGGGAGCAGGTGTGGGCAACGTGCTGCCGATCGAGCTCAAGCCGTGGGGCATCCGCGAGTTCGCGCTCGTCGATCCCAACGGCACCTTGATGCGGATCGCGCACGCGAAATTCGAGATCAAATGACGCGAACCTTGCGCTTCGCCGCGATCGGTCTCGGCCAGCGCATCGCCGCCGTTCTTCGCGCCGTCAAACAAACCGGTGCGCATTTCGCCCTTGCGGGCTACGTCGATCCGGCGCCGGTGGGATCGAGCATCTTGGGCGAGAACGGCATCGCACTCGGGCGCCGGTTCGAGGATGAGCGCGAGTTGTTGGCCGCGGGGCCGTACGATCTGCTGCTCATCGGCTCGCCAAACCATCTGCACGCGGCGCAGCTTGCGGCGGCGCTCGACGACGGACGGAGCCCGATCTTCGTCGAGAAGCCGATCGTGCGGACGGAAGCGGAATCTTATGCGCTCGCGGCGCGGCTGCGCGAAACGACGACGCCGTTGTTCGTCGGTCTGGTAATGCGCTCAGCGCCGATCGTGCGCGAAGTCCTGCGCACGGTCGACAGTGGCGAGCTCGGCGAGATCGTGTCGATCGACGCAACGGAGCACCTGCCGCCCGACCACGGCGCCTATCTCGCGCGCAATTGGCGGCGCAAGAGCGAATGGGGCGGCTCGTTCCTGCTCGATAAGGTGTGCCACGACTTCGACATCCTGGATGCGGTCGCCGGCGCGCGGGCGGCACGCGTGGCGAGCTTCGGCGGTCGCGGCTCGTTTCGGGCGGACCGCGCACGCGGGCACGACAGGGCGGCCTATCGCGCTTGGCCCGGGGGCTGGGCGGCGCAAGACGATCCGTTTTCGAGCGATCCCGACGTGACCGACACGCAGACCGCGATCGTCGAATACGAAAACGGCGTCAAGCTCGCCTTTCACGCATCGAGCCACAGCGCCCTGCGCGAGCGGCGCTGGTACATCGCGGGGACCGAGGGGACGCTGATCGCCGATATCGACCGCAACAAACTGATGTGGCGGCACGCGACCGATCCGGGCGCGCCGGTGCGCGCGACCTTTCCGCTGAACGCGATCGATCACAATGGCGCCGACGTCGCGATGGCCGGCGACTTGATCGCGGCGCTCGCCAAGCGCGCCGCGTTCCCGGTGACGGCAACACAAGCGCTCGAGGCGGGCCTCACCGTGATGGCCATCGACAAAGCGATGGGTTCAGGCCAAATCGTCGATTGCAGCGAGATGTGGCGCACGTTCGACCAAGCGCGCGGCTGACACGAATAGGCTCGAGCGCTATTTGCTTGCGCTCAGGATCAGCTCCGCGGCGTCTTCGCCGCCCCAATCGGCGGGGCCGATGAGGCGTCCACGGTCGCGGCCTTTGGCGTCGATCAAAACCGTCGTCGGCAGACCGGGGATGTCGAAGGCCTGCTGCGTGCCCATCGTCGTGTCGACATAGACGCCGAGATTGCGGATGCCGTTCTCATCGTAGAAGCGCTTCACGGCATCGACGCCGCCGCGGTCGAGGCTGAGCGCGATGATGGTGACGCCTTTGTCTTTGAGCCGCCCTTGCAGACGATCGAGCGACGGCAGCTCGCGAACGCAAGGCGTGCACCAGGTGGCCCAAAAATTCACCACCACGACGCCCCCCCGAAAATCGGCGAGCGTGCGCTTGTGGCGTTCACCATCCTCGAACTTGATCTCTGGCGCCAAAGCCTCGTCCGCGCTGGCGGTAAACTTTTCCATGCCCGCAAGCGTCTCTTCCTGCTCGTCAGGCCCGTGTTCCCAAAGTATGTAGATTGCTGCTAAACCCGCGACGACGATTGCGGCGATAAGGCTTGCGAACAGAATGCGCGCGTTCCGGTTCATGTTCTCGATTTGCTTTCAAGGCGGGGCTTGCGCACTTCCATGAGCAAGAACCGCATGTGGGGCGGGCGCTTCGAGCGCGGTCCGGCCGAGATCATGGAGGAGATCAACGCATCGATCGCCTTCGATCAGCGCCTTTACGCGCAAGACATCGCCGCATCAAAGGCACATGCCCGCATGCTGGCAACGCGGCAAATCATCAGCCAAGCGGATGCGGACGCCATTAGCGCAGGGCTCGACCGCATCAAAGGCGAGATCGATCAAGGCAGCTTCACGTTTTCGCGCTCGCTCGAAGACATCCACATGAACGTCGAGTCGCGGCTCAAGGAACTCGTCGGCGAGGCGGCCGGACGCCTGCACACGGCGCGCTCGCGCAACGATCAGGTGGCGACGGACTTTCGCCTGTGGGTGCGCGACGAGATCGACAATCTGGACAGGGCGCTCGCCGCGTTCCAGAAGGCGCTCGTCGCGCAAGCGGCAAAGCACACCGACACGATCATGCCCGGCTTCACGCATTTGCAGATCGCGCAGCCGGTGACGTTCGGGCACCATCTGCTCGCCTATGTCGAGATGGCGGCGCGCGACCGGGCGCGTTTTGCCGCGGCGCGCGTGCGCGCGAACGAGAACCCGCTCGGCGCGGCGGCGCTCGCCGGCACTTCGTTTCCTGTCGACCGCAAGCAGACGACGAAGGATCTCGGCTTCGCCGAGCCGATGCGCAACTCGCTCGACGCCGTGTCGGCGCGCGACTTCGCGCTCGAGTTCTTAGGCGCGGCGGCGATCTGCGCAACCAACCTGTCGCGCCTGGCGGACGAGATCGTGCTCTGGTGCTCGCCCGGCTTTCGCTTCGTGCGCTTGACGGACGCGTATACGACGGGCTCATCGATCATGCCGCAAAAGCGCAACCCGGACGCGGCGGAGCTGGTGCGTGCGAAGTGCGCGCGCGTCACAGGCGCGCTCGTCACGCTGTTGGGCGTGATGAAAGGGCTGCCGCTCACCTACGCCAAGGACATGCAGGAAGACAAAGAGGCCGTGTTCGACGGCGCCGACAGCTTGGCACTGTCGGTCGCGGCGATGACGGGCATGGTCGAAGACCTCGAGGCCGACAAGACGGCGATGCGGCGCGCCGCCGGCGAAGGCTTCTCGACCGCGACGGATCTGGCCGATTGGCTGGTGCGCGCCTTGAAGAAACCGTTCCGCGAGGCGCATCATATCACTGGACGCATTGTCGCAATGGCCGAAGCGCGCGGTTCAAAGCTTGAAGACCTGAGCCTCAAAGAGCTTCAATCGGTCGAACCCGGCATCACCGCCGAGGCGCTCAAGGTTCTGTCGCTCGACGCCGCCGTGGCATCGCGCACGAGCTTCGGCGGCACGGCACCGGAAAACGTGAAGGCCCAGGTCAAATATTGGCAGGAGCAGTTGAAATGACCCTTCGTCTCATGATCGCCGGCGTTTTGATCGCGACCCTTGGCCTTGCCGCTTGCGGAAAGAAGGGGCCGCTCGAGCCGCCGAAACCCGTGCAGTCGATGACGGTGGTGCGCTGATCGCCGAGACGGAATGAGCCACTTCGCCCATCGCAGCGGCGTGCTTCACGCCGAGGACGTCGCCATTCCGCAGATCGCAGCGGCTGTCGGCACGCCCTTCTATTGCTACGCGAGCGCTTCGCTCGAGGAGCAATACCGGCACTTTTCCGAAGCGATGCCCAAGGGCGCGCTGATCGCCTACGCCGTGAAGGCGAACGGCAACCTCGCCGTGATCCGAACGCTCGCGCGATCAGGCGCGGGCGCCGACGTCGTGTCGGCCGGCGAGTTCAAGCGGGCGTTGGCCGCGGGAATCGCGGCGCAGAAGATCGTGTTCTCCGGCGTCGGCAAGACGCGCCCAGAAATGGCGTTCGCACTCGACGCGGGGCTCTATCAATTCAACGTCGAGAGCGAGTCCGAGCTCGAGGCGCTGAACGAGGTGGCGCTGTCGAAGGGCGCCGTCGCGCCGATCGCATTGCGCGTCAATCCGGACGTCGATGCGAAAACCCACGCCAAGATCTCGACCGGCAAAGCCGAGAACAAATTCGGCATCGCATGGACGCAAGTGCGCGACGTCTATGCGCGCGCCAAATCGCTGGCCGGCGTGAAGGTCGTGGGCGTTGCCGTCCACATCGGCAGTCAGATCATCGAGCTCGATCCGTTTCGCGCGGCGTTCGCGCGCGTCGCCGAACTGGTGCGGCAGCTCCGCGCCGACGGGCATGCGCTGACGCGGGTCGATTTCGGCGGCGGGCTCGGCGTTCCCTACGAGTCTGGCGACGCGCCGCCGCGCGTGCGCGACTACGGCGACATGGTGCGCGAAGCCGTGCGCCATCTCGACGTCGAGTTGATCCTGGAGCCCGGACGCTTCCTAACCGCGCCTGCGGGCATATTGGTAACGCAGGTTCTCTACCTCAAAGAGGGCGAGAAGAGACGGTTCGCCATTGTCGATGCCGGCATGAACGATCTGATGCGCCCTGCCCTTTACGACGCGTGGCATGAGTTAATTCGCGTTCAGGAACCGGCGCCCGGCGCGGCGCGTTTGCCTTACGACGTGGTCGGACCCGTGTGCGAAAGCACGGATTTGTTTGCACGCGATCGTGAATTGGCCGAGCTTAAGGCAGGCGACCTGCTGGCGTTTCTGACGGCGGGCGCCTATGGCGCGGTTCTGGCATCCGGCTACAATGCGCGGCCGCCGGCCCCGGAAATTTTGGTGAAGGGCGGCCAGTTTGCCGTGGTGCATCCCCGGAAAACGGTCGAAGCGATGATGGCCGACGAAAAAATGCCTTCATGGCTTGGCTGATATAAGCCGGCAATTCGAGGCGCGAGCGTGACGGCCGAGTTCGACGAGAAGGACATAGCCAACCAGCCGAACGGCTTGCCGCGGCCGGTGCGCATGCGCGTCGGCTTGAGCTGGGGCGTGCTGGCCGCCGAGCGTGTATGGCCGGCGCTCTGGCCGGCGAGCGGCATCGTCGGCGTCTTCTTGATCTTGGCCCTCGCCAACGTGTTTTCGGTGCTGCCGGAGTGGCTGCATCTCACGCTCTTGTTCGGCTTCATCGCGGCAATCATCGGCGCGATCGTCTACTCGCTGCGCGACGCCGTCTTCCCGACGCGCGCACATGCGCTGAGGCGCCTCGAGGTCTCCAGCGGCCTGACGCATCGGCCGCTGACGGCGCTCGAAGATCATCCCGCGGTCGGCGACAACGAGGATACCGGGCGGCTTTGGCGCGCGCACAGGCTGCAGATCGTGCGGCGTATCCATGACCTGAAGGTCAAGTGGCCACACCTGAGCCTGACGGAGCGCGACCCCTATGCGCTGCGCGTGCTGCTCGTGCTCGTGCTGCTGGCGATGTTGATCGCGAATTGGTCCGACGTACCGCGGCGCCTTCAAGCGGCGTTGTCGCCCGGCTTCGCGCAAGGGCGCGCGCCGGCAACCTTCGAGGCGTGGGTGATGCCGCCCGCCTATACCGGCGAGGCGCCGCGCCATCTAACTGCGTTGGCGCGGCCGACGTTCAGCGGGAGCAAGGACATCATCAACGTACCGGCGGGCTCAGTTCTGACGGTGCGCACGCACGGCGAGACGAACGCCGTGCTTCGGCTCGGCGCGCTGGGTCATTCCGTGCCGGATCCGCAACGGCTCGACTTCGTCGCCGCCGGCGGGGACGCGCGCGACGGTAAGGTCAAGATCCTCAAGGACATGAGCGTGCGGCTGACGCTGTCGACGGTGCTCGCCTCGCACTGGCGCTTCCACGCCATACCCGACCAACCACCTGAGATTTCGTTCAAGACGCCGATCGCCGTGACGCAGTCGCAGTCTCTGCGCTTCAACTATCAGATCAAAGACGACTACGGCGTCACCGACGCCAAGGCGTACATCACGCTCGAAAGCCCGGCGCGCCGTTCCGGCGAATTGCCGGCAACCATCGTTTTCGACTTGCCGCTGCCGCCGGCGCCCGCGCGCCAGGGCGAGGTGACGATCTTCAAGGATTTGACGGCGCATGTGTGGGCGGGACTGCCGGTCGTCGTGACGCTGAAAGCGAAGGACGAGCGCGGGCAGATCGCGCAATCGAAGCCGATGCGCATAACGCTGCCGGAGCACAAGTTCACGAACGCGCTCGCGCGCGCTCTCGTGGAGCAGCGAAAATCGCTGGCGCGCGACCCGTCATCGGCCCCGATCGTCGCGAAGGCGATCGATGCGCTGTCGGTCGCGCCGGAGCGCTTCATGCCGGATGTGCGCAACTATCTCGCGCTGCGCACCGTCTACTTCATCGCCTCACGCGCCAAAGGCCCAGCCGAGATCGTCGGCGCACAGCAATTGCTGTGGGATTTGGCGATGCGGATCGAGGAAGGCGATGCGCCGCAAGCCCAAGCTGAATTGCGCGCCGTACAGCAGAAGCTGATGGATGCCTTGGCGCGCGGCGCGTCGGACGATGAGATCGCGCAACTCATGGCGCAGCTGCGCGCGGCGATCGAGCGGACGATGAAGGCGATGGCGGCACAGGCGCAAAGTCAAGGCGCGAGCGTGCGCGATCCAAACGTGCGCATGATCAGGCCGCAAGATCTGCAGCAGATGCTGGACTCGATCCAAAACCTTGCGCGGCAAGGTTCGCGCGCGGCCGCCCAGCAACTGCTGTCGCAGCTGCAGAACATGCTCGAGAACATGCAAGCGATGGGTTCGGGCGCAATGTCGCCGGAGCAGAAGGCGACGAGCGAAGCGCTCGAGAAGCTCGGCGACATGATCGGGCAACAGCGCGGATTGATGGACAAGACCTTCCGCGAGCAGACGGCGCGCGAGGACCCGGAGCGCGGCGGCTCGGCCAATCCGCAGCGCTACCAGCAATTGTCGGGTGAGCAATCGAAGCTCGGTCAACAACTCTCGCAGATGCTGAAACAGCTCGGCCACGGACAAGAAGTCCCCGACGCCCTCAAGGGTGCGCAACGCTCGATGGCGCAAGCCGCCGAGGACCTTGCGCAGGGACGATTGGGGCAGGCAGGCGAAAGCCAGCAGAAGGCGATCGATCAATTGCGCCGCGGCGGACAAGCGGTGGCGCAGCAACTGATGCAGCAGATGGCGCGCCAAGGCGGGATGATGAACGGCGTGGGCCCGGGCTCCGGCGAAAACGAGGATCCGTTCGGCCGCCCGCAAGCTTCATACGGACCGTCCTATGGCGAGTCCGTGCATGTTCCAGACAAGATGGACATTCAGCGGGCCCGCGAAATTCTCGAAGAGTTGCAGCGGCGTGCGGCCGAACGCGGCCGCCCGACATACGAGCTCGACTATCTCGATCGCCTGTTGCGGCGGTTCTAATCGCCAACATCTGAAGCAACCGACAGTTCTTTGTGACGCGAGCTTTCGCAATCGCCACTCACCAAGGAACGGTTTTTCCCATACGATCCAGGAATTCGAGACCGGGCCTTCCCCGCTTCGACATCACGACGTTCACGATGTCCGGCACAGTCTCCTCGATGCCGAACGGTGCATCCGGTCCGCCCAGTTCGGTTCGGATCCAACCCGGCGCCATCAACAACAAGGCGCGCCGGTCGCCGGCGTGGCGCGCGGCGTAGCTTCGCATGTACATGTTGAGCGCAGCTTTGGTACCGCGGTAGACGTCGTTCCGGCCCTTCTCGTTGTTGGCGATGCTGCCCTGTCCTGAGGACATGACGCCGATCAAGCCTTTCGCCGGCACAAGAGTCTGAAGCGCTTCGACGACGCGCATCGGACCGAGCGCATTCGTGACCATGACGCGCACGAATTCTTCAGTGGAGACCTCCGCAAGGCTCTCGTGCCGGTTCTTGTTGCCGGTGCCGGCGTTGACGAACAGAATGTCGAAGCTGCGGCCGGAGAGACGGCTGCGTAGCGCCGCGATCTGATCGGGGTCGGTGATGTCGAGACATTCAACCTCGACTTGACCTTGATGTTCGTCCGCCAGGTCGTGCAGGTCGGTTCTGGCGCTGCCGCGCACCGTGCCCACGACCTCCCATTTCCTTTTCAAGAATTCGGCGGCCATGGCGCAGCCAAGGCCGCGCGAGGCGCCAACGATCAAGATGGAGCCGGACCGGCTGCGGATGCGAAACAGGGACACGGATTCGATTGCCTTTCGCTGGTGGGCCTCAGTCTGGCCGTCGGGAATATGTTGCACCAGGTGCATTGGACACACATTATAGTTGCATATGACGCCATGTCATAAGGCGCGGATGACGAGTGTCAGGCCATGGAGAATGCGGACCTCAACCTGCTTCCGGCGTTGGATGCGCTGCTGACGGAAGGCAGCGTGACCGGCGCGGCGCGTCGCCTCGGCTTGAGTTCTTCCGCGATGAGCCGGACGCTGACGCGCCTTCGCGCGGCGACGGGCGATCCGCTGCTTGTGAGGGCCGGGCGCGGTCTTGTGCCGACACCCTATGCGGCCGAGCTGCGCGAACGCGTTCAAGCGCTCAGCCGCGATGCGCTGGCGGTTCTGCGCCCGTGCGTCGGCCAGGTGGAAATCGCTTCGCTCGAACGGACATTCAGCATTCGAGCCGGCGAAGGATTTATCGACGGTCTCTCCGCGCCTCTGGTGTCGGCTGTGGCCGAGGCTGCGCCGCGCGTCTGCCTGCGCTTCGTTCCCAAGCCCGAGAAGGATGCACGGCCACTTCGAGAAGGTCAGGTCGACTTGGAGATCGGCGTGCTGGGCGACTTCGCGCCCGAGGTCCGCACCCAGCTGTTGTTTCGCGACGAATTCGTCGGCGTAGTCCGGAGCGGACATCCCCTCCTCGCTGGCGCGGACGTCACGCCGGAAAGCTACGCCGCCTGCAAGCACGTCGTCGTGTCGCGAAAGAAGGATTTCACCGGTCCGGTCGACCACGCCCTTGGCGAGCTCGGGCTCAAGCGGACGATATCCGTCGCGGTGCCGGGATTTCCCGATGCGATGCGGATTGCGCGTCACTCGGATTTGGTCGCGCTCGTGCCCCACTCCTGCTTTGGCGGCACCCGAACGAACGATCGCGCGACGACAGGCCTTCAGTGCTTCGAGCTTCCGGTTCGCACGCCGGAGATCGCCGTTTCCGCGATGTGGCATCCACGCTTTGACGCAGATCCGGCGCATCGCTGGCTCCGCGACACCGTGACGTCAATATGCCGGGCCGCGTTTCCGAGGCGCTGATGTTGCGTGTTCCGATTGGAGCAAGACGTTCAGGCTTCCGTCGATCGTGCGCGCAACGCTCCGATCAGCAGCGCCCAACCGCCGAAGATCAAATCGATGCCGACGATCAGACCGATGGCCCACGCCGCGGTGCCGGGCAATCCCGCGATAATCACACCGGCGAGCAGGAGATCGAAGACCCCGCCGGCCAAGAGCCAGTACCACGCGCGCGAACTGCTTCGGCGATGGTCGATCGCAAACATGATCGATGCAAATCCATCGGCGAGAAAGTACGCCGCGAGAAGGAACGTCAAGGAAAAGACGCCGGCGATCGGCGACCAAATCAAGAGCGCGCCGGCGGCAATGCCGAGTATCGCGGAAAGCAGCGCCCACCAGAATCCGGGCGCCCGATATCCAACGAGCGTCGTCACAAGGCTCGTCGCGCCGCCGATCAGAAGCAGCCAGCCGACAAATATCGCTATCGCAACGCTGGCGATCATGGGGGCCACAATTGCAGCGGAACCCAAAACAACAAGGACGATGCCTTCGATCAAGAACAGAGCCCAATGATCGTGCACCGCCTTGGCGAGCGTGCGCCTTAGTTGGTCGCGACCGGTTTCACCGATGATTTGATCTGCCAAAGTCATGGAAGGAAGCCCTCGAAATCACACCAAGGGAAACGCGCGGCACGATGCCCTGTTCCCGCTCGGGGTCGACGCAGCTCGAGACGATGTTCGAGACCTTGCGGGCACGGCGCGATTTCTACCGACTTTCGCAGATGTCGCTCAGAGCGCTAAACCGAATGCGCTTGCGTCGCGTGAGATGATCCAAAACTTACGTTGGTGACATGAAAGCCGGCGCACTCGCTTCTTTATCCAGGCGAGTGATTTACTGTGTGTGCAATCGGCGAATGAAAACTAGACTAGAATGCGGCGATAGATCAGCAAGTGAATAGTATTTGCAAAGCCGAACGTGTCAGTACAGTCACAGACATAAATGCGTTTTAGACAAGCGTTTGATCTGACTTTACCCCTATATGTCGGACGCCTAGCCTGAGATTCAAAGAGCGTTGGGGGCGCCGATGGGGTCGGCCGACTATGCGAGTTCGTTCGGTCAGGGGCAGCCCGCGCCGTTCTCGACCTCGCCCGTACGTAGCGAGACTTGGACCGACAATCTCGAACGCATGCGGGAGGAGCGTCTCGCACACGTCAAGGAGCTGATCGAGGTTGGCCTGGGCCAAGCCTGCGGCCACTACAATCAATCGAATATCAGCGTACGACACGTCAGTGATCACCTAGTGATCACTTGGGAAGCGGATGGCAAATACGGGCAAGCTTGGCAGGCCTGGTCAGACCAGACGGTTCGAGATGCTTACGCGAAAATGATAGGGAGGAAACAGGCGGCGTTCGCTGCCGACGAAAAGCTTCGGGCGGCTCAGTCCGACGAGTACGATGCAAGATTGAGTTTGTCTTGGTTCGCGCGCGTCTGGGAAAAGAACAGGAAGGAGGGCAAATCGAGGCAAGCCTGGGATGCCTACTATGAGTCCCAAAGGGCGTTCGAAGCCGAATACGAGAGAAAATTTAGAGCCGCGCTCAAGAGTGAGGACCGTCTCACGTTCGAGATCTGGCTTACCTTCAACGTCAACGGCGGCCCACCACAGAATCTGCCCCATCCGGTTGCAGCGGCGTTTGGTGTTTTGGCGAGTCACCCGGTGAACCATTTCCTGCGCGTCCAGCGGTCAAACTACCCGAGCGGCCAGATGATGGGATTTCCGTGCCGCATCCCACCGCCCTATCCCACGGATGCCGCGGCGGCACGAGCGGTTCTTGACGACATCTTTCTTCCGATACCCCGGAAACACGCGTCCAAACTCAATGCAATCGTCAGATGCGCCGTGATCGGTTTGCGCGTCTGCGCGGCGCTAGCGGCGTTTGCAGCGATACTCGCGCTATACGTGCTTTGCCTCTGCTACTACGCCGAACAGAGGCGGGAGACGGAAGAGAACGTTTTGGAAGCGCTAAGTCACGTTGCCGCGCGCTTGGAGCGAGTCAGCGGACAACAGGGCCGCCCCGCCGGCGACCTGAACCAGGCTGCGGATGCGCTGGAGGCGGCCGCTCGCGATGTCGAAGGGAAGATAGGTGACCTCGACTACCAGATTCGAGACCTCAAAAGCCAGCTGACGCTGTCCTTCAACGGGCGGGGACTCGACGCGCCACCTTGTTGGGGGGTCGGTGAGTACCCCGATCGGCGCGTGCGTTACCTATTCACGGTCGAGCTACGCGAGAACGACGCTGCGCCGATCAGGGTCACTCGCGTTCCGAACAATGATACGGACGTCATCGGCAGAGGCCCCTTTGCCGGAACGCCGATCGGAACAAACTATTCGTCGTCGTTTGGCGCAACCCCGTTTCCCGTCGGCGAATGGATCTCCGCCAAGCGCTTCAGCGTCGCCATCGCCGCCCCGGTGAACCAGTTCTACGCCTCGTTAGGAACGGCGAAGTCGTGCCGCCACTATGTGCGTCTCTGCGACCACGCGTATCGGACGAAGACGGCCGCGAGCTACAAAGCGCTCCTCGCGTCGGTTGAAGGAACCTTCTACTTCTATCGCCCGTCGGAATCGTTTTGCGGCCGGACAGAGCCACTCAACAAGAACAATTGACGGGTCTAGAGCGGGCGTGAGCGACCAAATAGCTTGCGCCATGACACGCGGGTATCGAATTCTCGAAAGTAGCTTGCATTGTCGATTGGCGTGTATGCGTGACGCGTGAGGGCCTCTTGTAGAGGGCCGTCACGTTGCCGGAACGGCGTCACGCCTGCGTCGCAAGCGACCGCGTGTTGCGGCAGTTCTAGCTAACGCTTCTTCTTCGAGAGCACTTCTTCGACCACGGTGCAGATGGCCGCGATCGTGAAAGGTTTCGAGACCACCTTGAAGACGAGGTTGTTCAGGCCCTGGGCGCGCTCCAGCTGGTGCTCGTGGCCGGACATGATCACGATCCGCGTCTTGGGATGCGCCTTGCCGACGTGGAGAGCGAGCGCGATCCCATCCATGATCGGCATGTCGATGTCAGTCAGCAGCAGATCGAATTTCTGCTTCTTCAGAAGGTCGACGGCTTCCGACCCGTCTTGCGCCATCGCGACCTCGTAGCCGCGCTGGGTCAGCCCGCGAGCGATAAACTCGCGTAGTGCCAACTCGTTCTCGGCTATCAAGATTTTCGCCATTCTGGGCGTTCGCGCGCTCACTTACGCCTTCAGAATAGCGACAAACGGCAAGCCCCGATACTTGTGCGCATGGTCCATGCCGTAGCCGACCACAAAGGCCGGCGGACTATCAAACCCAAAGAAATCGGGCGGAATTGCTCCGGCACGGCCTTTGGTCTTGTCCAGAAGAACGCAGGTGCGCACGGCCTTGGTCCCTTTGGCCATCATATGGGCTCGCGCAAAGGTCAGGGTCCGGCCGCTGTCCAGGATGTCGTCGATCAGCAGGACCTCGCGTCCGTGGACGTCGACCTCGGCGTCGCGCAGCAAGCTCACCGTGCCCGAGGACGTCGTGCCGGTGCCGTAGCTTCCGAGCGTCATGAAGTCGACCTCGGGGTTCAGGCCATGCGCGGTGAGGGCCCTGATGAGGTCCGCGGCAAAGATGAAACTGCCCTTCAGGATCGCGACCGCGACAAAGTCTTGCGGCATGGTCTTGGCGATGTCGTGCGCCAGCCCATCGAGCCGCGCACCAATCTCATCGGACGTAAAAAGGGGCTCGATATGAGCCGGATCATCCATCAGGTGTGTCTTTGGCGAGGCGGATTTCGATGTCGGCGGTGTCGGCGGGCGGGCTTTCGAGGCGAGCCGCGAACGACTGGCGCTGATGTCCCGCCAGGCGGGGCTGATCGGGCACGACCGTCCAGCGATAGAGTTCGCGCTTGTTGGAATCCAAGACACGCAGATTGAGCTTCGGCACCGGCAGTTCGCGATCGGTGATGTTGATGATCTCACCCTTGATCGCAATCACAGGCACGCCATTCGCCATTTCCTGCACTGTTTGCGCTTTTATGTCGAAGCCGCGCGTATTCACCGGAACGCCGAGCGCCGCATAGAGTCGAGCGGCCGGCGGAAAGACCGTCGCGACGTATGTGCGCATGAAGGCGAAAACCCAGCTTCCACCGATCACGAGCGCGGCCAGCAGGAGCACCGCGGCCCAGCGGCGCGAAGTGGCGCGCTGAGCGTCGTCGCGAACACTGGGCGGAGGCTCTATCGTGGGTGGAGCCTGGACCCGAGGGATTGGCTGGGAGATCGAGCCTGGCGGCGCCGGCAGCATGCGCGATTTGTCGGTGACCGGCCCGGCCGGCACTTCCGGCTCTTCCATTAGCACCGGTTTCGGCAGGTCGGGCGCAGCGTCCTGGAACCAGGTGTGCGTGCAACGTGCGCAGCGAACCTGGCGGCCGGGCGGCTGGACGACGCCGGCTTCCAGCAGGTAGCGCGTTGCACAACGGGGACAGGTAATTATCATTCAGGCTTAAGCCCGCATCGATTCTGGACTTTTGGCACAACCTCCAGGCCCCTGCAAGCAAGCCTGGAACCGAGATTCAGACCCTAACCCATTAACCGAAAAGGATTTCTTTAGGTGGTCCGCTTCGAGAATGTCGGCATGCGGTACGGCCTCGGGCCGGAGGTCCTGCGCGACATTAGCTTTTCGCTGGAGCGGGGAGCACTCCATCTTCTGACAGGTCCATCGGGTGCAGGCAAAACCTCGCTGTTGAAGCTCATCTATCTTGCCGAGCGCCCGTCGCGCGGCATGATCTCAATGTTCGGGCGCGACACGAGCGCGCTCCAACGCGACGAGTTGCCGGCGTTGCGCCGGCGTATCGGCGTCGTGTTCCAAGACTTCCGTCTGCTCGATCATTTGACCGTGCTCGAAAACGTCGCGCTGCCGCGGCGCGTGATGGGAGAAACGGAAGCGCAATATCGCGCCGACGTCGAGGAACTGCTAGCTTGGGTCGGGCTCGGCAACCGCTTGAACGCGAAGCCGCCGACGCTTTCTGGCGGTGAGAAGCAGCGCGTCGCGATCGCACGCGCCGTTGTCGCGAAGCCGGAGCTTCTGCTCGCCGACGAGCCGACCGGCAACGTCGATCCCGACATCGGCGGGCGCATCATGCGTTTGTTCATCGAGCTCAACCGGCTCGGCACCAGCGTGCTGATCGCCACGCACGATCAGCGCATCATCGAGCGCCTCGCGGCGACCAAGATCTTGAAGCTTTCCGAAGGCCGCCTGGCGACGACGAACCAGGCCGCACACCAGCCGGAGGCTTTGCGCGCATGAACATGCGGGTCCTCGCGCCGACAACGGACTTGATGCCACCGGACAGCGCATCCGGAACGACGCTTCATACCATCGTCGCGGTGATGAGCTTTCTCGCGTGTCTTACGCTTGGCGCCGTATTGACTCTCAGCCGCATGGCATCGGAATGGACGGAAGGCTTGTCGGGCTCCGTGACGGTGCAACTGCTGCCGTCACCGCAAATCGGTGGCGAAGATCAACTCGCGGAAGCGCTGCGCATAACGCGTGTGTGGCCCGGAATCTTTGCGGCGCGGCCGCTCAGCCGGAGCGAAGCGATGGGGCTACTCAAGCCATGGCTTGGCGAGGGTGACGTGCTCGCCGATTTGCCCGTGCCGCAGCTCGTGGAAGTGACTCTGACGCCAGGTAAACAGGTCGACCTTGCGGGGCTTGGGAAGGCATTGAAGGATCAGGTGCCTGGCGCGACGCTCGACGATCATCAGCGATGGAATCGTGAGCTTGCATCGTTCGCGGCGTCGTCGGAAGCGGTCGGATGGGCCGTGCTGCTGCTCATCACCTTGGCGACGCTCGCGATCGTCATCTTCGCGACGCAAGCGGGCTTACAGGCGCACCGCGAAATCGTCGAAGTCGTGCACATGATCGGTGCGCGCGACGTGTTCATCGCCAGCGAGTTTCAGCGCCACTTCATGTGGCTCGGCTTGCGCGGCGGTGTGATCGGCCTTGCGCTTGCCATCGCAACGCTGTTCGCCAGCAGTCTGATGTGGGACAGCCGCGACGCGCCTGTCGGCGCGCAATATCTGCCGCAGCTCGTCAGTGCGCCTTGGCACTATGTGTGGCTGCTGTTGGTGCCGGCGATCACGGGGCTCATCGCCATGTTCACGGCGCGTATCACAGTGCTGCGCGTGCTCGGCCGCATGCCATGAAGGTCGTGCTGCTCGACCGCGACGGCGTGCTCAATGAAGACCGTGCCGATTACGTGAAGAACCCGAGCGAGCTCGTCCTGATACCGGGCGTCGGTGCGGCAATCGCCCATCTCAACACCGCCGGCATCAAGGTCGCGATCGTCAGCAATCAGTCGGCCGTGGGGCGCGGCATCATTTCGACGAGCATGCTCGAGCAGATCAACGCTCACTTGCTCTCCGAGTTGCGGCGTGCGGGCGCCCGGATCGATCTGTTCCTCGTGTGCACAGATGCGCCGGGACAGCCGAGCCAACGCCGCAAGCCCTCGCCCGGCATGCTGCGCGAAGCTCTGACGCATTTCCGCGCGCAGCCCAGCGAGGCGGTGATGATCGGCGATCAATTGACCGATCTCCAAGCGGCAAAGGCCGCCGGCGTGGCCAGGTTCCTGGTTCGCACGGGAAAAGGCGCGAAAACGCAGGCCGCGGGACTGCCAGCGGACATCTTGCCTGTCTCGGTCTATGATTCCTTAATGGACGCGGCGCTATCTCTGGCTCCGAAGGCCTGAAAAGGCGCCCCTCTAGGAGATGCGAGGCGTGAGCGGATCGAAGTCCGCAAGTTGGCGACTGATGAGCTTGGCGACACGGTTGTTGATCGCCGTCCTCGTCGCGGCTGCGCTCGGCTTCCCGATCTTCGTGTGGTCGCTCGCGCGCGACCCCTCCGATCCAAAACCCGCCGATGCGATCGTCGTTCTGACCGGTGGTGAGGAACGTCTGCCGGCCGCGGTGAAGCTGCTTCAAGCGCACAAGGGAAAGCGACTTCTGATCTCCGGCGTGCATCCCGAGACGACGCGCGAAAAGTTGCTCGAAGTGGTCGGAGGAGACGCCGCGCTGTTTGCCTGCTGCGTCGATCTCGGACGCAGCGCCGGCAGCACGATCGGCAACGCCGGCGAGACTGCGGCGTGGGTCGCGGAAAACAATTACGACTCCATCATCGTGGTCACGGCGAACTATCACATGCCGCGCACGCTGATCGAGCTGCAAGCCGCGGCGCCCGACGTTCACTTCGTTCCGTACCCCGTCTTCCCCGAGGGTATGCAGCTCAAGCAATGGTGGCGCGACCCGCAGGCGACCGGCGTTCTGATAGCGGAATACGGAAAATATTTGGCGGCGGTTGCGCGTGTGAAGGCGGTGACCACGCTCGGGCTCGAACACACGGTCGTTGCGCCGCCGCCGACGATCGAGCATGGTTCGACCGCACCGGCGAGCGCGACAACGACGCAAAGCGCCGGCGCGCAAAGCAAATAGGCTCGCGTGACGCTGCTTCGTTCGCTGCTCTATCAGATCTATTTCTGGATCGTGTCCGTGGGCATGAACCTTGCCTGGACACCGTCGCTGCTCATGAAGCGTTCGGCGGTGGTGCGCGGGATGGAGATTTGGGTCGCGCTTTGCTTTTGGGGCCTGAAGCATATCGCCGGCCTCGATTACGAGGTGCGGGGACGCGAGAACATCGTCAAAGGCCCCGCCATCTACGCCATGAAGCATTTGTGCATGTGGGAGACGATGGCGGCGCAGCGCCTGCTGCACGATTGCGCTTTGATCATGAAGCGCGAATTGACCTACATCCCGTGGTACGGCTGGTACTCGGTCAAGAGCCGGCAGATCATCGTCGATCGCGGCGGACACGCGAAGACGATGCGCTCGATGCTGCGAAGCGCGAAGGAACGCGTCGCCGAAGGACGGCCGATCATCATCTTTCCCGAGGGGACGCGAAAACCACTCGGCGCGGCGCCCGATTACAAACCCGGCGTCGCCGGGATGTACGCGACGCTCGATGTGCCCTGCGTGCCCGTGGCGTTAAACTCCGGGCTCTACTGGCCGCGGAGGGGATTCATCCGCAAACCCGGCAAGATCATCATCGAATTTCTGCCAGCGATCCCGCCGGGCCTGAAGCGCGATGCGTTCATGGCGGAGTTGGAGAAACGGATCGAGACGGCGACCGACCACCTGTTGCGCGAAGGCGGCTGGACTGGCGTCACGATGAAGCCCGCCCTTGCTTAGTCGTCGGCGGTAACCAATTTGCATTGTTACTGCAGGATGTTACCCGGCAGAGTTCATCTACCAGAGCTTGTAGAACGTAGCGTGAACTGATACGCTCCGCGCCCACCTAGGAATTGGCACACCCATGCAGAATTTGTCCGGGATCTCGAGGCAGATTTGGGATCTCAAATACCGGCTCAAGACGGCCGAGGGCGAGGCTCTGGACGAGACCGTCGAGGATACCTGGGGCCGGGTCGCTATGGCCGTATCGGCCGCCGAGACGACCCAGACCCGCAAGCAGTGGGCGGGCGAATTCACGCGAATTCTGGAAGGCTTCAAGTTTCTGCCGGCGGGACGCGTCGTTGCAGGCGCAGGCTCCGGCCGCGCCGTCACGCTCTTCAATTGCTTCGTGATGGGGACGATCGAAGACGACATGGGCTCGATCTTCGACAACCTGAAGGAAGCCGCGCTGACGATGCAGCAAGGCGGCGGCATCGGGCACGACTTCTCGACACTGCGTCCGGCGGGCGCCGCGGTGAAGGGCGTGGGCGCCGACGCGTCCGGCCCCGTGTCGTTCATGGACGTCTGGGACGCGATGTGCCGCACGATCATGTCGGCAGGCGCGCGCCGCGGCGCGATGATGGCAACGCTCCGCTGCGATCACCCCGACATCGAAGCCTTCATCGAGGCAAAGCGCGACAAGGAGCGCTTGCGCAATTTCAATCTCTCCGTCCTCGTCACCGACCCGTTCATGGAAGCGGTGAAGAAGGACGAGGCGTGGGACCTCGTGTTCAACGGCAAGGTCTACCGCACCGTCTCCGCGCGCGGGCTCTGGGACCGGATCATGGCGTCGACCTACGCCTACGCGGAGCCCGGCGTCATCTTCATCGACCGCATCAATCAGCGAAACAATCTCTACTACGCGGAGCAGATTTCGGCGACGAACCCATGCGGCGAGCAACCGTTGCCGGCTTACGGCGCCTGTCTGCTCGGCTCCGTCAACTTGGCGCGGCTGATCAAGAACCCGTTCACGGCGGAAGCGGCGCTGGATGAGACCGAACTCGATTCCATCGTGCGTATCGCCGTGCGTTTCCTGGACGATGTCGTCGACGTGTCGAACTATCCACTGCCGAGCCAAGAAAAAGAGGCGAAGGCGAAGCGGCGCATCGGGCTCGGCGTCACCGGGCTCGCCGACGCGCTGATCATGTGCCGGGCGCGGTACGGACAACCGGACTCGATCAATCTGATCGAGCGCTGGTTCAAGGTGCTGCGGCGTGCGGCCTATCTCGCGTCAGCCGACATCGCCGCGGAAAAGGGCCCGTTCCCACTCTTCGACCGCGAGAAATTCCTGAGCGGTAAGACGGTGGCGACACTCGATGCCGATGTGCGCCAGGCGATCGCCGATAAGGGCATCCGCAACGCATTGCTGACGTCGATCGCGCCGACCGGCACAATCTCGCTGCTCGCGGACAACGTCTCCAGCGGCATCGAACCGGTGTTCGCCTATCGCTATGCGCGCAAGATCACGCAAGCCGACGGCTCGCGACGCGATGAGGACGTCGAGGATTACGCCTACAAGCTCTATCGCGAGCAGTTCGGCGACGGCGAGTTGCCGGGCTATTTCGTCAACGCGCAGGAGTTGACGCCCGAAGCGCACCTCGCGGTGCAAGCGGCGGCACAAAAATACATCGACAGCTCGATCTCGAAGACGGTGAACTGCCCGCGCGATATATCGTTCGAAGCATTCAAGAGCGTGTATATGCGTGCCTACGAGCTCGACTGCAAAGGCTGCACGACGTGGCGGCCAAACGAGATCACCGGCGCGATCTTGAGTCTCGATGAGACGAAGCGCACGGCACCCGAGACGCCGTCCGTGCCGCTCGCGGTCGCAACCGCCGTGGCGCCATCGGAGGTCTTGCCGCCTGCACCACCGCAACGGCCGCGACCGCCCACGGGCGATGCGGCTATCGTCTATATGACGAAGCCGCTCGACCGGCCCGAGGCTTTGCCCGGTACGACCTACAAGCTGCGTTGGCCGGAAACCGATCACGCGATCTACATCACGATGAACGACATCATCGAAGCGGGCCGCCGGCGCCCATTCGAGATCTTCATCAACTCGAAAAACATGGAGCACTACGCCTGGACCGTGGCGCTGACGCGCATGATCAGCGCCGTCTTCCGGCGCGGCGGCGACGTGAGTTTCGTGGTCGAAGAGCTCAAAGCCGTGTTCGATCCGCGCGGCGGACAATGGATGAACCGGCAATACGTGCCTTCGCTGCTAGCGGCCATCGGCGGCGTGATCGAAGAACACATGGTCGCGATCGGTTTCCTGGGACGGCCCGCGCCCATCGACGAAGCGGCGCGCAAGGTCGCAGGGCTTGAAGGCGAGATCCTTGAGGTGGCGCCACCGGCAGGTGATACGCCGGTTGCAGATGCGGCCCCGCCCACAACCGGGCAAGCATTCAAATTCTGTCCCCGTTGCAGTAACCGAAGTTTTATCCGCATCGAGGGTTGCGATACCTGCATGAATTGCGGCTACTCACGCTGTAGCTGACAGCGAGCCACCCGTCTCAAATGCGCAATCTTTTGACCGAGTATTGGCTGAGATTGCGAAATGCCGCCGTCGTCTTCGGGTGGCGCCTCGAAAGTCTCTCGCTTGCCGCTTGGACGCGATTGCGTGCCGCCGTCGCCGGCGTGCGCATCCTGATCCCGATCGCGCTCATCGCTCTGCTGCTCGCCGGATATACCTGGTGGTGGCAAGAGGTCGCCGACGGACTGCGAACGAGCGTCGAACAGTTCCAGCTCGACCAACACGGCCTGAGCCGCGAGGCGCAATGGGACAGCATCGACATCAGCGGCTTTCCCTATCAAGTCGAAGCGCAGATCACACGCCCGCACATCACGGCTCCCGATCGCGGCGTCGCCTGGGACGGCAAAGCCGTCGCAATCTCCATCCAGCCGCTCGCGCCAGGACGCATCTCGTTCAGCCTCGAGGGCCATCAACACGTGCTCTACGTGAAGAACGGCCAGCTGATCGAGGGCGGTATCGATGCCAATAAAGCGCTGGTCAAAATCGTCGCCGGGGCCTACAGCGCACGCCAGATCGCGCTCGAGCTCGAAGGTCTATCGGGACAAGGCGAATATAACTCGCAGCACGTCGAGCTTGTCGTGCAAAGCGCATCGGCAAGCGCCGACGTCGAAGACGGCGATCCCGACGCGGCGACGGCGCCGATCGCGCTAACGGCGACGCTCAACAACGTTGCCGTGCGCGGCGATATCGCGCTGCCGCTCGGCCCCACGATAACGCTCGTCGATCTCAAGGCGCATCTGCGATATCCGAGCCTCGCACCGGACGGAGGTACTCCGAACGTCGTTTCCGAATGGCGCCGGACCAACACGCCGATCCACATCGAAAGATTCAAGCTCGACTGGGGCGGCGTCACGGTCGAAGCGCGCGGCGACATCAAGCTCGACGCCGAGACGCGGCCACAAGGGCGCTTGCGTCTCAAGATCGGCAACCACCGGCGATTGCTCGAGGTGCTAAAGGCACAAGGCTGGATCAGCGCCGAGGCCGAGCCGAACATCGACGGCGCGCTCAATACGCTTGCGTTCATAAGCGGCGATCCCGAACGGCGTATCGACGTCGCGGTGAACTTCCAGGACGGCTTTGCCTATCTCGAACTGTTCGGCCTGCTGCCGATCAAGGTCGGGCCGGTCAATCCGCTCTTCCCGCCACCGACGCTCGCTATGCCCGGTTAGGCTTCGCGTTGCGGCCGAAGTTGGCGGCTTCGGTATCTTGGCCGGCCTCGACGATCGAGCGGCGGATGGCCCTTGTTCGCGTGAAGAGGTCGAAGAGCATTTCGCCGTCGCCCCAGCGGATTGCGCGCTGAAGGGCCGAAAGGTCCTCCGAGAATCGCCCGAGGACTTCGAGCACGGCCTCGCGATTGTTCAGAAACACGTCGCGCCACATCACGGGGTCGGAAGCCGCGATGCGCGTGAAGTCGCGGAAGCCGCCAGCCGAGAATTTGATGACTTCGCTCTGCGTCACCTCTTCGAGATCGGCGGCGGTGCCGACGATGTTGTAGGCGATCAAGTGGGGCAAGTGGCTGGTGATCGCCAGAACAAGATCATGGTGTTTGGAGTCCATCACCTCGACACGTGAGCCACATCCGCGCCAGAAGTCGACCAACGTGGCGAGCGCGGTTTCATCGGTGCCGGCGACGGGCGTCAGAATGCACCAACGGCCGTCGAACAGCTCTGCGAAGCCCGCGTCAGGACCCGAATGTTCCGTGCCGGCGATCGGATGTCCGGGGATGAAATGCACGCCTTCCGGCACGACCGGGCCGACGTCGCGGATCACCGCCGTCTTGACCGAGCCGACGTCGCTCAAGATCGCGCCGGGCTTGAGCGACGAGCTGATTGCTTGCGCCGCGCTTTCGAGCGCGCCCACCGGCGTGCATAGGATCACCAAATCTGCGCCGCGCGCAGCGTCCGCCGGATTGTCATGCATGGAGTGGCAGAAGCCCAGTTCTGCAGCGCGGGCGCGCGTCTCCGGCGAGGGCGCATAGCCCGCAATGTGCGCCGCCAAGCCGCCGCGCCGCATCGCATGCGCAAGAGAACTGCCGATAAGGCCGACGCCGATCAGCGCGACTTTGGTGAAGAGAGGCGCGGTACGCGTCATTTGGACCCCATGAACTCTTCAAAAGCCTGCACCACCAGGCGATTGGCTTCTTCCGTCCCGACCGACAACCGTAAACAGTGCGGCAACGCGTTGGCTGCGACACCGCGCAGGATCAAACCGCGCTGCATCAGGAATTCGTCCGCAGCCGCGGCGGTCTTGGCACCATCCTTCGCGAATTCGATCAACAGAAAGTTACACACGCTGTCGCGCACGTTCAGGCCGGTCGCCGCGATACGATCGCGAAGCCAGCTCAGCCACTTGGCGTTGTATGCGGCGGACGTTTCGACATGCGCCTTGTCCTTCACGGCTGCCGCCGCGGCCTGCTGGCCGGGGATGCTGACGTTGAATGGCGCACGCACGCGGTTGACGGCGTCGATGATCGCCGGCGCCGCATAGGCCCAACCCACGCGCAAGCCCGCCAGCCCATGAATCTTTGAGAACGTGCGCGTCATCACCGTATTGGGCGTCGCTTCGGCGAGCTCGACGCCGCTCGTGTAGTCGGCGCGTTTGACGTATTCGGCGTAGGCCGCATCGATGACGAGCACGCAACGTTCCGGAAGCGCGTCGCGCAGGCGGCGCATCTCGCTCGCTGCGATGTAGGTACCCGTCGGGTTGTTCGGATTGGCGATGCAGACAAGCTTTGTCCGCGGCGTCACGGCGGCGAGCAACGCGTCGACATCAGCGGTCAGATTCGTCTCCGGCGCGGTAACGGGCTTCGCGCCGGCCGCGAGAGCCGCGATCTTGTAAACGTGGAAACCGTGCTCAGTGTAGAGCACCTCGTCGCCCGGGCCTGAATAGACCAGCGCCAAGAGGTGCAGCAGCTCGTCCGAGCCGTTGCCGCAGATGACGCGATCGGCGTTGAGGCCGGTCTCCTGCGCGATGGACTGACGCAAGACCGCGGCGCTGCCCTCGGGATAGATGTTGAGTTGCGGTGCGGCTGCCTTAAACGCTTCGACCGCCTTCGGACTTGGACCAAGCGGGGACTCGTTCGACGACAGCTTGAAGACGCGCGTAACACCGGGCGCCTTCGCGCGGCCGCCAACATACGGCGCGATCTCCAGGATCCCCGGAACGGGTTGCGGCAGCGTCATGTTCGCGCGCCCCCGGCGTCAATCGCGTGCATCGTCGCTTCAGGTGCGTTTCGTCGACGCACGACGACATCGACGCACGACGTGTCGCGCGCACCGGGTTCGCGTGAAGGCACTTGCAGTGGGGCCGTTTCTCTCATCGATCAAAGGCTTGGCGTCGTTTCGTGCTCTTGTCGCTTATACTTAAGGCGTCGCGCTTCAAGCAAAGAAAACATTGACTTATGGTCACTCGCGACCCTCAATCGCGGCCCACTTTTCAGGCAGCAAACGGCAACGCGGACGATGTCGACCTTGTTTCAACCGCTCAGCACGCTTTCGGGCGACGTCGGCGCGGCGATCGGCGAGTCGGTAACGTTTGACGCGGATCGCGCGCTCAAGCTCGACTCGGGCGGTGAGATCAAGCCGTTAACGGTCGCGTGGAAGACCTACGGCACGCTCAACGCGCAGAAGTCGAACGCTTTTCTCGTATGCCACGCGTTGACAGGCGATCAGTACGCCGCCGGAACGCATCCGATCACGGGCAAGCCGGGATGGTGGCAGACGATGGTCGGGCCCGGCCTGCCGATCGATACCGACCGCTTCTTCGTGATCTGCGCCAACGTCGTCGGCGGCTGTATGGGCTCATCAGGTCCGCACGATGTCGATCCTGCGACGAACCAGCCCTTCGGCTTGAGCTTTCCGGTGATCACCATTCGCGACATGGTTCGCGCGCAAGCGATGCTGCTCGATCATCTCGGGATCGAGCAATTGTTCTGCGTCGCCGGCGGCTCCATGGGCGGGATGCAAGTGTTGCAGTGGGCTGCGAGCTATCCTGAGCGCGTGTTCGCGGCGCTGCCGATCGCGACGGCGGCGCGCCACTCGGCGCAGAACATCGCGTTTCACGAGGTCGGCCGGCAGGCGATCATGGCGGACCCCGATTGGCAGGCCGGCGACTACCTGTCGAAGGGTACCAATCCGCGCAAGGGTCTCGCCGTCGCGCGCATGGCCGCGCACATCACGTATCTCTCCGAAGCGGCCCTGCACCGAAAATTCGGACGGACGCTGCAGGATCGCGAGGCGCTCTCCTATCGCTTCGACGCCGACTTCCAGGTCGAAAGCTATCTGCGCCATCAGGGGTCGACGTTCGTCGACCGCTTCGACGCGAATTCCTATCTCTACATCACGCGTGCGATGGACTACTTCGATCTCGCGGCCGATTACGGCGGCTCCCTCGCCGAAGCTTTTCGCGGCTCCAAGACTCGCTTCTGCGTCGTGTCGTTCACCTCCGATTGGCTCTTTCCCACGATCGAGAGCAAGAAGATCGTTCATGCGCTGAACGCCGGCGGCGCAAATGTGAGCTTCGTCGAATTCGAAACCGACAAGGGCCACGACGCTTTCCTGCTCGAGGTGCCGGAAATGTTTGCAACGCTGCGCGGCTTCGTCGACGCCGCCGCCGAGGCGCGCGGATTGCCGGCGAAAGCCCGCGCTTGATGCTCATGCGATCGCCGATCCTTCGACCCGAACTCCTGCGCATCGCCGATATGGTCGCGCCGTCCTCGCGCGTGCTCGACGTCGGTTGCGGCGACGGCGCGTTGCTCGAGCATTTGGCGCGCAGCAAGAACGTCGACGCGCGCGGGATCGAGCTCAGCCAGGCCGGCGTGAATGCCTCGGTTGCGCGCGGTCTGTCGGTCATTCAGGGTGACGCCGATACCGATCTCGCCGAGTATCCGTCGCGCGCGTTCGATTATGTGATCTTGAGCCAGACCATTCAGGCGACGCGGCAACCGAAAGTCGTGCTCGAGCATTTGCTGCGGATCGGCCGGTTCGTGATCGTCTCGATCCCGAATTTCGGTTTTTGGAAAGTCCGCCTGAAGCTCGCGCTCGCTGGGCGCATGCCGCTCACCGGGATGCTCTCGCATCCTTGGTACGAGACGCCGAACATCCATCTGTGCACGATCGCCGACTTCGTTGCGCTGACGGACGCCTTGAACGCGCGGATCGAACGCGCGCTTGCCGTCGACGAAAGCGGCGACGTGCGAACGCTTTCGACGCCAGGCTACTGGGACAATCTCACTGCGGCAGGCGCAATTTTTCTTTTGGCGCGCGCTGAGTAGCGGCGCCGCCTGGCACCAGGATCGGCTTTGCGCGAACGCGGCGACGTCCGCCCCCATCAGGCGCCAGCGCGTAGACCTGCTTCGTCGCCTCGGCGATGACAACGCCTGAAAAGCGCGGCCAGACGCGTGAACCAATGGCCTCCCAACGCAATCCATCGCGTAATAGTTGGCGTGCGCCAAACGGCGGGAAGTAGAGCGAGTTGGCGAACTGCAGCGGCGTGAACAACGAGTCTGTCAACAGCCTATTCAGCTGGATGCGCGAGAAAGGCGTGCCGTGGCCAAACGGCGTCATCTCGAACTGCGCCCAGAGGCTCGCGCGGTTGGGTGCTATGACGATGAGACGGCCATTGCCGCTGAGGATGCGCCAAACTTGACGCAGCAGCGGTCGCAGCGACTCGGACGTTTCAAGCACGTGCGCAAGGATGACGCGGTCCACACTGGCGTCGGGCAACGGCAGATCCGTCTCCTCGACAAGGGCCGCAAGGTTACCCGTCTCGTGCGGCCAAGCGAGCACGCCTTGCTGAGCCGGCATGAAGGCCAGCACGCGCTCGGCTTCACCCTGAAACGGCCGCAAGTACGGGGTCGCATAACCGAGGCCGAGAACGACCTGACCGCGTACCGACGGCCACATCTCGTGGATGCGCTTGCGGATCAGCTGGCGAGCAATTTGGCCGAGCCGCAAGTCGTAGAAGCCTTTAAGATCGCTGACGTCGAGATGCATCGATCACCGAAGCCGACGATTAACTCGGGGTGGCAAGCCGCCTCTTCAGGTGCTTGATGAGGCGCGGATTGGCGGAAGCAACCGGAAGGTAGATGAACACGTCCGTTGTATCAAACTGATGATCGATAACCGCACCGTCGCCAATCGACGCGCCGGTACGCAAATATCCCTTCACCAGCGGCGGCAACGCATGCAGGGCCTCAGCCTCCACAATTTGATCTTTGCCGATCAAGTTCATGGATACAAAACGCTCAGGGAGCGCGCGCACTCGCTCGGGCTCGGGCGTCAGATGAAAATGATAGAGGTAGGACAGCTGCAGCGCCAACGCGGCCGGGTCGGTTCCCGGGAGCGACGCGCATCCAAACATCAGCGCGATATCGTTGCGAATGAGATAAACCAACAACCCGCGCCAGAGGAGCTGCATCGTCGGTCCGTTGCGGTAGGGCTTGAGGACGCACGAGCGACCGAGTTCCAGGAGCTTTTGACCCTCGCGGGCGCGGAGCATGGCGGAAATGTCATATTCGCCGGCGGTATAGAACCCTTTGCTGCGCGCCGCACCGTCGCTCTGCAGCAGGCGGTAGGTGGCGACGATCTTGTCGCCATCGTCATGATCGACGACAAGAAGGTGGTCGCATATCGGATCGTATTCGTCGAAGTCGCGCCCCGTTTCGCGCATCTCCGGCGTCGGGTTCGCGCTCATCTCGCGATAGAAGACCTCATAGCGCAAGCGTTGCGCTTCCTCGACCTCGCGCTCGGTCGTTGCGAGCCGCACTTCAAGCGCTCCCGAACGGTCAAGCACCGAACCGTCTTGCCAGCCGGCCTTGTTCTTATCCTCGTCCGGAGAAGTCATTGCCCTATGCTTCTACTCTTGCCGCTTCCCGCGCGCCGTCATTCATCGTGAGGCGGTTAGTCTAAGGGACCGTGAAGATGCCCGCAAACGCCGCTCATGCCTCGGCCCTTGGGGCTTCAGGCTGTCGGTGGCCGTGTGTCGGGTCGCGGCGCATTAGCCACCACAAGAGCACAAGGCCCGGTACGGCGAGCAGCGTGGCGATGACGTAGTACCAGACCCAGCCCACGGCAACGACGACATATCCGGCCGGTGCCGACAGCGTGATGCGCGCTTGATTCGAGAGCGAAGACAGGAGCGCATATTGGGTCGCTGTGTAGTTGCGATTACCACAGAGGAGAGACATGTAGGCGACGAACGCCGCGCCGCCGATCCCCGTCGCAAGATACTCGACACCGACAGACCCCGCGAGCGTGGCGAAGGCCATGGTTCCCGGCCAACCACCCTGCTCCAACGCCAGAAAGTTGATCTTGAGCACCCCATCGGCGTCGGGGATGCCGATCGCCTGAACGATGCCGGGGAGCACGACGGCCGGCCAAATGAAGATCAGATTCGTCGCCATCTGTAAGATACCGCCGATCCAGAGCGCTCGCATGACGCCGAGGCGATTGGCGATGACGCCGCCAATGTAACCGCCGGCAATGACGGTGAAAAAGCCGAAGGGCCATTGGATGATGGAGTAAGTCGCCTTCTCGAATCCGAGCGTGAGGAAGAAGTATGTGCGCAGCTCCGAGGTGAAGGCATCGCCGAGCTTGAACAGTACGACCAGTGCCAGAATCGCCAACCAAAGATCCTTGCGGACGAAATCAGTGAAAGGCTCCAGAACCGTGCTGGCAAAGCGTTCGGATAGACCGCGCTGAAAGCGTTCCTTTTCGGCTTGCCACGATTCCGGCGCGAGCAAGGTGCCGAGGATTCCCACGGAGACCAGCGCCGCCATGGTCAAATATCCGTAGGACCAGGCATCCTTGTGGGGCACACCGGCATACTCGAGCCAAGCGACGAAGGCGACGGCGCCGGTGAAGGACAGCATCATCGCCGCGCGATAGGCGGTGTTGTAGTTGGCGAAGCCTGCGGTCAGTTCGCTCTCCTTCAGCGCCTCGATACGATAGGCATCGATGACGATGTCTTGCGAGGCCGAGAAGAAGGCGACGAGAGACGCGACGGCGGCGACGGCAAGCTTGCTCTCAGAAGGATCGACGAAGGCAAGGCCCGCAATGGCGAGCGCCAGACAAATCTGCGTCACCAGCAGCCACGCACGGCGGTGACCGAGGCGCTCGCTCAGGTAGGGGATCGGGATGCCGTCGATGGCCGGTGCCCAGACGAACTTCCAAGCGTAAGCCGCCGCGACCAGCGCGAAGAGGCCGATCTCCTCCACCGACACTTTGCTTTCGGTGAGCCAGGCCTGAAGCGTCGAACTCGTGAGGTTGTAGGGCAGGCCCGCCGAAAAGCCGAAAAGGAACATGAGCGCGACGCGCGGATGCAGATAGACGGAGAGCGCGTCGGCCCAGCTGCGCTTTGCGGTCGGTTCTGTCATGCCAGCCTCAGGTTGTGCACACGCGCGCAGGTCGGAGATCAGACTGAAGTCAGTCTTTCGTTGTCAAACATTTAAGGCGCGGCGGCTGGCGAAGACGTCAATGACTTGTTGCAAATTGGGGCCTAAGACTGCGACGGTCGACGCTAACGCAGCAAGGATTCAGCGATGACGGATGCAACCGCGCCGCCCGTTGCCAAGCGCAAGAGCGCGCTGCCGCCCTGGAGCGTGATTCTATCGAACCGGAAGACGGCGTCGATGCTGATCCTCGGCTTCGCCTCGGGTCTGCCGATGGTGCTCATCATCGGCACGCTGACCGCCTGGTTTTCCGACGCCAAAGTCGATCTCTCGACGATCGGCGTGTTCTCGTGGATCGGGTTGGCCTACGCGTTCAAATTCCTCTGGTCGCCCATTCTCAACACGACACTACCTGTCACCGGGACGCTGCTCGGGCAGCGCCGGGGCTGGATCATCGTGTGTCAAGCGGTCATAGCGCTCGCCGTGTTGGGCATTGCGATGACCGATCCGACGGCCAGCCTCGGGCTTATGGCGTTGGTGGCCGCGGTCGCGGCATTTGCGTCGGCAACGCAAGACATCGCGATCGACGCATGGCGGATCGAAATCGCCGACGATCGCGCGCCGCTCGACGTGCTGTCGGCAATCTATCAGCTCGGCTATCGCACCGCGGCGCTGATCGGCGCGGCGGCGGCGCTGTTCCTCGCGCAGTGGACCTCGTGGCCGTTTACCTTCGCGATGGGCGGGATTTTGATGGCGACGACGATGCTCGGGACGCTCATCGCCCCGGAGCCGGAAACGATCAAGGAGATCGGATCGAAGGGACCGCGGACGGCGGCGCCACGGGTGCGGTTCTTCTCGGTCGCGATCGTCATTCTGGCGTGGGGTTGGGCCGCGCATGAGCTGATCTCGTTCATGGCGACCGCGGTAACGACGGTGCCGCCGCCGAACGCGAAGGATTTCACAGCGTTCTACGGGCCGCTGATCGTGGCCGCGACGGTGCTTCTGCCGAGCCTCATCGCGGCTTGGATCGCGCGAGGCGGCTCTTTGCCGAACGCGGACAAGCCCGTCACCGGCGGTGCGCTGCAGCTCGTCGCCGACCGGCTTTACGCCGGGATCGTCGAGCCGCTGGTCGAACTCATGTCGCGACTCGGCCTCGCGGCCATTCTCATTTTGTGCGTCATCCTCACCTACCAGATCACCTATTCGATCTGGGGCCCGTTCGCCTACCCGTTCTATCTGGGCGAACTCGGCTACACGAAGATCGAGGTCGCCATTGCGTCGAAGATCATCGGCGTCATCATGACGATGACGGGGATCGGTCTTGCAGCGTTCAGCCTGGTGCAGCTCGGCCGCATGCCGACGATGCTGCTCGGCGGCATGATCGCGGCGATCGCGAACTTGTTGTTCGCCGATCTCGCGAACGGCGGCGCCAACATCGACGCGTTCCTGTCGTTCTTCTGGCTCAGCGATTTCTTCACCTGGATCGGCGTCGATGCACGTCTGGCACGTTTGATCACAGGTATTGCGGGCGAGAACATCGCGACCGGCTTCGCGGGCGCGGCCTTCGTCGCCTACGTCTCGTCGCTCGCGAGCAAGATGCAGGCCGCGGTTCAGTTCGCCGTGTTCACGTCGCTGACGTTGCTTGTCGGGACCCTCGGACGCGGCGCGCTCGGCGACATGATCAAGGAGCAAGGCTATGCCGCGATGTTCGAGTTCGCGGCTATGCTCGGCCTCGTCTCGATTGTCTTCGTGGCGCTTGAGTGGTACCGGCAGAGCCGGCACGAGGCCAAGACCTAACTCGCGGCGACGATCGGGGCGGGCTCGTTGATCGAGTAGCGCGCCAGGACGGCGCGAAGCTGATCGGGATCGAGCGGCTTCGGCAGGAAGTCGTCCATGCCGGCTTCGATGCATATCTGCTTGTCGCCTTCGAGGGCGCTCGCGGTGAGCGCGACAATCGGCAAGCGGCCGCGGCGGCGGCCCGCAGCTTCGGCCAGACGAATGCGGCGCGTCGCCTCGAGCCCGTCCATTTCCGGCATGTGCACGTCCATCAACACGATGTCGTAGGGCGCGCGCGCCAGCGCATCGAGCGCCTCGCGGCCGTTCGCGACCGTATCGACGCGATGCCCCATCTTCGTCAACAGCGAGTTCGCCAGCATCACGTTGATGCGGTTGTCCTCGGCCAC
>WGNJ01000010.1 GCA_016124635.1 Alphaproteobacteria bacterium | reverse complement strand
CGATTGCCGTCTTCGTTCTGGCCGAGAAAGTGCTGCCGTTCGGTCCGCGCATCGGCCAAGCGGCGGGCGCGGTGGCGATCGCGGCGGGCGCTTATCTGATCATCATCTGATCGGCTGGACGCCGCTGAGCTTCATTGCGGATCAGCATGCGCCGGATTGTCGTGTTGAGTGCACACGATCCAGAGTGGCAAGGTCGCTCTCATGAAGAACGCGATGAGCGCGAGCCGGGCGACGGGATCACAACAGCGGCGGCCCATGTCCCGCCAGGACCGCAGAGCCGGATCGGCGATCCGGACGGGCGTCCTACTGGCCGTAGTCCTTGCGCTTGCGCCCACAACGGCAGCGTTCGCGCATGACGGGGAGGCGCTGACCAACGACACGGCTCTTTGGACCTGGCCGCTCAGCGCCGACATCATCATCCCGACCGCGCTCGTCCTGTTCGTTTATATCCGCGGGATGATCAGCCGTTCGGCCGCGACGTCACCGACGCCAGCGTGGCGGCATGGCCTCTTCTTCGCGGGCGTGGCGGCGGTATTCCTCGCGCTGCAATCGCCCATCGATCCGATCGCCGAGCGGCTGTTCTTCGTTCACCAGATCCAGCATCTGCTGCTGCGCATGATAGGCCCGATGCTTCTTGCGCTCTCTTGGCCGCAGGCGTCACTGGTTGCGGGCCTTCCGCGTGCGATCCGCCGTCGAATACTCACGCCCACGGTTTCGAACAGCCCGATGCAGCACGTATTCAGTTTCATCGCGCATCCGGTGGTCGCGACCACGATCTTCATCGGCTCGCTCTATGTCTGGCAGTATCCCGCCTATCACGACGTCGCGCTTCTCAACGAGCCGATTCACTATCTGATGCACGTCACCATGCTTTTCGCGGGTCTCGTGTTCTGGTGGCGGATCTTCGACCAGCGCCCGGCGCCCAAAGGGCTTGGCTACGGCGTCAGGCTGATGATGCTGTGGCTCGCCATCCTCTCCAACATCGCGCTCGGCAGCTACACGACCCTGAAGACCTCGGTCCTCTACGACGCTTACGATGTGTTCGGCCGCCTGTTTGGCTACGCACCACTCACCGACGAGCAGATCGGCGGCGTCATCATCTGGATTCCGAGCAGCATGATGTGCCTGCTGGCCGTGCTGATCGTCATCTACATGCTCGGCAGCCACGAGACGCGGCAGGACACGCAACGGCTCGCGCGGCGACCGCAAGAGTCCGACGTCCCGCTCTACCCCACGACAGGCGCCGCGCTCGTCGAGCGCGCCAGACCGAAGAACCGGGCGATGGCATTCGGATTTGCCATTTTCGCGGCGACCGCTTTCGCGAGCGCGATCCTTGCCGGCGTCTTGAGCCAAGCGCAGATCGTCGCTTCACCCGTCAGGGCGAACGGAGCGCGCGTGCGGCATGCGCTACGGAACGACGCGCCGCACAGCCTGCAGTAACAGCGGCGGCCTTCATTCATTTCGTTTCGAAGCACCCCGATCAAGTGTGCGAATGCGGTAACGCGCCTGCTGTTACTTCGAGCGGCACGACTCCCGTCATGCTAAACGAGCCGACACGCTTGGAACCGCTCGAACAGGGTGCAATGACGACCGACGCTCACACGACACTGGATTTGCATTTCGACCTGGAGGCGGCCTATCGCGGAGCATACGAGGCTTATCGCGCAAGCGGCGTCGACAAGGCGCTGGATCCAGCGGACAAAGAATTTGCGGGCTCGGAAGCCTGGCGCCAGGAACACTATTTTCGGGTCGGCGCCGATGCACTTCGCTTGATCGTTCAGAACTTGATCGCCAATAATCGGTCACCGCCATCGCGCATTTTGGACTTTCCCAGTGGCTCCGGCCGCGTGACGCGGCATTTGCGCGCCTTCTTCCCGCACAGCGAGATCGTCGCCTGCGACCTTTATGAGAGCCACATCGCGTTCTGCGCCCAGCGATTTGCCGCTGTGCCATATCTTTCCCGCGAGCACCTAGACGATCTTTCATTCGAAGGATCTTTCGACCTCATCTTCTGCGGTTCGCTGCTGACGCATCTGCCCCAGAAAGAGGTCGAGGCGGCGTTGCGGTTGATCGCGCGTTCGTTGAGTCCACGGGGCATCGCGTTGGTTACCTTTCAGGGGCGATACTCGGACCACATACAACGGAACAAATGGAAATATCTCGCTGATCGCCTTTACGCGCGAGCGCAACGGGCAGTGCGGTGGCGCGGCTTCGGCTATGTCGACTACGAACCATCGTTTCGCGCAGTTTTCAGTGCACAGGCGCGCTACGGCGTCACGCTGGTGCGGCCGCATTGGGTGATGCGCGCCCTTGAGCCGCGCGAAGAAATTCGCATCTTGAGCTACGCCGAGCGCGCCTGGGATGACCATCAAGACGTGCTCGTTTTCGGCCGCCCCGGAATCAACGATTAAGATGCAGGGAAACGCTCGGCCGGCGCCGCCTTAGACTGCGCAAGCAGCGCCAAAGCCGCCGTCGTCAGAACGCCGATTGCAGCCGGCGGTAACTCAAGGCCTCGGCGATGTGAGCGCGCGTGACGACGGCGGTCGCTTCGAGATCGGCAAGCGTGCGGGCGACGCGCAGGACGCGATGGTAGCCGCGCGCCGAGAGCTTCAGCGCATCGACGGCCTTGGCGAGGAGCGCGAGACCGTCGTTCGTCGGGTGTGCGACGTCCTCTAAGAATTCGCCGTCGGCCTCGGCGTTGGTGCGGATACCTTCGCGCTCATAACGTGCGCGCTGGATTTCGCGCGCGGTCGCGACGCGGGCCGCAACCTCGGCGGTGCCTTCGGACGGCGGCGGCAGCGTCAGGTCCTGCGCGCTGACGGCGCTGACCTCGACGTGCAGATCGATGCGGTCGAGAAGCGGGCCGGAAAGACGCGCTTGATAATCGCCGGCGCATTTGGGCGCGCGCGAACATGCTTGCCCCGCGTCGGCAAGGTGGCCGCAACGGCACGGGTTCATCGCGGCGACGAGCTGCACGCGGCTGGGGTAACGCACGTGAGCATTGGCGCGAGCAACCAATGTCTCGCCGGTCTCGAGCGGTTGGCGCAGCGAGTCGAGCACCGCGCGTTGAAACTCGGGCAGCTCGTCGAGGAAGAGCACGCCGAGATGGGCCAGCGAAACTTCGCCGGGCTTGGCGCGGATGCCGCCGCCGACCATCGCTGCCATGCTCGCCGAATGATGCGGCGCGCGAAACGGACGGCGGCGTCCGATGGCGCCGTTCTTCAATTCGCCCGCGAGGCTTTGCACCATCGACACTTCGAGCGCCTCGCGCGCGTCTAGCGGCGGCAACAATCCGGGCAGCCGCGCGGCGAGCATCGATTTGCCGGCGCCGGGCGGGCCGATCATCAGCATGTTGTGACCGCCGGCGGCCGCCACTTCGAGCGCGCGCTTCGCCGTCTCCTGGCCTTTGACGTCGCGCAGGTCGGGAACGTTCGCGCTTTCGTCAGCGAGCTTCGCCGTAGGCGCGGCAAGCACCTGCACACCTTTCAGATGATTGATGAGCGCGATCAGATTCGGCGCCGCGACGATTTGCAGGCCGCCCGCCCAAGCAGCCTCAGGCCCCGACGCCGCCGGGCAAATGAATCCTTTGTCGACCTCGAGCGCCTGGATCGCCGCCGGCAACACGCCGGCCACGGGCACGATCGCGCCATCGAGCGAGAGTTCGCCGAGCGCCACGTAGCTCGCCATCTCGCTGAGCGGCACGACGCCCATGGCGGCCAGGAGCCCGAGCGCAATCGGGAGATCGTAGTGGCTGCCCTCCTTCGGCAGATCGGCGGGTGCGAGATTGACGGTAATGCGCTGAATGGGAAGCGCGAGGCCGATGGCGTTGAGCGCCGCGCGCACACGCTCACGGCTCTCGCCCACCGCCTTGTCGGCAAGGCCGACGACCGTAAACGAATGCTGGCCGGCCGGCACCATATGAACTTGGACATCGACTTCGCGCGCCTCGATGCCCGCGAAAGCGACGGTGTAGATGTGCGCAACGCTCATGCGATCGACCAGCTCCCAGCGCATCAACTGGGCCGGTCAAATCGGGCGAAAGGTGGGCGGGAGCGCGCGTCGAGATACGGCGTTACAATTCAAGCCGTCATTGGTTCGCTCGGTTCGCTAGGATGCGACCGTGTTATCTCGCGCTATCGGCGCGGGGAGACCGGTACGACGTCGAAGGCGATCGTCGTGCGGTTGGTGCGCGAGTGGAACGGCACGGTGCCGTGATAAAAATAAGACGGGAACAGAACCAGCGAACCTTCGTGCGGCTGGATGTAGCGACGGACGGGATCGTTCCAGCGCAGGTCGAACGGCGGATCGCCGAGCGTGAACCAGCCTTGCTTGCGCTCGCGGTCGCCGACTTCATCAGGCAACGCAATGTAATAGGCGCTCGAGATCCAGCCCTTGGGATGGACGTGGGTCGTATGGAAGCCGGAATCCCTCAGGCGCGACGACCACGACGTGCGATAGCGGAACGCCTTGGCCTTGCGGCGCAAGAAGGGATGCTTGTCGTCGTCGGGCAGCGAAGCGATGTAGTCGCGAATGACCTCGTCCAACCGTTCGCGCAGACGATCGACGACCTCGATGCGGCGGTCGAAGAGCGACCCTAGGGTCTGCGTGCCCTTGCGCAGCGTTTGATCGATGGGCTCGACCTCGGTGTCGTGCAGCGCGTCGAGCGTACGGTTCAGCTCGGCGTTGAAGGTCTTCATGTCGGCATAGCCGCGCGGCACGGGCACTTCAACAGGCCGCGCGAACCGCTCGTAGTCCGCAAGCCAAAATTCGCGCGGATCGTTCGCCGCGCGCAGCGCCAGCGTCAAAATGCCGAGCGCGCTTTGATCGGCCGGATCGCGCTCGACGGCGCTGTCCAGCATTTTGACCGCGGCTTCGACTTCGCCGAAGCGAAGCAGCGTGTGGCCGTAGTTCGCGCGCGGCGTCGATGCGGACGGCGCCAGTGAGACGGCTCTCGCGTGATGTTCCACCGCCTGTTTGTCGTCGCCGAACTCGGCCGACATGCGCGCGTAGCCATCGTGCGCGGCGGCGTTGTCGGGCTCGATCCTGAGCGCGCGCGCAAAGGCTTCGCGCGCGTCGGCAAAGCGCTCCGCAAAGCCCAGCAAGCTTCCTCTGGTCAACAGCAAGGCCGTCGAATTCGGATGGCGCGCGATGGCGGCGTCGAGATCGGCGGTGAAGACTTCGTGCTTGCCCTGCGCCCACAACAATCGCGACAGGTTCTCATGGGCGGCGACGTAGAGCGGATCGCGCGCGAGCGCTTGACGATAGAGCGCCGCGGCGGCGTCGAGCTTACCCTTGAGCTGCAGCGCAAAAGCGTGGCTCGACAGCATGTCCGGGCGGCCGGGGCGAAGCGCGATCGCGCGCTCGGTCAAGCCCGCAGCCTCAGACGCCAAACCGCGCCGCGCCAGGCTGACGCCGAGATTGTGAAGCGCGATCGCATTGTTCGGATCGCGGGCGAGAACTTGGCGCAAAAGCTTGTCGGTCGTTTGCTCGTCCTCGCGCTTTGCGGCAACGGCCGCGAGACCGATCTGCGCCGCAGCTCGTTGCGGCTCCAACGTGCGAGCCCTCTGATACGCATCCTCGGCGGCGTCGAGATCGCCGGTATCCATCAACGCCTCGCCAAGACCGATCCAGGCTTCGGCATAATTCGCGTTGAGCGCGATTGCCTCGCGATAGGCGAGGACCGCCTCGGCAGCGCGGCGCTGCGACGACAACAGGTTGCCGAGGTTGTTCCAAACGTGAGGCTGCGCGCGATTGGCGCCGAGCGAGCGGCGAAGGTGATCCTCGGCTTCGGCAAGTTTGCCCTGCGCTTTCAACGCGAGGCCAAGGAGTTGCAGCACGTCGGGATGCGTCGGGAAGCTTTGCGCCAGCGTGCGGTAAAGACGTTCGGCGTCGGCATGCCGGCCGGAGCGCTGAAGACTCAATCCTTGCTGCAGGCCGTGCGCGAGCGCTGCTTCGGTTGAATTCGGTGCATCCGCTCCATTCGCCATCAGGCGCAATCCTTACGTACGACGCTCGCGCACCCGTGCCTCGATCGCATTCCAGATCAGCGCCGCCGTGTCTGTGCCGTCGAAGCGGCGGATCTCCCAAATCCCTGTCGGCGAGGTCACGTTGATCTCGGTGATGTAATCGCCGATCACGTCGATGCCGGTGAAGATCAAGCCGCGTTTTCTGAGCTCCGGTCCGATGCGGCGGCAGATCTCCTGCTCGCGCGCGGTGAGCGCGGCCTTCTCGGGACGGCCGCCGACATGCATGTTGGAGCGCGCCTCGCCCTTGGCCGGAACGCGATTGATCGCACCGGCGAACTCGCCGTCGACGAGGATGATGCGCTTGTCGCCCTGGCGAACTTGCGGCACGTAGCGCTGCGCCATCAAGGGCTCGCGCACGAAGACCGCGAAGAACTCGATGATGGCGTTGAGGTTCTCGTCCTCTTCGCGCACGCGGAAGACGCCGTGGCCGCCGTTGCCGTAGAGCGGCTTGACGATGATGTCCTTGAACTCGTCGCGGAAAGCGCGGATCGCCTTCGGATCGCTGGAAATCAGGGTCGGCGGCATCAAATCCGGAAATTCGGTAACGAAGATCTTCTCCGGCGAGTTGCGGACCCAATAAGGATCGTTGACGACGAGCACGCGCTTGGGCAGACGCTCAAGCATGTGCGTCGTCGTGATGTAGGCCATGTCGAACGGCGGATCCTGGCGCAGCAACACAACATCGACGCTGCTCAAATCGAGCGGCTGCTCGTCGCCAAGCGTGAAATGATTGCCGCGTTCCTCGCGAACCGCGAGCTTTTGCGCGCGCGTCGAAATCTTGCCGTCGCGCTGAATCAGATGCTTCGGCAAATAGTACCAAAGCTTGTGGCCGCGCATTTGCGCTTCAAGGGCCAAGGCAAAGGTCGAGTCGCCGCCGATGTCGATCCGCTCGATGGGATCCATCTGGATAGCAACGGTGAGGGACATCGGCGAATTCCGGCGCGAGTTGAGGTCGACGCACTTTAGCCTTGGCGGTCGCAGACGCACAACCGCGGCGCTAGTTCACCATGCGCTTCAGTGACAACAAGGCGAATGCTGCCTCGCGGCCGATGGTGCTCTCGTCGCCGGCGAGCCTCAGGCAGCTTTCGGCGGCGACGATGGCACCTTTGAGCTTGCCGACCTCGCGGTTCGTGTTCGACAGATCGAGCCAAAGCTCGGCGCGACGCGGCGCCACGAGAACCATGCGCTCAAGGATCGTCAGGCTACGGACTAAATCCTGGCCAGCAAGCGCGCGCGTGCGGATGTTGTTCAAGAGACGCAATATCACGTCGCGGGGGCTCACGGGCTCGTATTCGTCCGGCTCGCCATGCGGGATCGGCGGCGGCGGGCGCAAATCCTCACGCCTCAGCGCCACGCCAGCGTTGAACGGATCGATGATCCTGGCGTGCTCATCTTGGCCGATCGCAAGGAGGAAATGGCCAGGCGTGTTCAAGCCCTTCGCCCGCGCGCCCAAACGCGTCGCCGTTTCGAGATAGAGGATACCCAAGGAAACGGGCAGACCACGGCGGCGATCCATCACGCGGATGAGGTCGGCGTTCTGCGGATCGTCGAAGGTCGATTGGTCGCCGACATAGCGGTGGCGCACGGCGATCGTATCCGCAAGGGCGCGCGTCACGGCGTCGACTTCCGTCATGCCCCGACGCAGCGAAGACAGAGCGCCGCCCGCGTCCTCGGCAAGCTTTGCGAGATGATCGCGATAGGGCGCGAGCTCGACCCCGCGATGATCGAGCGCGGCAAGGATCAGCGCCGTCTCGCCGAGCGGAAGATCGTCATCGGCAAGCGCGCCTGCGGCGGCAAGCTGCTTCAGGAGATCTTCCGGCTTGTCCATTCATCCACTCATCGGGCCGCCGTGGTCGGCGGCGGCTCTGCATCAGGCGGCGCTTCAGGTTCCGTCGGATGACCGTATTGCGCCGGCGGCTCCGTGAAGCGCCGCGGATCGTCCTTCAGAACGACGTAGTTCACGACGCGCTCGACGCCGTCGATGGCTCGGGCATGATCCAAAACGCGATCGAGCTCGCCGCGATCCTGCGCGATGCCCATGATGAAGACAACGCGGTTCTGCGTGTCGATCGTATAGTTGACGTCGTGAATTGAGGTGTCGGCCAAGATGCGGGCGCGGATCTTGGTGTTGATCCAGCGGTCGCGCGCGGTGGCGACGATGCCCGAAGTTTCGTCCGTCACTTCGATATCGTTCACGACCTCCGTGACGCCGGCGGTCGACCAGGCGAGCTGGGTGACGCGACGGCGCTGCTCGTCGGTCAACACAGTGCCGGAAAGATGTACGCGGCCCTCGATCACGCTCGTCGAAACGTTGGTGTAGATCCTCGGGTCCTCGGCGAGCAGCTTCGCGTTCAGTTCCGTGCGTGTGTCGAAATCGTCGACCGCGCTGGAGAAGGAACGCTCTTCGGGATCAAGCGAGATGCCGACGCAAGCCGAGAGGAACAGGGGCGCAAGCGCGACGGCAAGAATTCGTGAAATCGATCGAATAGACATTTCGCCTCCTCAACGCGGAGTGGGCGACCAAACGTCGGCCACGTGCCGCGGCCAGCGCCCTGGCGCCACAAGTATCAAGTCGAAGCGCCAGGGTATCTCCGTCAGTTTCCGGCGCCGTGCGCAGAATTGGCGAGCGGCCCAAGCAACGCGGTCACGCTTGGCGGCGCTAACTGATTCGGCGGCCGCCTCCATTGTGCCGCGCGCACGCACTTCGACAAAGACCACCATGCGCGTTTGCCAGGGTGGTGTTAGGGCCACGATGTCGAGTTCTCCACCGGAAACCCGAAAGCTACGCGCCAGAATCCTGTAACCTTTGGCGATGAGCAGCAATGCCGCCGCCCACTCGGCGGCGCGGCCGCGGGCGAGGGCTTGGTGGTGGCGCAGTGCCATCAGTCCGAGCGCTCGGACTTGAGCTCTAGGGCACGGGCGTAGACGGTCCGGCGCGGCAAGCCCAGTTGGCCTGCGACGATCGCGGCCGCTTCTTTCACCGGGTGGCGCGTCAGTTCCTCGAGGATGCGGCGATCGAGCGCGGCATTGTCGTGCGCGGGTTCCGCCTCGTCCGGCGGGCCAACAACGACGACAACTTCCCCCTTCGGCGCGCCCGCATGCGCGTAATGCGCGGCAAGATCTGCAAGGGGTGCGCGACGCACCTCTTCATGCAGCTTCGTCAGCTCACGTGCCACGGCGGCTTGCCTGTTCCCCAAGAGACTCGCCAGATCGGCGAGGGTCGCGGCCAGTCGGTTCGGGGATTCAAAGAACACAAGTGTGGTTGGAACGTGGCCGAACTTGGAAATCTCGCGTCTGCGCTCGTTGGGTTTGGCGGACAGGAAACCCACAAAACTGAATTGTGCGCTCGGCAATCCGGAAAGCGCGATGGCGGTTGTGACAGCCGAAGGCCCGGGGACGGTCGTGACAGGGTGCCCTGCGTCAATCGCGGCTTCGACGAGCCGTGCGCCAGGATCGGAAATCAACGGCATCCCAGCGTCGCTGACCATTCCCACAACCTTGCCGTTCGCCAACTCCGCGAGAATGTGCTGCTCGATTCGCGCCGCATTGTGCTCCCGGTACGATTTGAGGGGCCGGCTGAGCCCGTGCAGCGCTAGCAGTTTCGCGGTGACGCGGGTGTCCTCCGCATAGAGGACGTCGGCGCCCGCCAATACGTCCAATGCACGCAATGTGATGTCGCGCGCATTGCCGATCGGTGTCGCAATCAGATAGAGGCCAGGTGAGAGCGGCAGGTGCGATTTACTTCCCGGAATCCGCCCGTTAGTCTCGCTTTCCCTGCTCATTCACGCTCTTTCGGCCCTGGGGGACAAACGCCCGTGACAACCCGACCGTTTGCGCATCGTCTCACTGCTCGGGCCACGCGCCCATTTTGGCAAACATTGTGGACCATCGCGCTCGTGGTGGCGATGGGAGCGACGCTGTCGGCCTGCGAGACCTTTAGTTTCGGCAGCAAACCGACGCCCAGAACCTCGGAAACGCAGGGGTCCCGACCCGTCGCGGTCACGCCCACGCAGCCGGGCGAGGCGCCGCCGGGGACCCAAGGCAACTCGGGCCAGGTGAAGGTCGCGCTGCTGTTGCCGTTTTCTCATCCCGACCGGAACGCGCGCTACGTCGCACAGTCGCTGTTGAACGCGGCACAGATGGCGATGTTCGACATGGGTTCGCGCACGATGATGTTGTTGCCGCGCGATACGAACGGCACGCCTGAAGGTGCCGCAGCGGCCGCCAACGATGCGATCAATAGCGGCGCCGAACTCATACTGGGGCCGCTGCTCGCGGCGGACGTTCGCGGCGTTTCACCAGTTGCGAGGGCCAAGAACGTGCCCGTCATCGCATTTTCGACGGACCGGACCGTGGCCGGCGACGGCGTGTTTCTGTTGAGCTTCTTGCCCGAGACCGAGGTCACTCGCGTCGTCGACTACGCGATTGCACAAGGCCGGCAACGCTTCGCCGCCTTGGTTCCCGCCACTCCTTACGGGCAACGGGCGGAAGAAGCGTTCAGCGCGGCAGTAACGTCGGCGGGCCGCCAAATCGTCGCCGTGCAGACCTATCAGCCGAATCCGCAAGCGCTCGAGCCCGCGATCAATGCCATCGCCAAGACCGGATTCGACGCGATCTTTCTGCCCGAAGGCGGGGCGATGCTGCGAAGCATGGGCCCCATCTTGCTGGTGAAGACGCCGAACGCGTCCCAGGTGAAGTTGCTCGGCACCGGCTTATGGGACGATCCGGCGGTGACAAAGGAAGCGTCTTTGATTGGCGGCTGGTATTCGATGCCGCCGCAGGATCAACGCCAGGCTTTCGCGACGCGCTATCAACAGCTCTACAACGCTAGGCCGCCGCGCATCGCCAGCCTCGCCTATGACGCGGTAGCGCTAGCAGCAACGTTGTCGCGCGGTTCGGCGGGACACCGCTTCACCCGCGAGGCGATCTCGGATCCCAACGGTTTCTCCGGCATCGACGGCATCTTCCGCTTCCTGCCGAACGGCTTTACGGAACGGGGCCTCGCGGTCATGGAGATCGCGCCGAATGGACAGCTCGTCGTCGCAAGCCCAGCGGCTGCGACGTTCCAGGCGCCGGGGTTCTAACGCAGAAGCTCTTTGATAACAGCGTTGAGGACGAGCCGCCCGCGCGGCGTGGCGCGCAGTCGATCGCCTTCCGTCTCGATCAGGCCGGCGTCGAGCGCATGGTGCGTTGATAGAGGCCGACCAAGAAGGGATTCGACGCGGCCGCGCGAGAGGCCTTCGCGCAGGCGAAGGCCCATCAGCAGGCATTCCTTGCCTGCGTCCTCATTGGCGACAGTCTCGGCTTGCGACAAAGCATTGCCATTCTTATTGACGGCCGCGAGCCAGCCTTCGGGCGACCGTATCGTCGCGGTTGCCATTCTTTGCCCGTCGATCGCAACGCGGCCGTGCGCGCCCGGGCCGATGCCGAGATAGTCGCCGTAGCGCCAGTAGATGAGATTGTGGCGCGACTCTTGGCCAGGCCGCGCGTGATTTGAAATCTCGTAGGCGGGCAAGCCAGCAGCCTCCATTTGGCGCTGCGTCGCTTCGTAAAGCTCCGCCGAACGCTCGTCGTCGAGCGGTTTGATGGCGCCTCGTTTCATCGCCTCGAAATATGGCGTGCCGTCTTCGAACGTGAGCTGATAGAGCGAATAGTGCGTGCAGCCCTGCGCCAGCGCTTGCGCGAGTTCGGATTGCCAGCGCTCCGGCGTTTGATTGGGACGCGCGTAAATCAAATCGATCGACGCGCGCGGGAAGATCGATTGCGCCAGTGCGACCGCCTTTAGCGCTTCGTCGCTGGTGTGCAAACGACCGAGACGACGCAGCTCTTCGTCGTCGAGCGACTGAACGCCGAGAGAAACGCGATTGACGCCGGCGGCGCGGTAATCTTGGAAGCGTTGCGCCTCCACGCTCGTTGGATTGGCTTCAAGCGTGATCTCGATATCCGGCGCGAAGCCGAAGATGCGCTCAGCCTCTTCGAGAATGCCGGCTACGATGAAGCCCGGCATCAGCGACGGCGTGCCACCGCCGAAGAAGACGCTGTTCAGAGGGGATCTTTGATCGAGGCGCGCCGACATCGATTGCAGTTCACGGCGCAGCGCCTTCGACCATGCCTCCGCGTCGATCTTGGCGCGGACGTGACTGTTGAAATCGCAGTACGGGCACTTCGACAAACAAAACGGCCAATGGACATAGAGTCCGAAGCCGGGCTCCGTCGTGCTGGTCAAAAGCTAGCCTCGATCATTTTGGCGAAGGCTCGAGCGCGATGCGAAATCTTGTGCTTTCTGGCGGGATCCATTTCGCCAAACGTGATGTCGTAGCCGTCGGCGACGAAGATCGGGTCGTAGCCGAAACCTCGCGTTCCTCGCGGCGGCCAGGTTATGTGCCCGTGCACTTCACCTTCGAATATCTCGGCGTGGTCATCGGGCCAGGCAAGAGCGAGCGCGCAAACAAAATGCGCCCGTTCACCCCCGCCTGCCCCGGCCATACGCTCATGGACCAGACGCATCGCGACCCCAAAGTCCTTCGACGGGCCCGCCCAACGTGCAGAGTAGACGCCGGGGTCGCCATTCAGGGCATCGACGCAAAGACCTGAATCGTCGGCGAGAGCCGGCAATTGCGATGCCCGCGCTGCCGCCCGCGCCTTCAACAGGGCGTTGCCACTGAATGTCGTTTCGGTCTCTTCCGGTTCGGCCAGATTCAGCGAGGCCGCGGATATCGCTTCAACATTGTAGGGCGCGAGCAGCTCTCCGATTTCACGCACCTTGCCTGCGTTGTGACTTGCAACGACCAAGCGCGCGCCGGAGAAGCGCCTGGTCATGCGGTCGCGCCGACGGCGCGGCGCTGAAGCGCGACGAGCTCGCCGATCCCTTTTCGCGCGAGCGCCATGAGCTCATGGAACGAGGCCTCGGAAAACGGTTCGGCTTCCGCGGTGCCTTGGATTTCGACGATGGCGCCGCTGCCGGTCATGACGAAATTCGCATCGGTCCCGGCGGACGAATCTTCGTCGTAGTCGAGATCGAGGACGGGGACGCCTTGGTGGATGCCGCAAGAAATTGCCGCGACGTAGTCCTTGATCGGGTTGGCTTTGATCAATCCGTCGCGCCGCATCAGTTCGAAGCAGCCATGCAAGGCGACGAAGCCGCCCGTGATCGATGCCGTGCGCGTGCCGCCGTCCGCCTGGAGGACGTCACAGTCGATCGTGATCTGGCGCTCGCCAAAGGCTGTGAGATCGGTGATCACACGCAGCGAGCGGCCGATGAGACGCTGGATTTCTTGTGTCCGCCCCGACTGCTTGCCTGCGGCGGCCTCACGGCGCATGCGGTCGTGGGTCGCGCGCGGCAGCATGCCGTATTCGGCGGTGACCCAGCCCTTGCCCGAGCCCTTGAGAAAGGGCGGAACGCCCGTTTCGAGGGACGCGGTGCACAGCACATGGGTACGGCCGAATTTGACCAAGCATGAGCCTTCCGCGTGCGCCGAAAAGCCTGGTTCTAGAGTAACTTGGCGCAATTGGTCGGAACGGCGGCCGGAGGGGCGCATGAGGCTCGGTTCCCTTGAAGTTTGGAGATTGAGGCGCTACCTAGCCTGCCGCCGTGACCGGTGCAACGGGCGCCGTCGGCGCTCCCCAACCAGGCCCTGGAAATCGCTGGTATGAACGATCGTTCGCATCTTGGGTTCAATCCGGTGCCGCCGACCAGGGTCGGCGAGCTGTCGGAACGCTCGCGCGACATCTTTCGTTCGATCGTCGAATCCTATCTCGACACCGGAGAACCGATCGGGTCGCGCACGCTGTCGCAGCGTGGGATTGCGCTGTCGCCCGCTTCGATCCGCAACGTGATGTCGGATCTCGAGGCAATGGGTCTGTTGCGCTCGCCGCATTCGAGCGCGGGGCGCGTTCCGACGCAGGCGGGTCTCAGGCTGTTCGTCGACGGGCTTCTTGAGGTCGGCAATCTGGGCCAAGACGAACGACGCGGCATCGAGGCGCAGCTGGCCGCGAGCGGCCGCAAAATGGAAGACATGCTGACGCAAGCGACGACGATGTTGTCGGGGCTCAGCCAATGCGCCGGGCTGGTCGTCACGCCGAAGCGCGATCCCGCGCTCAAGCACGTCGAATTCGTTCCACTCGGGCCGCAACGCGCACTGGTCATCATTGTCGGCGAGGACGGCACCGTCGAGAATCGCGCGATAGAAACACCGTTGGGGCTGCCGCCATCGGCGTTCGTGGAGGCGACGAACTATCTAAGCTCGCGCATGACGGGCCGCACGCTCGAGGAAGCGCGGCGCGAAGTCTTGGGTGAGATCGAGCAGCAGCGAGCAGAACTCGACGGGCTCGCCACGAGGCTTGTTTCGGCCGGACTCGCGGAATGGAGCGGCACGCAGATCGGCGACAGCGGATCGCCGCTGCTCATCGTGCGCGGTCAAGCGCGGCTGCTCGAAGACGTTACAGCCGCCGGCGAACTCGAACGTATTCGACAGTTGTTCGACGATATCGAACGCAAGAACGATTTGATCCAACTGCTCGACCTGTCGAAGCAGGGCGAAGGCGTGCGCATTTTCATCGGTTCAGAGACGAACCTATTTTCATTGTCAGGATCGTCAGTCATCGTGTCGCCATACACAGATCAACAACATCGCGTCGTGGGCGTCGTCGGTGTCATCGGACCGACACGCGTCAACTATGCTCGCATCGTGCCGATGGTCGATTTTACTGCCAAAGTGTTGAGCCGCCTGCTAAGTCAACAGCGCTGAACGAGCCGAAAGATGAGTGATCCAAAAGACAGGGGCGAAGAAATGCCCCCCGCAAACGACACCGATCCGACGAACTCGCCTAGCGAAGAATTCGCGCAGGAAGAGATCCAATCCGAGATCACGCGCGAGGCGGCGCGGATTCGGGAACTCACGAGTGAGATTGCCGAACTCAAGGAACGCTATTTGCGCGCCGCGGCGGAGACGGAAAACGTCCGCAAACGTGCAGAGCGTGAGAAAAACGAAGTTGCGCAGTTCGCTTTTCAGCGCTTCGCGCGCGACTTGCTGACGGTTATCGACAATTTCAACCGGGCGCTCGACTCGGTAAAGCCGGAGGCGCGCACCTCTCTACCGCCGGCGATGGGCGCCGTCGTCGAAGGCATCGAAGCAACACAGCGTGAGCTGTTGTCGATCTTCGAGCGCCACGGCATCAAGAAGATCGAGGCCAAGGGACAGCGCTTCAATCCGAACCTGCATCAGGCCATCGCCGAGATGCCGAGCACCGAGTACGCGGCCGGGATGGTGATCGACGTCGCGCAAACCGGATACACGCTCGGCGAGAGGCTGCTGCGGCCGTCGATGGTCATGGTTTCGTCAGGCCCTGGATCGGCCAAGAACTCGGCGCCAGGGGCAAACGTCGATACGTCGGCCTAGCCGCTAGAAGTGGCCGTGACCGCCGTGGTGATGAAAGTCGTCATCGTCGTCACCACCTGGGATCGGGAATAGCGCGCCGTCATCATGCCGGCGACCAAGCCGCGCATCTCGTCTATCGAGATGCAGCGCGCCGGAGACGACCAACACGATCAGCCCGATGAAACCAAGAAGAAGGGCCATCGCCACCCAGCTGTTGCCCGAGATCGAAGGGGTGTGTGCGATGGCACCTGCAACGCCCGGTTCCAGCAGCGCGGCAGTCATCGCCGTGACCGCAATCGGCGTCCAATAACGAAGCATGACTTCCCATCCTCTCTTGCCGATCAGACGCCCAGTAGATGGGGTCGACCAACCCTGCCCCAGTAGCGGTGAATATAGTTTTTTTTGGGGCGCGAGCCTTGATTTCTCGGAACAAAATACAGCGGGCGACTTAGCCGCCCGCTGTCCCGTGCAGAACTGCGCTTTCTACGCGATCCGCGTCACGCCGAATGACGGGCCGAGCGAACGAAAGCGATGAAGTCGCGATCGGTCACGACAGCCTCATACGGCGCACAACGGCTGTCGAGCGCCCGGCCTTCAGCCCGAAGAGCCTCGCCTTCCTTCACCATCTTGGGAAGCGTGTCGCCAACGTAGATGATGACCTTGTTGGCATTTCGCGTGAAGGGAGACGAACCGTAGGTCTGGAATTCCTGCCAACGCCTATCGAGATCGCGCCAGCGCTCCGACAATCTTTCGGAAGCATCGTAGCAATCCGCATAGGCATAGCCGGTCTCGAGCAGACGTCCCGTGACCGGCAGGTACCGACCGAACGCGGCCATCATCCGATCGTCGCCGGAGCCCGTGAACCCGGCCGCCCAATCGGCAGCATAGAGGGTCGGCATCCCGCCAAGGGTCCTGAACTGCCACATCCCCCCGCTGTGCTGGGCATTGGTGACGGCAATACCCGCCGGCAGAGCCAGGCACGCACCGGCCTCAAACGCCGCATGTACGCTTGCGTCATTCGGTCCGAGCCGGCCGATCAGACCGGCATTTTTCGGGGTAAAGCAGGCGTAGGTCGGAAGGGGGGCAGCGGCCACTGCGGACGCCGCCAAGAAAACAACCGCTACTGAGGCTAGAAACGCAGCCCAACCACCATATTTGGTCAACATGGGGAGCCTCCATTTCCCAATAGGGAGGCTTGAATTTTACGCTTCCTGCGCGAAGCGCCCAAATCACGAAACGGCGCGACCTAGGCAGCTTGCGGGTCAGGGGGCTCCCCCCTATATACCGGTCAAACCCGCGGTTTTCCGGGTTGTTGCATCCCTATTCCCAAAACAAAATGGGGACGGCGGCGCCGCTTCGGCTAAAGAAGGGCTCTGTTCGTCCGCCGGAAAAGAGGTTTGAAGTCCCATGGCCAAAGTCATCGGCATCGATCTTGGCACTACCAATTCCTGCGTCGCCATTATGGAAGGCTCCCAGCCCAAGGTGCTGGAGAACGCGGAAGGTGCGCGCACGACGCCGTCGATCGTCGCCTTTACCAAGGACGGCGAGCGCCTGATCGGGCAAGCTGCCAAGCGCCAAGCCGTCACGAATCCCGAATACACATACTTCGCCATCAAGCGCCTGATCGGCCGCAAGTTCGACGATCCGATGACCCAAAAGGACATCGGCATGGTGCCCTACAAGATCGTCAAGGCCGACAACAGCGATGCATGGGTCGTAGGCCGCGAGGGCGAGAAGATTTCGCCGTCGCAGATCTCGGCCTACACGCTGACCAAGATGAAAGAAACCGCGGAGGCTTATCTCGGCGAGAAGGTCACGCAGGCCGTCATCACCGTTCCCGCGTACTTCAACGACGCGCAGCGCCAGGCGACAAAAGACGCCGGCCGCATTGCCGGTCTTGAAGTTCTGCGCATCATCAACGAGCCGACAGCCGCGGCACTCGCCTACGGTCTCGACAAGAAGCAGGCCGGCACTATCGCGGTGTACGACCTCGGCGGCGGCACCTTCGATATTTCGATTCTGGAGATCGGCGACGGCGTCTTCGAGGTGAAGGCGACGAACGGCGATACGTTCCTGGGCGGCGAAGACTTCGACATCCGCTTGGTCGATTACTTCGCCGACGAGTTCAAGCGCGAGCAGGGTATCGATCTGCGCAAGGATCGTCTGGCGCTGCAACGCCTGAAGGAGGCGGCCGAGAAAGCGAAGATCGAGCTGTCGTCGGCGGTCCAGACCGAAATCAATCTGCCGTTCATCACGGCGGACGCGTCGGGCCCGAAGCATCTGACGATGAAGCTGACGCGGGCGAAGCTCGAAGCGCTGGTCGACGATCTGGTTCAGCGCACGCTGGCGCCCCTCAAGGCTTGCTTGAAGGACGCAGGCGTCGCGGCGGCCGACATCGCCGAGGTCGTGCTCGTCGGCGGCATGACCCGCATGCCGAAGGTTCAGCAGGTCGTCAAAGAGTTCTTCGGCAAGGAGCCGCACAAGGGCGTCAATCCGGATGAAGTCGTCGCCATCGGCGCCGCCATTCAGGCGGGCGTGCTCAAGGGCGAGGTCAAGGACGTCCTCCTGCTCGACGTGACGCCGCTGTCGCTCGGTATCGAAACACTGGGCGGCGTGTTCACCCGGCTGATCGAGCGCAACACGACGATCCCGACGAAGAAGAGCCAAGTGTTCTCAACCGCCGAAGACGGTCAGACCGCCGTCACCATTCGCGTCTTCCAAGGTGAGCGCGAAATGGCCGCGGACAACAAGTTCCTCGGCCAGTTCGATCTCGTCGGTATTCCGCCGGCGCCGCGCGGCATGCCGCAGGTCGAAGTGACCTTTGACATCGATGCGAACGGCATCGTCAATGTCTCGGCAAAAGACAAGGCGACGAACAAGGAGCAGGCGATCCGCATTCAGCCTTCCGGCGGCTTGTCGGAGACCGACATCCAACGGATGATCCACGAGGCGCAAGAGCACTCGACGGACGATAAGAAGCGCAAGGAGCTTGCCGAAGCGCGCAATCGCGCGGACGCCGGCGTGCACGAAGTCGAGAAGGCGCTGAAGGAGCACGGCTCGAAGATATCGGCGACCGAACGCTCGGCCATCGAAACGGCTGTCAGTGCCGTCAAGGACGCGCTGAAAGGCGAGGACGCCGAGTTCATCAAGTCCAAGACCGAGGCGCTGTTGCAGGCGTCGCTCAAATTGGGCGAGGCCATGTATCGTAGTGCGAATCCCGAATCGGATGCGGGCGGCGCTCCCGGCGCCGAGGGCCCGGGTCCGGAGGCGGGCGCCACCGGAAAGGCCGACGGCGATGTGGTCGATGCGGACTATGAAGAGGTCGACGAAGAGAAAAAGAAGAAGGGCGGCGCGCGGTAATCCGCGCCGCCTGCCTTCCTGTTTCGTGTGATCTCTCGTGCTGTCTTGAAAACCGTAACCGATGTCAAAACGTGACTACTACGACATCCTAGGCGTTACGCGAAAAGCCTCACCCGACGAACTCAAATCGGCGTTTCGTAAGAAGGCGAAGGAGCTCCATCCGGATCGCAACCCCGGCGATCAAAAAGCCGAGCAGGCCTTCAAGGAGCTCAACGAAGCGTACGACGTGCTGCGCGACGATCAAAAGCGCGCGGCCTACGATCAGTACGGCCACGCTGCCTTCGAGGGGCCGGGCGGCGGGCCAGGCGGCCGGGGTTTCGGGTTCGACTTCTCGACCTCTTTCACCGACGTCTTCGACGATCTCTTCGGCGAGTTCATGGGCGGCGGAAGGCGCGGCGGCAATCGTGCGTCGCGCGGGACCGACCTCCGCTACAACATGGAGATCAGCCTCGAGGAGGCTTACGCCGGCAAGACCGCGACGATCCGGATTCCGGGATCGATTGCGTGCGAAGCGTGCAGCGGCTCCGGCGCCGAGGCGGGATCCAAACCGCAGGCGTGCCCGACATGTTCCGGTGTCGGCAAGGTGCGCGCGCAGCAAGGCTTCTTCACGATCGAGCGCACGTGCCCGACCTGCCAAGGGCTTGGCCGCGTCGTCAAGAATCCTTGCCGCGTGTGCAGCGGCTCCGGCCGGGTGCAGCGCGAGCGCACGCTCAACGTCAATATCCCACAGGGTATCGAAGACGGCACGCGCATCCGCTTGGCCGGCGAAGGCGAAGCTGGGTTGCGCGGCGGTCCAAAAGGCGATCTCTACATCTTCCTCTCGGTCACGCCGCACCCGCTATTCAAGCGCGATGGGCAGGATGTCCTTTGTCGCGTGCCGATCGGCTTCGTGACGGCGGCATTGGGCGGACATGTCGAAGTGCCGACGCTCGGCGGCGGCCGGGCACGTGTCGCGATCACCGAGGGAACGCAATCGGGCCGCCAGTTCAGGCTTCGCGGCAAAGGCATGCCGGGTCTGCGCGGTCAGGGCTCCAACGGCGACATGTTCGTCGAGGTGACCGTTGAGACGCCGGTGCACCTTACGAAGAAGCAGCAAGAGTTGCTGCGCGAGTTCGAAAAGGCGACGAACAGTCAGAACTCGCCGGAGACGACGAGCTTCTTCGCTCGCATGAAAGAGTTCTTCGACGGCGCCGGAAAGGGCTAGCCGACCGGAATAAGCGCGGCGAAGCCGCTCTCGGAGGCGAGCGCCAATGCTTTGCCGTCGGGCGAGAACGCGAGCGCGGAAATCGCCTCGCCTTTCAGCGCAACATACTCGGTGCCCGGATCGTCGAGATGTTCGATCCACACCGTACCGTCGGACATGCCGGCCGCGATCGCATCGCGGCGCGGGCTTGCAGCGACGACCGTGATCAGCGCGTCGCGTTGAGGGCCAATTTCGCGAGGCTCCTTGTCCATCGGCCCTGACCGTCCGGCAAACGGCCAGCCGATGACGCGCGGCGCGCCGCTCGTGAACATGAACTTGCCCCGGCGGTCCCAGGCCCAAGATTTCACCTTCGCCGGATAGCCCGTCATGCGCATATCGGCGGCGTCTTCCATGCGCCAGCCGTGTAGCGCGTTTTCCTGCATCGTCGAAACGAGGAAGCGCCCGTCGGGGCTCCACGTGACGCCGAGGTGCGAGCCCTTCCACTTCATCACCTTGGCGCCTTGGTTCGAAGCCTTTGCCCACCAAAGCGAAACGCCGTCGTAGTGCGCGGCGGCGAGGCGACGGCCTTTGGGATCGAAGGCTAAGCCTGCAACCGTGGTCCCGTGCGCGAAAGACGCGCGCTCGTCTCCATGAAGGATTACGGCTTCTTTCCCGGCTGCGTAAGCAATCAAGCCGGTGTCGGGCGCGACGGCGACTTGCTCGATCCACTTGCCGCGCGTCTTTGCAAGTTCGACGCTCGCTCCTTCATCGCTGGTGTGAACGAGGCGACCGTCATCGCCGCCGGTGACGAAGCCGGACTTCGGATGCGCCACCAGCGACAGGCAAGCGCCGTTGTGCGGCGTGACTTCTTTCACCGTGCCTTGACTGTCGACGAGGCGCAGCGAGCCGTCGCCGAGCGCGAATGCGCAGGTGCCGTCGCCGTCGAAGACGCAGCCGACGACGAATGCGTCAAAGGTCCAGGACGATCCGTCGCGCAGTTCCGGGGTGGACATCAGGCGATGCAGGATTCAAAGCCGCGCTTCAGCTCGGAACGCTTCAAGCCGCGGCCAATGAACACTAGGCGGCTGATGCGCTTTTCGTCCGGATCCCAGGCGCGCTGGAAATCGCCTTCCATCATCATGTGCACGGCCTGAAAGGCGAGGCGTTCGTTCCGGCCCTTGATGTCGAGGATGCCCTTGGCGCGGAGGATATCGCCGCCCTTCTCGGCAAGGAGCGTGCGCAGCCACGTCGTCACTCGATCGCCATCCAAGGGTTTGGTCGCCGTCAGGCTGATGCTCGAAATATCGTTCGCGTGCTCGTGCTCATGCGCGTCGCCGTTCAGGAATTCAGGCTCACGCTCCAGGATGCGCGCCAGATCGAAAGCGCGCTGCCCAAGCACGTTGTCCAGCGGCACGTCGCAGCGCTGCGCCCGATGAATCAGCGCATACGGATTGAGCTCGCGGATGCGCGCTTCGACAGCCGCCAATTCGTCGGCGGTCACGAGATCCGTCTTGTTGAGCACGATCTGATCGGCGAAGGCGATTTGATCAGCGGCTTCCGGACTGTCGGCGAGGCGCGCGAGGACATGTTTCGCATCGACGACCGTCGTGATCGAATCGAGCATCGTTCGCGCTTTCACGTCGTCGTCGGCAAAGAAAGTCTGCGCGACAGGCGCGGGATCGGCAAGACCAGTCGTCTCGACAAGGATCGCGTCGAACTTGTCCTTACGCTTCATCAGGCCGCCGAGAATGCGGATGAGATCGCCGCGCACAGTGCAGCAAACGCAACCGTTGTTCATCTCGAAGACTTCTTCGTCGGCGTCGACGATCAAATCGTTGTCGATGCCGATCTCGCCGAACTCATTGACGATGACGGCGTATTTCTTGCCGTGCTGTTCGCTCAATATCCGATTCAGAAGCGTGGTCTTGCCGGCACCCAGATAGCCGGTGAGTACGGTCACAGGCACTTGCGTCATTTACTCGTGTCCCTGCCCCGTCATCGCCTCGACGAGGGCGTCCCTATTGTGGCCAAACATGTCGGTATAAGTGGCGGCCTCGCCGCCCGGTTTCGATAGCGCATCGGAAAAAAGTTCGCCACCGACTTTGGCCCCCGTCTCGCCGGCGATCTGTTTGATCAAGCGCGGGTCGGTGATGTTTTCGACGAAAACGGCTGAAATGTGCTCACGCTTGATCTGATCGATGAGCTTGGCCACGCTCTTGGCCGAGGGTTGATCCTCGGTCGACACGCCCAGCGGCGCCACGAACTCGACGCCATAGGCGGCGCCGAAATAGCCGAAGGCGTCGTGGCTGGTGATCACTTTGCGCCGATCGGCGGGCACGGCTGCGATCGCCTTGCGCACCTTCGCGTCGGCGGCCGCGAGATCGGCGATATAGGTGGCCGCGTTGCTTCGATAGAAATCGGCGTTCGCCTTGTCGGCCTTGGCGAACGCGTCGGCAATGTTGCGCACGTAGATCTCGCCGTTCGCAAGATCCTGCCAGGCGTGCGGGTCGATCATGGATCGCGAGTCCGGGCCGAACCTGCGCGGCTTGACCCCGTCGCTCGCGATGACCACGAGACCTTTCGCATTGGACGACTTGATGAGGCGCTCGGCCCACGGCTCGAAATCAAGGCCGTTCAAGACGATGACGTCGGCGTCGGCGAGCGCCTTGGCATTGGCCGGCGTCGGTTGAAACGCATGGGCGTCGGAATTCGGGCCAACGAGTGTATGTATCTCGACCTCGTTCTCGCCGACGCGCGAAGCCATGTCGGCAAGAATCGAGAAGCTCGCGACGACCTTCAGCTTGGCGTAAGCGGGTGATGCCGCGACGGCAATCGCGACGGCGACGGCGAGCATACGAAGAGCGATCACGGTTTCATCTCTTCCGGTTTGTGGAAATGCGGTTGGCGGCGGTAGCGCACCAGCAGACCCGCGCGCGAGCCGAACACGATGGAGGCGAGATAGACCACGGCCGCAGTCAAGACAATCGCGGGCCCCGACGGCAGCTCGAAATGGTAGGAAAGCAGCAAGCCGACGACGCCCGACGCCATGGCCGCGCCGGTCGCAAAGGCGATCGAGCCCCAGACGCTGTCCGACCAAAATCGCGCGGCGGCTGCCGGAAGCATCATCAAGCCCACCGCCATCAACGTGCCGAGCGCCTGAAACCCGGCCACGAGATTGAGCACGACGAGCACGAGGAACAGGAGGTGGATGAGGGAACCTCGCGCGCCGACACTGCGCAGGAACGTCGGATCAAAACACTCGGCGACGAGAGGACGATAGATCAACGCCAGCGTGATCAAGGTGATGCTCGCGACCGCGGCGACAAACAGCAGACCTTCATCGTCGACCGCGAGAATCGAGCCAAAGAGGACGTGCAAAAGATCGACTGCGGAGCCGTAGGTCGAGACCAACAGCACGCCGAGCGCCAAGCTCGCCAGATAAAACCCGGCGAGGCTTGCGTCCTCGCGCAACACCGTCGTGCGCGAAACCACGCCGGCTAGCAGCGCAACGGCTAGACCCGCGATCAATCCGCCGAGGCTCATTGCGCCGAGCGAAAGGCCCGCAAAGATAAAGCCGATAGCGGCTCCAGGCAGCACGGCGTGGCTCATCGCGTCGCCCATCAGGCTCATGCGGCGCAGGACAAGGAAGACGCCGATGGGGCCGGAGCCGAGTGCCAGCGCGAGGCAGGCCACAAGCGCGCGGCGCATGAAGGCGTAGGCCGTGAGTGGCTCGATAAGCAGCGAATAGGGATCGAGGAGATGCTCCATCGTCAACCGTGATGGTGCTGGTGTTCGGGCATATCTTCGGAGCGCGCCCATTTGGCGATCGTGGTTCTGGCGCGCGCCAAGTTGTCGGGCGTGAGAACGTCCACTGTCGGTCCCCAGGCGATCAATTCGCGCGCGATCAACAGCGTCTGCGGAAAGTGCCTGCGTATGAAATCGGTCTCATGAAGCACGGCAATCACGGTGCGGCCGTTCTCGTGCCATTCGTGGACGAGCGAGATCAAATGCGATTGGGTGTCCTCATCGAGACCGGCGAACGGCTCATCGAGCAACACGACGGATGCCTCCTGCACGATCGCGCGCGCGAAGAGAACCCGCTGCCATTGACCGGCGGACAAGGCGGCGATCGGCGCCCGCGCATAGCCGACCAAGTTCACACACGCCAAAGCCTCCTGCACGCGCTGCTCTTCCGCGGCCCCCATCTCGCCGAATGCGCCGGCGCGCTTCCATGCGCCGAGCATCACGGTCTCGGCGACGGAAATCGGGAATGTGCGATCGATCTCGGGCAGCTGCGGCAGGTAGGCTATGTCACTCGGCTTCAGAGCGCCGCGAAGGACGCGTCCCTCGGAAGGCTTGAGGAGGCCGGCAGTCGTCTTGAGCAGCGTGCTCTTCCCGGCGCCGTTTGGACCTGCGATCGCCGTCAGGGTTCCCGGCGCGAACGTGCCGCTCACGTGATGCACCGCGGGCAGCCGCCGGTAGGTGACAATGACGTTCTCAAGCGTGATGGCAGACGGCCGAACGGCGTTCATACAAGCGCCCAGACAACGGCCAACCACAATATTGCGAGCGCGACGGCCACAAGGGCCAGGCGGCGAAGAGCGCTCATGGTTAGCGGCGCTACGGTCAGGAGAAGCATCTGTTCGCGATCCAAGACGGCTGCACTATAGCGATGTCGTGATTTGCGCCAAAGGGCGCACCACGTGCTCACCGTCTCTATGCAGCGTGTGATTCGCCCTGTAGCCTGTGTTTACGCGATTCTTTTTGCGGGCGGGCGTCATGACCGAACACAGTTTGGACCGGCTCTACAATCAGGTGGTCTCGCGTAAGAATGCCGATCCCAAGGTGTCTTACACGGCGCGCCTCTTCGGCGAGGGCATCGGCAAATGCGCGAAGAAGCTCGGCGAGGAAGGTGTCGAGGCGGCGCTTGCCGGCGCGTTCGGCGATCATAGGGGGCTCGTTTCGGAGTCGGCCGACCTGCTCTACCATTTGCTCGTCGTCTGGGCGCTCGTCGGCGTGAAGCCGGAAGAGGTCTACGCCGAACTCAGAGCGCGCGAGAACAAGTCCGGCCTCGACGAAAAAGCGAGCCGCCGCGGCACTTGATCCTTTGACACCGCCGAACGTCTCAGTTCAAACCAGCTTTGGCGGCGAGCGCTTTCAAAGATGTATGCGGGCGCGGCCCCAGATGTCCGATCACTTCAGCAGCGGCGATGCCCCCGAGACGGCCGCATTTGCCCAGCGGAAGACCGCGCGCGAGACCGTAGAGGAAGCCGGCCGCGTATTGGTCGCCGGCACCCGTCGTGTCCTCGACCTTTGCCACGGGCTCCGCTTCGAGGATGTGCACATCGTTGGCGTCGAGACAGACCGAGCCGTGTGCTGAGCGCGTCAACGCCGCCGTTCCGCGCCAGGAGCGCATCGCCTGAAACGCTTCGTCGAAATGCTCCGTCTCGAACAGCGCTTTGATCTCGGCCTCGTTGGCGAACAGAATATCGACGTCGCTCTTCAGCAATGCTTTGAACTCGTCGCGCCAGCGGCCGACACAAAACGGGTCGGAGAGCGTGAAGGCAACTTTGCGCTTCGCTGCCTTGGCGTGCGCGATGCCTTGTCGGATCGCGGCCTTCGCGCCCGGCGTATCCCAAAGGTAGCCTTCGACATAAAGAATTTTGGTGTCGCCAATCACCTTGGCGTCCATGTCGGCGGCGTCGAGAGCAGAGGCGCAGCCCAAGAACGTATTCATGCTGCGCTGCCCGTCGGGCGTGACGAGGATGTGGCACGAGGCGGTGGCAAGGCCGTCCTTCGCCGAAGAACTGTCGAAGGCGACATCGGTGCGGTGGATTTCTTTGCGGAAGACGTCACCTAAGCGATCGTCGCGCACTTTGCCGATAAACCCGGCCTTGCCGCCCAGGGACGCAACGCCGACGGTCGTATTCGCGGCTGAACCACCGGACGCCTCGACGCGCTTGCTCATCGCGTGTTCGAGCGCTTCCGCGCGAAAGGCGTCGACCAGCGTCATTGCACCTTTGGCTATTCCATGATCCACCAAAAATGCATCGTTGACATGGGCCAATACATCGACGATTGCATGACCGACCGCGACAACATCGAAACGTGCCGACATTCGACTCCCTTCTTTTGGCTCGGGGGACTAGACATTATCCTGGTCCTCCTTGCTCCGCGCCGCGCGGAGCGTTTTCGCAAGAGCTTCGAGCATGATCGGCAGCGCCGCGCAAGCCCTCGGCCAGATGTTCGACCGCAGTTTTCGCGGTGTCCTGTGGCTCGGCATCGGCTGCACGTTCGGCCTGTTCTTGATCTTGTTCTTCGTTCTGCAATGGAGCGTCGGGAATCTGCCCGATTTCGGTTACGTCTGGATACAGGATGCGACCAAGATCATCGCGAGCGCACTGCTGGTCGTCGTGTTCGTATTTCTCGGAGCGCCGATCGCACAGCTCTTCGCCAGCATCTTCTTGGACCGCATCGCCGATGCCGTGGAGCGTCGTCACTATCCGTCGATCGTGCGCGGTCACGGTTCGGGCTTCGCCGAACTGCTGATTGCCGGTTTAAGCTTCACCGCAATCAGCCTGGTGCTCAATCTTCTGGCGCTGCCGCTCCATTTCGCGCTGCCCTTGATCGGCACGATCGTCGTGCTGTTCATCAACGGCTATTTGACCAGCCGTACTTATTTCGAATTGGCCGCATTGCGGCACTTGAAGCCGCCGGAAGCGCGCAAGCTGCGGCGCGAGCATCGCGTGCGCCTATTCTTGGGCGGGGTGCTGATCTCGGTGCTGGCGATGATCCCATTCGTGAACTTCGTCGTGCCTGTGTTCGCTGCCGCGATGATGACGCACGAATACCAAAAGCTCGCGAAAGGATGACGATGAGATATTGTGCGCTGCTGCTCGTTGCCATCGCTCTCGCAGGATGTCAGACCGTCAACAGCACCTGGAGTAGCATTACGTCGTCCGGCTCGTCTTCAACCGCGGAACCAAGCGCGGACACCGGGCAGACCGCGATGGTCGCACCGGCAACCTCGACCGGAACGCCAAGCTCACTCAAGGGGCAGACCAGTGACTCTCTACACGCGCTGTGGGGCGAACCGTCGCTCAAGCGCAAAGACCTGGGCTCGGAGCTTTGGCAGTACGCCGGCCAAGGCTGCACGCTGCTGATCTATCTCTATCCCTCAGCCGGCGGCACGATGACCGTAAGCCATGCCGAAGCCGTGCCCGGCGGTAGCGACGATGCAGCCATCGACGCATGCGCAAAGGCCGCAGGTAAGCCGCCGATCAAACCGATGAGCTGACTAGGCACGCCATAGGCTCGTCAGCCTACGGATTGCTGAACGGCGCAAAGTTGTTGCGGCCTTCGACCGAGCGATGATGATTGAGCGCCCAGTGGACACTCGGAAAGGCGAGTTCGTCCCAGGGAATCTCCTCCCAGGTGACGAGCTTGGTCTCAAGGCTTTCCGTGCCGGGCGCGGACTGCGGCGACGCCAGCGTCGCGCGATAGATCAGTTGAACTTGGGAAATGCGCGGCACGGAATACACGGCCAGCAGCGTGTCGATCTCGATCTCAGCACAAGCTTCCTCGCGCGCCTCACGCGCGGCGCCGGCTTGCGGCGTCTCCTGCTCCTCGAGATAACCCGCGGGTATCGTCCAAAATCCGCGGCGCGGCTCGATGGCGCGACGGCACAGTAGAATTCGTCCGTCCCAAGAACAAACGCTGCCGACGACGATCTTCGGGTTGACGTAGTGGATGTTGCCGCACACCGCGCAGACGTGGCGCTCCATGGTGTCGCCATCCGGCACGCGGCGCACGAACGTGCAGCAAGTTTGTGGCGGTGGGGTCAACATCGCATCAGCATGCGGCAATCAGTGCGCGTGCGTCCAGTCCTTGCCCTTCCGTGTGGTTGCGCAATGTGATACGGACACGGACAAATTTTCGACGGGGATAACCCCGCGCCTCTACCGGGGTTCATTTATGGCGAAAGCGTTCGATCTGCAGACGTCGCCCGGCCATTTGCTACGCCGTGCGCAACAATACGCGAATGATCTCTATGCGCAGGAAGCGGGTTCGAACGGCCTAACGCCGCGCCAGTTCGCGGTGCTGCACGCCGTCGATTTGCATGAGGGGCTGAGCCAGACGGCATTGGTGCGAGAAACCGGCATCGATCGTTCAACGCTCGCGGACATGATCAGCCGCATGCTGCGCAAGGATCTTTTGGCACGTAAACGGACAGACGAGGATGCGCGCGCGAACTCGGTTCGTATTACGCCCGCCGGGCGCAAGGCGCTTCGCGCAGCCATGCCGGCCGTGACCAAATCCGAACAAAAGATTCTCGAGATCCTTCCGGCGCGCGTGCGCACCGAGTTCACCAGGGGCCTTTCGCTCATCGCGCAAGCGGCGATGGAGTCCGAGATGGCGAAAGAGAACGGCGACGGCACGAAGCCGAAGCGCGGACGCAAGAAGCGCTAGACGCGAATATCGATGACGCTGCCCAGACGAATGTCGCGACCGTCGGTTCTCGCCGGCGGCTGTTCCTTCACGGGCGTCGCTTGGGGTTCTTCCGCCTTTGATACTGGCGGCGTTGTCGGCGCGCTCAACACTTTGGCAACGAGCTGCGAAAGCGGCGTGACCGGTGGGCGATCGGTGCGCCCGATCGACGGAAGCGAGATTGGCGGGATCGTAGGCTGCATACTCCGGATGTGACCAGACTATGGTTCACATCAGCCTAACGCGCGGCTTGAGCCGCTTGAATCGCCGGCAAAATCTGCGTTTCAACCGCGTCCTCGTCGAGCGGACCGACGTGCTTGAGCACGATAATGCCCTTGCCGTTGACGACGTAGGTTTCGGGTACGCCGGTCAAACCCCAATCGATGCCCACACGGCCGTCGGCATCGAAGCCCAAACGGTCGAAGGGATCGCCGAGTTCGCTCAAGAAATCGCGCGCGGGCGCCGGCTTATCCTTGTAGACGAGGCCGTAAATCGTTATGCCGCGGCGCTTCAAGCCGAGCAGGACGCCGTTCTCCGCGCGGCACGGCGTGCACCAGGAGGCCCACGCGTTCACCAACGTGACTTGGCCTTTGGCGAGATCCGTGTCCGACAAACCGGCGCTGCCTCGGCCTTCAAGCGGCGGCAGAGAAAACTTCGGCACGGGTTTGCCGATCAGAGCAGAAGGGACAACGTGCGGGTCTTCCGGTGAGCTCAAACGCCAAATGAAGATGCCGGCCGCGACCAGGAAGATGGCGAGCGGCAGCAGATAGACGGGCTTCATGTTTGCTTTTCCGGGTTCTCCGACAGAGCGACCAGACGCTCGACGCGGCGCAACGCTCGCCAGCTCCTAATGCCAAGCACGGTGAGTGCCAAAGCGCTCAAGATATATGCCGGCCACACGTATGCTGCGTAACCTCCCATATCGAAGAAGCTCATGCGAAGGCTCCCTCGATATTGAGGCGAAGCGTGCGCAAGCGGCGCGCCAGGATTTCGGTTCGCATGCGGACGAAGAGGAGACCAACGAAGAAGACGGTGTAGCCGAGCGCCATGATCAAGAGCGGCGTCAGCATGGAGGCGGGCATCTGCGGGCCGTCGGTGCGAAAGACGGTGACGCCTTGGTGCAGGGTTTGCCACCATTCGACGGAGAAGTGGATGATCGGCACATTGATCGCGCCGACGAGGCACAAGATGCGCGCCATCCGGGCGGCGCGCGTGGGCTCGTCGATTGCATCCCAAAGGGCGATGTAGGCGATGTAGATGAAGAGCAGGATGAGCTCCGACGTCAGCCGTCCGTCCCACACCCACCAGGTGCCCCACATCGGCTTGCCCCAGAGCATTCCCGTGGCCAATGCCAGCGCGGTGAACACGGCACCCGCAGGCGCCGCAGCTTTTGCCGCGACGTCACCGAGAGGGTGTTTGAAGATGAAGGCGGAGGCGCTGGCGACGGCCATCGAGCCATAGACAAAGAGCGACATCCACGCCGCAGGCACGTGCACGTAGATGATGCGGAAGGCGTCGCCTTGCTGATAGTCGGGCGGCGCGATCACCAAACCCAAATAGGTTCCGACGGCGATCATCGCGATGCCCGCACCGAAGAACCACGGCGTCAGACGGCGTGCCAGGTTCAGAAAGTTCTGCGGATTGGCGTAGTGAAGCATGACTTCGAACTTACTCTTCGACGGTGAGCGAGGGCGCCTGGCTAATCCTCGTTGAGACGCAATGCCGCGGCGGCGGCGAGCGATGCGACGACAGCGGCAATCAGGGAAAATGCGGCTAGGAGAAGCAAGGCCTGCCGGGGATCGCTGCCGTGCTGGACGGCATTGATTGCGCCTGCGCCGAAGATCAGCGCCGGAATGTTGAGAGGCAGGACGATGAGGGCCAGGAGAACGCCGCCGCGGCGAACACCCGCGCTCACCGCCGCTCCGGCCGTACCGATGAAGCTCAGGCCCGGCGTGCCCAACAGGAGCGATGCGGCAACCACCCAGAGCGCCTTCGCGTCCACGAACAACATCGGCGACACCAGCGGCGCGAGCACGCAAATGACGAGGCCGTTCGTGAGCCAGTGCGCCAACACCTTTGCTAGGACGACGAACTCAAGCGGTAGCGCCGACATCCGCAAGAGATCGAGCGTGCCATCCTGCAAGTCTGGTTCGATCACGCGTTCGAGACCAAGCAACGTTGCGAGCAGCGCCGCGATCCAGATCAATCCCGGCGCGGCCGATTTGAGCAGTGCGGGCTCCGGCCCTAGGCCAAGCGGTGCGAGCGCAATGATGAGCACGAAGAAGCCAGCGCCCAACCACGCACCACCGCCGCTCCGCAAGCTCAAGACGATGTCGCGCAGGAGGAGCGCCGTAAACGCTCTCATGCGTGCGCTCCGAGCTCGAGCGTTGCCGCGTCTTCGAGAAACGGCTCGTGGCTCGCCGCCACGATGAGGCCGCCAGCGGCGCGATGGTCGGCGCAGACATCGTGAAGACGAGCCCGCACGCTGCGATCCAGCGCGATCAACGGTTCGTCGAGCAGCCAGATCGGCCTATCTTGTAGAGACAGTCGTGCAAGAGCGACGCGGCGCCTCTGACCCGCGGAGAGCAATGCGCCCGGCAAGTCGCCGAGGCGCGCGATATCCCATGTCTCCATGGCGCTTTGAACGCGCGTGCGATCGGCGCCCAAGATGTCTGCATGAAAGCGAAGCGTTTCCTTCACGGTGAGCGACGATTTTACCGTATCGCTGTGGGCGACGAAGTGCGCCGACTGATCGCGCGTATCGTCCGACACCTGTGCGCGATCGTCGCTGAAGAATTGCAACCGGCCGATCGTGGCCGTCAGCAAGCCGGCAAGAATGCGCAGCAACGTCGTCTTGCCGCTACCGTTCGGGCCGACGAGGACAAGCGCGTTGCCGGCGTCGACGTCAAAGCTCAGTCCACGGAAGACCAAGCGGTCGCCTCGCACGCATCCAAGGCTCTCGGCAGCTATGCGCATTCAGATGTCCGCAAACGAGCCACCGCGACCCTTGCCGGAGGCAAAACGCGCGGCGCCGAGCTGCGTCTCACCGCTCGCCAGGACAGCGGCGCCATGCTCGAATTCGTTCGCCATAGCCTCGGCGTAATCGAGGTCCCACTGCTGATAGGCAGAGAGGCGATCGTGACGCATGCAGGTTTGCGGAAATCGCGCCAGTTCTTGTGCGAGCTTCTCGGCCTCCGCGCGCGCCGCACCCTTCGCCACGACGCGGTTCACAAGGCCCATGCGTAGCGCCTCTTCAGCTCCCACGCCGCGTCCCGTCAGGATCATGTCCATCGCGTGGCCCATGCCGATCAGGCGGGGCAAGCGCACGGTTCCACCGTCAATCAACGGCACGCCCCAGCGGCGGCAGAAGACGCCCAAGACCGCATCTTCCTCGGCAATGCGCATGTCACACCAAAGCGCCAGTTCCAGCCCGCCGGCTACGGCATTGCCTGCGATCGCGCCGATCACCGGCTTGGACAAGAGCAAGCGGCTGGGGCCCATCGGACCCTTGGCGTCGCGCACGATGTCGAGACCCGGTAACGGCTGCTGCAAGCGGTTGCCGGTGCCCTTGCCGACCGCCTTCAGGTTGGCGCCGGCACAGAAGCCGCCATCGCCCCACAGCACGCCAACACTGGCGCTCGAGTCGCGGTCGAAGGCCAGAGCGGCCTCGACGAGCGCGTCTGCGGTTTCGCGATCCACGGCGTTACGTCTGTCGGGCCGCGCCAAAATGATCGTGGTGACCGGCCCGTTCCGTTCCACCCGGATTGGCGGCTCACTCATTGTCGCACTCCCTCTTGATCGGTCGCGAACATAACTTTAGTTCGGTACCACACCGGGACGTAACTCCTTAAGCGCACCGGCCTAATCTCCTCCCCAGACCTGCTCCCACCCAGCCCAAGGGCCCATTTCCCGTGACCAGCCTCGACAGCTTCAAATCCAAGAAGACGCTCAAAGTCGGATCGAAGACGTACACGTATTTCAGCCTGAAAGCTGCGGAGAAAAACGGGCTGTCCGGCATCTCCAGGCTTCCTTATTCGATGAAGGTGCTGCTCGAGAACCTGCTCAGGTTCGAGGACGGCCGAACCGTTACGAAGGAAGACATCGCGGCGGTCGCCGCCTGGCTAGGCACGAAGTCATCGAAGCGCGAGATCGCGTTTCGCCCGGCGCGGGTGCTGATGCAAGACTTCACGGGCGTGCCGGCGGTCGTCGATCTCGCCGCGATGCGCGACGCCATGAAGTCGCTCGGTGGCGATCCGAAGAAGATCAATCCACTCGCGCCGGTCGATCTGGTGATCGATCACTCGGTCATGGTCGACTATTTCGGCGCAAAGGATGCGTTCAAGAAGAACGTACAGCGCGAGTACGAGCGCAACGGCGAGCGCTATCGCTTCCTGCGCTGGGGTCAATCAGCGTTCGACAATTTCCGCGTCGTGCCGCCGGGCACCGGCATCTGCCATCAGGTGAACTTGGAATATTTGGCGCAGACGGTTTGGACCTCGAAGGTGAAGGACGGTCGCAAGACGGTCGAGTACGCCTATCCCGACACGCTCGTCGGGACCGACTCGCACACGGTGATGGTCAACGGGCTTGCGGTTCTCGGTTGGGGCGTCGGTGGCATCGAGGCGGAAGCCGCGATGCTGGGCCAACCGATCTCGATGCTCATTCCCGAAGTGATCGGCTTCAAGGTGACCGGAAAGCTCAGCGAAGGCGTGACGGCGACGGATCTCGTGCTGACAGTCACGCAAATGCTGCGCAAGAAGGGCGTGGTGAACAAGTTCGTCGAATTCTTCGGCCCCGGTCTCAACGATCTCCCGCTCGAGGATCGCGCGACGATCGGCAACATGGCGCCGGAATACGGCGCGACATGCGGCTTCTTTCCGATCGACGACGAAACCATCCGCTATCTGAAGGCGACGGCGCGCAGCAAGGCGCGTGTCGACCTGGTTGCCGCGTACGCAAAGGCGCAAGGCATGTGGCGCACGGCAAAGAGCGAGGATCCGGAGTTTACCGACACGCTGGAGCTCGATCTCGGCGACGTCGAGCCGAGCCTTGCAGGGCCCACGCGGCCGCAAGATCGCGTGCCGCTTGCGTCCGCAGCGCGCGGCTTTGCCGAATCCCTCGAGAAGACATTCGGCAAGGCCGGAAAAGAAGCGGAGACGGCGGACGTCCCCGGGACCGACTACAAGATCGGCCACGGCGCCGTCGTCATCGCCGCGATCACCTCTTGCACGAACACGTCCAATCCCTTCGTCATGATCGGCGCGGGATTGGTGGCGCGCAACGCGCTGAAGCGCGGCCTGAAAGTGCGGCCGTGGGTGAAGACGTCGCTTGCGCCGGGCAGCCAAGTCGTCGGTGAGTATCTGGCGAAGTCCGGTCTGCAGAAGGATCTCGACAAGCTCGGCTTCAATCTCGTCGGCTACGGCTGCACGACCTGCATCGGCAATTCCGGGCCGCTGCCGGACAGTATCAGTCAAGCGATCACCAGCGGCGATCTCGTCGCTGCGGCCGTGCTCTCCGGCAATCGCAATTTCGAAGGTCGTGTCAATCCGCAGACGCGGGCGAATTATTTGGCATCGCCGCCGCTCGTCGTCGCCTACGCGCTGGCAGGTAACATGACCGTCGATCTCGTGAACGATCCGATCGGCTACGACAAGAAGAACAAGCCGGTTTACCTGAAAGAGATCTGGCCGACCGCGAAGGAGATCGCCGCAACCGTGCGCAAGACGGTGACGGCGAAGGTCTTCAAGGAGCGCTACAGCAACGTCTTCGATGGCGGCAAAGCGTGGAAGGGCATCAAGGTCAAAGGCGGCCTCAACTACGCGTGGGAAGACAGCTCGACCTATATCCAGAACCCGCCCTATTTCACGCATATCAGCCCAACGCCGGCGCCGCTGACGGACGTCAAGGGTGCGCGGATTTTGGGCCTGTTCGGCGACTCGATCACGACCGATCACATCAGTCCGGCCGGCAACATCAAAAAAGATGGCCCGGCGGGCAACTACCTGGTCGAGCACCATGTAGAGCCCATGGAGTTCAACTCATACGGTGCCCGGCGCGGCAATCACGAAGTGATGATGCGCGGCACGTTCGCCAACATCCGCATCAAGAATCAGATGGTTCCAGGCGTCGAGGGCGGCGTCACCAAATACCAGCCGTCCGGCGAGCAGATGACCATCTACGACGCGGCGATGCGCTATCAGAAGGACGGCGTGCCGCTGGTCGTGTTCGCCGGCAAGGAATACGGCACCGGCTCGTCGCGCGATTGGGCGGCGAAGGGTACGCGCCTGCTCGGCGTGCGCGCGGTGATCGCGGAAAGCTTCGAGCGCATTCACCGCTCGAATTTGGTTGGAATGGGCGTGCTTCCGCTGCAATTCCTCGACGGCAAGAGCTGGAAGGAACTCGGCCTCACCGGACAAGAGACCGTCGACATCCCAGGCCTCGACGGAACGTTGACGCCCAGGCAGGAACTGTCGTTGCGTATTACATATGCGGATGGTCGCACTAGTAGCGTTCGCGTGCTGTCGCGCATCGATACCGACGACGAGATCGAGTATTTCGAGAACGGCGGCATTCTTCACTATGTTCTGCGCGGTCTCGCGAAAGCCGCATGAGGCAAAAGCGTCACCGGTTCGTGACTATGCAGTGAGGCTTGTGGGGCGCTAGATTCAGCGTCGAAATGACAGGCTCAATCCCCTCTTGGACTCTTCGCGCCGGGTGCATCATTGCGCTCGGCGCATTTCTTTTGGGCGGTGAGTCCGCGTTCGCCGGCGGAACGCGCGCGCCGATCATGGTCGAGTTGTTCACGAGCCAAGGTTGCTCGTCCTGCCCTCCGGCCGACGCATTCATGGGCGAATTGCAGACGCGGTCCGACGTGGTCGCCGTGTCGTTCAACATCGACTATTGGGATTACATCGGTTGGCGCGACACGCTGGCGAGCCACGAAAACACGCTGCGTCAGCAAGCGTATGCAAAGGTTCTCTCGTCGCACCAAGTCTACACGCCTGAGATGGTAATCGACGGCGATGAGAACGTGGCCGGCAATCAGCGTGAACAGGCATTGGCGATCATCGATCGTTGCAAGAACGAAGATGTCGATCAACGTATCCCCGTCACGCTCAAGCTCGTCGGCGACGAAGTCGACGTTGGACTTGGTCCGGGACCGCGTCGGGAGGCGACCGTTTGGATGGCGCACACGCTCAGCTCCCGCGCTGTCAACATCGGGCGCGGCGAGAATCGCGGCCGCGTCGTGACCTATCACAACATCGTTCGCAGCTTCGGCGCCGTCGGCAAGTTCTCCGGCGAGCCCGTGTCCTTAAAGCTGCCGGTCAAAGGTCAGCCCGGCGAAATCTCAGACGGCATCGTCGTCTGGGTTCAGACCGGCGAGATGGGCCGGATTCTCGGTGCGGCCCAAATCAAGCTGCCGCCCAAATAGCGAGCGGTTAAGGCTCGGTCGCCGACGGACCGGGCGGCGGACCGCCGATGGGCTTCAGCAGATCTTCGAGCTTGGCCGTGATCAGAACGCCCTTGTACCGCGGAATCTTGTAGGCCCATCCTGAAGCCAACGCATTGATGGCCGCCGCTTCTTTGGCGACGTCGGGCTTCTGCGAGGACTGCGGCGCCGGCGTTCCCGGTGCAGGCGGTGTCGGCGGGGCGGGAGCCGGTTGCGGTGTAGCAGTCGCCGTCACGGTGATCCAGAAGTCACGATCCTTCTCGATCGCACTGACGCTCAGCGTCAAACCGTCGAAGGTCTTGTAGGTCGTGTGTGCGGCGTTCGAGAAATCGAGCGTATTCGCCTTCACAACATCTTCGAAGCTGATTCCGAGCAGCGCATTTCCAACTCCGTTGGGCTCTGCTTCCGTGCGCAGAACGCGGCCGCGCGGCAAGGGTTCACCAACGACGAAATTCTGATCATCGGGTTTGGCGCGCGTCACCGAGAATGGCGGGCTCTTCAGGGGTTTGACCTCGACCGTCTTAACGCGGTCGCGCGGCAACTCGATGAAGGCCTTGTCCAACCATTGCGTCTGATCGGGTTGCGCCGTGTAGCTGCCCAAGACGACATAAGTTTGCGGGTTGTCGCTGCGGCGCGCATAGAGCGCCGTGTTGCCGCCGGCCGCCGCGCCTTCGACGGTTTGACCGGTAATCAAATCGGCGAGGACGGTGCCTTGGCTGTCCTTCAACGTGATGACGACGCCCGATCCGCCGGTCTTCGGTGCGCCAAGTCCCAGGCGCTCGTACCAATCGCTCCGCGCGGTGCGCCGGTCGACGGCTTCAAGCTCACCTAAGGCAAGAATCGTCTTGCGAACGAGGTTGAAATCCGCCGGATAACCGAACTTGCCGGGCAAGACCCAACGGCCGTCCGCATCGCGCGTCACGGAAAATGCCGAGCCTTTCGACTCGACGAGAATTGTCGCGACGTCGTTTGACTTTTCGGCGAGGTGCGGAAACAGGAGCACGTGTTTGAATGCCGGCTCCACCGACGCCGCCCGCAGCCATACCGCGACGATCGCGAGAAGGACCGCGACACCAGTCGCGATCGCAAGATAGGTGAGTTCGCGCAGACGGCGGCGCAGGACAGGAATGCGAGGCGCGGGTTGCGTCATGACGCCTGCTCCTCGCTTGCCGGCTTCGGCTGCGATTTTCGCCTGCGGCGCATCACCGCCAAGAAGATCGCGACTCCAGCGATTGTCAGCGGTACGAGAAGGATGTTGATCGCGGCAAGAGCGCCACCCAGGAAGTCGATATCGCTGCTCAGACGACGCTGGACGTCGCGCAGGGCCTTGCGCGAGCTCAAATATTGCTGACGAAACTTTTCGATCTCGGCACGCTGTTCCGGCGAGAACACCTCGGTGGGTTTCGTCTGACCCGGCTGGCTAGCCGCATTGCGCTGGCCCTGCAACTCCTGCAACCGCCGCTCGGTATCGGCGACTTTGGCTTCGAGCACCTTTTGCTCGCGCGAGAACCGCGCTTGCGCCGAGCGGCGCATGTCGTCGACTAAGTCGAAAGGCCGGCGCGAGGTGCCGCGCGAACGCAACGACAAGAGCTGCGAAGAGCCGCTGAGATTGTCGAGCGCGTTGAGCACGAAATCGTTGTTGCCGGCCACGGGCTGGGCGATGCGTTGACCAGCGAGGTCCTGCACCTGAACCCAGAAGTTGTCGTTGAAGATGTCGCTGTCCGCCAAGAGGATGATGTTGACGTCCTTTGCCTCTTTGATTTGCGGAGGCAGCGGCTCAGGCTTTGGCCCGGTCGCCGTGGCGGGCGGCTTCGGCTCAGCCGGCGGACCATTCGGAAATGCCGTCTTGGCTGGCCCCGTGATGCGTAAACCCAGCGTGTAACGCTCGCCCGTCGGAATGAAGTTGTCGATCAGATCGTCCGGATCCGGTTGAAACTGGACCTTGCTGACGTCGATCTGCATCGCGAAATTCGTGCTCTGGATCAACGGCGTGATCTTGGTCGTATGTCCGTCGATCGGCGTGATCATGCCGACGGTGCCGATGTTCAACGTTTGAAGGTCGCCGATGACCGGATCGTTTTGATTGAAATCTTCCTGCTCCAGACCAAGCCAGGGCAGATAAGCCTTCACCCCCGCACCGGTGTTGACCGACAGCGCGCGTTTGCCGTCGCCGATCACGTATCGCGGGTCGACGGCGACGCCCCAGCTTTTGAGCAACGTATCGATGCTGGCCGCCGACGACATGGTCGCAAACTGAGCCATGTTGCCGGAGGCATCCACCTCCTGCTTGGCGATCTCCGACATCGGATCGAGGAGAACGAAGGCTCGACCACCTCGCATGATGAACTGATCGAGCGCGTATTGCGTCTTCATGTTCAGCGCCTTTGGATGCGCGATCATGACGACGTCGATGTCGGCCGGGACACGGTCGAAATCCTGCTCCAGAAACTGGAGATCGAAGGTCTCCTGCATCTGCTGGTAGATCACGAAGGGCTGCGATCGGCCCTGCAGTGCGGCCTGCATGCCGCCGAGGCCGGTCTCCAGCGGCAGGTTGGTGACGATGCCGATCTTCGGCTTCTTTTCGCGCGTCAGTTTGTAGATCAGGCTCGTCAAATCGTATTCGAGATAACGCTCGCGATCTTGGCTGAATAAGGGAATGACCTCGCGGCCGTTGACCATGTTGGTGCCGACAAGGCCGAAATAGAGAGTGTCGCCGCCAACTTGCGCGCCGGTCACGCCCTCGGCGACGGCAAGATCCTCTTCGTCGGTCAGAGGCTCCGGATCGATGACCTCAAGCTTCAACTTGCCGTTCGAGTGGCCGACATACTCCTGCAACAGATCGCGCACGCGCTGACCGTAGGCGCGCAAGCCGACATACTTCGCGGCGATGCGGTCGGAGTAGAAGAAGCGCAGCGTCACGGGTTCGGGGATCGACCGCAGCGTGTCGATCGTCCCCTCGCTCAACGTGAAGAGGCCGTTCTCCGTGAGGTCGAGGCGCCACGAGCGGAAGAAGATATTCGAGGCAATGTTGATCGAAAAGAAGAGGATGACCGCGAGGATCATCGCAAGCGTCGCAATCGTCGATCTCGACCAGGTCATCGCCTACGCCCGCTTCGCGTCGACGGCGACGACCGTCGCAAACAGCCACAAGGCTATGAGCGAGCCGAAGAAGATGATGTCGCGGAAATCGATCACGCCCTGGGTGATAGCGTTGAAGTGAGCGAGGAAGCTGAACGAGGAGATCGTGTTGACGATGACCGTCGGCGCCCAAGCCTGGAAGAAGTTCAGAACGATTTCGTGGCCGGCGATGGTCCACAGGAAGCAGATCACCACCGTGACGACGAAGGCGATGACCTGATTGTTGGTGAGCGCGGAGATGCACGAGCCGATGGCGAGGTAGGCGCCCGCCATCAACCAGCTGCCGACGTAGCTCGCCAAGATCACGCCGTTGTCGGGCGAGCCCAGATAGTTGACCGTCAGCCACATCGGAAATGTGAGCAGCAGCGCGATACCGGCGAAGGCCCAGGCCGCGAGAAATTTGCCGAGCACGGCGGACGGCAGCGAGATCGGCAATGTGAGCAGGAGCTCGATCGTGCCCGTTTTGCGCTCTTCCGCCCACAGGCGCATCGAGATCGCCGGGATCAAGAAGAGATAGAGCCAAGGGTGGAAGCCGAAGAAGGAATCGAGCTCGGCGCGGCCATTTTCGAAGAAACCGCCGAAGTAGAAGGTGAACGTCCCCATCGACAGCAAGAAGATGATGATGAAGACGTAGGCAAGCGGCGTTGCGAAATAGCCCGAGAACTCACGGCGGAAGACCGCCAGGGTCGCATTGGTGAAGCTCACGATGCGGACTCCACCTTGATCTCGGCATCAGGCGTCGTCAGCGAGCGGAAGACGTCGTCGAGCTTGTGCGACGGCGCTCTCCCTTCCAACTCGCCCGGCGTTCCGTCGGCAACGATGCGACCTTTGTCGATAATCACGGCGCGCGTGCAGACGGCGTCGACCTCTTCGAGGATGTGGGTCGAGATGATGATCGCCTTGTCGGCGGCCATGCCGCGGATCAGCGAGCGCGCCGCATGTTTTTGGTTCGGGTCGAGGCCATCCGTCGGCTCGTCCATGATCAGAACCGGCGGATCGTGCAGGATCGCTTGCGCGAGACCGACGCGGCGCTTGAAGCCCTTCGACAGCGTCTCGATGCGCTGATCGAGCACCGATGTTAGACCGGTCCGCACGACCGCCTTGTCTATTGCGTCCTTGGCACGCGTTTCCTTCAGTCCACGGACGGTCGCTACGAACTGCAAGAATTCGAGCGGCGTCATATCCGGATAGGCGGGCGCGCCTTCGGGCAGATAGCCGATAGAGGCTTGAGCCTCGAGCGGCTCCTCGACGACGTCATGACCGCAAACGACGATCCGCCCCTCGGTCGGCGCGAGGAAACCTGTGATCATCTTCATCGTCGTGGACTTGCCGGCGCCGTTCGGACCCAAGAAGCCCAGCACTTCACCCTTCGCAACGCGAAGCGAAATGCCGCCGACGGCGGTGAGCGGACCAAACCGCCGGACTAGACCTTCGATCTCTATCATCACGAAAAACTAGGATGTGCCGAGTGCCTCGAATGGGCGCACTCGCATTACGAAACTGAAGGGAATTCTTCAAGTGTCCAGTTGTTAATAGCTCAGACACGCAGCATCAAACCACCGTCAACGGTCAAGCCTTGGCCGGTGACGAAAGCGCCATCATCAGAGGCCAAGAACAGCGCCGCCTTCGCGAGGTCTTCAGGCTGGCCTAAACGTCGCAGGGCCGCCTTGTTCGCCCAAATGTCGGCGATGTCGGGACGCGCGTCCCAAAGAGGCGAGGTCATGCCGGTTCGAATCGCGCCTGGAAGCAGATAGTTCGCCGTGATTTTGAACTTGCCGAGCTCGAGCGCCAACGTGCGCGTCAGCCCCGCAACGCCCGCCTTCGATGCGCAGTACGCGGACAATCCGAAATTCGTTCCCTCCGCCATCACCGAGGCGACATTGACGATGCGGCCGGCCGCGCTCGACTTCAGATGCGGGATCGCGCGCTGGCAGAGCAAGAAAGGCGCGCGCACATTGACCGCGAAGGTGCGATCCCAATCCTCGATCGCCATAAGTTCCGCAAGCGCGTTCGAAGCGACGCCTGCATTGTTCATGAGGATGTCGAGCTTGCCGAATCGCTTCACCGCGCCGTCGACGATCGCCTCGGCGGCATCGGCGTCGGCTACGCTCTTCTCGAGAGTCGCGACATGCTGTTGGTCCTTGTGCGCCTCGGCGATGCCCTTGCCCGCCAAGTCGACTGCAAGGACCTGAGCGCCCTCTTGCGCGAAAAGTTGCGCCGTTGCGCGGCCGATTCCGGAGGCGGCGCCGGTGACAATGGCTACACGACCGTTGAGGCGCATGAAAATACTCCCGCTCGCTTGGCTTCGAGCGGGAGTGTTTCACGAATTCGAATGGAGAGGGAAGCGGTTGGCCCAAGGCGCCTTCAGGATAAGGCCGCGAGGGGGGCTGGGGGCTGATGGTCCGAGGCGATGCCCTGTCTGCTCCTCAAGCCAACCGTGAGTAAGAGATAGGTGAGGTTCGCGGCGGTGCCATGTTTGAAATGCGGCACGATTATGATGCCGATTCACGGCTTCGTTAGCGGTTCGATGAACGGTTTGTCAGCTAAACGAAATGCAATGATCCGCATGGCGCGCGGGTTCTCGCCCATGATCGTGTGAGCGCTGTCAATTTCGAGATTTTGAGCGAGCGGGGTCTCTTCGGTGAGACACGCTTCCCAAGGCACGATGCCGTCGCGCTTCGAATAGATTGCCGTCAACGGAACTGGTGGATTCTCGGGAATGCTATCGACGCGATCCAAAACGTCTCTGTCGTAGAAATTCGAGAGAACCTGCTCGAAAGGCGACAGCGGCGTCTTGACGGGGAAGTGGATGGGCGAACCAAGCGTGACGACGCGGGCGACACGATCCGGAAAGCGCTTGGCGCAATCGCGTGCGTAGATGCCGCCAAGGCTGCGGCCGATGAGTGAGACTTTGCGTCCACTCGCCGAATGGGCGGTCTCGATCAACTGATCGACATGTTTGATAATCGCACCTGTCGGGCCCCAGTTGATGCCCGGACCCCAGCCTTGTGCGTCGTAGCCGATTTCTTTGAGCCAGGCGACCAAGCGATAGGTCGTGAAATCACCGGTCAAGATGCCGGGAAGAACGATAACCTTGTGTCCGTCACCTTGCGGAACGCTTGCCGCGGCAGGTTGCTCGGGTGGGCTGACATAGCTACCCACGAAGCTCGACAGGTCGCGCGCAAAGTCGAAAGCGGCTGAAAATGGACGCTCCGAGAGATTGGTTGTCAGGTGGACACGGGCCATGGTTTGTAGCTGATCAATCCTCACCCGAAATTCAATCCCATGCTGCTGCGGCAAAGGACCTTCGCTCATGCCTAAGACGCTTGAGTACACCGACAAAGTGTTCGACTACCTTTTGGCTAACGGGTTGCGCGAACACCCGGTGTTGACCAAGTGTCGGCTTGAGACGGCAGAGATGGGCCGCGTCTCGAGCATGCAAATCGCGCCGGAGCAAGGCGCGTTCATGGGCATGATCGCCAAGGCGATCGACGCCAAGCGCTATCTGGAGATCGGCAGCTTCACCGGCTACAGCGCGCTCGCCGTGACCTTGGCGCTGCCGGCGGACGGGCACACCGATTGCCTCGACATCAATGAGGAATTCATCGGTAGAGCGCGAGGCTACTGGGCGGCGGCAGGGCTCTCATCGAAGATCACCGCGCACATTGCGCCGGCAAAGGAAACCCTGGACGCGTTTCTCAAGGGAGGACGCGCGGGCACGTACGACCTTGCATTCATCGACGCCGACAAGACCGGCTACGACGCTTATTATGAGCGGGTGCTACAGCTGCTGCGCAAGGGCGGCGTGCTGCTGATCGACAACGTGCTCTGGTCGGGGCGCGTTGCGGATGCGAAGGAGGGCGACGCCGACACGGCCGCGCTGCGTGCGCTCAATGCCAAAATTCACGGCGATAACCGTGTCGATGCGGGTCTTCTGCCGCTTGCCGACGGCATCTATATGTGCGTGAAGCGCTAACAGAACGCTTGCAAAAAGGTGCAATCGGGGGGAAGCTTTTTCTTACACGATGGCTGACGAAACCATACTGGTGTTCCGTGGCGGCGGCCGCCCTGCCCCACGGAACGGATTTGAGGGCGAGACCGAACTCCAACCACAACGGGTCCGGAGCGAGCCGCAGGTCATGTTCGACCGGCGCGAGCTTATGGCCATCCTCAACGTCTACGGCCGCAAGGTGTCGGACGGCGAATGGCGCGACTATGCGATCGGCATGGGCGCGGACGTCGCCACGTTTGCGATCTACCGGCGGACATCGGAGATGCCGCTATTCCGGATTGAGAAGCGGCCCAAGCTGCGAAATCGGCAGGGCATGTTCGCTGTTATCGCGGCCGGGGGGCAGATCCTGAAGCGCGGTCACGAACTCGCTCAGGTGTTGCGGGTCTTCGAAACGCGCAAGCCGCAACTCGTCGAATAGAAAAGCCCCCGAAACCTTCGCTTCGGGGGCCCTCATTCACTTCAGTCCGGCCTGCTTAGTTGCGGTTGCCGAACAGCCGCAGCAACGCCAAGAACATGTTGATGAACGCAACATAGAGCACGTAAGCGCCCATGACCTGAACGCGCTGCGTGGCCTCGCCGTCACCGCTAACCTCAAAGTACAGGCTCTTCAAAGCCTGCGTCTGGTAGGCGGTGATGCCGGCAAAGACGAAGACTGTCATCACGCTCAATGCGAGATCGAGGCTCGTCGATCCGATAAAAAAGAAGTTCGCTAGCGACGCGCCGACAATGCCCCAAACGCCCATGATCAAGAACGAGCGGAAGGGGGAAAGGTCCATGTTTGTAACATAGCCCCAGAGGCTCAGCCCGCCGAACGCGATAGCGGTCACAAAGAAGATCCTGACTATGTCGGTCGCGACGTACGTCGCGAAGATCATCGAGAGCGAAAGTCCCATGACGCTGGAGAACGCGAAAAACAGCCCTGCTCCCGTGCGCCAGCTAAACGAAGTGATCCTGAACGACAGGAACAGCGAGAACAGCAGCGGCGAGAACATGATTAGGTAGCCGATGGGAGGCGCGAAAAGGGTGTAGCCAAGCTGGGTTACGTAATAGACAGAGTTGATCTTAGCGACGCCCAGCGCAGCGTCCGTTGTGAAGGCAAAGCGGAATACCGCCCAAGCCACCAAGCCCGTCGTTGCCAACCCCAGCATCATGTAGTTGTAGACGCCGAGCATGTAGGAGCGCAGACCCTGATCGATTGCTTGCGCGCCACGGCCACGCAGGACCTGGTTGTCGTAGTCGGCCATATTGATTGAACCCTTCCGTTGTGCGCCCCTTAGAGCGACGCATTCACAGGCGAATATCGTGATTTGCCCGGTTAAATTCAAGCTGAGTACGCCCGCGCAGCCTGCCGTTTGTGGCTGAATTCTGCGGTTTTCGTCAGGATGTCGCTAAACAGTGCGTAACGTAGTGGCGGGTGTCGCGCGAAGCGCCCCCCAGGTGGATGCGATCCCGAGCAGCATGGCGGTGAACGCACCACCTAGAATCACCATAAGCAACGTCAAGAGATTGGGAACGAACCCAACCTCCATCACGTAGTAGGCGATAGCCCAGGCGGCAGTCGTTCCCGCAATAGCGGCGATGGCTCCGGCGCCGGCGCCGAGCACGGCAAATTCGAAAAGATATGTCGTCAGTACCTGACGGCGCGTGGCGCCGAGCACCTTGAGCACGACGGCGTCGTAGAGCCGGAAGCGATGGCCCGCGGCAAGGGCGCCGGCCAGCACGAGCAGACCGGAGAACAACGTCACCAGACTGGCGCTGCGAACGCCGGCTGCGAGCTGATCGAGGAGCATGTTGACCGTCGACAATGCCTCGCGCACGCGGATGCTCGAGACATTCGGGAACTTGTCGAGCACGGCTTTCTCGACCGCGTCTTCCTGGTCCGGCGTCACGCGCGCCGTCGCAAGGTGCGCGTGCGGCGCGTTCTCGAAAATTCCGGGCGAGACGATCATGATGAAATTCATGCGCGCATTCGAAAACTCGACGCGGCGAAGATTTGCGATCCTGAACACGAACTCTCGCCCCATCACGTTCACCGTGATGGAGTTGCCGATCTTCAATCGCAGCGCGTCGGCGACGCTTTGCGACAGTGAGACCAAAGGCGGGCCCTTGTAGTTCGCCGGCCACCAGCTTCCTCTGACTGGGCTGGAGGCGCCTTGAGGCTGATCTCCATAGGTGATGCCGCGATCGCCGGACAACCATTGGCGCCCTTCGCGCGACAAGTTTGCGCGATCGGCAGGCACGCCGTTCAGGTTGACGATGCGGCCGCGCAGCATCGGGACGATCTCGAGATCCGAAACGCCGTTCATGCCTTGCAGCAACGCCTTGAAAGCGGCGGCCTGGGCCGTCTGGATGTCGACGAAGAAAAAGCTCGGCGATTCCTTCGGAATCTCGTTGTCCAACCGGTAGCGCAAATTGTCGTCGGTGAGGGCCACGGCGGCGAGGAGCGTCAAGCCCAGGCCAAGCGACAAAACGACAGCCGGCGTCGGCGCACCGGGTCGGTAGATGTTCGCAATGGCGAGGCGTGCCATTGTGTTGTGGGGGCGGCGCATGCCGCGGGCTACACGCATCATCACGATCGACGTGATATTGAGCAGCGCGAATGTCAGGCCGGCGGCAATGGCGAAGCCTCCCGCAAGGCGCAGGTTCGGCGTCAGGTAGATTCCTAAGAATATCAACGCGCCGAAGGCGAGCAGCGTCAGTGCAATGTACGTCAGCCGCGGCCATCGGCGCTGCGGCGCGACCAGCATTCGGAACATGCCCGCCGGCGAGATCTCCCTCGCCCGCGCCAGCGGCCAGATCGTGAAGGCGAACGTCGTGAGCAACCCGAACATCGCGGCCGAAGCGATGGGACGCCAATAGAGATCGAAGTCGGCATCGAAGGGAATGACGTCGCCCATCACCCATCCGACGCCAAAGGGTACGAGCGCGCCGACGACAAGGCCGATGCCAACACCGACACAGGCGAGCGCCATGATCTCCGCCAGGAACATGAGGAAGATGAAGCGTCCGCTGGCGCCGAGGCATTTGAGGGTGGCGATGTCGTCTCGGCGGCGATCGAGATAAGTGCGCACTGCATTGGCGACGCCCACGCCGCCGACGACCAGCGCCGTGAGACCGATCAACGTCAAGAACGCGGCGACCTGTTCGACGAAACGGCGGACACCTGGCGCCGCATTTCGCCGATCCCGCGGCTGCCAACCCGCGGCAGGGAACGCGGCGCTTGCCGCGCTCAGGAAATCTTGAACGCCCTTCGGGCTGTCCTTCCCGGGGGGCAGCGCGATGCGATAGTTGAAGTTGATCAGGCTGCCGGGCTGAATCAAGCCGGTCGCTTCCAGCGCGAAGGTCGAGATCATCACGCGCGGACCCAACGTGAACCCGCCGGCAATGCGGTCGGGCTCTCGCCGGATCGCGGCGCGGATCTCGAAGAGCGCGTTGCCGATCTTGATCACCGCGCCCTCAGCGATATTCAAGCGGTGCAGCAGGCTTTCATCGACGACAGCCCCAAAGATCCCCTGACGGTTGGCGAAGGCTTCGTAGAGCGGCTGGCGCGGCGAAACATCGGCTTTGCCGTAGAGCGGATAGCGCGGCGCATCGACAGCTTTCAGCTCGACCAAAGCGTGCGCGTCCTTGCCCTGCACCGTCGCCATTGCGCGCAGCTCGGCGATCATCGAAACCCGGCCGTGCTGATCGAGCCAAGCGCGCTCTTGCTGAGTCACTTGCCGCTGCGTCAGACGTAATTCCACGTCGCCGCCGAGAAGCTCGCGACCCTGCAGCGAAAGACCGTTGAGCAAGGCTTCGCTCAAGGAGCCGACGCCGGCAATCGACGCGACGCCCAAGATCAAACAAGCAAGAAAGATGCGAAAGCCGGATAGGCCCCGACGCAATTCACGCCGAGCCAAACGCATCGCGACGAAAGCCGTTCGGATCATTCGCCGCCAGCCGCCACGCGGCGATAGTCGTCGTCGGTTGGCTGAGGTGCCGCCGCCTCATCGGTCGCGGTTTCAGCATCGCCACCGATTTCAGCCGCCGAGGCCGTCTCGCGCGGCGCGGCAACTTCGACTTCGGAAACGTCGGTGATGCCGATTCCCAAGTCGGATTCGATCTGTTCGCGCGACAATTCCGGGTCGGGCTTGATCTCGACTGGGGCACTCGCCGCCAGCGGTTCGCTCACCGGTTCGGCGTCGGTCGCTGCGCTCGCTACCGTTTCCTCCGACGGCGAAGGCTCCGGTTCCACGTGTGCTGGAGCAGACTCAATTAACTCGACTTGAGGCTCCGGCTGCTTCTCCAATTCGGCAGATTCAACAGGCTCCGCGTTCGCATCCGATGCGAGCGCTGGTGTCGGTGGATCTTCAATCGCAGTTTTTGGTTCAGGTTCAGTCGTGTCGAGTACGGCCGCCGGCTCAGGCGCGTCCGCAATGGCAGGCGGCTCGATCTGATCGGTGCTCGCCGTGGACGCAGTCTCCGGCTTGTCTGCTGGCGGCGCTGGCTCAGTTTGAGTTGCGCTCGTCGTGGCCATAGCCTCCGGCGTTTCGACCGGCGCTGGCGGCTCGGCTTGAAGAGGGGCAGGCGTCGCCGCCGGTTCAGGCTTCGCAATCGGAACGGGGATTGGTGTCGCCGCCATGGTGACGACAGGCGCCATCGGACCCGCCATTGGAATCGGGGCCGAGGTCTGCTCAATGGTTTCGATGCCGTCGATGCGCCCGTCGCGCAAACGCACAATCCGATCGCAGCGGCGCACGAGATCCTCGTCGTGCGTGACCAACACCAGCGTCGCTCCACGCTCGCGCTGAAGAGCGAAGATCAGGTTCATGATCTCGCTGCCGGTTTTTCCGTCGAGATTGCCGGTCGGTTCATCGGCGAAGAGCAGATTCGGCCGCGGCGCGATGGCGCGCGCAAGCGCTACGCGCTGCTGCTCGCCCCCCGAAAGCTGGCTCGGATAGTGATCCATGCGATGCGCCAGGCCGACGGCCTTCAGCTCTTCTGCCGCGCGCTCGAAAGCGTTCGGAACCAGCGCGAGCTCGAGCGGCACAGCCACGTTCTCAAGCGCCGTCATCGTCGGAATCAGATGAAACGATTGGAACACGATGCCGACATTGCCGCGGCGGAAGCGCGCGGCCGCATCCTCGTCGAACTTGGAGAGTTCCTTGCCAGCGACCGTAACCTTACCCGAGGTCGGACGCTCAAGGCCCGACATCACCATCAGCATCGTCGACTTGCCCGAGCCCGACGGGCCGACAAGGCCGATCGTTTCGCCCTTGGCGATCTTCAGGTCGATTCCGTTCAAGATATTGACGGGCCCGGCCTGACTCATAAGTGTGAGGCGGACAGCTTCGAGGCGTAGCAATGGTTCTGTATTGAGCGAACGCTGCATGCGACAGAAACCGGTATTTCGGTGGGTAGGCCTAGTTTGTGGACCAGTGAGGGGTGGCCCTCAAGTCAAAATAGCTGGGCTGATTCTGCTGGTTGCCCTTCTTACGACATTCAACCCCGCTTGGGCTATTGCTAAGCCATTGAGGATACTCGCGCTGGGGACGAGTTTGACTCAGGGCTACAATTTGCCGCCCGGAACTGACTTTACCGCTGTGCTCGAAGCGGCCCTCAAACGAGCAGGCTTTGATGCCATTGTCGTCAATGCCGGGGTGTCCGGGGACACCTCGGCCGATGGGCTTGCTCGGCTCGACTGGGCCCTCGCCGAGCCCTACGACGCCGCCATCGTGGAGTTCGGCTCCAACGACGCCCTCAGGGGCCTTGGGGTGGCTCAGACGAAGGCCAATGTCGACGCCGTGATCGGCAAGCTCAAGGCGAAGGGGTTGGCCGTCTTGTTGACCGGCATGAAGGCCCCTCGAAATCTCGGCAAGGACTATGCAGCGGCATTCGACGCGATTTATCCCGCGCTCGCCAAAAAGCACGATGTCTTGTTCTATCCGTTCTTTCTCGACGGCGTCGCTGCCGATCTCAAACTCAACCAGGCTGACGGCATTCATCCCAATGAGGCGGGAACGCAGGTCATTGTGAAACGCATGCTGCCTTACGTCGAAAAGCTGATCGCTCAGGTCAAAGCCAAACAAGCCGCGACGACAGTCAACTGAGCCAATCCGGAGACCATGAGATGGAGTATCGCGAGCTTGGCCGCACCGGCGTCAAAGTGTCGGCGTTGTGCCTCGGCACGATGACGTGGGGACAGCAGAATACCGAAGCCGATGGCCATGCGCAGATGGACTATGCGCTGGCGAATGGAATCAACTTCTTCGATACGTCCGAAATGTACTCGGTGCCGCCGAAAGCCGAAACCCAGGGCTCGACGGAACGCATCATCGGGAGTTGGTTCAAAGCACGGCGAACGCGCGACAAGGTGATCCTGGCGACCAAGGTCGCCGGCCGCTCGCCGATGAACTGGCTTCGCGCCGACAAATCGGCGGCCGAGCAAACGCCCAAACAGATTGCTGAGGCAATCGACGCGAGCCTGAAGCGCCTGCAGACCGACTACATCGACCTTTATCAGTTGCATTGGCCCGACCGGCCCGTGGCGATGTTCGGGGCGAACGGCTTAATCTACAGGCATCTCGAAGGATCGACCGTGCCGATCGCGGATATTCTCGGCGCGCTCAACGATCATGTGAAAGCGGGCAAGATCCGCTACATCGGGCTCTCCAACGAGACGGCGTGGGGCACGATGTCTTTCCTGTCCGAAGCCGCGCGCACGCGGGCACCGCGAGTGCAATCGATTCAGAACGCCTATAGCCTGATCAACCGCACGTTCGAAATCGGCCTCGCCGAGATCGCCATGCGAGAGAAGGTCGGGCTGCTTGCCTATTCGCCGCTCGCGCAGGGCTTTCTGACCGGCAAATATCAAAACGGCGCGTTGCCCGCCGGCGCGCGCAAGACTCTATTCAACCGGCAGCAGCGCTACGAGGCGCCGCAGTCTTACGCCGCGATCGACCGCTATCTCGCCATTGCCAAGCAGTTCGGTGTCGATCCAGCGCAAATGGCGCTGCAATTCGTGACCACGCGGCCGTTCGTGACGGCGACGATTCTAGGCGCTACGACGATGGCGCAACTTAAGACCGACATAGACAGTGCGAAGCTCGCGTGGTCCGACGAAATCGAAGCCGCGATCAACGCGGCGCATCACGCGCAGCCCAATCCCGCCCCATGATCCGCCTTTTCGCGGCACTCGAAGTTCCGGAGAACGTGCGGACGCAGCTTTCCTTGCTGCAGGGCGGAATTCCCGGCGCGCGTTGGACGCCTTCAGAGAACATGCATCTGACATTGCGGTTCATCGGCGAAGTGAACGAGGCCGTGGCGCGCGACATCGACGACATGCTTGCCGATATTCGCGAGCCGTCATTCAGCCTCGCGCTCAAAGGCGTCGGGCAATTCGGCGGTAAGGAGGGACGCGCCTTATGGGCCGGCGTTTCGAACGGTGACGCACTCCAGCATTTGGCCGCGAAGATCGAGAGCGCACTCCAACGAATGGGATTGCCGGCGGAGACCCGGAAGTATTCGCCCCATATCACGCTCGCGCGGCTGAGAGACGTGCCGATGGGCGATATCCAGAATTTCTTGAGCACGCACGCGATGTTCAAATCGCCGACGTTCGAGGTCACGCAGTTCGCGTTGTTCTCGAGCCAACAATCGGCGAAGGGCAGCCGCTATCGCGTCGAGAGCGTCTACCAGCTTGGCGCCTAGCCCACTTCGCGCTCGATGCGTTCCATGTCTTCGTCGGTGAGACCGAAATGGTGGCCGATCTCGTGAACGATCACGTGGCTTATGAGAGCGCCGAGCTCGACGCCGGTCTCCGCCCATTCGGCCAAAATCGGAACGCGATAGAGGAAGATCATCGACGGCTCGTGCGGCAGTGTACTTGCTTGCTGAGCACCGAGCTCTCGACCGACGAATAGGCCCGTGAGTTCCAACGGCGACTCGGCGTTCATCTCGTCGAGCACATCTTCTTCCGCGTAATCTTGAATCCGGAACACCACGTCGCCGAGCGTTTCGCGGAACCTGTGCGGAAGGCGTTCGAATTCTTCGCGCGCCATGCGCTCAAAGTCGTCCAACGTCGGCGCCGTCAGCGCACTCAGCTTCGACATCACGAACGTCCTCGCTCCGGCGTCGCGTTCAGGGCAGAATAGGTCCCCAGCAACGCGAGGGCCAGACGATGACAGCAAAGCTCGATGCAACACAACGGACGAGCGCGCTTGCCGAACTCAAGGGCTGGACGCACGACGCAAAAAGAGATGCGATCACCAAGACTTTCACGTTCAAGAATTTCGTCGAGGCGTTCGGCTTCATGACCCAGACCGCGCTCGTCGCCGAGCGGATGGACCATCATCCGGAATGGTCGAACGTCTACAAAACGGTCAACGTCCTGCTCACGACACACGACGCGGGCGGACTGACGCAACGTGACGTCAATCTCGCCCGCGCGATGGATGAAGCGGCCGGCGGCTAGTTGTTTGCCGGCGCTGGAGCCGTCGTGTCCGATGGCGCCGTTGTTCCTGCGGCCGGCGCAGGCGCCGGTTCGGGTTCCGGCACATTGTCGACGAAGAGGCGAAGATCGAGCTGCGAGATCTTGGCGACGGATTCGGTCGAGCCGTTGGAATTCAATTCGACCATCACAGTCACCGGAATATCGCCGCCGTTGCGCTTCTCATGAGCCGCGTCGCTGAACACGGCGGCCTGCGTTTGGACGCGATCCGTACCGCCGCCATTCGTGTCCCGCCACTGGGTCGACGAGGTGTTGCCATCTACCGTAATGAAGATCGTCGCGATGCCTGCGCCTGCGACTGGGCGCGGTGGAGCGACCGGCGCGGGGGGCGGGGCCGTTGTCGCTGGTGTCGCCGATGATGCCGATGCGTCTGCCGGTGTTGCAGGAGCGTCGGCAGGCGTTGTTGCCGGCGGCGGGGCAGCGGGCGGCTGCGGTTGCGCGCCGGAGGAGCTCATGAAGCCTTTGACCGTCGCGGTTGCGACCGCGACGCGCTCGCCCGGCTCGAGCTTCACGTGCCATGTCGTCGAGAACACCGCCGTTCTCACTTCGCGACCCGAACCACGCAGTTCGAAGTCGCTGAAGAGCACGTTCAGACTGCGGTTGTCGGCGCTCGGCGTCGTTCCGGTCTTGGTGATGATGGATACTTGATTGAGAGCCATCGGGCCGTCTTGCGCCACGGTTTCTTCCGTTGAAGTCGGCGCCGGTTTGCGGCCACCGATGAGCAGCCACGACGCAAGGCCAAGCAAAACGGCAAGGGCAACGAGCCCGCCAATGACGAGCGTGCGATTCATGAGTCTTAGTCCCCTAGGAGTTGGTGCAAGCAGGTCTTCAAGCGCGCGGGACCATATCACAGGGCCCTTGGGCGGCAAATTTTGTACAGCGTCTACTTGGGGTACAAGATCATTTGCGTGCAGCGAAACAGAGCAATCTTCTTGGCATCCTTTTCGCGCGCGACTGCCGCGTCCCAGACCTGTGTCGTGCGGCCGCCATGCGCCAGCCGTGCCTCCGCGACAACGGCGCCATCGAGCGCCGTCCCTAGAAAATTGGCCTTTAGTTCGATGGTCGTAAAGCTATTTGCGCCTTCGGGGAGCGTCGCCACGCAGCCGCGGCCGCAAGCGGAGTCGGCGAGGGCGATTACACTCGCGGCGTGAAGATAGCCGTTCGGGGCGAGGTGATGCGGCTTTATGTCCATCCGCGCACGGACGAAACCAGAGCGCGTTTCCAAGAACTCGAGCCCGAGCAGGCCCGGAAGCGAAGCGGCCGCCTTCTTGTCGAAGTCACTGCTCAAGCGGCTTCTTTCCCGTACTTCTTTGAATAGAGCTCGCGCGCCTGCTCGACCCAACGCTCGCGCAATACGCGCTCGGCGATCGAAGAATCGACCTTCACGATCAGCATGGCGATGTCTTCGGGCGTGATGGTCGCGATCTGAGCGAACGTCTTCAGCCCCAAGCTCTGCAGGGTGTGCTCGAGAATCGGGCCAATGCCGACGATCTCCTTCAAATCATCCGGCGGAAGTTCAGCAGGTGCCGGTGCAGATGTTGCAGCTGTCGTTGATGTTGGCGATGCGGCTGAGGCAGGAGCTGGCGCGGCCGCGACCGGCTGTGTGGGCGCTCCAATCTCCATCGCGGCGACAAGCGGCAAGGGCTCTTCGATGGCTTCAGTCTGCACGAACGGCGGCGGCGGCGCCCGCTCCGGTTTCGGTTCTTGGGGCGCGACGGCAGGCGCCGGTGTAGGTGTTTCAGCGACCGAAGCGGGCGTCGGTGCGGGCGACGGCTTGGCGCTGCGCATCGGTTGCGGCGCAGGTTCAGGCTCGACGGCTCGCGGCGGCTCGGGCGACGGCGCGGCACTGCGCATCGGTTCCGGCGCTGGCTTGGCTTCGACGACGCGCGGCGCCTCAGGCGGCGGTGCAGCGGGCTTTGGGCGCTTCAGCGTTGCGACCTCTTCTTCGAGCGCCATGATCTTGCGCGTGTAGTCGGTGCGCACTGTGCTCACCTGCGCGTTCGCGCGCGAGACGTCCGCTTGCGCGGCAGCCGTGCCGGCTTCTGTAATGCGCAAGCGCTCGCGCAGCGTGTCGATTTCCGTTCGCAATTGACGCGCTTCGGTCTCGCGCGTCGATGCAAGATTTTCAGCGACCGCGACACGATCGCCCGTCGCACCGCGCGCCGGACTCAACATGACGATCAGACGATCCGCGACAAATCCGATGGCGAATGCCAACGCCAGATACAAAGAAATTTCAACAACAAGATAATCCATAGCGACCAAGCCCCAACCTACCAGACCGCAAACTCAACACGCCGATTGTTCTCCCGGCCTTCTGCCGTGGCGTTGCTAAACGCGGGACGCAGCCCGCCGCGGCCCACTACCGTGATGTTTTCATCCGACACGCCGCGGTCTTCCAGCGCGTCCATGACAGCGAACGCGCGATGCAGCGACAGTCCGGTTGCTGTCGGCGCGACCTCTTGCGTGTCCGAGTGCCCCGAAAGGCGAATGTGCGCGCCCGGACATTGACGCGCGATGCGAGCGAAATCGTCGAGCCCGACGCTCGATTGAATGTGCGACGAGCCGCTCTCAAACGCGACTGCTACGCGCGGCAACACATTGTTGAAGCGGCGGCGGCAACTGGACGAAAGGCGTCGCTCGACAGGTAGCGGCGCAGGCGCGATGCGATATTTGGCAGCAACGTGTTTCGGCGGCGTGCGTCTTGGCTTCGACGGCACCGCGGGCGGCGCCGGTGCCGGGCGAACAGGTTCAGGTGCGGGCGCCGCTTCAGCGATCGACGGCGCCGCGGGTACTGCGTCCTGCATGCGCTCGAGCAATACCGTCGATTTGTAACCGCGGGGAAGTTTGCTCAGCGCCGCGAGGATGCGCTTGCGGTCGCTTTCGCTCTTCGGTTTGCCGCTGACGGAGACAGTGTGTCCCTCAAGTTTGAGCGAGCCATTGTCCAAACGAGCGAGCTGCGCGAGCCCTGAACGCGCAACACCGAGCCAATCTTTGTCCGGCTTCGCGTGCGCGACCTGCATTGAGTCGACGATGTGAGCGCGGCGAATACGACGCCGCACATGCGCCACCAAGGCGCGTTGCGCGGAAGGTGTCGAGACCAAACCCTGCAACTCGATTTGCCTGCCTGAAACGCGCGCTTCGAGACGGTAGGCGGGCGGCGCTGCTTCGATCGCCGGCGGGATCGCTTGCAGTGCCGAGGTCAATCCAGCGGTGATGCCTTGCGCAATGGCTTCCTTCGGCAGCGGGCCCACGCTTGCGCCGGGCGGAGCGGCCGCAGAGGGTGGTGCTGACGGTTTCGAAGGCGGTTCGGCTTGAGCCGTGACCTGCGGCGCAGGCTCAGAGGGCGCCGCCTCCGTTTGTGCGGGCGTGGGCGTGGGCGTGGGCGCCGGCTCTGACGATGCTGTCTCTGCGGGTGCCGGTGTAACGGCTTCCGCGGTCGAGGGTTGTTCGTCCGACGACGATGGCGCCGCCGGCTCCTCTGCCGGTGAATCAAGCGCAGGATCGACCAACGAGCCTACGGTCGGCAGCGTGTCGGACGACGACGACTCTTCGGCGGGAGCAGCGGGCTCGCTCGCCGTGTTTTCCGAAAGCTCCTGCGAAGAACCCGTGACCGGCTGAGGCGCAGGAGGCAAACCAGTGGTCGCAACCAGGAGCGTGTCGCGCACGCTCGCCACACCCCATACGTCGCCGGCGATCCTTACCGCATCTTCTTTCGAGATTGAGCCGGGCGCCTCGCCCGAGAGCGTGACAACGCGACCGCTGACGCTGACCTTTGCGAAGTTCAGATTCGCAGCGTGTAGAGCTTCTTCAGAACGCTGCTTGAGATCGGCCTCGATGCGCGCGGGGAAGATTTGCACGGCGTAGAGTGCGACCGCACCTAGCGCAAGCAGTGCAATGATCAAGACAACCGCGCGCATCGCAACTCCGTCAGCGCGGCGCCATGCGAATGGCACCGTCCAAGCGAATGGTCTCGCCGTTCAACATCGAGTTCTCGCAAATCTGCCGCGCAAGCTTGGCGTATTCGTAAGGATGACCAAGCCGCGAGGGGAACGGTACCTGCGCGCCAAGGCTGCGCTTCACGTCCTCCGGCGCCGCGCCAAGAAGCGGCGTGTTGAAGAGGCCCGGCAGGATCGTGCAGCAACGAATGCCGTCACGCGATAGATCGCGGGCGACGACCAGCGTCATACCTTTGATGCCGGCTTTCGACGCCGAATACGCGGCCTGACCGATCTGACCGTCCTCAGCTGCAACGGAACCGGTGTTGACGATGACGCCACGCTCGCCGTCTTCGGTTATGGGATCGAGCGTCAGCATGCCGGCTGCCGCTTTCGAGATGCAGCGAAACGTGCCGACGAGATTGATCTGAATGATGCGATCGAATTGATCGATCGGATGCGCGACCGGTTCGTTGGTGTCCTTCTTGCGGGACGCAGTCTTCACCGCAATGCCGGTGCCGGCGCAGTTGACGAGAATTCGCTCCTGGCCGAGGGCCGCACGCGCTTTGGCAAAGCCGTCGACGACGCTTTGCTCGTTGGCGACATTCACTTCGCAGAAGACACCGTCGATTTCGCCAGCGACCTTGTTGCCGCGATCCTTGTTGAGATCGAAGATCGCTACGCGCACGCCCGCTCCCGCCAATTCGCGCGCAGTCGCCTCTCCAAGACCCGAGGCCCCACCGGTCACAATCGCGGTAACCGAACGATTCAGCTGCATATTTCCTGCCCTCTGCCTATATTGAATTGCTGGAGAGCAATTTCTTAACGGCCTTCCGAGGGGAAGGCCAGATGCTCAAAGGGCGGCCGGATATGGATGTCTCGCGCACCTTGATCATCCTGGGGCTCGTGCTGGTTGCAGCCGGGCTCTTGTGGCCCATCCTCGGGAAAATCGGCCTCGGCCGCTTGCCAGGCGATATCGCGATCGAGCGCGACGGGTTTCACCTCTATATTCCGATCGTAACGTCAATTCTGATCAGTGCCGTGCTGTCTTTGTTGGTCTGGCTGTTTCGTAGGTAGGGTTTCCCATGGCGGTCGATTTTGTCGAAGCGCAATTGCCTGTCGTCCTTGCTCGCAACGAGCGAACAGTGCACGACGGTTTCTGGCGCAAGCTGCGCCGCGTGATTGGGCAACTGCCGTTTGTCGAAGATCTGGTCGCGGCATATTTCTGCGCCGTCGATCCACTGACGCCGTTGCCGGCGCGCGCGGCCTTGGTGGCCGCGCTGGCTTATTTCATCATTCCGATCGACCTGGTTCCCGATTTCATCGCGGGCTTCGGCTACAGCGACGATGCGGCCGCGCTGACGGCGGCGATCGGAATCGCCGGCAGCTACATGCGCGCAGAGCATCGCGCCGCCGCGCGGCGCGTGCTGTTGCGAGCCGAGACCTAGCCCATCGTCAAGACGACTTTGCCGGTGACCTTGCGCGCTTCCATGTCTTTCAACGCTTGGGCCGCGTTCGCCATCGGGTAGCGCTTGGACACATAGGGCTTCAGCTTGCCCTTCGCGACCCAATCCATCAGCTCGTGCAAATTCTCCTGATTGCGCTTCGGCTCGCGTGCGGTGAAGGCGCCCCAGAATACGCCCACAATCTGACAGCCCTTGAGCAGCGCGAGATTGAGCGGGATCGAGGGAATACCCGCGGGGAAGCCGATCACCAGATAACGGCCTTCCCACGCGATCGAGCGCAGCGCCGGCTCCGCATAGGTTCCGCCAACACCGTCGTAGATGACGTTTGCGCCGTCACCGCCGACGACTTTCTTGAATTCTTCGGAGAGCTTCTTCTGCGCGTCGCGGTCGAGCGGACCGGCCGGATAGACAACGCCGGCGTCGGCGCCATGCTTCAGGCACACGTCGACTTTCTCCTGGCTCGACGCGGCGGCAATCACGCGTGCGCCCATGACTTTGCCGAGCTCGACCGCGGAGAGGCCGACGCCGCCAGCGGCGCCGAGAACGAGCAGGGTCTCACCCGGCTTGATCTGCGCGCGATCCTTCAGCGCGTGATGCGACGTTCCATAGGTCATCACAAAGGCGGATGCTTCGGCGAAATCCATGTTGGATGGAAAGGGAATGCACCGCGATGCGGGCGCGAGCGCTTCCTCGGCGAAGCCGCCCCAGCCGGTCGAGCCAATAACACGATCGCCGACCTTCACGTTTGTCACGGCGGGGCCGATTTCCTTGACGATGCCAGCAACTTCACCGCCCGGCGCGAACGGAAGCGGCGGTTTGAATTGGTACTTGTTCTGAATGATCAAAACGTCCGGGAAGTTCACACCGGCCGCCTTGACCGAGATCAGAACCTGACCTTCGGCCGGCTTCGGGCTCGGCACATCCTCGACGACCAAGCTGTCTGGCGGTCCGTATTGCTTGCAAAGTACGGCCTTCATTTGGAACTCTCCGGTTCGTGATAGAGCATTCAGATGGCGTTCAGCGGCCAAACATTATTTGAGCCAGGAACAAACGCCAAGCATGTGCGCTTCTGTCGAGCAGGAGGCTCGATGCCCATGAGCAGCAAATTCAGCAAAACCTTCGTATTCGGCGCGATGACATTGCAGATGTTGGCCGCGGCGCCAGCGTTTGCGGACGAGCAGAAGCCAAGCCACAACGCGTGCCCGTTCACAGACCGGCTGCGCCACTGGACCGACGTCGACAAGCAGACGGCGATCATCGAGATGGGCGTCAACCGGCGCTATAAGGTGACCTTCGTGAACGACTGCACCGAGATGCGCTACGCCATCTACGCCAAGGTCGAGTCTCGGCCCGGCATCTGCTTGAGCCCCGGCGATCGCATCACATTCGGTCCGCGCCGCGGTATCCCGAGCACATGCGTCGTGTCGAGCGTCGAAGAGCTCCCGCCGGGCGGAATGACGCCCGCAAGCACGACGGAACCCGCGCACTCCAACTAGCTCGCGATGTTCTCGAGCGCCGCGCTGGCGCGGCGCTCACCCACTTCGTCGCCGCGCCAATTGCGAATGGCCGGCTGCAGGTGTTTGAGAATCAGCTCGGACCATTCGTCGGCGACGCCAAGCAGAACAAGTATGCGCGTCATCGCCGTCTCAGCGCCACGCGTCGCGCCGTCGTCGATCTTGAGCGCGACGCCGAGCCCGCGCTCAGGCAGCACGGCAGTGAAAACACCTTCGGCTCCGGTCTTCACGACCGTTCGATCGCTCGACGCGCGGATCAGATCGCCACACGCCCGACCCGTCCCGGAAACGAGCAGAGGATGTTCGCGCCATGCATCGACGAGGCGGCGTGCGGCGGTCGCGCGTGACGGGCTGAGCGATGCCGTATCGCCAAGGCGCGCCATGCCTTGCGCCAAGTTGCGTAAGGGGATCGCGTAGTTCGGAGCAGCACAGCCGTCGATCGCGATGGGCATCGCGCCCGCTTCGACATCGCACATGTCCGCGATAGCCATGCGCACAAGGTTTTGAACTGGATGATCAGGCCGCTCGTAGTTCGAGGTCGAGACGCCCAGATGGCGCGCGAGAGTTAGAAAGCCGGTGTGCTTGCCTGAGCAATTATTGTGAATGCGGCACGGCTTGCGACCCTCGCGGATCATGGCATGGGCTGTCGGCTCATGAATCGGCAAATGCGGCCCGCAAGCGAGGTCGCTCTCTTTGCAATCGATACGAGCGAGCCAGCGTTCGACACGCTCCACATGCATCGGCTCGCCGCTGTGCGATGCGCATGCAAGCGCAAGCTCTTCCGACGAAACACAGAACGCGTCCGCCGCACCGCTCTCGACCAGGGCCAAGGCCTGGAGCGATTTGAAGGCCGAACGCGGATAGACGGCGGCGTCGATGTCACCCCAGCCGCCGAATACGCCGCCTTTGGCATCGCATATGGCGATGGCACCGCGATGCATGCTCTCGACTCGCTGGCCGCGAGTCACTTCGACGAGAACCGGGTTCATTTGCGGGTCATTGATGCGCTGCGGGGTGGGGCGGCTTTGCGAAACGCAACGCCGCGTAATGGTATTTGGATAGGTGGCCAAGCACGTCGAAGTCCGGTGATCCTGCAGTCCGGCCGCGTCCGAAGGCACGCCGGCGACCGTATATCATCCGGCGCAAGGGCTCGCGAAGCCCATCCGCCGCCTATTTGCTTGGGCCGCGTGGCAAAAAGGGCTTCACAAAAGCGCCTCGGATGGGCGAGACATTAGGGGTCCACGCGAACCACCCCTTGGTTCGGCCCGGCGGCGGGCTTCAGACGATGCCAGAGATCAAAGGTAGCCAAATGACCCCTATAGTTCGGCGGATTCTCATGACCGTAGCAGGCCTCGTATTCAGCGCCGGTGCAGGAATAGCAGCGCCTGCGGGTTCTGCCTTGCTCGGCACGTTCGACGCCTGGGAGGCCTACAAGGGCAGCGACAACGGTCGCGGGTCGGTCTGCTACGTCGTGTCTCAGCCGCAGAGTAAGGAACCGAAGGGGGTGAATCGAGATCCGGTCTACTTCCTGATCACGAGCTGGCCGAGCCAGAAGGTCGTCAACGAGCCTTCGATCATCATCGGCTATCCGTTCAAAGAGCGCTCGGAGGTGACGGTCCAGGTCGGCTCGGACAAGTTCCAATTCTTCACCAAAGACGACGGCGCCTGGCTGGCTTCTCGAGACGACGAGACCAAGCTCATCGCCGCGATGCGCGCGGCAGGGGACATGACGGTTAAGGGCATGTCCAAGCGCGGCACGTTGACCACCGACGGCTATTCGCTCAAAGGCATCTCGCAGGCCCTCGACAAAGCGACGGAAGGCTGCAAATAAAGGCTTAGCGCCTCTCAAGGCGGCTTTTCGGGCGGCGGCTAAACCCGCCGCCTTTTGTTTTTGAAGCAGAGCCATGGACGGCCAAAAGGATTCTCTGATCGGACTGACGCGCGACCAGTTGAAGCGCGCGCTGCTCACCGTGGGCGTAGAGCCCAAGCAGGTCGGCATGCGCGCGAGCCAGCTTTGGAACGCGGCCTACGTACAGGGTGCGACCGACTTCGATCGGATGACAACCCTCGCCAAGCCGTTTCGTCGCGAACTCGACGAACGTTTCACATTGCAGCGGCCCGAGGTTGTGACCGCGCAAACGTCGAGCGACGGCACGCGCAAATGGCTGATCCGGTTCGGACCCGGCGTCGAGGTCGAGACGGTTTTCATTCCCGAAGAAGATCGAGGAACACTCTGCGTCTCGAGCCAAGTCGGCTGCACGCTCAATTGCCGCTTCTGCCACACCGGCACGCAAAAGCTTGTGCGCAATCTGACTTCGGCGGAGATCGTGTCGCAAATTCTGATCGCGCGCGATCATTTGCGGGAATGGCCGCACGCCGGGCGCAATACCACGACAAGGCAAATCACCAACGTCGTGATGATGGGCATGGGTGAGCCGCTCTACAATTTCGACAACGTGCGTGATGCGCTCTCGATCGTTGCGGACGGCGAAGGACTTTCGGTATCGAAGCGCCGGATCACGCTTTCGACGGCCGGCGTCGTGCCAATGATCCCCAAAGCCGGCGCTGAGATCGGCTCGATGCTGGCGATCTCACTTCACGCCGTGCGCGACGAGGTGCGCGACGCAATCGTACCGTTGAACAAAAAATATCCGATCAAGGAACTGCTGGCGGCGTGCCGCGCCTATCCAGGGCTGTCCAATGCGCGTCGTATCACGTTCGAGTATGTGATGCTGAAGGGCGTCAACGACAGCGTTGCCGACGCAAAACAATTGGTGCGGCTGATGGCCGGCATCCCAGCGAAGATCAATCTAATCCCGTTCAATCCGTGGCCGGGCGCGCCTTACGAATGCTCCGATTGGGAGCAGATCGAGACGTTCGGCGAGATCGTGAACAAGGCAGGCTATGCCTCGCCAATTCGCACGCCGCGCGGACGCGACATCATGGCGGCCTGCGGCCAGCTGAAGAGCGAAAGCGTCAAGGAACGCGCGAGCGCGCGAATGGCCGCGCTGCGATCGCGCGAACTGGCGGGCATGCCGCATTAGAGGCGAGCTCGATTCGAATTCTTATCTGGAGCATCACCCGTGACGCAGAAGCCCGTGAAGAAAGTCGTGCTTGCCTATTCGGGCGGCCTCGACACCTCGGTCATCTTGAAATGGTTGCAGGAAGCCTATCGCTGCGAGGTGGTGACGTTCACGGCGGATCTCGGTCAGGGCGAAGAGCTGTCGCCCGCGCGCAAGAAGGCCGAGATGCTCGGCATCAAGCCTGAGAACATTTTTGTCGAAGACCTGCGCGAAGAATTCGTGCGCGATTACGTGTTTCCGATGTTTCGCGCCAACGCACTTTATGAGGGGCAATATCTGCTCGGCACATCCATTGCGCGGCCGCTCATCGCCAAGAAGCAGATCGAGATCGCGAACAAGGTCGGCGCCGATGCCGTCGCACACGGCGCGACGGGCAAAGGCAACGATCAGGTGCGCTTCGAGCTCGCCTACTATGCGTTGAAGCCCGATGTTCGGGTGATCGCGCCCTGGCGCGAGTGGGACCTCGACAGCCGCACCAAGCTGATCGAATTCGCCGAGAAGCATCAGATCCCTATCGCAAAGGACAAGCGTGGCGAGGCTCCGTTCTCGGTCGACGCCAATCTGCTGCACTCTTCAAGCGAAGGAAAGGTTCTGGAGGATCCCGCCACCGAAGCGGACGCGATCGTCTATCAGCGAACCATCAGCCCGGAGGAAGCTCCGGACAAAGCGACCTATGTCGAGATCGGATTCGAAAGAGGCGATGCGGTTTCGATCGACGGCAAGAAGCTGTCGCCGGCGGCGTTGCTGACGAAGCTCAACGAACTAGGAAAAACGAACGGTATCGGCCGGCTCGACCTCGTCGAGAACCGTTTCGTCGGCATGAAGAGCCGCGGCGTGTACGAGACGCCGGGCGGCACGATCCTTTTGGCGGCGCATCGTGGCATCGAGTCGATTACGCTCGACCGCGGAGCTGGGCACCTGAAAGACGAGTTGATGCCGAAATACGCGGAGCTGGTCTATTACGGGTTCTGGTTTT